>NZ_JBEPOH010000001.1:1316491-2632982 GCF_040546685.1 Variovorax sp. OAS795
GAGCGCGCCGCGCCCTGGCTCTTCGTCGCCTCGCTGCTGCTCCTGGTGGCGGTGCTCATTCCGCATGTCGGCATCAACGTGAATGGCGCGCGGCGCTGGCTGCCGCTGGGCTTCATGCGCTTCCAGCCGTCGGAGCTCGCCAAGCTCGCGATGGTGCTCTACGCCGCCAGCTACATGGTGCGCAAGATGGAGATCAAGGAGCGCTTCTTCCGCGCCGTGCTGCCGATGGGCATCGCGGTGGTGGTGGTCGGCATGCTGGTGATGGCCGAGCCCGACATGGGCGCGTTCATGGTGATTGCCGTGATCGCCATGGGCATCCTGTTCCTGGGCGGCGTGAATGCCCGCATGTTCTTCGTGATTGCCGCGCTGGTGGTGGTGGCCTTCGGCACCATCGTCGCGACCAGCCCGTGGCGGCGCGAGCGCATCTTCGCGTACCTGGACCCGTGGAGCGAGGAGCATGCGCTGGGCAAGGGCTACCAGCTCTCGCATTCGCTGATCGCCATCGGCCGCGGCGAGATCTTCGGCGTGGGGCTGGGCGGCAGCGTCGAGAAGCTGCACTGGCTGCCCGAGGCGCACACCGACTTCCTGCTCGCAGTCATCGGCGAAGAGTTCGGCCTGCTCGGCGTGCTGCTGATCATCGGCATGTTCCTCTGGCTGACCCGCCGCATCATGCACATCGGCCGCCAGGCGATCGCGCTCGACCGCGTGTTCTCGGGGCTCGTGGCGCAAGGCGTGGGCGTGTGGATCGGCTTCCAGGCCTTCATCAACATGGGCGTGAACCTCGGCGCGCTGCCGACCAAGGGCCTGACCTTGCCGCTCATGAGCTTCGGCGGCTCGGCCATCCTGATGAACCTGGTGGCGCTGGCCGTGGTGCTGCGCATCGACTATGAGAACAGGGTGCTGATGCGCGGAGGCCGCATATGACCGGGCGCACCGCACTCGTCATGGCCGGCGGAACGGGCGGCCACATCTTTCCGGGGCTCGCGGTCGCCGAGGCGCTGCGCGAGCGCGGCTGGCGCGTGCACTGGCTGGGGGCACCCGGCAGCATGGAAGAAAAGCTCGTGCCGCCGCGCGGCTTCGCGTTCGAGCCGGTGCAGTTCGGCGGCGTGCGCGGCAAGGGCCCGCTCACGCTGTTCCTGCTGCCACTGCGCCTCTTGCGCGCCTTCTGGCAGAGCCTGGGCGTGGTCCGCCGCGTCCAGCCCGACGTGGTGGTGGGCCTGGGCGGCTACATCACTTTTCCGGGCGGAATGATGAGCGTGCTGCTCAACAAGCCGCTGGTGCTGCACGAACAGAACTCGGTCGCCGGCCTTGCCAACAAGGTACTGTCGGGCGTGGCCGATCGCGTGTTCACTGCGTTCCCCAATGTGCTGAAGAAAGCGCAATGGGTCGGCAACCCGTTGCGCGCGGCGTTCACCTCGCAACCCGATCCCGCGGTGCGCTTCGCGGGCCGCAGCGGGCCGCTGCGTCTCTTGGTGGTCGGCGGCAGCCTCGGTGCCAAGGCGCTCAATGCCGTGGTGCCGCAGGCGCTCGCACGCATCGAACCGGGCGCGCGCCCGCAGGTGCTGCACCAGAGCGGCGCCCAGCAGATCGACGCGCTGCGCGCCAACTACGCGGCGGCCGGCGTCGACGGCGAGCTCACGCCGTTCATCGAAGACACCGCGCAGGCCTACGCCGACGCCGACATCATCGTCGCGCGCGCCGGGGCCAGCACCGTCACAGAAATCGCGGCCGTCGGCGCAGCAGCGCTGTTCGTGCCTTTTCCCTCGGCGGTCGACGACCACCAGACCACCAACGCGCGCTTCCTCGTCGACGCGGGCGGCGGCTGGCTGGTGCAGCAGACCGACCTCACACCTGAATTGCTGGCTGACTTGCTACAGAAAACCGAGCGCACCGCGCTGATCGACAAGGCCACCAGGGCCAAGACCATGCAGAAGACCGACGCCGTCCAGGCTGTCGTCCAGGCATGCGAGGAGCTTGCCAAATGAAGCACGCAATCCGTCACATCCACTTCGTCGGCATCGGCGGTTCCGGCATGAGCGGCATCGCCGAGGTGCTGTTCAACCTCGGCTACCGCATCACCGGCTCCGACCTGGCCGACAGCGCGACGCTGCGCCGGCTGGCCGGCCTGGGCATCGGCACCTTCGTGGGCCATGCGGCGGCGCACATCGACGGCGCCGACGCGGTCGTCACGTCCACCGCGGTGCAGTCGGACAACCCCGAAGTGCTGGCCGCGCGCGAGAAGCGCATCCCGGTGGTGCCGCGCGCGCTGATGCTGGCCGAGCTGATGCGCCTGAAGCAGGGCATCGCGATTGCGGGCACGCACGGCAAGACCACCACCACGAGCCTCGTGGCCAGCGTGCTCGATGCCGCCGGGCTCGACCCGACCTTCGTGATCGGCGGGCGGCTCAACAGCGCCGGTGCCAATGCGCAACTGGGCAGCGGCGACTACATCGTGGTGGAGGCCGACGAGTCGGATGCCTCGTTCCTGAACCTGCTGCCCGTCATGGCGGTGGTCACGAACATCGATGCCGACCACATGGAAACCTACGGGCACGACTTCGAGAAGCTCAAGAAGGCCTTTGTCGATTTCCTGCACCGCATGCCGTTCTATGGCGTGGCCATCCTGTGCACCGACGATCCGGCGGTGCGGGACATCGTGTCCCACGTCACCTGCCCGGTCACCAGCTACGGTTTCGGCGAAGACGCGCAGGTTCGCGCGGTCGACGTGCGCGCCGTGGGCGGCCAGATGCATTTCACCGCGCAGCGGCGCAATGGCGTCACGCTGCCGGACCTGCCCATCGTGCTGAACCTTCCGGGCGAACACAACGTGCGCAACGCGCTGTCGGTGATCGCGGTGGCGGTGGAGCTCGGCATCCCCGACGAGGCGGTGCAGCGCGGGCTGGCCGGCTTCAAGGGCGTGGGCCGCCGCTTCCAGAGCTACGGCGAGGTGGCGGTGCAAGGGCCGCAGGCCGGCAGCTTCACTGTGATCGACGACTACGGGCATCACCCGGTCGAGATGGCCGCGACCATCGCCGCGGCGCGCGGTGCGTTCCCGGGTCGCCGGCTGGTGCTGGCATTCCAGCCGCACCGCTACACCCGCACGCGCGACTGCTTCGAGGATTTCGTCAAGGTCATCGGCAATGCCGACGCGGTGCTGCTGGGCGAGGTGTACGCCGCCGGCGAACCGCCCATCGTGGCCGCCAACGGCCGCACGCTGGCGCGCGCATTGCGCGTGGCCGGCAAGGTAGAGCCTGTGTTCGTCGACGACATCGGCGCCATGCCCCAGGCCATCCTGGACAACGCGCGCGACGGCGACGTGGTGCTTTGCATGGGCGCGGGCTCCATCGGCGCGGTGCCGGGCAAGGTCGTAGAAATTGCCGGTGCGGCGCGCGGCGCGGAGGTGAACCCATGACGCTTCAGGATCCAAAGCAATTCGGCAAGGTGGCGGTGCTGTTCGGCGGAAGCTCCGCGGAACGCGAGATTTCGATCATGTCCGGCACGGGCGTGCTCCAGGCGCTGCGCTCGCGCGGCGTCGATGCGCATGCCTTCGATCCGTCGGAGCGCGACCTGGCCGAGCTTCGGCGCGACGGCTTCGCGCGCTGCTTCATCGCCCTGCATGGGCGCCACGGCGAGGACGGCACGGTGCAGGGTGCGCTCGAGCTGCTCGGCATGCCCTACACCGGATCGGGCGTGATGGCGTCCAGCGTGGCGATGGACAAGGTCATGACCAAGCGCATCTGGCAGGCCGACGGCCTGCCGACGCCCAAGTACGTGCGCCTGGCGTTCGACCAGCAGAGCCGCGAGCAGGTCAGGGCCGTGCCCGACGTGCTGGGCCTCCCGCTGATCGTGAAGCCGCCGCGCGAAGGCTCGTCCATCGGCGTGACCAAGGTCGAGGGCTATTCGCAGATGCAGGACGCCGTGGCGCTGTCGGCCAGGTACGACGCCGACGTGCTGTGCGAGGAATTCATCGAAGGCGAGGAAGTGACCTGCGCCGTGCTCGGCCAGGGCCTCGATGCACGCGCGCTGCCCGTGGTGCGCATCGCCGCGCCGGAAGGCGCCTACGACTACCAGAACAAGTACTTCACTGATGACGTGAAGTACCAGTGCCCGAGCGGCCTCGACCCCGCCGAGGAACACGAGATCCAGCGCATCACGCTGGCGGCGTACCACACGCTCGGCTGCCGCGGCTGGGGCCGCGCCGACGTGATGATCCGCGCCAGCGACCGCAAGCCCTTCCTGCTCGAGATGAACACCTCGCCCGGCATGACCAGCCATTCGCTGGTGCCGATGTCGGCGCGCGCGGCGGGCATTGCCTACGAGGACCTGTGCCTGCGCGTGCTGGCCTCGGCTTCGCTGGATGCCAAGGGAGGAGCGCAATAGCCATGGCAGATAGCATCCCCGTGCCTTTTGACGTCAAGCTCATGAACATCGTCTCGAACCTGGCGTTCGTGGTGGTGGCGCTCATGCTGCTGGCGGCGAGCGCATGGTGGGTGCTGCGCCAGCCCTTCTTTCCCATCGGCCGGCATCAAGGTGGACGGCGACGTGACGCACAACAACGCCGTGACGCTGCGTGCCAACGTCGCGCCCCAGCTCGCCGGCAACTTCTTCACCGTCGATCTGACGCGTGCGCGCACGGCGTTCGAGTCGGTGCCATGGGTGCGCAAGGCGGTGGTGCGGCGCGAGTTTCCGAACATGTTGCGCGTGACCCTGACCGAGCAGGTGCCCGTGGCGACCTGGGGCGACGAGGCCGGCTCCAAGCTGATCAACGGCTTCGGCGAAGTCTTCGATGCCAACGTGGCCGAGGTGGACGACCAGCTCCCGCGGCTGGACGGACCGGTGGAGCAGGCCGGGCAGGTGCTGGGCATGTACCGCGTGCTCGCACCGATCTTCCAGCCCCACGACTTCGGCGTGGAAGAACTCACGCTGTCCAGCCGGGGCAGCTGGAAGGTCGTGCTCGACACCGGCGCCGAGATCGAGCTCGGCCGCGGCCAGCCCGAAGAGGTGGCCGCCCGCACGCAGCGCTTTCTCAAGACCGTGACCCAGGTCGCGGGCCAATACCACCGCACCGCAGCGGACGTCGAAGGGGCCGACCTGCGCCACAACGATGCCTATGCGTTGCGTCTTCGTGGCGTCACCACGGTCGTCACCGACCCGAAGACCAAGAAGAAATAAACAGCGAATACCGAGGACATTCAATGCCCAAAGAATACAAAGACCTGGTTGTCGGACTCGACATCGGCACCGCCAAGGTGATGGTGGTGGTGGCCGAGGTGCTGCCCGGCGGCGAGCTGAAGCTCGCCGGACTCGGCATTGCGCCGAGCAACGGCCTGAAGCGCGGCGTGGTGGTGAACATCGACGCCACCGTGCAGAGCATCCAGCAGGCCCTGAAGGAGGCCGAGCTGATGGCCGACTGCAAGATCAGCCGCGTCTACACCGGCATTACCGGCAGCCACATCCGCGGCATCAATTCGAGCGGCATGGTGGCGGTGAAGGACAAGGAAGTGACGCCCGCCGACGTGGCCCCGCGTGGTGGAAACCGCGCGCGCGATCAACATCTCGAGCGACCAGCGCCTGTTGCTGGTGGAGCCGCAGGAGTTTGTGATCGACGGCCAGGACGTGAAGGAGCCGATCGGCATGAGCGGCATGCGGCTGGAGGCCAAGGTACACATCGTGACCGGCGCACAGAGCGCGGCCGAGAACATCATCAAGTGCGTTCGCCGCTGCGGGCTGGAAGTCGACCAGCTGATGCTCAATCCGCTGGCTTCCAGCCAGGCGGTGCTGACCGAAGACGAGCGCGAGCTCGGCGTGGTGCTGGTCGACATCGGCGCCGGCACCACCGACGTGGCCATCTTCACCAACGGCGCGATCCGCCACACGGCCGTGATCCCGATCGCGGGCGACCTGATCACCAGCGACATCGCCATGGCGCTGCGCACGCCGACCAAGGACGCGGAAGACATCAAGGTCGAGAACGGCTATGCCAAGCAACTGCTGGCCGACCCGGACACGCAGGTGGAAGTGCCCGGCCTGGGCGACCGCGGCCCGCGCATGCTGAGCAAGCAGGCGCTGGCAGGCGTGATCGAGCCGCGCATCGAAGAAATCTTCTCGCTCGTGCAGCAGGTGGTGCGCGAGTCGGGCTACGAAGAGGTGCTGTCGTCCGGCGTGGTGCTCACGGGCGGCAGCGCCGTGATGCCGGGCATGGTCGAACTCGGTGAAGACATCTTCCTGAAGCCGGTGCGGCGCGGCATTCCGAAGTATTCGAGCGCGCTCTCCGACATGGTCGCGCAGCCGCGCGCCGCCACGGTGATGGGCTTGCTCGAGGAAGCGCGCTTCGCACGCCTGCGCGGTTTCAAGGTCGCGCAGAAGAACGGGTCCGTAAAGACTGCGTTCGGACGCTTCAAGGACTTCATCGTGGGGAACTTCTGACCATGAACCGATCCCCACTCTGGCTCGCACGCGGCGGTCCGCCCCTGCATTTCAACGAGCGATGGCGGCGCACAGGTCCACCGCCCTGACGACAGCCTTCGTTGAACGCGTCAAGACAATTAAAAGATCCACAGATACACAACGGCAACTGCAAATTCAAGGAGTTAGAAATGACCATCGAAATGATCGAAGTCGAAGAATTCAACCAAGGCACCCAGATCAAGGTGATCGGAGTCGGCGGCGGCGGCGGCAATGCCGTGGCGCACATGATGGAGCGTGGCGTGCAGGGTGTGCAGTTCGTCTGCGCCAACACCGATGCGCAGGCACTCCAGCGCAGCAACGCGCACAAGATCATCCAGCTGGGCACCAGTGGTCTGGGCGCGGGCAGCAAGCCCGACAAGGGGCGTGATGCGGCCGAAGCCGCGGTGGACGACATCCGCGCGGCCATCGACGGCGCGCACATGCTCTTCATCACCGCCGGCATGGGCGGCGGCACCGGCACCGGCGCGGCGCCCGTGATTGCGCGCGTGGCCAAGGAGATGGGCATCCTCACCGTGGGCGTGGTGACCAAGCCCTTCGACTGGGAAGGCGGCCGCCGCATGACCAACGCCGACAACGGCCTGGCCGAGCTCGAGGCGAATGTCGACTCGCTGATCGTGGTGCTCAACGAGAAGCTGCTCGACGTGCTGGGCGAGGACATCACCCAGGACGAAGCCTTCGCGCATGCCAACGACGTGCTCAAGAACGCCGTGGGCGGCATCTCGGAAATCATCAACGAGTACGGCGGCGTGAACGTCGACTTCGAAGACGTGCGCACCGTGATG
Organism: Variovorax sp. OAS795; assembly: GCF_040546685.1. Taxonomy (NCBI): domain Bacteria; kingdom Pseudomonadati; phylum Pseudomonadota; class Betaproteobacteria; order Burkholderiales; family Comamonadaceae; genus Variovorax; species Variovorax sp. OAS795. Next base: position 1,323,742 of record NZ_JBEPOH010000001.1, read on the forward strand.
GGCGAGCCGGGCAAGGCCATGATGGGCACGGCCGCCGCCGCCGGCCCGGACCGCGCTCGCATCGCCGCCGAACAGGCCGTGGCCTGCCCGCTGCTCGAAGGCATCGACCTCTCGGGTGCCAAGGGCGTGCTGGTGCTCGTCACAGCCTCGAAGGGCTCGCTCAAGCTCAACGAGTCGAAGCTCGCGATGAACACCATCCGCGCCTACGCCTCGCCCGATGCGCACGTGATCTACGGCGCCGCCTACGACGAGAGCCTGGGCGACCAGATGCGCGTCACGGTGGTGGCCACCGGCCTGTCGCGCGCCGATGCGCGCCGCCAGGCACCGACGCTCGAAGTGATCCGTACCGGCACCGACAACATCCCGTTCAACGTGCCGACGCTCGGCGCCGGGCATGCAGGCCACGGCGGCCACAGCATGGGCCAGCCGAACTACGACGGCATGGCGGTGCCCAGCGTGTGGCGCACCAACCGCACGATGGCCGCGGCCAAGGTCGATGCGCTGTCGTCGGGCGGCATGGACGACTTCGAGATTCCCGCTTTCCTGCGCCGTCAAGCCGATTGACGCAGGCCACCGAACGCAGAGGGCACGAAGGTTCGCAAGGGGTACGGGGAAGACCTGAAAGGGACTTCCGCCGGCTCTACGCGCTGCGTCCGCTTCGTGCCCTTTGCGTCCATCGCCCGCGCTGGAAATAGAACCTATGTCTATCGGTGCCATAGCGAGGGGCATAGGACGGCACGCGTCCCGGGCGCCTAAAATCGCCGGCGTGCTGCAACAACGAACCCTCAAGTCGATCAGCCGCGCCGTGGGCGTGGGGCTCCACAGCGGACAACGCGTGGAGCTCACGCTGCGTCCGGCGCCGGCGGACACCGGCATCGTGTTCCGGCGCGTCGACCTGCCCGAACCCGTCGACATCCGCATGACCGCCGAGGCGGTGACCGACACCCGCCTGGCTTCCACGGTGTCGACCGGCGGGGCCAAGGTGCAGACGGTCGAGCACCTGATGTCGGCCTGCGCGGGCCTCGGCATCGACAACCTCTACATCGACATCACGGCCGACGAAGTGCCGATCCTCGACGGGTCGGCCTCGTCGTTCGTGTTCCTGCTGCAAAGCGCGGGCATCGAACTGCAGAAGGCGCCGCGCCGCTTCATCCGCGTCACGCGCAAGGTCGAAGTGCGCGAAGGCGAGGGTGCCAACGAGAAGTGGGCGAGCCTGGAGCCGTACCACGGCTACAAGCTGAGCTTCGAGATCGACTTCGACCATCGCGTGGTCAACTCCACCGGCCAGCGCGTGGAGTTCGACCTGGGCAAGGACTCCTACAGCCGCGACATCGCGCGCGCGCGCACCTTCGGCTTCACCAAGGAGGTCGAGTACATGCGCAGCAAGGGCCTGGCGCTCGGCGGCGGGCTCGACAACGCCATCGTGATGGACGACACCAAGGTGCTCAATGCCGGTGGCTTGCGCTACGACGACGAGTTCGTGAAGCACAAGATCCTCGACGCCATGGGCGACCTGTACATCATCGGAAAGCCGCTGCTGGCGGCCTACACCGCGTTCCGCTCGGGCCATGCGCTCAACAACAAGCTGCTGCGCGAACTGCTGGCGAACAGCGACGCCTACGAGGTCGTCACCTTCGAGGACGAAAAGCGTGCGCCGCGCGGTTTCGGCGAAGTGGCGCGGGCCTGGTAAGGGCCGCCCGGACGATGCTTCTCTTCCGCTGGGCCATCCTGCTGCTCCTGCTGGTGGCCGGCGTGTCGTTCGCGTTCTATGCCGGAACCGGGCAGGCCAAGTACCGCCGCTTTGGCTGGATCGTGCTCAAGTGGACGCTGCTGGCGGCGTTCGGTTTCTTTGCGGTGCTGATCGCGGAGCGGGTGGTCTAGCGCCGGGGTTCTCCACTATCTCGAACGACCCTGCCGATAGGTCCCGGCATGCGTCTTCGACAACTCGGCCGCCTCGGCCAGCCGCGCCATCGACCGGCCCACCTGCGCATGCGTGATGGCAATGCCCAGCGCGTCGGCCGCATCGGCGCCCGGCAGGCCCGGCAGGTCGAGCAGGCGCTTGACCATCTCCTGCACCTGCGCCTTGCCGGCCTGGCCATGGCCCGCCACGGCCTTCTTCATCTGCAGCGCGGTGTATTCGGCGACGGCGAGATTGCTGTTGACCAGCGAGGTGACGCAGGCGCCGCGTGCCTGGCCCAGCAGCAGCGTCGATTGCGGGTTGACGTTGACGAAGATGATTTCCACCGCCGAGGCATCGGGCTGGTAGCGCGCGGCAATTTCCGCGATGCCGTCGAACAGCACCTTCAGGCGTGCCGGCAGGTTGCCGCTGCCCAGGTGCCGCGTGCTGATGGTGCCGCTCGCGACATAGCGCAGCGCATGGCCGTCCGAATCCACCACGCCGAAGCCGGTGGTCAGGAGGCCGGGGTCGATGCCGAGGATGCGCATGCTAGAGGTTGAAGTACCAGCGGATCGAATGAAAGAAGATGGGCGCCGCGAAGCACAGCGCATCGACGCGGTCGAGCAGGCCGTTGGCGCCCGTGACGCCCACGCCCTTCTTGCCCCAGTTGGGAATGCCGCGGTCGCGCTTGAGCGCCTTCATCACCAGGTGCCCCATGGAGCCCGCGATGCACGCGATGACGGACACCGCGAGCGCCTGGCCGAACTTGAACGGCGTGATGAACGAGAACAGCGCGCCCACCAGGCTGGCGACGACGATGCCGATGCCCCAGCTGGTCCAGTTGAAGCTTCGGCTCACGTTGGGTGCAAAGGGCTTTCGCTGCCAGCGGCGCGAAATCACGTGCTGCACCAGCACCGAGGTCTGCACCACGAACACCAGGAAGAACACCAGGAAGGCACTCTTGCCCTCGTAGCCAGGAAAGCTCAGCAGCAGCAGCGCCGGCACATGGCTCATGCCGTAGACGCAGACCATGATGCCCCACTGCAGCTTGGCATTGCGCTCCAGGAAATGGCTCGGGTCGTCGGCCAGCGCGCTCGCGACCGGGATCGCGAGGAACACGTACACCGGGATGAACACGGTGAACAGGTCGAAGCGCGCGGTGGCCACGAGCCAGAACTGGATCGGCAGCACCACGAAGAACGCCAGAATCAGGCTGCGGTGGTCGCCGCGCCGCGTGGGCGAGAGCGTGATGAACTCGCGCAGCGCAAAGAAGGCGATCAGCGCGAACAGCACGGTGGCCACCGTTTCGCCCAGCGCCCAGCCGACCCAGAACACGATCACCATGAACCAGGTGGTGCCCAGGAGCTTGCGGTAGTGCGCAAGCTCGGCCTGCCAGGCGGCGTCATGCACGGGATTGCGCCGCTCCCGGAACGTGAGGAAGAAGGCGGTGGTGCTCACGATCACGAGCAGCCCGAAGACGATGAGGAAGAGGGCCGCGACCTGCTCGGTCGGGGTGAGGCTGCGCAGGAACTGATTCATCGCAAGGTTTCGCTCAGACGTCGCGCAAGGCGATCACCGCGGCACGCGCGCGATCGAGAAAAGGCCGGCGCTCTTCGCCCTCCTCGACCCGGACCGGCGCCCCGAAGGTAACGGAGCACAGGATCGGCACCGGCACGATCTCGCCCTTGGGCATCACGCGCTGCACGTTGTCGATCCAGGCGGGCACCAGCACCACGTCGGGAAACAGGGTCGCGAGCGTGTAGAGGCCCGACTTGAACTTCTGCGGTTCGCCGGTGTGGCCGCGCGTGCCTTCGGGAAAGATGATGATCGAGTCGCCGCTTTGCAGCGCCTCGACCAGCGGCGCGAGCGGATCGGGTGGAGGCGGCTCCGTGCTTTCCGCTGCGGGCGGCTGCACCTGTGGGGACGGCGGGGCAGGAAGCGGAGGGGGAGGCGGGGGAGGCGCAGGAAGATCGAGCCGGCCTTGCACCTCGTCCACGGCTTCCGGCGTCACATCGACGATCAGCGGCGCAACGGGAAGCAGCGGCTCCATCGACGGGTCGATGCGCTCGGCTGGCGTTGCGACCGCGTCCATGGGGGGCTGCGCAGGCGTCCTGGGTTCGGCCGGCGCGGTGGCCCCGCGCTCCACATACACGGCGTTGAACACCTCCGTCGTGATCCAGCGCTTGAACGGCGTGTTGGCCCAGTAGTCGCGCGCCGCGATGGGCCGAGTGATGCTGCGCAGCTCCTCGGGGAGCGCGGCCCAGATCATCACCAGGTCGGCGTGGCTTTGATGGTTGGCGAAATAGATGCGCTGCTCGGCCTTGGGCGGGCAGCCGTACCAGCGCGCCTGGGCACCCGTGAGCAACCGGACGATCCCCAACAACAACCAACCCGTGAGCTTTGCCAGCATGGGCGCGATGATACGGGGCATGCGATGGCGTTTCGATCCTCTTTCTCTGGCGTGGGCGGTGGCCCTGTTCCTTGTGCTCGTGCTGCTGGCCACCGTCGGCGCGCGCTGGGGCTGGTTGCGCAGTTTCTTCGGCGACGTGCTGGCCGTGGCGTGGGTCTACGTCGTCTTCAAGGCCTTCGTTGCCGCGCGCGTGCTGCCCCTGGCGTTGGCCGCGCTCGGCGTGGGCCTGGCGGTCGAGCTGGGACAGTTCGTGGCCTCCGCCTGGCACCTGCACATTCCGAACCGGGCCCTGCGCATCGTGCTCGGCAGCACGCCCGATGCGTGGGACGTGCTGGCCTACCTCATCGGATTCGCGGTCGTGCTGGCCATCGAAGCGCGCTGCGCTGCCTTCAGGGCAGCTCGGCCGCGGGCATCCGCGCCATGATCGTCGATGCGCGGCCGCTGAGATAGCCCGAGCCCAGCCGGCGCTCGAAGAACTTGGGGCTCGGCAGCATCACGGCCAGGCGCGCGGCCTCGCCGGCGCCGAGGCGTGAAGCAGGCTTCCTGAAGTAATACTGCGACGCGGCCTCGGCGCCGAACACGCCTTCGCCCCACTCGACGTTGTTGAGATAGATCTCGAGAATGCGGCGCTTGTCGAGCAGCGCCTCGAGCAGCGTGGCAAGCACCAGTTCCTGGCCCTTGCGCAGCAGCGTGCGCTCGCCGGAAAGCAGCAGGTTCTTCGCGAGCTGCTGCGTGATGGTGGAGCCGCCGCGCAGTTGCACCGGCCGCACCGGCTTGCCGCGCGCCACGGCACGCGCCGCGCGCCGGGCCGCGAGCTCCTCGGCCTTGGCGTTGCGCTGCCGCGCGCGTTCGATGGCTTCCCATTCCACGCCGTTGTGATCGATGAAGTCGGCGTCCTCGCTGGCGATGACCGCGCGCTTGAGGTTGTCGCTGATCTGCGCGTACGGCACCCACTCCTGGCGCCATGCGCCCTTGCTGCCCTGGTGAACGGCGATCTGCCAGGCTTCGGAGCGCTGGAACGCGGTGCTTTGCGGATCGACCGCCGCCATGGCCGCGATGCGTGCCACGAAGAAGAGCTCCAGCGCCACGGCCGCCAGCAGCAGGCAGCCAACGAGGCGCAGCAGCCCCTTCATTGGCCGGCGGCGAGCGCGGCGCGCAGCTCGGCCAGCACCTGTGCACCTGGCGGGCGCACGCCGCGCCAGATCTCGAAGGCCTCGGCCGCCTGCTCGACCAGCATGCCAAGCCCGTCGCGCGGCACGCCGCCGTGCGCTTCGGCCCAGGCCATGAAGCCGGCGGCGGCGGGGCCGTACATCAGGTCGACCGCCAGCGCCCCCTCGCGCAGCACCTGCGCGTGCACCGGCACCGCATCGCCCGCAAGGCTGGACGCCGTGGCATTGACCACGATGTCGAAGGTGCCGGGCACCTCGTCGAGCGCCCAGGCTTCGAGCGTGGCGCCGCGCTGCAGTGCCAGGGCGGCATGGCGCTGCACCAGGGCCATGGCCTTGCCGACCGTCCGGTTGGCCACCACGATGCGCGAGACGCCCGCATCGAGCAGCGGCCCGAGCACGCCCGCGGCCGCGCCGCCTGCGCCGATGAGCAGCAGTTCGCGGCCCGCCAGCGGCACAGCGGCGTTGCGCACGATGTCGTTGACCAGGCCGATGCCGTCGGTGTTGTCGGCATGGATGCTGCCATCGGCCTCGAAGCGCAGCGTGTTGACCGCCTGCGCGAGCAGCGCCCGCTCGCTGGTGTGCTGTGCAATGGCCGCGGCGTCGAACTTGAAAGGCACGGTGACGTTGCAGCCACGTGCCGCGTCGCCGCGCTCGGCGGCCTCGCGCCTGAAGCTGGCAATGCCCTCGGCAAAGGCGCCGATCGGCACCAGCCGGCGGCTGTAGTCCATCTGCTGGCCGCAGAGCTCGGCGAACCGGGCATGGATCCGGGGCGAGCGGCTGTGCTCGACGGGATTGCCCACTACGCAGTACAGGTCCATGGTGCCGTGATTCGCTGTTGTCGCGTTGCTACTGGGACGAGAGTTCGATGGTTTCGTCGCGAGTGAACTTGAAGCGCGACTGCAGCACGATCTGGTCGGTTTCCTTGCGCATGGCATCGGTGAACTTTCCGAAGCCGCCGATGCTCTGCACGATGGCCCTGGCGCGCCGGTCGAGCGTGGTGTCGCCCGAGCTCTCATCCACCGCGGTGTCGAGCAGCTTGCCGTCGTGGTTGATGGTGATCGTCATCTTGAGCTCGCCGTAGAGCTTCTTGCCGGCCGCGGTGGGAAAGTTCTCGGTGCCCCGCAGTTCGATGCGGCGGCGCAGCGAGTCCACGTAGATGGCGTAGGCCGCCTCGCGCGTGGACGGGCTCAGGTAGCGCTTCTTGGGACGCGCGTTTTCTTCGTTCACACGCCGCTCGATCTCGGCCAGCAGTTCCACCATCTGGCGCCGCTTCTCTTCCCGGGCGACGGCTTCCTTCGGGTCGCCCGAGGCACGCGGGTCCGGTGCCGGCATGGCGGCGAGGTCGCGCTTGAGCTGGGCAAGCAATTGCATCTGCTGGGCCTGCATGGCCTCGACCTGGCGCCGCGCGTCCTCGACCGAATCGCCCACGGCGGTAAAGCTCGACGGCGGGAGCGGACTGGTGGCGCGGCCCCGTTCGAGGTCGCCGCCGCCCGCGAGCGAGGTCTGCGCCACCACGCGGGTGTTGGCGTCGGGCTTGTCGTGGGTCTTGCTGTTCACCAGGATCACTTCGAGCGGCGTTTCGCTGAAGACCCGATTGAACGATTCGGGGTCGACGAAGCGCACCGCAAGAAGGGCGGCGTGCGCAATGACCGACACGCCGAGTGCGATCTGCAGCGTGCTCAGGTCCCTGAAGTTCATGCCGGCGTGTTCTCCGGTGCCGCCTCGCTGTCGGTCAGGTCGACAGCAATGGCGATGGGGCCGGCGACTTCTTCCAGTTCCTCGTCGCCGCCTTCTTCTTTCGGCCGGGGCGCCGGCCGCGGGCGTGTCGAGGCGCTCGAGCACGGTGCCGTGCACGTCGAGGGCGATTTCATCGATCTCGCCGAGCTTCACGCGCAGCCGCGCGCCGCGCTCCTGCTGGCCGGCCACCGGGAACACGAGCGGCAGGTGGTCGGCACGCACGAGGGCGCCGTTCTGGATGTCCTTGATCACGGTGGCCTCGAGCTCGGTGATGCCTTGCTGCTCGAGGTACTTGAGCGTCCAGAAGCGTTCCATGCCGCCCTGGTAGGCGTTGTAGGTCGCGTACGCGGCGTCGAAGCCCGAGAGGATCGAGAACAGGTCGGCGTCCTTCGGCTTGAATGGCGCCGCCAGCGCGGCGGTCTTGCCGTGGCGCGCGGCCGCGATGATCTGCCACTGGTTCACGAGGTCGGTGTAGCGGCGCAGCGGCGAAGTGCTCCAGGCATAGCTCTTCACGCCCAGGCCCGCGTGTGGCAGGGCGCGCGTGCCCATGCGCACCTTGATGCCGGGCGCCAGGCTGGCCTGGCTGCGGTAGAGGCCCGGCACGCCGAGTTCGCCGAGCCAGCCGCCCCAGCTGCTGTTGGCCAGGATCATGGCCTCCGACACGATCAGGTCGAGCGGCGCGCCGCGCTGGCGCGTGGTGATCTGCACCTGCTCGCTGCCCTCCGGCTCGCCGGCGTTGCCGACGAGGCGAAAGTTGTAGTCGGGCCGGTTGAAGTTCTCGGGCTTGCCGCGCACCACTTCGCGCTGGGCTTTCAGCTGCCTCGCGAGGCGGAACAGGAAGGACAGCGGAGCGCGCAGCCTTGCCGCAGCTTCGGGCGTGTTCTCGCTGGTGGACGATGCGTCCTCCAGCCAGGGCTGCGTGACGACGCAGTCGAGCTGGTCGTGCCGCAGGTTGGCCACGATGGGCACGCGTTCGAGCTTGGTCTCGGTCGATTGCAGCGCGAGCGTGGCTTCGTCGAAGCGCGCATAGAGCGACACCGCAGGGCGGTCGCCGCCTTCCAGCAGCGTGTAGGCGTTGACCACCTCGTCGGGCAGCATGGTGATCTTGTAGCCCGGCATGTAGACCGTGGACATCCGGGTGCGCGCCACCTGGTCGATGGGGCTGCCTGGCGTCAGCGCGAGGCCGGGCGCCGCGATATGGATGCCCACCGTGACGGTGCCCGTGCCGAGGCCTTGCACCGAGAGCGCGTCGTCGATTTCAGTCGTTTGCGAATCGTCGATCGAAAACGCCTCGACGCCCGCGGCAACCGGCAGGTCGTCCACGATGGCCGGCGCGGCGAGCGCCGGAAAGCCGGTGCCCTTGGGAAAGTTCTCGAACAGGAAGCGCCGCCAGTGGAACTGGTAGGGCGAATCGATGGCGCCGGCACGCTCCAGCAGTTCGAGCGGCGGGCGCTGCGTGGCGCGCGAGGCATCGACCACGGCCTTGTATTCGGGCGCGTTCTTGTCCGGCTTGAACAGGATCTTGTAGAGCTGTTCGCGAATCGGCTGCGGGCAGATGCCCTCGGCCAGCTGCCCGGCCCATTCGACGATCTGCGCCTGGACGGCTTTCTTCTTCTCGATGGCTGCGAGCGCCTGCTGCACGATGTCGGCGGGCGCCTTCTTGAAGCGCCCCTTGCCCGCGCGGCGAAAGTAGTGCGGTGCCTCGAACAGCGCGAACAGCGCGGCGGCCTGCTGCGCGAGCGTGGGCTTGTCGCTGAAATAGTCGGACGCGAGATCGCCGAAGCTGAATTCGCCCTCCGGCGCAAATTCCCAGGCGAGGTCCAGGTCCATGGCCGCCGCGAGGGCACGCGCTTCGCCGATCAGCTCGGCCGGCGCCGGCTTTTCGAAACGCAGGACGATGTTGGCGCCCTTGACCTTGACGCGCTTCCCGGTGTCGAGCTCGACCTGCGCCGATGCTTCGGCCTCCGACAGCACGCGGCCGCCGAGGTACTTGCCGGCTTCTTCAAACAATACAAACATGCCCGGATTGTCCCAGACTTGGTACGCCCCCTGGCCTGCCCGCTTCCGTGTGGGCCTGTCGGGATCTTCAGATGGGGTTGATGAACGCCAGCACGTCGTCGAGGTGGTTTTCCTCGAAATCGGACAGCGCGTGGTCGCCGCCCTCGATCAGCTTGATGTTGCTGTCGGGGTAGCGCGCCGAGGTTTCATGCCAGTCGAGCGCCTCGTCGCCCTTGGCGATGATGGCCAGGACGCGCTCGGGCCGCGTGAGCGCGCCGACTTCCATGGTGCGCAATTCCTGGATGTACTCGGGCCGGAAATAGAAATGCTCCGACGGGTCCTGCCACGTGGTCTGGTCGCCGATGTAGCGCGCGAGGTCGCGCGCCGGGTGCACCGCCGGATTCAGCAGCACGGTGCGGCATCGCGTCATGCCCGCCACGTAGGTCGCATAGAAGCCTCCGAGCGATGAGCCCACCACCGCCATTGACTTGCGCGGCCAGTCCGCGATGCCCTTCATGACCATGTCGATGGCTTCCTTGGGGGAAGGCGGCAGTTGGGGGCACCACCACTGCAGGTCGGGATGGTCCCGCGCCACGCGCTGTGCCATGAGCCGCGCCTTGGTCGAACGGGGCGAGGAGCGGAATCCATGCAGGTACAACAGATGAGTGGTATGCGAGTCCATGCGTGGTGGAGACTGAAGGTGATGCGATCGACGCAACTCCCTCATCGAAGGAGCCGGGTAATTTTGCATGACGTCCGTGCGCGCGAGGCGCCATGCGCAACGGAAGGCTTCGGTATGCGGACTTTTTGCCCGAACCCGGCGTACCACCGTGACTTGCTGAACGCGGGCAATTCGTCGCCCGATCCGCTCGATGTTTGCCTGGGGAAATCCAAAGTATTCAATCGGGATCGCAGCGCTTTCAGCCGGGCCGCCCGGGGGAAATGGGAAGACAGCCGCAGTCTGGCGGCCCGCAGGGGCCTCAACATCCCATGAAAGCGGGAGCTTCAGCGACCTTTTTACCTCCCGCCGAGGCTTATGCTCACGCCCATGAACATCGAGGCTCTGGATGCGGGAACCACACGCCGTTGGGGCGTGCTCGTCGTCGAGGACGACAGCCGCGCGCGCGCCTTCTTCGAAGCCAGCGTGCAGCGCAGCCCCAGCCTGTTCTGGCTCGGAAGCGCCGGCACCGTGACCGAGGCGCTGGCCTGGCTGGCCCAGACCGCCACCATTCCGGACGTTCTGCTGGTCGACCTGGGCATGCCCGACGGCAGCGGACTGGACGTGATCCGCGAGGCCGTGGCGCGTTTTCCCGGCTGCGAGCCGCTGGTGATCTCCGTATTCGGGGACGAAGAGAACGTGCTCTCCAGCATCGAGGCCGGCGCCGTGGGCTACATCCACAAGGACGCTGCGCCCGAGGACATCGCGCAGACCATCGTCGAGATGAAGGCCGGCGCATCGCCCATCTCGCCGATGATTGCGCGGCGGGTGCTTGCCAAGTACCGCAGCCTGCAGCTGGCCGGCACGCCTGCCGCCGCCACACCCGAGGCAGCCGCCGACAACGCGGCGCCGAGCCTGCTTTCCGCGCGCGAGCACGAGGTGCTCACGCTCATCGCGCGCGGGTTCTCCTACGCGGAAATTGCACGGCTCAAGGGGCTGAGCGTCCACACGGTGCAGACGCACATCAAGAATCTCTACGGCAAGCTGGCGGTGCACTCCAAGAGCGAGGCCGTGTTCGAAGCCACGCGGCTCGGCCTGCTGTCCCACCCGGGCTGAGCGGCGTGGCCGGGCGATCGTTCGCAAGCCCGGGAAGGGCTTTTCTCGCGCTGTGTTTCGCGGTGCTTCTGATGGCGGTTGCCGCTGCCGTTGGCGCCGCACCGGCGGATACGCCCATCGAGCTGCGGCGAGGCACCGTCACGACGACGATCGATGGCGTGACTGAAAAAGCGCCCGTCGAGCTGTCCTACCACTGGGACCGCCAGCACGCCGGACGCCCTGGCCTTGCCGAGTTCGACCTGCCGTTCACGCTCGCGTCCGAGCCTGCGACGCCCTGGGGCATCTTCATTCCGCGCGCCGGCAACGTGCTCGAGGTGCGCCTCGACGGCGCGTTGCTGCAGGTCTACGGGGACCTGGCACGGGGCAACGGCGCCGACTACGCCAAGGCCCCGATCTACGTGCCGGTTCCGGGGCACTTGCTGAAGGCGGGCGACAACCGCCTGCAGATCCGCATCCGCGCCGACAGCGCCCGCCGGGCCGGGCTTTCCCGCGTGACCATCGGACCCGCGACGCCGGTGCGCACCGAGCTGTTCGAGAGTGCCTATGCCTGGCGCTTCACCGGCTCGGTGCTCCTGACCGCCTTCAGCCTCATCGTCGGCGGCATCGCGCTGGCCCTGTGGCTCACGCAGGTCGATGCCGGTGCCCCGGGCAGCGGGCGGCGCGACGGTGTGTATTTCTGGGCTGCGCTGGCCGAATTCTGCTGGGCGCTGCGAGTGGCCGACGGCGTGATCGCCGAGCCGCCGCTGCCCTGGCCGGCCTGGGGCGTGCTCATGGCCGCCTGCTACGCTGGCTGGGCCGCTTCCGCCATGATGTTCTGCTATCACCTCGCGAATTGGGAAAGCAGCGCCCGCATGCGCTGGCTTCGCTGGCCCGTGGCCTCGGTGGTGGCGGGAACGATCGCCGCGAGCGCGATGGCGCTGTACCGCGAAGAGCCGTATTGGCTCACTGGCTGGCTGGCCGCGGAGATCGTGTTCATTGCCTTGTTCGTCGGCGCTTTTGCCGTGGCCACGATCGTGCAGCCGAACACAGGGCGGCTGCTGGTGGCGGCCGCCGCGCTGGTGACACTGGGTTTCGGCACCCGCGACTGGCTGGTGATCCGCCTGAGCGATGCCTACGGCGAGACCACCTGGGTGCGGTATTCGTCGGTGTTCTTCGGCATTGCGCTGCTTCTGATCGTGCTGCAGCGCTTCCGGGCAGCCACCATCGAAGCGCGGGGCTGGGTCGCCACGCTGGCCGAGCGCGTGGCGCAGCGCGAGCGCGAACTCGCGTCCACCTTCGCGGCGCTGGAGCAGGTGGCGCGCGACCAGGCCCGCACCCACGAGCGCGAGCGCATCCTGCGCGACATGCACGATGGCGTGGGCTCGCACATCAGCTCGGCCATCCGGCAACTGCAGTCGGGGCAGGCGAGTTCCGACGAGCTGCTGCGCACGCTGCGCGACTCGCTGGACAGGCTCAAGCTGTCGATCGATTCCATCCACCTCCCGCCAGGCGACGTCGGTGCGCTGCTGGCGGCCTTGCGCTACCGGCTGGAGCCGCGGCTCGCGGCTGCCGGCATCCGCCTGGAGTGGGCCGTGGACGAGGTGCCCACCGTGAAGCGCCTCGACGCGCAGGGCATGCGGCAACTGCAGTTCCTGCTGTTCGAGGCCATTTCGAATGTGCTTCAGCATGCCCACGCGAAATCCCTGCGCATCGAGGCGGACGCGCCAGCGGGTGCGGTGCATCTGCGGGTGATCGACGATGGACAAGGCTTCGATGCATCGCGGGTGCCCAGGGCGCTTTTGGAGCGCGCGGCCGCGGTCGGCGTACAGCTTGCGCTCGAAAGCCGACCGGGGCGCACGGTCGTTCAGCTCGGGTTCGGCTGAAATGCCCCTTGGGGCGCGGATAATCCGCCCCCATGTCCGCCGTGTTCAACCAGCCCTCCCTGGCGCGCCGTGTCGCGCCCATCTTCCAGGGCTTCGACGGCTTCCTGGCTTTTGCCGTCCTGCTGCTGGCCTTTGCCGGGCTGCTCACCATGTATTCGTCGGGCTATGACCACGGCTCGCGCTTCTCCGACCATGGCCGCAACATGCTGCTGGCCGGCTTCATCATGTTCGTGGTGGCCCAGGTGCCGCCGCAGCGGCTGATGATCTTCGCGGTGCCGCTCTATGCGACGGGGGTGGCGCTGCTGGTGGCGGTGGCGCTCTTCGGCATCACCAAGAAGGGTGCCACCCGATGGATCAACATCGGCGTGGTGATCCAGCCCAGCGAGATCCTCAAGATCGCGATGCCGCTGATGCTGGCCTGGTGGTTCCAGCGCCGGGAAGGGCAGTTGCGGCCGCTCGATTTCGTGGTGGCCACGGTGCTGCTGGCGGTGCCGGTCGGGCTCATCATGAAGCAGCCGGACCTGGGCACGTCCTTGCTGGTGCTCGCGGCCGGCATGGCGGTCATCTTTTTTGCCGGGCTGTCGTGGAAGCTGATCGTGCCGCCGGTGGTGCTGGGCGCGATCGCAGTGACGCTGATCGTCGGCTTCGAGTCGCAGCTGTGCGCCGACGGGGTCGACTGGCGCGTGCTGCACGACTACCAGAAACAGCGCGTGTGCACGCTGCTCGACCCGAGCAAGGACCCGCTCGGCAAGGGCTTCCACATCATCCAGGGAATGATTGCCATCGGCTCGGGCGGCATGGGCGGCAAGGGCTTCATGCAGGGCACCCAGACGCACCTCGAATTCATTCCCGAGCGCACCACCGACTTCATCTTCGCGGCGTATTCCGAGGAGTTCGGCCTGGTCGGCAACCTCGCGCTGATCGCGGCCTTCATCCTGCTGATCTTCCGCGGGCTGGCCATCGCGGCCAACGCCACGACGCTGTTCTCGCGGCTGCTGGCGGGGGCGGTGACAATGATTTTCTTCACCTACGCCTTCGTCAACATGGGCATGGTGAGCGGCATCCTGCCCGTGGTGGGCGTGCCGCTGCCGTTCATCAGCTACGGCGGCACCGCCATGGTCACGCTGGGACTGGGCCTGGGCATCCTGATGTCGATCGCCAGGGCGCGCAAGCTCGCCGCGCAAAACTAGCGCCGTACGCAAAGCGCGGGGGCGAGCAATAATCCCTTCATGATCTCTCGCGAACCCACCATCGAGCGCCTGGCCACGGCGCAGCAGCTTCTTCTCACGCCTTTCGGCCTCGACGAATCGCACCTGGGCAAGGCCCTGGCCGAGATCACCGCGCACAAGGTGGACGACGCCGACCTGTACTTCCAGTACACGCGCAGCGAAGGCTGGAGCCTCGAAGAAGGCATCGTCAAGACGGGCAGCTTCAGCATCGACCAGGGCGTCGGCGTGCGTGCGGTCAGCGGCGAGAAGACCGCCTTTGCCTATTCGGACGACATTTCCGAGGCGTCGCTGCTCGATGCGGCGCGCACGGTGCGCTCCATTTCGTCCGCGGGCCGCACCGGCCGCGTGAAGACGGCAACGCGCAAGATCGCATCGAGCCGGTCGCTCTACAGCGGCATCGACCCCATTTCCACGCTCGACAGCACGGCCAAGGTCAAGCTGCTCGAAAAGGTCGAGAAGCTCGCCCGCTCGCGCGACCCGCGCGTGGCCCAGGTGATGGCGGGCCTGGCGAGCGAATACGACGTGGTGCTGGTGGCGCGCGCCGACGGCACGCTCGCAGCCGACGTGCGGCCGCTGGTGCGCCTGTCGGTCACGGTGATCGCCGAGCAGAACGGCCGGCGCGAGGTGGGTTCGGGCGGCGGCGGCGGGCGCTTCGGCCTGGCCTACTTCACCGACGAGCAGATCGCCGATTACGTCGACCATGCGGTGAAGGCCGCGCTGACCAACCTCGAGGCGCGTCCGGCACCGGCCGGCGAAATGACCGTGGTGCTCGGATCCGGCTGGCCCGGCATCCTGCTGCACGAGGCCATCGGCCACGGCCTGGAGGGCGACTTCAACCGCAAGGGCTCCAGTGCGTTCTCGGGCCGCATCGGCCAGCGCGTGGCGGCCAAGGGCGTCACGGTGCTCGACGACGGCACCATCGCCGACCGCCGCGGCTCGCTCAACGTGGACGACGAAGGCAACGCAAGCCAGCGCAACGTGCTCATCGAGAACGGCATCCTCAAGGGCTACATCCAGGACTCGCTCAACGCGCGCCTCATGAAGGTCAAGCCCACGGGCAATGGCCGCCGAGAGAGCTACGCCCACGTGCCGATGCCGCGCATGACCAACACCTACATGCTGGGCGGCGACAAGGACCCGAAGGAAATCGTTGCCAGCATTAAAAAGGGCCTCTACGCCACCAACTTCGGCGGCGGACAGGTCGACATCACGAGCGGCAAGTTCGTGTTCTCCGCAAGCGAGGCCTATTGGGTCGAGAACGGCAAGGTCCAGTACCCGGTGAAGGGCGCGACCATCGTGGGCAACGGCCCCGACGCGCTCACCCGCGTGACCATGATCGGCAACGACATGGCGCTCGACTCCGGCGTGGGCACCTGTGGCAAGGAAGGCCAGAGCGTGCCCGTCGGCGTGGGCCAGCCCACCCTGCGCATCGATGGTTTGACCGTAGGCGGAACCGCCTGAGAGCTTGCTAAGCTCGCTCCTCGAATTTTTACAAAGAGGAGCTTCGATGAGGATCAGGATCAATTCGTCCGCGCCCCTGTGGGCTGCGGCTGCCGCCGTGGCCGTGCTGGCAACGGCCGGCTGTGCATCGCGCGGCGGTTCGGGCGGCACCCAGGCCGCGCCCGCGCCCGCTGCCGCAGCTACAGCACCCGCGGCACCGGCCCGTGGCGGCGTGAAGGCCGGCATGGACGCCCAGGGCAACGTGATCGATTCCTCCAAGGTCGAAGCCGGCAGCGGCCGCACCATCAAGGGCCTGAACGGGTACGAAGGCGAGATCACCGGCAATCCGGCGCGCAACAGCAGGTTCAGCCGGTTGCAGATCGGCATGAGCGCCAGGCAGGTCACCGACCTTGCCGGCCCGCCGACCGACCAGGGCGCCTACGTCACGGGCAAGGCCTTCATCCCGTTCTATTTCGGCAGCGACCGCCATCGTTTCGAGATGACCTACAAGGGCCAGGGACGCCTGGTGTTCGCGGGTGGCGGCATGGGCGACTACTCGGGCGGCAACCTGATCTGGATCATCCACAACCCCAACGAATCCGGCTACCGCTGACCGTCGGAAGCCCGGCATTTGCGGGGCTTCCTGTTTTCCGTGCTACATTTCGGCCCACATGTCCGCCCTCCGCGCTTATTTTTTTGCTTTCTTTTGGTTCCCGGTTTCCGGCGGACGAGAGGCGAGCGCGTAAAGCAAACGAACACCCTCCCAGAACCGCCGGCGCCTCGAGCCCCGGCGGTTTTTTTATGCCCTGACGATCTTCATACTGACAAGGAAACACCATGAGCACGAACACTGCCCCGGCCAGCGACAGCTGGTATGCGAGCGTCGAAAAAACCAGCAAGACCGACGACGAACGCATCAAGGACATCAACGTGCTGCCCCCTCCAGAACATCTGATCCGCTTCTTTCCGATTCGCGGCACGCCGGTCGAAACGCTGATCGAGGGCACCCGCCGCAGCATCCACAACATCATGGCCGGCAAGGACGACCGGCTGCTGGTGGTCATGGGACCCTGCTCGATCCACGACCCGGCCGCGGCGCTCGAATACGCCCGCCGCCTGAAGGCCGAGCGCGAAAAATACGCCGGCACGCTCGAGATCGTGATGCGCGTGTACTTCGAGAAGCCGCGCACCACGGTCGGCTGGAAGGGGCTCATCAACGACCCGTACCTCGACGAGAGCTTTCGCATCGACGAGGGCCTGCGCATCGCGCGCCAGCTCCTGATCGACATCAACCGCCTGGGCCTGCCGGCGGGCAGCGAGTTCCTCGACGTGATCTCGCCCCAATACATCGGCGACCTGATCGCCTGGGGTGCCATCGGCGCGCGGACCACCGAAAGCCAGGTGCACCGCGAGCTCGCTTCCGGCCTCTCGGCGCCGATCGGCTTCAAGAACGGCACCGACGGCAACATCCGCATCGCGACCGACGCCATCCAGGCGGCGGCGCGCGGCCATCACTTTCTCTCGGTGCACAAGAACGGCCAGGTCGCGATCGTGCAGACCAACGGCAACCGCGACTGCCACGTGATCCTGCGCGGCGGCAAGGCGCCCAACTACGACGCCGCGAGCGTCGAGGCCGCCTGCAAGGACCTGGAAGCCGCCAAGCTGCCGCCCACGCTGATGGTCGACTGCAGCCACGCCAACAGTTCCAAGCAGCACCAGAAGCAGATCGACGTGGCCAAGGACATTGCCGACCAGATCGCCGGAGGTTCGAACCGCGTCTTCGGCGTGATGATCGAAAGCCACCTGCAGGCCGGCGCCCAGAAGTTCTCGCCGGGCAAGGACCAGCTCTCGGGCCTCGAATACGGCAAGAGCATCACCGATGCATGCATCGGCTGGGACGATTCGGCGCAGGTGCTCGACACGCTGTCGCGGGCTGTGAAGCAGCGCAGGGGTTGAACGGGGGTCAGAGCATCCCGGCCAGCTCGGGCCAGTGGTGCCGCATGGCGTCGGCTTCGTCGCTGTCCGGCGGCACCAGCGAGAAGTCGGCAAAGTCGAAGCCCGGGCCGACCATGCAGGCGACCAGCGTGTAGTCGCCGCTGGCGTGGCCCTGGATGGGACGCGCGGCCTGCCACTGGCCGGCCGGCACCACGTGCTGCGGCCGCGTGCCGTGCGCATCGACCGGACCGAGCCGCACGTGGGCCGGTGCGGTGCGCAGGGCCGCGTCGCAGGTCCACAGCGCCAGCGGCACGCCCTCGAGGTGCACCCAGACTTCGTCCGACAGCACCCGGTGCCAGCGCGAGTGCTGCGCCGCCTCGAGCAGGAAGTAGATGCTGGTGAGCGCACTGCGCGGCGGCCGGCCGTCGGTGGGAACCACGCTCGCGGCCGAGCGGAAGACCTCGCTGTACCAGCCGCCCTCGGGGTGGGGCTGCAGCTTCAGGCCCTCGATCAGTTCCCGCGCGCGCATGGCGCTCATGGTGCCGCCGCGCCGCGCAGTGCCGCAAGCAGCTTGTCGTGCACGCCGCCGAAGCCGCCATTGCTCATGCAGACGATGTGGTCGCCGGGCCGTGCCGCGCCGACGATCTGCGCGACCAGCGGTTCGATCGCCCCCGCCACCTGTGCGCGCTCGCCCATTGGCGCCAGCGCCGCGGCGGCGTCCCAGTCGAGCCCCGCCGTGTGGCAGAACGACCGGTCGGCCGATTCCAGGCTCCAGGGCAGCTGCGCGGCCATCACGCCGAGCTTCATGGTGTTGCTGCGCGGCTCGAAGGCGGCAAGGATGCGCTCGTCCTTCTTGCCGGCGGCATCGAGCTTCTTGCGCAGGCCATCGAGCGTGGTGCGGATGGCCGTGGGGTGGTGGGCGAAGTCGTCATACACGGTGATCGCGCCGTCGCGGCGCTCGACGGTGCCGCGCAATTCCATCCGGCGGCGCACGTTCCTGAAGCTGCCGAGCGCGCGCGCCGCATCGGCCGGCGCCACGCCGACGTGCTCGGCGGCCGCGATCGCGGCCAGAGCATTCATCTGGTTGTGCAGGCCCGAGAGCTCCCACTCGACCCGGCCCACCGCTTCCCCCTGCCGCAGCACGTCGAAGGCATCGTGCGAGCCGCGGGCCTGCCATTCGCCGCCCGCGCCGAAGCGCGCGAGCTCGCTCCAGCAGCCTTGGGCCAGAACGCGCTGCAGGCTCTCTTCGGTGGCGTTGACCACCAAGCGGCCGGTGCCGGGCACCGTGCGCACCAGGTGGTGGAACTGGCGCTCGATGGCGGCAAGATCATCGAAGATGTCCGCGTGATCGAACTCGAGGTTGTTGAGAATCGCGGTGCGCGGGCGGTAGTGCACGAACTTGCTGCGCTTGTCGAAGAAGGCGGTGTCGTACTCGTCGGCCTCGATGACGAAGGGCGCACCGCCGCCGGACCGCGCCGAGACGCCGAAGTCGAGCGGCACACCGCCCACCAGGAAGCCCGGCGCCTTGCCGCCTTGCTCGAGCACCCAGGCCAGCATCGAGGTGGTGGTGGTCTTGCCGTGGGTTCCGGCCACGGCCATCACGTGGCGGCCCGCCAGCACATGCTCGGCCAGCCACTGCGGCCCGCTGGTGTAGGGCCGGCCGGCATCCAGGATGGCTTCCATCAGCGGAAACTTGGGCGTGCCGTCGGGCAGCCGGGCCCTCGACACCACGTTGCCGACCACGAACATGTCGGGCGCGAGGGCCAGCTGGTCGGCTGCGAAGCCTTCGATCAGGTCGATGCCGAGCGAGCGAAGCTGGTCGCTCATGGGCGGGTACACACCGGCGTCGCAGCCCGTGACCCTGTGGCCCGCTTCGCGCGCCAGGGCGGCCACGCCGCCCATGAACGTGCCGCAGATGCCGAGAATATGAATGTGCATCGGGCGATTCTAGGGAGCCGCATGGACGCCGGCGCCGCCGCAACGCGCGCGCTTTGTACCGATGTTCGTGTGAGGGCGGCTGACTGCGGGCAAAATATCCCGATGGACACGACCACCAAGCGTGAGATCGCCGCCACCGCAGCCCGCCTCGTCGTCGAGGAGGGGCTGGAGTACGGCCCGGCCAAGCGCCGCGCGGTACGAGACCTGGGCCTGTCGTCGCGCACGGCGCTGCCCAACAACGACGAGGTCGAGGCCGAAGTCCGCGACTACATCGCGCTGTATTGCGCCGACACCCAGCCCCAGGAACTGCATGCCCTGCGGCTTCTTGCGCTCGAATGGATGGAGCGCATGGCGGCATTCCGGCCGCATGTCGGGGGGGCCGTCTGGCACGGTACCGCGACCCGGCTGTCAGACATTTATATTCAGTTGTTCTGCGATGATTCCAAGTCGGCCGAGATTGCCCTCATCGACCATCACGTGGACTACGAGCCGCGCATGGTGACCGGATTTCATGGCGAGCAGGTGGAGGCCCTCAGCGTGCATGCCGCGAGCCGCGCCCTCGGCGAAGAAATCGGCGTCCACTTGCTGGTGTACGACCTGGACGACCTGCGCGGCGCGCTTCGTCCCGACGCCCAGGGGCGCGCGCCCCGCGGCGACCTCGCTGCGCTGCGCCGGCTGATCGAAAAAGAAAAGGACAAGTGAATGACTTCTTCGCCCACACGGCGCCGCCTTCTCTACGGCGGCGTGGCGGTCGCGGCCGCCGCGGCGGGCCTGGGCGGTGCATGGTGGCGTGAGCGCGGCAGCCGCGCGGAGGGGGAGATGCTCGATGCGGCCTTCTGGTCGCAACGCTTCGACCGTCCCGAAGGCGGCGAGCTGGTGTTTTCCGATCTCCGCGGCAAGCCGCTGCTCCTGAATTTCTGGGCGACCTGGTGTCCTCCGTGCGTGGAGGAAATGCCGATGATCGATCGCTTCTTCCGCGAAAATGGGGGGAACGGCTGGCAAGTTGTCGGTTTGGCCATCGACCAACCGAGCGCCGTGCGCAAATTCCTGCAGAAAACACCCGTCAGTTATCCCACGGGTTTGGCCGGTTTGCAGGGAACGGAGCTGGTGAAAAGTCTGGGAAATACCGCGGGCGGCTTGCCTTTCACGCTCGTCCTGAACGGCAGCGGCGCTGTGGCGGCCCGTAAAATGGGCAAGCTCGAAGCCGCCGACCTGGCGGCTTGGCGGCGTGATCTGGTTCACGGTTAGAATCAGATACACACTCGGCATTCGCCGCCAATCGCTAAAGATCGCCGATTTTTAGCCAAGTTACTTCCTAATGACCGGCAAAGTCGGCACTGGAGCCTCATGGATCTGCGCAAACTCAAGACACTGATCGACCTGGTGTCGGAATCCAATATTTCCGAACTGGAAATCACCGAAACCGAAGGCAAGGTTCGCATCGTCAAGGGCGGCATCGCCGCACCCGTGCAATATGTGCAGACGGTGGCTGCTCCCGCGGCCGCGGCTCCTGCAGCCGGCGGCGCCCCGGCTCCCGCGATCGCCAGCGCCCCGGCACCCGAGGCTGCGCCCGCCGGGCATGCCGTCAAGTCGCCCATGGTGGGAACCTTCTACCGCTCGTCCAGCCCTGGCGCGGCGGCTTTCGTCGAAATCGGCAGCAAGGTCAACGAGGGCGACACCATCTGCATCATCGAAGCGATGAAGATCCTCAACGAAATCGAAGCCGACAAATCCGGCACGATCACCCAGATCCTCGGCGAAAACGGTCAGGCGGTCGAATACGGCCAGCCACTGTTCATCATCGAGTGACCATGTTCAAGAAGATCCTGGTTGCAAACCGGGGGGAAATCGCCCTCCGGATCCAGCGCGCCTGCAGCGAGCTCGGCATCAAGGCCGTGATGGTCTATTCCGAGGCCGACCGCGACGCGAAGTACGTCAAGCTCGCGCAGGAGGCCGTCTGCATCGGCCCGGCGCCGTCGTCGCTGAGCTATCTCAACATGCCGGCGATCATCTCGGCGGCCGAGGTGACCGACGCCGAGGCAATCCATCCCGGCTACGGCTTCCTGAGCGAGAACGCCAACTTCGCCGAGCGCGTCGAACAGAGCGGTTTCCAGTTCATCGGCCCCACGCCGGACAACATCCGCACGATGGGCGACAAGGTCGCGGCCAAGCAGGCAATGATCAAGGCCGGCGTGCCCTGCGTGCCCGGCTCCGAAGGCGAGCTCTCGGACGACGCCGCCACCAACAAGCGCATTGCGCGCGCCATCGGCTACCCGGTCATCATCAAGGCCGCCGGCGGCGGCGGCGGGCGCGGCATGCGCGTGGTGCACACCGAGGCGGCGCTGATCAACGCCATCCAGATGACCAAGGCGGAAGCCGGCGGTGCATTCAACAACCCGGCCGTGTACATGGAGAAGTTTCTCCAGAACCCGCGCCACGTCGAAATCCAGATCCTCGCGGACAAGCACAAGAATGCGGTCTACCTGGGCGAGCGCGACTGCTCCATGCAGCGACGCCACCAGAAGGTGATCGAGGAATCGCCGGCGCCGGGCATTCCCCGCAAGCTGATCGAGAAGATCGGCGAGCGCTGCGCGGCGGCCTGCAAGAAGATCGGCTACCGCGGCGCCGGCACCTTCGAGTTCCTCTATGAGAACGGCGAGTTCTATTTCATCGAGATGAACACGCGCGTGCAGGTGGAACACCCGGTGACCGAGTTCACCACCGGCATCGACATCGTGAAGACGCAGATCATGGTCGCGGCCGGCGAGAAGCTGCCCTTCACGCAGCGCCAGATCGAGATGCGCGGCCACGCCATCGAGTGCCGCATCAATGCCGAAGACGCCTGGAAGTTCACGCCGTCGCCGGGCCGCATCACCATGTGGCATCCGCCGGGCGGACCTGGCGTCCGCGTCGATTCGCATGCCTACACCAACTACTTCGTGCCGCCGAACTACGACTCCATGATCGGCAAGATCATCGTCTACGGCGACACCCGCGAGCAGGCCATGGCACGCATGCGCACGGCGCTGAACGAAACCGTGATCGAAGGCATCCAGACCAACATTCCGCTGCACCGCGAACTGATGGTCGACGCCAAGTTCATGAGCGGCGGCACCAACATCCACTATCTCGAAGAGTGGCTCGCGGCCCACAAGCGCTGAACGATACCGGACGCCGCCATGTTTGAACTTCGCCTGATGGCGCCGGAAGACCGGGTCGAAATGCTCGGCGACGCGCTCGACGCACTTGATGCGCTGAGCGTGTCGGTGGAAGACGCCGACGCGCAGACCGACGCCGAGCAGGCACTGTTCGGCGAGCCCGGCATGCCGCCGCCCAAGGAGGGCTGGCAGCGCTCGCGCGTGATCGCGCTGTTTGCCGACGAAGCGCTCGCCAACGAGGCGGCGTCGGTGCTTGCGCTGCAGGATTTCTTCGAAGGCTGCGAAGTGCTCGGCGTGGCGCCCGTGCCGGACCAGGACTGGGTGCGGCTCACGCAATCGCAGTTTGCGCCGGTCGAGATCACGCCCGAATTCTGGATCGTGCCCACCTGGCACGAGCCGCCCGGCGCGGCCAGGCAGGTGATCCGCCTGGATCCGGGACTGGCCTTCGGCACCGGCACGCATCCGACCACGCGCATGTGCCTGCGGTGGATCGCGAAGCAGGGCGGGTTCGGCGGCCAGCGCGTGCTCGACTACGGCTGCGGCTCCGGCATCTTGGCCATCGGCGCGGCCAAGTTCGGTGCGCCCGACATCGACGCCGTCGACATCGACGAAGCGGCCGTTTCGGCCACCCGCCTCAACGCCGAAGCCAACGGCGTGCGCCTGAATGCCGGCCTGCCCGAAGCCGCCAGGGGCCGCTACGACACGGTGCTGGCCAACATCCTGGCGACACCGCTCAAGGTGCTCGCGCCCTTGCTGCACAGCCATGTGGCACCCGGTGGATCGCTGGTTCTGGCCGGCATCCTCGAGCGCCAGGCCGACGAGTTGAAGCAGGCCTATGCGCCGTATGCGGCGCTCGAAGTCAGCGACAGCGAGGACGGCTGGATCCTGATGACGGCGCGCTGCTGAGGACGCAGTCGGCCGTTCGCGTTGCCGCGATGGCGCTCTCGCGGCGAGGGCCGGACCCTACAATCGCCCGGTCATGAGCCTCGTCACGCGCTGCCCCGCCTGCAACACCACCTTCAAGGTGGTTCGCGACCAGCTCCGCATCTCGGACGGCTGGGTGCGCTGCGGCCGTTGCAGCCACGTGTTCGACGCCACCCTCGACCTGCACGAAGCGCCCGACGCCGTTCCGGCCGCCGGCACTGCGCCGCCGCCTGCTGCCATCTCCGAGTCATCCGAACCACCCGAGCCCCCGGAAGAACCTTCGGGTGAATCCCGGCCTGCGGACGAAGATGCCGATTTGTCGGACGACGAGCCCGGACCTGGCGAAGCGCCCGCAGCTTCCGCCACGGCGCCCGGGCCGGCATCGCTGCCGGTACACGGCATCGTCGCGGACGAGCTGTGGTCGGACTTCGAGGCCAACGAGCCTGAATGGCGTCCGCCGCCGAGTTCGCTGCCGCCGTTCCCCGACATCGACCTGAACCTTGCGGCCCCGCCATCCCCCCCGCCGCCACCACCGCCGCCTTTGCCGGCCCTGCGCCTGAAGGCGCGCGAGCTTACGGCCTCCGCCAGCGACGAGAACGAGAAGCACGAGGCTGCGCAGGACCGCGACCAGGTGCAGATGCAGAAGGCGCTGCGCAGGGCGCGCATCAAGTCGGCCAAGATCGCCAGTGCCAAGGCGCGGGATGAGCGCACGGCCGCCAAGGCGTCGGCCTCTTCGATGGTGCGCGAGGCCAGCGAGCCCGATGCAACGGCCGTCGCTGTCCCCGCGCCGCACAGCGATGCCGAAGAAGATTCCGAGCGGGTTCCGCTGTTCGACAACGAAAAACCGAGCCCCGAGGGCGCAGCTTTCTGGCAGCGTCGCCCCGTGCGGCTCGGGCTTCGCGGCGTTGCGGTGCTTGCCGTCCTGCTGCTGGTCGTCCAGGTCTTGCGCCACGAGCGCGACGGCATCGTGGCCCGACAGCCGAACCTGCGGCCGGCACTTGCTTCGCTCTGCCAGCTCTCCGGCTGCGAGCTCGCGGCGCTGCGCCAGATCGGCGACATCGTGATCGAGGGCGCCGCCTTCGCACGCGAGAAGAGCGGCAACAACGACTACCGGCTCAGCTTCACCCTGCGCAACGGCGCCGCCGTTCCCCTTGCCATGCCGGCGATCGAGCTCTCGCTGCTCGATACGCAAGAGCGTGCCGTGGTGCGCCGCGTGCTGACGGCCTCCGACTATGGCGCGCCCTCGGTGCTTGCGGCACGTGCCGACCAGGCCGCGTCGTTGCCGCTGACCTTGTCCGCCACCGAGGCGGCCACGCTGCCGCCGATCGCCGGCTACCGCGTCGAGGCGTTCTATCCCTAGGCCGGGCGCGCGTTCGACTTTTTCATCCATTCCAAACTAACGGTCCACCCATGGCAGCAGTGATTTGCGGTTCCCTCGCGTTCGACACCATCATGACTTTCGAGGGCCGGTTCGCCGACCAGATTCTTCCGGACCAGCTGCACATCCTGAATGTGTCTTTCCTGGTGCCGGGCCTGCGGCGCGACTTCGGCGGCTGCGCCGGCAACATTGCCTACAGCCTCAACGCACTGGGCGGTACGGCGCTGCCGATGGCCACCCTCGGCAGCGACGGCGCCGACTACCTGGAGCGCATGCGGACGCTGGGCATCAGCACCGAGTTCGTCCGCCAGCTGGACGACACCTTCACCGCGCAGGCGATGATCATGAACGACGTTGACAACAACCAGATCACGGCGTTCCATCCCGGCGCGATGCAACAGGCGCACCTCACCAAGGTCGTGGCGCGCGAAGACATCCGCGTCGGCATCATCGCGCCCGACGGCCGCGACGCCATGCTGCAGCATGCCGAACAGTTCGCCGCCGCAGGGATCCCGTTCGTGTTCGATCCGGGCCAGGGCTTGCCGATGTTCGACGGCGACGCCCTCAAGCATTTCGTCGACCTGGCGAGCTGGGTCGTGGTCAACGACTACGAAGGAAAAATGCTTTCGCAGCGCACCGGCTGGAGCCTGGCCGAGATCTCGAAGCGCGTGCGCGGCCTGGTGGTCACGCTGGCCGCCGATGGCTGCGAGGTCTGGACCGATGGCGAGCGCGCGCATGTGCCGGGCGTGACGCCGACCGCCGTGGTCGAGCCCACCGGCTGCGGCGACGCCTGGCGCGGTGCGCTGCTGTTCGGCCTCGAGAAGGAATGGCCGCTCGCGCAATGCGCGGCGCTGGGCAACCGCATCGGTGCGCTCAAGATCGCACAGCGCGGACCGCAGAACTACCAGATCGACCGGCAGGCGCTCGGCCTCTGAGTCGCTTTGTTCAGGCGCCCATAAAAAAAGCCCGACACCGTGAGGTGCCGGGCTTTTTGCCGTCAAAGGCGCTGGGAAGCTCAGGGCTTGCTGGCCGTAGGGAACGGCCAGGCTGCCTGCGGGTTCAGCGTCGTTTGCGCAGCAGGCGCAGGCGCTGCGGCAGGAGCTGCTGCCTTGGCAGCCTTCTTTGCAGCAGGCTTCTTGGCAGCAGCGGCAGGCTTGGCAGCGGGCTTTTTCGCGGCTTTCTTGGCCGCAGCCTTTTTGGCAGGAGCCTTCTTGGCGGCAGCCTTCTTCGCAGGGGCCTTCTTGGCAGCGGCCTTCTTCGCCGGAGCCTTCTTCGCCGCCGCCTTCTTGGCAGGAGCCTTCTTCGCTGCGGCCTTCTTTGCCGGAGCCTTCTTGGCAGCGGCCTTCTTGGCGGGAGCTGCCTTCTTCGCGGCTACCTTCTTCGCAGGCGCCTTCTTGGCGGCTACCTTCTTGGCTGCGACCTTCTTGGCAGGAGCCTTCTTCGCAGCTACCTTCTTCGCCGGAGCCTTCTTAGCGGCCGCGACCTTCTTTGCCGGAGCCTTCTTTGCAGCGGCTTTCTTAGCCGGCGCTTTCTTTGCAGTTGCCATTTCTATTTCTCCTTGATCAAGTTGAAAAAATCAACCTATTGAAGCACTCCGCGCACGTTGGTAGCGCAAAGCGATTCATGGCGTTGGAATCTGAGCCCCAGCACCATGAACACCTGAGCCCTCGTCCATGCCGCGCTCTTCGGCGCGATCGGTGGCAAGGGCAATTCTTGAATTCATTAATTCTTGTCGGAAAGATTCAATCCCAGGAGAGCGCGCCACCCGACTGGTATTCGATCACGCGGGTCTCGAAGAAATTGCGCTCTTTCTTCAGGTCAATCATTTCGCTCATCCAGGGGAACGGGTTTTCCTCGTTCGGGAAGAGCGTTTCGAGGCCGATCTGCTGTGCCCGCCGATTGGCGATGTAGCGCAGGTAGCCCTTGAACATGGAGGCGTTCATGCCGAGCACGCCGCGCGGCATGGTGTCTTCGGCGTATTTGTACTCGAGCTCGACGGCCTTCATGAAGAGGGCCTTGATCTCTGCCTTGAACTCGGGGGTCCAGAGGCCGGGGTTCTCGAGCTTGAGCTGGTTGATCAGGTCGATGCCGAAATTGCAGTGCATCGACTCGTCGCGCAGGATGTACTGGTACTGCTCGGCGGCGCCGGTCATCTTGTTCTGGCGGCCGAGCGCGAGGATCTGCGTGAAGCCGACGTAGAAGAACAGGCCCTCCATCAGGCAGGCGAACACGATCAGCGACTTGAGCAGCGTCTGGTCGGTTTCGTGCGTGCCGGTCTTGAAGAGCGGGTCGCTGATGGCGTCGATGAACGGGATCAGGAACTGGTCCTTCTCGCGGATCGACGGCACTTCGTTGTAGGCGTTGAAGATCTCGCTCTCGTCCAGGCCGAGCGACTCGACGATGTACTGGTAGGCGTGCGTGTGGATCGCTTCCTCGAAGGCCTGGCGCAGCAGGAACTGGCGGCATTCGGGCGCCGTGATGTGGCGGTAGGTGCCCAGCACGATGTTGTTGGCGGCCAGCGAGTCGGCGGTCACGAAGAAGCCGAGGTTGCGCTTGACGATGCGGCGCTCGTCTTCGGTCAGGCCGTTCGGGTCCTTCCACAACGCGATGTCGCGCGTCATGTTCACTTCTTGCGGCATCCAGTGGTTGGCGCAGGTGGCCAGGTATTTTTCCCAGGCCCACTTGTACTTGAACGGCACCAGCTGGTTGACGTCGGTCTGGCCGTTGATGATGCGCTTGTCGGAAGCCTTGACGCGCTGCGCAGCGACGGGTGCTGCGGTGGGCTGCTGTGCAATCGACGAAGTCGGAGCGTCCACCGATCGGCCTGCGGTCATGCCGCTGGTCGATGCGTGGTGCTGTTGCAATCCTTGTTGCATATCCTTTGGCAAGGAGGGCTTGACTTCTTCGTCCCAGGTCAACATAGAAAAATCCAATGCTCGATTATCGGAGCAACGATGTGAGTTGCAAAGTGCTCGTTCACGTCGCGCTCCATTTATGTGGTTGTTATGTTGCTCTCATGCATCGCGCGATGTCAGTCGATGCCGTGATCGACTGAGAGTTCGCGCGTCGTGCATGCACCTCTCTACTTCACTCGCGCGTCATTGGCATGCTTCGCAGGTCGGATCGTCGACGCCGCAGAACGCGATGTCGGTCGCAGGCATCGCATTCATCTGCGCCTTCGCTGCGGCAGCCGCGGCATCAAGCGCACTCATGCCCGAGGATGCATCGCTGCCCGAAGACACGGCGTTGAGGCGGCCCGATTGCACCGTCGATTTTTCCGCGTGCGTCGCGCTCTGCGTGCGCAGGTAGTAGGTGGTTTTCAAGCCGCGCAGCCATGCGAGCTTGTAGGTGTCGTCGAGCTTCTTGCCCGATGCACCGGCCATGTAGATGTTGAGCGATTGCGCCTGGTCGATCCACTTCTGGCCGGCGCGCGGCGGCTTCGACCAGCCACGTCGTCTCGACCTCGAACGCGGTGGCGTAGAGCGCCTTCACGTCCTGCGGAACGCGATCGATCGGGCGCAGCGAACCGTCGAAGTGCTTCAGGTCCATCACCATCACGTCGTCCCACAGGCCCAGGCGCTTCAGGTCGCGCACCAGGTAGTGGTTGATCACGGTGAACTCGCCCGACAGGTTCGACTTGACCGACAGGTTGCCGAAGCAGGGCTCGATGGACGCGTCGACGCCAATGATGTTGGAGATGGTCGCGGTCGGTGCGATGGCCACGCAGTTCGAATTGCGCATGCCGTCGGCCTTGATCTTCTGGCGCAGCGCGTCCCAGTCGAGCGTGGCCGAGCGGTCCACTTCCACGTAGCCGCCGCGGGCCTTCTCAAGCAGCTCGAGCGTGTCGATCGGCAGGATGCCCTTGTCCCAGAGCGAGCCCTTGTAGCTGGAGTACTTGCCGCGTTCCTTGGCGAGCTCGGTCGAGGCCCAGTAGGCGTGGTAGCAGATGGCTTCCATCGACTCGTCGGCAAACTGCACGGCTTCCTGCGAGGCGTAGGGAATCCGCAGTTCGTACAGCGCGTCCTGGAAGCCCATCAGGCCCAGGCCGACCGGACGGTGGCGCAGGTTCGAGTCGCGCGCCTTCTTCACGGCGTAGTAGTTGATGTCGATCACGTTGTCGAGCATGCGCATCGCGGTGGCGATGGTCTTCTTGAGCTTGTCGTGGTCGACCTTGCCGTCCTTCAGGTGCTGCAGCAGGTTCACGGAACCCAGGTTGCAGACGGCGGTTTCGGTGTCGCTGGTGTTCAGCGTGATCTCGGTGCACAGGTTCGAGGAGTGCACCACGCCGGCGTGCTGTTGCGGCGAGCGCACGTTGCAGGCGTCCTTGAAGGTGATCCAGGGATGGCCGGTCTCGAACAGCATCGTGAGCATCTTGCGCCAAAGGTCCGAGGCCTGGATGGTGCGGGCGGGCTTGATCTCGCCGCGCGCGGCCTTTTCCTCGTAGGCCACGTAGGCCTTCTCGAAGTCGGCGCCGAACAGGTCGTGCAGGTCGGGCACGTTGGAGGGCGAGAACAGCGTCCAGGTGCCCTTTTCCATCACGCGGCGCATGAAGAGGTCGGGAATCCAGTTGGCCGTGTTCATGTCGTGCGTGCGGCGGCGGTCGTCGCCGGTGTTCTTGCGCAGTTCCAGGAACTCCTCGATGTCCAGGTGCCAGGTTTCCAGGTACGTGCAGACGGCGCCCTTGCGCTTGCCGCCCTGGTTCACCGCCACGGCCGTGTCGTTGACCACCTTGAGGAACGGCACCACGCCTTGCGATTCGCCGTTGGTGCCCTTGATGTGGCTGCCGAGCGCGCGCACGCGGGTCCAGTCGTTGCCCAGGCCGCCGGCGAATTTCGACAGCAGCGCGTTTTCCTTGATCGACTCGTAGATACCGTCCAGGTCGTCGGGCACGGTGGTCAGGTAGCAGCTGGACAGCTGCGAGCGCAGCGTGCCGGCGTTGAACAGCGTGGGCGTGCTCGACATGAAGTCGAACGAGGACAGCACTTCGTAGAACTCGATGGCGCGCGCTTCACGGTCGATTTCGCCCAGCGAAAGGCCCATGGCCACGCGCATGAAGAAAGCCTGCGGCAGCTCGATGCGGTTCTTGCGCACGTGCAGGAAGTAGCGGTCGTACAGCGTCTGCAGGCCGAGGTAATCGAACTGGTTGTCGCGCTCGGCCTTGAGCGCCGCGCCCAGGCGGGGCAGGTCGTACTGCAGCAGCTTCTCGTCGAGCAGTTCGTTCTCGACGCCCTTCTTGATGAACTGCGGGAAGTAGTCGGCGTAGGTCTGGGCGCGCTCGGCGGGCATCACTTCGCGGCCGATGATCTCCTTGAAGATCGTGTGCAGCAGCAGGCGGGCGGTCGCGAAGGTGTAGTCGGGGTCCTTCTCGATGAGCGTGCGCGCGGCCAGGATCGAGGCCTTGTAGACCTCGTCGAGCGGCACGCCGTCATACAGGTTGCGCATCGTCTCTGCAACGATCGGCGCGGCGGTGATGCCGTCGCCCAGGCCTTCGCAGGCCGATTCGATCAGGCCCTTGAGCTCGTTCAGGTCAAGCGCGACACGTTCGCCGCCGTCCAGCACGTGGAGCATCGGCGCGGCCGGTGCTTCCTGCGCGCCTTGCTTGGAGCGCTCCTGGGTGCGGCGCTCGCGGTAGAGCACGTAGGCGCGCGCGATCTCGTGGTGGCCGCCGCGCATCAGGCCGAGTTCGACCTGGTCCTGCACGTCTTCGATGTGGAAGGTGCCGCCGCCCGGACGCGAGCGGACCATGGCGCGGATCACGCCTTGCGTGAGGACGTCGACCGTTTCGCGCACGCTGGCCGAAGCGGCGCCCTGGGTGCCGTGCACCGCCAGGAAGGCCTTCATCATCGCAATGGCGATCTTGTTGGGTTCGAACGGAACCACGGCGCCGTTGCGGCGAATGATCTGGTAGTTCGCAAGATTCTGGGCGGTGGTGGAGCCCGCGGTATCGCGCTGTTGCGGCGGCGTGGAAGGAACGGCACGCGGGGTCGATGGGGTGTTCAGGGTTGTTTGCATTCGCTTCCTCTCGGTTGGCAATTCTTGTTGGTTGGCAGCGCCTTGGCCGGGCGTTGCGCCGGCGTTGTTGGCCGGACGGAACACACTATATCTAGGGTGCCGAGGGTCCACAAGCCACTACAGGTAGTGTTTTGCCGAAGTTTAACCCGTACGGGTATTTCTCTACGGAACGCACACGGCCCATCGGTGCCGCGTGGACAGTGGACCATGGTCTCGCAGCCCGCGCGGGACGTGGCTTGCCGGCCGATTTGGGCCTGCAAGGCGCATGGTTGCTGCGCTTCGCACGCGCAATGCGGCGCGCGATGGACCGCGAACGCAGCGCATCGCGGCGCGGTGTCCGATAAAAAAAATTAGCGCGGAATCGCCTGAGCCGGGAACATTCGCGCGTCCCAGCCGAGCTGGGCGCGCAGCAACGGCCAATCGAAGCCGGCACCCGGGTCCTGCTTTCGGCCCGGCGCGATGTGTTCATGGCCGGCGATGTGCTCGATGGCGTAGTGCTGCGCGATCGCGGCCGCGAGGCTCGCCAGCGTTTCGTATTGCGCTTCTTCGAAACGCTCGCCTTCCAGGCCCTCGAGTTCGATGCCGATCGAATCGTCGTTGCAGTTCTCGCGGCCACGCCACGCGGACACGCCGGCGTGCCAGGCGCGGTCGTCGCAGCTCACGAACTGCCAGAGCTCGCCGCTGCGCCGCACATAGAAGTGCGAGGAAACTTCGAGGCCTCGAATGGATTGGAAATAAGGATGCGCGTCCCAGTCGAGCTGGTTGGCGAAGAGCTGCTGCACGGCATCGCCGCCGTATTCGCCCGGCGGCAGGCTGATCGAATGCAGCACGATCAGGTCGGTCTGTGCGCCCGCGGGCCGGGGACCGAAATTGGGCGAGCGCAGCGCCTTGGCGAAACGGTACCAGCCGGCTTGCCAGAGGCCGTCGTCGTTGCTGCCGCCTGCTGCCATGGCCGCTGCGTCAGTCATCGGCCGGGCTGGCGGCGCCTTCGTCGCCGTTGGGCGTGGTGATGCCCAGCCGCGCAATGCGGTAGCGGATCTGGCGCAGGCTCATGCCGAGCCGCGCGGCGGCCGCGGTGCGGTTGAAGCCGCTTTCGCGCAGTGCGCGCACGAGGATTTCGCGCTCCTGCTGGTCCAGGTAGGCCTGCAGGTCGGAGGGAAGGGCGGCCGGCTTGGCGTCGGCCACCGCGGTTGCGGACGGTGCGGGCGCGGCAGGCGATTCACCGTCGGCCACCGAAGAAGACAGGGGCGAAGGCGCGGTGGCCGCAGCGGCCGCATCTGGCGGCGCCGCCCCAGGCCGTCCGCCCGCCGTGAGGTCGAGGTGAAGCTCGTCGCCGTCGTTGAGCGCCACGGCGCGATGCAGCAGGTTCTCGAGTTCCCGCACGTTGCCGTCGAGCGGATGCTGGGCGAGGCGACGCAGCAGTTCGACGGAAAGATGCGGCACCGGCAAGCCGCCATCCTGCGCGATGCGCGCGAGCAGCGCGGCGCAAAGCGCGGGCAGGTCTTCGCGCCGGTCGCGCAGCGCGGGCACCGCAATCTCGATCACGTTGAGCCGGTAGAACAGGTCCTGCCGGAAACGGCCGGCCTGCACTTCGGCGTGCAGGTCCTTGTGCGTGGCGCTCACGACGCGCACGTCCACGGCGTCTTCCTGGGTTGAGCCGATCGAGCGCACGCTGCGCTCCTGGATGGCGCGCAGCAGCTTGGACTGCATGGCCAGCGGGAGGTCGCCGATCTCGTCGAGAAACAGCGTGCCGCCGCGCGCAGCCTGGAAGTAGCCGTCGCGGTCTTGCGACGAGCCGGTGTAGGAGCCCTTGCGGGCGCCGAAGAATTCGGCCTCGAGCAGGTTCTCGGGAATCGCGCCGCAGTTGACCGCGACAAAGGGGCCTTCGCTGCGCTGGCTGCAGGCGTGAACCGCGCGCGCCACCAGTTCCTTGCCGGTGCCCGATTCGCCGCGCACCAGCACCGGCGCCATGCCGCGCGCCACCTTGGCGATGCGCGACTTGACGAGCCGCATGGGTTCCGAGTCGCCCACCAGCCGCTGGAGCGCCGTGATGCCACTGGCGGGAACGGCGAGCGCATCGGCGCGGGGTTCGCCCGGCTCGGCGGCCGCCGCACGCACCGCCCTGGCGGGCGGCGCCTGCCGGGCCTGCACGGCGGAAGCGACCACCGCGCGGAATTGCTTCAGGTCGACGGGCTTGGTGAGGTAGTCGAAGGCGCCGGCCTTCAGTGCCTCGACCGCGTTCTCGGCCGAGCCGTAGGCCGTCATCACGACGCAGCGCTCGCTGCGCTGGTTCTTCTGGATGCGGTGGATGATTTCCATGCCTTGTCCGTCGGGCAGCCGCATGTCGGTGATCACCGCATCGAACTGCCCGGCCTCAAGGTGCTGCCAGGCTTCGGAGACGCTCCCGGCGGCCTCGACGCGATAGCCCTCGCGCAGCAACGTCAGTTCGTACAGCGTGCGCAGGTCGGGTTCGTCGTCGATGACCAGGATGTTGGCCGGACGCTGCAGGGAAGGAGGAGGAGTGCTCACGGGCGCTATTGTGTCAGCCGGTTTTCGCTGGGTGCAAAGCTGACGAAGAATTCGTTGCCCTCGGGGCCGCCCGCGACGAGCGCGCGCCGTTCGTAGCCGATGGTGGCGCCATGGCGCCGGCACAGCTCCCGGCAGAGAAAGAGCCCGAGCCCGCTGGAGCGGCTCTCGGAAGAGAAGAAGGGCTCGAACAGGTGGCGCTGCACGGCGGGCTCCAGCGGCGCGCCGTCGCTCCACACCTGCAGGCTGGGCCGGCTGGAACCGCCGCGCTGCGTGGTGGTGACGACCTGGATCGACCCTTCCCGGCTGCTGGCATAGCGCGCCGCGTTGTCCAGCAGGTTCACCAGCAGGCGACGCAGGTGCTCGACGTCGTAGCGCACCTCGCTGTCGGGCGCATCGAGCGTGATCAGCACCCCTTTGCGCTGCGTGTGGCGAACCCATTCCTCGGCCAGCGCGCGCACCGCGGGATCGAGCGCCACCTGTTCGCCGAGCGAGAGCACGCGCTGCTGGCGCGCGCGCGAAACATCGAGCACGTCGTCCACGATGCGGGCAAGCCGCTGCGCGTTGTGCTGGACCATGCTGGTCAGCTTGCGGTGCGCCGGGTCGGTGAGGTCTTCGTTGAGCAGGGCGCTGGCTTGGGTGATGGCGGCCAGCGGATTGCGGATCTCATGCGCCACCGCGGCCGACATGCGGCCCATGGCGGCCAGCTTCTCGGTGCGGATGCGGGCCTCGAGTTCGCGCAGGTCCTGCAGGAACATCACGCACAGGCTGCCGACGCGCTGGTCGCTGGTGGGCGTGAGCCGCGTGCGCACCCGCACTTCGCGCGCCGCACCGCGCGCCTGGGCCACGGGAATTTCTTCGCTCTGCGGTGCGCGGCGTGCGAAGGTCTGGCGCGCCAAGGCCGCCAGCGCATGCCAGGCCGGCTGCGCATGCAGCGCAAAAGGCAGCGCGAGCCGGGCCAATCCCTGTCCGAGGATGGCGTCCGCCGCCGGGTTGGCCGCGTGCACCATGCCTTCGGCGTCGATCACCAGCACGCCTTCGCTCAGCGTCTCGATCACCAGGTCGTTGACCTGCGCCTGCATCTGCGCGCTGCTGCGGTTGCGCAGGGCGGTTTCTTCCTCGCGCGCGAGCCGGCGCGCGAGTTCGTGCGCCAGCAGGGCCACCACGAAGAGCCCCGTGCCGGTGAGCGCCGCCTGCACGAAGCGGGTGGAGGAATCGCCGGGCTGCTGCAGCCAGTGCCAGCCCGCGTCGGCCAGCAGCAGCAGGGTGACGGTGGCCGTGGTGCCCAGGCCCACCGTCACGGTGCCGAGCACCGCGCTCATGAGCACCGGCAACGCGAACAGCGGCGTGTAGTTGATGTTGCCGCCCTGGAGCACCTGGAGGGCGGTGAAGGTGCCCAGGTCGATGCCGATGGTGAGGAACCACAGCGCCGCGAAGCCCCGGATCGGGGGCGTGAAATGCGCGTAGCGGGCGCCCAGCCAGGTCGTGACCAGGTAGCCGGCCGACAGCGCAATGGCCAGCGGATGCATCGTCTGGCCGAGCGCCAGGGCCACGCCTTGCAGCAGCACCAGCACCAGCGCGACGAAGCAGCGTGCCGCCATGAAGCCGCGCCACAAACGCAGCAGCGCGGCGCTCTCGCTGCGGCCCGGTTCGAGCAGGTCCCAGTCGGTGGCGGCCTCGCCTCGCTGCCAGAGGGAAGAACTCATGGAGGCGCTGCGTCCGTTCAGCCGCGCTCGGCAGCCTGGCGGTGCGCGGCACTGCAGTAGACCGCGTCGCCCGGCCCCCCGATCGCATCGCCCGCGGGCAGGTGCAAGCCGCAATGCGCACAGCGCAGCATGGCCTGCGGGGCGCCGGGTGGAGGCGGCGGGCGCTGGGCGCGTGCCGCCGCCTGCTCGCGCTGGGCGTCGCGCATTTCTTCACGGCGGTTCTTGCGCCAGAGCCAGATGGCCACCCACAGCACTGCGAGAACGAGCAGGTATTTCATGATGCGCCGCGCGCCAGGACCACTTCGAGCACGAAGCGCGAGCCCACGTACGCCAGCAGCAGCAGGACGGAGCCGGCGTACAGCACGCGCCGCGCCGTGCGGCCGCGCCAGCCGAAGCGCACGCGGCCGATCAGCAGGACGGCAAAACTCATCCAGGCGAGCACCGAGAACACGGTCTTGTGGTCCCACTTCCAGCCGCGGAACGACGCGCCATAGAGTGTTTCGCTGAACAGCAGGCCGGCCAGCAGCGTGGCCGAGAGCAGCACGAAGCCCGCCATCACGAACCGGAAGGTGAGCCGTTCGAGCGTGAGCAGCGGCAGGCCGGCCTGCGGCTCGGTGGCCAGGCGGATCTGCTTTTCGGCCCGCGTGATGAGCCAGGCATGGACCACCGCCGCGCCGAACAAGCCGTAAGACGCTATGCCCAGCGCCAGGTGCAGCGGCAGCCAGGGCGATGCCGAGACGTGCAGCGGCGTACCGGGAAACAGCACCCCGAGCAACACGGCCGCCGCGCCGAGCCAGGCCAGCGCACGGCGCACCTTCATTTGCGGATACATGCTGCTTTCGACCGCGTAGACGGTGAGCACCAGCCACGCGGTGACGGAGAGCGCGGGCGCAAAGCCGAAGTGCGGCTGGCTGCCGACCAGGCCGTGGCCCAGCACCGCGGCATGCAGCAGCCATGCCAGGCCGAGGGCCCATTGGGTGGTTTTTCGGCTCAGCCGGGCACCCGCGGCAGCGGCAAATCCGTAGGCAGCCGCGGTGGCGATGCCCAGCGCCACCGCGAGTGGAGAGGGGATCGCTAAAATCATCGGTAGAGTTTATCTCCCCCAGCCGTGCGCACTTTCCCCGTGGCGCAGCAAGCGGCCGATCTCCGGTTTCCGACTTTCCAATGACCCGCCGCGGCGGGCAGCAAGGCATCTCCTTCATGGCCACCGCCCTCACAGAAAAGTTTTCCCGCCTCGTCAAGACGATGAGCGGCCAGGCCCGCATCACCGAAAGCAACGTGCAGGACATGCTGCGCGAAGTGCGCATGGCGCTGCTCGAGGCCGACGTGGCGCTGCCCGTGGTGCGCGACTTCGTGGCGCGCGTGAAGGAAAAGTCGCTCGGCCAGGAAGTGCTGGGCTCGCTCAAGCCGGGCCAGGCGCTGGTCGGCATCGTGAACCGCGAGCTTGCCGCCACCATGGGCGAGGGCGTGTCGGACATCAATCTTGCGGCCCAGCCGCCCGCGGTGATCCTGATGGCCGGCCTGCAGGGCGCCGGCAAGACCACCACCACCGCCAAGCTGGCCAAGCACCTGATCGAGAAGCGCAAGAAGAAGGTGCTCACCGTGTCGGGCGACGTCTACCGCCCCGCCGCGATCGAGCAGCTCAAGATGGTCACCAGGCAGGCCGGTGCCGAATGGTTCCCCAGCACGCCGGACCAGAAGCCGCTCGACATCGCACGCGCGGCGCTCGACCATGCCAAGCGTCATTTCTTCGACGTGCTGCTGGTCGACACGGCAGGCCGCCTGGCCATCGACGAAGTGTTGATGACCGAGATCAAGCAGTTGCACGGCGCACTCGACCCAGTCGAGACGCTGTTCGTGGTCGACGCGATGCAGGGCCAGGACGCGATCAACACCGCCAAGGCCTTCAAGGATGCGCTGCCGCTCACCGGCATCATCCTGACCAAGACCGACGGCGATTCGCGCGGCGGCGCGGCACTGTCGGTGCGGCAGGTCACGGGCGTGCCGATCAAGTTTGCCGGCACCAGCGAGAAGATCGACGGCCTCGAGGTGTTCGACGCCGAGCGCCACGCGGGCCGCATCCTCGGGATGGGCGACATCGTTGCGCTGGTCGAGCAGGTCACGGCCGGCGTCAACGTGGCGGCGGCGCAGAAGCTCGCGGCCAAGGTCAAGAGCGGTGCGGGCTTCGACCTGAACGACTTCCTTGGCCAGCTGCAGCAGATGAAGCAGATGGGCGGCCTGTCCAGCCTCATGGACAAGCTGCCGCAGCAGATGGCCGCCAAGGCCACCGAGGCCGACATGACCCGCGCCGAGCGCGACATCCGCCGCAAGGAAGGCATCATCCAGAGCATGACCCCGCTGGAGCGCCGCAAGCCCGAACTGCTCAAGGCCACGCGCAAGCGCCGCATCGCGGCCGGTGCCGGCGTGCAGGTTCAGGAGGTGAACCGCCTGCTCAACGAGTTCGAGCAGATGCAGGGCATGATGAAGAAGATGAAGGGCGGCGGCCTCATGAAGATGATGAAGAAAATGGGCGGCATGAAGGGGATGGGCGGCATGGGTGGGCCTGGCGGGCCGAAGCTGCCGTTCTGATCGCGCACACACATATATATAGTTGGAAGGACAGAAGCCCGCCGGGGTACGCCCGGCGGGCTTCGTCGCTTTCAGGTCTGCACTTCGTAGACCGTATCGTGCGCCTCGCTCGGCGGCGGCAGTTCCCAGCGGTGCAGCATCCGTTCGATGCCCGCGTTCGACAGCGTGGTGTCGCGCCCGCGATTGCGGCGCATCAGCTCGGCATGCGGCACTTCCAGGTACACCAGTTCGATCTGCGCGTGGTAGTTCCACAGCAGGTCGAGGGTCTTGGCTCGCATCTGCTGGCTCAGGTGCGTGGCGTTCCATACGAAGCGCTCCTGCTTGCGCAGCAGCGCCTTCGCCAGGTCGACCGCATGGTGCGCGGCAAGCCCGTCGTTCTCGCCGTGCTTCAACCCGAGTTCGGCGCGCGCATCGTCGAACGACACGATCGGCCAGCCCTTCCGGTGCTGCGCCACCCAATGGTTCTTGCCGCTGGCCGGCAACCCGCACATCACCGTCACCTCTGAACCCGGGGTCTGGAACAGCGGGTAATCGGGGCTGGTGTCGGCGCCGCGGAAGTAGGCGAGGCGCGTGTGCGCGTCGGCCATCGGGCGCGGACCTTCCCAGCAGCCTTCTTCCCGCGCGAGTTCCTCGAAGATTGCAATGTCGGCCATGCTGTCGGCACGCTTTTCATAGTGCCGCCCGAGCATGTCGCAGCGCGCGACGCAGCACAGGTCGGGCAGGCTCAGTTCCCATGAGAGCTTGTGCACCAGCCACTCGGGCCGCACGCCCTTGCGCGAGGCAAAGGCATGGAATGGAAACTGGTGCACCGCAATGATCCGGCACACGGCTTCGCGCAGCGCGAACGGCACGCGGGCCTTCCACATCAGCACGCGCACGTCGACCGCGCCGCGGCGCGAGTGGCCGGGTTGCCCGATGCGTCCACTCGCGGCATCGATCACCGTGGTGTCTGGCTTGGCGATGTCGTGCAGCAGGCAGGCCATGAAGAGCACGAAACGGCCGCCGGCACCGGCGCACTGGTAGTGCGCATCCTGCATCAGCGCGTCGAGCACCATGCGCGTGTGGATGCCGACGTTGCCCTCGGCGTGGTAGTACGGGTCTTGCGGCGTCTCTTCGAGACGCAGCAGCTCCGGCAGCAGTTCGCAGCATTGCGGCCAATCGGCCCCCGCGCCCGGCGCTGGCACCAGGGCGCGCAGATCGTCGAAGGTCATCGCGTTTTCCCCTTGTCCGCAAGCTCGGCCGGGGAGTGCAGGGTGCGCAGTCCCAGGTCGTGCCATGTTGCCGTGGGCGTGGGTGCGTAGAGGTCCACGCCAGGCGCCAGCTGGTTGGGCAGCACCGGCCGCCGGCTGTGGTGCGAGCCCGAGTCGAGGATGGTCTGGACGAAATCCGGACGCACCCATTTGTAGCGGCCCGTCACCTGGCCGTCCGACTCGGTCTTGAGGTACAGGCCCTCGGCAAGATCGGACAGATCGGTCTGCTGCCGCACGAGCTCGAGCGGCTGGCCCTCCTGCGTCACGGCTTGTTCGAAAGCCTCTTTCCAGCCTGCACTGCGCGCGAGCGATGGTTGCACCAGCGAGCGCAATGCTTTCGCGTGGTGCGGCATCTCGCCGTCATAGAGCACCGGCACCGAAATGACCGGGCTGCCATCGAGCAGTGCATGCCGCGCCGGCGTCGACAGGAAGCACTGCGCCCTCCGGTCGTAGAGATCGAACTCCAGGAAAAACGCCGGCAGCCGGTCGTACCAGCAGCTGTGCTTGGCAAAGCACCACTCGCCGTACATCACGTAGCGGTCTTCGAGCCGCTCCAGCAAAGCAGCCTCGTGCGCGGCGGCCCAGTGCTTGAACAGGTTGAACTGGCGCTCGCCGGCGCCACCCGCGAGGTAGTGGCCACGCGACTGCAACAGCAGTTCACCTGCCGAGGTGAACGACACGGCCGCGTTGGCGCCATCGAGTTTTTCCTCGATGACCACATCGAGGCCGAGCAGCGCGGACAACCGCGTCTGGCCATCGTCGGTGTCGCCCGCCTGAAGGCGCGATCCTTCCAGGTGCGCAGTACGTGGGTACTTGAGCAGCGGAATCGATGAAAGGGAAGAGAGAGGGAACACGTTGTTCTCCAGATGCAAATCAGGAAGAACCGACAACGTGCGGGAGCGAAGCTGGGAAGAGGATCGACTTCGGCGGCGGTAGGCCGTGCCTGGTCAGCGGAATGCGCAGCTTGGCGCCCGACATGGCCAGTGAAGTGGTGTTGTCGGCGTCAGTGAGTGGTGACGGCGAATCGGGGCACTTGGCGCTCCAGGGGATCGGAGGATCCGTGGGTTGGAAAAGGAAGGCGCGATTCTAGCCATGCGCCATGAAAAAAGCCGGCCCTGGGGCCGGCTTTTCGAGAGGCTGTGTCTTCAGTGCATCAGGCCGTGGCCAGCGCCGCGGGGCGCGCAAGGCGCAGCGCATGCATCCAGGCGCGGCGCAGCACGGCCGGCGAGCGCGATTCCTCGGGAATCAGCAGGTAGCCGCGGTCGCGCAGCGACGTGCCCAGCGCGATCTGGCTGGTCAGCACCGTGAGCGGGATGGCCAGCAGCAGCGGCAGGCCGACGGGCATGAGCCAGATCAGCGCGCTCGGGTCGATCATTGCAACACCCACGGCCAGCGCGCCGACCACGATGCTCATCGGAGCGAGCTGCGACACCGCGATCTTCCAGGGCACGGCGGCGGCTTCGCGCGGAGGCGACTTCCAGTCGAGCTTGATGCCGGTGAGGGCGACCAGCACGAACAGCGAGTGGGCCAGCATGCGAACCGGTGCCTGCACGATGGCCAGGACGCTTTCGAGCATCGAGCTCTTCACGAGGCCCCACAGACCGCCGTACTGGCGCTGCTCGCCGCGCATGAGCACGGCGGCGATGCCGAGCACGCGGGGCAGGAACAGCAGGCACAGGGTCCAGACCCACAGGCCGGCCAGTTCCGCCGGCAGCACGCTCCAGCTGGAGATCAGGCTCGAGCCGCTCAGCCACAGTGCGGTGCCGAGTGTCAGGAACGCGAGCCACAGCGGTGCCGAGACATAGGCCATCGTGCCGGTCACGAACATCGCGCGGTGCACCGGGTGGATGCCGGGCTCGGCCATCAGGCGGGCGTTCTGCAGGTTGCCCTGGCACCAGCGGCGGTCGCGCTGCAGTTCGGCCAGCAGGTCCGGCGGTTGCTGTTCGTAGCTGCCGACCAGGTCGGCGCAGAGCCACACGTTGTAGCCGGCGCGGCGCATCAGCGCGGCTTCGACGAAGTCGTGCGACATGATGCCGCCGGACATGCCGCCGGTGCCCTCGATGGGGGCCAGCGCGCAATGCTTCATGAAGGGCTCGACGCGGATGATCGCGTTGTGGCCCCAGTAGTGCGATTCGCCCAGTTGCCAGAACTGCATGCCCAGCGTGAACAGGCGGCCCGTCACGCGGGAGGCGAATTGCTGGGCGCGGGCATGCAGCGTCACGTGGCCGATGGCCTGCGTGGCGGTCTGGATGATGCCGGCGGTCGGGTTGGCTTCCATCAGCTTGACCATCGAGGTCAGACAGTCGCCGCTCATCACGGAGTCGGCATCGAGCACGACCATGTAGCGGTAGTCCTTGCCCCAGCGGCGGCAGAAGTCGGCCACGTTGCCGGCCTTGCGATGCGTGCGGCGGGTGCGAAGGCGGTAATACACCTCGACCTGCGGCTGGTTCGGGCTCTCGGCCAGCGCGGCGCGAAGGTCTTCCCAGGCGGCGCGCTCGGCGGCGGCGGTTTCGGGCGTGTAGCTGTCGGACAGCACGAACACGTCGAACTGCTTCGCGTGGCCCGTGGCCGCAACCGATTCGCAGGTGGCGCGCAGGCCGGCGAACACCGTCGCAACGTCTTCGTTGCAGATCGGCATGATGATCGCGGTGCGTGCCTCGGGGTTCATCGCGTGGTGGGCCACCTGCTTGACCGAGAGCGCGTGCTTGTCACCGCGCACCGAGACGTAGAAACCCATCAGTGCGGTCACGAAGCCGGTGACGACCCAGCCCGAGAGCAGGCCGTACAGGCCGATCTGGCCGTATTCGAGCCAGACGTTGTCGTAGTCGGGTTGCACGCCGGCAAACAGCGTGGACGCGATCACGGTGCTCAGCAGCGTGAGCGCCATGAAGGCGAAGCGGCGCTGCGCCGCGGCACGCTGCCAGGGCTGCTTGACCTGTGCGCCGGCTTCGGCGGTTTCGGCTTCCGGCTTGCCGCCGGCACCGAGCTTGACCAGGAGGGCGGTGCCCAGGCTGTTCCAGAAGCCGCGCCAGGGGCGGGGCGCCATGGAACCGCGGTTGACCGGAGGAGCGGTCACGGCGTTGGGGTGGCGTTCTTCGCGCACCGGGCTGCGGTGCGAAAAGTCGGCTTCGGTCAGCACGTTCAGTTGGGAGAAGTCGTTCGGCTTCATGTGTGATTTACCAACGTTGCTTGTCGAGGGAAGGGGTGTCGCCAATGGCAGGAAAGCGCTTGATGACGCAATCCGGTTCGGCGCCGCCTGCGCTTGCGAGCGCGGCCGGCGAATGACCCGCGGAACGGGGCCGCGAGAGGGAAAACTGCTTTTGACGCAGGCCGTCGCGCTGCGGGCGCAGTGCGAAAGATGGGCTGGTGAGTGCTGTCATGCCAGTACAGGGGCAAACCCTGTGCCAGCCTGGAAAAACGCTTTCAGATCAATGACTTGCGTCGACCTGGATGCAGTTTTGGGGGAGGAGGCCGGTTGGCGGGCCCTGAAACCCCCGTTTTTGTCGCCGAATCCCGACAAGCCCAAGAGGCTGGTGGAAAATACCGTTATGAATCAACGGTTTAGGGGCGTCGCTACTCGGCGACAGGCTCGTTGCCGGGAGCGACAGCGTCGGCCTTGAAGTGCCCCGGCGTGAGTTCGTGCTTTTGCAGCAGGCGATAGAACTCGGTGCGGTTGCGGTCCGCCAGCCGCGCGGCATCGGCCACGTTGCCATCGGTCAGCTTGAGCAGGCCCACGAGGTAGTCGCGCTCGAAGCGCTGCTTGGCCTCGGCATAGGTCTGGACCTCGACCGTCGGCACCCGCAGCGCCCGCTGCACGAGCGCGAGCGGGATCAAGGGCGAGCTCGACAGG
This sequence comes from Variovorax sp. OAS795, assembly GCF_040546685.1. Classification (NCBI taxonomy): domain Bacteria; kingdom Pseudomonadati; phylum Pseudomonadota; class Betaproteobacteria; order Burkholderiales; family Comamonadaceae; genus Variovorax; species Variovorax sp. OAS795. The sequence goes on from NZ_JBEPOH010000001.1 coordinate 1,366,524, forward strand.
GCGCAAACCTGTTCCACCACGTTGTAGAGCTGGCGCACGTTGCCGGGCCAGGCGGCGGTCGCCAGCGCCTTGAGCGCCTCGGGCGCGAAGCCGGAGAGCCGCTTGCCGTATTTGGTCGACAGCTTCTGCAGGAAGTGATTGGCCAGGAGCGGAATGTCTTCGCGCCGGGCCGACAGCGGTGGCAGCGTGAGCGTCACCACGTTGAGCCGGTAATACAGGTCTTCGCGGAACTGGCCCGCCGCCATCGCCGCGTCCAGGTCGCGATGGGTGGCCGAGATGATGCGCACGTCGACCTCGATCGACTGGCTGGCGCCCAGCGGGCGCACCGCGCGTTCCTGCAGCACGCGCAGCAGCTTGACCTGCAGCGCGGGCGGCATGTCCCCGATTTCGTCCAGCAGCAGGGTGCCGCCGTCGGCCTGTTGGAACAGGCCCTTGTGATTGGCGTGCGCGTCGGTGAAGGCGCCCTTCATGTGGCCGAACAATTCCGATTCGAGCAGCGCCTCGGGAATGGCGCCGCAATTGACCGCCACGAAGGGCTTGTCGGCGCGCGCGCTGGCCTTGTGGATGGCACGCGCCAGCAGTTCCTTGCCCGCGCCGCTGTCGCCGCGCAGCAGCACCGAGGCGTCCGACTTGGCGACCATGCGCGCTTCGGCCAGCAGTTCGGACATGCGGTTGCTGCGGCTCACGATTTCGGAGCGCCAGCTTTCGTCGCCGCCCCTCGCGGGCGTGCTGGCCGGCGCGCCGAGCGCCAGCGCCTGGGCGATCTTGTCCAGCAGTTCGCGGCCGTCGTAGGGCTTGGTGAGATAGGTGAACACGCCGCGAGCGGTGGCTTCCACCGCGTCGGGAATGGTGCCGTGCGCGGTGAGCAGGATGACCGGCAGCGACGGATGCCGCTTGCGGATCTCGTCGAACAGCTGGAGCCCGTCGCGCCCGGGCAGCCGCACGTCGCTGAGCACCAGCTGCGGATGCTCGATCTCGAGCTGCGTGAGCGCGGTTTCCGCCGAGGTCACGGCCGTGACCTGGTAGCCGGCCGACATCAGCCGCATCGAGAGCAGCCGCAGCATGTCCGGGTCGTCGTCGACCACCAGCAGGCGTGCGCCGGGGCTGCTCATCGAAGGGGTCCCTTCCCGGGTTGGAGGATGTTCATGGCGGGGGTTTGGTGGTGCCGGGTGCGGGCAGGGCGGGCACCGGGGCATTGTTGGGCCGCGCGAAGCTGCGCTCGATGGCGCGCAGCGCTTCGATGCGGTCGTTGAGCTGGTCGATGCGGCGCTGGCTCTCGCGCAGCTGCTGCACCTGCTTGTCGCGGTCGTCCTCGACGCGGCGCTGTTCCACGTAGCGCGCCGCCAGCGCACGCGCCAGCGGCTGCAGCGGCTGCGCATCGGACGACGGATTGGCCATCACGCGCTGCATCAGGCCCAGCGCGCGGACCAGGTCGGCCGGGACGCGGGTCTGCGCCAGCAGCAGCGCGAGCTGCATCTGCGCCGTGGGCGAATCGCCCGGGTCGCCGGCGCGGGTGATTTCAGCGCTCAGCTCGGTGCCGCCCAGTGGGCGAACCTTGTCGGCGTACGCCAGCATGGCCGCGACCGGGCCCTGGGTCATCAACGTGAAGAGCGATGCCGGCTGCGTGGCGGGCGCCTGGGGCTCGGCCTCGACCGGCACCACGCGTGGCGCGGCGGGCGGCGGGGGCAGGGCGTCGGCCTCGGCCGGCGGCTTGGGCTGCGTCGCGCAGGCGGCCAGCAGCAGGACGAAGGGCATGGCCACCGCCCCGGACAGGGTCGAACTGCGGACGAACGGAAAAAGCATGGGTCGAAAAAAGAACAAGAGGCGGTGTTTCAGTTGGATGCCCGGATCGCGGAGCTTCAGGAAGGGTTCAGGCCGTGCGCGGCAGTTCGATGCGAAAGCGCGCGCCGGGCCCGCCTGGCTGCAGGGTGATGCGGCCCCCATGGGCAGCAATGTACTCCTGCACGATCGAAAGGCCGATGCCGGTGCCCTTGACGGCGTGCTCGGGCTGGCGCTCGCCCCTGTAGAAGGGCTCGAAAATCCGGTCCCGGTCGCCTTCGGCAATACCCGGACCCGCGTCGTTGACATCGATGCACGCAGTATCCGGCGTGCTCGACACCGTGAGGGTGATCACGCCCCCGGGCGCCGAATAGCGGATGGCATTGGACAGCAGGTTGGCCACCGCGGTCCCCAGCTTGACGCGGTCCACCGTGAGCGCGAGCGGCTCGCCTTCGGCGCGTACGCGCAGGCCGTGCGCCTGCCATTGCAGCCGCTGCGCCTCGATCTGTTCCTCGATCAGCGGCAGCAGCTCGGTGCGTTCGCGGCGCAGCTCGCGCGCCTCGAAGGCGGCGGCATTGAAGCGCAGCAGTGCCTCGATCTGACTCTGCAGTGAGACGGTGTTCTGGTTCAGGATCTGCGCCACTTCGAGCTGGGCCGGGTTGAGCGGGCCCGTCACGCCGTCCTCGAGCAGCGAAACGCCTTCTCGCAGCGCGGCCAGCGGCGTCTTGAGCTCGTGCGACACGTGGCGCAGGAAGCGGGCCTTGTCGGCGTCCAGTTCGGTCAGCCGCAGGCGCAGCCATTCGAGCTGCTGCGACAGCCGCCGGACGTCGGCCGGCCCGCGGATGTCGATCGGCTCGTCGAGCCGGTTCTGGCCGAGGCCGACGATCGCGTGCTCGAGCCGCTTGAACGGGCGCGCGAGCCAGATGCCGAAAGCCAGCGCCAGCGACACCGCAAGCACGCTCGCGGCCACCACTTCGCGCATCAGCCGGCGGCGCGCATTCTCGATGCGCTTGGCGAGCGCATCGTTCTGCATCTCGATCAGGAACTGGGCCTGCTGCGCGATGTTGGTGTTGAGCGAATCCAGGTCGCGAAACTGGATGGCCATGCTGTTCTCGCGCGAGAGCGCGGTGTCGGGGCTGCCGCTCATCAGGCCCTCGATGAGGCCGAGCTGGCTGCGCCACATCTCGATGCCGGTGGGCGCGAGGCCGTTGCGCTCGAGCCGCTCGAGCACGCCGTGCGCCTCGCGCGCGGCGTCGTCGAAGCGGCGCCGCAGGACGGCGTCGTTCAGCACCAGCGACTGGCGCCCGGCGCGCTCCATGGCGGCGCTGCGCTCGGCCAGCGACTGGGCCGCGCCCGACAGCCGCAGCGCGCGCGCAGCCGCGTCGCGGCTCTGGGTCATGAGCGCGTCGTACTGGAACACCGAGCGCAGCGCCACGCCCACCAGGAGCGCGGTGATCAGGAGGAAAGCGAAAAGAAGGAGCTGCTGGAACGAGCCCCGCGTCGACGAGCGTTTCGCCATCAGGCGGCGAGCGCGGTGGAAGCCGGCGCCGTCGACGATTCGCGCGTGGCCACTTCGCCGCGCAGCGTGTAGGCCAGCGAGCGCGTGATGCGCAGGTCGGCCATCTGCCCGACCAGGCGCGCATCGCCCTCGAAGTTGACGACCCGGTTGCAGGCGGTGCGGCCCATGAGCTCGTTCGCGTCCTTGCGGGAAGCGCCTTCGACCAGCACGCGCTGCGTGGTGCCGACCAGCGCGTCGCCGAAGCGGCGCACGTTGCCGTCGATCACGCGCTGCAGCGCCTGCAGGCGGGCCAGCTTCACCGCATGGGGCGTGTCGTCCTGCAGCGCGGCGGCGGGCGTGCCGGGCCGCGGGCTGAAGATGAAGCTGAAGCTGTTGTCGAACTGGCAGTCGTCGATCAGCTTCATCATCCTGGCGAAGTCCTCGTCGGTCTCGCCCGGGAAGCCGACGATGAAATCGCTCGACAGCGCGAGCTCGGGCCGGATCGCGCGCAGCTTTCGCACCGTGCTCTTGTATTCCATGGCCGTGTAGCCGCGCTTCATCGCCATCAGGATGCGGTCGCTGCCGTGCTGCACCGGCAGGTGCAGGTGGCTCACGAGCTGCGGCACCTTGGCATAGGCCTCGATGAGCCGCGGCGTGAACTCGTTCGGGTGGCTCGTGGTGTAGCGGATGCGCTCGATGCCCGGGATCTCGGCCACGTATTCGATCAGCAGCGCGAAATCGGCGATCTCGGCCGTGTCCCCCATGCGGCCGCGGTAGGCGTTCACGTTCTGCCCCAGGAGCGTGACCTCGCGCACGCCCTGGTCGGCCAGGCCCGCGATCTCCACCAGCACGTCGTCCAGGGGCCGGTTCACTTCCTCGCCGCGCGTGTAGGGCACCACGCAGTAGCTGCAGTATTTGGAGCAGCCTTCCATGATCGAGACGAACGCGGTCACGCCTTCCACGCGCGCGGGCGGCAGGTGGTCGAACTTCTCGATCTCCGGAAAGCTGATGTCCACCTGCGGGCGGTTCAGCCGCTCGCGGTCGTTCAGCATCTCGGGCAGGCGGTGCAGCGTCTGCGGGCCGAACACGATGTCGACATAGGGCGCGCGCGCAATGATGGCTTCGCCCTCCTGGCTCGCGACGCAGCCGCCCACGCCGATCTTCACGCCCTTGGCCTTCAGGTGCTTCACGCGGCCGAGGTCGGAGAACACCTTCTCCTGCGCCTTCTCGCGCACCGAGCAGGTGTTGAAGAGGATCAGGTCGGCCTCCTCCACGTCCTGCGTCGGCTCGTAGCCCTGGGCGGCATTCAGCACGTCGGCCATCTTGTCCGAGTCGTACTCGTTCATCTGGCAGCCGAAGGTTTTGATAAAGACTTTTTTGCTCATGGGGTGCTCTCCGGCCCTCCCGCTGCGGAAAGGCCAAATGCAGCGCGCGCTATCGCCCGCTGCGGTGCGGCGGGCATGGGCCCGCCGGCTTTTTCATTGCGTGTTGAGGGTGTCGTTCGAGGTGAACGGCCAGATGTTCAGGAACGGCTTGTTGAGCGACTCGCGGCTGGCGCTGGCCTCGCCCGGCGTGAGGATCCACACCTCGCGCAGCAGGCCGGCGGCATCGCGCGTGTAGTTCACCAGGTATTTCTGGCCGGCGATGCTGCCCGCCATCACCAGCATGTTCTGTTCGCTGCGGATGCGGGCGCCGGGCGCCAGCCGGTCGGCATGGCCGTCGAGCTCGACGTCGGGCGCACTGAGCACCATGAACTTGCCGCGCAGCGTGCCGATGGGAAAGGTGCGCCCGCCCACCATGGACTCGTTCTGCGTCTGCGGCCGCGGCACGTCCGCCTGGGCCGTTGCGTCAACGGAATAAAGGGTTGCAGCTACTGTGCAAAGCGCTATGAAAGTGAGAGCATTGGCGGGTTTCTTGCAGCGGTTCATGGGGTATATCCAGAGGCTGTGGAGCGGCGATTTTAACGAGGGGGGCGAAATCCCCCCGGCGCCGGCCACGGTGGGTGGTGCATGGGCCTTGCAGGGTGGCTTTACTTATCTTTACGGCACGCGTGGACTCTCCGGGCCGACGGCTGCTCCAATAGCCGCTGTCAGCCCAAAGTGCTCAGAAACCAATGCAGAAAAAACTCGTCCTCGGCCTTGCAGGTGTGGTGATCGTAGCCGTCGCGGGATGGTGGTGGAGCGGGGCTGGCGACCGCATGGCGGCCAAGGGCGCCAAACCGGCCGCCACCGCGGGCGGCGCACCGGCGGGCACGGCGCCCCCGGCGCTCGTCACCCTGGCCACCGCCGAGCGGCAGGACGTGCCGGTGACGGTGCAGGTCAACGGCAGCGTGGTCTCCCTCAACAGCGTCGACCTGCGGCCCCAGGTGACCAACACCGTGGCGGCGGTGCATGTGAAGGAAGGGCAGTTCGTCAAGGAAGGCCAGCTGCTCTTCACGCTCGACGACCGCAACGACCAGGCCAACCTGGCCCGCGCCCGCGCCCAGCAGAAGCGCGACGAGGCCACCATGGCCGACCTCGAGCGCCAGTACCGGCGCAGCCAGGAGCTGCTGGCGCAGAACTTCATTTCCAAGAGCGCCACCGACGCCACGCTGTCGCAGCTCGAGGCGCAGCGCGCCGCGGTGGCGGCCGACCGCGCCGCCGTTCAGTCGGCGCAGGTGGCGCTCGGCTACGCCACGCTGCGCGCGCCCATCGCGGGACGCATCGGCGCCGTCAACATCTACCCCGGCACGCTGGTGCAGCCCACGCTGTCGCTGGTCACCATCACGCAGCTGGACCCCATCGCGGTGAGTTTCCCGGTGCCCGAAGCCAACCTGCAGGACCTGCTGGCCGCGGCGCGCAGCCGGTCCAAGGTCGAGGCACTGGTCACCGGGCGCAAGGAGCCACTGACCGGTGTCTTGAATTTCGTCGACAACACGGTCGACCCGCAGATCGGCACCGTGCGCGCCAAGGCGGTGTTCGACAACGCCGACCAGAGCCTGTGGCCGGGCCAGTTCGTCGGCACGCGCATCACGGTGCGCACCCTCTCCGGCGCCACCGTGGTGCCGGCGGCGGCGCTCATGATGTTGTCCGACGGCGCTTCGCTCTACGTGGTCGACGAGGCGAAGAACGCCAAGCGCCGGAAGGTGCAGGTGCTCTACACCTTCGGCACCAAGGTGGCGGTGGGTGGTGTCGAGCCGGGCGAGCAGGTGGTCATCGAGGGCAGCCAGAACGTGCGCCCGGGCGGCAAGATCCGCGTCGACAAGAAGCCCGCGCCGGCCGGCACCACCGGCGTGACGCCGGGCAGCGCGGCATCGTCTGACGCCCAGGCTCCGCGGGAACGCGCATGAACATCTCGGAGCTCTGCATCCGTCGTCCCGCGATGACGGTGCTGCTGTCCGCCGCCGTGGTGGTCGCGGGCATCTTCGCGTACTTCAGCATCCCGGTCGCGGCGCTGCCCAGCTACAACACGCCGGTCATCAACGTGAATGCCCAGCTGCCGGGCGCGAGCCCCGACACCATGGCGTCGTCGGTGGCGCTGCCGCTCGAGAAGCAGTTCTCGACCATTCCCGGGCTACAGACCATCAGTTCGGTGAACACGCAGGGCGTGAGCTCGATCACGCTGGAGTTCGTGAGCAGCCGCGACATCGACGCCGCCGCCGTCGACGTGCAGGCCGCGTTGCTGCGCGCCCAGCGCCAGCTGCCGCAGGAGCTCACGCAGCTGCCGTCGTACCGCAAGGTGAACCCGGCCGATGCGCCGGTGCTGTTCATCGCGCTGATCTCCCCGTCGATGAACCCGGCGGAGCTCAACGACTACGCCGAGAACCTGATCTCGCCCACGCTGTCCACCATCGATGGCGTGGCGCAAGTGGGCGTCTATGGCCGCAAGGCCTTCGCGGTGCGCATCAAGGCCAATGCCGACCTGCTCAACGCCCGCAACATCACGCTCGACGAACTCGCCCGGGCGGTGAACTCGGCCAATGCCAACACGCCGGTCGGCACGCTCGACGGGCCGCGCCAGACGCTCACCATCCAGGCCAACCGGCAGCTCACCAAGGCGGAAGATTTCGCCAAGCTGATCGTCGGGCAGCGCAACGGCGCGCCGGTGCGGCTCGACGAGGTGGCGACCATCGAAGACAGCTTCGAGTCGGTCAAGACCGCGAGCAGCTTCAACGGCCAGAGCTCCATCTCCCTTGCCGTGCAGCGCCAGCCGAATGCCAACACGGTGGAAGTGGTGGACGCGGTCCGCGCGCTCATTCCGCGCTTCAAGGCGGAGTTGCCGCAGTCGGTCGAGATCCACATGGTGAACGACCGCTCGCTGTCCATCCGCGAGGCCGTGCACGACGTGCAGCTCACGCTCCTGGGCACCATCGCGCTGGTGGTGCTGGTGATCTTTTTGTTCCTGCACCGGCTGGTGGCCACGCTGATTCCGGCGGCGACCATTCCCATCTCGCTGATCGGCGCGGTGGCGCTGCTCTACGCCTTCGGCTACAGCCTCGACAACGTCTCGCTGCTGGGCATCACGCTGGCCGTGGGCCTGGTGGTGGACGACGCGATCGTGGTGCTCGAAAACATCATGCGCTACGTCGAGAAGGGCATGGAGCCCTTCGCCGCGGCGCTGCGCGGCGCGCGCGAGGTGGGCTTCACCATCATCTCGATCTCGATCTCGCTGGTGGCGGTGTTCATTCCGATCTTCTTCATGCCGGGCGTGATCGGCCTGCTGTTCCACGAGTTCGCGGTGGTGGTGGCGCTGGCGGTGCTGGTGTCGGCCGTGGTGTCGCTCACGCTGGTGCCGATGCTCGCGAGCCGGCTGCTCAAGCACGTGCCCCGCAAGGAAGGCGTGCTCGACCACGAAGAGGAGCATCCGGAGCCCGGCACCGCCATCGGCCGCGCGTTCGAGCGCGGCTACCGCTGGGTTCATGGCAGCTACATGCGAACCCTCGACTGGACGCTGGGACACCGCACGCTGATGCTGCTGATGGCGGGCGGCACCTTCATCGTCACGGCATGGCTGTTCGTCTCCATTCCCAAGGGTTTCTTCCCCGAGGAAGACATCGGGCAGATCCAGATCACGACGGAAGCGGCCGAGGACATTTCCTTCACCGCCATGAACGCGCTGCAGGAACGCGTGGCCGCTTCTCTTCAAGCCGACCCGAGCGTGGCGTACGTGAGCTCGTTCGTCGGCGTGGGTGGCCCCACGGCCACGCAGAACTCCGGCCGCCTGTTCGCCGTGCTCAAGCCGCGCAGCGAGCGCCCCAAGATGGCCGCGGTGCTCGAGTCGCTGCGCCAGCGTTTCCGCGAGATCCCGGGCATTGCGGTCTACATGCAGCCGGTGCAGAACCTGCGCCTGGGCGGCCGCCAGAGCAAGGCGCGCTTCCAGTACACGCTGCAAAGCGTCAACGCGGGCGAGATGGTGCCCTGGGCCACGCGGCTCATGGAGCGCATGCGCGCCGATCCGGCCTTCCGCGACGTGACCAGCGATTCGCAGAACCGCGGCCTGCAGGCCACGCTCGAGGTCGACCGCGACAAGGCCGGCGTGCTCGGCGTGGCCGTGGGCGACCTGCGCACGGCGCTCTACAACGCGTACGGCGACCGGCAGATCGGCAGCATCTACGGCGCGAGCAACACCTACCAGGTGATTCTCTCTGCCTCCGACAACGACCGCCAGTTCGAGGACGACATGTCGCGCCTGTCGGTGCGCAGCACCACGGGACGGCTGGTGCCGCTCTCCGCGTTCTCGACCGTCAAGCGCACCGTGGGGCCCACCTCGGTCAACCACCAGGGCCAGCTGCAGGCGGTCACCGTGTCGTTCAATCTTGCGCCCGACGTGCCGCTGGGCAACGCGACCGCGAAGATCGACCAGTTCAAGGAAGAGCTGAAGATGCCGCCGTCGATCATCACCACGTATGGCGGCGATGCGGCGGTGTTCCAGAGCTCGCAGTCCAGCCAGGCCGTGCTGCTGGTGCTGGCCGTGCTGGTGATCTACGTGCTGCTGGGCGTTCTGTACGAAAGCTACATCCACCCGCTGACCATCCTGGCCGGGCTGCCGTCGGCGGCCGTGGGTGCCTTGCTCTCGCTCAAGCTCTTCGGCTTCGACCTGACGCTGATCGCCACCATCGGCATCCTGCTGTTGATCGGCATCGTGAAGAAGAACGCGATCATGATGATCGACTTTGCGCTCGATGCGCAGCGCACCGAGGGCATGAAGCCGGTAGATGCGATCCGCGAGGCCTGCCGCCTGCGCTTCCGCCCCATTCTCATGACCACGCTGGCGGCGCTGATGGGCGCGCTGCCGCTCGCACTGGGCCTGGGCGCCGGCGCCGAGCTTCGCCAGCCACTGGGCGTGGCGGTGGTGGGCGGGCTGATCTTCTCGCAGGTGATCACGCTCTACATCACGCCGGCCATCTACCTGGCGCTCGACCGCTACAGCGGCACCGGGCCGATGGTCGAGCTGCCCGGCGAGGCGAAGGCCGAGGTCTCGCACTCGCCGGCCTGAACTCGCTCCCCGCACCCTCAGCTGGTTGTCTCGTCCAGCGCGTCGTCCACCAGGTGCGCGGTGTCGCTCCAGCCCACCAGGCTGAAGCCCTCGGGCGTCCACAGCATGCGGTTGATGGCCGCGTTGCCGAGCTGCCAGGTGCGCGGCGCCTGCAGGTCCTGCCGCGTGGCGGCGCGGTACAGCACGTCCATCACGCCGCCGTGCGCCACCAGCACCACCAGCCGGCCCGGATGGCGCGCTGCCAGCTTCGACGCAATGCGCGTCACCCGTTCGCGAAACACCAGCAGGCTCTCGCCGCCTTCGGGCTCGAACTCGGGATCGCGCTCGCGCCAGCGCCGGGCCTGGTCGGGCAGGGTGGCCTCGATTTCCGCGAAGCTCATGCCTTCGAAGTGGCCGAAGGCGCGTTCGCGCAGGCCCGGTTCGGGGTGGACTGTGAGGCCATGGGGCCGCGCGATCTCCTGCGCGGTCTGCCAGGCGCGCGACAGGTCGCTCGCGTAGATGGCGCCGATGTCTTCATGCGCCAGCGCCTGCCCCACGCGCCGGGCCTGCCAGAGGCCGGTGGCATTGAGCCCGATGTCGAGCTGGCCCTGGATGCGCGTGTCGACGTTCCAGGCGGTTTCGCCATGGCGAACGGCAATCAGGCGGGTGATTTCTTCCATCCGGCGGGATTCTAGGGGGCCGTCATTTCCCGTTCGCCGCCGAGAGCTCGATGTTCACGCGGCGCTCGCCCGGCGGCGGATTCGGGAAGCCCGCAAGCGCAGCCTGGAACATCACCGGCAGGATGGCCGCGCTGGCACCGTAGGGCCCGTCGTTCCGGGCCCGCGTTTCGTACACCACCCGGTTGGAGCCGACCTCGCGCAGCACGATGCTGACCTCGCGCTCGTACCAGGGGTTGGCAGCCGGCGGAATGAAGCCTGGGCCGCCATACCAGCCGCCGCCATACCAGCGCCGTGCGTAGCCGTGGTAGCCATAGCCGGTGGCGCCCCAGGGGCCGTCGAAGAGCCAGGGGTCGGCCCAGGGCGAGAGGCCGATCGTCACGCGCGCGCCGATCTGCGCGCTGTATTGCGGATTCGCGTCGTCGCGGCGCAGGCCGACTTTCTCGAGCGCCGCGGCGGCCATCGCCTCGAGCGATTCCTGCCGTGCGGCATCGGCCTGCTGCGACGGCAGGCGATCGAAGCGGTAGGTGGCGCCGAACTGCACGGCGCCGAGCGAAGAGAAGCTTTTCACGTCGCTGTCGACCACCCAGGAGGTGGCGCAGCCGCTCAGGCCGGCCAGCAAAAGAAGAGCAAGGAACGCACGTTTCATGAGGATCTCCGGGCTCCGCGGCCCAAAATTCCCCTGGGTTGCCCGTTCAGCCCTGGAAGATGCGCAGGGCTGCAGGTGCCTGGGAGAGCAGGTCGAAAGCAGGCGTGTCGAAGGCCTTGTCGCCGTCTTCATCGGCCACGCCGGTGGCCTTCAGACCCTTGAAATCGTGCCGCGTTCCGTCGAGCAGGTGCGAAGGCACCACGTTCTGCAGCGCGGTGAACATGTTCTCCACGCGGCCGGGGTGCTTCTTGTCCCAATCCCGCAGCATTTCGCCGACCTGCTTGCGCTGCAGGTTTTCCTGGCTGCCGCAGAGCGTGCACGGGATGATCGGGAATTCGCGGTGCTGGGCCCAGCGCACCAGGTCTTTCTCGGCCACGTAGGCGAGTGGGCGGATCACGATGTGCTTGCCGTCATCGCTCACCAGCTTGGGCGGCATGCTCTTGAGCTTGCCCGCGAAGAACATGTTGAGGAAGAAGGTCTGCAGCATGTCGTCGCGGTGATGGCCGAGCGCCACCTTGGTGGCGCCCAGCTCGTCGGCCACGCGGTACAGGATGCCGCGGCGCAGCCGGCTGCACAGGCCGCAGGTGGTCTTGCCCTCGGGGATCACGCGCTTGACGATGCTGTAGGTGTCCTGGTTCTCGATGTGGAAGTCCACGCCCAGTTCGCTCAAATACCTGGGGAGCACCTCTTCGGGAAAGCCGGGCTGCTTCTGGTCGAGGTTGACCGCGACGATGTCGAAATGGATGGGCGCGCGGGCCTTGAGCTTGAGCAGGATGTCCAGCATGGCGTAGCTGTCCTTCCCGCCCGAGACGCACACCATGACCTTGTCGCCCTCTTCGATCATGTTGTAGTCGACGATGGCGCGGCCCACCTCGCGGCACAGGCGCTTTTCGAGCTTGTGCGTCTCGCGTTCGATCTTCAGCGAGTTGGTGGGGGGCGGGGGTGGCGCCGGCGACGGGCGCCTCGTCGTTCCAGACGGCGTTCATGGTGGGCTGCTTCAGGCAAATCGGGGGGAGGAAGCCCCGATTTTGCCTTGGATCACCATTCCCCGGCTTCCATGCGGATGGCCACCTCGCAGTCGTCGAAGATCTCGAGCTTGGCGATCTTCACTCGCACGCCCACCACGCCGGGCAGCTGCAGCAGGCGCTGCGCGAGCTTGCCGATGAGCGTTTCGAGCAGGTTCACATGCTCGGCCGTGCACTCGTCGATGATGATGCGGCGCACCTTCCGGTAGTCCAGCACATGGAAGATGTCGTCGTCCTGGGGCATCAGCGGCTGCGCGCCCAGGTGCAGCTCGGCATCGACCTGGATCGGCTGCGGCGCCGTCTTCTCCTGGTCGAGGATGCCCAGGTTGGCGTCGAAGCGAAGCCCCTGCAGGGTGAGGGTCTGGCGGCCGATGGGGGTGGAAGGCATGGTGGGGCTCACATCAGCGAGAAGTCGCGGTCGAATTTCATCAGGTGCTGGCCCCCGTCCACCAGGAGCGTGGTGCCGGTGATCGAGTTGTTCTCCAGCGCGAACTTCACCGTGGCCGCCACGTCGGCCGGCGTCGAGGAGCGGCCCAGTGGCGACAGCTTGTGCAGCTGCGAAAACCTCGCGTCGTCCAGCATGTGGCTCGGCAGCGTGAGGCCGGGTGCCACGCCCACCACCCGCACCCGCGGCGCCAGCGCCATGGCCAGCATCGGCGTGGCGGCTTCGAGGGCCGCCTTGGACAGCGTGTAGCTGAGAAAGTCGGGGTTCGGGTTCCAGAGCTTCTGGTCGAGCAGGTGCACCACAGCACCCTGCGCATCGCGCAGCGCCAGGTGGTCGCGCAGTGCCTGCGCCAGCAGGATGGCCGCGCCCGTGTTGCTGCGCGCGTGGCGCTCCATGAGCGCGTAGCTGAAGCTGGCCGCATCGTCGTGCTCGAAGAGCGCCGCGCTGTGGACCACCGCATCGACGCTGCCGAAATGCGCCGCCACGCGCGGCAGCAAGGCGCGCGTGGCGCCTTCGTCGAGCAGGTCGGCCTCGAAGACCGCCGAGCCATGGCCCGAAAGAACGGCGCACTCCGCCGACGTCTGCTCGGCTTCGGCCTGCGAGCTGCGGTAGTGCACCGCCACCTGCCACCCGCCCGCGGCCAGCGCCAGCGCGATCTCGCGGCCCAGCCGGCGTCCGGCACCCGTGACCAGGACGGTGCGGCGGACCGGCGTAACAGGAGGAAGAGGCGCTGTGCTCATGCGAAGAGAGAAGGGAGAATCGGGGCGTGACGACAAAGACGACGAACAGTTTACCCATCGCCCTCGATACCCTGATTGCCCGCGCCGTCGAACGCGCCGGCGGCTGGATCGGCTTCGACCGCTTCATGGCGCTCGCCTTGTACGCGCCGGGGCTGGGCTACTACGCCAACACCTCGGCCAAGTTCGGCCACATGCCGTCTTCGGGCAGCGACTTCGTGACCGCGCCCGAGCTCACGCCGCTGTTCGGCCAGGCACTGGCCGCCCAGGTCGCCGAGGCGCTGGAGAAGACCGGCACCGACACGGTCTGGGAGTTCGGCGCCGGCTCCGGCGCGCTCGCGGTGCAGCTGCTGCACGCGCTGGACGACATGGGCCGCGGCGACGTGCGCTACCGCATCGTCGACCTCTCGGGCACCTTGCGCGAGCGGCAGCAGCAGGCGCTGGTGCGCCATGCCGGCCGCGTCGAATGGCTCGGGGAACTGCCGGAGGCCATGCAGGGCGTGGTGATCGGCAACGAGGTGCTCGACGCCATGCCGGTGCAGCTGCTGGCGCGCGTGGGCGGCCAATGGCAGGAGCGCGGCGTGGTGCGCAATGCAGGCGCCGACGGATGGACCTGGGCCGACCGCCCCACCGAACTGCGCCCTCCTTTCAACGTGCCGGGCCCGCACGACTACCTGACCGAGATCCATCCCCAGGCCGAGGCCTTCATCGCCACCCTGGCGGACCGCCTGACCCGGGGCGCGGCCTTCTTCATCGACTACGGCTTTCCGGAACGCGAGTACTACCACCCGCAGCGCCACATGGGAACAGTGATGTGCCACCGCGCGCACCAGGCCGATGGCGATCCGCTGTCGGACGTGGGCTACAAGGACATCACGGCGCACGTCAACTTCACCGGCATCGCGCTGGCGGGGCAGGAAGCGGGGCTCGAAGTGCTGGGCTACACGAGCCAGGCGCGCTTTCTTCTGAACTGCGGGCTTTTATCAAGGATGGAGCAGGCCTCCACGGCGGAAAGGGGAATGGCGGCCCGGCTCATCCATGAGCATGAGATGGGGGAGCTGTTCAAGGTGGTGGGGTTTGCTGTGGGCGAGCCTTGGGATGCGATGGGGTTTGTGGAGGGGGATCGGAGTCATACGCTTTGACTTTTCGGGCTGTTGGCCTTGTTTGCTTACCGAGGCCGGGATTCCGCCCGGCGGCGGACTCACTTTCTTTTGCTTCGCCAAAAGAAAGTAAGCAAAGAAAAGGCGACCCCACTGTCTGCGACCCTCCGCTTCGCTGCGGGCAACCTGCGGTGCTCGGGTTTCGCGGGGTCTCGCAGAACTCGCTTCGCTCAAACAGCTGCGAGCCCTGATCCGCGAAACCCTGCGCTCCTCGGCGCATACAGAGGGGCGGGGGAATCACACGGGCCTTTGCTTCGCTCGGCCACTGTTGAGTTGGGGCCGAGCGGGAGCGAAGGCTGCCCGTAGCGCAGCGAAGGGACGCAGACAGCAGGGGTCGCCTTTCTTTGCTTACTTTCTTTGGCGAAGCAAAGAAAGTGAGTCGCCCGCCGGGGCGAGTCCCGGCCTCGGAACCCAAACAACCGACAACGGCAAATAAGCTACCAACGAGGATTTCGTTGAGAAACCACCTCAGTCAACCTACATTGGCGGTATGACCGCTTCCCCAAAGACAGAAGCCCCCGCGCAGCACTTCGAAGTGCGCCCCTTCCCCGCCCCTGTAGGCGCAGAAATCCTGGGCCTGGACATCTCCAAGCCCATCAACGACGAGGATTTCGCCCGCATCCACCGCGCGCACCTCGACCACCACGTCCTGGTATTCCGCAACCAGCAGATCACTCCGGCCGAGCACATCGATTTCAGCCGCCGCTTCGGCGCGCTCGAAATCCATGTGCTGCACCAGTTCCACCTGAAGGACCATCCCGAGATCCTGATCGTCAGCAACATCAAGGAGAACGGCGAGCCCATCGGGCTGGGCGACGCGGGTGTCTACTGGCACTCGGACATCTCGTACAAGCCCCAGCCGAGCCTCGGCTCGCTGCTGCATGCGCAGGAGCTGCCCAGCGAAGGCGGCGACACGCTCTTCGCCGACCAGCACCTGGCCTGGGAAGCGCTGGACCCGGCGTTGCAGCAGCGCATCCTGCCGCTCAAGGCGGAGCACAGCTACCTTGCCAAGTACGACGAGCTGCGCGCCAGGAACCCGTGGCGGCCCAAGCTGTCGCAGGCGCAGATCGACCAGGTCACGCCCGCCGTGCAGCCGGTCGTGCGGACGCATCCCGAGACGGGCCGCAAGGCGCTGTTCGTCAGCGAGCATTTCACGACGCGCATCGTCGGGCTGCCGCAGGATGAAAGCGATGTGCTGCTGGCCGCGCTGTTCGCGCACAGCGTGAAGCCCGATTTCGTGTACCGCCACCACTGGGCGCCGCACGACCTGGTGTTCTGGGACAACCGATCCCTGATGCACCTGGCGGCCGGCACGCCCGACCACCTGCGCCGCCGCCTGAACCGCACCACGGTGGCCGGCGATACGCCGTTCTGAAACGGGCTAGCCGTTGCCCTTGCGCAGCGTGCGCAGCTCGGCGTTGAGGAACTCCTGCGCGTCCTTCACGGCGCCGTTATGCAGCTTCACCTGGTAGGGCTTGCCCGTCATCTCGGAGCGCGAGGCGCAGCGGTCGATGAAGTCTTCCGCGGTGACGATCTCGTCCTTGAAGTGGTCGAACTTGGCCTTCATGTGCTTGGCGGCATCGGCGGCGCTGTGCTCGTCGCCATTGCGCATGAAGGTCATGGTCTTCATGTTCGACACGCGCAGGATCAGCGCGTCGATGAGCTTCTGCTCCGATGCGGAAGGCGTGGCCTGCGCCAGCGCGGCCACGGCCCCCAAGAGGAGGGCGAGCAGGGCGGTGCGAAGAAATCGGAAGGAGGTCGGCATGGAAAAAGAGGAGTTCCGGACCATGCTAGGGCCAGGGCACCCGGCATGTCAAACCGGTCCGGCTCGGGTCTAATTGCTGTTTTTTGGCACGCGTGAGTTTTCCATGAGCCCCCCGATCCCCGATCTCCTGTCGATTGCCCATGCGCTGGCCGACGCGGCCTCCGCGCAATCGATGCACTACTTCCGCACGCCGCTGGACATCGTCACCAAGGCCGACGCGAGCCCCGTCACGCTGGCGGACCGCGCAGCCGAAACCGCCATGCGCGAGATCCTGGCAGAGCGCGCCGCGGCCGACGGCATCTTCGGCGAAGAGCACGGCCTCGAGCGGCTCGATGCCAGTCGCGTCTGGGTGCTCGACCCGATCGACGGCACGCGCAGCTTCATCACCGGATCGCCGCTGTGGGGCACATTAATCGGCGTGCTGCAAGGCCCGCGCGTGGTGCTCGGCATGGTCGACATGCCGGTGCTCAAGGAGCGCTGGATCGGCCAGTCCGGCCAGGGCGCGACGCGCAACGGGCAGCCGGTGCGCGCGAGCGGCTGCACCGCGGTGGGGCAGGCGCGCATCGTCACCACCTCGCCCGACATCTTTGCACCGGCCGACTGGCAGGCCTTCGACCGCCTGAGCCGGCAGTGCGCCATGCGGCGCTTCGGCGGCGACTGCTACGGCTATGCGCAGCTGGCCGGCGGCACCATCGACCTGGTGGTGGAAACCGGCCTCCAGCCCTACGACTACCTCGGCCCGGCGGGCCTGATCGAGGCCGCGGGCGGTGTCATCACCGACTGGGAAGGCAAGCCGCTGGGCCTGGCCTCCGACGGCCGCGTGATCGCCGCGGCCACGCCCGAACTCCACAGCCAGGCAATGGCCATGCTGGCAGCGGCGGCCTGAAGCGTCCTAGACTGCTTCCATGTTCCGCTGGCTGATCGTCGTCGTCCTTGCCCTGGTGCTCATGAGCGGCCTCACGGCATGGCTGCGCCGGTTCGGCTTCGGGCGGCTGCCGGGCGATTTCGAGTTCCGCGCATTCGGCCGCCACTGGCAGCTGCCGATCTCCAGCACCCTGGTGCTCAGCATGATCGCCGCGCTGGTGGCGCGCTTCATCTAGCGCGCACCGCACCGATGAACCCCCTGTCCGAAAAGAGAAGAACCACGCGATGAGAGCCTGCGTAGACATCGGCGGCACCAAGGTGGCCGTGAGCCTTTCCGCCTCGAGCGATGCGCCACTGGTCGGCCGCCGCAGCGAGCCGACCGCCAAGACCGGCGACAACGATGCCGTCGCCGTGCAGATCATCCGGATGATCGAGGAGGTCTGCGCCGAGCAGGGCGTGGCGCCCGACGCCATCGACCGCGTGGGCGTCTCGTCGGCGGGCCCGTTCGAACTGCGCGGCGGCATGGTGGAACTGGCCACACCCAACATCTGCGGCGGCATTGCGGGCCCCGCGCGCGGCCTGCCCAACAACTGGATGAGCGCGGTCCTCGAGGCACCGCTGGCCCGGCGCTTCGGCAGCGTGCGGGTCGAGAACGATGCCGTGGCCGCGCTCGAGGCCGAGCGCCACTGGGGCGCGCTCCAGGGCCTGGACCACTGCGCCTACGTCACGTGGAGCACCGGCGTGGGTGTGGGCCTGTGCGTCGACGGCCGCGCGCTGCGCGGCAAGAACGGCAACGCCGGGCACGCGGGCCACAGCTTCGTGGCCGACGACGCGAGCGGCGCGCTCTGCGGCTGCGGCAACCACGGCGATGTGGAAGCGCTGGTGGCGGGCAACTCCATTGCGCGCCGCTTCGGCCAACCCGCGCCCGACCTGTTCGCGGCCGCGTCGAGCGGCGAGCCGCACGCCCTGGGGATCGTCGATGAGTTGTGCCGCGTCATCGGCCGGATGCTCTACAACCTCGTCGCCACGCTCGATCTCCAGCGCATCAGCCTGGGCGGCAGCGTTTTCTGGCACCACCGCGACTTCCTGCTGCCGCGGCTGCAGGCGCAGGTCGACGGCAAGCTGACGCCGCTCACGCGCGGCGTGATGCTGGTGCCCGCCGGGCTCGGCGAGAAGGTCGGCGACTACGCCGCCCTGGCGCTCCTGGACTGAATCCGGCGCGCCTGCAGCGGCCGGGCGGCAGCAGCAGGCGGCGACGGTGCAGCGGCTTCGCGGGCCAGCATGCCGACGATCTGGCCCAGGCGCCTGAGGCCGGTGTCCACCGCCTCGCCATAGGGCCAGCCGCAATTGATGCGCAGGCAGTGGTCGAAGCGCGAGGAGTTGGAAAACAGCGTGCCCGGCGCCACCACGATGCGCTCCGCGAGCGCCGCATCGAAGACCCGTGAAGACGAAAGGCGCTCCGGGAGTTCCACCCACAGCTGCAAGCCGCCGGGCGGCAGGTTGATGCGCGTGCCCGCGGGAAAATGGCTGGCGATCGCATCGGCGGTCTGCTCGCGCTGCGTCTTGAGGCAGCCGCGCAGATGGCGCAGATGGCGGTCGTAGGCGCCGGTGCCCATGAAGAGGCCCGCCGCGCCCTGCGAGAGCCCTTCGTTGTTGCGCGTCTGCGCAAACTTGAGCATTTCCACCCGCGCCTGCCAGCGTCCGGCGGCGATCCAGCCCAGCCGCAGGCCAGGCGCAAGGATCTTGTGCAGCGAGGCGCAGTGGATCACGTTGCCGCTGGCGTCCCACGACTTGAGCGCGCGCGGCGGGGTCGGGGCGTCGACGAGTTCGCTGTAGGTGTCGTCCTCGATCAGCGGGATCGCGTGCCGCTCGCACAGCTGCGCAAGCCGCGCCTTGTGGGCATCGGGCATCACGCTGCCGAGCGGGTTCTGAAGATGCGGCACCACCACCACCGCCTTGATGTTGTCGTAGGTGCCGATGGCCAGCTCCAGCGCCTCGATCGAGAGGCCGGTCTGCGGGCTGGTCGGGATCTCCAGCGCGCGCATGCCCAGGCTCTCGAGCACCTGCAAGAGGCCGTAGAAAGTGGGCGACTCCACCGCCACCGTGTCGCCCGGCTGCGCCACGGCGCGCAGCGCGAGGTTGAGGGCCTCGATGCAGCCGTTGGTGACCAGGATGTCTTCCGGAGAAATCGCCATGCCCACGCGCAGGCTGCGCTGCGCGAGCACTTCGCGGAACGGCCGGTGGCCCTTGAGCGGCGAGGCGACCGTGAGCATCTCGGGCTGCTGGCGCAGCAAGCGCGTCATTGCGTTGCGCAGCGCCTCGGCAGGGTACAGCTCGGGTGCGCCGCGTGCGATCGAGAGGTTGAGCTTCTCGGGAATCTGCCGCCGGCGCGCGACGAAATCGGAGACCTTGGCGTGGATGCCCACGTACTGCGCCGGATCGGGCGCGAGGCCCACGGCCGGCTCGTCCAGCGGTGCAATTGCGAGCCGCTTCGGGCGGCGCACGAAGTACCCCGAGCGGTCGCGCGCCTCGACCCATCCGTCGCTCTCCATGGTGCGGCACAGCTGCAGCGCGGTCGAGAGGCTGATGCCGTGCAGGCGCATGAGGCTGCGCAGCGAGGGCAGCTTGTCGCCTTGCTTGAGCGAGCCGGTGTGGATCGCGTCCACATAGTGCGCTGCGTGTTGCCGGTAGAGCGGTAGCGAGTCCATGGCGTCGATGCTCCCCCGATCGCGCATCCAAAAACAGATGCAGTTGCTAAGGAAAACGACCATAACAGATGCGCTGTGCCGCCCGCTGTTCCGGTGCGAATCGACCTGGCGTGTGCCTGTTTCGGGAGCGCTTGAATTCCTACGATGGCTGCACCCAACCCGAAAGCCGCGCCATGCCCACCACCACGCCCCTTCACCTGCCCGACACCGTCGCCCTGCAACCTGGGGAAGCCCTGCGCATCGCGCTCGATCCCGCGACCTGGCTCCAGATGCTGGAGGGCCGCGCCCAGCTCGTGTCTCCGCCTTCATGGTTCGGCGACACCGTGTTCACCGTGAAGAGCGTGCTGGCCGAAGGCGACGTGCATCGCCTGGGGCGGGGCGGCTGGATCGAGCTGTTGGCGCTCTCGCCGGTGCGGCTGCGCGTGCATGCGCCGCACCAAGCGCCGGCACCGGCACCGGCACCGGCCGTCCGGTCCGCAGAGGCCCGGCCCGTGATGCGGCTGGTGCGGCTCCTGACCGGCGCTTGAAGCGCGGGCTGGCTAGCTGTGAAGCTTCAATAGGTTGTATCCGGTGTTCATCCGGATTGGGTTTGAGAGACTGGAAGTCGCCAAACACCCAATCCACTCAGGACGCCCAACCGGATGAACACCCATAAGCATGCCCGACTTACCTTTGCCCGCCGAATCGAGATGGTCAAACAGATGACCTTGGAAGGCCTGGATGCCGTGCGAGCCGCAGCCGCACACGGCGTCACTGCGCCAACGGCCAGGAAGTGGCTCGGTCGCTATCTGGCCGGCGGCGAAGCCGCGTTGGCCGATGCATCCTCCAGGCCCACGCGCTCGCCCAGGGCCATCGATGCAGGCAAGGCCTTGCTCATCGTCGAGCTGCGCAAACGCCGGATGCTGCAGGCTCGCATCGCACGCAGCGTAGGCGTCTCGGAGTCCACGGTCAGTCGCGTCCTGGCGCGAGCGGGCATGTCCAAGTTGAGCGACCTGGTGCCCGTCGAGGCCGTTGTCCGCTACGAGCACGAGGCGCCCGGCGATCTGCTGCACATCGACACCAAGAAGCTTGGGCGCATCGTGCGGCCCAGCCACCGTGTCACAGGAAACCGGCGCGACTCGGTCGACGGCGCTGGCTGGGAGACGCTGTTCGTGGCCATCGACGACCACGCCAGGCTGGCATTCACCGCCATGCACCCGGACGAGAAGCAAGCGCAGGCGGTCCTGTTCCTGCGCAATGCGGTGGCCTATTACGCCCGCCTGGGCATCATCGTCAAGCGGTTGCTCACGGACAACGGCCCAGCGTTTCGCTCGCGCGAGTTCAGGGCAACCTGCACGGAACTGGGCATCAAGCACAGCTTCACGCGCCCCTACCGGCCGCAGACCAATGGCAAGGCCGAGAGGTTCATCCAGTCCGCGTTGCGAGAGTGGGCCTACGGCTGGACCTACCAGAACTCAGCCCATCGAACCGATGCCCTGGCAAGCTGGCAGCACCACTACAACTGGCATCGCCCGCACAGCGGCATCGGCGGCGTCGCGCCCATCTCCAGAATCAACTCGTCAAGAAACAACCTCTTGACGCTTCACAGCTAGCGCTGGCTCGCGGCGTGGCGCAGCGCGTCGAGGAAGCTGCGCCGCCACCAGTGGATGTCCTGCTCGCGGATGCGCGACAGCAGCTTCTGGTGCCGCTCGCGCCGCTCCTCGAGCGGCATCTGCAGCGCCTGCTGCACGGTTTCTGCCGTGCCGTGCGTGTCGTACGGATTCACCAGCAGCGCTTCCTTCAGCTGCTCGGCCGCGCCGGCAAAGCGCGACAGCACCAGCACGCCGGGATCGGCCGGGTCCTGCGCCGCGATGTATTCCTTGGCGACCAGGTTCATGCCGTCGCGCAGCGGCGTCACCAGCCCGACGGCCGCGGCGCGGCACAGCCCCGGCACGCGCTTGCGCGCCACCATGCGGTGGATGTAGCGCACCGGCATCCAGTCGAGCTCGCCGTAGTCGCCGTTGATGGCGCCGCACAGCGATTCCAGCTCGCGCCGGATGTCGCCGTAGGCATCGACCGTTTCGCGCGTGGGCGATGCGATCTGGATCAGCGTGGCGCTGCGCCGGTTCTCGGGGTAGTTGGCGAGCAGTTCGCGGAACGCCCGCACCCGCTGCGGGATGCCCTTGGAGTAGTCGAGCCGGTCGATGCCCAGCAGCAGCCGGCGCTGCGAATACTCGCGCTTCATGGTCTCGAACATGTCGCGCGACTCCTTGCCATGGGTGAGCGCCGCGAACTCGTCGACGTCGATGCCGATGGGGAAGGCGCTGCAGCGCACCGTCTGCCCGTAGGCGCGGTACATGTCGTCGCCGATGTATTCGCCATGTGCCTCGTTGCGCACGTAGTGCTCGAAATGCTGCACGTCCTGCTGCGCCTGGAAGCCGATCAGGTCGTAGGAGAACAGCGAGCGCATGAGCCATTCGTGCTGCGGCACGGCCGCGATGATGATCTGCGGCGGCAGCGGGATGTGCAGGAAGAAGCCGATGCGCTGCGTGCAGCCCATGGCGCGCAGCTCGGCCGCGAGCGGCATCAGGTGGTAGTCGTGGATCCAGATGATGTCGTCGGGCTTCAGGAGCGGCATCAGCTTGCGCGCGAACAGCTGGTTCACGCGCCGGTAGCCGCCGATGAAGCCGGCCTCGAAATGCGCCAGGTCCAGCCGGTTGTGGAACACCGGCCACAGCACGTCGTTGCTGTAGCCCAGGTAGTAGCTGTCGTGGTCCTCGCGGCTCAGGTCGATGGTGGCGAGCGTGACCTTGCCGGCCTGCAGCCTGTGCAGCTCGCCTTCGCCCGTGGGCCCGTCCTCCACGATCTGGCCGCTCCATCCGAACCAGAGGCCGCCGCTTTGCTGCAGGCTTTCGCCGAGCGCGACGGCCAGGCCGCCGGCCGCCGGCTTGCGCGGGTCCGCCACGCGGTTGGAAACAACGACGAGCCGGCTCATGGGTGCACCCCCCGCGCCGCGCTCATATGCACGAGTCCCACGGCGCCGACAGCCGCACGGCCGCGTTGATGATGCCCACCATCGAGTAGGTCTGCGGGAAGTTGCCCCACATCTCCCCGGTGACCGGATGCGTGTCTTCCGACAGCAGGCCCAGGGGGTTGCGCGCCGCCAGCATGGTCTCGAAGATCTGCCGGGCCTCGGCCTTGCGTCCGATCTTGGCGAGCGCGTCGATGCGCCAGAAGGTGCAGATGTTGAAGGCGGTCTCGGGCTTGCCGAAGTCGTCGGCCGCTTCGTAGCGGCGCATGTAGGGGCCGTCGCAGAGCGACTTTTCCATGGCGTCCACGGTGGAGATGAAGCGCGGGTCGCGCGCGTCGATCAGGCCCACTTCCACCATCAGCAGGATGCTGGCGTCGAGTTCATGGCCGCCGAAGCTTTCGGCAAAGGCCTGGCGCTCCTCGCACCATGACTTCTCGAGAATTTCTTCCTTCATGCGCGCGGCATGGCCATGCCAGTACGCGGCGCGCTCGGGCAGCTCCAGTGCGCGCGCGATCTTGGCCAGCCGGTCGCAGGCCGCCCAGCTCATCAGTGCCGAGCTGGTGTGCACGCGGGCGCGGGTGCGCAGCTCCCACATGCCGGCATCGGGCGTGCCGTAGACGCGGATCGCCTGTTCGCCGACGGCTTCCAGGTGCGGGAACTCGGCCACGCCCGCGCGGGCCAGCAGGCGGTGGTCGTGAAAGGCCTGCGCCGCGCCGAGCACGATGTTGCCGTAGACGTCGTGCTGGAAATGCTCCTGCGCCTGGTTGCCCACGCGCACCGGGCCCATGCCGCGGTAGCCCTGGAGGCCATCGACCATCGACTCGGGTAGCTCGCGCTCCAGCCCGATGCCGTACAGCGGCTGGATGTGCTCGCCGTGCGAACCGATCACCACGTTGCCGAGCCAGCGCAGGTAGTCTTCCATGGTGCCGACTTCGCTCAGCGAGTTGAGCGCGCGCACCACGAAGAAGGCGTCGCGCAGCCAGCAGTAGCGGTAGTCCCAGTTGCGCTGGCTGCCCGGCGCCTCCGGAATGCTGGTGGTCATGGCCGCGACGATGGCGCCCGTGTCCTCGTAGAGCGAGAGCTTGAGCGTGATGGCCGCGCGGATCACCGCGTCCTGGTATTCGAACGGAATGGCCAGCCGCTTGCTCCAGGTGCGCCAGTAGGAAATGGTTTCCTGCTCGAAGCTGCGCGCAGTGTCGGCGATGCCGTCGAGCAGCGTCTCGTCGACGCCGAACATGAAGTTGTACTCGCGCGAGAGCACGAAGGGCTGGCGCGAAAGAATGTGCGAGATCGACGCATCGGTGTTGAGCCGCAGCGTCACGTCCGGCCCCACGTAGCGGATGTGGTTGCTGCCGCGCGTGACCTCCAGCGGCGCCGTGGCGCCCCACTGGAAGCGCGGGTCGAGCGACACGCGGATGCGCGGCGCGCCGGCGATGGGCCGCACGCGGCGCACCATCATGAGCGGCCGGAAGTAGCGCGAGCGGCTATAGAAGCGCGGCGCAAAGTCGGTGATCTCGATGCCCTGGCCGGTGCTGTCGAAGAGCTGCGTGCGCAGCACCGCGGTATTGGGCTCGTACCACTGCTTGCTGGAGGCGAAGTCCTCGATCTCGATGGCCCATGCGCCGGCGTCCTCGCCGGGATGCAGCAGGGCGTTGAACACCGGGTCGCCGTCGAAGCGCGGCAGGCAGCACCACACGGCGCGGCCACGCGCGTCGATGAGCGCGCTGTAGGCGCAGTTGCCGATCACGCCGACGTTGAGCGAGGGCTCGGCCGGCGGCCCGAAGCCGCGCGGCGCCCCCTGCGCCGCGGCCTTGGCATCGACCGGCGCGGGCCCGGCGGGCCTGGCCGCGCCGGAAAGGGAGGTTCCCGCGCGGTCTTCGGGTGCCTTGGACAGTTGCAGCTCGGTCATTCGGGGCTCCTCGGGGTCGCTTCTTTCTTGTGTTCGGGCGCGGCCAGGTGGTCGCGCAGCTGCACCAGCCATTCGAAGACGGCGCGCGGCGATTCGAGCCGGTGCAGCGCCAGGCTCGGACCCGAGCCCACCTTGATGCCGATCCCGCCGCGCGGCTGCACCACGGCGAAGCCGCTCTCGTCGGTGGTGTCGTCGCCCGCGAAGACCGGCTTGCGCCCGGCAAACGGAGCCTCGTTCATGAAGGCCTCGATGGCAATCCCCTTGTTGATGCCCGTGGGCTTGACCTCGAACACGAACTTGCCGTGCATCAGCTCCAGCTGCGGCCGGCCCGCAATGGCGCGCGACATGGCGTCCCTGCACACGGCCTCCAGCTGCGGCGCCAGGCGGTAGTGCAGCGCAATGGCCGCGTGCTTGCGTTCGACCAGCAGGCCTTCATGTACGCGCGCCAGCTCGTTGGCGATGTCCAGGATGGGCATGAGGTCGGGCGCGTGCTGTTCCTGCATGCGGCCCTCTGGGTCGCGGCGCTGCACGCCGTGTTCGCCGGCGGCGGGCAGCCGCAGCGGCGCGAGGAAGCGGTCGATGGCGTCGATCTGGCGGCCCGACACCACGGCCAGGGCCCCGCCGAGCTGGTCGCGCAGGTCTTCGAGCAGCCCCACCAGCGCAGGAGGAACCTCGATGGCTTCGGGGGTGGGCGCAAGCGCGACCAGTGTGCCGTCGAAGTCGAGGAAGAGGGCGGTATCCCGGTCCAGCGGGGGAGGCATCTGAGAGGACATTGGCATTGGTGAAAACCATAGCACGGGCAAGGCATTTCCCGTGTCGGCCAAAGCCCCGCACGCAGCGCAATCCCGCCCGCGGAGGACCGGATGGCGGACCCGGCTCAGCCCGGCAATGCTGCCACGGCCTCGACCCGTGCGCGGTGGATCGCCTCGCCGATCTGCGGCCCGGCGGCGCCCGACTGCTGCGCCTTGCGCGCCACCGCATCGGTCGCCACGCCGGCCGCCGCGGAGAGCACCGTGAGCAGCCGCCCGCGCTGCGGGTAGGCCTGGTCCTCGAAGCCGAGGCGGCCGCGCGAATCGCACTCGCAGGCCAGCAGCACGTCGGCAAAGCGCGCCGGCTTGCGGAAGGCGTCGCAGCGCTCCAGCAGGCGCACCAGTTCCGCCGCGTCCAGCGGGCCGCTGCCATGGACGTTGCCGTGCTCGCGCGCCACCACCTCGGCCAGCTCGCGGACGTCGACCGGCACGCGCCAGCGGTCGCACACCGCGTGCAGCAGTTCGGCGCTGCGTTTCTCGTGGCCCGGATGGCGCGGCAGCTCGGCGGGATCGGTCGTGCCCTTGCCCAGGTCGTGCATCAGGCAGGCGAAGCGCACCGCAAGCGGCGCCTGGAGCCTCGCGCTGGTGTCGAGGACCATCATCAGGTGCACGCCGGTGTCCACTTCCGGATGATGTTCCGCCGACTGCGGCACGCCCCAGAGCCGGTCGACCTCGGGCAGCAGCACGGCGAGGGCGCCGCACGCACGCAGCACCTCGAACATGCGCGACGGCCGCGTTTCCATCAGGCCTCGCGCCAGTTCCTGCCAGACGCGTTCGGCCACCAGCGCACCGGTTTCGCCGGCCGCGACCATCTCGCGCATCAAGGCCATGGTTTCGGGCGCGACCGAGAAATCGTCGAAGCGCGCCGCGAAACGGGCCACCCGCAGGATGCGCACCGGGTCTTCGCGGAAGGCGTCGGTGACGTGGCGCAGCAGCCGCGCTTCGAGGTCGCGCCGGCCATGGAAGGGATCGGCGAGCCGGTCGGGATCGGGCTCGAAACTGCCATCGGCCCGCACGAACTCGGCCGGCAGCGCAATGGCATTGACGGTGAGGTCGCGCCGGGCGAGGTCCTGCTCCAGCGTGACGTCGGGCGAGGCGTGGACGGTGAAGCCCCGATAGCCCGGAGCGCTCTTGCGTTCGGTGCGCGCCAGGGCGTATTCCTCGCGCGTGCGAGGGTGCAGGAACACCGGAAAGTCGCGCCCCACGGGCAGGTAGCCGCGCGAGACCATCTCTTCGGGCGTGGCGCCCACCACCAGCCAGTCGTGGTCCGACACCGGCCGTCCGAGCAGCCGGTCGCGCAGCGCACCGCCGACGAGATAGGTTTTCATGCGCCCAGTGTAGGGAATGCGCCGGGCCGCGCGGTTGCCCGGGCTCTCAGCGTCCGGTGCGGTAGGCCTCTTCGAACTGCAGGAAATCCTTCTCGGCCAGTGCATCGTCGATCCAGGCCTTGACGCCGGGCAGGGCCTGCACGCGCTCGATGTAGGCCGACACGGCCGGCGTCACCGGCAGCCCGTAGGTCTTGATGCGCGTTCCGACGGGCGCGAAGTAGGCATCGGCAATGCCGAACTCGCCGAACAGCATCGGGCCGCCATGGGCTTCGAGCAGGCCGGTCCACATCTGCACGATGCGGTTCATTTCATCCTGCAGGCCCGGGTTGTCCTTCAGGAGCCGCGCGCCGACTTCGGGCAGCGAGGCCTCGATGTTCATGCCGCACAGGGTGCGAAGGTTGCCGAAGCCCGAATGCATCTCCGCGCAGATGCTGCGGGCGCGGGCCCGGTCGGCCACCGCGCGAGGCCACAGCGGCCTGTCCGGGAAAGTCTCGGCCAGATACTCGGCAATGGCCAGCGTGTCCCACACCACCAGGTCGCCATCGACCAGCACCGGCACCTTGGCGACGGGGTTGAGCTTGCCGATGGTGTTCTTGAACTGCGAATTGGCCTCGAAGGAGTCGAAGCGCACCTTCACCTCGTCGAAAGGGATGCCGGCCTGCTTCATGAGCACCCATGGCCGCATGGACCATGACGAGTAGTTCTTGTTGCCGATGTAGAGCTTGCGCATCGTGGAGTCCCGCGGTTCGGATGAGAACCCTCGATGCTAGCGCGGCCGCGCGTGTGGATTGATGCCGAAGCCCGCGCGGATTGATGCGGCGCGGGGCCCTCCGCCCGGCTTCAGCGCGGCGGCGTGTCCTCGGGCGAGGCGATCACGCGGGGCGCGCCGTCGTCCTTGCCGTCGGTGCGCGCCGGCCCGGTGATGCGCTCGATCAGGTTCACGAGCCGCGGTACCAGCGAGAGCACCGCCAGCGCCAACAGCGCGCTGAGCACCGCCGTGACCTCTCGGCCGAGCCCGCAGGCCATGCCGATGGCGGCCGTCATCCACAGGCCCGCCGCGGTGGTGAGGCCTTGCACCTGGTGCTCGTCCTTGCCCTGCTTGAGGATGGTGCCGGCGCACAGGAAGCCCACGCCGGCCACCAGGCCCTGGATCACGCGGCTCATGTCGGCCGGCACGATGCCGGTCTGCTGCGGAATGAGCACGAACAATGCCGAGCCGATGGCCACCAGCATGTGGGTGCGCACGCCCGCCGCCTTGCCTTGCTGCTCCCGCTCGAAGCCCAGCATGAAGCCGAGCACCGCCGCCAGCATCAGGCGGACCATGATGCGCGTGAGCTGGGCGACGTCGCCCACGTCCGAGAACTCGGCCGCGACGGTGTCCAGGACCTCGGTGCCCCAGCTCATCTCAGGGCAGGTCCTTGTTGGGCTCCGGTTCCGAGGCATCGCGCGGGCCGACCCGGCCGAGGCGTTCCTTCAGCGATTGCGGGCGCCCGCTGATCAGCGCGGCGTAGTTGGTGGTGTTGGCGAGCACCTTCTTCACGTAGTCGCGGGTTTCGTTGAAGGGCACGTTCTCGGCCCAGATCGCGGCTTCGACCACCGGGCCGTTGCGCCAGCTGCGCGGCCGGCCGGGGCCGGCGTTGTAGGCGGCGGCGGCCAGCGCCATGGAGCCGTCGAAATCGTCGAGCGCGAGCTTCAGGTAGTTGGTGCCGATGGTGATGTTGGTTTCGCGGTCGTTGATCTGCCCCGGCGTGAAGTCGTTCATGCCGATCTTGCGCGCGGTCCAGCGCGCGGTGGCCGGCATGACCTGCATCAGGCCCGAGGCGCCCACGCCCGAGCGTGCATCCATGATGAAGCGGCTTTCCTGGCGGATCAGGCCGTAGACGTAGGCCGGGTCGAGCCCGATGTCCTGGCTCTTGCGCAGCACGGTGTCGTGGAACGGCATGGGGAAGCGCTGCTCCGCGTCGATCACGCCCTTGGTGCGCTCGCTGGTGTTGATGCAGCGGTCCCACACCTCGCGCTGGCAGGCGAAGTCGGCCGCGGCCAGCAGCGCGCGGTCGTCCATGCCGCCCTTGTCGTGCAGGTTGGTGGCGTAGTTCCATTCGCGCGTGCCTTCGGCCCGCAGGCCGATGGCAATGGCATAGAGCCCGCGGTTGAGCGCGATGTTGCTGCGCGCGGCGTTCTTTTCCTCGGGCGTGAGCGGTGCGGGGCGCGTGGGCACCACGGTGCGCTGGCCCAGTTCTTCGAGTGCCAGCATCTCGTAGAAGCCGCGGGTGCCGGCAATGCTCTGGTAGAGCTCGCGCGCCTGGGCCCGGCGCTCGTCGCCGCCCGCCGCGGCAAGGGCGCGCGCCTTCCAGTAGACCCATGTCGGCTCCTGCTGGGCGGTGTCGCTCATCGCATTGATGGCGGGCGCCACTTCCTTCCATTGGCCGGCGCGCAGCGCGGCGCGCACGCGCCAGCCGAGCATGTCGTCGGACAGGTCGCCGTTCTTCGTGACGTTGGCAAAGTAGCTGCCGGCCAGCGGGGACAGCTTGCCCGCTGCCTGCCGGCCGATGGTGCCCCAGAGCCAGTTGCGCTCTTCGGCCGACAGCATCGGCCCCCATTTGCTGTCGAGCTGCGAGGCGGCCTGGTCCGGGTCGGCCATGGCCACCTTGATGAGCGCCAGCACCACCAGTTCCTTGCGCGACTTGGCGGCCACGAAGGCGCGGCCCGTCAGGAACTTGGCCGCGCTGGCGTTGAGCTCTTCGAACAGCGGCAGCGCATCGGGCGCGGCGATGGTCACGGCCCCGCGTGCGGCCTGCGGGCGATTGGCCTCCATCGCCAGGCGCGCCTTCTTCCAGGCGTCGTTGGTCGTCATCAGGCGGGCCGCGACCATGCGGTCGGCGGCGGTGAGGCAGCCGTCGTCCGCCTCTTTCTGGCTGTACCAGCTGCGGCGGACTTCGTCGGCCTGCGCCTGCGTGGCGTTGCCGGAGCGCAGGGCCTCGACCAGCACGGCGTAGCAGCGCACCTGCGGGTCGTCGCCCATGCGAAAGCCTGCCACTGCCGAAGAGAAGCCGTCCCAGTCGCGGCGCTGGCCCAGCAGCAGCAGCCAGTCGTTGCGCAGGCGGTCTTCCTGGTAGGTGCCGGGATAGCGTGCGAAGAAGTCCTGCACCTCGCTGGCCGACGCCTCCTGCAGGCGGGCCTTGAGCTCCCAGTAGGCGGCCCAGGGTTCGAGCGCGTGGCCGCGCGCCTGCGGCAGCAGGGCGGCCAGGCGGCCCTTGTCGCCGCGCTGGAACGCCTGCTTCATCTGGATCACCACGTCATCGTTGGTGTTGGTCTGCGCGCTGGCCGGCTGCTGCGAAAGCAGGGCGGCCGCAGCCAGGACGGCCGAAAAAACGTGTGCGGGCGCGGCGCGGCGCGGGCGATGGCGCATGGATGCCAAAATGCTTGGGAACTGCATCGGGGGATTATGGACAAGTCAAAGGATGCCGACACCTCGGCGACCACGGGTTTTCTCAAGGATCAGGTGAGAAAAGCACTGATCGAGCAGCGCCTCGCCATGCCGGACCGCCTTGCCAGGGCGGATCTGCTGCAGCGGGTCATGCGGATCTGGCTGGTCGGCCGGCCCGAAACCGTGATCGGCGCCTACTGGCCGATCAAAGGCGAGTTCGATCCGCTTCCCGCGCTGCATCGCTGGAAGGAAGACGGCGAACTGATCGAAGAGCCGCAGCGCCGCCGCATCGGGCTGCCGGTGATGAACAAGGTGCACAAGACGCTGACTTTCCATGCCTGGTACCCGGGCTGCCAGATGGAGGAAGACGCCTACGGCATTCCCAAGCCCAAGGACACCGAGCTGATCGTGCCGACGCTGCTGTTCGTGCCCTGCGTGGGCTACAGCGCCGGCGGCTATCGGCTGGGCTATGGCGGCGGCTTCTACGACCGCACGCTGGCGGCGCTGGAGCCGCGGCCCTTCACCGTGGGGCTGGGTTTCACCAACGGCTTTCTCGAAGACTTCGAGCCCGGGCCGCACGACCTGCCGCTGGACGCGATCCTCAACGACAACGGCGTGGTCTGGCCAATGTCCTGACTGCCTTCAGTCGATGTTGTCGACCGTGTCCGGATCGGGCACCTCGCCGATGGTCTCGCGCGTGGTCACGGCCTGGCTCTGCAGCCAGTCCCAGAACGCCCGGATTTCGGGTCGCAGCGCGTTGCGTGGCCCGGCAATGAGCCAGTAGCCCATCGGCGAATCCATGCGGTGCTGCGGCAGCACCTCGACCAGGTCGCCGTTGGCCAGGCTTTCGGCGATGAGCGAGCTGCGCGCCAGCGTCACGCCCTGGCCG
This sequence comes from Variovorax sp. OAS795, assembly GCF_040546685.1. NCBI lineage: Bacteria > Pseudomonadati > Pseudomonadota > Betaproteobacteria > Burkholderiales > Comamonadaceae > Variovorax > Variovorax sp. OAS795. The sequence goes on from NZ_JBEPOH010000001.1 coordinate 1,397,656, forward strand.
GTGAGCGCGGCCTGCACCATCTGGTAGGCATAGTTGAAATAGAGCCAGCGCCTGGGCTGCGCGCGCTCCATGCCATTCACTTCGAACCAGCGCCGCCAGGTCAGCCATTCGAGGTGCGTGCGGTGCGCGTCGCCGGCCTCGATCAGCGTGAAATTGGCGATGTCGGCCGGGGTCTTGATGGGCGGGCTGCTCTTCAGCAGCCAGGGGCTGGCCACCGGCGTGAGCGTTTCGCCGAACAGGCGCACGGCCGTGGCGGGCATGGCTTCGCGCGGGCCGTAGCGCAGGGCGATGTCCACGTCGGCCACGTCCAGGTCGACCGCCACGTCGCTGGCATCGATGCGGATGTCGATCTCCGGGTTGTCGCGCTGGAACGCCTCCAGCCGGGGGATCAGCCACATCGATGCGAAAGACGCAAACGTGGTGAGCGACACGCTCTTGCGCCCCGCGCTCTGGCGGATCTGGCGCACGGCGGTATCGATGCGCGGCAGCGACTGCTGCACCGCCAGCAGCAGCTGCGCACCCGCGCTCGTGAGCTCCACCGCCCGCGTGTGGCGCAGGAACAGCGCCACGCCCACTTCTTCCTCCAGCGACTGGATCTGTCGGCTCACGGCCGACTGGGTGAGCGCCATTTCCTCGGCGGCGGCACGGAAGTTCAGGTGCCGGGCAACCGCCTCGAAGGCGCGCAGGTGGCCCGCCGAGATGGGCCGGGAGCGCAGGTGGGTCTGGGAATGCTGCATGGGAGGAGGGGCGGCGGGCGCCGATTCGATTGATGCGGATTCGGAATCAGTAGGCTACCTCGTTTTCATTGGACTGCCAACGGCGCAAAAACGATCATTCATTCCCGAACTGCGCTATTGCCTCCGTCTGTGCCATCGCACTTCGGCAACGCCCAAGGAGTTTCATCATGTCCACCGCCGTCTGCACCAACCCATCGCTCGCCTCTCTCGCGCCCACCCGCACCGCTGCCGCCGTTCCGCCGGCCGTGCGCCGTGGCGCCTGGCAGATCGCGCCCGGCGAGGCCATGAGCCTGAAGGCGCGGTCGGCCAGCGTGCTGCGCGTCAGGCAGGGCCGCGTGTGGATCACGCCGGATGCCACCTCGGCCCAGCCCAGCGAAGACCTGGTGCTGGCACCGGGCGAGTCGATGACCGTGGCCGCCGGCCAGCGCATCGTCATGGAAGCGTGGGACGGCTACGGTGCCACCTACTCGTGGGATCCGGCCTGAGCGCCTGGTTTCCCACAGACGGAAAGGCGGCTTCGGCCGCCTTTTTTCTTTTCAGGCGTTGATGTCGAAGCTGGGCCGCAGCGCCAGGAAGTGCTTCAGCGCGGTTTCGCCTTCCAGCGCATGCACACCGGCCATGAGATCGGGGCCCTCGCTTTCGGCCAGCCCCATGCCGAAGCCGGTGTAGCGGCGTGCCGCCAGCGGGCCGCGGTAGACCACTTTCACGGCCGTGTGCCTCGGGTCCTGGGCGATGCGGTGCATCAGGGATTCCACGGCGCCCAGCGGTCCCTCCAGGTGCTGGCAGAAGCGCAGGCCGTCGAAAACCAGCAGGCCGGTGATGCGCTGCTGGGCATTGCGCGCGCGGGCCTGGGTCACGATCGAGCCGACCGTGGCGGGCGGCAGGTCCTGCGTGAGCATGCTGCAGTAAAAGATCTCGTGAAGGGCGTGTTCTTCGGTCATGCGGTCGGGGGGCGGAAAACGTGCAAAGTCTATGAACCTGCCGGCCCCTGCGAAATGTAAAAAGACACAGGCGAAAAGCCTATAGTGGCGCGTGAGATTCGAGGACTATTCACCCCCCGCTTCGCCGCCCCAGGGGGCCAACCCCTGCGACGACTGTGCATTGCGCACGCTCGAGGCCTTCCTGCCGGGGACGCCGGAAGAACGCAAGACCATCGAGTCGTTCCGCGTCGGCTCCCGCCGCGTGCCGGCGGGCAGCGCGATCGTCGAGGAGCATCGGCCGAGCCCCTTCCTGTTCACGCTCTATGCCGGCTGGGCCTTTCGCTACAAGACGCTGAGCGACGGGCGGCGCCAGATCCTCAATTTCCTGCTGCCGGGCGATTTCATCGGCCTGCAGGACGAGTTTTCCGAGGGCCAGACCCACGGCGTCGAGGCCGTCACCGACACCACCCTTTGCGCGTTCTCGCGCGACCGGCTCTGGGAACTGTTCCATGCGCACCCGAAGCTGGGCTACGACATCACTTGGCTGGCCGCGCGCGAGGAAAAAATGGTGGACGACAACCTCGTCACCGCCGGCCGCCGCAACGCGAGCGAGCGCGTGGCCATGCTGCTGATGCACCTGTACCGCCGGGCCCAGCGCGTGGGCATGGAGCGCGACGGCTGGGTCGAGTTTCCGTTCAACCAGCAGCATTTGGCCGATGCATTGGGGCTCTCGCTGGTGCACACCAACAAGACGCTGCGCAAGCTCCAGGCCCTCGGGCTCTACAAGCTCGACGCCGGCTGGCTGCGCATCCTCGAACCCCATGCGCTCGAAACGCTCGGCGACTATTTCGAGCGCCCGATGCGACCGACGCCGCTGATCTAGCGGCGCAACCGCAGCCGTTGCGGGGCGATCAGCGCGCGGCCACCAGCTGCCTCAGATCGTCCTGGTAGGCCTGCAGCCGGCGCACCGCCTGTTCGCGCTGGCTTGCGCTGGTGGCGTTGTGCAAGGCAGCCAGGTTGCGGCAGCCTTCCTGCAGCAAGGCCTGCTGGTGCTCACGCCAGGGGCCCGGCGGCGGGTCGGCGATGCGCATCACATAGGCATGGATGGCGGCACGGGCCTCGGCCGCCGGCGGCGGGGCGGCGTTGAAGCCGCGCAGCAGCTGCAGCGCCTCTTGCTGGCGCTTGCGGCGCTCGGCATCCGCGAGCCGCGGATCGAACACCGATTGCGCCACCTGCCGCCGTACCATGTCGCGCTGGTCCGCGGTCAGACGGCCGTAGAAGTCTTCCAGCCGCTCGACGAACTTGTCGTAGCGCTTCTCCTGGACCTCGGCCGCGCTGCGGCTGAGCCATTCCTTGCGGTAGTCGGCGTTGTTCTTCGCGTACTTGCGTTCCAGCTGCCGCAGCTGCGCCTCGCCCAGGCTCAGCGCCAGTTCGGTGCCGGCGGGCTCCGCGCGCTCGGCCACGGCCAGCAGCCGCTCGCGTATCTCGTCCGCCATGCGGCAGGCCTGGGCCGCGGTCACTTCCCTTGGCGCCAGCATCTGCGCTTCCTGCAGCAGGCCGAGCACCCGGGGCAGTTCGTTCTGCCGGTGCCAGGCCAGCAGCTGCGCGAGCTCGTCGCGCACCTTGGGCGTTTGCGAGCCGTCGAAGTCGACGTAGGCGTCGAGCCACCAATAGCTCACCTCGGGAAGATTGTTGTAGGCGAGCTTGACCGCGCTGCACGCACCCAGCGCGGCGGCCAGCAGCAGCAAGCCGATAATTCGCGCCGTGTTGGCGCAACGCATTCGGGTAGAAAGAAGCATGAATCAGATTCCGCAAGACAACCAGGGACCGGTCGACGTCGTCATCATGGCGGCCGGCAAAGGCACGCGCATGAAAAGCAGGCTGCCCAAAGTGTTGCATCGTTTGGCCGGGCGTGCATTGCTCGCGCACGTGACCGATACCGCCGCGCGCATCGGCGCCCGGCATGTGGTCGTGGTCACCGGCCACGGCGCCGACGAGGTCGAGGCGGCCATGTCGGCCAGCGCCGTGGGCGCCACCTTGCAGTTCGCGCGGCAGGAGCCTCAGCTGGGCACCGGCCACGCGGTGCAGCAGGCGGTCCCGCTGCTGCCCGACGACAGCACGGTGCTGGTGCTGTCGGGCGACGTGCCGCTCATCGGCGAGGACACGCTGCGCGCGCTGATCGCGGCCAGCGCGGGCCAGCGGCTCGCGCTCCTGACCATCGAATTCGGCGATCCCACCGGCTACGGCCGCATCGTGCGGGCCGAAGGCGAGGGGGCCGGCGACGTCACGGCCATCGTCGAGCAGAAGGACGCCACCGAGGCACAGCGCCAGATCCGCGAGATCTACAGCGGCGTGATGGCGGTGCCCGCAGGCCTGCTCAAGGGCTGGCTCGCACGGCTGGACAACCGCAATGCGCAGGGCGAGTACTACCTCACCGACATCGTCAAGCTGGCCGCCGCCGACGGGGTGCCCGTGGTCGCGCATGTCATCGCCGATGCGCTGCAGGTGGCCGGCATCAACAGCCCCGCGCAACTGGCGTCGCTGGAGCGCGCGTGGCAGCTGCGCCAGGCCGATGCGCTGATGGCGCAAGGCGTGCGGCTTGCGGACCCCGCGCGCTTCGACCTGCGCGGCACGCTGGCCTGCGAGGCCGACGTCGAGATCGACGTCAACTGCGTGTTCGAAGGCGCGGTGTACCTGGGCGAAGGCGTGCGCATCGGCGCGAACTGCGTGATTGCCAATGCGCGCATCGAAGCGGGCGCGGTGATCCACCCTTTCACCCACATCGACGGCGAGAAGGCCGGCGTGACCGTGGGCGAACGCTCGCTCGTCGGCCCGTTCGCGCGGCTGCGGCCGGGCGCGCAACTGGGCACCGAGGTGCACATCGGCAACTTCGTCGAGGTCAAGAACTCGACCCTTGCCGACGGCGCCAAGGCCAACCACCTGGCGTACCTGGGCGACGCCAGCGTGGGCCGGCGTGTCAACTACGGCGCGGGCAGCATCACCGCCAACTACGACGGCGCCAACAAGCACCGCACCGTCATCGAGGACGACGTGCACGTGGGCAGCAACTGCGTGCTGGTGGCGCCGGTCACCATCGGCGCCGGGGGCACCATCGGCGGCGGCTCCACGGTCAACAAGTCGACCGAGCCCGGCGCGCTGACGGTGGCGCGCAGCAAGCCCGTGAGCTTTTCGAACTGGAAGCGTCCACAGAAGAAGCCGAAGGCGTGATCGCGCCGCGCCGCGCGGTCAGGGCGCGGGAGGCGTGAGCGGCAGCCTGGGTTCGAACTTCGCGCGCTTGAGGCTGAAGAAGGCCTTGACGTTGCGCACATTGGCATCGGCGGTGAAGAGCCGCTGGGCCAGCGCGCCGTAGTCCGGCATGTCGCGGGCGGCCACCACCAGCACAAAATCGGGTCCGGGTGACACGCGCCAGCACTGCTGCACGGCATCGTCGGCGATCACGCGCGCCTCGAAGGCGTCGAGCGCTGCCGCATCCTGCCGGTCGAGCGAAATTTCGACCACCGCCTGCAGTCCGTGCCCCAGCACTGCCGCCAGCCGGTCGGGCGAGAGCAGGGCAACCTGCCGCTCGATCAGTCCTTGCTGCCGCAGGCGCTGGACGCGGCGCAGGCAGGTGGGCGGCGAGATGCCGGCGTCGGCGGCAAGGCGCTGGTTGGTTTGCGATGCGTCGCGCTGCAGCGCATCGAGTAGGCGCAGATCTATTGCATCCAGCGAAATAGGTTCCATATGAGCCAAGATTATGGAAGAAAAATTCAATTTCGTGAGTCGATGAAATTTAACTCCGCAGCCGGTTGAATTTTGACTGCATATTTTTCACTTCGCTCTCTACCATCAGGTCTTCACCTTCTTCCAAGGCAACTCACCATGTGCGGCATCGTCGGAGCAGCGTCCCATCGCAACATCGTTCCCGTCCTCGTGCAGGGCCTCCAGCGGCTCGAATACCGCGGCTACGACTCCTGTGGCGTGGCGGTTCATGCGGGCGGCCTCACGCGGGCGCGCACCACCTCGCGCGTGGCGGACCTCGTCACCCAGGTGCGCGAGGACCATGTCGAAGGCCTGACCGGCATCGCCCACACGCGCTGGGCCACGCACGGCGCGCCGGCCGTGCACAACGCGCACCCGCATTTCAGCCACGGCCCCGGTGCCGATGCGCAGGGCACCCGGCCCGGCCGCATCGGGCTGGTTCACAACGGCATCATCGAGAACCACGAATCCTTGCGCGCGGCGCTCGAAGCCAGGGGCTACGTGTTCGAGAGCCAGACCGACACCGAGGTCATCGCCCACCTGGTCGACAGCCTCTATGACGGCGATCTGTTCGAAGCCGTGAAAGCCGCGGTGCTGCAGCTGCACGGCGCCTACGCCATCGCGGTGATCTGCCGCGACGAGCCGCAGCGCGTGGTCGGTGCGCGCGCAGGCTCGCCGCTGATCCTCGGCGCGGGCAAGGAAGGCGGCGAGAACTTCCTCGCGAGCGATGCCATGGCACTGGCCGGCGTGACCGACCAGATCGTCTACCTCGAAGAGGGCGACGTGGTCGATGTGCAGCCCGGCAAGTACTGGATCGTCGACCGCCACCACAAGCCCGTGGAGCGCCAGGTGCGCACCGTGCAGGCGCACAGCGGCGCGGCCGAGCTCGGCCCCTACCGCCACTACATGCAGAAGGAAATCTTCGAGCAGCCGCGCGCCATCGGCGACACGCTCGAAGGCGTGGCCGGCATCGTGCCCGAGCTGTTCGACGGCATCGGGCAGGACGGCGCCACCGGCGCCAGCGCGCACCGCGTGTTCAAGGACATCGACAAGATCCTCATCCTGGCCTGCGGCACCAGCTACTACAGCGGCTGCACCGCCAAGTACTGGCTCGAAGGCATCGCGAAGATCTCGACGCAGGTCGAGATCGCGAGCGAATACCGCTACCGCGAGTCGGTGCCCGACCCCAGGACGCTGGTGGTCACCATCAGCCAGTCCGGAGAAACCGCCGACACCCTGGCCGCGCTCAAGCATGCGCGCTCGCTCGGCATGGAGCAGACCCTCACCATCTGCAACGTGGCCACGAGCGCGATGGTGCGCGAATGCAAGCTCGCCTACATCACGCGCGCCGGCGTGGAAATTGGCGTGGCCTCGACCAAGGCCTTCACCACGCAGCTGGCTGGCCTGTTCCTGCTGACGCTGGCCATTGCGCAAAGCAAGGGCCGCCTGAGCGAAGCCGACGAGGCGCGCTACCTGAAGGAGATGCGCCACCTGCCCGTGGCGCTGCAATCGGTGCTCGCGCTCGAGCCGCAGATCATCGGCTGGGCCGAAGACTTCGCACGCAAGGACAACGCGTTGTTCCTCGGCCGCGGGCTGCACTATCCGATCGCACTCGAAGGCGCGCTCAAGCTCAAGGAAGTGACCTACATCCACGCCGAGGCCTATGCCGCCGGCGAGCTCAAGCACGGCCCGCTCGCGCTGGTCACGAGCGAGATGCCCGTGGTGGCCGTGGCGCCCAACGACACCCTGCTCGAGAAGCTCAAGAGCAACCTGCAGGAAGTGCGCGCGCGCGGCGGCGTGCTCTACGTGCTGGCCGACGGCGACACCAGGATCAAGGGCAGCGAAGGCCTGCACGTGATCCGCATGCCGGAGCACTACGGCGCGCTCTCCCCGCTGCTGCACGTGGTGCCGCTGCAATTGCTGGCGTACCACACGGCCTGCGCGCGCGGAACCGACGTCGACAAGCCGCGCAACCTGGCCAAGAGCGTGACGGTGGAGTGAGGGCAGGCGCAGCGGCGTAGGACGCTCCAACGACGCAACGTCGGCGTTCTCCTTCCCGCCCGGCCCCTGCACGCGGCCACATTTCCCTTGTCGAACAACAAGGGAGCTCCCGCATGAAGAAATCCGTCTGGAAGCTTTACGGCTTCGCCTGGGTCACGCTTGGTTTTTTTCTCATTTCGCTCGTGGGCCACTGGGTCTTCGGCTGGTTCGCCTATGTGAATGAGCAGACGCAATTCGCCCATCCCGTCGAGTTCAACAACTACCTGGTCGAGATGATGCGCGACACGCTGGAGAACTGGCAGTCCGAGTTCCTGCAGCTGTTGTGGCAGGTGGGCGGCCTCGCGTTCCTGCTCTTCCTGGGCTCGCCGCAATCGAAGGAAGGCGACGACCGGGTGGAGGCGAAGATCGAGGCGATCCTTGCCGCGGTCGACCCGAAGAATGCCGACAAGCTGATCGACGAGATCGACCGGGAATACAGCGGGCGCCACACCGACCCGCGATGGGTCCGGGGCGCGAGAGGCAAGGAATAGGCGACGTGCCCCGTCGGGCCAGCCACCGGCCCGGTTAGACGCCTTCGACGATTCGCAGGTCCCGCTCGACACCGTCGCCCAGCGCGGCCAGCGCGGCCTGGTAGTCGGGGCTGTCGTGCACGGCCTTGGCATGCTCGACGCTGTCGAATTCGATCAGCACGGTGCGTTGCGCCAGACCGTGTTCGTAGACCTCGGCGGGCATGCCGCGCGCCAGGAAGCGCCCGCCGCCGGCGGCGATGGCGGGACCGGCCAGTTTCGCGTAGGCCGCAAGTTTGTCGGCGTCGTTGACCGCGCGGTACGCGCTGACCCAATAGGCTTTTGCCATGTTGATTTCTCTCTCTATTGCTGAGCGCGCAATATAGCGCGCGGCGGCTTGCAGCGCGTCGCCCGGCCTCAGTCCCACACGGGAAGCTGCTGCAAGGCATCGTTAGGGCGCCCGACGATGTCCACGCCCGTGATGCCGGCGCCGCCCGGCAGGAGCTCCACGTCGCAGAGAACCTCCCAGCCATGGTTCTCGGTGCGCCGCGCCAGGCACACCTCCTCGCCGGCGGCAAGGAGCGTGGCGCATTCCGCCACGCTGATTCGCTGCGCGGTGCCGAGGGAAAAGTCTTTCGAACCGAACTCCCGCTCCGCGACCGGATGAATGGCGACGAGATCCATCGCACCGTCCTTGAAGTGAAGCGCGGTAATCGCATGCTGGGCCATCGTCGACCTCCATTCGTGGAGAGCCCCGATGTGGCTGCGATGGCTGCCAGCGTCGGCGGGCTCGGTCACCCCACTGTACGCCTGCTCCCGCCGGCTCGCAGCCCGCGGATGAACCGCTCAGGCGTCGGGCCTGGTGTTGCCGGGGAGCTGCAGCTCGGTGCCGATGCCGTAGAGCGCGAGCATGCCCAGCACGTGCCCGATGGCGACGCCCGGTTCGCCCGATTCGATGCGGGCCACCGTCTGGACATGCACGCCCAGCCGCGTGGCCGCCGTGGCCTGGCCTTCACCGGCCTGGGTACGTGCCAGCCTGGCTGCCGCGCCCATGCGCCGGATCGCCTCGAGGGCGCCGCTGTCGATGTCCGCCGAGATGCGTTTGCCTTGGGCCATCGGGATATTGTCGCTGCACAATCCCGGGCCATGCCTCCCACCGCCTGCATATCCGGCCCCGTGCCCTACTGGCTCTACCTGCTCGAATGCGAAGGCGGCGTGTACTACACGGGGATCGCGATCGACGTGGAGCAGCGCTTCTTCCAGCATGTGTTCGGGCTGGGCGCCAAATTCACGCGCGCGCGTCCGCCGCTGCGCGTTCTGGCCGCCCGCGAATACGCCGACAAGGGAAGTGCGCTGCGTGCCGAAATCAAGGTCAAGGCGCTGCCTCGCGCCCGGAAGCTCGCCTTCTTCGAAGCTGCGGCCTGAGGCACGCCTCCCGCGCGCTGCCGGCGTCGCGGATCGAGCGAGAAATACGCGCTTGGCCGACTGCGCTTCGGGCGGAAATTCGCTAGGCTTTTCTGGCGAGCGATTCCATCGAGCGCGGAGACCACGCGATGAGCCAGGGCGCACCTCTTCGTCTGCATGTGCCGGAGCCCACCGGGCGGCCGGGGCGCGAGACCGATTTCTCCTATCTCCCCCTGTCGCGTGCCGGCGAAGTGCGAAAACCGCCGGTCGATGCATCGCCCGCCGACACGGCCGACCTGGCCTACACGCTGGTGCGCGTGCTCGACGACGAAGGCCGCGCCGTTGGTCCATGGGTGCCCGACGCCGCTCCCGAATTGTTGCGACGGGGGCTTCGCGCAATGATGAAGACACGGGCCTTCGACGCCCGCATGCTCATCGCGCAGCGGCAGAAGAAGATCTCGTTCTACATCCAGTGCCTCGGCGAAGAGGCTGTTGCCACCGGCCATGCGCTCGCGCTGCAGCCGGGCGACATGTGCTTTCCCACGTACCGCCAGCAGGGGCTGCTGCTGGTGCGCGACGACGTGTCGATGGTCGAACTGATCTGCGAACTGATGTCCAACGAGCGCGATCCGCTCAAGGGGCGGCAGCTGCCGGTGTGCTATTCGATGAAGCGGGCGGGGTTCTTCTCGATCTCGGGCAACCTGGCCACGCAGTTCATCCAGGCGGTGGGCTGGGGCATGGCATCGGCCATCAAGGGCGACACGCGCATCGCGTCAGGGTGGATCGGCGACGGCGCCACGGCCGAATCCGACTTCCACACCGCGCTGACGTTCGCCCATGTGTACCGCGCGCCGGTGATCCTCAACGTGGTCAACAACCAGTGGGCGATCTCGACCTTCCAGGCGATTGCGGGCGGTGAAGCGACCACCTTCGCGGCGCGCGGCGTCGGCTGCGGCATTGCCTCGCTGCGCGTCGACGGCAACGACTTTCTCGCGGTGCTGGCCGCCTCGCGCTGGGCCGCGGAGCGCGCCCGCGGCAACCTCGGCCCCACGCTGATCGAATGGGTGACCTACCGCGCGGGCGCGCACTCGACCTCGGACGACCCGTCGCGCTACCGGCCGGCCGACGACTGGGCGCATTTTCCGCTCGGCGATCCGATCCCGCGCCTTGCCAGACATCTCACGATCCTCGGCGCCTGGTCGCAGCAGGAGCACGAGCGCACGCAGGCGGAGCTGGAAGCGCAGGTGAACGCGGCGCTCAAGGAGGCCGAGCGCTTCGGCTCCATGGCCGACGGCCACGTCGCCGGCGCCGCGACCATGTTCGACGACGTCTACAAGGACATGCCCGAGCACTTGAAGCGGCAGCGCGAACAGCTGGCGTCGGAGGGTTGAGCGCCATGGCTTCGATGACCATGATCCAGGCCCTGCGTTCCGCCATGGACGTGATGCTCGAGCGCGACGCCAACGTGATCGTCTACGGCCAGGACGTGGGCTACTTCGGCGGCGTGTTCCGCTGCACCGAAGGGCTGCAGGCCAAGTACGGACGCTCGCGCGTGTTCGATGCGCCCATCAACGAGGGCGGCATCGTCGGCTCGGCGATCGGCATGGGCGCCTATGGCTTGCGTCCGGTGGTGGAAGTGCAGTTTGCCGACTACGTGTATCCCGCCTACGACCAGATCGTGTCCGAGGCGGCGCGCCTGCGCTACCGGTCGGCGGGCGATTTCACCGCGCCGATCACCATCCGCATGCCCTGCGGCGGCGGCATCTATGGCGGCCAGACGCACAGCCAGAGCCCGGAGGTGCTGTTCACCCATGTCTGCGGGCTGCGCACCGTGATGCCCTCCAACCCGCGCGACGCCAAGGGCCTGCTGATCGCCTCGATCGAGAACGACGACCCGGTTGTCTTCCTGGAGCCCAAGCGGCTGTACAACGGCCCCTTCGACGGCCACCACGACCGTCCGCTGGTGTCCTGGACCGGCCATCCGCTGGGCGAGGTGCCCGAGGGCTACTACACGGTGCCGCTCGAATCGGCCAGCGTGTTCCGTCCCGGCGCCGACCTGACGGTGGTCAGCTACGGCACCATGGTCTTCGTCTCGGAAGCGGCCGCGAGGGAAACCGGCATCGATGCCGAGATCATCGACCTGCGCAGTCTGTGGCCGCTGGACCTGGAGGCGATCGTCGCGTCGGTGAAGAAGACCGGGCGCTGCGTGATCGTGCACGAGGCCACGCGCACCAGCGGCTTCGGGGCCGAGCTGGCGGCGCTGGTGCAGGAGCATTGCTTCCATCACCTGGAGGCACCGATCGGCCGCGTGGCCGGCTGGGACACGCCCTACCCGCATGCGCAGGAGTGGGCCTACTTCCCGGGTCCGGCGCGCGTCGGCGCTGCATTCCGGCGCGCCATGGAGAACTGAATGGCCACGCATGCGATCAAGGTGCCGGACCTCGGCGAGGGCATTGCCGAAGTGGAACTGGTGGCGTGGCGCGTGCAGCCCGGCGACACCGTGGCCGAAGACCAGGTGCTGGCCGACGTGATGACCGACAAGGCCACGGTCGAGATTCCCTCGCCGGTCGCGGGCAAGGTGCTCGCGCTCGGCGGTGAAGTGGGGCGGCAGATGGCGGTGGGCGCGGAGTTGATCCGGATCGATGTCGAAGCCGAATCCGAGGCGCAAGCGGCGCATGCCGCGCCAGCACCTGCCCTCGAACCTGCACCTGCAACCTCGCAAGTGCCTGCCCCTGTACTCGCGCAAGCGCCGGCGTCCCCGGCGGCCGAACCGGCACCCCCATCGTCCGCCAAGCCGCTCGCCGCGCCCGCGGTGCGCCATCGCGCCGCGCGCCTCGGCATCGACCTTCGGCAGGTACCGGGAAGCGGCGGCCAGGGCCGCATCCTGCACGAGGACCTCGACGCCTGGCTGGTCCGCCGGCCCGGCCCGCCGGCGCCGGCTGCGCCACCCCTTGCGGAGCGCGACGACGAGGAGGCCGTGCCCATCACCGGCGTGCGGCGCCGCATCGCCGAGCGCATGCAGGACGCAACGCGCCGCATTCCGCACTTCACCTATGTGGAGGAGGTCGACGTCACCGAGCTGGAACTGCTGCGCGCCCAGCTCAACGAACGCTGGGGCGAAGGTCGCGCGCACCTCACGCTGCTGCCGCTGCTGGTGCGCGCCATCGTGATCGCGGTGCCGCGCTTTCCGCAGGTCAACGCCCGCTTCGACGACGAGAAAGGCGTGCTCACGCGCCACGGCGCGGTGCATGTCGGCATCGCCACCCAGGCGCCCGCCGGCCTCATGGTGCCCGTGCTGCGCCACGCGGAAGCACGCGACCTCTGGTCCAGCGCGACCGAGATCGCGCGCCTGGCCGATGCCGCACGTGCCGGCCGGGCCACGCGCGGGGAACTCAACGGTTCCACCATCACGGTCACCAGCCTCGGCGCGCTGGGCGGCATTGTTTCCACGCCGATCATCAACGCGCCCGAAGTGGCGATCGTCGGCGTCAACCGCATCGTGCAGCGGCCGGTGATGCGGGACGGCGCGGTGGCCGCGCGGCGCATGATGAACCTGTCTTCTTCCTTCGACCACCGCGTGGTGGACGGGCAGCTCGCGGCTGAATTCATCCAGGCCGTTCGGGCCTCGCTCGAATGCCCGGCGCTGCTTTTCATCGAGTGAGAGGTCGTGAATCCAGGCATCGGCACCGCCTGCCGCGACAATCGAAGGCTCGCTGCAACGAATGCCCCCATGCTTCCCGACCCCTCCACCGATCCCCTCGAACCGCCTCGCGATGGCGACGCTCCCCGTGCAGCCGACGCAAGCCGCCTGCGTGCCGAGGCCGACAAGCTCGAGGCCTTCTGCGTCGTCGTGCGCGCCGCGTCTGCCGCGGCCGATCATGCTGCGTTCGTGGAGGTCAGCCGCGCCGCCTCGGAGGCGCTGCGCGCCAGGTTCGGCGGCGGCTCGATCACGTCGGCGTTTGCCTGGCTGACCGGACGCGAGGGAAGCGCGGCGCTGCAGAGCGTCGTCGACGGCAGGGTCGAACTCACCGGACCGCTTACCCTGGCGCAGGTGGTCGAAGCGGTGGCGCTTGCAAAAGAAGCGGAGCTGCTGCGCGCAAGGCGCTGAGCGACACCGCTCGCAGGCCAGCCGCGGCTCAGCCCGCCATGGCGCGGCAGGCGGCCGCGCAATCCCGGCAGGCCTTGGCGCACGCCTGGCAGTGCCCGTGCTCGTGCCTGCCGCATTCTTCGCCGCAGGCCTGGCAGATTTCCGCGCACAGTGCGCAAATGGCGTTGGCAAACTCGCCGCCGCGCGCCATGGTGGCGGCGGCCAACTGGCAGGTGGCCGCGCAGTCCATGTCGAGCGCGACGCACCTGGCCATCATTGCGGCGTCAGGTTCCTTCAGGCAGGCCGCGGCGCAGTGGTTGCATGCCGTGGCGCACGCGTTGCAGGCCTCGATGCATGCGGCGTAGGTTTCATGTGGCATTGTTTTCTCCTGGAAGAAAAACTCTCGCCCGGCAGTCGCCGGCCTGTGTAGGAGCAATCCGCCGGGCCGCGTGAGATGGGCGTGCGACCCGGCGCCGCTACCGATGAGCAGGGCCTTGCACGAGCTGCAAGCGGCGCTGACGCGTGCATCGCCTTTTCTCCTACGCCGCTGCATCGGACGGCGAAGAGCATCCCGCCTTGCATTCGTTCTTGTCCAACACAAGGCCAACCCAAGGAGCATCTTCGATGAACACCACACTTCGCAGCGACGGCCTGGCCCATCGATCCCTCGGCATTGCGGACTGGATCGCGCTGGGATCGCGGTGATCAACCACAGGCGCATCGCCGCCAACGGGGTGAGCTTCCACCTGGCCACCTGCGGGCCCGCCGACGGGCCGCCGCTGGTCCTGCTGCATGGCTTCCCGGAGTTCTGGTACGGCTGGCACTGGCAGATGGAGCCGCTCGCCGGCGCCGGCTGGCAGGTGATCGCACCCGACCAGCGCGGCTACGGCGAGTCGGGCAAGCCCGCCGGCGTCCGCGCCTATGCGCTCGACACGCTGGCCGACGATGTCTGCGCCCTGTGCAGCCAGCTCGGGCACGAGCGCTTTGCGGTCGTTGGCCACGACTGGGGCGGCATCGTGGCGTGGCATCTTGCCGCGCGAGAGCCCGCACGGCTGAGCCGCCTCGCGATCCTCAATGCGCCGCATCCGGCAACGCTGGCAACCTATGCGTTCACGCATCCGCTGCAAGCCGTGCGAAGCGCCTATGTCGGCTTCTTCCAGATGCCCTGGCTGCCCGAGATGGCGCTGCGCGCGAACGATCATGCGCTGCTGGCGCTGACGCTCTCCGGCAGCAGCCTGCCCGGCAGCTTCGACGAGGCCGAGCTCGCCAGGTACCGCGAGGCGTGGTCGCGCGAGGGCGCGCTGCAGGCCATGCTGAACTGGTACCGCGCCATGCCGCTCGCCAGGCCCCTGCGGCGCCGCATCGAGATCCCGGTGAAGGTGCTTTGGGGCGATGCCGACCCGGCGCTTTCCAGCGGCCTGGCCGAAGCAGGCGCGGCCTTCTGCAGCGACTGCGAGGTGGTGCACCTGCCGCGCGCCACGCACTGGCTGCACCACGAGATGCCGGGGGAGGTGAACGCGTCCCTGATCGAGTTTCTTGCCGGTGCCGAATCCACGCTCAGCGTGCCGCCAGGTTGAGCGACCGTGCGGCCTCCAGGTGCGAGCGCAGGGTCGGCAGGGTCTTGTTCGCCCAGGCCCGCAGTTCGGGATCTCGGAGTTCACGCCCCGCACGTTCGAAAAGCGCGATGTCGGCCTGGTGGTCTTCGATGCCGACGAGCCGGACATAGATGCGATCGAACTCGTCTCCCGTGGCCGAGGCCAGCCGGTCGAGCTTGGCATGCTTGCCGCGCGGCAGCACGCCCGGAAGCCGCATGCCCCTGGCACGCACCAGTTCCATGAGCTCGCTGTGGGCCCGTGTGTGATGGTCGACCAGCATCTGCGCGTAGGCCCGCACCTGCGGGCTGGCGGCGCGGTACATGGCCAGGCGCGAGGCCTGGACCTCGTAGCGGCCATTGCCGGCCGCCGCGGTGACGAACTGCGGGTCTTGCAGCCCGCCTGTGCGGCTTGCCCGCGTGTCGGGCGCGGCCGGATCCAGCGGCGCCGCGCATCCCGCGGCGAGCGCCGCCATGCAGGCCAGCGCGAGCGCGCGCAGCAGGGGTTCGGGCGTTTTCATGATTCTCCTTGCAAGCCTGCAGTAGCCGGCCCGACCGTCGCCGGGGACAGGACCAATCTAAGTCTTCGGCGCACCGCGCCGTGTCGGACGGTGGCTGCATCCGTGCTCATCCATGACGGCATGCGCAAAATGACTGCCCGTGAATTCTTTCGCAATGCCGAATAACGCGCGCAAAGGGCAAAAGCCCGCGGTGCTCCTTGCATCCGGCTGGGACGACTGCGACGACCCGTCGTACGACCGGATCTGCGAGGCCTTGGCCGCCGAGGACTGGAGCGTCCGCCGCATCGATTTTCCGGGCGAGCGCAAGCGCCGCGGCTCGCGTCGCAAGATGAATCGCGACCAGAACCTCAAGGAACTCGTGGCCGCCTACGACAGCCTCGTGGAGCGCGAGGACTTCCAGCCGCGCGCGGTCGCGTTCATCGGCTTCAGCTATGGCGGCTATCTCGGCGCGCTCCTGAGCGCGCAAAGGCCGCTCCAGTGGATGGCGCTCCGCTCGCCGGCCCTGTACCGCGACGAGGACTGGCGTGTTCCCAAGGAAGCGCTGGACAAGGACGACCTCGACCACTATCGCCGCAGGGTCCGCGGCCCGGAAGACAACGCGGCGCTGGCCGCCTGCGAGACGTTCGGGGGTGACGTCCTGCTGGTCGAATCCGAACACGACGACACGGTGCCCCATCCCGCCGTGAAGAGCTACAGGACGTCGTTCAAAAACGCGCGGTCGCTCAGTTACCGCGTGCTCGAAGGGGCGGATCACGCGCTGTCGAGCGAGCAGGCGCAGCGCCGGTTCGTCGACGAGCTGTTGCGCTGGATGAACGAGGTCACCGGCGGCGACGCATGAACCCGGCGGCGGGCCCGCGAGGACTGCGCGGATCGCCGTTCAGGGCTTGCGGCGCTTCAGGAAGCCCGGCGCGTTCTCGCCCGTTCCGGGCTGCGCTTCATCGCCATCCATGCCTTCCAGTTCTTCCGGCGTTGCCGGTTCGTCCAGTTCGAGATCCTTCGCACGCACCTCGGCCTCCAGCGGCAGTTCGCTGGGCTTGAGGGGTGCGGAATCCGCCGGTGCGTCGGGCGATTGCTTGCGTGTCATGGCTGTGCTCCAGTGGTTCGCGAGCGGCCATCGTGCGGCCCGGGCGCACGCAGGAACAGTCGGACGGAAAGGGCGGGGGATGCAGGACGATTTCTCCTGGGCCACTGCGTGCGCAGGCCTCTCTTTCTGCGGCACGCCTTGCTTGCGGTGCAGCTGCCGGCAAGCAGGTGCGGGGATCGGTCCGGGCACGCGGTTTGCCTCTTTCCGATGCTGTGACTGTGACCAAGAGAAGGGAGCCACCATGACGCAACACTTCAGCGTCGAAGACCTGTACCTGCACCAGAAGATCCTCGATGTGCACTGCGCACCGGGGCTCGAGCTCGCGGCTTGCGCCGTGCTGTCGGTCGATTGCGAGAAAGACAGCTACGTCTCGTGCATCTGGACCTTTGCGCTGGACGGCTCGGCCGCCCGGCAGCTCACGCGCGCCCCGGGGCGGGACGAGTCGCCGCGCTGGTCGCCGGACGGAAAGCGGCTCGCGTTCCTGTCGGACCGCGGGGGATCTCCGCAGGTGCACCTGATACGGCGCGACGGCGGCGAGGCGTGGCAGCTCGGCGCATTTCCGCAGAGCGTGTCCAATCTGCGGTGGGCGCCCGACGGCCGCTCGCTGGTGGTCGCGGCCGCGGTCAAGACCGACCCGGACCTGCGCGGCGCACGCGGCCACGGCAAGCCGCCCGAAACACGCAGATGCATGCCGGAGCTCGCATGGCGCCTGCCCTACAAGGAGGACGGGGTGGGTTATCTGCTGCAGCGGGAGTTCCACCTGTTCCGGCTCGATGCGGCCAGCGGCAGGCATACCCAGCTGACGGACGGCGCTTTCGACGTGCTCGCCTTCGATGTCTCGCCGGATGGGCGGCGCATTGCCTTCGCGCGCACGCGGGAAGGACGCTTTGCGCACTGCAACGATCTCTGGGTGTGCGATGCGGACGGCCGCAACGCGCGCCGCCTGACGCACGACCACGCCATCGTGATGCAGCCGTGCTGGTCCCCCGACGGTCAACGCATCGCCTTCACCGGCGCGCGCGAAGAGGGGGATGCCGAGCCGCGGCTGTGGATCCTCGACCTGCCGTCGGGCAAGGTGCGCGCACTGTGCGAAGACACGGTGGACGTGGCCGATCCCGGCTCGGTGCAATGGACGCCTGATGCCAGCCGCCTGGTGTTCACGCGGGCACATCGCGGGCGGCACCAGATCGTCTCGCTCGACGTGGCGCAGGAGTCGCTGCAGGTGCTCGCTGGCGGAGACCGTCAGCTCGGCGTCTTCGGCTGTTCGGCGCGGCATTTTGTCTACAGCGTGGACCATCCGTCGCTGCCCAGCGAGCTGTGGGCACGGCCGCGCTGCGACGAAGGTGGGGAAGGCCCCGGCGCCCAGCCCGCCATGGAACGGCAGCTGAGCCGTTTGAACCCATGGTGGCAGGACCGCATCGGCATCGACGCGCACACGGTGGAGTTCGACGTGCCCGATGGCCGGGGCGGCACCGAGCGCATCGAGGGCTGGCTTCTTCGCGCACGTGGCTGCACCCGGCCCCAGCCCTTGCTGAACGACGTGCACGGCGGCCCGGCGAGCTACGCGCTGCTCGACTTCGACACCAACGTCTTCTGGCAGGTGCTGTGCGCCAGAGGGTGGGCAGTGCTGGCCCTGAACGCGGTCGGCTCCGCCAGCTATGGCCGCGACTTCTGCCGGAGGCTCGCGGGGCATTGGGGCAGCCGCGACTTGCCGCAGCACCTCGCGGCCATCGAGCGGCTGCGCGCCGACGGGGTGTCGGACGGCCGCGTGGCCATCTCGGGAAAGTCGTACGGGGGATACCTGAGCGGCTACGCCACCGGCAACTCCGACGCGTTTGCCGCCGCCGTGGTGATGGCACCCGTCGGCAACATCGAGACCCATTTCGGCACCTCCGACGGTGGCTACTACGCCGATCCCTTCTACATGGCCAGTTCGCCGGCGTTCGACCGCGAGCTCGCCACCAGGCTGTCGCCTCTGCAGCACATCGGCAAGTCGAAGACGCCAACGCTCTTCATGCAGGGCAAGGACGACGAGCGCTGCCCCAAGTGCCAGTCCGAAGAGCTGTTCGTGTCGCTGGCGCGGGCGGGCGACACGCCGACGGAACTGGTGCTCTACCCGGGTGAGACGCATGGCTTTCTCGGCAGCGGCGCACCCTCGTGCCGCGAGGACGCGGCCCGCCGGATCATCGATTGGATCGTTCGCTTCTCTGATGCCCCGGTCCAGCGCGGCACCGGGCAGGAGCGTGCCGAAGAGCCGAGCGCGGAGGGCAGGCCGCTGCATGCCGAAAGCGGTTGAAGACACGCCCGCGCACGCGCACACGCATGCAGAAGAGCGAGGAGCGACCCGGCCGGAGCCGGACTCAACCTACAACAGCGTGGCGCGCATGCCGAGTCCGGAGGGCGCGGGTCTTTGCAACATGAAAGGCCGCACTCGTCCTTTTCTTCTTTTCATTTCTGCAAAGGAGCTCCACGCATGTTCTCCCACAACAAGCGACTGCAATACACCGTCCGCGTCAGCGAGACCAATCCGGGCCTTGCCAACCTCATGCTCGAACAGTTCGGCGGCCCGCAGGGGGAGCTGGCCGCGGCCTGCCGCTATTTCACCCAGGCCGTGGGCGAGGACGACCCCGGGCGCAAGGACATGCTGTTCGACATCGCTACGGAAGAGTTGAGCCATCTCGAAGTCATCGGCACCATCGTCGCGATGCTCAACAAGGGCGCCAAGGGGCGGCTGGCCGAAGGGGTCGACGCCGAGGCGGAAGCCTTCCGCACCATCACCGGCGCGGGCAACGACAGCCATGTCACGCAGGTGCTCTATGGCGGCGGCCCCGCGCTGGTCAACTCGGCCGGCGTGCCCTGGACGGCCGCCTACATCGACACCATCGGCGAACCCACGGCCGACCTGCGCTCCAACATCGCGGCCGAGGCGCGTGCCAAGATCGTCTACGAGCGGCTGATCAACCTCACGGACGATCCGGGCGTGAAGGAGGCGCTCGGCTTCCTGATGACGCGCGAGATCGCGCACCAGAAATCGTTCGAGAAGGCGCTCTACGCCATCCAGCCGAACTTCCCGCCGGGCAAGCTGCCAGGCATGCCCGAGTTCACGAAGGTCTACTTCGACATGTCCAAGGGCGGCGAGGTGCGCGGCCCCTGGAACCAGGGCGAAAAATGGGAATACGTCGGCAAGCCCGACCAGCAGATGGCGGTGGACGGTGGCTCGGGCGAACCCTCCGTGCAGCTCACCGCGGAAGACCAGGCCGCGGTGGAAGCCATGGCCGTGCGGACGGCTTCCGACCCCACCGGCAATCCCCCGACCGGTGCCGAGCTGGGCATGTCGGACGACGCCGCCCTCGACGAGCTGGCCACGGAACTGGGCAAGCCCAAGGGCTAGCCCGAACTCGCGCTGCGCGCCGCCCCCAGCCGTTGTCATCGTGCCGACCGCACGCGAATCCCTGGCCGATGCGGTCGTCGTGGGTGGCGGCCCGGCCGGGCTCGTGGCGGCCATCTACCTGGCGCGGTTTCGCCGCTCCGTTGTGCTGGTCGATGCGGGGCAAAGCCGCATCGAGAAGATCCCGCGCTCGCACAACTATCCGGGCTTTGCAGAAGGGGTCTCCGGCGCGGAGGTGCGCGACATGCTGCGGGACCAGTTGCGCAGCTACCCGGTACGCATCGTGCACGGCTTCGTCGAGCGGGCAGCGCGAGTGCCCGACGGCTTTCGCCTGGACACCCGGGCTGGCCCGATCGAAGGCCGTCGCATGCTCCTGGCCACCGGCGTGACGGACATCCCGCCCGCCATGCCGCAGGTGCGCGACGCCCTCGATGCCGGCGTGTTGCGCTATTGCCCGGTGTGCGATGCCTACGAGGTGATCGGCAAGGCCGTGGGCGTCTATGCCAACGGCCCGGCCGGCGTGGCAGAGGCGCTCTACCTGCGCCACTTCAGCGCCGACATCACGCTGTTCATGGCGCAGGGCAGTCCGGGTCTGCCTGCGGAGGATCGCCGCAAGCTGGCCGAGGCCGGCATCCGCTGGAACGATGCACCGGTGGACGCCATGCGCCGCGACGGCGAGCGCATCGAAGTGATGCATGCCGGCGCGCGCACGCTGTGCGACACCCTCTATTGCGCGCTCGGGGTGACCGTGCATTCGAAGCTCGCAGAAGCGCTTGGCGCATCGGTCGACGAAACGGGTTACGTCGGCATCGACGGCCACCATGCGACCCATGTGCCCGGCCTGTATGCGGCCGGCGACGTGTCTTCCGGGCTCAACCAGATCGTGGTGGCGATGGGCGGCGCGGCCATCGCGGCCTCGGCCATGCACCGCGAGCTCGGCCCCGCCTGGCCGGCGCGGACCGACGCATGAGTCGATGTGGGCGCAGTCCGACGAACCCTGTGGGCCTCTGCTTGCGCGGCACCCTGGACTGGCGTCGATGCTGGTCGCCCGGATCCGGTTTTCACCGGCTTTATTCCGAATGATCCACCAAGCGATTTCCCGTTGAATCCCGCACACTGAAGGAGCAACCGATGCTGGCAATGAACTACCGCGGCCCCTACCGGATCCGTGCGGTGCACAAGGTCGAGCCCGAGATCGAGCACCCCGGCGATGCCATCGTGCGCGTGACGCGCTCGTGCATCTGCGGCTCCGACCTGCACCTCTACCACGGCCTCGTGCCCGACACCCGCATCGGCTCCACCTTCGGCCACGAGTTCACCGGTGTGGTCGAGTCGGTCGGCTCGGCGGTGCAGCACCTGAAGCCGGGCGACCACGTGCTGGTGCCTTTCAACATCTTCTGCGGCAGCTGCTACTTCTGCCAGCGGGAGCTCTACGGCAACTGCCATGCGACCAACCCGGAAGCCACCGCGGTCGGCGGCATCTACGGCTACTCGCACACTGCCGGCGGCTACGACGGCGGGCAGGCCGAGTACGTGCGCGTGCCGATGGCCGACGTGGGCCCCACGGTCATTCCGTCGGGCATGGACCTGGACGATGCGGTGCTGCTGACCGATGCATTGCCCACCGGCTACCAGGCCGCCGAGATGGGCGGCATCCGCGAGGGCGACACGGTGGTGATCTTCGGCGCGGGGCCGGTCGGCATCTTCGCGGCCAAGTC
This sequence comes from Variovorax sp. OAS795, assembly GCF_040546685.1. Classification (NCBI taxonomy): domain Bacteria; kingdom Pseudomonadati; phylum Pseudomonadota; class Betaproteobacteria; order Burkholderiales; family Comamonadaceae; genus Variovorax; species Variovorax sp. OAS795. The sequence goes on from NZ_JBEPOH010000001.1 coordinate 1,419,372, forward strand.
GGCCTGGCTGCTCGGCGCGGGCCGCGTGATCGTGGTGGACCACGTCGACTACCGGCTGGAGTTCGTGCGCTCGTATGCCCAATGCGAGGTCATCGACTTCAAGCATGTCGGCGACATGGCGATCCACATCAAGAACATGACCGACGGGCTTGGCGCCGACGTGTGCATCGACTGCGTAGGCTGCGAGGCGGCGGGCAACTTCGCCCAGACGCTGCTGGGCATCAAGCTCAAGCTGCAGGCCGGCGCGGCCACGGTGCTGCACTGGTGCATCAACTCGGTCCGCAAGGGCGGCACCGTGTCGATCGTCGGCGTCTACGGGCCCACGTTCAATGCCGTGCCCATCGGCAACGCGGTCAACAAGGGGCTCACGCTGCGCATGAACCAGGCCAGCGTGAAGCGGCACCTGCCGCGGCTCATCGAACACATCCAGGCCGGGCGCCTCGATCCGCGCCGCGTGATCACGCACCGCATCGACCTGCGCGACGTGGCCGACGCGTATCACATCTTCTCCAGCAAGCTGGACAACTGCATCAAGACCGTGCTGGTGCCGCCGGGGGTTGCGCAAGAAGCGACCACCGCGGCCGCAAGCCACTGAACCCGGGAGCGAACAGATGAACACACCCGCCACCTCGAACATGCGTTCGCCATCGCCGAGCCATGCGCACATCATCGGCTGGGGCGCGGACCTCGACCCCGCCGTGCGTCCCGCCTATCCCAAGGAGCGCACGCCGCCGCGCCTTCCCCATGCGGTGGAGCCGCCTCAGCAGCAGCACGCCAACGTCGAAGTTCTCCACTCGACCGAGCGCCCCGGCATCACGCCCATCTTCGGCAGCACGCTGCCGCCTTCCGGCCTGAGCGGCCGGCTGCGGCGGCTGGCTTTCCGGCACTCGGAGAACGACCTGCGGCACTGGCTCATGCTGCTCATGGCCGACCGGATTCAGATGGGCGAGGCGCTGATCGACGACATCTCGCGCGGCCATCTGCCCAACCTGTATGCGGAGATGGGCGGCCGCGCCGAGCTCAGGCACAACCCCATGGGCGCGGCGCGCAAGGCGGCCATCGGCATCGCGGCGCTGGCACTGGTCGCGATGGCGCTCAAGCGCCGCCGGCCGCCGCGCCGCCTGCGCCGCTGACATCGGCATCACGGCGTCTCCTGGCCTTCGGCCTGGAGCTTCCAGAGCCCGGCAAACACGCCGCCGAGGGCGATGAGCTCGTCGGGCGGCCCGTCCTCGACGATGACGGGCTGGAAGGACAGCGGCCCGTCGCCGCTGTCCTTCAAGGTGCGCGCGGCCTCGTCGCAGAACTCGGCCAGCTGCGCGGGAAAGTCGCGCGAGAACATGTCGACGCCCTCGGGAACACCATAGTGGTGGAGCGTCCAGATGACCTGCAGGCCGAACTTGCGGGCCAGCGCCGCGGTGCGCGCGACGCGGGCCATTCCGGCGCCCGGTTCCGCCATGGCGCAGGCACGCCAGCCGACGCTTTCGCGGATGGTGCCGATGCCGAAGCGCGCGAGCAGCGCATAGTCTTCCTCGAGCCGTTCCCAGTGGCCGCTGCGGCGGTTCATCAGGACCTCCTCGCCGCGGCTGTTCACGTGGTCGGCGCCTTCGTAGCCTCCCATCCAGAAAGAGCGGAACAAGGGTGCGGCCGAAGCGGGCGAAGGTTCGCCGGGTTCGGGCGGGTGGGGTTCGTCGGTGTTCAAGATGGCGCTCTCGTTGGATGGCTGCCTTGCGGACACAGGGCCTCCATGCAGGGCAACGGCCATGCCTGCGCGCATGTCGGCGACATGCAGCCAACACGTCGCCAACACCGTCGCCGCCGGGCCCGTGCGCAGGACGCAGCATTTGCGGCAATTTGTGCCGCCGTGCGCACAGCGCACATCCGCCGACACGGCACGTGGGCGCGCTCTCACAAGACAACGGGCGATCGCAAGGCAGATTCGCGGCCAGCATGCAACCGGAGAAGAAGACGCAACAGCCAGCGACAACCGTGCGTAGTCCCGCACGCAAGGCGCATGGCCGCACGAACCCCGCCGCTTCCGAGGTGGACCGGGTGCTTCGCGAGGTGTTCGGCCACGAGCGGTTGCGGCCCGGGCAACGCCCTGTGATCGATCGCGTGGTGGCCGGCCAATCGGCGCTCGCCGTCATGCCCACCGGCGCCGGAAAATCGCTCTGCTACCAGGTGCCCGCGGTGCTTGCGCCCGGGCAGACCGTGGTGGTCTCGCCGCTGATCGCGCTCATGAAGGACCAGTGCGAGAAGCTCGATGCGAACGGCGTGCGGGCCGTGCAGCTGAACAGCCAGTGCACCGCCGAAGAGATCGACGCCGCAGAGAAGGCCATTGCCGATGGCAGCGCGCGCGTCATCTTCAGCACGCCCGAAAGGCTGGCCGATGCCGCCTTCCTGAAGCTGCTGCAGCAGCGGCCCACGTCGCTCTTGGTGGTGGACGAGGCGCATTGCATCTCGCAATGGGGGCACGACTTCCGGCCCGCGTTCCTGGAGATCGGCGCCGCGGTGCGCGCGTTGCGCAAGCCCGTGGTGCTGGCTCTGACGGCCACCGCGAACGACGAGGTCGCCGAAGAGATCATGGAGAAGCTCGGCATTCCGCGCGCGGGCCTCATCGACACCGGCGCCTACCGGCCCAACCTGCACTACGCCGTCGAGCCGGCCATGCGCGAGCAAGACAAGTTGCAGCGTGCGCTGGCGCTGGTCGCGGGCCTGCAGGGCAGCGGCATCGTCTACACCGCGACGGTGAAGGCGGCCGAGGCGCTGTTCGCCGAACTGGCCGGCACCGGCGCTTCCGTCGGCCTGTACCACGGGAAGCTGCGCGCGGCCGAGCGGCGCGATGCGCAAGACGCCTTCATGGCGGGCAAGCTTCGCGTGATGGTGGCGACCAACGCGTTCGGCATGGGCATCGACAAACCGGACATCCGCTTCGTGCTGCACTACCAGATGCCCTCGAGCCTGGACGCCTACTACCAGGAGACGGGCCGCGCCGGCCGCGATGGCAAACGCGCAGATTGCGTGCTGCTCTACCTGCGGCGCGACAAAGCCGTGCAGCAGTTCTTCTTGGCCGGATGGCTGCCCGAGGCGGCCGAATTGCGCGCACTGCAGCAGGTGCTGTCGGGTGCGCCGCCCGAGGAGCGGGCCGGGTGGCAGGCGGCGGAGCTCCAGCAGCGCGCGCACCTTCCGCGCGGCAAGCTTCGCGTGCTGCTCAGCCTGCTGCGGCAGGAGGGCCTGGTGGAGCGCGACAGCGACGGGGCGCTGCGCTGGGGCAAGAGGCCGCCGCTCGAAGATGCCGAACTCGACGCATTGCTCCAAGGCCATCGCGAAAAGCGCGAGCAGGATCGCGAAGCGCTGGAGCGCATGACCTTCTATGCGACCACCGGCATGTGCCGCTGGCAGGTGCTCCTCTCGAGCCTGGGAAGCGACGAGCTCGCGCAGCGCTGCGGTGCCTGCGACAACTGCGTGCGGCTGGCGAGGCACGAGCGCGCACGGGCCGCGCAATCGACCGTTGAAGAAGCCGATGCAGACAGGGCACCGGCCCCGCGTGAGGTCTTTGCGCGAGGCGCGTCCGTGCGCGTGCCGCGCTACGGCGTGGGCAGCGTGGCGAGCGCCGATGCGGTCTCCGTCACGATCGAATTCGCCGATGGCAGCCAGCGTTGTTTCCAGCCCGAGTATGTGAGTCCCGTGCCCGCGCGGCGCACCCGCCGCACGGTGCAGCGTCTGGTAACAGCGCCCGCTGGCCAGCGGTGAGAATCCATCGGATGCATTCAACCAGCATCCTCTTTCCGCTCTTTCCGTATTCCCGCAGCTTCGCGCGCCTGGCATCGTCTGGCGCCGTTGCCGTGCTGTTGGCCGCCTGCGCGTCCACGCCATCCACCCCCGTCCAAACGCCGTCGGGATCGGCAACAAGCGCACGCCCTGCGCCTTCGATGCCAGCGCAGGCGCCCGCCGGAGACGCGGCCATCGCACAGCGCTTCGCCAGCTGGGTGGCGGATTTCCGCGCCACCGCGCGAGCGCAGGGCATCAGCGAAGCAACGTTGCGAAGCGCGTTGGACCCCGTGCAGTACCTGCCGCGCGTGATCGAACTCGACCGCGCCCAGCCCGAGTTCACGCGCACGGTGTGGGACTATCTCGACAATGCCGTCACGCCGCAGCGCATCGCGACAGGCCAGGAGAAGCTCGCGCAGGTGCGTGCCGAGGCCGATGCCGCGGCCGCGCGCTATGGCGTGCCGCCGGCCGTGGTGGTCGCCATCTGGGGCATGGAGAGCAACTACGGCGCCAACTACGGCAACACCCCGGTCATCGACGCGCTCGCAACGCTCGGCTTCGAAGGGCGCCGCGAGGAGTGGGCGCGCGGCGAGTTGATTGCCGCGCTGAAGATACTCGACAGCGGCGACATCGCGCGCGAACGCATGGTCGGCTCCTGGGCCGGCGCCATGGGCCAGACGCAGTTCCTGCCCTCCAACTTCCTCGCCTATGCGGTGGATGCCGACGGCGACGGCCGGCGCGACATCTGGGGCAGCATGCCCGACGTCGTGGCGACGACGGCGAACTTTCTTTCGCGTTCGGGCTGGCAGGCCGGCATGCCGTGGGGCGCCGAGCTGCGCTTGCCGGCGGGCTTCGACTTCGGCCGCGCCGACATGGCCGTGCGCCAGTCCAGCGCGCAATGGGCGGTCGAGGGGCTGCGCACCATCGACGGCCAGCCGCTGCCCGCGTTCGCCGATGGCAGCGTGCTGCTGCCTGCGGGCGCGCGCGGTCCGGCCTTCCTGGTCGGGCCCAACTTCCGCGCCGTGCTGCGCTACAACAACTCGATCAACTACGCACTTGCGGTGAGCCTTCTTGCGCAGCGCCTGGGCGGTGGACCCGGCGTGCAGGCGCCATGGCCGCGGGACATGGCGGCGCTGTCGCGCAGCCAGACCATCGAGCTGCAGAACGCACTCAACCAGCGCGGCTTTGCCACCGGCACGGCCGATGGCGTGATGGGGCCCGCGACGCGCGACGGGCTGCGCCGCTACCAGCGCAGCGTGGGCCTGCCCGCCGATGGGTATCCGAGCGCCGAAGTGCTGCAACGCCTGCAGCAGCCCTAGCAGCCGTTAAACTGGGGGCCGGGTGCGGCGCCGCTGGTCTTTCATGCGGCACCGCAGGTTCATGCGACGGTCGGGCCGCCTCGCGGAATCGTCACGCCAAGCCCATGCAAGAACCCGCCGTCCAGTACATCGCCGCAGCCATCTTCGCGGTGGCCCTCGTCCATACCTTTGCCGCCAAGCAGTTCGAGCGGCTGTCGCACCGTTTTCCCCGCCACGCCGGACTGTTCCACCTGCTCGGCGAGGTCGAGGTGGTCTTCGGGTTCTGGGCCATCGTGCTGGTGCTGGCGATGGCACTGGTGGTCGGCGGCGGCGACGCGCTCGGCTATGCGGAGTCGCGCAACTACACCGAGCCGCTCTTCGTCTTCGTGGTGATGGTGGTGGCGGCCTCCCGGCCCGTGCTGCGCACGGTCATGTCGGGCGTGGCGATCGTCGCCCGCGCAATGCCGCTGCCGACACCGGTTGCGGCGGCATGGCTCGGGCTCGCGGCCGTTCCGCTGCTGGGTTCCCTGGTCACCGAGCCGGCCGCCATGACGATTGCGGCGCTGATGCTCGCGCCCCGGATCTTCAGGCCGCAAGTGCCCGAGGCGGTGAAGTACCTCGCGCTGGGCGTGCTGTTCGTGAACGTGTCGATCGGCGGCACGCTCACCTCCTACGCCGCGCCGCCGGTATTGATGGTTGCGTCCACCTGGCAGTGGGACAGCGCTTTCATGCTGGCCACCTTCGGCTGGAAGGCCGCCGTCGCCGTCATCGTCAATGCCACCGTGGCAACCTTCGTATTGCGCAAGCACCTGGTCGCCGCAGCGGTCTCCCACGCAGTGCCCGACGAGGAGCCCGTGCCGGCAGCGGTGGCCCTGGTGCACCTCGTCCTGCTCGCGGGCATCGTCGTGTTCGCCCATCATCCGGTGGCCTTCCTCGGGCTGTTCCTGATGTTCCTCGGGTTCACGCAGGCCTACGAACGCCACCAGGCACCGCTGATCATCAAGGAGGCGCTGCTGGTCGGCTTCTTCCTGGCCGGGCTGGTGGTGCTCGGCGGCATGCAGCGCTGGTGGCTGGAGCCGATCGTCTCCGGCCTGGAGCCGCTGGCGCTGTTCTTCGGCGCGCTGGGGCTCACGGCCATCACCGACAACGCGGCGCTCACCTACCTGGGTTCGCTGATCGCGAGCATCCCGGAAGAATCGAAATACATGCTCGTGGCCGGCGCGGTGGCTGGCGGCGGGCTGACGGTGATCGCCAACGCACCCAACCCTGCGGGCGTCGCGCTGCTGAAGCGCGGCTTCTCCGACGAGACCATCGGCGCCGGCGGACTGCTGCTGGGCGCACTCGGGCCCACGGTGGTCGCGGCGGCGGCATTCATGCTTTTGTAGCGGCAGCCGCGCGCCGGGCGCCGAACCGAAGGAGATGACGGGAACATGCCCAGCTTCTCTCGCTTCGAAATGACTGGCAGCGGTGTTGACTTCGATTCCATCATGTTGGATAGTCCTCCGACATCATGGAAGCAAGACCACAGAGCCTGAACGATCGCATTGCGCAGCGCGTGCGCGACCTGCGCGCGGACCGCGGCCTCTCGCTCGAAGCGCTCGCGGCGCATTGCGGTGTCAGCCGCTCGATGATCTCGCTCATCGAGCGCGGCGAAAGCAGTCCGACGGCGGTGGTGCTCGAAAAACTCGCGACCGGACTCGGCGTTCCGCTGGCCTCGCTGTTCGAGACGCCGCAGCCCGAAGCCGGCCCGGTGGCTCGCCTGGCCGACCAGCTGCAATGGCGCGATCCGCATTCGGGCTATGTGCGCCGCAACGTCTCGCCCGGCGGCACCGCATCGCCGATCCACATCGTCGAGGTGCTGTTTCCGCCCAAGGCGCGCGTGGCCTACGAGACCGCCGCGCGGGAACCCCAGGTCCACCAGCAGGTGTGGGTGCTCGAAGGGACCATCGAGGTCACCCTCGGCGACGACCGCCACCGGCTCGGCGCGGGCGACTGCCTGGCCATGGTGCTCGACCGCCCCATGAGCTACTACAACCCCTCGCGGCAGCATGCACGCTATGCCGTCGTGATCGCAACCTTGCCCTCTTCGTGGAGATGACATGACGACCACCGACACCGCAAGCCCCGCGGCGCGCATCCGCATGCTGCCCGGTGTGGACGACGCACAGGCCCGGCAGTTGGCCGACGTGCTCGCCGATTGCGTGGAGGGCGGCGCTTCGGTCAGCTTCATGCGACCGCTGAGCCGCGAGCGCGCTGCGGCGTTCTGGCGCCGCGTGGGCGAGGGCGTGGCACGCGGCGACCGCGTGCTGCTGGTGGCCGAAGACGCGCAAGGCATCGTCGGAACCGTGCAGCTGCTGCTCGAGATGCCCGAGAACCAGCCGCATCGCGCCGAAGTGGCCAAGATGCTGGTGCACCGGCGCGCCAGGCGACAGGGGCTGGGGGCGATGCTCATGCAGGCCGCCGAGCAGTTCGCCCGTGAACGCGGCAAGACCTTGCTCGTGCTTGACACCTCCAGCGCCGAGGCCGAGCGGCTCTATGCGCGGCTGGGCTGGACGCGGCTCGGCGTGATCCCCGGCTTTGCGCTGCTGCCCGATGGCGCGCCCTGCGGTACCACTTACTTCTACCGCGCGCTGGCTTGAGAGGCGGCGCCAGGTCCGACAGCCGGGATTTGCGGCCGCGGCGCAGCCTGTCATCATTCGCGGCTGCATGACCCAAGAACCGATGCCCTCCCTCGATCTGTTGTTGAACCGCGCCAGGCAGTGCCTGGCGGATGCCGGCGGCGCGCTGCAGTGCCGGGCCGCGACGCCCGAGGCGGGCTGCGTCATGTTCGTCGCGCTCGGCGACGACGCGAGCCGCGCGCGCGTGGTGGTGGGGCGCGCAGGCAGCGCCGAAGCAGCCTGGCAGCGGGCCCGCGATGCGGCGCTCGCGCTTGCCGGTCGCATCGGCCTGCAGGCCAGCCGCGTGCGCGTGGAGCTCGTCGAGCACGCAGAAGCCACGGCCTGGGGCGAGTTGAAGTCCCGCCTCTTGCGGACCAAGCGCAACTACTTCAACCAGGGCGTGTCGTTCGACGAGGCGTTCGATGCGGCGCTGCTCGCGCAGGAGATCAGCGGCAGCGCCATCTTCTACAACGGCACCGCGGAGCACGCGGAGCCCAACGCCGGTAACCTGCGCCTCCACGCGAAGCGGCGCTTCGGCGTCGAGATGGATTTTCCGTCCGACGACGAGGCGCCGGTGTGGTGCTTCTCCACGCGCGGCGCCTACGCCGATGCCAATGGCACCTGGCCGCTCACGGCCAAGGGGCAGGCCGCCGGCTATCGCCGGCTCGACGACTGGGGGCCGGGGCAGGTCCGCGCCATGGTCGACACGGCCAGCGCCTATCTCGCCGCCCAGGTCAAGCCCACGGGCGAGTTCCACTACGGCTGGTTCCCGTGCTTCGACCGCGCGATTCCCACCTACAACACCTTGCGCCACGCCAGCTCGACCTATGCGCTGATCGAGGCCTGGGAGCTGACCCGCAGCGATGCGCAGAAAGCGGCCATCGACCGTTCGCTCGGCTTCATCGCCGCGCGCCTCATCCGCCAGGCCGAGCTGCCCGATGGCACGCGCGCCGCCTACCTGCTGGACATCGGCAACGAGATCAAGCTGGGCGGCAATGCGGTGTGCCTGCTGGCCTTCGCCAAGTACACCGAGCTCACGGGCGACGCGCAATACCTGCCCCTGCTGGAGCAGCTCGCGCTCGGCATCCAGGCCATGCAGGACCCGGCGAGCGGACGCTTCGTGCACGTGCTCGACCACCCGTCGCTCGACGTGAAGGATGCGTTCCGCGTCATCTACTACGACGGGGAAGCGGCGTTCGGCCTGATGCGCCTCTACGGGCTCACGCGCGATCCGCGCTGGCTCGCGGTGGTCGAGAAAGCCTTCGACCATTTCATTGCCGCGGAGCACTGGCGCGCGCACGACCACTGGCTGAGCTACTGCGTCAACGAGCTCACGCGCCACCGGCCCGAAACGCGCTACTACCGCTTCGGGCTGCAGAACGTTGCCGACCACCTGGATTTCGTGCTCGAGCGCATCACCACTTTTCCGACGCTGCTGGAGCTGATGATGGCCGCGCGCGAGATGGTGGCGCGGCTTGCCGCCGACGCCGCGCTGCGGCCGCTGCTCGACGGCTTTGACCGCCAGAAGTTCGACCGCGCGCTGGAGCACCGCGCGCGCTACCTGGCCAACGGCTATTTCTGGCCCGAGCTCGCGATGTTCTTCCGCAACCCGGGCCGTGTCGCGGGCGCCTTCTTCATCAAGCACCACAGCTTTCGCGTGCGCATCGACGACGTGGAGCACTATCTCTCGGGCTATGTGGCGTACCTCAGGTTCCTGCAAACGCGGGAGGGCGAAGACCCGGACAAGCGTCCTGAACGTGCGGACGAGAACCCCGCCGCCGCACCCTGGCCTTCGTTCGCTGCCGGCCCCATCGTGGCATGGGGCGGCGACGTCAATCTCGGCCGCAGGCAGCACTACCGGACGCAGCAACTCGGCCCGGCCTCGGTGCTCGGTGGCGTGCCGGTGCTCGCCGAGGCGGACCTGCGCATCGTCAATCTCGAATGCGTGGTGGCGACGCGTGGCGAGCAAGGAGTGCCGAAGGGCGAGGGCGGCCCGCACTACTTTCGCGCGCGGCCTGAAATGCTGCGCGTGCTGGCCGAGGTCGGCATCGACCTGGTCGCCACCGCCAACAACCACAGCGGAGACTATGGCGCCGGGGCGCTCGCGGAGCATGCGGCGCTGCTCGATGCCGCAGGCATCGGCCACGCGGGTTCCGGTCCCACGCTGGAGGCGGCGCTCGCGCCCGCGCTGCGGCGCGCGGGGGATCTGAACGTGGCGCTCTTTGCCATCGACGCCACGCAGCCGCGCTTTGCGGCGGGCGAGGCCAGGGCCGGCAACGCCTACCTTCCGATCTCGTCGCCCTCCGCGTGGACGGCATGCCTCGCGCCGCGCATTGCTGCCGTGCGCGCCCAGGCGCATGTGGTGCTGGTGGCCGTGCATTGGGGAAAGAACCATGAGCCGGCCCCCGGCGCCGACGAGATCGCAGTCGGCCGCGCCATCATCGAGGCCGGCGCCGATGCCGTGCTCGGTGCCTCGGCCCATGTCGTGCAAGGCGTCGAGATCCACAAGGGCCGGCCGATCATTCATGACGCCGGTGACCTGCTGTTCGACGCCATCGGCCGCCAGAGCGAAGACAGCGACGAGAGCGGCGTGTTCTCGCTGCACCTGGGCACCGAGGGTGTGCGGCGCGTGGTGTTCACGCCCATCGAAACGGGCTTCGGCCGGACGGCGCAGCTCCAAGGCGAACGTGCCGCGGCGGCGGTGGAGCGCTTCATGCGCAAATCGGCGGCGCTCGGCGCCCGCTTCGCGATCGCACCCGACGGGCAGTGCGCGCTCGACCTGCATCCAGCCGCGAGAACGCCGCAGCCGATGCCGCTCCTGCCGATGAAGATGCACAAGAGCGACGCGGAGATCCTGGCGGTGCAGCAGCCACGCGAAGAATGGCTGGCTGCGTCAGTGCCGGCCGAGGCGGCGCTTGCACGGCCCTTGTCCTTGGGCCCGCTGCGGCTGCTTGGAGCGCGGACCACCCCGGCCGCGATCGCAGGCCGGGGCATGCTGTACGTCGAGACCTTCTGGCAGATCGATGAGGCGACGGACGTGGACTGGCGGTTCGACATCCGCGCCGTGCCGCAATCGCCCGCCACCATGCCGGCCTGGGGCGCCGCAATGGACCACGATCCCTGCGATTGGATGTGGCCCACCAGCCGATGGCAGCCCGGCCGCATCTACCGCGACTTCCACGGCCTGCGGCCGCCCGCGGCCAGGCGGCTCCATGACGCGCAACTCCAGCTCGAGATCGGGCTGGTCGGCGACGCCGATCGGCCGGAGCCGATCCTGTTGCCCAGGCAGGTGCCGTTCGCGGTGCGGCCCGGCCGCGTGGCCGCATGAATCGCCTGAACACCGTGGCCACCGGACGCTGGCGGTTCGTTCCTCTCGCGCTGCTGGCGCTGGCGCAGGCCGCATGCGCGCAGCGCGGCGGCCCTCAGCCGCAGTCGCAGCCCTCCGCGATGGCGGCCGATGGCGCAACGCTGCAATGGAACCAGCCCGCGGTGCGCGCCAACTGCCCCGACCGCGCGGGCTACCTGTGGGTGCAGCCTGCCGAGGGGCCGGCCTGCATCCGCTACTTCGCAAGCGGCGACATCGATGACGCCCGCATCGCCATCGTGCAATTTTCAGGCGACCGCGACGGCGTCATGAACCAGGCGCCCGAGCGCATTCCCGGCAACACCGTGCCCCTGCGCATGCTCGATGCCCAGCGCAGCCGCGACCGCGCGGGCGTGCCCTGGGTCTTCATGGCGCGGCCCGGCACCTACGGCTCGTCGGGCGACCACCGCAAGCGGCGCGAGCTGGCCGAGTTCCACGCACTCGACGCCGCGCTCGATGCGCTGATGCAGCGGCACCGGATCCAGCGCATCGTGATCCTCGGCCACAGCGGCGGTGCCACGGCGGGCGCGGCGCTGCTCACGCTCGGCCGCACGCGCATCGCCTGTGCAGTGCTGACCTCCGGCGCCTATGGCCTGCTGGAGCGCGCGCGCCGGCTGAAGCAATCGCGCGATGGCCTGAGCGACACCACGGGCAGCACGCAGTTCTACGATCCGCTCGAACATGTCGGCGGCATCGTGCGCGATCCGCTGCGGCGCATCGTGCTCGTGGGCAACCGCGACGACAGGAACACGCCGTTCGACTTGCAGGAGCGTTTTGCCGACGCGGTCGCCCGGGCCGGCCATCGCGTGGACGTGATGACGCACGCGGCCGAGCCGCCGCAGAACCATGACCTCACGGACCGCATCGGCCTGAAGACCGCGTCGCTCTGCGCACGCGAAGCAATGCTTCAATAAACGAAAAGATACCCTCGAGACCATGCCATTGCCCAACAGCAGCACCTCCGCCCGTATCACGACCGAGGCCTTCGGCCGCATGCCCGACGGCCGTGCAGTCACCGAATACACGCTGGACAACGGCCGCGGCCTCCGCCTCAGCGCCATCAACCTCGGCGGCATCGTCACGGCGTTGCAGGTGCCCGACCGCCATGGCCAAGGCGGCAACGTCGTGCTCGGCCTGCCCTCGCTCGAGGACTACCTGAAGCCGCATCCGCACTTCGGCACCATCGTGGGCCGCTACGCCAACCGCATCGCGGGCGGGCGCTTCACGCTCGACGGCGTGGCGCATCAGCTGCCGCTCAACAACGGCGCCAACTCGCTGCATGGCGGGCACCAGGGCTTCGGCACGCGCTATTGGCAGATCGATGCGGTGCCGGCGCAAGGCGACGGCGATGAGGTCGCCATCGAACTGCGCTACACCAGCGCGGATGGCGAAGAGGGCTATCCCGGCGAAGTGCAGGTGACCGTGCGCTATGCGCTCAGCACCACCGAAAACGCCTGGCGCATCGACTACCGCGCCGTGAGCGACCGCGCCACGGTGCTGAACCTGAGCCACCACGACTACTTCAACCTGGCAGGCGGCGGCGCCGTGCGCGACCATCGCCTCATGATTCCCGCAAGCCGCTACTGTCCCGTGGACGCGGGCCTGATTCCGCTCGGCCTGGCGACGGTGGCCGGAACCCCGTTCGACTTTCGCGAGCCCACCTTGATCGGCGAACGCATCGACGATCCGCACGAGCAGCTGCGCGTGGCTGGCGGCTACGACCACAACTGGGTGCTCGACCGCGAGCCCGCCGGCATGGCGCTCGCGGCGCGCCTCGCGCACGCGCCATCGGGGCGCGTGATGGAAGTGCACACGACCGAACCGGCCGTGCAGTTCTATTCGGGCAATTTTCTCGATGGAAGCCTTCGGGGCCGCGAGGGCGAGAGCTTCAGGCAGGGCGCGGGGCTGTGCCTTGAAACGCAGCACTACCCCGATTCGCCGAACCAGCCGGAGTTTCCTTCGACGGTGCTGCGGCCGGGCGACGTGTTCAAGAGCACCACGCTGCACCGGTTCGGCATGTGTTGAGCAAATGCAAAGCCGGCGGCCGACATCGGGGGGCGCACGCTGAGATGTCTGGTGCCCAATTCGACTCAAGCGTTCATCCCCAGGACTGTGCGTGTGGAATATGTGGCACTTCCGAAGCGAATTGCGCGCACTTATATTTGTTGACATTCCTGATCGCCTTCCGTTCCCGCTTTCGCTCCCAGAATTCGGCCACGTAGCCGCCGACCTCCGTGGCCTTCGGATCGCGAAGGCCGCAATGCTCGGAACGGATAGCCCCTGACACAGGGGGCATCTTCAGGGAGAGAAATCGTCATGTCCGCACTCAATGCTGCGCGCGCGCGCACGCTCGCCATCAGCAGCCCTGCCACCTCCGAGTTCCTGGGCTGCACCGCTCTTGAATCGGTTCGCCTGTCGGGTCGAAAAGGGGTGGACAGCTGATGAACCGCCTCTATCTACAGGACGCCTTTCCCGCAGCCACGCTGGGCCTTGTCAAAGAGTGGGGGGAGCAACTGGATGCCGACGGGCTGGGGACGGACGCTACGTATGTCGTAGTCGACGGTGGCATCGCCGGGGACGCAGGCCGCCAGCGCCTGCGCGACGCCTACGGCGTTGCAACCCAGTCCTTCGACGACTCCGTGTTGGCTGACTACGAGGAATTGGGCTTGCTCGTGTGGCCCTGGCGCACGCTGCACGCCAAGGATGCGCTCGAAACCCTGCGCATCGCCTTGGCCGGCAAGCCTGGTGTCAGCTTCGTGCAGAGCCGTGCAGGACTGCCGGCGGTATGCGCCGCGCTCGCGTGGCTGGGCGCCGCCGAAACCGAGGACGGCATGCTGCTCTACCTGCGCATCGGCGACACCCGCGTGCTGAGCAGCTTCCTGTTTCAACTGCAGCCTGCCCAGGAAGCCCGATTGCACGCCGCGGTGAGCCATTGGGCGTGGCCCGATCGCAGCGGCGGATTGAAACGCGCTGCGACAGAAGCGATGCCGCACGTGCAGCCGGCCGAAGGCAGCCTGGTGCTCGACAACGCGCAGTACGCGGCGCTGCTCGACGCAGTGGAGGCTGACATGCTGCACGCCAGCGTGCGCGCCATCGAAGCCAAGTGGATCGATGCGCGTAGCGGGAACGAACTGCACCAATGGCTGCAGACGCTGTTGCCCAGAATGCGGGCCCTGGGCATCACGCGGCCTAAAGATAAATGGGCCTTCGTCTCGCTGGCGCTGCGCGCGCCGGACGGCTTCGAGGGACTGACCGAACTGGGCGAAACCTGGCTGCGCGTGCGCAGCGGCGCCTCGGCGCTGAACGCAGAAATCTCGCAGTGGAAAGCCGGCGTGGAATGGCAAGCGATGCAGCGCCTTGCAAACGCGAATGCGGCGGCGGCCGTTGCTCCTCCCAAAGACTCTCGATGACATTCATGTCGATGCCCGCCGCCATGCCCGGCGAGCGACCTTTCGGCTTGGTCGAGCGAAGCCTCGGCGTCTGCTTGCATCGATGGCTCATTGCGCTTGCCCTGCTGGCTGTGGCGCTGGGCCTTGCGGCTTGCAGTCCCAGCGCCGCGAAGCCGGTGACCGTGGGCATCACGGGCTACAACTTCACGGCCGAAGGCGTGCAGGAGTACTACGTCAACGGCATGCGCGGCTCGAACCTGCCCCCGTATGGCGGGGGCGGTTCGACATCGTGCTGCGTGTCGCTGCCTGCGAAGTGGTCGCCGGAACTGACCGTGAAGGTGAGCTGGACGATCGGGCACTACACCCGTCCATGGGGGGAAAGAAAAAACATGACGGTGCAGGAAGAGTCTGCTTGCTGTTGGCATCAACGCACCCTCAGCAAAGTCGTGTCCGTGGAGCGCTATGAGGTGGGCGGCATTGTTCAGGTGTTCTTCTTGCCTCACGACGAAATCAAGGTGTGGGTCAGTCAATACGACTTGGGTCACGAGAAACACATCTCGGGAATGGCCTACCCCAAGAAGCCCGACACCACTGAATAAAACAAAGCAGGAGCCCCATCATGTCCGTTCAAACCATGCCCGCCGTCTTGGTCGGCGAGCGCCCTTTCGGCTTGATCGAGCGAAGGCTCGGCGTCTGCTTGCATCGATGGCTTGTCGCGCTTGTCATGGTGGTTGCCGGGGTGGGCCTTGCGGCTTGCAGTCCCACCACAGCGAAGCCGGTGACCGTGGGCATCACGGGCTACACATTCACTTCCGAAGGCATCCAGGAGTATTACGTCAATGGCATGCGCGGCTCGAACCTGCCGCCGTATGGCGGAGGCGGCTCCACATCGTGCTGCGTGTCGTTGCCGGCGAAATGGTCGCCAGACCTGACGGTCAAGGTGGAATGGATCACGGGTCATTGGACCGCCCCCATGGACCAGATCCAGGCAATGGACATCTCGGAGGCGATCAAGTGCTGCCTGGCACGACGCACCCTCACCAAGGTCGTCCCCGTGGAACGCTATGAGGAGGGGGGCTTAGTACAAGTTTTTTTCTTACCCAATGACGAGATCAAGGTGTGGGTGTACGACCCGGGGCCACAAAACCCCAGTCACCCCTCTCACATGGGCTACCCCAAGAAGCCCGACACCACTGAATAAAACAAAGCAGGGAGCCCCATCATGTCCGTTCAAACCATGCCTGCCGTCATGCGTGGCGTGCGACCCTTCGGCTTGATCGAGCGAAGGCTCGGCGTCTGCTTGCATCGATGGCTCGTCGCGCTTTTTATAGTGGTTGCCGGGGTGGGCCTTGCGGCTTGTGATCCCAACGCCGCGAAGCCGGTGACCGTGGGCATCACGGGTTACAACTTCACGGCCGAAGGCGTGCAGGAGTACTACGTCAACGGCATGCGCGGCTCGAACCTGCCCCCGTATGGCGGAGGCGGCTCGACATCGTGCTGCGTGTCGCTGCCTGCGAAGTGGTCGCCGGAACTGACCGTGAAGGTGAGTTGGACGATTGGCGACTACACCCTGCCGTGGTCTAAGTTGGAACCGATGACGCCTGATGAGCGTAGCGCTTGCTGCTGGCGACAGCGCACCCTCACCAAGGTCGTCCCCGTGGAGCGCTACGAGGAGGGGGCCTTAGTACAAGTTTTTTTCTTACCCAATGACGAGATCAAGGTGTGGGTGTACGACCCGGGGCCACAAAACCCCAGTCACCCCTCTCACATGGGCTACCCCAAGA
The DNA here is from genome assembly GCF_040546685.1 of Variovorax sp. OAS795. NCBI lineage: Bacteria > Pseudomonadati > Pseudomonadota > Betaproteobacteria > Burkholderiales > Comamonadaceae > Variovorax > Variovorax sp. OAS795. The sequence continues at coordinate 1,435,632 of NZ_JBEPOH010000001.1, forward strand.
AGCCCGACACCACTGAATAAAACAAAGCAGGGAGCCCCATCATGTCCGTTCAAACCATGCCCGCAGCCTTGGTCGGCGAGCGCCCATTCACCCTGCTCGAACAGATGCAGCGCATCAGCGCCGCATCGTGCTTCGATGCCACGGAAAGGAGCAACATGTGCGCCTCGATGGCTCATGTGGGCATCTTCTTCGATGGCACCAACAACAACAAGAAGCGCGACCAGGAAGATGTCAAGGATGCCAACATGCGCAGCCACAGCAACGTGGTGGTGCTGCACGATGCCTTCAAGGATGCGCCCGACGAGGGCTACTACCGCTTCTATGTTCCTGGCGTCGGCACTCCTTTCGATAAGGTCGGCGAGCCGACGGAAACACCCGATGGAAAGGCCATGGCCAAGGGCGGCGATGCGCGCATCAACTGGGCGATGATCCAGTTGCTCAATGCGATGAAACGATCGATGTGTTCGGACGAACGACTCGTTCCCGAGGCTCAGGTTGGCGCCGATGCCATCGCCGGCCCTCTCCATGCCTCTCAGAATACCGGCAGCAACCTGGAGGGCAAGCGCCGATACTTCGGCGGCTTGGAGAGTGGCAAGCTCAGCCAGCTCGAGCGGGTGCTCGCCGCCAAGGCCGAAGCCAAGCCGTCCAAGAAGCTGCTGCAGGTCAACGTGTCGGTGTTCGGCTTTTCGCGCGGCGCGGCGCAGGCGCGGGCCTTCTGCCATTTCGTGCACCACCTGCTGCTCAAGAAGGGGCCGGCGGGTGGCTACACGCTCGCGGGCGTGCCGTTCCGCTTCCAGTTTCTCGGGCTCTTCGATTCGGTGGCCTCGGTGGGCATGGCCGACGCCTCGCCGTTCTGGCGCGGCCTGGGCGGCTGGGCCAACGGCACGCTGGACATCGTGCCCAGCGTGGAGCGCACGGTGCATTTTTGCGCGGCGCACGAGATACGCATCAACTTTCCGCTGTCGACCGGGCGCATCGGCGACAAGGGCTATCCGGCCAACTGCGCCGAGATGGTGTATCCGGGTGCCCACTCGGATGTGGGCGGCGGCTACGCGCCGGGGTGCCAGGGCAAGGCGGTTGGCTCGCGCACCAAGCTGCTGTCGCAGGTGCCGCTCCTGGAGATGTACCGGGAGGCGCAGCGCAGCATGGTGCCGTTGCTGACCATCGAACAGCTCCAGAAGGTCGCAAAGGGCGATGAAGTGGCCAACGATCTGAAGATCGACCCCGACTGCGCCAGGCTCTTCAACGCCTACCGCGAATTCGTCGTCGGCTTCAGCGGCACCATCGAAGAGCAGATGCGCGGCCACGTGCAGCTGTACTGGCGCTGGCGCATGAAGTACCTGAACGATCCGACCGCGCTGCCGTCGCATGCCAGGGCCGTCCAGCAGGACCGGATCGACATCTGCGAAAGCAATGGCGATTTTTACTCGGACATGGCCGAGGCGCTGATGCAAGTGCGAAGGGACGAGGCCCTCGCGCGGACCGCGCCCAATGCCCCTTCAGGGCTCACTCCTGCACAGCGGGACTTTCTGCGCGTACGCAGCGAAGCGATGAGACCCGATTTCCGGGTGCCCCGGGAGATCGACGAATTCTTCGACCAGCTGGTGCACGACTCCCATGCCTCCTTCTACATGGTGGGGCCGGTCACCGACTTCGACCGCAAGGAGAAGATCGCGATGATCCAGCGCAAGGTTGAATGGACGGCCAAGCGCCTGGAGGGACTGCGCAGAGGCGACGGCAGCGGGCCGCAGCCCACGAGCTACAACGAAGCCCGGCCGCTCGCGTCGTTGTCGGATCTGGAGCGCCGGATCCACGAGCACCAAACCCTGCATCAAGGCGAGTTCCCCGCGCTGACCGACGAGGATCGCGAGCAGCTGCTGGCCATGGAGACGGTGGGGACCAGCGCGGGCGTGCGGTCGGTGACCAACAAGACGCGGCGCGAGCTTGGCGGCCACGTGCGCTATCGGCGCGTGTTCGACAAGAGCTGACGTGGCCTTGGACCTTTATTTGCCCGGCGCACGCATCAAGAATTCGCAGCTTTGTTTGCGTCGGCTCCGAATTCAGCGGCCGGCAGCCCCGGGCTCCCGATGCGCACCGAGAACAGCCCGCCGGCCAGCGGCTCGGCCTTCAGTTCTTCATCCGTGAGCCCGCTGCGCGCCGTCGTGATGTACAGCGTGCACAGGTCGGCGCCGCCGAAAGCGCAGTCCGTGACGTTGCTCGCGGGCAATTCGATGCGGCACAGCTCGTCGGCGCTCACGGGGTCGTGGCAGCTCACGCAGTGGCCGCCCCAGCGGGCGATCCACAGGCGCCCGGCCGCGTCGGTCGTCATGCCGTCGGGCAGGCCGTCGCCTTTTGCAAAGCGAAGCCACACGCGCTTGTTGCTGACTGTGCCCGCGGCGCTGTCGAAGTCGTAGGCGTAAACGCAGCCTTCCACGGTGGCGTTGAAATACATCGTGCGCTCGTCGAGCGACCACGCCGGCCCGTTGGTCACTGCAAAGCCGTCGTCGTGCCGCGTGCAGCGGCCGTCGGCGTCGAAGCGGTAGAGCGCGCCCGTGGGCGCCACGCAATCGAAGTCCATGGTGCCGCCCCAGAAGCGGCCCTGCCGGTCGCACTTGCCGTCGTTGAAGCGGTTGTTCGGCCGGTCGGGCTCGGGCTGGTGAAGGTAGCGCGGCGGCGCGTCCACCGCCGGGTCGAAGAAGGCGAAGCCGCGGCGCATCGTGACGATCAGCCCGGGCGCACCGGCACGCTCCGCCAGCGCCGTGATCTCCTCGTCGAATTGCCAGCTTTGGCGCGCACCGTTCGCCGGGTCGTGCCGGTACAGGCGGCAGCCGAGGATGTCGATCCAGTAGAGCGCCTGTTCGCGCTGCGACCACAGCGTGCCTTCGCCGAGCGTTGCGCCGGCAGGCCACAAGCACTCCGGCTGGCCGAGGATGGTGGGCGCACCCAGGGGTGCGGAGGGGGATGCGGAGCTGCCATTCGGGGTCATTGTTTGCGCCTTGGTTGTCTCGGTCCTTGACGCGGCGGATCGTATCAAGGCATATTGATAATAGAAACCAAACTATTTGGCATCAAGTGATATTGATTTTGCAATGTTGCAGCCAGCTCTCTGGAGACACGCATCTTGAAGGATTCCCCGCAGCTTTCCATCCATCCCAGCCTGAAGGGACGCACCGTGTTCGTCACCGGCGGCGGCAGCGGCATCGGCGCGGCCATCGTGGCGGCGTTTGCCGCGCAGGGCGCACGCGTAGCGTTCGTCGACATTGCCGAAAGCGCCAGCGCCGCGCTCGCCAGGCAGATCGGCGAAGACGGCCATGCCGCACCATGGTGGCGCACCTGCGACGTGCGCGACATCGGCGCGTTGCAGAAGGCGATCGCCGACGCGGCCGCCGAGCTGGGCGACTTCGCGGTGCTGGTCAACAACGTGGCGAGCGACGACCGCCACACGCTCGAATCGGTCACGCCCGAGTACTACGACAACCGCATGGCCATCAACGAGCGGCCCGCGCTGTTCGCGATCCAGTCGGTGGTGCCGGGAATGCGGCGGCTGGGCTTCGGCTCGGTGGTCAACCTGGGTTCCACAGGCTGGCAGACCAAGGGCTCGGGCTACCCCTGCTACGCCATTGCGAAGTCGTCGGTGAACGGCCTCACGCGCGGCCTCGCGGTGGACCTCGGCAAGGACCGCATCCGCATCAACACCGTGTCGCCCGGCTGGGTGATGACCGACCGGCAGGTGAAGCTCTGGCTCGACGACGAAGGCGAGCAATCGCTCAAGCGCAACCAGTGCCTGCCCGACAAGCTGCTGCCCGAGGACATCGCGCGCATGGTGCTGTTCCTCGCATCGGACGACGCGAAGATGTGCACCGCGCAGGAGTTCACCGTCGATGCAGGCTGGACCTGATCAGTCCATCTCGAGTTTGCGTCCATAGACGCTCAGGCTCGCGGTCTTCAGCGCCTTCATCATCACCTTGGCCGCGGGCGACGGCAGGCGGTCGGTGCGGGTGATGATGCCGAAGGCGTCCATGTGGCAGGGCATGTCCAGCGGCAGCAGCGACACGATGCCGTGCGCGGCGTAGTAGCGCGCCACGTCGGATGCGAGCACGGCCACCATGTCGCTCTGCTGCAGCATGCGCGTGATGAACAGCAGGGCCGAGCTTTCGATGATGTTGTTCGGCGGCACCAGCCCTTCTTCCTGGAACATCAGCTCGAAGCGGTGGCGCAGCACGCTGCCCGCGGGCGGCACGATCCAGCCCGCGCCCACCACGTCGCGCAGTGTGAGCCCGCTCACGCCCAGGAGCGGATGGCCGGGGCGCACCAGCGCGCACACCGGCTCCTCGGCCAGCGCCTCGTAGCGAAGCTGCGACTTGTCGTGCTCGGCGAAGAGCCGCGCCACCAGGATGTCGAGCTTGCCCTGCTCGAGCCGCTCGATCAGCACCGCGCTGGTCTCGATCTCCAGCGACACGCGAAGGTCGGGCTGCTCGCGCTTCACCATCGCCACCGCCGGCGGCATCAGCGTGAGGCCGGGTGCGGTGATGGCGCCCACGCCCACCTGGCCGAAGCGGCCCGCCTTCAGCGCGGTGAGCTCGTCGTGCGCCTGGTTGAGGCTGGCCAGCGCCACGCGGGCATGGCGGATCATGGTTTCGCCGTACCAGGTGGGACGCATGCCGCGCGGCAGCCGGTCGAACAGCGGCACCTCCAGCACGTCCTCCAGGTCCTTCAGCAGCTTGGAGGCGGCGGGCTGGGTCATGTTGAGCACCTGCGCCGCGCGGTGGATGTTGCCTTCCTCCGCGAGCGCCACCAGCAAAAGCAGCTGCCGCGTCTTGAGGCGGGCGCGGATGAACCAGTGGTTGTAGTTGGTCATGTCTCGTGCGGTTGTCTTGAGAGCTTTGGGCTCAAAGGGTTTTCCAGAATCCGATGATCGATATGCATTTTGTCGAAAAAATGATTGGATCGATATCAATTCTGTTCCTAGACTCGCCCCACTTCCGAAAACCAGAGACAAAGGTCGGCGCAGCGGTGATTCACGGCGAGATCCATCAGAACGTGCGGCAATACATCAACGGCCGCTGGGAGACCAGCGCGACCACGGGTGTGAGCGCCAATCCCTCGGACACCAGCGAAGTGGTGGCCGAATACGCACGTGCCGATCGCCGCCAGGTCGAATCCGCGGTCCGCGCCGCCGCCGATGCCTTTCCGCACTGGAGCCACAGCACGCCGCAGCGCAGGGCCGACGTGCTCGACCGCATCGGCACCGAGCTCCTGGCGCGCAAGGACGAACTGGGCCTCTTGCTGGCGCGCGAAGTCGGCAAGACCTTGCCCGAAGCCGTGGCCGAGGCCACGCGCGCTGGACAGACTTTCAAGTTCTTCGCGGGCGAAGCGATGCGGGGCGGGGGCGAAAACATGGCCTCGCTGCGCGCTGGGGTGCAGGTCGACGTCACGCGCGAGCCGGTCGGCGTGGCCGGCCTCATCACGCCGTGGAACTCGCCGCTGGCCGTGCCGGCCACCAAGATTGCGCCCGCTCTGGCTCATGGCAACAGCGTGGTGTTCAAGCCCGCCGAGCTGGTGCCGGCCTGCGGCTGGACGCTGGCCGAAATCATCAGCCGCGCCGCGCTGCCCGCGGGCGTGTTCAATCTCGTGATGGGCAGTGGCCGCGAGGCCGGCCAGGCGCTGGTCGACAGCCCGCTGGTCGATGCGGTGAGCTTCACCGGATCGGCGCGCAACGGCGAGCGCATCCTCCAGGCGGCCGCCGCGCGGCGGGCCAAGGTGCAGCTCGAGATGGGCGGCAAGAACGCGCTGGTGGTGCTGGCCGATGCCGACATCGACCATGCGGTGGATTGCGCGGTGCAGGGCGCCTACTTCTCCAACGGCCAGCGCTGCACGGCGTCGAGCCGGCTCATTGTGGAGGCCGGCGTGCACGACATGTTCGTCTCGCGTCTTTGCGCGCGGCTCAAGGCGCTGAAGATCGGCCACGCGCTCGAACGCGGGATCGACATCGGTCCGCTGGTCGACGAAGAGCGCCTGGCGCGCAGCCTGGCCTGGGTCGGCATTGCACGCGAAGAGGGTGCCGAGCACGTCTGGGGCGGCGAGCGGCTCGAGCGCGCGACGGCCGGCCACTACATGAGCCCGGCCCTTTTTCTTGCCAGGCCAGGACACCGCATCGCCCGCGAGGAAATCTTCGGCCCGCTGGCCTGCGTGCTGCGCGCTGCCGACTACGACGAGGCACTGGCCCTGTGCAACGACACGCCTTCGGGCCTGAGCGCGGGCATCTGCACCAACTCGCTCAAGCACGCGATGCATTTCAGGCGTCATGCCGAAGTCGGCATGACGATGGTCAATCTGCCGACCGCGGGCGTGGACTTCCACGTGCCCTTTGGCGGCCGCAAGGGGTCGGGCTACGGGCCGCGCGAACAAGGGCGCCATGCCGCGGAGTTCTACACGACGGTCAAGACCGGCTTCATGCTGGCCTGACCACCACGGACGGTTTTCATCAGCAAGCAAACACAGTAAGAAGGAGACATTCCAATGAAACTCAATCGCCGCACCCTCAGCATCGCACTCGCCGCCGCCTCCCTGGGCAGCCTCCTGCCCGCCACCGCGCTGGCGCAGAAGAAGATCGTGCTGGGCTTCAGCCAGGTCGGGGCCGAGAGCGAATGGCGCACCGCCAACACCGAGTCGATCAAGGCATCGGCCAAGGAAGCGGGCATCGAGCTCAAGTTCTCCGACGCGCAGCAGAAGCAGGAAAACCAGATCAAGGCGATCCGCTCCTTCATCGCCCAGAAGGTCGACGTGATCGCCTTCTCGCCGGTGGTGGAGTCGGGCTGGGAAACCGTGCTGCGCGAAGCCAAGGCCGCGAAGATCCCGGTGGTGCTGACCGACCGCTCCGTCAACACCAAGGACGACTCGCTCTACGTGACCTTCATGGGTTCCGACTTCGTCGAGGAAGGCCGCAAGGCGGGCCGCTGGCTGGTCGAGAAGATGAAGGACCAGAAGGGCGAAGTCAACATCGTCGAGCTGCAGGGCACCGTGGGCTCGGCGCCCGCCATCGACCGCAAGAAGGGCTTCGAGGAAATCATCAAGGCCGACCCCAAGTTCAAGATCGTGCGCTCGCAGACCGGCGACTTCACGCGCGCCAAGGGCAAGGAAGTGATGGAAGCCTTCCTGAAGGCCGACGGCAAGAAGATCAACGTGCTGTTCGCGCACAACGACGACATGGCCATCGGCGCCATCCAGGCCATCGAGGAAGCGGGCCTGAAGCCCGCGAAGGACATCACCATCATCTCGATCGACGCCGTGAAGGGCGCCTTCGAAGCCATGATCGCCGGCAAGCTCAACGTGTCGGTGGAGTGCAGCCCGCTGCTCGGCCCCCAGCTGATGAGCGCGGTGAAAGACATCAAGGCCGGCAAGACGCTGCCCAAGCGCATCGTGACCGAGGAGTCGATCTTCCCGATGGAAGTCGCCGCCAAGGAATTCCCGAATCGAAAGTATTGAGTTCTCCATCGAATCAACGGATCGCAACATGAAACGCAACTTCCTCAAGGCCTCGATCGCGGGCCTGGCTTTCGCCATCGTCGGCATCGCGCCGATCGCGCATGCGCAGGACAAGGGCCTGATCGCCATCTCCATGCCCACCAAGTCGTCGGCGCGCTGGATCGCCGACGGCGCCAACATGGTCAAGTACTTCAAGGAGAAGGGCTACAAGACCGACCTGCAGTACGCCGACGACGACATTCCGAACCAGCTCGCGCAGATCGAGAACATGGTGACCAAGGGCTCGAAGGTGCTGGTGATCGCGGCCATCGACGGCACCACGCTGTCCGACGTGCTGCAGAAGGCGGCCGACAAGGGCGTGAAGGTCATCGCCTACGACCGCCTCATCAAGGGCTCGAAGAACGTCGACTACTACGCCACCTTCGACAACTTCCAGGTCGGCGTGCTGCAGGCGCAGTCGATCGAGGCGGCGCTCGGCCTGAAGAGCGGCAAGGGCCCATTCAACATCGAGCTGTTCGGCGGCTCGCCCGACGACAACAACGCCTTCTTCTTCTACAACGGCGCCATGTCGGTGCTGGACCCGTACATCAAGAGCGGCAAGCTGGTGGTGCGCAGCAAGCAGATGGGCATGGACAAGGTGGGCACGCTGCGCTGGGATGGCGCGGTGGCGCAGGCCCGCATGGACAACCTGCTGTCGGCCTACTACACCAAGGACCGCGTCGACGCGGTGCTGTCGCCGTACGACGGCCTGTCGATCGGCATCCTGTCGTCGCTCAAGGGCGTGGGCTACGGCTCGGCCTCGCAGCCGATGCCGATCGTCTCGGGGCAGGATGCGGAGATTCCTTCGGTCAAGTCGATCCTGCGCAAGGAACAGACCTCGACCGTGTTCAAGGACACGCGTGAACTGGCCAAGGTCACGGTGGCAATGGCCGACGCGATGCTGTCGGGCAAGACGCCCGAGGTGAACGACACCAAGACCTACAACAACGGCATCAAGGTGGTGCCGTCGTACCTGCTCAAGCCCGTGAGCGTGGACGGCGCCAACTGGAAGCAGGTGCTGGTCGACAGCGGCTACTACAAGGAAAGCCAGGTCAAGTGAGCGTGGCAATGGCGGCAGCGGATTCACGCATCCTGGAGATGCGCGGCATCACCAAGACGTTTCCGGGCGTGAAGGCGCTCTCCGACGTCAACCTGGCGGTGCGCGCGGGAGAGATCCACGCGGTGGTGGGCGAGAACGGCGCGGGCAAGTCGACGCTCATGAAGGTGCTGAGCGGCGTCTACCCATGCGACTCTTACACCGGGGAGATCCACTTCGAGGGCGAGCTGCGCCGCTTCAGGAGCATTGCCGACAGCGAGAAGCTCGGCATCATCATCATCCACCAGGAGTTGGCGCTGGTGCCGCTCTTGTCCATTGCCGAGAACATCTTTCTCGGCAACGAGATTGCGCGCGGCGGCGTGATCGACTGGTTTGCCGCCTATGCGCGGACGCGCGAGCTGCTCGCCAAGGTGGGACTCAAGGAGCCGCCCACCACGCTGGTGACCGACCTGGGCGTGGGCAAGCAACAGCTGGTCGAGATTGCCAAGGCCTTGGCCAAGGACGTCAAGCTGCTGATCCTGGACGAGCCCACCGCGAGCCTCAACGAGAACGACAGCGATGCGCTGCTGATGCTGCTGCTCGAACTCAAGCGGCAAGGCATCGCGTCGATCCTGATCTCGCACAAGCTCAACGAGATAGCCAAGGTGGCCGACTCGATCACCGTGCTGCGCGACGGCGCCACGGTCGAGACGATGGACTGCCGCGGGCAGCCGATCAGCGAGGACCGCATCATCCGCGGCATGGTCGGCCGCGACATGGCGCACCGCTATCCGCAGCGCCATCCGAAGATCGGCGAGACGGTGTTCGAGGTGCGCGACTGGCGCGTGCACCACGCGCTGCATGCCGACCGCGAGCAGATCAAGGGCGTGAACCTGCATGTGCGGCGCGGCGAGATCGTCGGCATCGCGGGCCTCATGGGCGCCGGACGCACCGAGCTCGCGATGAGCGTGTTCGGCAAGTCCTACGGCCAGCGCATCAGCGGCACGGTGCTGATGCACGGCCAGCCGGTGGACGTGGGCACGGTGCGAAAGGCCATCGACCAGGGCATCGCCTACGTGACCGAAGACCGCAAGGGCCTGGGGCTGGTACTGGAAGAAGACATCCGCAAGAACGTGAGCCTGGCCAACCTGGAGGCGGTTTCCCATGCGATGGTGATCGACGACGCGCGCGAATTCAAGGTTGCGGTCGATTACCGCAAGGCACTCAACATCCGCTCTTCGGGCGTGGAACAGCTGGTGGTCAACCTCTCGGGCGGCAACCAGCAGAAGGTGGTGCTGAGCAAATGGCTCTTCACCAAGCCCGAACTGTTGATTCTGGACGAACCCACGCGCGGCATCGACGTGGGCGCCAAGTACGAGATCTACACCATCATCGACCAGCTCGCGAGCGAGGGCAAAGGCATTCTCATGATTTCTTCCGAACTGCCGGAACTGCTCGGCATGTGCGACCGCATCTACGTGATGAACGAGGGCCGCTTCGTGGCCGAGTTTCCGGCGGCCGAGGCTTCGCAGGAGCGCATCATGCACGCCATCGTGAGCGCAGGGAGTTCCGTTCATGTCCCAGCCTGAAGTCAACGCGGTGAATGCCGCGGTCCCCATTGCAGAGGCTTCCCCGAAGCTGCACGCGGGCTTTCTGAAGAACAACCTGCGCGAGTACGGCATGCTGATCTCGCTGGTCGCAATCATGGTGCTGTTCCAGGTGCTGACCGACGGCACGCTGCTGCGTCCGCTCAACCTCACCAACCTTCTGCTGCAGAACAGCTACGTCGTCATCATGGCGCTGGGCATGCTGCTGGTCATCGTGGCGGGCCACATCGACCTGTCGGTGGGTTCGGTCTGCGGCTTCATCGGTGCGCTGGCGGCGGTGCTGATGGTCGAGTACGAATGGCACTTCGTGCCCACGGCCATCATCAGCATCGCAGCGGGTGCGGTCATCGGCGCGGCGCAGGGCTGGTTCGTCGCGTTCCGCAAGATCCCTTCGTTCATCGTCACGCTCGCGGGCATGCTGGTGTTCAAGGGGCTCACGCTCGCGCTGCTGGCGGGGCAATCGGTGGGGCCGTTCCCGGTCGAGTTCCAGCGGCTGAGCTCGGGCTTCATTCCCGATCCGCTGGGCGGTCTCGACGCCGGTGGGCTGCGCATCACTTCGCTGGTGGTCGGCGCACTGGCCGCGGCGGCGCTGGTGTTCTTCAAGCTGCGCGGCCGGGCCAAGCTCGCGGCGCACGGGATGGAGACCGAGCCCTATGCGTTCTTCCTCGTGAAGAACCTGTTCTTCGCGGCCATCATCCTTTTCTTCAGCTACCTGCTCTCGACCTACAAGGGCCTGCCCAACGTGCTGGTGGTGATGGCGGTGCTGATCGTGGTGTACGACTTCGTCACCAACCGCACCACCATCGGCCGGCGCATCTATGCGCTGGGCGGCAACGAGAAGGCCGCGCGGCTGTCGGGCGTGAAGACGCAGCGGCTCGCGTTCCTGACCTTCGTGAACATGGGCGCGCTGGCCGCGCTCGCGGGCCTGGTGTTCGCGGCACGGCTCAACACGGCCACGCCCAAGGCGGGCCTGGGCTTCGAGCTCGACGTGATCGCGGCCTGCTTCATCGGCGGCGCCTCGGCCTCGGGCGGCGTGGGCCGCGTGATGGGCGCGGTGATCGGCGCCTTCATCATGGGCGTGATGAACAACGGTATGTCGATCCTGGGCATCGGCATCGACTACCAGCAGGTCATCAAGGGCCTGGTTCTGTTGGCCGCGGTGTTCATCGACGTCTACAACAAGAACAAGTAAGCGCATGAGCCAGAGCAGCATCAGCCCCGTGCTCGAACTGCGGGGCATCCACAAGCAGTTCGGCGGCATTCCGGTGCTGCGCGACGTGCAGCTGCGGCTCTACCCGGGCGAGATCCATGCGCTCATGGGGCAGAACGGCGCGGGCAAGTCCACGCTCATCAAGGTGCTCACGGGCGTGCTGCCGTCGAGCGGCGGCGAGACACGGCTGGACGGGCAGGCCATTCACCCGGCCTCGCCACTCGACGCGCAGAAGCTGGGCATCAGCACGGTCTACCAGGAGGTCAACCTGTGCCCGAACCTCTCGGTGGCCGAGAACGTCTTTGCCGGCCGCTATCCGCGCTGCGGCGCGGCGCAGGGATTCCGCATCGACTGGACGGCGGTGAATCGCCGGGCGGCCGAATTGCTGGCGCGCATCGGGCTGGACATCGACGTGACACGGCTTTTGTCCAGCTACTCGGTCGCGGTGCAGCAGCTGGTCGCGATCGCGCGTGCGCTCGGCGTGTCGTCCAAGGTGCTGATCCTCGACGAGCCGACTTCGAGCCTGGACGACGACGAAGTGGAGAAGCTGTTCGAAGTGCTGCGCCGCCTGCGCGGCGAAGGGCTCGCAATCGTCTTCGTGACGCATTTCCTGAACCAGATGTATGCGGTGTCGGACCGGATCACCGTGCTTCGCAACGGCCAATGGGTCGGCGAATGGAAGGCCGCGGACCTCGGGCCGCAGGCGCTGATCGCAGCGATGCTCGGGCGCGAGTTGGCCGCCCAGTCGGCACGTCCCGCGGCGCTGCCCGCGTTCGATGAAACCGCGACCGCCTTGCTGCAGACCGAAGGGCTGGGCCAGGCGGGGCAGTTGCAGGCGACCGACCTGCGCGTACGTGCCGGCGAGGTCGTCGGCATCGCCGGGCTGCTCGGCGCGGGGCGCACCGAGTTGGCACGCCTGCTGTTCGGCCTTGAATCGCCCGACCGCGGCGTGCTCAAGATCGACGGCCGGGCCGTCAGCTTCTCCAATCCGGCCGATGCGATCCGCGAAGGACTCGCACTCTGCCCCGAAGAGCGAAAGACCGATGGCATCGTGGCCGAGCTCTCGGTGCGCGAGAACATCGCGCTGGCCCTGCAGGCGCGCCTCGGCACGCGCAAGTTTCTCTCCCACGCCGAGCAGACCACGATGGCCGAGCGCTTCGTCGCATCGCTGGGCATCAAGACCGCGAGCGTGGAAACACCGATCGGCCTGCTGTCGGGCGGCAACCAGCAGAAGGCCATGATCGCGCGCTGGCTCGCGACCGAGCCGCGCCTGTTGATCCTCGATGAGCCGACGCGCGGCATCGACGTGGCGGCCAAGCAGGAAATCATGGAAGAAATCCTGCGGCTCGCACGCGCGGGCATGGCGGTGGTCTTCATCTCCTCGGAAATCAGCGAAGTGGTGCGCGTGGCGCACCGCATTGTGGTGCTGCGCGATCGCAGGAAGGTGGGCGAGCTGCCGGGCGGCGCGACCGAGGACGAGGTCTACGAAATGATTGCAGCAGCATGACGCACGCGCTGTCCCCGTGTTGTTCCCTCTCCCGCTTGTGGGAGAGGGCTAGGGTGAGGGCAGAGGCCTTCGACAAGCCACAGGCCTTTGCGTCGGCCGCACCCTCACCCCAACCCTCTCCCGAAAGCGGGAGAGGGAGCAAGACCGATGCGTTGCGCTGTGTTCGATGGAGCCGCCTGACATGACCAATGCCAGAAAACTTCTGGGCGGTGCGATGAGCCATCGCCTCGCCTGGCCCATCGTCACATTGCTGCTCCTGCTCGGCGTCAACACCGCCTTCAACGCCAGCTTCCTGCACCTCGAATGGCGGGACGGCCACCTGTACGGCAGCCTGATCGACATCGTGAATCGCGCGGCGCCGCTGGTGCTGGTGTCGCTCGGCATGACGCTGGTCATCGCCACGCGCGGCATCGACATCTCGGTGGGCGCGGTGGTGGCCATTGCGGCGGCGCTGGCGGCGTGGATGATCGGCGGTTCGGTGGCAAGCGACGTGAGCCGCTTTCCGATGTGGCTCGCAATCGTCGCGGCCCTGGGCATCGCGCTCCTGTGCGGGCTCTGGAACGGCATGCTGGTCGCCAAGGTCGGCATGCAGCCGATCATCGCGACGCTGATCCTCATGGTGGCGGGCCGCGGCATCGCGCAGCTGATCGCCGACGGGCAGATCATCACGATCTACTACAAGCCGTTTTTCTTTCTCGGCAGCGGCTACCTGCTCGGGCTGCCGTTCTCGCTCTTCATCGTGGCGGCGGTGTTCGTGCTGCTGTACCTGGCCATCACGCGCACGGCGCTGGGGCTGTTCATCCAGGCGGTGGGCATCAACCCGACCGCGGCGCGCGTGGCCGGCGTGCAGGCGCGGCGCCTCATCGTCGGCGCCTATGCGTTCTGCGGCGTCTGCGCGGGCATCGCGGGCCTCTTGATCAGCTCCAACGTCAAGAGCGCGGACGGCAACAATGCGGGCCAGCTGCTCGAACTCGACGCGATCCTTGCGGTGACGCTGGGGGGCACGGCGCTCACCGGCGGGCGCTTCAGCCTCATGGGCAGCGTGATCGGCGCGCTCATCATCCAGACGCTGACCTATGCCATCTATTCGCTGGGCGTGCCGCCGGAGATCAACCTGGTCGTGAAGGCGGTGGTGGTGTTCGCGGTGATGCTGCTGCAGTCGCCGGAGTTCAGGGCTGAAGTGCGGGCATTGGTGCAGCGGCCGGTGCATGAAGGGGAACGGGCATGAGCGCGGTGATCGAGACGGCACCCTCGCCCCAACCCTCTCCCGCGCGCGGGAGAGGGGGCAAGACGGGGATCAATCCCAAGTACTTGCCATTGACTGCGACCATCTCGCTGTTCATGCTGATGGCCACGCTGGGCTCGGTGTTCTACGACGGCTTCTTCTCGGCGCAGGTGTTTCTCAACCTGCTGATCGACAACGCGTTCCTGATCGTCGTTGCCGTGGGCATGACCTTCGTGATCCTTTCGGGCGGCATCGACCTCTCGGTGGGTTCGGTGATCGCGCTCACCACGATGGTATCGGCCTCGCTGGTCGAGAAGCACGGCTGGAGCCCCGCGGTGGTGATTCCGCTGGTACTTGCCATGGGCACGGCCTTCGGCGCGTTCATGGGCCTGCTCATCGAGCGCTTCAGGCTGCAGCCCTTCATCGTCACGCTGGCGGGCATGTTCCTGGCACGCGGGCTCTGCTACCTGATCAGCATCGATTCGATCAGCATCACCAACGCGTTCTATTCCGAGGTCTCGCAGATCCGCATTCCGATGTGGGGCGAGGCGTCGCTGTCGATCAGCGCGGTGATCGCGATCGTGGTGCTGCTCGCGGCGGTGTTCATTGCGCACTGCACGCCCTTCGGCCGCGCGGTGTATGCCATTGGCGGCAGCGAGCATTCGGCCATGCTGATGGGCCTGCCGGTGCGCCGCACGCTCGTGGGCGTGTACACGCTGTCGGGCTTCTGCTCGGCGCTGGCGGGCGTGATCTTCACGTTCTACATGCTCTCGGGCTACGGCCTGCATGCCCTGGGGCTGGAGCTCGACGCCATTGCGGCGGTGGTGATCGGCGGCACGCTGCTCACGGGTGGCGTGGGCTACGTGGCGGGCACCCTGTTCGGCGTGCTGATGCTCGGGATCATCCAGACCCTGATTTCCTTCGACGGCACGCTGAGCTCGTGGTGGACCCGCATCGTCGTGGGCGCGCTGCTCTTCGTGTTCTGCCTGCTGCAGCGCTTCTTCACGTCGCGCGCGCCGCGGCGCTGACCTCGCTTTTTTCTCTCTCTTTCGTTTTTCAGGACACCCGCATGCCGGACGACATTCCCAAGAAGAAGCTTCGCTCGACCGAATGGTTCGGTTCGGCCGACAAGAACGGCTTCATGTACCGCAGCTGGATGAAGAACCAGGGCATCCCGGACCACGAGTTCGACGGCCGCCCGATCATCGGCATCTGCAACACCTGGTCGGAACTCACGCCCTGCAATGCGCACTTCCGCAAGATTGCGGAACATGTGAAGCGCGGCATCTCGGAGGCGGGCGGCTTTCCGGTCGAGTTTCCGGTGTTCTCCAACGGCGAATCGAACCTGCGGCCCACCGCGATGCTCACGCGCAACCTCGCGAGCATGGACGTGGAGGAAGCCATCCGCGGCAACCCGGTCGATGCAGTGGTGCTGCTCACGGGCTGCGACAAGACCACGCCCGCGCTCTTGATGGGCGCTGCGAGCTGCGACATCCCGGCCATCGTGGTCACCGGCGGACCGATGCTCAACGGCAAGCTCGACGGCAAGGACATCGGCTCCGGCACGGCCGTGTGGCAGCTGCACGAATCGCTCAAGGCCGGCGAGATCAACCTGCACCAGTTCCTTTCGGCCGAAGGCGGCATGTCGCGGTCGGCCGGTACCTGCAACACCATGGGCACGGCTTCGACCATGGCCTGCATGGCCGAGGCGCTGGGCACATCGCTGCCGCACAACGCAGCCATTCCGGCCGTCGATGCGCGGCGCTACGTGCTCGCGCAGATGTCGGGCATGCGTGCGGTCGAGATGGCGAAGGAAGGGCTCACGCTGTCGAAGATCCTCACGCGCGAGGCTTTCGAGAACGCGATTCGCGTCAATGCGGCCATCGGCGGTTCGACCAATGCAGTGATCCACCTGAAGGCGATTGCCGGACGCATCGGCGTTGACCTGGAGCTGGAAGACTGGACCCGCATCGGCAGCAACACGCCGACCATCGTCGACCTGCTGCCCTCGGGCCGCTTCCTGATGGAAGAGTTTTATTACGCGGGCGGGCTGCCGGCCGTGCTGCGGCGCCTGGGCGAGAACGGGTTGTTGCCGCACCCGGGCGCGCTCACCGTCAACGGGCAATCGATCTGGGACAACGTGCGCGAGGCGCCGAGCCTCAACGACGAAGTGATCCGCCCGCTCGACAAGCCGCTGATCGCCGACGGCGGCATCCGCATTTTGCGCGGCAATCTCTCGCCGCGCGGCGCGGTGCTCAAGCCCTCCGCGGCTTCGCCCGAACTGCTGAAGCACCGCGGGCGGGCCGTGGTGTTCGAGAACCTGGAGCACTACAAGGCGCGCATCGTCGATGAAAGCCTCGAGATCGATGCCAGCTCGGTGATGGTGATGAAGAACTGCGGCCCGAAGGGCTACCCCGGCATGGCCGAGGTCGGCAACATGGGCCTGCCGCCCAAGCTGCTGCGGCAGGGCGTGAAGGACATGGTGCGCATCTCGGATGCGCGCATGAGCGGCACGGCCTACGGCACGGTGGTGCTGCACGTCGCGCCCGAGGCGGCCGATGGCGGCCCGCTGGCGGCGGTGCGCGACGGCGACTGGATCGAACTCGACTGCGATGCGGGGCGCCTGCACCTGGACATCAGCGACGAAGAGCTGGCGGCGCGCCTGGCTGCGCTCACCAGCACCGACGCACAGCCGATGAGCACGCGCGGCGGCGGCTACCAGAAGCTCTATGTCAACCACGTGCTGCAGGCCGACGAAGGCTGCGACTTCGACTTTCTGGTGGGCTGCAGAGGCTCCGCCGTTCCCCGCCATTCACACTGATCCAACATGACTCCCAGATACCGCGGCATCTTCCCGGTGGTGCCCACCACCTTCACCGAACAGGGCGCGCTCGACCTCGAAAGCCAGAAGCGCTGCGTCGACTTCATGATCGACGCGGGCTCCGACGGCCTGTGCATCCTGGCCAACTTCTCGGAGCAGTTCGTGCTCTCCGACGACGAGCGCGAAGTGCTCACGCGCACGGTGCTGGAGCATGTGGCGGGCCGCGTGCCGGTGATCGTCACCACCACCCACTACAGCACCCGCATCTGCGCCGAACGCAGCCGGTGTGCGCAGGACATGGGCGCCGCCATGCTCATGGTGATGCCGCCCTACCATGGCGCGACCTTCCGCGTGCCGGAGCCGCAGATCTTCGAGTTCTATGCCGGCCTGTCGGACGCCGTGGGCATTCCGATCATGATCCAGGATGCGCCCGCCAGCGGCACCGTGCTGTCAGCCACTTTTCTTGCGCGCATGGCGCGGGAGATCGAGCATGTGGCCTATTTCAAGATCGAGACGGCGGGGGCGGCGTCGAAGCTGCGCGAGCTGATCCGCCTCGGCGGCGATGCCATCGAAGGCCCGTGGGACGGCGAGGAGGCGATCACGCTGATGCCCGACCTGGATGCGGGTGCGACCGGCTCCATGACGGGCGGCGGTTATCCCGACGGCATTCGTCCCATCATCGAGGCGCACCGCGCCGGCGACCGCGACAAGGCCTTTGCGCTCTACCAGCAGTGGCTGCCGCTCATCAACTACGAGAACCGCCAGGCAGGGCTCCTGGCCTGCAAGGCGTTGATGAAAGAGGGCGGCGTGATCGACTGCGAGGCGCCGCGCCATCCGCTGCCCGCCTTGCACCCCGACACGCGCGCCGGCCTGATCGAGACCGCGACACGGCTCGATCCGCTGGTGCTGCGCTGGGCGCGTTGAAGCGAAAAAAAAGACAGGGAAGGGCGCTCAGCTCTTCTCGAGCTCGCTGACCTGCAGCGACAGGTCGAACAACTTCGACTTGCTCGCGTAGTAGCGGTCGAGCCGCCATTCCTTCAGGATGTCCATCGCGAGTTCGAAGCTCCTGTAGTCGAGGTCGTAGAGCGTGACCAGCTCGAAGCTGCGTGCGGATTCGAGCGCCAGCACGAGCTGCGCCAGGATCTTGGCCGAGTCGTTGGCCGGGTCCGTTTCGATGAATCGGCGGGCGACCTTGATGGCATTCATGGGAAAGAGTTCCTCGGTGGGCAGGGAGCGAGAACTATAGCTAGCACGCCGCCGTGCTTCATGACAGTTCCGTGACAAGCAAGGTCATCCCGACCGGCCCGCGCTTGTCTTCGATGCCACCGCCCTCGCCGGGCGGTGGTGCTTCGCTCAGCGCGCCGGAGCCGGCATGGGCTGCATGGGCTGCATTGGTTGCATCTGCTGCATCGGTTGCATGGGCTGCGGCTGCATCGGCTGCATGGGCGCCACCATCGGTGCCGGCGCGCGTGAAGGCGCGGGCATCGGGGCCGGCATCGCGCCGGGTGCGGGCATGACGACCGTCGTCACCGACTCGCGGATCACGCCGCCGCCCAACACGCTGCCATCGACAGCGCCCCTCGTGTTGCCGCTGCCGCCGAGAACGCGGGCCTCGCAATCGGCCCGGTCCGCGGGCGGCTGCAGGCCGCAGCGCGCGAGGGCATTGCGCTGGTAGTCGGGGGCGCTCGTCAGCCCGCCGCGCGCGGCTTCCTGGCGTGCGGCGCCGGCTTCGCGAATGCAGGCGGCGCGGTCTTGCTGGATGTGGCCGCAGACCGCGAGTTCCTGCTGGTAGGTAGAGTCGCGACGCGGCTGGGCCGCTGCCGACGTGGCCGCGGCAACGCCGCAAACCGCAATCAGGGCGGCAATCATCGAACGGGTATTGCTCTTCATGGTGTGCTCCTTGGAGTGACCTGAAACGAGAGTGAAATGTTGGACGCGACGGGCCGCGCGAGGTTCCGCGCGGCCGGTGTTCAACGCGTGGGAGCGACCGGTTGCGCCGGCAGCGGCGTGACTGTTTCGCGGATGATGCCGCCGCCCATCACGCTGCCTTCGGTGCTGGTGCGTGCGCCGCCCTGCAGGCGTGCTTCGCAATCGGCGCGGTCGGCCGCGGGCTGTTCGCGGCAGCGCGCCATGGCATTGGCGTCGGCGCGGGCCGGGCCCACGCTGGTGAGGCCATTGCGCCCTGCTTCCTGGCGCGCGGCGCCGGCTTCGCGCAGGCATGCGGCACGGTCCTGCTGCACGCCGTCGCAGGTGGCTCGCTCCTGCTGCGCACGCTCGGCGGAACCGGGTGCCTGCGCCGCTGCGGGCAATGCGCCGAACATGAGTAAACCGCTGGCTGCAAAGAAGGCGGCAGCAGAAAGGGTGGATCGAACTGTTGTTGTCATCGGGTGCTCCTGGTTAGGGCGCGCCCTCCGAAAGCGCGACCGGACCCGCAGTGTGGTCCGGTGCGCGCGTGCATGGTGTGGGACGGCATGGGGAACGCAGCCCCCGCCAGACTCGCCGATGCGTGTGGGACGTGTCCGGCATGGCGGCCGGCGCGCGGCCCCGGCGTGCCGTCAGCCCGCCGCGATGCGCTGCGCCAGGTGCGCCAGTGCTTCCTCGACCTGGTCGACCAGGATCAGCGACAGGTCGCCGGGCTGCAGCCGGGCCAGCGCCGTGTCGATGGCGACGAATTCGCCGCGGATCTCGTCGATCTGGCGTGTGCGCGCCGCGCCCTGCAGGCCCTGGCGCAGCAGCGCCATCACCTCGCCGTCGGCGCGGCCGCGCTGGGCCGCGTCCTGGTAGAGGATCACGTCGTCGAAGGCCTGGCCCAGGATGGCGGTCTGGTCGCGGATATCGGAATCGCGCCGGTCGCCCGCGCCGCTGATCACCACCGAGCGCTTGTTGGCCGGCATGGTGTCCACGGCCGACACCAGCGCGCGCATGGCGTCGGTGTTGTGGCCGTAGTCGGCGATGACGGTGGCGCCGCGGTAGTCCATGACGTTGAAGCGGCCCGGCACGCCGGCCGCATCGTTCATGAAGCTTGCGAGGCCGCTGCGGATGGTGTCCCAGTCGAGGCCCACGGCCCACGCCGCGGCCACCGAGGCCATCACGTTGTCGACCTGGAAGCCGATGGTGCCGTTGCGCGTGATCGGCACGTCGCGCAGCGCGATGCGTTCGCGCCACGAGCCTTCGGCCGCGACCAGCGTGTCCTGGTCGACGTAGACGGTGCGCTTGCCCTGCGCGCGGTGCGTGGCCATCACGGGGTGCTGGCGGTCGGCGGTGAAGAAGATCACATGGCCGGGGCAGCCCGCTGCCATGGCGGCGACGTTGACGTCGGCCGCGTTGAGCACCGCATAGCCGTTGGGCGCGACGTTGCGCACCACCACGCGCTTGAGCACCGCGAGGTCTTCGACCGTGGTGATGTAGTTCAGGCCCAGGTGGTCGCCGCTGCCGATGTTGGTGACCACGGCCACCTGGCAGCGGTCGAAGCCGAGGCCTTCGCGCAGCACGCCGCCGCGGGCGACTTCGAACACGGCCGCATCCACGTCGGGGTGCATGAGCACATTGCGCGCGCTCTTGGGGCCGCTGCAGTCGCCGCTGTCGGTCTGGCGGCCGTCCACGTACACGCCGTCGGTGTTGGTCATGCCCGTGCGCAGGCCGCTCGATGCGAGCAGGTGGTTGATGAGGCGCGCGGTGGTGGTCTTGCCGTTGGTGCCGGTGACGGCCACCACCGGAATGCGGCCGTCGTCGCCGGGCGCGAAGAGCGTGTCGACGATGGCTTCGCCGACTGCGCGGCCGCGGCCGAACGAAGGCGAGATGTGCATGCGCAGACCGGGCGCGGCGTTCACTTCGACCACGCCGCCGTGCTGCTCCTCGAGCGGACGCAGCACGTTCTCGCACACCATGTCGACGCCGCAGATGTGCAGGCCGACCATCTGCGCTGCATCGACTGCGCGCGCGGCGACTTCGGGGTGCACGGTGTCGGTCACGTCGGTGGCGGTGCCGCCGGTGGACAGGTTGGCGTTGTTGCGCAGCACCACGCGCTGGCCGCGCTCGGGCACGCTGTCGGGCGCGAGGCCCTGGGCTTCGAGGCGGCCGACGGCGATGTCGTCGAGCCGGATCTTGGTGAGCGAGGTGGCGTGCCCTTCGCCGCGGCGCGGATCGAGGTTCACGGTGTCCACCAGCTGGCGCACGGTGGAGCTGCCGTCGCCGATCACGTGCGGCGGATCGCGCCGCGCGGCGGCCACCAGGCGGTCGCCAACCACCAGCAGGCGGAAGTCGAAGCCCGGCAAGAATTTCTCGACCATCACTTCGCCGTAAGCGGCGGCCGAGTCGTAGGCGGCCGTGAGCTGCTCGTGCGTCGTGATGTTGACGGTGACGCCCTTGCCCTGGTTGCCGTCCTGCGGCTTCACGACGACGGGCAGGCCGATCTCCGTGGCGGCGGCCCAGCCGTCGCCGGCATCGGTGACGGGGCGGCCCAGCGGCACGGGCACCCCCGCGGCATTGAGCAATTGCTTGGTGAGCTCCTTGTCCTGCGCGATCGATTCGGCCACGCCGCTGGTGCTGTCGATCTCGGCCGCCTGGATGCGGCGCTGCTTGGCCCCCCAGCCGAACTGCACCAGGCTGCCGCTGGTGAGGCGGCGGTAGGGAATGCCGCGTGCCACGGCGGCATCGACGATGGAGCCGGTGCTCGGACCGAGGCGCTCGGATTCGTCGAGGTCGCGCAGCTCGGTGATGGCGGCGGTGGCGTCGAAGGGCGTGTCGGCCAGCGCGGCTGCGATCAGTTCTTCAGCCAGTTCGAGCGCACGGCGACCGACCGCTTCTTCGCTGTATTGGAAGGTGACCTGGTAGACGCCTTCTTCGACCGTCGGCGCGGTGTGGCCGAAGTTGACCGCGCAGCCGGCCTGGCACTGCAGCGCCACGGCGGCGTTCTCGAGCACGTGCGCCAATGCCAGAGGCTGGCCCAGCACCATGGGGTGCAGCTCGCCGATGGTGGGAAAGCGCGCGCGCAGGCGGGCCTCGAAGCCCGGCAGCCGGCTGATGGCGTTCTCGTCGCCTTGGCAGGCGACGACCGCTTCGATGGCGGTGTGGCGGCTCCAGAGATTGGGGCCGCGCAAGGCGCGGGTACGGGTGACTTTCATGGGGCGGCGCGCATCAGGCAAATTGTGGTTGGGACGAAAGCGGCTGCGTCTGCGAAAGCTGCAGCGAGGCGAGGGCCGCTTGCAGGTCGGCCTCGAAGGCCTCGACGCCGGCGCCGATCAGGTTCAGCGGAATGCCCATGGCCCAGGCCGCCGCAACGGCCGCGAGCAGGCTCTCGAGGCTGACGCCGGCGTGGGTGGCGCGCCAGACGGTCAGGCGGCCGAGGCCGGGCAGGAACGATTCGCTGCTGCCGTTGGCCAGCACCACGCGGTCCTGCCGCACCAGCACCGCCTTGCCGCCGGCGCCCTGGTGGGCGGTGAGCGCGGCGGCCTGCGGATCGGCGGCGTAGAGAATGACCGCGCCATCGCACAGAGGCGCCAGGCCCGCCACGCGCGGATCGCCCGCGTTCAGCACGGCCGTGCCCTCGCCGAGCACCACGTCGACCTGCGTGCGCAGCACCTTGACCATCTGGTCGCTCTCGGTGATGTCGTAGTCGGCCAGCGCTTCGGCGCCTTCGAGGTCGGTCACGATGCCGACTTCGCAGCGGTCGTAGGCCAGGCCGTCGCGCAGGATGGTTTCGGCACCGTTCTCGATCACCACGGCCTGCACGGCACGGTTCACGAGCAGGCGGTGGCCGGCCTCCCAGTTGGCGCTGTCGCGCGCATCGACGCGGCGGCGCTCCAGGAACAGGCCGTCGCGGCAGGCGAGGCCGGTGTGGCGTCCGCCCAGGTTGATGAGCCAGGCCACCAGGCGTGCGAGCACGGCGGTGTCCTTGGAGCCCGCGACGCCGACCACCGGAATGCGGCCTGGCGCGTCGTTGGGAAACAGGTGGTCGCAGATCGCGCGGCCGACCGGGCGCGGCGACCCGACCGCGGGCTTGAGGTGCATCAGCAGGCCGGGGCCGGCGTTGACTTCGACGATGGCGCCGCGCTGCGGGCCGAGCGGCTTGCCGATGTCCTGCGCCACGAGGTCGATGCCCGCGATGTCCAGGCCCACGACGCGTGCGGCCAGCACGGCGGCATGCGCGACTTCAGGGTGGACCTGGTCGGTGCAGTCGTTGGCCATGTTGCCGTTGCGCTGGATCGTGACCACGCGGCCGGCGGCCGGCACCGACGTGCCGTCGAGGTCCTGGCGCTTGAGTTCGAGCTGCAGCTTGGCATCGGTGTCCAGCACGATCAGGTCGAGCGGGTACTCTTCTTCGGCGCCGCGGCGCGGATCGCTGTTGAGCTGCTTCTCGATCAGCTCTGCGACCGTGTTCCTGCCGTCGCCCGTGACGGTGATGACCTCGCCGCGCGCGGCCGCCACCACTTCGCCGCCCACCACCAGCAGGCGGTGTTCGTGGCCGCGGATGAAGCGCTCGACCATCACGTCGCTCCCTTCGGGCTCGGCCACCGCGAACGCGGCAATGACTTCTTCGCGCGTGGTGAGTTCGAGCGACACGCCGCGCCCGTGGTTGGCGTCCGAGGGCTTCACGGCCACCGGCAGGCCGATGTCCTCTGCGGCTTCCCAGGCTTCTTCGGCGCTGGCCACCACCTGGCCTTCGGGCACCGGCACGCCGCAGCTCGCGAGCAGCGACTTGGTCAGCTCCTTGTCACTGGCGATCGATTCGCCGATGGCGCTGGTGTAGTCGGTCTCGGCGGTCCAGATGCGCTGCTGGTTGGCGCCATAGCCCAGCTGGACCAGGTTGCCGCTGTTGAGCCGGATGTGCGGGATGCCGCGGTCGGTGGCGGCGGCCACGATGGCCGCGGTGCTCGGGCCGAGGTAGCAGTCTTCGACCTTGGCCTTCACGGCGCCCACTGCCTTGTGCACGTCGTCGGCGGTGAAGGGGTCGTTGTTGATGGCGGCCATGAGCAGGCGGTGGCCTTCGGCCAACGCCACGCGGGCCACCTGCTCGTCGCGCGCACGGAACACCATGCGGTAGACGCCGTGCTCCGAGGTGCTGCGGGTCTGGCCGAAACCGGTCGGCATGCCGGCCAGGTTCAACAGCTCGATGACGACGTGCTCGAGCACGTGGCCCGACCACGTGCCTTCGGTCAGCCGCTGGATGAAGCCGCCGCGCTCCCCCACGCCGCAGTGGTGCTCGATGAGCGCCGGCAGCAGGCCCGTGAGGCGGTCCGTGAAGCCGTCGATCTTGTTGGAAGGGTAGTCCTCCAGCTGGCCCAGGTCGAGCCAGACTTCCAGCACGGGCCGGTAGGTCCAGAGGTTGGGACCGCGCAAATAGTTGATGCGCAGCAGGCGGATGTCGTCGAAACGGGTCATGCAAACGTTCGATGTGCTTTGGCCGAGCACCGCGGCGCCTTCAAGCGCGCCCATGGCGATCGGTCAGAATCGGCGCCCGACAAAGGGCGCCATGACGCGGTCCATGCGGTCCGCGACGGGCAAGAGTCAAAGAAACACAATGCAACATCACGATCCAGTCGGCGCCCGGGAGGGCGAAACCGAGGCGGCTTCAGACGCACTGAAAAGCCGGCTCGCTGCCGCGGAAAACGTTCTGGTCACATTCCCGGTTGACCTTGACGACGAACTTCGGTTTACCTTTGGCCTCCTCGCGCTGACGGACCGGCGCTTGCTGGCGCTGCAGCCGGGCGGCCAATGGTGTGAGTGGACACTATCGGATTCGTCGCTGGATCTGCATTTGAGCGACCATTCGGGCGTCGCAACGCTCGAACTGACGGGTGCCGGGGGGCTGCTGGCGCGCTGGCGCTACACCTTGGCCCACCAGCCGGCCGCGCTGCGGCTGCTCAAGCTCTTCGGCCAGCGTGAAAACGGCACTGTCGCCGAGGTGACAGCCGAGCCCGACGCCGACGACCTCGCGGGTGCCGATGCCGAGCTGCAGACACCGCCCTCTACCTGGGTGCTGCTGCGCCTCGGCCGCTTCGCCAAGCCCTATCGAAAGCAGCTGATCGCGGGATTCCTGCTGACGCTGATCTCGACCGCCGCGACCCTGGTGCCGCCGTACCTGACCATTCCGCTGATGGACGACATCCTGATCCCGTTCCAGAACGGGCAGAAGATCGATCCGTCCCGCGTGGGCCTGTACCTGAGCGGCCTGCTCGGCGCGGCGCTGGTCGGTTGGGGCCTGGGTTGGGCGCGCACCTACCTGCTGGCACTGGTGTCGGAGCGCATCGGCGCCGACCTGCGCACCACCACCTACGAGCACCTGCTGACCTTGCCGCTCGACTATTTCGGCGGCAAGCGCACGGGCGACCTGATGTCGCGCATCGGCTCGGAAACCGACCGCATCAACGTCTTCCTTTCGCTGCACGCGCTCGACTTTGCCAACGACGTGCTGATGATTGTGATGACCGCGATCATCCTGGTCTCCATCAACCCGCTGCTGGCCGTGGTCACCCTGGTGCCGCTGCCGTTCATCGCGTGGATGATCCACGTGGTGCGCGACCGCCTGCGCACCGGCTTCGAGAAGATCGATCGCGTGTGGTCCGAGGTGACCAACGTGCTGGCCGACACCATTCCCGGCATCCGCGTGGTCAAGGCCTTTGCGCAGGAGCGCCGCGAAGCCGAGCGTTTTCGCGTCGCCAACGTCTACAACCTGCAGGTGAACGACAAGCTCAACCGCACCTGGTCGCTGTTCACGCCCACCGTTTCGCTGCTGACCGAGATCGGCCTGCTCGTGGTCTGGGGCTTCGGCATCTGGCAGGTGGCGCGCGGCAGCATCACCGTGGGCGTGCTGACGGCGTTCATCGCCTACATCGGCCGCTTCTACACGCGCCTCGATTCGATGAGCCGAATCGTGTCGGTCACGCAGAAGGCGGCGGCGGGCGCCAAGCGCATCTTCGACATCCTCGACCACGTGAGCAACGTGCCCGAGCCGGCCAACCCGGTGAAGGTCGAGCGCGTGCAGGGGCGCATCGAGATGAGCGGGCTGGGCTTTCGCTACGGTTCGCGCGCGGTGATCCGCGACCTCGACCTCACCATCGAGCCCGGCGAGATGATCGGCCTGGTGGGCCACAGCGGCTCGGGCAAGAGCACGCTGGTCAACCTGATCTGCCGCTTCTACGACGTGACCGACGGCGCCATCAAGGTCGATGGCACCGACATCCGCCGCTTTGCCGTGGCCGACTACCGGCGCCACGTCGGGCTGGTGCTGCAGGAGCCGTTTCTCTTCTTCGGCACCATCGCGCAGAACATTGCCTACGGAAAGCCCGACGCCACGCGCCAGGAGGTGGTGGCGGCCGCGCGCGCCGCCCATGCGCA
The DNA here is from genome assembly GCF_040546685.1 of Variovorax sp. OAS795. Lineage (NCBI taxonomy): Bacteria > Pseudomonadati > Pseudomonadota > Betaproteobacteria > Burkholderiales > Comamonadaceae > Variovorax > Variovorax sp. OAS795. Next base: position 1,461,898 of record NZ_JBEPOH010000001.1, read on the forward strand.
CGACTTCATCCTGCGCCTGCCGCATGGCTACGACTCGCTCGTGGGCGAGCGCGGCCAGGGCCTCTCGGGCGGCGAGCGCCAGCGCATCAGCATCGCGCGCGCGCTGCTGATCGACCCGCGTATATTGATCCTCGACGAAGCGACTTCGGCGGTGGACACCGAGACCGAGAAAGAGATCCAGAAGGCGCTGGACAACCTCGTGCAGGGCCGCACCACCATTGCTATTGCGCACCGCCTGTCGACGCTGCGCAAGGCCGACCGGCTGGTGGTGATGGACCGCGGCGAAGTGGTCGAGGTGGGCCCGCACGATGCGCTGATGGCCAGGCAGGGGGCCTATTGGCGGCTCTACCAGGCGCAGTTGCGCCAGGCCGATGAAGAGGCGAGCGAAGGTGCGGTCGACGAACGTGCCGGCGCCCAGCAGCCGGTCAGCCATGCAGCCCACCCGGCGGGAGACGCGTGATGAGCAACGACGACAACACCCCCACGCCCGTGTTCGAACTCGAACGCGACAGCTTCGGCCGCCTGGTGCTGACCGATGAAGGGGGCGAGCGCCACGCGGGCGTCACGCCCGTGCGGGCCTTTCCGCTCAGTGCGCCCGGAGAAGGCGTCTCGCTGGTCGGCAGCGAGGGCCGCGAACTGGTCTGGATCGACCGCGTGGAAGCGCTGCCGGCGCAGACCCGCACGCTGCTCGAGCAGGAACTCGCGGTGCGCGATTTCGCCCCCACGCTGCTGAAGCTGCATGGCGTGTCGAGCTTCGGCGTGCCCAGCACCTGGACCGTGGGCACCGACCGGGGCGACACCAGCTTCGTGCTCAAGGCCGAGGAAGACATCCGGCGGCTCGAAGGCGGCGCATTGCTGATCGCCAGCGCGCATGGCGTGCAGTTCCGCATTCCCGACGTGAAGGTGCTCGACCGCGCCTCGCGCAAGCTGCTGGAGCGCTTCCTCTAAAAGGAAGAAGAGGGCGGCTTCAGGCCGACGCGGCGCCGCCGGCCGCGGCGGGCAGTGCGGGCGCCTGCTGCGCTGCGGCCCCGGCGCGCCGCTGACCCCAGGCGGTGATGGGCTTCTCGAACCAGCGGTAGAGAAAGTCGGAGGCGACCAGCGCCACGCCGAAGGACGCGAACAGCAGCAACGGGCCGGCAACGGTGGAGGGCGACATGCCGATCACGGCCTGAGCGGCCAGGTACTGCACCAGGTACATCGCATACGACCGGCGTCCCACGAACAGGAGAAAGCGCGACGAGAGCACACGCTGCAGCCAGGTGCTTGCAACCAGCGAGGGCAGCAGCATGGCCACGAGCACCACGTAGATGGCGATCAGCTGCGGCTCGCCGAGCCAGGCCGAGAGGGCGAGCGACTTGCGGTGCACCGCGACGAGCGCCAGTGCGACCACGGCGGCTGCGGCCGGCGACATGAAGACGCGCATCCAGCCGAACGTCCGGCGCGAGTGCATCGCGATGGCAACTGCCGATCCGGCCAGCATTCCGGCGTAGTGCCAGGGCGAAAACCAGGAGGGATGCGCGCCCATTGTCCAGACCGCGGCCAGCAGCGTCAGGCCGCACGCCACGGTTCCGAAGCGGGAGGCGCAGGTCGAGCCGAACAGCGCGAATACCACCGGCCACACGAGGTAGTACTTCCACTCGACGCCCAGGGTCCAGGTCATCTGCAGCGGCGCGAAGCCGGCAAACTCGTTCAGCAGCGTGAGGTAGTACGGGGTGGCCGCCTTCATCTGTTCCCACGCCGTGCCCTGGGCGATGTAGCTCAGGCCCAGCACCAGCAGGTAGACCAGGAAGTAGAGCGGCAGGATCCGGGCGGCGCGGCGGATGTAGAAGGCCTTCAGCGACACCCTGCCCGTGGCGTCGCGCTCGCGCAGCAACAAGGTGGTGATCAGGAAGCCGGAGAGCACGAAGAACGCATGCACGCCCAGCCAGCCGGAGAACCTGTCCCACTTGGGGCCGCCGAAGTGAAAGCCGAAAACGAGGAAGACGGCCAGGGCTCGCAAGCCATCGAGCGCTGCGAAATTGCGTGTCTGCAGGTAGTCGTCAAGGCCGTAGACCGGCCCTTGTTCGCGCATGGGTCGCGGCCTCCGGGGGAACTGGATTCTCCCCGATGGCGTACTTTTGTGGTGCACCGTGCGTGTCCGCGCCGCCCCGGCTGTTGCCCCCGCGCGACGCCGCGGCGTCCGGGCTGCGAAAATCAACGCTTTGAACCCGCAACGGCCCTCCGTTGAAGCGAAATGCCCCTGCACACCACCGCCCTCGTCCTGTTCTCCGGTGGCCAGGACTCGACCACCTGTCTCGCGGATGCGCTTTCCCGCTACCAGCGCGTCGAGACACTGGGTTTCGACTATGGCCAGCGGCACCGCGTCGAACTCGACGTGCGCGGCACCATCCTTTCGAAGCTGCGCGAGCGCTTTCCCGACTGGGCGCCGCGCCTCGGGGAAGACCACGAGCTTACGCTCGCGGCGCTGGCGCAACTCGGCGGCTCCTCGCTGACCGAAGAGGTGGCCTTCGAGATGCAGGCCGACGGCCTGCCCAACACCTTCGTGCCGGGCCGCAACCTGCTGTTCCTGACGCTGGCCGGTGCGCTCGCCTACCGGCGCGGCCTGCAGGTGATCGTCACAGGCGTTTGCGAGACCGACTTCTCTGGCTATCCCGACTGCCGCGACGACACCATGAAAGCGATGCAGCTCGCGCTGTCGCTGGGCCTGGAGCGCCGCCTCGTCATCGAGACGCCGCTGATGTGGATCGACAAGGCCGAGACCTGGCAGATGGCGCACCGCCTGGGCGGCGAGCCGCTGGTCGACCTCATCGTCGAGGAAACCCACACCTGCTACCTCGGCGACCGCGCGCACCGGCAGGCCTGGGGCTACGGCTGCGGCGAATGCCCCGCCTGCGACCTGCGCAAGAAGGGCTGGGAGCGCTACGCCGCCGGCGCCTAGGCGGCAGGCGCCGGCAAGGTCTCGAGCCGGTAGCGTGCGCTGCCGGCCGCCGCACCCTCGGCCTGCGGCACCAGGGTCCAGCGCTGGTTGTGGAAGTCGCCCACCGCCGCGCGGTGCGCGATCGACACCATGGCACCGCCCGCGGCCTTCACCCGGTCGGAAAGCCGCTTGTAGAGCACGCCCTCGGCCTCGGCATCGAGCGCGCTGGTGATCTCGTCGGCGAACAGCCACGACGGTTTCTTCAGCAGCACGCGCGCGATCGACAGGCGCTGCTGCTCGCCGCCGGAGAGCTTCTGGCTCCACACATCGCTGTCGTCGAGCCGGTCGACCAGGCCCGGCAGCAGCGCATCGACCAATGCCTGGCGCAGCTCGGCATCGCTGTAGTTCTCGGCCGGGTTCGGGTAGGCCAGCGCATTGCGCAGGGTGCCGTCGGGCACATAGGGCCGCTGGGGCATGAACACCGCGCCTTCGGGCACCTTCACATGGCCCCGCGCGAACGGCCAGATGCCGGCGAAGGTGCGGAACAGCGTCGACTTGCCGCTGCCCGATGGGCCTTGCAGCAGCACGCTGTCGCCGGGCTTCACGGCCAGCGCAGCACCCGCGAGGAGCGGCGTGCCGTTGGGCAGCGCCACGGCGAGGTCGCCGGTCTGCAGCGAGGGCGCGGCGCCGTCGCGATCGAGCTCCTGGCTGCGCGCGGCGTGGGCACGCATCGCATCGTCGAAGCTGGTGAGCCGGTCGGTGGTGGCGCGCCAGACGGCCACGCGGTCGTAGTTGTCGACGAACCAGCTGAGCGAATCCTGCACCTTGCCGAAGGCCGATGAGATCTGCATCAGCTGGCCGAGCTGGATGGCGCCGCTGAAGAAGCGCGGCGCGGCCACGATGAAGGGAAAGATCACCGCCGCCTGTCCGAAGAAGGCGGTGAAGGTCACCAGGTTCTTCTGCTGCTTGATGAGAAGCAGGTAGTTGCGCAGCACCGAGCCGAAGCGAAGGTCGAGCTGGCCGCGCTCGACCTTTTCGCCATGGTCCAGCGCAATCGCTTCGCTGTACTCGCGCACGCGCACCAGGTGGTGCCGGAAGTCGGCTTCGAAGCGCTGCTGGCGAAAGTTGAGCCCGATCAGCGGCCGGCCGATGTAGTGCGTGATGACCGTGCCGACCACGCAATACACCAGCGCCAGCCAGACCATGGCGCCCGCCACGTGGTAGGTGGTCCCGCCGATCGTGAAATCGACGATGCCCGAGAGGCCCCAGAGAATGCCCACGAAGCTCACCAGCGTGACGACCGCGTTCAAGAGGCCCATCGACAGCGTCATGGTGGCGTCGGTGAACATCTGCATGTCTTCCTGGATGCGCTGGTCAGGGTTGTCCGGCGTGCGGCCATCGTCCTGCGCATAGCGCGCCAGTTCCAGGTGGTAGAAGGTGCGGTCGGCCATCCAGCGCGACAGATAGCTGCGCGTGATCCATGCACGCCAGCGCAGCTGCAGCAGCTGGGTCACATAGAACTTGAGCACCTGGATCGCGATGTTGGCGAACGCCAGCCAGCCGAACACGCCCACCTCGCGCCAGAAGATGCCGGCGTCCTTGTTCTGCAAGGCATCGTAGAAGCGTCCGTACCACTGGTTGAAAAGCACCAGGGCATAGACGTAGGCGAGATTCAGCGCGACGATGCCCGCCAGCATGAGGCGGGCCCGCCATTTTTCTTCGGAGCGGAAGTAGGGCGCCGCGAGCGCAAGGATGCGCCGCAGGGTCGAGAAGGTCCGGGCAATGCGGGAGTCAGTGGCCATGGCGGTGAGGTCGGGCGAAGCGCGCCGGTCGGCGCATCGCGTGCATCGTAGCCCGCTCGCGCGGGCCAGCCTTAAGCGGCGCTGAAACGGCGGCTGCGGTGCACCATCCTCCGCCCGTCCTTTCGGGCTCCAGCGAGGACGGCGCCGCGTCCGACTTGACCTGCGGCCGCGCCGGCGTAGCCTCGGCCCATGAGAAGCACATCCCTTGTCCTTCTGTTCTGCCTCGGCCTGCTGGCCGCCGGCTGCAACGAAAAGCCCAAGCCCGGCGGCCCGATGCCGAAGGCTGCGGCGGTTCACGCACTGCAGCCGAATTGAAGGCGCCCGGCGCGCCTGGCAGGGCTCCCGCGTCCCGTGCGGCGCGGGGGGAAGCCGCGTTCCCGGTGTGAGCGCTGCAGGTGAGCGCTATGCTCGACCTGGAGACACTCCCGGCGCCCGCTGCGCGCAATCCAGACAATGAAGGCTTCGCCTCGCCCCGAACACCAGCCCGATTCGCGCTACGCCATGTGGCGGCTCGGCCTGACCCTGCTCATCATGACCGTCGGCAGCAGCGGCATGTACGTCGTCTCGGTGATGCTGCCCGCCGTGCAGGCCGAGTTCGGTGTCGCGCGCGCCGATGCATCGCTGCCCTACACGCTGCTGATGCTGGGCTTCGGCATCGGCGGCGTGCTGATGGGGCGGCTGGCCGATCGCTTCGGCGTGATGTGGCCGTTGCTGGGGGGCGCCGTGAGCCTCGGGCTCGGCTATGTCGCCTGCGGCATGGCCGATGGGATCGTGGCCTTCATGTGGGCGCAGGCGGTGCTGGTCGGCCTTCTGGGCAGTGCGGCAGCCTTTGCGCCGCTGGTGGCCGACACCTCGCTCTGGTTCGTCAAGCGGCGCGGCATTGCCGTGGCGGTGTGCGCGAGCGGCAACTACGTGGCTGGCGCCATCTGGCCGCCGATCGCGCAGCATTTCATCGAGTCCGTCGGCTGGCGCCAGACCTACATCGGCATGGGCGTGTTCTGCGGCCTTGTCATGGCGGCGCTGGCGCTCTTCATGCGGGCGCGGCCGCCGGGCATTGCAGTCGAGTCTTCGGGGGCGGCGTCGGCCACGGGGCCGAGCGCCCTGCGAAGTCGCGACATGACGCGGCCGTTCGGCTTCAGCATGGGCACGGCACAAGGCCTGCTGTGCGTGGCCGGCGTGGCTTGTTGCGTTGCCATGTCGATGCCGCAGGTGCACATCGTGGCCTATTGCAGCGACCTGGGCTACGGCGCCGCGCGCGGTGCGCAGATGCTGTCGCTGATGCTGGCCTTCGGCGTGGTGAGCCGGCTGGTCTCGGGCGCCATCTGCGACCGCATCGGGGGGCTGCGCACGCTGCTCCTGGGGGGCGTGCTGCAGTGCGTGGCGCTGCTGCTGTTCCTCCCCTTCGACGGGCTGGTGCCGCTCTACGTGATCTCGGCGCTCTTCGGCCTGTTCCAGGGCGGCATCGTGCCTTCCTACGCGATCATCGTGCGCGAGCACTTTCCGCCCGCCGAGGCGGGCCGGCGGGTGGGCACGGTGCTGATGTTCACGCTCTTCGGCATGGCGCTGGGCGGCTGGATGTCGGGCAAGGTGTTCGACCTGACCGGCAGCTACCACGCGGCGTTCCTGAACGGCATCGGATGGAACCTGCTGAACGTGAGCATCGCCGCGATGCTGCTGTTCAGGCTGCGGCATCTTCGGCTTCGCACCGCCGCGGCGTAGCCGGCTCAGTGCTCGTTGCTGATGCCGCTGGAGACGTGGCCGGCCGGCACGTGGCGTGCCGCGGCGTCGACGTGGCCGGTCTGGTCGTCGAAGAAGAAATCGGGTTCGAACTCGCGCAGAAATTCGCCCTTGGGCAGGCCGCCGAGGAACATGGCTTCATCCACGCGGATGTTCCACTTCATGAGGGTGCGGATCGCGCGCTCGTGCGCCGGTGCGCTGCGTGCCGTGACCAGCGCGGTGCGGATGCGCATCTGCGCGTTGCCGGCCATCTGCAGGCGATGCAGCGCGGACAGCAAGGGCTTGAACGGGCCTTCGGGCAAGGGCAGGTCGGCCTTGCTGAGTTCGTGGGCCTGGAAGGCATCGAGCCCCTCGGCCTGGAACACGCGCTCGGCTTCATCGGAAAACAGCACCGCGTCGCCGTCGAAGGCAATGCGCACTTCGTTGGGCCAGGCGTCGCTGGCCTTCACCGATTCGACCAGCACGCGTGCGGCCGGAAAGCCCGCGACCAAGGCCTCGCGCACGTCCTCGGCATTGACCGACAGGAACAGGTGCGAGCGCAGCGGCCGCAGGTAGCCGAAAGGCGGACGCCCCTGCGTGAACACGCCGCGCTGCAGCTTGATGTCGGCGGCCGCGCTGGAGCGGAAGATGCGCATGCCCGAGACCGGGTCGTTGCGCGAGAGGATCACCACCTCGACGCGCTGCACGCCGTCGTCGTTGAAGCGAAGCAGCTTGCGGATCAGCGAATAGGCAATGCCCGGCGCGGCCGGCACGTCGATGCGGTCGAGCTGCAGCTTCATGTAGCCCTCGTTGTCGCCGGCCTCGAAGATCCTGTTCTCTTCTTCGAGATTGAACAGCGCGCGCGACGAGATCGCGACCACGAGTTTGTCTTCGAGCGTGACGGGCATGGCGTGCGGGGCTCCTGGAGGCGTTACTTGACGAACTGGTTCAACTGGATGATGGGCAGCATCACCGCCAGCACGATGAGCATCACCACGCCGCCCATGGCCACGATCAGCAAGGGTTCGAGAATGGTCGCCAGGTGCATCGCGCGGCGCTGCACTTCAGCGCCCAGCTGGTTGGCCGCGCGCTGCAGCATGAGTGGCAGCGTGCCGGTCTGCTCCCCCAGCCGCGCGAACATCGACACCAGTCCCGGGAAGCGCTTTTTCTGCGCCAGCGCCGAGGCCAGCGGTGCGCCTTCGCGCACCAGCACCAGCGCATCGAGGGCATCGGCTCGCATCGCGCGGTTGCCCAGTGTTTCGGAGGCCGCCTGCAGCGCGCGCAGGATCGGCACGCCGGCCGTGGCCAGCATGGCCAGCGTGCTGGCAAAGCGCGCCGCGTTGTAGCCGCGCGCGAGCTTGCCGACCAGCGGCAGCTTGAGCCAGGCCGCGTCGAACTTGAGCCGGAAGGCCTCCTGCGCCAGCGCGAGCCGCACGCCGACGGCGACGGCCACCAAGCCGCCGAGCATCCACCAGCCGTAGCTGCGCACCGCGGCGCTCAGCGACAGCATCGCCGTGGTGAGAAAGGGCAGCGAGCGCTTGGTGCCCGCGAACACCTGCGCCACCTGCGGCACGACATAGCTCACAAGGAAGATCACGATCACGATCGCCACCAGGGTGACGATGGCCGGGTAGAGCGCCGCGCCGATGAGCTTCTGCTGCAGCGCCTGGCGTTCCTCCAAGTCATCGGCGAGCCGGTCGAGCACCAGCCCGAGGTTGCCGCTCTGCTCGCCCGCGCCGATCACCGCGGTGTAGATGGGCGAGAACTCGCGCGGGTGGGCCGCGAGCGCACGCGCGAAGGGCGAACCCGCGTTGACCTCGGCGCGCAGCGACGCGACGAGGTTGCGCTGCGGCTCGGTCTCGGCTTCATCGGTGAGTGCGGTCAATGCGCGTTCGAGCGGCAGGCCAGAAGACACCAGGCCCGCGAGCTGCCGCGTCCAGACCGCGAGGCCGGTGGAACTGAAGATCCTGGCGCCGCCGCCGAGCCAGCGGCGCAGCCCGCCGCTGCCGGTGCCGTTGACATGGTTGCTGCCGACGGGCGTGACCGACAGCGGGATGAGCGCCTGCGCGCGCAGCAGGCTGCGTGCGCTGCGCGCGGTGTCGGCCTCGAGCACGCCCTCGCGCGACTGGCCGCTGGCGTCGATGGCTTCGAAGGAATAGGCGGGCATGGCGCAGCGGGAAGATATTTATTCGCGCGTGACCCGCAACAGCTCGGCGCGCGAGGTGATGCCGGCCTGCACCAGGCGTTCTCCGTCCTCGCGCATCGAACGCAGGCCGCCGCGCGCGCCCGCTTCGAAGAGCTGGCTTTCGGCCGCCTTGCCGTGGATGAGCGCCTGCACTTCGTCGTTGGCGACCAGCAGTTCGAAGATGCCGGTGCGGCCCTGGTAGCCGGTCTGGCCGCAGGCCTCGCAGCCGGGGCCTCCGCACACCGTGCAGACCTTGCGCACCAGGCGTTGCGCGAGCACGCCCAGGAGCGACGAACTGAGCAGGAAGGGCTCCACGCCCATGTCGGTCAGGCGCGTGACGGCGCTGACCGAGTCGTTGGTGTGCAGCGTCGCGAGCACGAGGTGGCCGGTGAGCGAGGCCTGGATGGCGATCTGCGCGGTTTCGAAATCGCGGATCTCGCCGATCATGATCACGTCGGGGTCCTGCCGCAGGATGGCGCGCAGGGCCTTCGCGAAGGTGAGCTCGATCTTGGCGTTGATCTGCGTCTGGCCCACGCCCGGCAGTTCGTATTCGATCGGGTCTTCCACTGTCATGATGTTGCTGCGGCTCGCATCGAGCCGGGCCAGCGCGGCGTACAGCGTGGTGGTCTTGCCCGAGCCGGTGGGGCCGGTCACCAGGATGATGCCGTGGGGCTGCGCGATGAGGCGCTCGAAACGCTCGAGCGTGTCGCCCTGCATGCCGACGGATTCGAGCGTGAGCTTCGATTCGGTCTTGTCCAGCAGGCGCAGCACGGCGCGCTCGCCGTGGGCGCTCGGCAGCGTGGAGACGCGCACGTCCACCGCGCGCGTGCCGATGCGCAGCGAGATGCGCCCATCCTGCGGCAGCCGCTTCTCGGAGATGTCGAGATCGGCCATGATCTTCAGCCGCGAGATCAGCGCCGCGTGCAGCGCGCGGTTGGGCTGCACCACTTCGCGCAGCGTGCCATCGATGCGAAAGCGCACGGACGAAGTGCGCTCGTAGGGCTCGATGTGAATGTCGCTCGCGCCGTCGCGCGCAGCCTGCGTGAGCAGCGCATTGAGCATGCGGATGATGGGCGCATCGCCCGCGCTCTCGAGCAGGTCTTCGACGGCCGGCAGCTCCTGCATCATGCGGGACAGGTCGGCATCGCCCTGTACCTCGCTCACCACCGCGGCGGCGCTCGATTCGCCCTGCGCATAGGCTGCGCTGATGCGCTGGGCGAGCGGCCCGTCGGCCAGTACCTCGAAGGCCTGCACCCCGTACTTGCGCGTGACTTCGCCGAGCGCGCTGCGCGAAGGATGGCTGGACATCCACAGCGTGCGGCGGCCGTCGTCGGCTTCCTCGAGCAGCAGCTGCTGGCTGCGTGCGAACGCGTAGGGCAAGGGGTGGCGCATGGGCGGATCCGGTCGGTACGTGGTCGTCGGAGCGGTGGGCCGCGGCCTCAGGGCAGTTCGCGCGAGGTGGTCGGATCGGCGGTGGGCGGCAGCGCCCCGCGCAGCGGGCTGGCGCGCAGGGTGCGCGTGTCGGCCGGAGGGCGCGGCGGCGGAATGAGCTGGGTGCCCTGGATGCGCTCGCCGCTTGCGTTGCCGCTGCTCGTGCGGTCGACGGACCGGGGCAGCGGCGCCTCGGGCAGCACCGGCGCGGCATCCACGCCGCGCAGCATGACGTTGTCGGTGTTCGGCTGCGCGCGCTGCTGCATGCCGCGGATCTCGTCATACCGGTCGTAGGCAAAGGCCTCGGTGGAGGCGCCGTCGCGCATGACCGCGGGCCGCAGGAACATCATCAGGTTGCTCTTGGTGCGCGAGCGCACTTCGTTCTTGAACAGGTTGCCGAGCACCGGGATGTCGCCGGCCAGCGGCACTTTCTCGATCGTGTTGTTGTAGTCGTCGGACAGCAGGCCGCCGAGCATGACGAGGCCGCCGTCTTCCACCAGCACACTGGACTCGATGGAACGCTTGTTGGTGGTCGGGCCGTTGGAGTTGTTGATCGTGTTCTGGTCGACCGTCGAGGTTTCCTGGAAGATGGTCATCTTCACGGTGCCGTTCTCGTTGATGGTCGGGCGCACGCGCAGTGTGAGGCCCACGTCCTTGCGCTCCACGGTGGTGAACGGGTTGATGCCGCCGGTGCCCAGGCTGCTGGCGTATTGGCCGGTGACGAAGGGCACGTTCTGGCCGATGACGATCTTGGCTTCTTCGTTGTCCAGTGTCAGCAGGTTGGGCGTCGAGAGCACGTTGGCATCGCCGTCGCTGTTGAAGAAGTTGGCGATCGCGCCCAGGATGTATTGGCCGCCGATCTTGCCGGCAATGCCGAGGTTGAGGCCCGTGGACGGCCGCACCCCCTTCACGTCGCCGGTGGCCAGGGCCTGCGTCAGCGCCAGGATGTTGGCGCTGGCCAGGCTCGAGTTGGTGCCGATGACCGCGGAGTTGCCCAGCGCGCTTTGCCACTGGACGCCGAAGTTGGCGGCCTTCTTGGCGCTGACCTCGACGATCAGCGCCTCGATCATGACCTGCGCGCGCCGGCCGTCGAGCTTGTCGATCACCGCGCGCATCTGCCGGTATTGCGGCTCCGGTGCCGTGATGATCAACGAATTGGTCGAGGGGTCGGCCTGGATCTGCCCGCCGGTGGAGGGCTGGTTGGCATTGTTCAGCGGCGCACTGGCGGCCGGCGAGCCGCCTTGCCCGCCGAAGCTGGTCGACATGGCCTGCGGGACATTGGATTGCTGCTGTTGCTGCGCCTGGCCTCCGCCACCCGCGGCGCCGGGCACGCCCGGCGTGCCTGGCAGCTGGTTCGCGGCCATGGCGGCGCGCAGCGTGGCCGCAAGGCGTACGGCATCTGCGTTCTTCAGGTAGACCACGTAGATGTTGCCGGCCGCGCCGTTGCTGGTCTCGGCGGGGGCGCGGTCGAGCTTCTGGACCAGCGTGCGCACCAGTGCGGCCCGCGCCGGATTGGCCGCGCGCAGGATCAGCGCGTTGCTGCGCGGGTCGGCCAGCAAGGTGGTGCGGAACGACGCATCGGCCACGCCCGGCGCGGCGGCCCCGGGTGTTGCGCCCGAGCCGCTGCCATCGACCAGCCGGGTGATCAGCGGCAGCATGTCGGTGGCAATCGAGTGCTTGAGCGGAATCACCTCGATGTCCGACGCGTTGGGCACGTCGAGCGCCGCGATGATGCGCGCCAGCCGGCGCATGTTGTCGGCGTAGTCGGTGATCACGAGCGAGTTGTTGCCCGGGTTCACGTTGATGGTGTTGTTGGGCGGAATGAGCGGGCGCAGCACCGGCAGCAGGCTGTTCGGCGATTCGTAGTTGAGCCTGAAGATCTGCGTGACGATCTGGTTGCCGGCCACCGAGCCCGCGCTGGGCGTCGCGGTGTTGACGGTCTGGGTCTGCAGCTTGGCGTCGGCTTCGGGCACCACCTTGTAGAGGCCCTCGGCCTCCACCACGGCAAAGCCCTGCAGCCGCAGCGCGGAGGCGAACTGGTTGAACGCCGCGGCCGGTGCGATGGCGCGGTCGGTGACGAGGTTCATCGTGCCCTTGACGCGCGGATCGACCACCACATCGCGGCCGGTGACCACGGCCATGGTGCGGGCCACGGCTTCGATGTCGGCGTTGGCGAAGTTGAGCGTGATGGGTTCGCCCCGGCGCGGCGCGTCCGGTCCGCCGGCCTGCGCGAACGCGGGCGCAACGGCCTGCATGAAGGCGGCGGCAATCAGCATCTGCGCGGCAAGCGCAACGATGCCGGGGCGGCTGCCGTGCTGCGAGGTCAGTGGCTTCTTCATGATCAACCCAGGGTGATGATCGAACGCGCGTTCTCGCGCCGTCCGATGATGTTCAACAAATTGGAAAGTGCGTCTTCGCGGCCGGGGGCGGCGCTGGCCTCGCCGTTGAAGCGGAAGGCGGTGCCGTTCCAGCTGCCGCTGCCATTCAACTGCAGGCTGCCTTCGCGCGTGCTCAGCAGCAGGCTGGGCCGGCTGCCGCCTTCGAGCGTGAGGCGGTAGCTGCCCATTGGCTTCAGGGTCGACAGGCTGGACGATACGTCGGTGGCATCGAGCGTGGCCTGGCCGGCAATGCGCAGCACGGGGCCGTTCCATTGCATCGACAGGGCCTTGGTGGAAAGATCGAGCGTGCCTTCGAGCTTGAGCGTGTTCCACGGCGCGCCCAGGCCGGCCAGCAAGGTGGCGGGCCAGCGCGAACTGCCGTCGCCCCACTGCAGCTGCATGCCATCGGCGCGTGGGCTGGCCCTGAGCTGGAGCGGCCGGGCCGTGCAGCAGGGCAGGTCGAGCATGGCGAACATGCCGCTCCAGGTGGGCCGCATGCGCCAGTTGAGCGCGCCGGGCAGGGACACCGCCTCGGTGCCGCCGGCACCGCTTGCAAGAACCACCACCGCCGCGCCGTTCCAGACCGTGCCGCGCGGATTGACGAGCAGCAACCGGCCCTGGCTCCAGCTCGACAGCCCCGCGGCGAGCCAGCGGGCGGGCGCGAACAGCACGAGCGCGATCAGCGCGCCAATCACGACACCGAGCAGGGCCCAGCGCCAGCCTTGGTTCGCCGCGGAATCGGAAAGGGCGGTGCGCGTCACCATGGGTGTGCTCAACGGGCCGCGGGCAGGGCCATCACCAGCGTGCCCTCCCAGCGTACCTTGGGAGGTTCCGGGTCCTTGTTGCCCGCGGCCGGCGGCGTGGCGGCGGCGCGGGTCAGGTGGGCTTCGCGCGGCACGGCATGGGCGTTGCCGCGCGCCTGGGAGAGCCACTGGGCCAGCGCGTCGGCCGGCACGGCGCGCAGCGTGATCGTGGCGGCGCCATCGCCGCTGGCCGTCATGAGCTGGGCGTTGCTCCCCAGGCTCTGCCGCACCGAGGTCTCGAGGGCGCGCAGTGCGTCGTCGCGGTTCAGGCGGGGTTGCGCCTGGAGGGCTTTGGCACGGTTCTGCAGCGTGGCCATCTGCTGCAACTGGGCATCGAGCCGCGCGTGTTCGGCCCGTGCCGCGGCCAAGGTGCGCAGCGCGGGCGCGAGCGCAATCCACCACAGCAGTGCGAGCGCGACGAGCCCGGCCGCGATGGCGACCATGCGCCGCTCGCGCAGGTCGAGCGAAGCCCAGCGGGCGCGGAGTTGTTCGCTGAAGTTCATCGCGAAGCCTCGGCCTGCACCAGCAGAAGGTCGCCTTCGGCCCGCACGCTGTAGCCGCGCGGGCCCATGGCACCGGAGAGACGGCTGAGCTCGGAGGGCTGCAAGCCCAGTCCACGCAGGCGCAGCTGGCCGGCGCTGTAGTCGATGGCGCTGGGCGTGCGGCCCGCGGGAAGGTTGGTGGCAAGCGCGCCGATCATCGGCTCGAAGTCGCTGCCCGCGACATCGCCCACGGCCTGCTGAAGCGCAGCGACCTCGCGCGCCATCTGCACCGGTGCATCGACCACGAGCTTCACGGAAGGGAAGGTCTGGGTCAGCATGGTGCTAAGCGCCTGGCGCTTGGACTCGAGGGCATTGCGCTCCTTCCAGGCCCACGCGTTGAGGCCGATCAATTGGGTCAGCAACAGTGCGATGACGCCCCAGCGGGCGGCGCGCCACTCGGGCGCATAGCGCAGCGTCTGGACCACGGATGCAAACTTCTTGCCGGCGCGGGCGCGGCCGGTCACGGCCAGGTCGAACTGTGCAAGCTCCCAGGGCGAGCGCGCGGCCTGGAGCCAGCGCTGCGGCGCCTGCACGATGGGCACGCGGCGCTCGAGCAGGTGCTCGGCGGCTTCGGCGACAGCAGGTTCGGCGGTGATGACGGCGGTGTCCAGCGGCAGGCTGCCGGCGAACCCCAACCCTGCGCCGGCCAGCGGCAGCGACACCACGCCGTCGGCATCGCACACGGTGAGCTGCGGCGCCTGGGCAACGCCCGTGACCTGCAGCAGCGGCGGGCCGTCGGCGGGCTGCGGCGCGAATTCGGGAACGATGCGCACCACGCGCCGTCCCGCGGATTCGAGGCCCTGCACGAGGCTGCGCAGCCAGATGCGGTTGCAGGCCGCGACCCAGACCGGCACGCCGGCCCTGGCCTCGGGTTCGAGCGCGAAATGCAGGGCCTCGGGCTCGTCGAGCAGCTGCTCTTCGAGCAGGCCATCGAGCACGGCGCGAAGCTTCGAGGTGCTGCCCATGCTGCCCTTGGGCAGGGTGACGCGGTGCCATGACAGCGCCGCGGCGGGAATGCCGAGCATGACGTCCGGGCTGGCCGGCAGCAGTGCGAGCAGTGCGTGCCCATGGTCGCGCAAGGCGATGCCGTCGTCACCTGCCTGGGCCCAGTCGTACTCGCCGGCGGAGTCTGCCGGAGGGAGGGGGGCGATGAGCAGCAGCGGTGTCATTTCGATTTCGGAAGGGCGGGTGATTGTAGGGGTGTGCCTGCTGCGGGGTTGCTACTTTATTTGTAGCGTGTGACGTCGATGCGACGGGGTGTGGGACGATTCCTGGTGCAAGAAATTGATGGGAGAAGCCGCGACTCAGGGTTTAGCCGGAGGGTCGGTCATGCCGGCCCCGCGATTGCGCCAGATCGTCTTCACGGTGAGGCCTTCGCGCTGCAAAAGAGAGCGTTCTTCGACCCAGGTGCGATCGAGCCGCAGCTTGCCGTAGACCTCGAAGAATTGGGTGCTGACGCTGTGCTGGCTGGCGTTGAACTGGGAGCCGGAGGCGTTGTTGGGCAGGGCGGCGTTTGCATCGGTGATCTGCCTGAAGAACGCATTCGTGCGTTTTTCCACCACCCGCCGTGCATCGCTGATGCTCAATGACGGCAGGCTGGCGCTGATGGCTTCGGCGCTCGCGGTATTGATGTTGAGCGGCGTGCGAATCGGCAGGACCGTCACGTAGGGCTCGAGGGCCGCCGCGGTCGAAGGCGAAAGGCCCAGCCACACGAGCTGCGAAACTTCCTGGGGCATCAGCGGCGCCGCGCCGGCGTCCCCGCCGCCGGCGGCATCGGTTCCGGTGGCCAGCGTGCGCACCAGCGCGGCGGTCATCGCGCTGAGCTCCGAGGCGGGCAGGCCCAGGATGTTGAACAGCTTGGTGAAGGTGGCGACGCTCGCGGGCACCGGCTTGTTGCCGTCGACCAGCGAGAGCACGTTGAGCTTCGATTGCGCATCGACAATGCGGCCCGACAGGAACGCGTCGGGCAGTCCCTCGAGGTTGTCGCTGGACACGTTCTTCTCGGCCGAGAGAAAGCTCGCGAGCCTGGCTTCCGCGAGCGGAACCGCCCAGGGTTCGGCCAGGTGGTCGGGACCGCCGGTGAGGGCGTCTTCACGCAGGATCAGGCGCGACCAGTCGAGGGCGCCGATGAGGATCCACGCCGCCTGCACGCGCCCGCGCTCGGCGGCCTCGACCTCGGACGCGCGCCACTGCTGCCAAAGCGCCGCGGCAGCGAAGGTGGCGACCAGCATCACGGTCAGCATGGCCGCAAGCAGCGCGGCTCCGGACTGGCGGCGGGTGCTTGGGCGCCGGCCGTGCGCAGAAAAATTGAAGTGAGACGCCGTCACGATCGCGGTGCTCCCACCGTCGGTTTGACCCAATCGCGCGTGATGGCACCCGACAGTCCGTCGCCGGGAGACAGGTTCAGCACCAGGCGAATGCCGTCGGGCATGGTGACGATGGCGCCTGTAGCGTTCGCCGGGTTCGCCGGGATGGGCGTGCTGCTCGGCAGTTCGCCGGCCGGCGTCCAGGTGTTCGCGCGGAAATAGAAGAGCTGCCAGCCATCGACCGGCACGAGGGCGGTTTCTCCGGTGCCGCCGTCCTGTGCCCATGAGGCGGCGAGGTTCCAGGCTTGCTGCCATTCGCCGCGCGTGGTGAAGGGCTGCGATTGCCAGCGTCGCCAGCGGGTGCCATCGGCACCCGATCGCAGCGTCCAAGCCACCACCAGCATGGCCGGCGAGGCCGCGTCGCTGCTGCGGCGCGTGAGGCGCAGCGCGCGGCCGTCCCAATCGATGGGGCGGGTCTGGGCGATCGCGGCCACCGCGTCCAGGTCCGCGCTCCATTGCGCGAGCGTGGTCTGCAGCGTGAGCACCGCGTCGGCGCGCTGCTGGTTCTGCGCAGTGGCGCGCGACATGCCGTCCAGGCCGCGCCAGCTCATGATCGCAAGCAGCGCCATGACCGCAATGGCCACCAGCAGTTCGATCAGGGTGAAGCCCCGTCGGCTTCGGCGGCTTGCGAAGCGCTGCATCAGAAACGCCCCACCACGGTCGAGATGCGCAGCACCGGCGCATTGGCCTCGTCGCGCACCTGCACGTCCACGCGGCGGAAGTTGGGATTGAGCGTGGCGATGGTGGACGTGGTGACGTTGAAGGAAACGCCGGCCTGCACGCAGATGGAGCCCGAGTCGCCCACCGCGGGCATTTGCTGCGCGAGCCGTGCCTTGGCGAGTTCGTTTTCCGCGCACAGGTCGGCCAGCAGCAGGTCGGACTGGCGCTGCGCATTGCGCGTCAGCGACATCGTGGCTTGCGAGCCGGCCGCAAGCGCCAGCGCGACGATGCCGAGCGCGATCAGCACTTCGATCAGCGTGAACCCGCTGCAGACCGGTCGACGCGCGGTTTTCATGGCGCGGCAACCGTGAAGGGGCGCAAGCCATCGGTGGCGATGCGCAGCGAACGCGCGGGCGGACCTTCCGAATAAAGAACGATCTGCTGTGGGGCGATGATCGGATCGGGCCCGAGCAGCACGGCGGGCACCGGCGCGCCATTGGCGAGCGCCGCCTGGGCGCTGATGCCCTCGCTGGCCCAGCCGCTGGGCAGGGCGCCGGGCGGGAGGCCGTCGAACACAAAGCTGCCGCCCTCCACCAGCCGCCAGCGCACCGCCACGCCGCTTGCGCGCGACTGGGCACGCGCCGATTCGAGCAGCGCCGCCAGCCGGTCCGCCTCGCGGTCGAGCCGGGCCGCGCTGCTGTCGCGCATTGCGAAGCTCACGCCCGCTGTGGCGACCGCGATGATCGCGATCACCACGATCAGCTCGAGCAGCGTGAAGCCGCGGAGCCGCCTACTGCCAGCTGCCGATGTCGGCATTCTTGCCCTCGCCACCGGCCTGGCCGTCGGCGCCGAGCGAGAGCACGTCGATTTCGCCCTTGATGCCCGGGTTCATGTATTGGTACGGATGGCCCCACGGATCGTTGGGCAGCTTTTCGACGTAGGGCTTCCAGTTGGGCGCGGCCGGACCCGCGGTGGGGCGCACGAGCAGCGCCTGCAGGCCTTGCTCGGCGGTGGGGTAGCGCTGGTTGTCCAGGCGGTAGAGCTTGAGCGCCTGCATCAGGTTGTTGATGTCCGTCCTGGCGGCGGTCACGCGGGCGTCGTCCGCGCGTTCGATCACGTTGGGCACGATCAGCGCGGCGAGCACGCCGATGATGACCAGAACCACCATCAATTCGATCAGCGTAAAGCCGCGCTGGGCGGTTCGGGTGGCGTCGCGAAGGATTTTTTTCATGGCTTGGATGACAGGGTTCGGAAGGCGCGCTGCATGATAATCCGCGGCAATGACAAGTCCCTACTCCGCCGCGCGCTGGCACGCGCCCTTTACAACCGCGGGACTCTGGGCGCTGGCTGCCGGTGCGGCGGTGTTCTGGGGACTGCGGCTCGCGAGCCCGACCGAGCCCGTGGCCGCAGCGGCCACGATGCCCCGGGCATCGGTTTCTGCCGACGCGGACGCGGTGGCGCGGCTGTTCGGCGCGGTGTCTTCCTCGGACGCGGCGCCCGCGGCGCCCGAGGCCGCCAGCCGCTTCGCCTTGTCTGGCGTGGTGGCGGATCCGCTCAACCAGGGCGCCGCCCTGATCGCCATCGACGGCAAGCCGCCACGGCCGTTCCGCGTCGGTTCGCGCGTTGGCGACAACTACGTGCTGCAGTCGGTGGGGGTGCGTTCGGCGACGCTCGGCGCCAGCGCACAAGGACCGGCGGCTTTCACGCTGCAGCTGCCGGTGCGTGCGCCGATCAGCGTCAGCAGCCCGGCGCCAGCGGGGATGACGCCATCGGCTCGGCCCGTCGGGATGTTCCCGGCCACCGTGCCCGCCGTGGTGGCGCCGCCTGCCGAGGCGGCGGCGCAGCAGCAAACGCCGCCAGCGGCGCCTGTGCCTGCGCCAGCCGCACAGTAGAAGCGGCAAGCGCCAGCGGGCGTTCCGTCAGGCCTGCAGGAACAGGCGATACGCCGGATTTGCCGTTTCCTCGACGTAGGGGTAACCCAGCGTCTCGAGGAAAGCATCGAACGCAGCCGCATCGCCGGCCGGAACCTGCAAGCCCACCAGGATGCGGCCGTAGTCGGCGCCCTGGTTGCGGTAGTGAAAGAGGCTGATGTTCCAGTTCGGCCGCATCAGGCTCAGGAACTTGAGCAGCGCACCCGGCCGCTCCGGAAACACGAAGCGCAGCAGCCGCTCGTCATGGGCAAGGCCCGTGCGCCCCCCGACCAGGTGCCGCAGGTGCTCCTTGGCGAGTTCGTCGTGCGTGAGATCGATTGCGTCGAAGCCATGGGCGTTGAAGTTCTGCGCAATGGTGGTCGATTCGCCCCGCGCGGACGTGGTGAGGCCGACGAACACATGGGCCTTGGCCGCGTCGCTGATGCGGTAGTTGAACTCCGTCACATTGCGCAGCGCGCCGCCGGTCGAGCCGGTTTCCTTCGACTCGCTGGCCGGCATCTCGCCGACCAGTTCGCAGAAGCGGCGAAAGCTGCCGCGCTCTTCGGGGATCGTCACCGCGAACAACGCCTCGCGCTCCTCGCCGACTTCGGCGCGTTCGGCCACGAAACGCAACCGGTCGAAGTTCATGTTGGCGCCGCACAGGATGGCGGCGTAGGTCTCGCCATGGCGGCCATGGCCGGCCACGTACTGCTTGATGGCGGCCACCGCAAGCGCGCCCGCCGGCTCGACGATGCTGCGCGTATCGACGAAGACGTCCTTGATGGCTGCGCAGACGGCGTCGGTATCGACCGCGATGTATTCGTCGACCAGGTTGCTGGCAATCCGGAAGGTCTCTTCGCCCACGAGCTTGACCGCGGTGCCGTCCGAGAACAGCCCGACGTCCGCAAGGCTCACGCGCTGGCGCGCCGCCACCGACTGCATCATCGCGTCGGAGTCGTTCATCTGCACGCCGATCACCTTGATCTCGGGACGCACCGCCTTGATGTAGTTGGCCACGCCCGAGATGAGACCGCCGCCGCCGATTGCGACGAACACCGCGTCGAGACGGCCCTGGTGCTGCCGCAGGATTTCCATTGCGATGGTGCCCTGGCCCGCGATCACGTCGGGATCGTCGAAAGGATGCACGAAGGTGAGGCCTTGCTGCGCCTGCAGCTCCAGCGCGTGCAGGTAGGCATCCGAATAGCTGTCGCCATGCAGCACCACTTCGCCGCCGAAGCCGCGCACCGCATCGATCTTGAGCCGGGGCGTGGTCACGGGCATGACCACCACCGCGCGCGCACCGAGCTTGCGTGCGCCCAGCGCCACGCCTTGCGCGTGATTGCCGGCCGATGCGCAGATGACCCCACTCGCGAGCTGCTCGGATGTGAGATGCGCCATCTTGTTGTAGGCGCCGCGCAGCTTGAAGCTGAACACCGGTTGCTGGTCTTCGCGCTTGAGCAGCACCGTGTTGCCGAGCCGCTCGCTCAGCGCGTCGGCTTTCTCGAGTGCGGATTCGATCGCCACGTCGTACACGCGGGCGTTCAGAATTTTTCTGAGATAGTCGGCGGGCGTCAGTGCCGGAACAGGTACGTCGCGCACGGTTTTTTCCAAGGGAGTTTTCATTTGATAACTGACGATGATAAGAGGCATCGGGATTGCTTGCGGATATGACATGGACACAAATGTCATAAACCTCATTCAAAGAGCCCCCGCCGCGAACGATTCGGGTTTTTTTGGGCGTGCTTATCCCGCGACCCTCCCGTCCGCCAGTCAGTTAACAAATGAGCAAAATTTGTTATCCGTTTCTGTCAGCGACCTTTCCAAAGGATTGATGCAGGCCGAGGCTGCACGTGTGCAGCGCGGCGAAATCGGGCGGCCCACCTGGCAGGTGATGGGCAACAGATTGCGGGCCCACATCCTCCCGTTGCTCGGGACCGTGACGGCACAGGCGTTTGCCACCTCCGATGCGCAGCGCCTGATCGATCACCTTGGCGCGCAGGGCTTCACCAGCACGACGATCGCTCAGTACGTGGTGCTGCTGCGCAAGGTGGTGACGCACGGCGTGAACACCGGCGTGCTTCGCGATGCGCCGGCCTTCCCGAAGGTCAAGGTGCGCAGCCAGCCGCGCGGCAGTTTCAGCGTTGCGGAGTACCGGGCCCTCGTGGCGGCGGCGCGCAGGCTGCGGGGACAAGCCCACCCGATGCTTGCGCAGCTTGCGCCGGGCGAGCGCTTCTGGATTGCGCGTGAACTGCTCGTCATGCCGGAGGAGCTGCCCTGGTTGATCCGCTGGATGGTCAACACCTTTGTTCGTCCGAGCGATATCAAGCTCATGAAGCACAAGCACATCGAAATCGTGCGCGGCAAGCACGTCTATCTGCGGATGAACTTGCCCGAGACGAAACGGCACAGCCAACCGATCGTGAGCTTGCGTCCGGCTGTGCGGGTGTACGAATGCTTGCTCGACCGGCGGCGCGAGCAAGGCTCTGGCGGCGCGGAAGACTACATCTTCATGCCGCAACTGAAGAACCGGGAGCATGCGCTCGCGGTGCTCAATTTTCTTTTTCACTGGGTGCTCGAGGCCACCGCACTGGAGAAGGGACCGCTCGGCCAGTCGAGAACGCTTTACTGCCTGCGCCACACCGCCATCACGTTGCGCTTGTTGTACGGCCAAGGCATCGACATGCTGACCCTCGCACGCAACGCGCGCACCAGCGTGAACATGGTCGAGCGCTTCTACGCTTCGGTTCTGAACGGCGAAATGAATGTGGGCCTGTTGCAAAGCAGGCGCGGCCGCGCAACTTGAACAAAGCCAAAAAGCCGCCCGGCTTGCGCTGGGCGGCTCGACACTGAGTCGACTCGAACTGGCTGAAGCCAGCATCGGATCAGGTCCGTGATCGATCAGAAGGCGTGGCGGATGCCGAAGTCGTAGCCGGTCGAATTGCGGGGTTCGTAGCCAGCGGCAGTGGAGAATCGGGGGGCACCGCCGACGGTGATCGGTGCGCCGTTCTTGTTCGCGACCCGGGCAACCGTGGTGTACAGCGCGGTCCGCTTCGACAGGTTATGCACGTAGCCGATTGCAAACTTGCGGCTGCGTGGATCGTCGTTGCCATCGAAGTTCGCTTTGGCCTGGGAGTAGGCAACGCGGATCAATCCAGCGCCGACCGGTGCAGTGGCACCGATCAAGAATCCATTGAGGCCGATCTTTTCAGAGCCCAGCTGAGATGCATAGAATTCGTTGGTGACGCGAGACAATTCGGTAAAGAGCTTCACAACACCGAAGTCATACGAAGCGCCAAGGTTCAATGTTCTTGCGTCGATACCCGTTCCTGCGCCGTTGTTGAAGACATCGCTCTTGCCATATGCAAGCCCAACGTCCAGCGGCCCGTTTGCGTAGCCGACTCGACCGCCCACGTAGCGGCCCGTCTTGCTTACTTGAACGCCACTGGTCTTCACGTTCTCGTGCAGTCCGTATTGCACTTGACCGTAGAAGCCTCCCAGATTGGGCGGCAGAAAATAGCCAATGGTGTTGTTTGCCCGGACATAGTTCGAGTCGGACGGGAGTCCCAAGCCCGTCAGGATGGCACTGTGTGACGAGTTAATGACATTGGTGCCAACGCCGTTGGTGCCGAACGGATCGAACACGGTGTCGTTCCAGAAGGTCGGGGTGTAGTCACGGCCGAGGCGGACTTCACCGAAACCACCCGACAGGCTCACGGTCGAGCGACGTGAGAAGCTGATACCGATGGAGGAGGCGCCGTCGTCGTTGGACATCGGCGATTCGAGCCAGAAGCTCGCTGCCAGGCCACCACCGAGGTCTTCGGTACCGCGGAAGCCAAGGCGGCTCGTGTTGTAACCCGAGTTGGCCAGCACGGTTTGGCTTTGCTTGAAGCTGGAGCCGGTGATGAGGGAACGGCTGCTGGTTTCGTAGTGGCTGATCGACGCGTCGACCACACCGAAAAGCGTGACGGACGACTGAGCCGAGGCAACACCGGCAACAGCCAGGGCAGCCAGAGCAACTGCCCTTCGGACTGAAAAAACTAGAGTGGGTTGCGCTCGCGGCCCCAACGGCGCCGCCGCAAAGAAAAAAGCCCCGAGCCTTGCGGCTCGGGGCTAAATCCACCAATTGGAAGGGTGGAGGAGACAACCGGTGCGCACGGCTTGGTGCGCGATGAAATAAAGTATATCGGTTGTTTGCTGCGTTGCAACAAGCGAGTGACGCAATTCCCACACACAAATTGATGTCTCAGCGGACTTTTTTCACTGAACGTCCTGATTGGATCTGGCAAAAATGGAATGCACAGTAAGTTGGACCGGCGATGCCGGCACGCGATCGGCCATGGGCTTCGTGGCCGAGACGGGCAGTGGTCATGTCCTGGTGATGGACGGCGCGCCCGATGCCGCAAAACCCGAGAACGGGGGCCAGAACCTGGCCGCCCGTCCCATGGAGACCGTATTGGCCGGCACCGGCGGCTGCACGGCGTACGACGTGGTGCTGATATTGAAGCGCGGCCGGCACCGGGTCGAGCGCTGCAGCGTCAAGCTGACCAGCGAGCGTGCCGAAAAGGACCCGAAGGTCTTCACCAAGATCCACATGCACTTCACCGTCGCAGGCAAGGGCATTCCGGCGTCTGCCGTGGAGCGCGCCATCGCCCTCAGCCACGATACCTACTGCTCGGCCACCATCATGCTCGCAAAGACGGCCGAGATCACCACCAGCTTCGACCTTGTCGAGACCTGATTCCGCAAGGTGTCAGATGCGGTGCGCCAGCGTGGTCATCACGCGGGAGGCGAAACGCATCAGGGCCTTGGCCGGCGCCGGCAATTCCGCCGCACCGCCGTCGATGGCCTGTGCCGCGTGCCGCGCCTCGTCGATCTTCATCTGCTCGACCACTGCCCGCGAAGCGCTGTCGCCGGACGGCAGGCGCCCCAGATGGCTGTCCAGGTGGGCTTCGACCTGGCGCTCGGTTTCCGCAACGAAGCCCAGGCTGATCGGGTCGCCCAGGCGCCCGGCCACGAGACCCAGGCCGAAAGCGCCCGCATACCAGAGCGGGTTCAGGACCGAAGGCCGCGCGCCCAGATCGTCCAGCCGCTGCCGGGTCCAGGCGAGATGATCGGTTTCTTCGTGCGAGGCCTCCAGCAAGCGGGCCCGGAGGCCCGGATCCCGCGCCACGGCGGCCTGGGCCGTGTAAAGCGCCTGTGCGCAGACCTCGCCCACGTGGTTCACCCGCATCAATGCGCCCGCCTCGCGCCGCTCCGAATCGGTCAACACACCGGGCGCCTGGACCGGGGTGGGCATGGACCGCATGGCATGCGGACGGGCAAAAAGAGTACGCAATGCCGCATCTGCCGCACTCAGGACCGGATCGAGCGAAGAAGTCATGCCGCTATTTGAACGCATGCGAAAAAGGCTTGCGGAAACACTTGCTTAAATTTCACATGGTGGTTTCGGAGGCCTGCCGAGCCCTTTGTTGCACGACTGCAACGAAACGCATGGGCCACCCGAGATTTCGGGCGATTTGTTTTGCCGTACCGCAGCCGCTCTGGTGCAATAGCATCAACTTCCCAAAAGGAGGTTGGCCCGGGGTCCGGTGGGAGCACAAAGTGCCAGTCACGGTGAGCCCTTCGCACCGGAGCCCTATGTTTAACCTTGGAGAAACTTGCAATGAAAAAATCTCTAGTTGCTCTGGCTGCCCTGGCTGTTGCCGGTGTTGCCTCGGCTCAGTCGTCCGTCACGCTTTTCGGTGTGGTCGACGCGTCGATCAGCGGCTACTCGAACACCTCGCGTGACCTGAACGGTGCCACGTTCCTGAACCCGTTCTACCTGAACCAAGGCAGCGTCAAGACGAGCCGTCGTGAACTGGCTAACTCGGGCTACAACTCCAGCCGTCTGGGCTTCCGTGGAACGGAAGACCTCGGTGGTGGCCTGGCAGCGAGCTTCTGGCTCGAAGCCCCGATCAAGAACGACGACGGTTCGGAAGGTGTTGCCACCTTCGCTCGCCGCTCGACCGTGAGCCTGTCGGGTGGTTTCGGTGAAGTCCGCCTCGGCCGTGACTACACCCCGACCTTCTGGAACGACACCGTGTTCGATCCGTTCGGCACCAACGGCGTTGGCACCAACCTGATCTCGACCGCCAACGGCACCTTCGGCGCCTTCGGCACCCCGGCAGCTGCCGTGGGTTCGATCACCAACACGGGCGCAAGCAACTACGTCCGCGCCAGCAACACGATCGGCTACTTCCTGCCGCCGAACCTGGGCGGCTTCTACGGCCAGCTCCAGTACGGCTTCAGCGAGAAGACCAAGTACGATCCGGGCACCGCTACCCCTGCCACCGCGAACATCGCTCGCCAAGGCCGTTACGTTGGTGGCCGCTTCGGCTACGCCAACGGTCCTCTGGACGTGGCAGTTGCTTACGGCAGCAGCACGGTCGGCGACCAGTACTACGTCGGCACGACCACCAAGGTCAACACGCTGAACCTCGGCGCTTCGTATGACTTCGGTCCCGTGAAGCTCTTCGGTGAACTGTCGAAGGCCAAGAACAAGGTTGACTACGAAGTCAGCCCGTTCCTGGGCGGCCGTCCTGACGTCGACCTGACCGGCTACCTCATCGGTGTGACCGTGCCCGTCGGTGCTGGCCTGATCCGCGCTTCGTACTCGCACGTCAAGTATGACTTCAACGACCCGGTCGTGCTGTTCGCTCCTGACGTCGCTGACCCGAAGGCCAACAAGCTGGCTCTCGGCTACGTGCACAACCTGTCGAAGCGTACGGCTCTGTACGCAACGATCGCTCGCGTCAGCAACAAGAACGGTGCAAACCTGACTGTTGGCGGCCCGGCTTTCATCGCCAACGGCGTCTTCACCCCGAAGACCTCGACCGGCTACGACTTCGGTATCCGTCACGCTTTCTGATCTGACGCTGGCGCAAGCCAGCTTCGAATCGAAAGAGTAAAAAGCCACTCGACGAAAGTCGAGTGGCTTTTTTATTTGCGGCATTGCCGCTGCATCGGCCCAGGCGATGCGCACCATCAGCGTGCACCCCCGGGGAACCCCCGTGCGGGCACGCACCTTGCACTGCTAGCATGCCAGTTCACTCTGTTTGCTGAATGATTGCATTTGTCTTGCGCCGCTTGATCCAAGCCGTGATCGTCATGATCGCGGTCGCGTTCATCGCCTTTCTTCTCTTCCAATATGTGGGCGACCCGGTCGTCTTTCTGCTGGGCCAGGATGCCAAGCCCGAGCAGATCCGCGAACTGCGCGCCGCATTGGGGCTCGACCAGCCCTTCTTCGTGCAGTTCTGGCACTTTCTCGTCAACGCGGCGCAGGGCGAGTTCGGCCTGAGCCTGCGCCAGGGCGCCAAGGTGTCGCGCCTCATCGGCGAGCGTTTTCCGGCCACGCTCGAGCTCGCGCTCGTGGCTGCCGTGCTGGCGCTGTTCATCGGCATTCCGATGGGCGTCTACACGGCGCTTCGCCGCGGCACCTTCATGAGCCAGGTGTTCATGACCGTGTCTCTGCTGGGCGTGTCGCTTCCCACCTTCCTGATCGGGATCCTGCTGATCCTCGTGTTTGCCGTGCTGCTGGGCTGGTTCCCGAGTTTCGGACGCGGAGAGACGGTGCAGTTCGGCTGGTGGAGCAGCGGTCTGTTCCGTGCCGACGGCTGGCATCACATCATCCTGCCGGCCGTGACGCTCGCGATCTTCCAGCTGACCCTGATCATGCGTCTGGTGCGTGCCGAGATGCTCGAGGTGCTGCGCACCGACTACATCAAGTTTGCGCGCGCCCGTGGCCTTTCCAACCGCGCCATCCATTTCGGCCATGCGCTCAAGAACACGCTGGTGCCCGTGATGACCATCACCGGCCTGCAGCTCGGCGGCCTCATTGCCTTCGCGATCATCACCGAGTCGGTGTTCCAGTGGCCCGGCATGGGGCTCCTGTTCATCCAGGCCGTGACCTTCGCCGACGTTCCCGTGATGGCGGCCTACCTGTGCCTCATCGCCCTGATCTTCGTGGTGATCAATCTGGTGGTCGACCTGCTCTATTTCGTGGTCGATCCGAGGCTGCGCGTCGGCAAGGCGGGAGGACATTGAGATGACTGTTGCCGCGGCAGCTCCCCGGCTGAAAGCTTCCGGACGGGCGTTTGCGCACATCGCGAGCTTCTATCCGGAGATCACGGCGTTCCGCCGCGACCTGCACGCCCACCCGGAGCTCGGCTTCGAAGAGGTCTACACCGCAGGCCGCGTGCGCGAGGCATTGCGCGCCTGCGGCGTGGACGAGATCCACGACCGCATCGGCAAGACCGGCGTGGTGGGCGTCGTGCGAGGCAAGTCGACGGCAAGCGGCCGGATGATCGGCCTGCGCGCCGACATGGACGCGCTGCCCATGCGCGAGGACAACGATTTCGGCTGGCGCTCCGCCAACGACGGCCTGATGCACGGCTGCGGCCACGACGGGCACACGGCCATGCTGGTCGGTGCAGCGCGCTACCTTGCCGAAACGCGCAACTTCGACGGCACCGCGGTGCTGATCTTCCAGCCCGGCGAAGAAGGATTTGCCGGCGCACGCGTGATGATCGAAGACGGCCTGTTCGACCGCTTCCCGGTGCAATCGGTCTATGCCATGCACAACTGGCCCGGCATGCCGGCCGGCACCGTGGGCATCAACCGCGGCGCCATGATGGCCGCGGCGGACCGCGTCACCATCGAGATCAAGGGGAAGGGCGGGCATGGTGCCCATGCCTACCAGACCATCGATCCCGTCGTGGTGGCCGCGCACATCATCACGGCCGCGCAGACCATCGTGTCGCGCAGCGTGCGGCCCATCGACGCGGCGGTCGTCAGCATCTGCGCGGTGCAGGCGGGCGACCTGGGCGCGATGAGCGTGATCCCGGGCGAGGCCACCCTGGTCGGCACGGTGCGCACCTTCAGTGCGCGCGTGCAGGCGCAGGTCGAGCAGCGGCTCGGCGAGCTCTGCACGGCCATTGCCGCAGGCTTCGGCGCCACCGCCACCATCAAGTACGAGCGCATCTATCCGGCCACCATCAACACCGCGCCCGAGGCGATGTTCGCGGCCGACGTGGCCGAGTCGCTGGTGGGCGCTTCCAATGTCGACCGCAGCATGGAGCCCAGCATGGGCGCGGAAGACTTCTCCTTCATGCTGCAGAAAAAAGCCGGCGCCTACCTGCGCGTCGGCCAGGACGCGCGCAACGGTGCCTTCCTGCACAACAGCCGCTACGACTTCAACGACGAGATCCTGCCGCTCGGCGCCGCATTGCATGCGGGGCTGGTCGAGCAGGGCATGCCGCTGGCTGCTACCCGCAGCGAGCAGCCGAGGAAAGACGCCGCTACCACGGCGCCTTGATGTATTTCCGATTCCAACCCGAGGAGTGTTCCCAATGAGTTTCCAGAAGAAGGCGGCCGCGGTCGCAGTTTTGTGCCTGCTGGGCGCCACCAGCCTCATGGCCGGTGCGCAAACCATCCGCATCGCGAACCAGGGAGATGCGCTGTCGCTCGACCCGCATTCGCTCAACGAATCGCTGCAGCTCAGCACCACCGCCAACGTCTATGAAACGCTGGCCGGCCGCAACAAGGACCTGAGCGTTGCGCCGCTCCTGGCCACCAGCTGGAAGCAGACCTCGCCCACCGTGTGGCGCTTCGAACTGCGCAAGAACGTGCAGTTCCACGACGGCACGCCTTTCACGGCCGACGACGTGCTCTTCAGCTTCGCGCGCGCCTCGGGCGACGGCTCTGACATGAAGTCCAACACCACCGACATCAAGGAAGTGCGCAAGGTCGATTCGCACACCATCGAGATCGAGACCAAGGGCCCGTTCCCGATTCTTCCCGACGTGATCACGCAGCTCATGATCATGAGCAAGAAGTGGTGCGAAGAGAACAAGGCCGTGACGCCGGTAGACCGCCGCAAGGGCATCGAGAACACCGCCTCGTTCAAGGCCAACGGCACCGGCCCGTTCCGCGTGCGCGAGCGCCAGCCGAACGTGCGTACCGTCTTCACGCGCAATGCGACCTACTGGGGCAAGATCGAGGGCAACGCGCAGGAGATCATCTTCACGCCGATCGCCAACCCGGCCACGCGCGTCGCCGCGCTGATCTCGGGCGAGGTCGACGTCATGGAGCCGGTGCCCGTGCAGGACATCGCGCGCGTCAACGCCAGCCCCACGGCACGCGTCATCTCGGGCCCCGAGCTGCGCACCATCTTCCTGGGCATGGACCAGAAGCGCGACGAGCTGCTGTACTCCAGCGTCAAGGGCAAGAACCCGTTCAAGGACAAGCGCGTGCGCCAGGCCTTCTACCAGGCCATCGACATCGTCGGCATCCAGCGCACCGTGATGCGCGGGGCCTCGCGCCCCACCGCGCTGATGGTCGGCCCCGGCATCAACGGCTGGAACGAAGCGCAGGACAAGCGCCTGCCCTACGATGTCGAGGCGGCCAAGAAACTGTTGGCCGATGCCGGCTACCCGAACGGTTTCGAAGTGACGATGAACTGCCCGAACGACCGCTACGTGAACGACGGCCAGATCTGCCAGAGCGTGGCCTCCAACCTCGCGAAGGTCGGCGTCAAGATCAACCTCGCCGCCGAGACCAAGGGCACGTATTTCCCGAAGGTGCTGCGCCGCGACACCAGCTTCTACATGCTGGGCTGGACGCCCACCACCTATGACTCGCACAACGCGCTCACCGCGCTGATGGCCTGCCCCGACGACAAGACCGGCGCGGGCCAGTTCAACCTGGGCGCCTACTGCAATCCCAAGGTCGACGAGCTGACCAAGAAGATCCAGTCGGAGACCGACAAGCCGAAGCGCGACGCCATGCTCAAGGAAGCCTTCGACCTGCACACGGCCGACATCGGCCACCTGCCGCTGCACCAGCAGACGCTCGCCTGGGGCGTGAGCAAGAAGGTGGCGCTGACGCAGATGGCCGACAACTACATGCCGTTCAAGTGGATGAGCATCAAGCCGTGATCCCGTTGGCCGCCCGATGGGCGGCCAGACCATGGGCCCGCTTCTTGCGGGCCCATCCTTTTTCTTCACGATGAAAAAAACACTCGCCCGTTGGCTCGACAGCGATGTCGGCTACAGCTTTCGCAACTCGCCGGTGGCCATGGGGGCGGCGCTCATCGCGCTGGCCTGCCTGTTCTGCGCAGCCTTCGCGGGATGGGTCTCGCCGCACAACCCGTTCGACCTTGCGACGCTCGAACTCGGCGACGCGCGCCTGCCGCCGGCCTGGAGCGCCGAAGGCTCCTCCAAGTACCTGCTCGGCACCGACGACCAGGGCCGCGACATTCTCTCCGCCGTGATCTACGGCGCGCGCATCTCGCTGATCGTCGGCATCGTGTCGGTGCTGCTGTCGATCACGGTGGGCGTGGTGCTCGGCCTGCTGGCGGGTTTCCTCGGCGGCTGGCTCGATTCGTTCCTCATGCGCCTGTGCGACGTGATGCTGTCGTTCCCGCCCATCCTGGTGGCGCTGCTCATCGCCGGCGTGGGCCGCGCGCTGTTCCCCAACGCGCACGAGTCGCTGGCCTTCGGCGTGCTCATCATTTCCATCTCGCTGACCGGCTGGGTGCAGTACGCGCGCACGGTACGCGGCTCCACGCTGGTGGAACGCAACAAGGAATACGTGCAGGCCGCGCGGGTCACCGGCGTGGCGCCGCTTCGCATCATGCTGCGCCACGTGCTGCCCAACGTGATGGGGCCGGTGATGGTGCTCGCCACGATCCAGGTGGCCACGGCCATCATCACCGAGGCGACCTTGTCGTTCCTCGGCGTCGGCGTGCCGCCGACATCGCCATCGCTGGGCACGCTGATCAGCATCGGCAACCAGTACCTGTTCTCGGGCGAGTGGTGGATCACCGTCTTTCCGGGCCTGATGCTGGTGCTGATCGCGCTCAGCGTGAACCTGCTCGGCGACTGGCTGCGCGACGCGCTCAACCCGCGCCTGCGCTGAACAAGAAGGACAACGCCACCATGACGCTGCTCCAGGTCAACAACCTCGTCGTCGAGTTTCCGCACCGCCGCGGCACGCTGCGTGCGCTCGACGGCATTTCATTCGACATCGCGCCCGGCGAAATCCTGGGCGTGGTGGGCGAGTCGGGCGCCGGCAAGTCGCTCACCGGCGCGGCCATCATCGGCCTGCTCGAGCCGCCGGGCCGCGTGGCCAGCGGAGAGATCGTGCTCGAAGGCCGGCGCATCGACAACCTCGGTTTCGATGCGATGCGGCCCATCCGCGGCCGCAAGATCGGCGCCATCTTCCAGGACCCGCTGACCTCGCTGAACCCGCTCTACACCGTGGGCCGGCAGCTGGTGGAAACCATCCGCGCCCACCTGCCGGTGACCGACGCAGAGGCGCGGCGGCGCGCCATCGGCCTGCTGCAGGACACCGGCATTCCGGCCGCCGAGCAGCGCATCGACCATTTTCCGCACCAGTTCTCGGGCGGCATGCGCCAGCGCGTGGTGATTGCACTGGCGCTGGCGGCAGAGCCCAAGCTCATCGTGGCCGACGAGCCGACCACGGCGCTCGACGTGTCGATCCAGGCGCAAATCATTCAGCTGCTCAAGCGCATCTGCAAGGAGCGCGGCGCGGCCGTGATGCTGATCACGCACGACATGGGCGTGATCGCCGAGACCTGCGACCGCGTCGCCGTGATGTATGCGGGCCGCATTGCCGAGATTGGCCCGGTGCACGAGGTGATCCACCAGCCGGCGCATCCCTATACCTCCGGCCTGATGGCGTCGATTCCCGACATGGCGAGCGACCGCGAGCGGCTCAACCAGATCGACGGCGCCATGCCCCGGCTCAATGCCATTCCGAAGGGCTGTGCCTACAACCCGCGCTGCCCGCGCACCTTCGCACGCTGCCTGACGGAGCGCCCGGAGCTGATGCACGCGGGCGCCACGCGCGCCGCCTGCTGGCTCCATGACGCCGCGGACCCGCACGAGGGCCGGTCCGAGCTCGCGGCGCGGCACCACAGCGCGCAGCTTGCCGGCGAACGCGCCGTGCCCGATGCAGCCGCACCGATCGACGAGGTGACCCGATGAGCGCCGTCCTGGAACCCCGCAAGGCGCAAGGCGGCGAGCCGCTCGTGGTCGCCCACGACCTGGCCCGCACTTTCGACGTCTCGCCGCCCTGGCTCAACCGCGTGCTCGAACGCAAGCCGCGCGTGCTGCTGCATGCCGTGGACGGCGTGAGCTTTTCCATCGAGCGCGGCAAGACGCTGGCGCTGGTCGGCGAATCGGGCTGCGGCAAGAGCACCGTGGCCCGCCTCTTGGTCGGCCTGTATGCGCCGACACGTGGCGGACTGCAGTTCGACGGCCAGGACGCGCACGCCGCGTTCAAGACCGCCGAAGGCCGCAAGCTGCGCCGCCGCATCCAGATGATCTTCCAGGACCCCTACGCGAGCCTCAACCCGCGCTGGATCGTCGAGGACATCATCGGCGAGCCGCTGCGCGAGCACGGCATCCTGCGCGGCAAGGCCGAACTGCGCGAGCGCGTGGGCGAGCTGCTCAAGTCCGTCGGCCTCTCGCCGCTGGACATGAGCAAGTACCCGCACCAGTTCTCTGGCGGCCAGCGCCAGCGCATCTCGATTGCGCGCGCCCTTGCCACCGAGCCCGAGTTCCTGGTGTGCGACGAGCCGACCTCTGCGCTCGACGTGAGCGTGCAGGCGCAGGTGCTCAACATCATGAAGGACCTGCAGCGCCAGCGGGGCCTGACCTATCTCTTCATCTCGCACAACCTCGCGGTGGTGCGCCACGTGGCCGACCAGGTCGGCGTGATGTACCTGGGCCGGCTGGTCGAGGTGGCCGACAAGCAGAAGCTCTTTGCCGAGCCGCAGCATCCGTATACGCGCATGCTGCTCGACGCGATCCCGCAGATGAAGCACACCGGCCGCTCGCGCACGCCGGTGCAGGGCGAGGTGCCGAATCCGCTCGATCCGCCCACGGGCTGTGCGTTTCATCCGCGCTGCCCGCATGCGAATGCGCGCTGCTCGTCCGAGCGGCCGCAGCTCCTGGCCATCAAGGGCGTGCAGGTGGCCTGCCATGCGGTGGAAGAGGGCCGCATCTAGCCCAAGGTGTGCGCAAACGCACCGACAGACACGCGGAGGCGGTTCAGAGTGCGGCCATGACCATGAAGAAGAACACCAGCGAAGGCAGCCGCCAGCCGATCTCCTCGGCGCTCGGCCGGCGCGGCTTTCTCATGGGCTCGGCAGTCGGCGCAACGGCGACGCTGGCGTCCCTGTGTTCGTTGTCGCATGCCGCCGCGGGTGCGCCTTTTCAGCGGATGCCGGTCATCTTCATCGGCCACGGCTCGCCGATGAATGCGCTGGCCGACAACGCGTTCACGCGCCGGCTGTCCGCGTGGGGCAGGGAGCTGCCGCGCCCCGCGGCCATCCTCAGCGTTTCAGCGCACTGGCTGAGCCGCGGCGCCACCGGCGTGGGCATGCAGGAGCGGCCGAAGACGATCCACGACTTCGGCGGTTTCCCGCAGGCGCTGTTCGACATCGAATACCCGGCGCCGGGCCACCCCGCACTGGCACGCGACACCATCGGCGCGGTCAGGCAGGCGGCCGTGGTCGGCACCCAGCAATGGGGCCTGGACCACGGCACCTGGACGGTGCTCAAGCACCTCTATCCGAAGGCCGACATTCCCGTTTTCCAGCTCAGCATCGACTACGACAAGCCGGCGGCTTTTCACTACGCCATCGGCCGCGACCTTGCGGCGTTGCGCGACAAGGGCGTGCTTGTGATGGGGACCGGCAACGTGGTGCACAACCTGCGCGCCACGGATCGCGGCACGCCCGATGGCCTGATGGCCAGCCGGCCGTGGGCGCAGTCCTTCGACGATGCGGTGAAGGCCGCGCTCGCGGGCCGGGACGACCGGGCGCTGGTCGCCTACGAGAAGCTCGAGGGCGCCGCCACCGCGGTCGCCATGCCGGACCACTACTACCCGTTTCTCTACGCCCTCGGCGCCGCGGGTGCGGGCGAACGCGCGAAGACCGTCTACGAGGGCTTTCAGTCAGGCACGCTGAGCATGCGCTGCCTGCAGTTCGGCTGAGGCGCTACTGCTCCTCGCCCCACGAGAAGCCGTCGCGCGCAATCATCGCGCTCGATGCGCTCGGCCCCCAGGTGCCGGCGGCGTACGGTCGCGGCGCGCCGTCCGAGGCCCAGCTGTCGATCAGCGGCTCGACCCAGCGCCAGGCTTCTTCCTGCTCGTCGCTGCGCACGAACAGGTTCAGCCGGCCGTCGATCACGTCGAGCAGCAGCCGTTCGTAGGCACCCACGCGTTCGGCGCCGAAGCGCTTGTCGAAGTCGAGGTCCAGCTGCACCGGCGCCAGCTGCGCGGCGCTGTGGCCGTTGCGCTGGCGGTTGTCCTGCGCCTGCGCAAGCATGTGCAGCTCCAGGCCGTCCTTGGGCTGGAGGTTGATCACCAGCTTGTTGACCGCTCCCGAAGGCGCACGGTAGATCGCATGCGGCGTGGGCCTGAAGTTGACTTCGATGCGCGCATCGCGCGACGCCAGCCGCTTGCCGGTGCGGATGTAGAGCGGCACGCCGGCCCAGCGCCAGTTGGCGATTTCGGTGCGCAGCGCCACGAAGGTCTCGGTGCGGCTTTCCGGGTCAACGCCGGGTTCGTCCCGGTAGCCCGGCACGCGCTCGCCGTAGGCCGTGCCGGCCACGTACTGGCCGCGGATGGCGTGCAGCCCCAGCGTCTCGGGCGTCCAGGGCTTGAGCGCGCGCAGCACCTTGAGCTTCTCGTCGCGGATGGCATCGGCATGCGAGTTGATCGGCGGCTCCATGCCGATGGCGCAGACCAGTTGCAGCGCATGGTTCTGCACCATGTCGCGCAGCGCGCCGGTCTGGTCGTAGAAGGCCCCGCGCTTCTCGACGCCCAGGTCTTCGGCGATGGTGATCTGGATGTTGGCGATGTGCTCGCGGCGCCAGATCGGCTCGAACAGCGCATTGCCGAAACGCATCGCGAACAGGTTCTGCACCGACGGCTTGCCCAGGTAGTGGTCGATGCGGAAGACCTGCTTCTCCTCGAACACCTTGCACACCGCGGCGTTGATCGCGCGGTTGGACGCCAGGTCGTGGCCCAGCGGCTTCTCGAGCACGATGCGGGTCGCCGGCCCGTTCAGGCCCGCGGCGGCGACCTGTTCCACCACCTGGGTGAAAAGCGCCGGCGCCGTCGCCACGTACATCACCACCGTGTCCGCATTGCGCTGTTTGAGCAGGTCGGCAAGCCGCGCGTAGTCGGCCGGCTTGGACAAGTCCATGCGCAGGTAGTACAGCATCGAGGCGAACTTCTCGAACTCTTCGGCCGAAGGGCGCTTGGCGCCTTCCACCGCGTTGAAGCGCGACTGGATCAGCTCGCGGTACTGGTCGTCCGAGAGGTCGTCCCGCGCCACGCCCACGATGCGTCCGTCTTTCGGCAGGCTGCCGTGCCTGAAGGCCTGGAACAGCGCAGGCATCAGCTTGCGCCATGCAAGATCGCCAGTACCGCCGAACAGAACGAGATCGAAGCTCATGTGTCGAATTTCCTTTTGTCTTGGTGCCGAGTGGCCTGTTTCAACCGAATGGTACTTGTACCGATTCATGAAACCTGTACGAAAGCTACGCTGCACCCCGGCCGGGAGGCCTATTTTTGTTTTCGAGGCGAGGTTTTCACATGAAGAAGCTTTTCACTGCAGCGGTCCTGGCGGGTTTGTCGGCCGCCGCATCGGCCCAGGGCACGGTCAACGTCATCTGCTCGGTCCAGGCCGAATGGTGCAACGTGATCGCCACCGTCTATGCGCGCACCACCGGGACCCGCATCAACATGTCGCTCAAGGGCTCGGGCGAGGCGCTGGCGCAGCTCATCGCCGAGAAGGACAACCCCAAGACCGACGTCTGGTTCGGCGGCACCGGCGACCCGCACCTGCAGGCAGCCGAGCAGGGCCTCACGCTCGAGTACAAGTCGCCCACCCTGGCGCAGCTTCACCCCTGGGCGCAGCAGCAGGCCAGGCAGTCGGGCTACAAGACCGTGGGCATCTACTCCGGCCCGCTGGGCTTCGGCTACAACCCCGAGCTGCTCGCCAAGAAGAAGCTGCCTGTTCCCAAGACCTGGTCCGACCTGCTCAAGCCCGAATACAAGGGCGACATCCAGGTGGCCAACCCCGCGTCCAGCGGCACCGCCTACACCATGATCGCCACGCTGGTGCAGCTCATGGGCGAGGACAAGGCCTTCGACTACCTGAAGGCATTGCACAAGAATGTGGGCCAGTACACCCGCTCGGGCACCGGCCCCATCAAGGCGGTGGCGCGCGGCGAGACGGCTGTTTCGATCAGCTTCGTGCATGACGGCCCGGGCGAGAAGATGCAGGGCTTTCCGGTCGAGACCATCACGCCCAGCGACGGCACCGGCGCCGAGATCGGCTCCATGAGCATCATCAAGGGCGCCCGCAACCTCGAGGCCGCCAAGAAGTTCTACGAATGGGCCCTGACGCCGAGCGCGCAGGAGCTGGGCGCCGCCAACAAGCAGTTCCAGCTGCCCAGCAACACGACGGCCAAGCTCGATCCGCGCATCCCGGACTTCAAGAAGATCAAGTTCATCAACTACGACTACGCCAAGTACGGTGCCAGCGCCGAGCGCCGGCGCCTGATCGCGCGCTGGGAAAAAGACGTCAACTCGCTGCCGCGCTAAGTGGCCACCCCTGTCGCCGGCGCCGGGCCGGCCAACCCGGCCGCCGCGGCAGCGGCCCGGCGCTCGCAGCGCTGGATCTGGGCGTGGGTGGCGCTGGGCTTCGCGTCCTACCTGCTGCTCCCTTGGTATGCGATCCAGGATGCGACGTGGTACGAGGCCATTCCGCAGGTGTTCGGGCAGGCCGAGGGTGCCAACGGCCTGATGCAGGCAGCCACGCAAGGGCGCAGCTGGCTCTTCATCGGCCTCGTGGGTCTGGCGATGTGCGCCATCGGTGCCTCGCTGCCGGCCGGCCGGGCGCAGGGGCGCTGGCTGCTGGCAGGCGGCGCGATCGGCGCCATCGGGCTTGCCGTAGCGGGCTTCACCATCGGTGCGCGCGGCTGGAGCTTCGCGGCGCTCAACACGCAATTCGGCGAACTGGCCCTCAACCAGTTCGGCATCGGCGCAGGCGGCTTCGTGGCGCTCACCGCACTCACGCTGCTCGCGGCCTTCGGCATCGCGCGGCTCGGGCTCTTCAAGGGCGACCTTTTCGTGGCTGCGGCGGTCATCGGCTGCGGCGTGCTGATGGCGCTGTTCATCGCCTATCCGGTGAGCAAGGCGCTGGCCGGCGCGTTCTTCGACGAAGACGGGCGATGGTCGATCACGGCGTTTGCCGCGCGCGTCTTCACCGAGCGCATCTGGGGGCTGGGCTGCATTGCGGGCGGTGTGCGCTGCGGCGTGGCCTGGAACACGCTGGTGCTGGCCTTGCTCACGGCCGCCGGCACCACCTTTCTCGGCACGCTGATGGCGCTCATGGCCGAGCGCGGCAGCAAGCGCGGGCAGGGTGCCTTGCGGGTGCTCGCGCTGCTGCCGATCATCACGCCGCCGTTCGTGGTGGGCCTCGGGCTCATCCTGCTGTTCGGCCGCGCGGGGATCGTCAACCAGCTGCTCGAAAACGTCTTCGGCATCGAGCCGACGCGCTGGTTCTACGGCATGCCCGGCGTGCTGGTGGCGCAGCTTTTCGCGTTCACGCCCATCGCCTTCATGATCATGCGCGGCGTGGTGCAGGGCATCGCCCCGAGCCTCGAAGAAGCCGCGCAGATGCTGCGCGCGGACCGGCGCCGCACTTTCTTCACCATCACGCTGCCGCTCCTGAAGCCCGGCCTCGCCAATGCCTTCCTGGTCGGCTTCATCGAGAGCATTGCGGACTTCGGCAACCCGGTGGTGGTCGGCGGCCAGTTCTCCGTGCTCTCGACCGACATCTTCTTTGCCATCGTCGGCGCGCAGTACGACCAGGGCCGCGCGGCTTCGCTGGCCTGGGTGCTGACGATCTTCGCTCTGGGTGTTTTCGCGCTTCAGCGCGGTGTGCTGGGCAAGCAGAACTACACCACCGTGAGCGGCAAGGGCGACGCGGGCATTGCCATGGCGCTGCCCGACGGCGTGCGCCGCACCATCCATTGCATCGCGCTCCCGTGGATCGCGTTCACCGCGGTGGTCTACCTGTTCGCCTTCGCGGGCGGCTTCGTGCAGACCTGGGGCCGCGACTACACCTTCACGCTCAACCATTTCAAGAGTGCATTCGCGCTCGAGTGGGGACAGTTCGGCCTGGTGTGGGCCGGCACCGCATGGAACTCGCTCATCACCACGCTCAAGCTCGCGGGCATCTCGGCGCCGATCACAGCGGCGCTCGGCCTGCTCATTGCCTGGCTGCTGGCGCGCAACGAGTTCAAGGGGCAGGGCGTGTTCGAGTTCGGCGCGCTGCTGGCCTTTGCCATCCCGGGCACGGTGCTGGGCGTGAGCTACATCCTGGCCTTCAATGTGCCGCCGTTCGAGCTCACGGGCACCGGCCTCATCATCGTGCTGTGCTTCATGTTCCGCAACCTGCCGGTGGGCGTGCGCGCCGGCACGGCGGCCTTCAAGCAACTCGACCGGTCCCTGGACGAAGCCTCGCTGATGCTGCGTGCCTCCACGTCGCAGACGCTCTTCAAGGTGGTGCTGCCGCTGCTGAAGCCGGCGCTGGTCGCTGCGCTGGTCTACAGCTTCGTGCGTGCCATGACCACGGTGAGCGCGGTGATCTTCCTGGTCACGGCCGAGAACGAACTCGCCACCACCTACATCATCGGCCGCGTCGGCAACGGCGACTACGGCATCGCGCTGGCCTACTGCACGGTGCTCATGATCCTGATGTCGCTGGCCATCGCGCTGGTGCAGTGGGTGGTGGGAGAGCGCAAGCTGGGGCGGCGCAAGGCGGGCGTGCCGATGGTGGCCGCGCCCGTGGTGCATTGACCGGAAAGAACACATGAGCAACGGCATCGAATTCCGCAACGTCACCAAGCGCTACGGCAGCGACAGGAACGGCCCGCTCGCGGTCAAGGGCATCAGCTTCGAGGTGCCGGTCGGCACGCTGACCACGATCCTCGGGCCGTCGGGCTGCGGCAAGACCACCACGCTGCGCATGATCGCAGGGCTCGAATCGCCGACCTCGGGATCGATCCTCATGGGCGGGCGCGACGTCACCACGCTGGGGCCGGCCGAGCGCAACGTGAGCATGATGTTCCAGAGCTATGCGCTGTTCCCGCACATGAACGTGATCGAGAACGTGGGCTACGGCCTGCGCATGAGCGGCGTGAAGAAGGACGAGGCCACGTCGCGGGCCCGCGAGGCGCTCAGGAGCGTGGGGCTGGTCGGCTTCGACGAGCGGCTGCCGAGCGAGCTTTCAGGCGGCCAGCAGCAGCGCGTGGCGCTGGCGCGCGCGCTGGTGCTGGAGCCCGCCGTGCTGCTGTTCGACGAGCCGCTGTCCAACCTCGACGCCCGCCTGCGGCGCGAGATGCGCGAAGAGATCCGCGCCCTGCAGCAGCGCCTCAAGCTCACGGTGGCCTATGTCACGCACGACCAGAGCGAAGCCCTGGCCGTGAGCGACCAGATCATCGTCATGGACCACGGCGTGATCGCCCAGCGCGGCACACCCGAGCAGCTCTACGGCCGGCCCGAGAGCGAGTTCGTCGCCGGCTTCATGGGCGAGGCGATGGTGTTCCCGGCGGTTGCGCAGGCCGACGGCAGCGTGGTGCTCGGCCCGCTGCGGCTGCAGCCGCGCCATGCGGTGGCGCCCGGCACGGTGAAGGTGGCGGTGCGGCCCGAGGCCTGGGAGATCGGCGCTGCCGACGCGGGGCAGGGGCTGCCCGCGACGCTGCGCAAGGCGGCCTACCTCGGCAGCTTCTACGAATACGGCTTCGACACCTCGCTCGGGCCGGTCTTCGTGGTGTCGACGGATCTTTCGCGCCCCCTGGCTGCGGGTGCGCAGGCCACGCTGTCATTGGCGGCGCACGGCGTCAGCGTGGTGCCCGGCACATGAAACAATGGCGCCATGAATGTGGTTTTCGATCTTGGCGCCGTGCTCCTGGCCTGGGAGCCCACCCGGCTGGTGCAGGCCCATCTTCCCGAACACGCGCCCACTGAGCTTGCCGCGGCGGCGCTGGGCCGTGCGCTGTTCCACCATGACGACTGGCTGTGCTTCGACTGCGGCACCCGCTCGCTCGAAGACGCCATTGCGCGCATGTCGCAACGGCTGTCGCTGCCGGCTGCGCGGCTTGGCGACATGCTCGGGGACCTGGGCGAGCGCCTCGAGGCGATTCCCGTCACGCTCGAACTGCTGCAGGGGCTGTTCGCGCGGCGCGATGCCGGCGAGGCGCTGCGCCTCTACTACCTCTCGAACATGCCTTCGCCCTATGCGCGTGCCATCGAGCGGCGGCACGGCTTCATGCGTCGATTCGACGGCGGTGTCTTCTCCGGGGACGTGAAGTTCATCAAGCCGAATCGCGAGATCTACGAACTGCTGGCGGTGCGCCATGCGCTCGATCCGCAGCAGACGGTGTTCATCGACGACTCGGCCGCCAACGTGGAGGCGGCGCGCGCCTTCGGCTGGCACGCCATCCACTGCACGCACCCGGCCGCGCTGGCCGCGCAGCTGGGCCGCTACCTGCCGTCCGCCGCGGCTATTGGCCGGTGAGCACCACCTTCGCAGTGTCGAAGCCGAGGCTGGCGGCGTAGTCCAGCTCCGCCTGCAGCGCGGCATCTTCCAGTCGCGGTTCACGCGAAAGAACCCACAGGTACTCACGGTCTGGCGTGCCGACCAGCGACACCTGGTAGTCGCGGTCGAGCTTCAGGATCCAGTAGTCTCCCCACACCATCGGCAGCCAGGAGAGCCATGAAGGCGCAAAGCGCACTTCGAGCCGGCCCGCGCCGGGCTGGCCCGCGACCGGCACCACGCGCGCCGTGCCCACGGCCTCGTCGAAGTTGCCGTCGGGCCGCACGCAGCGGTTGCGCACCTGCACGGTGCCGTCGGGCTGGGGAATGTATTCGGCGGTGACAGGGCCGGTGCACTGCTTCTGGAAGCGGTTGGGCAAGCGGGCCTGCTCGTGCCAGGTGCCGGCATAGCGCTGGATGTCGACCGGCGCCACCACCTGCAGCGGCGCCCGCATCAGCGGCGCGCCGTCGGCGGGACCTGCGAGTTGCGCACGCGCGGTGCGCCCCGCGCCCAGGGCGAGCCAGGTTGCCACGCCGCCGACGACAAAGGCGGTTGCCAGGGTGCCGATGGCGGCGCTGGTGCGGCGGTCGTCGAAAGGAGCGCGGCGGGCGGCAGCGGGCGCGGCGGTGCGGCGTCGAAGGGACATGGGAAGGGCACTCCTGTAGTCGAAAGCATCAAGGCGAGACGCTGCAGGGTAGCCCGCCACCGGGGCGGGGCGCAGTCAGCGGCGGACCACAGCAGTTGTAGGGCAGCGGGGCGGGTGCATGCCCCTGCCGCTTACAGGCCGACGCAGCACGGTCGAAAAGCCGTGCTACGGTGCGCATGAAAACATCGGCCCCAGCGCAACTGCGTGCAGGACTTGTGATCACCCGCACAGAATAATCTTCGACATGAATCAACTCGATGCTCTCCGCCAATGGACCACCGTGGTCGCCGACACCGGCGACTTCAAGCAACTCAGCATTTCCAGGCCGCAGGACGCGACCACCAACCCCTCGCTCATCCTGAAGGCGGTGCAGAAGCCCGAATACCGGCCGCTGCTCGACGAAGCCGTCAAGAAGCATGCGGGCAAGCCGCTGGACGAGGTCATCGACCGCCTGCTGGTGCGCTTCGGTGCCGAGATCCTCTCGATCATTCCCGGCCGCGTCTCCACCGAGGTCGACGCCCGCCTCTCGTTCGACACCGCCGCCACCATTGCGCGCGGCGAGCGCATCGTGGCGCTCTACAAGGCCGAAGGCATCGACACCCAGAAGCGCCTGCTGATCAAGGTGGCCTCCACGTGGGAAGGCATCCAGGCGGCGCGTGCGCTCGAGCAGAAGGGCATCCGCACCAACCTGACGCTGCTGTTCTCGTTCGCGCAGGCCGTGGCCTGTGCCGAGGCCGGCGTGCAGCTCATCTCGCCCTTCGTGGGCCGCATCTACGACTGGTACAAGAAGTCGGCCGGCGCCAAGTGGGACGAAGCCGCGAGCGCGGGCCCGAACGACCCGGGCGTGAAGTCGGTGCGCGAGATCTTCAACTACTACAAGCAGCACGGCATCAAGACCGAGGTGATGGGCGCGAGCTTCCGCAACGTGGGGCAGATCCAGGCCCTGGCCGGCTGCGACCTGCTGACCATCAGCCCCGAGCTCCTGGCCGAGCTGGCCGCCAGCGACGCGCCGCTCGACCACGCGCTCGACGCTGGCAAGGCCGCGGCAGCGGCCACCACGCAGAAGCTGGGCTACGACGAGCCGGGCTTCCGCTTCGCGCTCAACGAAGATGCCATGGCCACCGAGAAGCTGGCCGAAGGCATCCGCGCCTTCGCGGCCGATGCCGTGAAGCTCGAAAAACTCATGCAGGAAAGCGGCAAGTAGACATGGCCATGACCCTTCGCTGCGACCGCGCGCCCGCCTGGGCGCAACTGCGCAGCTACTTCGAGACCGCAGGCCGCCAGTTCGACGTGCGCCACGCCTTCGTGGACGACGCGGGACGCTTCGAGCGCTTCAGCCAGGAGGCGCCGCATGTGTTTGCCGACCTGTCGAAGAACCTGGTCGACATGCGCATCGAGGAGCTGCTGCTCACGCTGGCCAAGGAGTGCGGCCTGGAGGCGCACCGCGACGCCATGTTTGCCGGCGAGCACATCAACAACACCGAAGACCGCGCCGTGCTGCACACGCTGCTGCGCGCACCGGCCGATGCGCCCGTGGGCAAGACCGCGGCCGAACTGCGCGAGGTGCACGCCACGCTCGATGCGATGCTGGCCTATGCCGAGAAGGTGCGCGGCGACCACACGATCACCGACGTGGTCAACATCGGCATCGGCGGCTCCGACCTGGGACCGCAGATGGCGGTGCTCGCGCTGGCCGAGTTTGCCGCACCGGGCAAGCGCTTCCATTTCGTCTCGAACGTCGATGGCCACGAACTGGCCGGCGTGCTGCGGGACCTGGCGCCCGAGCACACGCTGTTCCTCATCGCGTCCAAGACCTTCACCACGGCCGAGACGATGGCGAACGCGCACTCGGCCAGGCGCTGGTACGCGCAGTCGGGCGGCACCGACATCGCGGGCCACTTCGCCGCGCTCACCACCAACGTCGAGGCAGCGAAGCAGTTCGGCATCGACACCACCTTCGGCTTCTGGGACTGGGTGGGCGGGCGCTATTCGCTGTGGTCGGCCATCGGCCTGCCGATCGCGCTGGCCATCGGGACCGACGGATTCCGCCGGCTGCTGG
Organism: Variovorax sp. OAS795; assembly: GCF_040546685.1. Classification (NCBI taxonomy): domain Bacteria; kingdom Pseudomonadati; phylum Pseudomonadota; class Betaproteobacteria; order Burkholderiales; family Comamonadaceae; genus Variovorax; species Variovorax sp. OAS795. Next base: position 1,504,995 of record NZ_JBEPOH010000001.1, read on the forward strand.
CGGGTGCGCACGCCATGGACGAGCACTTCCGCACCGCGCCGCTGGCGCAGAACCTGCCGGTGCGGCTCGGGCTGCTCGACGTCTGGTACCGCAACTTCCACGGCTTCACCAGCCGCGGCATTGCGCCGTACCACAGCGCGTTGAGGCGCCTGCCGGCCTACCTGCAGCAGCTGGAGATGGAGAGCAACGGCAAGCAGGTCGATGCGAGCGGCGCCCCGCTGCCCGCAGGCCTTGGCACCTCGCCGGTGCTCTGGGGTGAGCCCGGCACCAACGGCCAGCACGCCTACTTCCAGATGCTGCACCAGGGCACCGACGTGATCCCGCTCGAATTCGTGGCGGTGCGCGATGCCGCGCACGACCTGGAAGGCCACCACCCCAAGCTGCTGGCCAATGCGCTCGCGCAGGCGCAGGCTCTGATGGTCGGCAAGCTGGATGCTGGCGGCCACAAGAACTTTCCGGGCAACCGGCCGAGCACGTTCTTCGTGTTCGAGAAGCTCACGCCCGAGTCGCTCGGCGCATTCCTCGCGCTGTACGAGCACCGCGTGTTCACCAGCGGCGCGCTGTGGGGCATCAACAGTTTCGACCAGTGGGGCGTGGAACTGGGCAAGGTGCTCGCGAAAGACATCGAGCCGCGGCTCGCGTCCGGCGACATCATGGGGCTCGACGCCTCGACCGCGGGGCTGCTGCAGCGCCTGGGCGGCAGCCAGGCCTGAGGAACTAGGCCATTGGTTTGAGAACCAATGGCCGAATTTGCAGTTGAAAGACCGGCCGATATGATGGTCCGGGGAAGTTTCCCTGGGAACAATCAAGAGGAGTCGATCAATGGACTTTCAAACAGCGGTCAAGACCTGCTTCAGCAAGTACGCCGATTTCAGCGGGCGTGCTTCGCGTTCGGAGTACTGGTGGTTCGTGCTGGCGGAGATCGTCGTGCTCATCGTGGCGAGCCTGATCCATGAGTACGTGTATGTCATCGCGGCCCTGGGCTTTCTTTTGCCCGCGCTGGCCGTGGGCGCGCGCCGCCTGCACGACATCGGCAAGAGCGGCTGGCTGCAGCTCTTGATGATCATTCCGATCGTCAACCTCGTCTTGATCTATTTCTACGTGCAGCCCTCGCAGCCCGAGACCAATCCGCACGGCGTGCCCGCCACCTGAACTTGCCCGGCGCCTGTGCGCCCGAGAGAACAGCCACCAAGGGCCGCGCAAGCGGCCCTTTTGCATGGGTGCTTCCATGCTGTATTGCGGTAACTAGGGATTATCCTAGCCAATCGGTGCATCAAAGTACCATTCCGGCCTGACGCAGTACCAAAGCCGCAAGCGTGTTTCTCCAGAATCCAGGCCACGGCGACCCGGCACAGGGCGTCGCTCACCTCTAGGAGACAACATGAAGCGTTTTCTGAAAGCGGGCCTCGTCCTCGCACTCGCCGGCACGGGGCTCGTGTCCCAGGCCGCCACCGAACTCGTGATTGCCACCGTCAACAACGGCCACATGATCGAGATGCAGAAGCTCACGCCCTTCTTCGAGAAAGCCAATCCCGACATCAAGCTCAAGTGGGTGACCCTGGAAGAAGGCACGCTGCGCCAGCGCGTGACGACCGACATCGCCACCAAGGGCGGCCAGTTCGACGTGATGACCATCGGCCTGTACGAAGCACCGATCTGGTCGAAGAAAGGCTGGCTCCAGCCGATCGCCACCGACGCCGCCTACGATGCCGACGACCTGCTGCCCGCCATCCGCGGCGGCCTGTCCTACGAAGGCAAGCTCTACGCCGCGCCGTTCTACGGCGAGAGCTCGATGCTCATGTACCGCAAGGACCTGGCGGACAAGGCCGGCTTCCAGATGCCCGAGCAGCCCACCTGGGCCCAGGTGAAGGAACTGGCCGGCAAGATCCACGACCCGAAGGCCGGCGTGTACGGCATGTGCCTGCGCGGCAAGCCCGGCTGGGGCGACAACATGGCGTTTTTGACCACGCTGGTCAACACCAACGGCGGCCAGTGGTTCGACATGCAGTGGAAGCCGCAGATCGACACCAAGCCGTGGAAGGACGCGATCAACTTCTACGTCGACCTGATGAAGTCCTACGGCCCGCCCGGTGCCTCGGCCAACAGCTTCAACGAGAACCTCGCTCTCTTCAACGAAGGCAAGTGCGGCATGTGGGTGGATGCGACCATCGCGGCCTCGTTCATCAGCGACCCGAAGCAGTCGAAGGTGGCCGACAAGGTCGCGTTCGCACAAGCCCCGGTGGCCGTCACGCCCAAGGGTGCCAACTGGCTGTGGACCTGGAACCTGGCCATTCCCGCCAGCTCGACCAAGGGCGCGGCCGCGCAGACCTTCGTGAAGTGGGCCACCTCCAAGGACTACGTGAACCTGGTCGCCAAGGAGCATGGCTGGGCCACGGTGCCCACCGGCACGCGCAAGTCGACCTATGCGAACCCGGAGTTCCAGAAGGTCGCCAAGTTCGCCGCGGCCGAGAAGAAGGCGATCGACACCGCCAACCTCAGCGACAGCACCTTGCCCAAGTCGCCCTACGTGGGCGTGCAGTACGCGGCCATTCCGGAATTCCAAGCCATCGGCGTGGCGGTCGGCCAGCAGATGAGCGCGGCGCTGTCGGGCAAGGTCACGGTCGACCAGGCGCTGAAGACATCGCAGACGGCGGCCGAGCGGGAGATGAAGAAGGCCGGGTACTACAAGTAGAAAGCTGTCTTTCCCCTCTCCCGCTCGGGGAGAGGGCAGGGTGAGGGGGCGGCGTGCCCATGACAGCCGCCGCATGCCCTCACCCCAACCCTCTCCCGCAAGCGGGAGAGGGGGCAACAGCCTGAGAGGAACCAAGATGAACCGACTCCTGCCCCGGGCCCTGATGGCGCCCGCCGTGCTCACGCTCCTCCTGTGGATGATCGTGCCGCTCGCGATGACGTTGTACTTCTCGCTCGTGAACTACAACCTCATGCAGCCCGGCGAGCGCACGTTCGCGGGCATCGAGAACTTTCACTATTTCGTCACCGACCCGGACTTCTGGCCCGCCACCTGGAACACGCTGATGCTGATCGGCAGCGTGATCGGCATCACGGTGGTGTTCGGCGTGCTGCTCGCGCTGCTGGTGAACGAGCCCTTCCCGGGCCGCGGCATCGTGCGGGTGCTGCTCATCTCGCCGTTCTTCGTCATGCCCGCGGTCAACGCGCTGCTTTGGAAGCACATGATGATGAACCCCATCTACGGCATCCTGGCCGACGTGTGGCGCTTCTTCGGCGCGCAGCCTGTCGACTGGCTCACCGATGTGCCCCTGTTCTCGGTGATCGTCATGGTGGCCTGGCAGTGGCTGCCCTTCGCGTGCCTGATCTTCATCACCTCGCTGCAGTCGCTCGACCGCGAGCAGATGGAGGCCGCGCGCATGGACGGCGCCAGCGCGTTCCAGCGCTTCTTCTACCTGACCATTCCACACCTCGGCCGGCCGATGGCGGTGGTGATCATGATCGAGATGATCTTCCTGCTCAGCGTGTTCGCCGAGATCGCCATCACCACCAATGGCGGGCCGGGCAACGAGAGCACCAACATGACCTACCTGATCTTCAAGCAGTCGCTGATGAACTTCGACGTGGGCGTGGCTTCGGCCGGTGCGCTGTTCGCGGTGGTGCTGGCGAACATCGTGGCGGTGTTCCTCATCCGCATCATCGGCAAGAACCTGGACTGAGGGAACGACCATGCAACCCGGCAATTTCCTTCCGCAACTCTTGCGCACCGTGGGGGCGTGGGCCGCGGCGCTGCTCCTGTTCTTTCCGCTCGGCTGGCTGTTCCTCACAGCCTTCAAGACGGAGCTGCAGGCGATCCACGTACCGCCGCTCTTCATCTTCGAGCCCACGCTGGACAACTTCGGCGAAGTGCAGCGCCGCAGCGACTACCTGCTGTATGCGCGCAACTCGCTCATCACCAGCCTGGGTTCGACCGTCATCGGCCTCCTGATCGCAGCGCCGGCCGCGTACTCGATGGCCTTCTTCCGCACGAAGAAGACGCGCGACATCCTGATGTGGATGCTCTCCACCAAGATGATGCCGGCCGTCGGCGCGCTGGTGCCGATCTACGTGCTCGCGCAGACCGCGGGCCTCTTGGATTCGCTCACCGCGCTCACGGTCGTGTTCACGCTGTCGAACCTGCCGATCATGGTGTGGATGCTCTACAGCGCCTACAAGGACATTCCGAACGAGATCCTCGAGGCCGCGCGCATGGACGGCGCCAGACTGTGGACCGAGTTCCGCCATGTGGTGCTGCCGCTGTCCGTCGGTGGGCTCGCATCGACCGGCCTCCTGTGCCTGGTCCTGAGCTGGAACGAGGCCTTCTGGGCACTCAACCTGAGCTCCGCCAAGGCCGGCACGCTGGCCACGCTCATTGCCTCCTACTCCAGCCCCGAGGGCCTGTTCTGGGCCAAGCTGTCGGCCGCTTCGCTGATGGCCATCGCGCCCATCGTGGTGTTCGGCTGGTTCAGCCAGAAGCAGCTCGTCCAGGGCCTGACCTTCGGCGCCGTCAAGTAAAGAAAGGGAGACACCTCATGGCCTACCTGCAACTCAAGGACATCAAGAAGAGCTTCGGCGACGCCGACATCATCAAGGGCGTCGATCTCGAAATCCGCAAGGGCGAGTTCATCGTCTTCGTCGGCCCTTCGGGCTGCGGCAAGTCGACGCTGCTGCGCCTCATCGCGGGACTCGAGCCGATCACCAGCGGCAACCTGCTGCTGGACGGCAAGGACATCACCTGGACGCCATCGGGCAAGCGCGACCTGGCGATGGTGTTCCAGAGCTATGCGCTCTATCCGCACATGAGCGTGTACGACAACATGTCGTTCGCGCTCAAGCTCGCGGGCGTGCCCAAGGGCGAGATCAAGACCAAGGTCGAGCATGCCGCCAGGACGCTCAACCTCACGCAGTACCTGGACCGCACGCCCAAGGACCTGTCGGGCGGCCAGCGCCAGCGCGTGGCCATCGGCCGCGCCATCGTGCGCGCGCCCAAGGTGTTCCTGTTCGACGAGCCGCTGTCCAACCTGGATGCGGCGCTGCGCGGCAATACGCGGGTCGAGATCCACAAGCTGCACCGCTCGCTCGGCGCGACCACCATCTACGTGACACACGACCAGGTCGAGGCCATGACGCTGGCCGACCGCGTGGTGGTGCTCCGGGACGGGCTGATCGAGCAGGTCGGCACGCCGCTGGAGCTGTACGACCACCCGGCCAACCAGTTCGTCGCACAGTTCATCGGCATGCCGTCGATGAACATGGTGGCGGCCAGCGCAATTCCGAGCTTCTCGGCGGCCACCGGCGGACGCCTGCCGGACGATGGCTTCCTGGGCGTGCGGCCCGAGGGCCTGCGCGTGCATCCGAAGCAGACTACCGCTGCGGGCGTGCCGGGGCGTGTCGAGCTGATCGAGGCGCTGGGGGCCGACACGCTGATCCACGTCGACGTGGGCGGCGTGCCGCTGATCGCGCGCCAGAACGAACGCACGCCGCTGCATGCGGGCGACGACGTGGCGGTCGAGCTCGATCCCTCGGTGCTGCATCTGTTCAACCGCGAGGGCCGCGCGGTCTCCGCCTGAGCCTTTCCATTTTCTTCCGGACGTTTCCCGTGATCCCTGCAGCTGCGCCCCTTGTCGCGCCTTCTCCACCGGCTCCTTCGGAGTTCACGGTGCTCCACCTCGGCCTCGGCTCCTTCCATCGGGCCCACCAGGCCGTCTACCTCCAGCGCCTGATCGATGCGGGCGACACCCGCTGGTCGCTGTCGGGCGCTAACATCCGGCCCGACATGGCCGATGTGGTTGCCGCCCTGCAGGCGCAGGGCGGGCGCTACACGCTCGAAACCGTGTCGCCCGCGGGCGAGTACCGCTACGAAGAGATCGAAGCCATCCGCGAAGTGCTGGCTTGGGAGCCCTCGCTGTCCGCGGTGATCGCACGCGGTGCGGCGCCGTCCACGCGCATCGTGTCCTTCACCGTGACCGAGGCGGGCTATTACCTCGACACGAAGGGCAAGCTGGACCTGACGTTCGCCGACCTGTCGGCCGACATCGAGCGCGCGCGCCGCAGCGAGCCGGGCGGCGAAGGCGTGACCATCTACGGCGCCGTCTGCGCGATCCTGCGCGCGCGCAAGGCCGCGCAGGCCGGCGCCGTGACGCTGCTGAACTGCGACAACCTGCGCCACAACGGCGATCGTTTCCGTGCCGGGCTGCTCCAATTCATCGAGCGCGCAGGAGACGCCGATCTGCTCGCATGGGTGCAGGCGAACACCGCCTGCCCCAACGCGATGGTGGACCGCATCACGCCCCGCCCGCCGCCCGAACTGCGCGCGCGCGTGCAGGCCGCCACGGGCCGCGACGATGCGGCCGCGATCACCGGCGAGAGCTTCATCCAGTGGGTGATCGAAGACAACTTCGCGGCCGGCCGACCCGACTGGGCGCGCGTGGGCGTGGAACTGGTCGCATCGGTGCAGCCCTATGAAGAAGCCAAGATCCGCATCCTCAATGCCACGCACAGCTGCATCGCCTGGGCCGGCACGCTGGCCGGGCTGGGCTTCATCCACGAGGGCACGCACCACGCCGCGATCCGCAAGGTGGCCTTCGACTACGTGACCGACGACGTCATCCCGTGCCTCAGTCCGAGCCCGATCGATCTTGCGGCGTATCGCGACGTGGTGCTCGAGCGCTTCGGCAATCCCGCGATCCGCGACACCAACCAGCGGGTCGCGGCCGACGGGTTCTCGAAGATCCCGGGCTTCATCGCGCCCACGGTACGCGAGCGGCTCGCTGCGGGTCAGCCGATCTCGAGCGTCGCCATGCTGCCCGCGCTGTTCCTCGCCTTCCTGCAGCTCTGGCATCGCGGGGCACTGCCCTATGCGTACCAGGACCAGGGCATGGACGAGGCGGTGGCGCGTGCGATCTGCGGCGCGGCCGATCCGGTGCTCGCGCTGTGCTCGGACGCCGGACTTTGGGGCCCTGTCGCGGGCGATGCGCGGCTGGTCGATGCCGTGCGCGGTGCGAGCGCGCGGGTGAAGAATCTTGTGAATGGGGGAACAAAGGTATGAGCGAACGTCTGAAGAACCGCCACGTGCTGCTGACCGGCGCGGGCGGCGGCATCGGCCTGGCCGTGGCCGAGGCCTGTATGGCGGAAGGTGCGCGCTGCAGCGTGATCGACCGTGCAACGGCGGCGCCCGACGCCGTGCGTGCGCTGCAGCAAGGCCATCCCGACAAGCTCGCCTACATTGCGGCCGACGTGACCGACACGCAGGCCATCGCGCACATGCTGGCCGAGGCGCAGGTCGCGTTCGGGCCGGTCCACACGCTGTTCAACAACGCAGCCGTGTTCGACCTGGCGCCGCTGCTCGACAGCGACGAGGCTTCGTTCGACAGGCTGTTCGCGGTCAACGTAAAGGGCATGTTCTTCGTGATGCAGGCCGTGCTGCGCCACATGGTCGAGACCGGCGCCCAGGGTGCCTCGGTCATCAACATGGCGTCGCAGGCCGGGCGCCGCGGCGAAGCGCTGGTGTCGCACTACTGCGCGACCAAGGCGGCGGTGATCAGCTACACCCAGAGCGCCGCGCTGGCCATGGCGCCGCACGGCATTCGCGTCAACGGCATTGCACCGGGCGTGGTCGACACGCCGATGTGGGACCATGTCGACAGCCTCTTCGCCAAGGCCGAAGGCTTGCCGCCGGGAGAGAAGAAGCGCCGCGTGGGCCTGGAGGTGCCGCTCGGCCGCATGGGGCTGCCCAGCGACATCGCGGGGGCGGCGGTGTTCCTTGCCAGCGACGAGGCGCGCTACATCACGGCGCAGACCTTGAATGTCGATGGTGGCAATGTGATGAGCTGAGATGAAGTTTGCTGTGCATGAGGTGCCGCGTTCAGGGCGCGCTCCCGCCGACGGGGTACCTTTCTCCGCGAACGTCCCCCGGCCTGCGGCCTCCTCCTTTATTTCGCTGCGCAAGGCACCCCGCCAGCGGGTGCGTTGGGCAGAGCACCGGTTGATCGGCGAGCACGAGAGCCGCGCCCGGTGTGCGCAGGGCGCCGGGTGCTCCCCGCAGCGAAATAAAGGTGGAGCAGAAGGCGGGGGACATTCGCGGAGGGGAGTACCCGGTGGCCTGTGCACGCGCCCTGAACACACTGCTGCTTTTGAAGCAACCCATCCATGAATCAAGATTTCCACCTCTACCTGGACAGCGCCGACCTGGCAGAGCTGAAGACCTGCCTCCCGCATCCGGTCGTGCACGGCGTGACGACCAATCCCACGCTGCTGCGGCGCGCCGGCATCGGCCGGGGCGAATTGCCGGGCTTGCTCAAGCGCTGCATCGACCTGGGCGCCCGCCAGGTGCAGGCGCAGGTGCATGAGAGCGAGGTCGACGGCATGCTCGAAGACGCGCGCGCCTTGCTGTCGCACTTCGACCCGGGCCAACTGGTCGTCAAGATTCCCGCCACGCGCCAAGGGCTGGATGCCGGTGCAAGGCTCATCGCGCAAGGCGTGCCGGTGACATGGACCGCGGTGTACGCGCCCGAACAGGCGCACTTCGCGTCGCAGCTCGGCGCGGCCTATGCGGCGCCTTACCTCGGGCGGCTCGAAGATGTCGGCATCGACGGACTCGCGTTGATCGCCCGGATGCAGGCCCTGGTCTCCCAGCGGCCTTCGTCCGGCACACGCCTCCTGGTCGCCAGCGTCCGCTCGCGCGAGGCGTATCTTTCGTTGCTGGAACTGGGCGTGCGGGCCATCACGATTCCGCCGCGCCTGTTGGCCGAACTGCTCGACCATCCCGCCACGCTGGCCGCGGAGCGCGGCTTCCTGGCCGACGCGCGCGCCTTGTCCTGAAAGAAGAGAATCCGAGAACCATGCGCATTGCACTCACGGGCGAAGCCCTGATCGATTTCACCGCCAGCGAGCCCGGCACGCTCGCATTCCTGGGCCACGAAGGCGGCTCGCCGCTCAACACGGCCGTGGCCTGCGCGCGGCTGGGCGAGCCGACCGGCTTTCTCACGCAGCTGTCGAACGACCTGTTCGGCGAACGGCTGCTGTGTTTTCTCGAACGCAACGGGGTGGACACCAGCTACATCCTGCGCAGCGATGCGCCCTCGACCCTGGCCTTTGTCGAGCGCACGCCGCAGACCAACCGCTACGCGTTCTACACCCGCGGCAGCGCCGACGCGACCTGGGCGCCCGAGCCGCTGCCGCAGCTGCCCGCGGACTGCCGCTTTCTTCATTTCGGTTCCATCTCGCTGCTGCAGGAACCCGCGGCCACGCGCATCGCCGAGCTGGTCACGGCCAATGCCGGGCGCCGTGTGATCGTGTTCGATCCCAACGTCCGGCCCAGCCTCATTCCCGACATGGCGGCGTATCGCGTGCGTGTCATGGACTGGCTGGCCATGGCCGACCTCGTCAAGCTCAGCGATGAAGACGCCGAGCTGCTGGCGCCCGGCCGGCCGGTCGATGCGCTGGCCGCGGAGTGCCTGCAAGCCGGCGCGCATGCGGTCATCGTCACGCGCGGCGGCGCGGGGGCCACGCTCTGGCGCACGGGGCACGAGCCGCTCACCGTCGCTGCGCCGCGCGTCCAGGTGGTCGACACCATCGGCGCGGGCGACACTTTCACGGCGGGGCTGTCGGTCGCGCTGCTGGCGCAGGGCGTCGACCATCCGGCGCAGCTCGGCCAGCTGGCGGACGAGACCTGGCGCGAGGTGATGGGCTTCGCGGCCACGGCCGCCGCGTTGAACTGCACCCGCGAAGGGGCCGATCCACCCACGCTCGAAGCGGTGCGCGCCGCGCTCGCGCAGCAAGACCACGGGCCGGTCCTGTCCCGGTCCTGAAATCCCGTGCTGCCATGACCACGACCAGCCGCAAACGCGCGATCCCGCGCCAGCGCCAGCCCGAACTGGAGCGCGACATCGCGCGCTCTCCGTCACTGGGCTACGAAGCTCCTGAAACCGGCCTGGTGCGCTGCCTTGCGCACGGCTTCCCGAGCCCGCTGGTGCGATGGCATTTCCATGAGGACTACGAGCTGCACCTGATCACCGAGACCTCGGGCAAGGCCTTCATCGGCGACTGGATCGGGCCGTTCCAGCCCGGGCACCTGGTGCTCTGCGGGCCCCGCCTGCCGCACAACTGGATCTCGCTCGACGTGCCCGAAGGCGGCGCAGCAGGGCGAGACCGCGTGATTCAGTTCCGCCACGAGCCCATCGAACGCGCGGCAGCGGAGATTCCCGAACTGCGCGAGGTGATGCAGCTGTTCGAGCGGGCGCGGCACGGCATCGAGTTCTTCGGCATGTCGCAGCAGGCGCAATCGCACTGGGACAGCATCAAGGCCGCGCGCGGCACACGCCGGCTCGGGCTGTTCCTGGAATTCATGGCCGACCTTGCGCAATGCACCGACTACCGGCTGTTGTCGAGCGTGCAGATGCAGGGCGCGCAAGGCGCCGACGGCGACGCGCAGGTCGACCAGATCAACGAAATCGTCAACCGCCTCACGGCCAACCTCGCGGACTCGATCTCGATGTCCGACGTGGCGGCCGAGCTCGGCATGAGTGAGAGCCGCTTCAGCCGCTTCTTCCGGCGCTCCACCGGCAACAGCTTCACCGATTTCGTCAACCGCGTGCGCATCAACAGTGCCTGCCACCTGCTCATGCAGACCGACCACTACGTCACCGACATCTGCTACCAGGTGGGCTTCAACAACGTCGCCAATTTCAACCGGCGCTTTCTCGAAATCAAGGGCATGACGCCCAGCGAGTTCCGACGCCAGGCCGACACGCGCTTCGGCTGAACCAAGGAGCACCCACTTGTATCTGGGACTCGACCTCGGCACCTCCGAGCTCAAGGCGCTGCTGCTCGCAGGCGATCACCGCATCGTCGGCGTGGCGCGCGCGCCGCTCACGGTCGACCGGCCGCAACCGCTCTGGTCGGAACAGTCGCCGAGCCAATGGTGGCAGGCGCTGGAACAGGTCATGGCCGAGCTGCGGCAGGCGCATGCCGGCGCGCTCGCCGCCGTGCGCGCCATCGGCCTCTCGGGCCAGATGCACGGCGCCACGCTGCTCGATGCGGCGGGCGCGGTGCTGCGGCCCGCCATCCTCTGGAACGACGGGCGCAGCGGCGCGCAGTGCGAGGCGATCACCCGGGCCGTGCCGCGCCTGGGAGAGATCGCGGGCAACCTGGCGATGCCGGGATTCACCGCGCCCAAGCTGCTGTGGGTGCGCGAACACGAGCCTGACATCTTCAAGCGCACCGCGCGCGTGCTGTTGCCGAAGGACTGGCTGCGCTTCATGCTCAGCGGCGAGGCGGTCAGCGAGATGTCCGACGCCGCCGGCACGCTGTGGCTCGACGTGGGCGCGCGCGACTGGTCCGACGAGCTGCTCGCCGCCACGGGTCTCACGCGCGACCACATGCCGCGGCTGGTCGAAGGCAGCGAGGTGTCGGCGCAGCTCAAGCCCGAACTTGCGGCGCGCTGGGGCGTTGGCAACGGGACCGTGCTGATTGCAGGCGGCGCGGGCGACAACGCCGCGAGCGCCGTCGGCATGGGGCTTGTCGAGCCGGGGCAGGGCTTCGTCTCGCTCGGCACATCGGGCGTGGTGTTCGTATCGACCGACCGCTTTCTTCCGAACCCGGCGCAGGCGATGCATGCCTTTTGCCATGCACTGCCGAAGCGCTGGCACCAGATGTCGGTGATGCTCTCGGCCGCGAGCGCGGTGAGCTGGGCTGCCAAGGCATTCAGGTTTGCCGACGAGGCTGCGCTGCTCGAAGCGGCCGCATCGGTCGAGACGGCGCAGCGCGAGCGCTGCCCGTTGTTCCTGCCCTACCTGTCGGGTGAGCGTTCGCCGCACAACAACCCCCATGCGCAGGGCGTGCTGTTCGGATTGACGCATGCGCATGGCCCGGCGGAGATCGCCTATGCCGTGGTCGAGGGCGTGAGCTGCGGCCTGCGCGACGGCTTCGACACCCTGCGCCTGCCGGCCGGCATGCCGCTGCGCGAAGTCGCGCTGGTGGGCGGCGGCGCTCGCAGCGCGTGGTGGGGCCAGTTGCTGGCCGACATCTTCCAGCTGCCGCTCACGCTCTATGCGGGCAGCGAGACGGGCGGTGCGCTGGGTGCGGCGCGCCTGGCCTGGCTGGCCGACGGCGGCACCGTGGCCGAGGTGTGCACGCTGCCGCCCGTCAAACAGCAACTGACGCCCTCGGCCGAGCAAGCAGGTGCGCACAAGATTCGCCATGCACGATTCCAGGGGCTGTACGCCGCATTGCAACGCCAATTCAGCAATTCCGACGTGCAATGAAAAAGGGCCGCTTTCGCGGCCCTTCTGGTTGGTGAGCAGTGCTCAGCCGGGCATTACATGCCCATGCCGCCCATGCCACCCATGCCGCCCATGTCGGGCATGCCGCCACCGGCACCGGCTTCATCCTTCGGTGCGTCCGCGACCATGGCTTCGGTCGTCAGCAGCAGCGAGGACACCGATGCTGCGTTCTGCAGCGCGGTGCGGGTGACCTTCGTCGGGTCCAGGATGCCCAGTTCGAGCATGTCGCCGTACGTGTCGTTGGCGGCGTTGAAGCCGTAGTTGCCCTTGCCTGCGAGCACAGCGTTCACGACCACCGAGGCTTCGCCGCCGGCGTTGTTCACGATTTCGCGCAGGGGAGCTTCGATGGCCTTGAGCACCAGCTTGATGCCGGCGTCCTGGTCGGCGTTGTCGCCCTTGATCGAATCGCCCACGGCTTGCTTGGCACGCAGCAGAGCCACGCCGCCGCCAGCCACGACGCCTTCTTCCACTGCAGCGCGGGTGGCGTGCAGGGCGTCTTCGACGCGAGCCTTCTTTTCCTTCATCTCGACTTCGGTGGCGGCGCCGACCTTGATCACTGCAACACCGCCGGCCAGCTTGGCCACGCGCTCTTGCAGCTTTTCACGGTCGTAGTCGCTCGTGGCTTCTTCGATCTGCACGCGCACTTGCTTCACGCGGGCTTCGATGTCGGCCGCCGCGCCCGAACCGTCGATGATGATGGTGTTTTCCTTGCCCACTTCGATGCGCTTGGCCTGGCCGAGGTCGGCCAGCGTCACCTTTTCGAGCGTCAGGCCCACTTCTTCAGCGATGACCTTGCCGCCCGTCAGGATGGCGATGTCTTCGAGCATGGCCTTGCGGCGGTCGCCGAAGCCAGGTGCCTTGACAGCCACGACCTTCAGGATGCCGCGGATCGTGTTCACGACCAGCGTAGCCAGGGCTTCGCCTTCGACTTCTTCGGCAATGATCAGCAGGGGACGGCCAGCCTTGGCGACTTGTTCCAGCGTGGGGAGCAGGTCGCGGATGTTGCTGATCTTCTTGTCGAACAGCAGCACGAACGGGTTGTCGAGCAGCGCCGATTGCTTTTCGGGGTTGTTGATGAAGTAGGGCGACAGGTAGCCGCGGTCGAACTGCATGCCTTCGACGACGTCGAGTTCGCTGTCCAGCGACTTGCCGTCTTCGACGGTGATCACGCCTTCCTTGCCGACCTTGTCCATCGCGTCAGCGATGAGCTTGCCGATGGTTTCGTCGCTGTTGGCCGAGATCGAGCCGACTTGAGCGATTTCCTTCGAGGTGGTCGTGGGCTTGGAAGCCTTCTTCAGCTCGGCGACCAGGGCCGTGACAGCCTTGTCGATGCCGCGCTTCAGGTCCATCGGGTTCATGCCGGCAGCCACCAGCTTGAAACCTTCGCGAACGATGGCTTGTGCCAGCACGGTCGCGGTGGTGGTGCCGTCACCGGCGTTGTCCGAAGTCTTGGAGGCCACTTCCTTCACGAGCTGTGCGCCCATGTTCTGGAGCTTGTCCTTGAGTTCGATTTCCTTGGCGACCGACACGCCGTCCTTGGTGACGGTGGGGGCGCCGAACGAGCGCTCGAGCACCACGTTGCGGCCCTTGGGGCCCAGGGTCACCTTGACTGCGTTGGCCAGGATGTTGACACCCTCGACCATGCGTGCGCGGGCTTCACCGCCGAAGACTACGTCTTTTGCTGCCATGTTGTATTACTCCGAAATCAGTTATTAATCACTTGGGGACAGAGCAGTCAGCCGCTTCGCGCCTGCCTGGTCTGTCCCGCAAAATCACTTCGCTTCGACAACCGCAAAGAGGTCGTCTTCCTTCATGACCAGCAGTTCGTCGCCATCGACCTTGACGGTCTGGCCGCTGTACTTGCCGAACAGGACGCGGTCGCCGACCTTGACGGTCAGTGCGGTCAGGTCGCCCTTGTCGGTGCGCTTGCCGGGGCCCACGGCCAGGACTTCACCCTGATCGGGCTTTTCGGCGGCTGCGTCGGGGATGACGATGCCAGAGGCGGTCTTGGTTTCGCTGTCAACACGCTTGACGATCACGCGATCGGCCAAAGGACGAAGTTTCATTGCATCTCCTGAATAAGAAACGGGGTTGTGGTCGGGCACCGATCGGGGAGGCCGGCGGCCCATCGACTGGGCGAGGGCTTGTTAGCACTCATCTGCAGCGAGTGCTAATGATAAGGGCAAACGGGGGAGTTTCAAGTGCGGCGGTGTGGCCGTCAGCGGTGCTCCTTGCCGGTCCACCCGGAACCGACCGCGCGCGGCTGGGAACTGCACGATCGTGCTTTTTGGGGCGCTAGGTCTTCGTCACCATCACCTGGTCGATCCGGTAGCTGTCGACGTCCATCACCTCGAAGGTGTAGCCGCCCCAGCTCACGCTGTCGGTGCGCTTGGGCACCCGGCGCAGCATCACCATCAAAAAGCCTGCCAGCGTCTCGTATTCGTCGGGATGGGGCAGCTCGTCGATGTGCAGCGCGCGCTGGACGTCCTGGATCGGCGTGATGCCGTCGATCAGCCACGAGTTTTCGTCGCGCTTGACGATCTGTTCCTCGTCGGGCGTGGAGACGAGGTCGCCCATCACCGTGCTCATCACGTCGTTGAGCGTGATCACGCCGACCACGAGGCTGTATTCGTTGACGATGATCGCGAAGTCTTCACGCGCCTGCTGGAACTGCTCGAGCACCTCGGTGAGCGAGAGCCGGTCGGGGATGACCAGCGCCTTGTGCAGCGTGAGGCCCTGGTCGAAGGCCAGCGGCTGGCCGCCCAGCACGCGCTGGAACATCTCCTTCGCGTCGACATAGCCGAGCACGTGGTCGATGTCGCCGTCGCACACCGGGTAGGCCGAGAAAGGCTCCGCCATGATGCGCGCCCGCAGCACCGACTCGGGATCGTCGTGCAGGAACCAGGCGATGTTGTCGCGCACGGTCATGACGCTGCTGACCAGCCGCGTGTCGAGCTCGAACACGTTGGCGATCACCTGCTGCTCGCGCACCGCGAGCACGCCCGCGAGCGCGCCGGCTTCGGTCATGGCCAGGATGTCGGCCGAGGTGATCTTGTCGTCGCGCACCAGCGGCATGCCGAGCAGCTTGAAGAGCATGTCGGTCGAGCGCGTGAACAGCCACACCAGCGGCTTGAAGGCGGTGATCAGCAGCAGCATCGGCCCGACCATGCGCACCGCGATGCGTTCCGGGTTGCTCATGCCGAGCCGCTTGGGAAAGAGATCGGCGAACACCAGGAACACCGCGATGACGATCACGAACGAGCACAGGAAAGCCAGGTTGCCCGAAGCCTCCACGCTCATCCAGTGCTCGAAGAAACGCGCAAAGTACGGGCTGAGCGAGCCCTCGCCCACCACGCCGCCGAGAATCGCCACGGCATTGAGGCCGATCTGCACCACGGTGAAGTAGTGGCCGGGCTGCTCCTGCACGCGCAGCACTTTTTCCGCCCGCGCATCGCCATCGTCGGCCATCTGGCGAAGGCGCAGGCGCCGCGAGGCGGCAAGGGTGATTTCGGCAATCGAGAAGAACGCGCTCATCGCGATCAGCAACACGATGATGAGCAGGCTTTGGGTCAGGGTCATGGCGGCACGTCGAAGTGCGCCATCGTGCCATGACTGAGGGGGCTAGACGCCGCCGTGCGGATGCGTGGGGTCGACCCAGAGCACCGATTCCGGTTTTTCCACCGGCTCGATATCGAGATTGACCGCGACCGCCTCGCCGTCGCTGCGGCACAGCACGCATTCGAGCGGCTCGGTCGGGCTGGCGTTGATTTCCTGGTGCGGCACGTAGGGTGGCACGTAGATGAAGTCGCCCGGCCCGGCCTCGGCCGTGAACTCGAGCTTCTCGCCCCATCGCATGCGCGCCCGGCCGCGCACCACGTAGATCACCGACTCGAGGTGCCCGTGGTGGTGGGCGCCGGTCTTGGCGTCGGCATGGATGGTGACGGTGCCGGCCCAGAGCTTCTGCGCGCCCACGCGCGCGAAGTTGATCGCTGCCGCCCGGTTCATGCCGGGCGTCTGTGCGGTGTTGGTGTCGAGCTGGTTGGCCGCGACCACGCGCACGCCGTCGTGCTTCCAGGCCGGCGCGGACTCGCCGCCGTGGGAACGGCCGTCGTGCGAATGGCCGTCCTGGCCGTGCGCGTGGCTCATGGGGCGTGCCGGGAATTCAGGCCGGGTTGCTGCCGCCCAGGACCTGCTGCAGCTCGCCCGACTCGTACATCTCCATCATGATGTCCGAGCCGCCGACGAATTCGCCCTTCACGTAGAGCTGGGGAATGGTGGGCCAGTTGCTGTATTCCTTGATGCCCTGGCGGATGCCGTCGTCTTCGAGCACGTTGACGGTCTTGAGCGTCTTGGTGTCGACGCCGACCGCCTTGAGGATCTGGATCGCGCGGCCGGAGAAACCGCACATCGGGAAGCTCGCATTCCCCTTCATGAAGAGCACGAGTTCGTTGGATTTGACGAGATCGTCGATGCGTTGCTGGGCGTCGGACATGGGGACTCCTGAAAAGTGGGCTGGGGGGATTATTTCACCGTGCGCCAGACTCCGCCGGAGCAGCGCTGGATGCCGGCAAGGTCGACGCGGCTTTGGACTTCGGCAAACCCGCGCGCTTCGAGCAGCCGGCGCACGGCCGGGGCCTGGTCGTGCCCGTGTTCGAGCAGCAGCCAGCCGCCTTCTGCAAGGTGCGAGGGGCCGTCCCGCACGATCTGGCGGATGTCGTCGAGCCCGTCGGCCCCGGCCACCAGCGCGGACGCGGGCTCGTGCCGGAGCGCCGGCAGGTGCGGATCGCCGGCGGCAATGTAGGGCGGATTGCTGGCGATGACGGCGTAGCCGCTCGCGGCGCCATCGAGCCAGTGGGCCTGGCTGAAACCTACCGGCAGCCGGAGGCGCTGGGCGTTGGCCTTGGCGACGGCCAGTGCATCGGCACTCGCATCGACCGCGTCGACCCGGGCATCGGCCCGCGCATGCTGCAGCGCCAGTGCGATGGCGCCGCTGCCGGTGCCCAGGTCGAGCACGCGCGGCTTCTCGCGGCCTTCGAGGCATTGCAGGGCCCAGTCGACCAGCGTCTCGGTGTCCGGGCGCGGCACCAGCACGCGCGCGTCGACGTGCAGGCGGAGGCCGTGAAATTCCTTTTCGCCGAGCAGGTACGCCACCGGCTCCCCCGCCAGCCGGCGCGACAGCTGCGCCGACAGACTTGCCCATGCCGTGCCTGCGATGGCATCGGTGTCGTGCGCCAGCAGCCACGCACGGTCGTGCGGCGCGCGCCCCAGCGCATGCAGCAGCAGCAACTGGGCGTCGAGCCGGTCGACGCCCCGCGCCACGGCCGCAGCCAGGGCCTGCGCCACGGTGGCGGGTGCGGTCGGGGCCGTGGGCGTCATGCCGGCAGGCTCGACTCCAGCTCGGCGAGCTGCTCGGCCTCTCGCGCCGCGCGCAGGGCCTCCAGCACATCCCCCAGGTCGCCTTCCATGATGGCGAGCAGCTTGTAGAGCGTGAGGTTGATGCGGTGGTCGGTGAGCCGGCCCTGCGGAAAGTTGTAGGTGCGGATGCGGTCCGAGCGGTCGCCGCTGCCGATCAGCCCCTTGCGCATGGCGGCGTCCTTGGCGGCGCGCTCGCTGCGCTCCTTTTCCTGGATGCGTGCGGAGAGCACCTGCAGTGCCTTGGCCTTGTTGCGGTGCTGGCTGCGGTCGTCCTGGCATTCGGCCACGATGCCCGTGGGGATGTGCGTGATGCGCACGGCCGAGTCGGTCTTGTTGATGTGCTGGCCGCCCGCACCGCTCGCGCGGTAGGTGTCGATGCGCAGGTCGGCCGGGTTGATCTGCACCGCCACGGTTTCGTCGGGCTCGGCAAGCACGGCCACTGTGCAGGCGCTGGTGTGGATGCGGCCCTGGGTTTCGGTGGCCGGCACGCGCTGCACGCGGTGCCCGCCCGACTCGAAGCGCAGGTGGCCGAACACGTCGGTGCCGACGATGCGGATCACCACTTCCTTGTAGCCGCCGAGCTCGCTTTCGCTTTCGCTCACCACCTCGCAGCGCCAGCCGGCGCGCTCGCAGTAGCGCGTGTACATGCGCAGCAGATCGCCCGCGAACAGGGCCGATTCGTCGCCGCCCGTGCCGGCGCGGATTTCGAGGAAGGCATTGCGCGCGTCGTCGGGGTCCTTGGGCAGCAGGAGGCGCTGCAGTTCTTCCTCGAGCTGCACCAGCTCGGCCTCGGCGCCTGCGATCTCTTCGCGTGCCATCTCGGCCATGTCGGGATCGTCGAGCATCTCGTTCGCGCCGGCGATGTCGGCCTCGCGCTGCCTGTAGCGCTCGTAGCGGCCCGCGATCTGCGTGACCTCGGCATGCTCGCGCGAGATGGTGCGGTACTGCGCCATGTCGCTCATGATGTCTTCGCGCGAAAGCAGGAAGTCGAGTTCGCCCAGGCGTGCGGCGTAGCGTTCGAGTTGATGGCGGAGAAAGGGTTTCACTGGGGTCTGGGATCGGGTCCCTTGGAAGCAAGAGTCGCCAAGGTTTCGCAAGAGGCGCAGAAGAAGCCGGATGGTTCGGGAATCCCTTTGCGATCCCTCGGAAACCTTGGCGACTCCTGCGTTCGGAAGTCCGGCTTCGCGTCGCTAACGCTCTTTGCGCAGGAACAGGCGCGAGATGGTCTGCGCGGTGTGCTCGCGCGAGGTCGCATCGCCCGCGTGGAGTTCGGCCAGCGCGCCGTGCAGCATCTTTTGCGTGAGCCCGCGCGCCATGGCTTCGAGCACCGCATCGACCGATTCGCCCTTGGCCAGCAGCTTGCGCGCGCGTGCGATCTCGGCGGCGCGCCACTCGTCGGTCTGGGCATTGAGCTGCTGAATCAGCGGCACCGTGCCACGCTGGCCCAGCCAGTGCATGAAGCTCTGCACGCCGGCGTCGATGATGACCTCGGCCTGCGCCACCGCGGCCTGGCGGTTGGCCTGGCCCTGCTGCACCACCTGGGCAAGGTCGTCCACCGTGTAGAGATAGATGTCTTCGAGCGCCTTCACCTCGAGCTCGATATCGCGCGGGACGGCCAGGTCGACCATGAACATCGGGCGGTGCTTGCGCGTCTTGAGCGCCCGTTCGACCGCGCCCAGCCCGATGATCGGCAGCGTGCTGGCCGTGCAACTCACCACGATGTCGAACTCGGCCAGCCGGTTCGGCAGGTCGGCGAGCCGCATGGCTTCTCCGCCGAAGCGGGAGGCGAGTTTTTCGCCGCGTTCGAGCGTGCGGTTGGCAATCGCGATCGACTTCGGGTCCTTGGCCGCGAAGTGCGTGGCGGCCAGGTCGATCATTTCGCCCGCGCCCACGAACAGCACGCGCGTCTGGTGCAAATCTTCGAACAGCTGGCCCGCCAGCCGCACGGCCGCGGCCGCCATGCTGATGGAATGGGCGCCGATCTCGGTGGCGGTGCGCACTTCCTTGGCGACCGCGAAGGAGCGCTGGAACAACTGATTGAGCGTGCTGCCGAGCGCGCCGGCGGTCTCGGCCGCGCGCACGGCGTCCTTCATCTGGCCGAGGATCTGGGCCTCGCCGAGCACCATGGAGTCGAGCCCGCTGGCCACGCGGAACACATGGCGCGCGGCCTCGTCGTCCTGCAGCGTGTAGGCATGCGAGCGCAGCAGGGCGGGCGCCACGCCGCCGCTTTCGGCCAGCCAGCCCACGGTGTGCTCCAGCGCCGCGTGCTCGGCGGCGCAGTAGATCTCGGTGCGATTGCAGGTCGAGATGATCGCGGCCTCGACCTGGGGGTGCCGGCCGGTGGGGAACGAGTTGCGCAGGCTGTGCAGCGTGGGAGCCAGCTGGTCGAGCGCGAACGCGAAACGGCCGCGCAGGTCGAGCGGCGCGGTCGTGTGGTTCAACCCGAGGGCCCAGACTGACATATCCGCTGATTATAAAATCAGCAGGAGCGCTGCGGCTGCCGAGGGGTATGGCCGCTTTCGCTTCTCTTCACCCGCTTCCCCACCCCATGTCCCTGCCGGCTCTCCTCAACCACCTGCTCAACTTCCTGGCACCCGCCCTGGCGGTGGGCTTTGCCTGCGCATTGGCGGGTGGAGGCCTGGCCCGGAAGGCGGGTGCGCCCGCCTGGTGGATCCAGGCGGCGGTCAATTCCGGCGCCGGCGCGCTGGCGCTCCTGGGCGGGCTGGTCCTGTCGGGTCGGGACGGCACGATGGGCGCCTACGCGGCGCTGGTGCTGGCCTGCGGCACGAGCCAATGGCTCGTGTCCCGCGGCTGGCGAGGGTAGGCGCCGGTCGGTGAAGCGCGTTTCAGGATGTTGCTTCAGCCAACCCAGGGTCCGGGGAGCGGATGCGGCAACTAGGCGGCGACCGGCCCGGTCTGGCCGGCAACGGCGGGCGGTGGCATGGCCGCATAGGGCACGAGTTCGATCTGCTCCGCGCGCATGCGGTCGAGAATCGTGAACAGCAGGTCGC
Organism: Variovorax sp. OAS795; assembly: GCF_040546685.1. NCBI lineage: Bacteria > Pseudomonadati > Pseudomonadota > Betaproteobacteria > Burkholderiales > Comamonadaceae > Variovorax > Variovorax sp. OAS795. The sequence goes on from NZ_JBEPOH010000001.1 coordinate 1,525,708, forward strand.
TGCGCACCCCGCCCGCGAGCCGCGGGCTCGGCACATAGGCAATCGCCTGGAAGATCAGCAGGCCGCCCTCGACACCTTCGAGCGTGAGTGAAGGGGCGGGGGTTTCCAGCACACCCTCGTGCGCGCGGCAGGCTTCCAGGATGAGGTCGCGCACGCGCTGCGCGTCGGTGGTCAGCGGCATCGGCAGGCGGATGAGCACCCGTCCTTCCGCATTGGTCAGCGTCATGTTGCGCACGGTCTTGGTGATGAACTCGGAGTTGGGCACGATCACCGTCGAGCGGTCCCCGAGCTGGATCTCCGTGGCGCGCACGTTGATGCGCCGCACGTCGCCCTCCGTGGTGCCCAGCACCACCCAGTCGCCCACCTTCACCGGCTGCTCGGCCAGGAGGATGAGGCCCGAGATGAAGTTCTGCACGATCGCCTGCAGCCCGAAGCCGATGCCCACCGACAGCGCGCTGGCCACCCATGCGATGCGCTCCACGCCGATGCCCAGCGCCGAGAGGGAGAACGCGACCACGAGGATGCCGCCGACATAGCCGAGCAGCGTGGTGATCGAGCTCTGCATGCCGGGCTCGAACTGTGTGCTGGGCAGGTAGCTGCGCGAGAGCCAGCGCTTGAAGACCCTGAGCACGATGAAGCCGATCACGGCCACCGCGATGGCGCTCAGGATGGCGCCCGGCACCAGCTGGAACTCGCCGACCTTCACGCCGGTGCCGAACTTGCCGCTGCGCTGGAACACCTCGCTGGGCCCGGTGCCCAGGGGCGCCGCGAGCGCAATCAGCATGTAGAAGAACAGCCCCACGCGGCTCAGGCCGGACAGCACGGTCGCGGCTTGGTCGAGCGTCTGCGGCGCGAACCCGAAGCTCTTCTGCAGGCGTTGGCCGAAGGTGCTGCGCGACGACACGCCAGCCATGAAGACGTCGTCGGCAAACTTGAACAGCACGTAGAACGCGGCCGCGACGATGCCGCTCCAGGTCAGCTGCGAGGCCAGGAAGCTCGCGAGCGCCACGTAGCCCAGGCCCACCAGGACCCATATCGCCACCATCAGGATGCCGATGCAGGCCACCAGCAGGCCCACCCACATCGGCCGCTCCGGCAGGTCGGCGTCGGGCGTGTCGGCGCGCAGGGGCCGCAGCCGCTGCAGCACCGCGGCGACCAGCGCGGTGAGCACCAGCGCGGTGAGCACGTGGGTGGCGACCACCGCCGCAAAGCTCGCTTCGACCAGCGCATTGATCTCCACCGGCGCCCAGGCCAGCGCAGCCACCGCGGCCACCAGCCACGGCAGCGGTGCCAACCGGACCGCCATGGCATCGGGTATCGGCGGCAGCCGCCACGAAGGCCGGCGGGTGGCCAGGAGGCCGCGGCCCAGCCCGATCACGAAGGCCATGAACACCAGCGCCTGCGCCATGGAGCGCATCGCCTTGCGCGCCTGCGGCTCCCAGGTGGCGTATTCCTCGAGCACGCGCACGAAGCCGTGCGCCGCCGCCGCGACCAGCAGCACGTGGCTCGCGACGATCGCGATCACCAGGAGCGAGCGCCGAAGCCGCCCCGCGGGCAGCAGCCGTGCGGCGATGCGCGTCAGCAGGTGCTCGGCCACCCAGGTACCCAGCACCGCGAACAGCAGGGCCACGGCCAGTGCCCCGAGCACCGCGACCCGCGTGCCTTGCTGCAGGGCCTGTGCGAGTCCGTCGCGCAGGCTGCCCACCATCGCCTTGAAGCGCGCCAGGTCGTTCGGCCATGCGGCTTGCAGGTCGGTCCAGAACTCGCCGGTCAGCGGCGAGGCCGCCCGCTCGGTGATCTGCGCCTCGAAGAGTTCGCGGCGCTGCGTCACCAGTTCGGTGGCGCGCTGCCGCACGTCGATGGACAGCAGGCGCGCCAGCCGGATGTCCGCGTCCAGCGCATTGCGTTCCTTCGTGAGCCGGCTGCGCTGGCGCGTGATGTCCGGATCTTCGGTGGCACCGGCGGCCGGCGGATTGCCGAGTTCACCGAGGCGCGCATTCAGGTCGGCCAGCTCGCCGGTGCGCGCCGCCACGAACTTGTCAGCCTGCGTGCCGATGTCGCTGATCTGCGCCAGCAGCTTGCGCATGTCCGCGCTGGAATCGGCCGCGGCGGTGATCTTGGTGAGCTGCTCGCGCAGCTCGGCGACGGTGGGTTCGGGTTCAGGGGCCGTGGCGGTGGTGCTGCTGGTGCTGGTGCCGCTGTCGGGCTGTGCCATCGCAGGGCCGCACGACAGCATGGCGGCCAGGCAAAGGGCCATCAGGCGTGGGATCAAACTCATGGCTGCCATCATAGAAGGCAGCATTCCAGGGGCCCGGCGCGGCGCGTGACAGCGTGTGTCAGGCCGTCGCGGCCCGCTGCGGAGGTCAACCGGCGGGACTGAACAGGTCGACGCGGTCGGTGATGATGCCGTCGGTGCCGAGCACGATCAGCCGCTCTGCGGCCCATTCGTCGTTGACGGTGTAGCTCAGCGCGCGCATCCCGGCATCGTGCACCTGCGCCACCGTGGCGGCATTCCAGAGCGCGTGGTTGCAGACGACGGCGGCGCAGTCGAGCCCGGTCGCAGCCGCAAGCCAGCCGTCCTGGAGCGTATCGAGCAGCAACCCGCGCGGCAGCTCGGGCTGGACGGCCTGGGCTCCCGCCAGCGATTCGGCCTTGAACGACGTGAGCAGAGGCGGCGTGGCAGCGCCCTGCCACAGCCGGGCCGCGAGCCGCGCCACCGCTTCGCCGGTTTCGCGCTCGGTCCCGGGCGTGGGCTTGATCTCGATGTTGAGCAGATGGCCGTTGGCCAGGCAGTAGCGCGCAAGGTTTTCCAGCGTGGCGAGCGGCTCACCCGCGAAGGCGCGCGAATGCCAGCTGCCCGCGTCGAGCTGCGAGAGCGCGCTCCAGGGCTGCGTGCCGCCGGTGCCCTGGCCGCTGGTGGTGCGGTCGAGCGTGGCGTCGTGCATCAGGAAGGCCACGCCGTCGGCGCTGAGCTTGGCGTCGCACTCGAACATGCGGTAGCCGTGCGCGGCGCCGAGCCTGAAGGCCGCCAGCGTGTTCTCCGGCGCCAGCTTGCCGGCGCCGCGGTGGGCGATCCAGCGCGGGTAGGGCCAGGGTTTCAGCGCCGCCATTCTTCAGTCTGCCCGCTTGCCGGAACCGGCGTCGAACCAGTGCAGCTTGTCCTGGCGCGCCGCGATCTTGACCGTGTCGCCCGCAACCGGCGGATGGTCGCTTTCGTCGGTGCGCATGATGATCTGCTCTTCGCCGATGCGGCCGTACACCAGCCGCTCGGCGCCCAGCAGTTCGACCGACTCGACCTGCACGGTCCAGCCGCTTTCGTCCAGCTTCATGTGCTCGGGACGGATGCCGAGGATCTGGCCGGGCCGCACGCCCGGCGCATGGTGCAGCAGGTTCATCGGCGGCGAGCCGATGAAGCTCGCGACGAAGGTGGTTGCGGGGCGGTTGTACACCTCCTCGGGCGTTGCGAACTGGTCCATCACGCCGCCGTTCATCACGATGATGCGCTGGGCCAGCGTCATGGCCTCGACCTGGTCGTGCGTGACGAACAGCGAGGTGATGCCGAGTTCGCGGTGCAGCTTCTGGATCTCCAGGCGGGTCTGCGCGCGCAGCTTGGCGTCCAGGTTGGACAGCGGCTCGTCGAACAGGAACACCTGCGGCTGGCGCACGATGGCCCGGCCCATGGCCACGCGCTGGCGCTGGCCGCCCGACAGCTCGCGCGGCTTGCGCTCGAGCAGGTGGCCGAGTTCGAGGATCTTGGCGGCCTTGTCGACCCGCGTCTTGATCTCTGCGGTGGGCAGCTTGGCGATCTTCAGGCCATAGGCCATGTTCTTGAACACGCTCATGTGCGGGTAGAGCGCGTAGTTCTGGAACACCATGGCGATGTCGCGCTCGGAGGGTTCGAGCAGGTTCACCACGCGCCCGCCAATGGCGATGTCGCCGGCCGAGATGTCTTCCAGGCCCGCCACCATGCGCAGCAGCGTGGACTTGCCGCAGCCCGAAGGCCCGACGATGACGACGAACTCGCCCTTGTTCACCTCGGCCGAAACGCCGTGGATGACCTGGTTGGCCTTGGCACCCTTGCCGTAGCGCTTGATGACGTTGCGAAAGGAAATGGCTGACATGTTGTCTGTTCTGAATATCGGGTTGTGGCTGGCAGGCCTGTCCGGGGAAACACCGCGGAACCGGCTTCGCCGGGCCGCCGGTGTTGCCCCCTGGAGGGGGAGGCGGCCACACGAAGTGAGCCGCTTCGGAGGTGGGCTACTTCTCGGTGTCGACCAGGCCCTTGACGAACCAGCGCTGCATCAGCACCACGACGATGGCCGGCGGAATGAGCGCCAGAATGGCCGTGGCCATCACGAGGTTCCAGTCGACCGCGGCGTCGCCCGAGGCGATCATCCGCTTGATGCCGATGACCACCGGGTACATGTCCTCGGTGGTGGTGGCCAGGAGCGGCCAGAGGTACTGGTTCCAGCCGTAGATGAACTGGATCACGAAGAGCGCGGCGATCGACGTCTGCGACAACGGCACCAGGATGTCCTTGAAGAAGCGCATCGGCCCCGCGCCGTCTATTCGCGCGGCCTCGACCAGCTCGTCGGGCACCGAGAGAAAGAACTGCCGGAACAGGAAGGTCGCCGTGGCCGAGGCGATCAGCGGGATGGTCAGGCCCGCGTAGGTGTTGAGCATGTTCAGGTCGGCCAGGACCTTGTAGGTGGGCAGGATGCGCACCTCCACCGGCAGCATCAGCGTCACGAAGATCATCCAGAAGACGATCTTCTTGAACGGAAAGCGGAAGTACACGATGGCAAAGGCGGAGAGCAGCGAGATCGCGATCTTGCCGATGCTGATGACCAGCGCCGTGACCAGGCTGATCCACATCATCCGGCCCACCACCACGCGCGCGCCCTGCGTTTCGGTGCCGAGCAGGGCCGCGGTGTAGTTCTCGACCATGTGCGTGCCAGGCACGAGCGGCATTGGCACGCGCAGGATCTCGTCGCGCGTGTGGGTCGAGGCGACGAAGGCCAGGTAGATCGGAAAGACCACGATGGCGATCCCCAGGATCAGTACCACGTGCGACAGGACGGTGAGGCCGGGCCTGCGTTCAATCATGGCGGGTACTCCGGAAGAAGAAAGCAGAGAAGAAAGGATGCGCCATCAGTACTGGACCTTCTTTTCGACGTAGCGGAACTGGATCACCGTGAGCACGACCACGATCACCATCAGCACCACCGATTGCGCGGCCGAGCCGCCCAGGTCGAGCGCCCGGAAGCCGTCGTGCCAGACCTTGTAGACCAGGATCGCGGTGTCGCGGCCCGGGCCGCCTTCGGTGGTGGCATGCACGATCGCGAAGGTGTCGAAGAAGGCGTACACCACGTTGATCACCAGCAGGAAGAAGGTGGTGGGCGACAGCAGCGGGAACTGGATGGTCATGAAGCGGCGCAGCGGTCCGGCGCCATCGATGGCCGCGGCCTCGATCAGCGCCTTGGGAATCGACTGCAGCCCGGCCAGGAAGAACAGGAAGTTGTAGGAAATCTGCTTCCAGATCGCGGCCACCACGATCAGCGACAGCGCCTGGTTGGAATTGAGCAGGTGGTTCCAGTCCATGCCCATCTTGCGCAGGCCATAGCTCACGACGCCGATGCTGGGCGAGAACATGAACACCCACAGCACGCCCGCGATCGCCGGGGCCACCGCGTACGGAATGATCAGGAAGGTCTTGTAGAACAGCGAACCGCGCAGGATGCGGTCGGCAAAGATCGCCAGCAGCAGCGATATCGAGATGCCGATGCCGGCCACCAGCACGGAGAACAGCGCGGTGACCTTGAACGACTCGATGTAGGCCGGATCATCGAACAGGGTCTTGAAGTTCTCAAGGCCCACGAAGGCGGTGGAGGTGCCGAAGGCGTCCTCGGTCTGCATCGACTGCCAGATCGCCTGGCTGGCGGGCCAGAAGAAGAACACCAGGATCACCGCCATCTGCGGCGCGATCAGCAGCCATGGCAGCCATGCCGATCGGAATAGAACGCGTTTTTCCATAGCCCCTCGAATCCCTCAAAAACGAAACGCCCGCCCACGGCCTTTGCAGTGGCGGGCGGGCGAGTCTACTCGGCGCCGAGCCGATCGGGGCTTCAGCCCTTGTTTGCCTTCTCGAAGCGTTCGAGCTGCTCGTTGCCGCGCTTGACGGCGGCATCGAGGGCTTCCTTGGCGGAACGCTTGCCGTTCCAGATCTGTTCGGTTTCCTCGTCGATGATGGTCCGGATCTGCACGAAGCTGCCCAGGCGCACGCCGCGCGACTTGTCGGTGGTCTTGCGGATCATCTGCGTCACGGCCACGTCGGTGCCGGGGTTGTCCTTGTAGAAGCCCGAGGCGTCCGTCAGCTTGTAGGCCGCCGTGGTGATGGGCAGGTAGCCCGTGCGCTTGTGGCTTTCAGACTGCACCTTGGTGTCGGACAGGAAGGTGAAGAAGTTGGCCACGCCCTTGTAGTGGTCGGCCGGCTTGCCGGACATGACCCAGAGGCTGGCGCCGCCGATCACGGTGTTCTGGGGCGCGCCCTTCACGTCGGGGTAGTAGGGCAGGGTGGAGATGCCGTACTTGAACTTGGCGTCCTTGGCCACGCGTGCGTACAGGCCGGAGGAGCCCGTCATCATCGCGCACTCGCCCGAGGGGAAGGCGGCGTCGGCCGTGTTGTTGCGGCCCTTGTAGACGAAGGTGCCGTCCTTCGACATCCTGGCCAGGTTCTCGAAGTGCTTCACGTGCAGCGGCGAGTTGAAGGCCAGGCGCGCCGAGGTGCCGCCGAAGCCGTTGTTCTGCGTCGCATAGAGCGTGTTGTGCCAGGCCGAGAAGCTCTCGAGCTGGGTCCAGCTCATCCAGCTGGTGGTGAAGGGGCACTTGTGGCCGCTGGCCTTGAGCTTGTCGGCCGCGGCCATGACTTCGGGCCAGGTGGTGGGCGCCTTCTCGGGGTCCAGGCCGGCCGCCTTGAAGGCGTCCTTGTTGTAATAGAAGATGGTCGTCGAGCTGTTGAACGGGAAGCTCAGCATCTGGCCATTGGGCGCGGTGTAGTAGCCCGACACGGCGGGCACGTAGACGCTGGGGTCGAACTTGGCACCGCCCGAGTTCATCACCTCGCCCACGGGCTTGATCGCGCCCTTGGAGGCCATCATGGTGGCGGTGCCGACCTCGAACACCTGCAGGATGTCCGGCGCATTGCCGGCGCGGAAGGCCGCGATCGCGGCAGTCATCGATTCGTCGTACTGGCCCTTGTAGGTCGCGACGACCTTGAATTCCTTCTGGCTGGCGTTGTACTGCTTGGCGAGGTCGTTGACCCATTCGCCGAGCGGGCCGCTCATGGAATGCCACCACTGGATCTCGGTCTGGGCCTGGGCCGGGTTGAACAGCGTGGCGGCCAGCGCCGAGGCCAGCGCGAGCGTCTTGAATCGCATGAAGACTCCTGAAGGGAAAATGAAAGCGCGGATGCTAGGGCATGTGCATGACACAGCCGCGTCACATTGGCGCACGGACCGCTGTCATCTTCCAATCGGGAAAACCCCTTTGGCGCAAGGCTTCCGGCGGGGCGCGTCCCCTCGTGTTGCGCCGCAGCATGCTAGCATCGCATTCGCCTTTTTCGGCCTAGCCTGTTGCCGCGGCCGGGGCTTCCGAGAGTACGTCATGAGCAGCAAAACCTCCCTCGAAAAAAGCCGGATCAAGTTCCTCTTGCTGGAGGGCATCCACCCCTCGGCGGTGGAGGTGCTGCGCGGCGCGGGCTACACCAACATCGAGTCGCTGCCCGGCGCGCTGCCCGACGCGGAGCTCAAGGCCAAGATCGCCGACGTCCACTTCCTGGGCATCCGTTCGCGCACGCAATTGACGGCCGAGGTGTTCGCGGCCGCCCACAAGCTGGTGGCAGCGGGTTGCTTCTGCATCGGCACCAACCAGGTCGACCTGGAAGCCGCGCGCGAACATGGCGTGGCGGTGTTCAACGCGCCTTATTCCAATACCCGCTCGGTGGCCGAACTGGTGCTGGCCGAAGCCATCCTGCTGCTGCGCGGCGTGCCTGAGAAAAGCGCCGTGGCCCACCGCGGCGGCTGGCTCAAGTCGGCCGAGAACGCCTTCGAGATCCGCGGCAAGACGCTGGGCATCGTGGGCTACGGCTCCATCGGCGCGCAGTTGTCGGTGCTGGCCGAGGCGCTGGGCATGCACGTGGCCTTCTACGACGTGGTGACCAAGCTGCCGCTGGGCAATGCGCGCCAGGTGCGCGAGCTGCACCAGCTGCTGGCCCAGAGCGACATCGTGACCCTGCACGTGCCCGAGACGCAGGCCACGCAGTGGATGATCGGCGAGGCGGAAATCGCCGCCATGAAGCCGGGTTCGATCCTGATCAACGCCTCGCGCGGCACGGTCGTCAAGATCGAGCCGCTGGCCGAGGCGCTGAAGCAGAAGAAGCTGCTGGGCGCCGCGATCGACGTCTTCCCCGTCGAGCCGCGCACCAACAAGGATGAGTTCCAGTCGCCGCTGCGCGGCCTGGACAACGTGCTCCTCACGCCCCACATCGGCGGCTCGACCATGGAGGCGCAGGCCAATATCGGCCTGGAGGTGGCGGAAAAGCTGGTGAAGTACAGCGACAACGGCACCTCGACCTCGTCGGTCAACTTTCCCGAGGTGGCGCTGCCGGCCCACCCCGGCAAGCACCGGCTGCTGCACATCCACCGCAACGTGCCGGGCGTGCTGTCGGAGATCAACAAGATCTTCTCGGACAACAACATCAACATCTCCTCGCAGTTCCTGCAGACCAACGAGAAGATCGGCTATGTGGTGATGGACATCGATGCGGCGTACTCCGACCTTGCGCTGGAAAAGCTGGCCAAGGTGAACGGGACGATCCGCAGCCGCGTGCTGTTCTGAGGCACCTCCGGGCAAACCCCCGGGCGCTGGCCTAAAATCCCCACCCCCGGCTATGGGCGCGCAGCGCCCGGCCGAGGTGCCACCCCCGATGAATGCTCCGACCGCGTTGACCACGCTGTTGTCGCAGGCCGCAGAGCCTGTACGACTGCGCGAGATCCCCTATAACTACACCAGCTTCTCCGATCGCGAGATCGTGATCCGCCTCTTGGGCGAGCGCGGCTGGGAACTGCTCCAGACGCTGCGCGCCGAGCGCCGCACCGGCCGGTCGGCGCGCATGCTGTACGAAGTGCTCGGCGACATCTGGGTGGTGCAGCGCAACCCCTATCTCGTCGACGACCTGCTCGACAACCCCCGCCGCCGCGGCCAGTTGGTCGATGCACTCAGGCACCGCCTGGCCGAGGTGCAGAAGCGCCGTACCCCCGACAGCGACCTGCCGCGCGACCAGCTGGTGGGCGAACTCACCGCCCTCGTCGGCCAGGCCGTTGCCGCCTTCGATACCGCTTTCCGCGACGTGGCCGCGCTGCGGCGCAAGGCCACGCGCGTGCTGGGCCGCCTGACGGCCAAGGACAACATCAAGTTCGACGGCCTCTCGCGGGTGTCGCACGTGACCGACGCCACCGACTGGCGCGTGGAATACCCCTTCGTGGTGCTGTGCCCCGACACCGAGGCCGAGATGGCGCTGCTGGTCAAGGGCTGCATCGAGCTGGGACTCACCATCATTCCGCGCGGCGGCGGCACCGGCTACACCGGCGGCGCGATTCCGCTCACATGGAAGAGCGTGGTCATCAACACCGAGAAGCTCGAGGCCATGACCGAGGTCGAGATGGTCTCGCTGGCGGGCCTCGACAACCCCGTGCCGACCATCTGGACCGAAGCCGGCGTGGTCACGCAGCGCGTGGCCGATGCGGCCGAACGCGCGGGCTTCGTGTTCGCGGTCGACCCGACGTCGGCCGAAGCCTCCTGCGTCGGCGGCAACGTGGCGATGAACGCGGGCGGCAAGAAAGCCGTGCTCTGGGGCACGGCGCTCGACAACCTGGCCTCGTGGCGCATGGTCACGCCGCAGGCCGAATGGCTCGAGGTCACGCGCATCGGCCACAACCTGGGCAAGATCCACGATGCCGAGAGCGCCGTCTTCGAGCTGCAGTACTACGCCGCCGACGGCAAGACGAGATTGCGCACCGAGCGCCTCGACATTCCAGGCCGCACCTTCCGCAAGGAGGGCCTCGGCAAGGACGTGACCGACAAGTTCCTCTCGGGCCTGCCCGGTATCCAGAAAGAGGGCTGCGACGGCCTCATCACCAGCTGCCGCTGGGTGGTGCACCGCATGCCGGCGCACACGCGCACCGTCTGCCTGGAGTTCTTCGGCAATGCCAAGGATGCGGTGCCGAGCATCGTCGAGATCAAGGACTTCATGTTCGCCGAGCAGAAGCGCTCCGGCGTGCTGCTGGCGGGGCTCGAACACCTGGACGACCGCTACCTGAAGGCGGTGGGCTACGCCACCAAGTCGAAGAAGCACGGCGGCCTGCCCAAGATGGTGCTGTTCGGCGACATCGCGGGCGACGATGCCGACGCCGTGGCGCGCGTCACCTCCGAAGTGGTGCGCATCGCCAACTCGCGCAGCGGCGAAGGCTTCATTGCCATCAGCCCCGAGGCGCGCAAGAAATTCTGGCTCGACCGCAAGCGCACGGCGGCCATCAGCAAGCACACCAACGCCTTCAAGATCAACGAAGACGTGGTGATTCCGCTGCCGCGCATGGCCGAATACAGCGACGGCATCGAGCGCATCAACATCGAGCTCTCGCTCCAGAACAAGCTGGAGCTCACCGATGCGCTCGAGGCCTTCCTGCTGCGCGGCAACCTGCCGCTCGGCAAGAGCGACGATGCGCACGAGATCCCGGCGGCCGAGATGCTCGAAGACCGCGTGGCGCAGGCCGTGGCGCTGGTGCAGGGCGTGCGTGGGCTCTGGGCCGAATGGCTGCGCGACGTGGACACGCTGTTTCCGCAGCTGCAGGACCACACCCTGCGCGCCAGCTGGAAGACCCAGCTGCGCCAGCCGCTGCAGGAGATCTTCAGCGGCGCCGAGTTCGCGCCCATCGTGGACGAATGCGTGGCCATCCACAAGCGCGTGCTCAAGGGCCGCGTGTGGGTGGCGCTGCACATGCATGCGGGCGACGGCAACGTGCACACCAACATCCCGGTCAACAGCGACAACTACGACATGCTGCAGACCGCGCACGCCGCGGTGGTGCGCATCATGGCCTTGGCGCGCAGCCTCGACGGCGTGATCTCGGGCGAGCACGGCATCGGCATCACCAAGCTCGAGTTCCTCAGCGACGAAGAGCTCAAGCCCTTCATGGACTACAAGCAGCGCGTCGACCCCGAAGGCCGCTTCAACAAGGGCAAGCTGCTGCGTGCGCCCGCGGGCGAAGCCGCCCTGCTGCACGCCGACCTGACCAACGCCTACACGCCGAGCTTCGGCCTCATGGGCCACGAGTCGCTGATCATGCAGCAGAGCGACATCGGCGCCATTGCCGACAGCGTGAAGGACTGCCTGCGCTGCGGCAAGTGCAAGCCGGTGTGCGCCACCCATGTGCCGCGCGCCAACCTGCTGTACAGCCCGCGCAACAAGATCCTCGCCACCTCGCTGCTGGTGGAGGCCTTTCTCTACGAAGAGCAGACGCGGCGGGGCATCAGCATCAAGCACTGGGAAGAGTTCGAGGACGTGGCCGACCACTGCACCGTGTGCCACAAGTGCCTCACGCCGTGCCCGGTGAAGATCGACTTCGGCGACGTGTCGATGAACATGCGCAACCTGCTGCGCAAGATGGGGCAGAAGAGCTTCCGCCCCGGCAACGCGGCCGCGATGTTCTTCCTCAACGCGACCAACCCGCAGACCATCAAGGCGGTGCGCGCGGGCATGGTGGGCATCGGCTTCAAGGCGCAGCGCCTGGCCAACGACCTGCTGCGCGGGCTCGCAAGGAAGCAGACCGCCGCGCCGCCGGCCACGCTGGGCCCGGCACCGATCAAGGAGCAGGTGATCCACTTCATCAACAAGAAGATGCCGGGCAACCTGCCGAAGAAGACGGCGCGCGCACTGCTCGACATCGAGGATGCCGACTACGTGCCGATCATCCGCGACCCGAAGGGCACCACGCCGGAAACCGAGGCGGTGTTCTACTTTCCGGGCTGCGGCTCGGAGCGGCTGTTCTCGCAGGTGGGGCTCGCCACGCAGGCCATGCTCTGGCACGCGGGCGTGCAGACGGTGCTGCCGCCGGGTTATCTGTGCTGCGGCTATCCGCAGCGCGGCAGCGGCCAGTTCGACAAGGCCGAGAAGATGATCACGGACAACCGCGTGCTCTTCCACCGCGTCGCCAACACGCTCAACTACCTGGACATCAAGACCGTGGTGGTGAGCTGCGGCACCTGCTACGACCAGCTGCAGGGCTACCAGTTCGACAAGATCTTTCCGGGCTGCCGCATCATCGACATCCACGAGTACCTGCTCGAGAAGGGCATCACGCTCGCGGGTGCAAGCGGCGGCGGCTACCTCTACCACGACCCCTGCCACAGCCCCATGAAGCTGCAGGACCCGATGAAGACGGTGAAGGCGCTGGTCGGCGATAACGTGCTGAAGAACGACCGCTGCTGCGGCGAATCGGGCACGCTGGGCGTGTCGCGGCCCGACATCTCCACCCAGATCCGCTTCCGCAAGGAAGAAGAGCTGAAGAAGGGCGAGGCCGCATTGCGCGAGAGCGGCCAGGTCGGCGAGAAGGACAACGTGAAGATCCTGACCAGCTGCCCGAGCTGCCTGCAGGGCCTTTCGCGCTACGGCAACGACCTGGACAACGGCCTGCTCGAAGCCGACTACATCGTGGTCGAGATGGCCAACAAGATCCTCGGCAAGGACTGGATGCCGGAATACGTGGCTGCCGCCAACAACGGCGGCATCGAGCGGGTGCTGGTATGACCAGTCAACAAGGCTGCCCCTTCTGCGAAGGCCCCGGCGGCCGCGTCGTGTTCGAAGGCGCGAAGCTCCGCGTCGTCCATGCGGAAGAGGCGGGCTTCCCGGCCTTCTACCGCGTCATCTGGCGCGCACACGCGGCCGAATTCTCGGACCTCGATGCGGCCGACCGCGTGCTGTGCATGGAAGCGGTGACGGTCGTCGAGCAGTGCCTGCGCGAGCACCTGTCGCCGGACAAGATCAACCTGGCGGCGCTGGGCAACATGGTGCCGCACCTGCACTGGCACGTGATCGCGCGCTTTGCCGGCGACACCCATTTTCCGGGCTCCGTCTGGGCTCCGGTGCAGCGCCAGGCGAATGCCGTGCAGGTGGCCGCCGTGGCCGCGCGCCTGCCTGGACTGGAGCGTGAGATGATGGGCCGACTGGGCACAAGGAGCTTCTGATGGCAGGTTTGCAAGCCGGCGCACCGACGCCGCAATCGATCACCGTGCATGGCCAGTCGCGCGTGCTCGAGGTCGGTTTTTCCGACGGCGCCACCTTCCGCATTCCTTTCGAGCTGATGCGCATCTACTCGCCGTCCGCCGAGGTCCAGGGCCATGGCCCGGGGCAGGAGATCCTGCAGACCGGCAAGCGCGAAGTCGAACTGGTCGACCTCAAGCCCGTGGGCAACTACGCCGTGCAGCCGGTCTTCAGCGATGGGCACGACACCGGCATCTTCTCGTGGGACCTGCTGTACGACCTGGGCGCGAGGCAGGCCGAGCGCTGGGCCGAGTACGAACGCCGGCTCGCCGCCGCGGGGGCCGACCGCGATGCGCCGATGATCGAGAAGGGCGGCGGTGGCGCCTGCGGCAGCCACTGACGGCGCCGACAGCCTCCGCTCCTGAAAATATAGCCTCGGGCCAAGGCACGGCGCGCCTCCTGGCGCCCCGCTATTCGAAGAAAAAGCAACGAATGCCCGCCGTCTTTGGAGGGTTGCGTTCTTGAGGTGTGTGCTTCCGCCCTAATATCGGGCACATGAGCACCACCCACTTCGGCTTCGAAAAGGTCGACGAAAGCGAGAAAGCGCAACGTGTCCGCGGCGTCTTCGATTCCGTCGCCACGCGCTACGACCTCATGAACGACCTGATGTCGATGGGGCTGCACCGCGCCTGGAAGAGCTACACCGTGATGGTGGCCAACGTGGGCGAAGGCTCGCGCGTGCTCGACATCGCAGGCGGCACCGGCGACCTCGCACTGGCCTTCTCGAAGAAGGTCGGCGCCAGCGGCCAGGTGGTGCACACCGACATCAACGAAGCCATGCTGCGCACCGGCCGCGACCGCCTGCTCGATGCCGGCGTGGCGCTGCCCACGCTGGTGTGCGACGCAGAAAAACTGCCGTTCCCCAGCGACCACTTCGACGTGGTGACCGTGGCGTTCGGCCTGCGCAACATGACGCACAAGGACCTTGCCCTGAAGGAGATGAACCGCGTTCTCAAGCCGCGCGGCAAGCTCCTGGTGCTCGAGTTCTCGAAGGTCGCCAAGCCGCTTGCCAAGGCCTACGACTGGTATTCGTTCAACGTCCTGCCGCGGCTGGGCAAGCTGGTGGCGGGCGATGACGCGAGCTACCGCTACCTGGCCGAATCCATCCGGATGCACCCCGCGCAGGACGAGCTCAAGACCCTCATGAAAGAGGGCGGTTTCGGGCATGTGGACTATCACAACATGACGGGTGGCGTGGTTGCCCTTCATGTTGGAATCAAGTGTTGATGACGCGAATTCTTCGCTCTAAAGAGGAGACGACATGAAAAGTTTGAGTTCTTTGTTCCTGGCATGCGTGCTGGCCCTGGTCAGCGTGCAGGCCGATGCAGCGCGCATCGGCGGCGGCAAATCGGTCGGCCGCCAGTCGTCCAACGTGACGCAGCGCGAATCCGCATCGCCCACCGCGCCCACGCAGCAAAGCGCGACCAACGCAGCGCCCCGGCCGGCCACGCCGGCGCCTGCCGCCGCGGCACCGAAGCGCCCGTGGGGCGCCATGCTCGGCGGCCTGGCCGCGGGCCTCGGCCTCGCCTGGCTCGCGAATTCGCTCGGCCTTGGCGCTGGCTTTGCCAACATCCTGCTGATCGGTCTGCTGGTGATGGCCGCACTGTTCGCCTGGCGCCTGTTCAAGGCGCGGTCGGCGGCGTCGTCGGGTGCCAACCGTCCGGGCGGCTTCGCCTTCGAAGGCGCGGGCAACCCCGCCAATGCCAGCTCTCCGGCGCAGTACAGCCCGAACAACGTCGGCAATGACGCATCGGCCCGTCCCTGGGAGCGCAATGCCAGCGCCTTCGAGGCCACGCCGGCACCCGCCGACGAGCGGCACGGCAGCAGCCTTTCCGCAGCGGGCGCCGCGGCCGGCGGCAGCATGATCGGCTCGGCGCTGTCGGGTTCGCAGTCCTGGGGCATCCCGGTCGGCTTCGACGTGGACGGCTTCCTGGCCGCGGCCAAGCGCAATTTCGTGACGCTGCAGGACGCCTGGGACCGCGCCGACGTCAGCACCCTGCGTTCGATGATGACCGACGGCATGGTCGACGAGATCCGTGCCCAGCTGGCCGATCGCGCCAGCCACACCGGCGGCGCCTCGAACAAGACCGAAGTCGTGATGCTCGATGCCAAGCTGCTCGGCATCGAGGAACTGGCCGACGTCTACATGGCGAGCGTGGAGTTCTCCGGCATGATCCGCGAAGACGCTTCGGCCGGCCCGGGCCCGTTCCGCGAAGTCTGGAACATGACCAAGCCGACGAGCGGCAACAGCGGCTGGCTGGTGGCCGGCGTGCAGGCGCTGCAGTAAGCGCATTCCGGCGGCCGGATGGCCGCCCGCAGAACCGATAATGGGGACATGGCCACACCATCGTCCCCATTTTCTTTTCTCGACGATCTGTTCAATCGCATCGGCGAACGTCTGCAGCCGCCCGCCTGGGCGGTGCACGAGATCCAGCACCGGGCGGTGCTGTTCCTGAACCATGTGCTGCAGCAGGAACCCGAAGCCCAGCAGCGCCTGCTCCGGCAGCAGGGCCGCGTGGTCCGCTTCCAGTGGCGCTTCGTGACCATGGAACTGGTCGCCACGCCCGCGGGCCTGCTCGACCTGGCGCCTGCCGGATCGGTGCCCGAGCTCACGCTCACCGTCACCGACGAATCCCCCTTCGAGCTAGCCCGCAACACCCTGCGCGGCGGCAAGCCATCGGTGCAGATCATCGGCGACGTGCAGCTCGCGGCCGAGGTCAACTGGCTGGTGGACCACGTGCGCTGGGATGTCGAGGACGACCTCGCCCGCCTGATCGGCGACGTGCCGGCACACACCGTTGCCAATGGCGCGCGCCGCGCCGTGGGGGCATTGCGCCAGTTCGTCGGCGATCGCAAGCCCCAGGCCGGCGGTCCGGCGGCCGGCCCGGCGAGCACGCCCGAATGAGGCGCTTCTACCGCGGGCTGTTCATCGTCTGGGTCGCGCTGCGCTACGGCCTGGACGAGCTGGTGCTCACGAGCTTCCAGAAGCCCTGGCTGCGCGTGGTGGCGCGGGTCGTCTCCATCGGCCGCAACCTCGATGCGCCGCGCGGCCAGCGCCTGCGCGAGGCGCTCGAGCGGCTGGGCCCGATCTTCGTCAAGTTCGGCCAGGTGCTGTCGACCCGGCGCGACCTGCTGCCGCCCGACATCGCCGACGAACTCGCGTTCCTGCAGGACCGGGTGCCGCCATTCCCCTCGGCGGTGGCCATTGCGACCATCGAACGGGCTTTCCGCCGCCCTGTGGGCGACGTGTTCGTGCAGTTCGACGAGACACCGATCGCCAGCGCGTCCATCGCGCAGGTGCACTTTGCGACCATCCGCACCAACGAGGGCGAAGTGCGCGAGGTCGCGGTCAAGGTGCTGCGTCCCAACATGCGCGGCGTGATCGAGAAAGACCTCGCGCTCATGGCCATGATGGCCGGCTGGGTCGAGAGCCTCTCGGCCGACGGCAAGCGCCTGAAGCCGCGCGAAGTGGTCGGCGAGTTCGACAAGTACCTGCACGACGAGCTCGACCTGGTGCGCGAGGCGGCCAACGCGGCCCAGCTGCGCCGCAACATGGCTTCGCTCGAACTGGTGCTGATTCCCGAGATGTTCTGGGACTTCTGCCACCCCGAGGTGATCGTGATGGAGCGCATGAACGGCGTGCCCATTGCCCAGCTCGACCGCCTGCGCGCGGCCGGGGTCGACATTCCGAAGCTGGCGCGCGACGGGGTCACGATCTTCTTCACGCAGGTGTTCCGCGACGGCTTCTTCCATGCCGACATGCACCCGGGCAACATCCAGGTGAGCCTGGAGCCCGCGACTTTCGGGCGCTACATCTCGCTCGACTTCGGGATCATCGGCACGCTCACCGAGTCGGACAAGGAATACCTGGCGCAGAACTTCGTGGCCTTTTTCCGGCGCGACTACAAGCGCGTGGCCGAGCTCCACCTCGAAAGCGGCTGGGTGCCCGAAGGCACCCGCATCGATGAGCTGGAGGCGGCGATCCGCACCGTCTGCGAGCCGTACTTCGACCGGCCGCTGCGCGAAATCTCGCTCGGCATGGTGCTGATGCGCCTGTTCCAGACCTCGCGCCGCTTCCACGTCGAGATCCAGCCGCAGCTGGTGCTGCTGCAGAAGACCCTGCTCAACATCGAGGGACTGGGCCGCCAGCTCGACCCCGAGCTCGATCTCTGGCACACGGCCAAGCCGTTTCTCGAGAAGTGGATGGTCGACCAGATCGGCCCGAGGAAGCTGTTCGAGCAGCTCAAGGCAGAGGCGCCGCGCTACGCAAAATTGCTTCCGCAATTGCCGCGCCTGCTGCACGATTTCCTTGAGAATCGGCCCGCCGACAACCGCCGCGAGCTGCTGGAACTGCTGGCCGCGCAAAAGCGCACCAACCGGCTGCTGCAGGCCATCGTCTACGGAGGCTTGGGTTTTGTATTGGGCTTGCTCGCCATGCAGGTGCTGGTGCGCGTGAAGTTGTTCTAGAGGAGAGTCCCCGTGCTGTTGACGCTGGTTGTCGTTTATCTGCTGGTCACCATCGCGATCGGCCTGTACGCCGCCAAGCGGGTGAAGAACACCACCGACTTCGCCATTGCGGGCCGGCACCTGCCGCTCTTCATGATCGTGACCACCACCTTCGCGACCTGGTTCGGTTCCGAGACGGTGCTCGGCATCCCGGCCAAGTTCATCGAGGGCGGCCTGAACGGCGTGATCGAAGACCCCTTCGGCGCGGGCACCTGCCTGATCCTGGTGGGCCTGTTCTTCGCGGGCAAGCTCTACCGCATGACGCTTTTGACCATCAGCGACTACTACCGCGAGCGCTATGGCCGGACGGTGGAGGTGGCCTGTTCGCTCATCATCATGCTGAGCTACCTGGGCTGGGTCTCTGCGCAGGTCACGGCGCTCGGGCTGGTGTTCAACGTGCTGTCGGCCGGCGCCATCAGCATTCCGGTGGGCATGGTGATCGGGGTGGTCTCGATCCTGGCGTACACGCTGTTCGGCGGCATGTGGTCGGTGGCGGTGACCGACTTCATCCAGATGATCATCCTGGTCGCGGGGCTGGCCATCATCGCGGTGTTCGCGGGCAACATGGCCGGCGGTGCCGACAAGGTGGTGGCCTTTGCCGTCAGCAAGGATCTTTTCAAGTTCTGGCCCGAGCCCAACTGGCACGACATGGTGTTCTTCTTTGCCGCGGCCATCACGATGATGCTGGGCTCCATTCCGCAGCAGGACGTGTTCCAGCGCGTCATGTCGGCCAACAGCACCAAGGCCGCGACCCGGGGTCCCGTGATCGGCGGCATCGCATACATCCTCTTTGCTTCCGTGCCGATGTTCCTGGTGGCGAGCGCGCTCCTGATCATGCCGGAGCAGACTGCCGCGCTGCTCAAGGACGATCCACAGAAGGTGCTGCCCACGCTGGTGCTCGAGAAGATGCCGTTCGTGATGCAGGTGCTGTTCTTCGGCGCGCTGCTGTCGGCCATCAAGTCGACCGCCTCGGCCACCCTGCTGGCGCCCAGCGTCACGTTCACCGAGAACATCTGGCGCCAGTTCCGCCCCGCGGGAACCGACCGCCAGAACCTCATGACCATGCGCATCACGGTGCTGGTCTTCAGCGCGGCCGTGCTGGCCTATGCCATCCGCATGCAGGGCACGCCCATCTACGAACTGGTGTCGGGCGCCTACCAGGTGCCGCTGGTGGGGGCCTTCGTGCCGCTGGTGTGCGGCCTCTACTGGCGCCGCGCCACCACCCAGGGCGCCATCGCCTCGATCCTGCTGGGCATCGGCGCCTGGCTGCTGTTCCTCGCGATGCCCTGGGGTGCGGCGTTCCCGGCCCAGCTGGCCGGCGTGCTGGCGTCCTTTACCGGGATGGTGGCCGGATCGCTGGCGCCGCAATGGGTGGCCAACACCCGCACGCCGCACCGGCTGCTGGCCACCGAAGCCGCCTGAGGGCGCGCGCTGTTGGCGGGGCGGCCCTTATAATCGAGGGCTTTGCGAGCGGCCTTCGCCGGGTTTTTGCCCAGCGTCTTGCCCGGTCCGCGCCGCTTTTCCTCTCAATTCCAATGCCCATTTACGCCTACAAGTGCAGCGCCTGCGGCTTTGCCAAGGACGCCCTGCAAAAAATGTCCGATGCGCCGCTCACGGTGTGCCCGGCGTGCGGCGCGAGTGCGTTCGAGAAGCAGGTCACCGCCGCCGGTTTCCAGCTCAAGGGTTCCGGCTGGTACGTGACCGATTTCCGCGAAGGCAGCGGCAAGAAGGCCGAGCCTGCAACAGCGGCCCCCGCGGCAAGCAACGGCGACGCCGCCGCGCCGGCCCCCGCTGCCAAGCCCGCGGAAGCCTCCAGCCCCGCACCGGCCCCCGCGCCCAGCCCTGCGCCAGCCCCGGCCCCCGCCAAGGGCGCCTGAGACCACGCACATGCTCGCCCTGCGCAAATGGCTGTTCTCCGGCTTGCTGGTGATCGTTCCGCTGTTCATCACCCTGGCGGTGCTGAAGTGGATCATCGACACGCTGGACCAGACGCTCTGGGTGCTGCCTTCGGTCTGGCAGAAATGGCTGTACGACAACAACGTGCGCGGGCTCGGCGTGCTGCTCACGCTGGCCATCCTGCTGGGCGTGGGCGCCATCGCGAGCAATTTCGTGGGCAAGCGCCTGCTCGGCTGGGGCGACGCGGTGGTGCGGCGCATCCCGGTCGTGCGCTCCATCTACTCGAGCGTCAAGCAGGTTTCCGACACGCTGTTTTCCGAGAACGGCAACGCCTTTCGAACGGCCGTGCTGGTGCAATGGCCGCGCGAGGGCGTCTGGACCATCGCCTTCGTGACCGGCGCGCCGGGTAGCGACGTGGTCGAGCACCTGGGCGGCGGCGACTACCTCAGCGTCTACGTGCCGACCACGCCCAATCCCACGGGCGGCTATTTCGTGATGCTCAAGCGCAGCGACTGCATCGAACTCAAGATGAGCGTGGACGAAGCGCTCAAGTACATCGTCTCGATGGGGGTGGTCGTTCCCGGCGGCCCCTCGTCCATCGCGAACAAGTAGGAAACGCGCCTTCGCGGCGCTGGAATTCAAGATATGGCCATGCGTACTCACTATTGCGGTCTTGTGACCGAAGCCCTGATGGGCCAAACCGTCACCCTGTGCGGCTGGGTCAACCGCCGCCGCGACCACGGCGGCGTGATCTTCGTCGACGTGCGCGACCGCGAAGGCTACGTGCAGGTGGTGTGCGATCCCGACCGGGCCGCCACCTTCGCGGTGGCCGAGAACCTGCGCAACGAGTTCTGCGTGCAGATCACCGGCCTGGTGCGCTCGCGCCCCGAAGGCACGACCAACGACCAGCTCAAGAGCGGCAAGATCGAAGTGCTCTGCCACGAGCTCAAGGTGCTCAATCCCTCGGTCACGCCGCCGTTCCTCCTGGACGACGACAACCTGTCGGAAACCACCCGCCTCACGCACCGCGTGCTCGACCTGCGCCGCCCCGTCATGCAGCGCAACATGATGCTGCGCTACAAGGTGACGATGGAGACGCGCAAGTTCCTCGACGCCAATGGCTTCATCGACATCGAGACGCCGATGCTCGGCAAGTCCACGCCCGAGGGCGCGCGCGACTACCTCGTGCCCAGCCGCGTGCACGACGGCAGCTTCTTCGCACTGCCGCAGTCGCCCCAGCTCTTCAAGCAGCTGCTGATGGTGGCCGGCTACGACCGCTACTACCAGATCGTGAAGTGCTTCCGCGACGAAGACCTGCGCGCCGACCGCCAGCCCGAATTCACGCAGATCGACATCGAGACCTCGTTCCTCGCCGAAGAAGAAATCCGCGAGATGTTCGAGGGCATGATCCGCACCGTGTTCCGCAATGCCGCGGGCATCGACCTGCCGGTGTTCCCGACCATGAGCTACGCCGACGCGATGTTCAAGTACGGCTCCGACAAGCCCGACCTGCGCGTGAAGCTCGAGTTCACCGAACTCACCGAACTGATGAAGCGCGTGGATTTCAAGGTGTTCTCGAACGCAGCCACCATGCAGGGCGGCCGCGTGGTCGCGCTGCGTGTGCCGGGCGGCGGTGCCGAAGGCGGCCTCTCGCGCGGCGAGATCGACGCCTACCAGGAGTTCGTCAAGATCTACGGCGCCAAGGGCCTGGCCTACATCAAGGTCAACGACGCAGCCGCCGGCCGCGAAGGCCTGCAGAGCCCGATCGTCAAGAACCTCGACGACGCCTCGCTGGCCGAGATCATCGCCCGGACCGGCGCCCGCAACGGCGACATCCTGTTCTTCGGTGCCGACAAGGAAAAGGTCGTCAACGATGCCATCGGCGCGCTGCGCGTGAAGATCGGCCACAGCGCCTTCGGCAAGAAGAGCGGCCTGTTCGAGGACCGCTGGGCGCCGCTGTGGGTGGTCGATTTCCCGATGTTCGAGTTCGACGAGGAAGGCCAGCGCTGGTCGGCCGTGCACCATCCGTTCACCGCACCGAAGGACGGCCATGAAGACCTCATGGACACCGCGCCCGAGAAGTGCATTGCCAAGGCCTACGACATGGTGCTGAACGGCATCGAGATGGGCGGCGGCTCGGTGCGTATCCACCGGGAGGAAGTGCAGAGCAAGGTGTTCCGCGCACTCAAGATCAACGCCGAGGACGCGCAGCTCAAGTTCGGCTTCCTGCTGGACGCGCTGCAGTACGGCGCGCCGCCGCACGGCGGCATCGCCATCGGGCTGGACCGCCTCGTCATGCTCATGACCGGCGCCGAATCGATCCGCGACGTCATCGCCTTCCCCAAGACCCAACGCGCGCAAGACCTGCTGACGCAGGCGCCGAGCCCGGTCGACGAGAAGCAGCTGCGCGAGCTGCATATCCGCCTCCGCAACGTCCAGCAACCCGCCTGATGCGCCCATGACGACCATCGCCCGGCCCTGGAAGATTCCGGAGTCGGTGCTGGTCGTCATCCACACGCCGGCGCTCGAGGTGCTGCTGATCCGGCGCGCCGATGCCGACGAGTTCTGGCAGTCGGTCACCGGCAGCAAGGACGCGGCCGACGAGCCGCTCGCCCTCACCGCGGCCCGCGAAGTGGCCGAGGAAACCGGCATCCAGTGCGGGCAGGGCAGCGCACTGGCAAGCAGGCTGGTCGACTGGCAGCTGCGCAACGTCTATGAAATATATCCGGGCTGGCGCGCGCGCTACGAACCCGGCATCACGCACAACACCGAGCACCTGTTCGGGCTTTGCGTGCCCGAACGCGTGGTGCCCGCGCTCCACCCCCGCGAGCACACCGCCTGGAAATGGCTGCCCTATCGCGAGGCCGCCGATGCGTGTTTTTCCCCATCGAATGCCGAAGCCATCCTGTTGCTGCCAGAATTTGCCCGATGAACCTGCCGGCACACACGCTCCGGGTCGCGACCTACAACATCCACAAGGGTGTGCAGGGCATCGGGCCTGCCCGGCGGCTCGAGATCCATAACCTCGGGCATGCCATCGAGCAGCTCGACGCCGACATCGTCTGCCTGCAAGAGGTGCGCAAGATGAACCGGCAGGCCCAGGCGCGCTTCGCGCGCTGGCCCGAGATGCCGCAGGCCGATTTTCTCGCGCCCGAGGGCTACACCGCGGTCTACGAAACCAACGCCGTCACGCGCCATGGAGAGCATGGCAATGCGCTGCTCACGCGCTGGCCGGTGATCCGCACCGGCCACCAGGACATTTCGGACCATCGCTTCGAACAGCGTGGCCTGCTGCACGCCGTGATCGAGGTGGAGGGCCGTCCGGTGCACGCCATCGTGGTGCACCTGGGGCTCATCAAGGGCAGCCGCGTGCGGCAGGTGGCGCGGCTGCGCGAGTTCATCGAGCGCGAAGTGCCGGCGGGCGAGGCGGTGGTCGTGGCGGGCGACTTCAACGACTGGGGTGCGCGCATGCGCCACGCCATGAACGCCATGGGCCTGCGCGACACCAGTGACCTGCGCGGCCCGCCGACGCTCACCTATCCCTCGCGCCTGCCGGTGGCGCAGCTCGATTTCATCTACGCGCGGCAGCTGGCGCCAGCGGCCTGCTCGGTGCCGCGCGGGCCGATCTGGGCACGCATGTCCGACCACCTGCCGCTGGTCGCCGATTTCGCGCTCCCGGCCTGAGGCCGCGGGGTGGGGGCGGCGGGCCTTCTCCCGCCCCGGCGGCGTGAATGCGTTCGCTGATACCATGCGCGGATGCTGAGGAAAACCGACGTGCCACCGCGCCCTGATGGCAACAACGACGACGAGGGCACGCCCGTCTCGGTGAAGATCCGCGAGCGCCTGACCGCGGCGCGCAAGCGCTTCAACGCCAACGACAACATCGCCGAGTTCATCGAGCCCGGCGAGCTCGAGTCCTTGCTCGACGAAGTCGAAGTCAAGATGAAGGGCGTGCTCGAGAGCCTGGTGATCGATCTCGAGAACGATCACAACACCGGCAATACCGCGCGCCGCGTCGCCAAGATGTACCTCAACGAAGTGTTCAGGGGCCGCTACGTGGCGCCGCCGTCGCTCACCGAGTTTCCCAACGCCGAGCACCTGAACGAGCTGATGATCGTCGGCCCGATCACCGTGCGCAGCGCCTGCTCGCACCATTTCTGCCCCATCATCGGCAAGCTGTGGATCGGCATCATGCCGAACGAGCACACCAACGTGATCGGCCTGTCGAAGTACGCGCGCCTCGCCGAATGGGTCATGGGCCGTCCGCAGATCCAGGAAGAAGCCGTGGTGCAGCTGGCCGACCTGATCCAGGAAAAGACGCAGCCCGACGGCCTGGCGCTGGTGATGGAAGCCGAGCATTTCTGCATGGCGTGGCGCGGTGTGAAGGAAATGGACAGCAAGATGATCAACTCCGTGATGCGCGGCGTGTTCCTCAAGGACCCGAGCCTGCGCCGCGAATTCCTTTCCCTCTTGCCCAGAAAGAGCTGAACATGCTCGTTCGACTCCTCTATGCCAGCCGGGCCGTCGACAACAGCCCCGCGGCCATCGAAGACATCCTCGCGCAATCGCGCACGCACAACACCGCCTGCGGCATCACCGGCATTCTTTGCTACGGTGCCGGCACCTTCCTGCAAGCCATCGAAGGCGGGCGCACGGCCATCAGCGAGCTGTATGGCCACATCCAGCGCGATGCGCGCCACAAGGACGTGGTGCTGCTGCACTACGAAGAGATTTCCGAGCGCCGCTTCGGCGGCTGGACCATGGGCCAGGTCAATCTCTCCAAGCTCAACGCCTCGACCCTGCTCAAGTATTCGGAGAAGCCCGAACTCAACCCGTACGCGGTGTCGGGCAAGGTCTCACTGGCGCTGCTCGAAGAACTGATGGCCACAGCCGCCATCGTCGGCCGCCACTGAAGAGCGTGGCGCTCGCGGCCGGCACTTGGCTTTCTTCCTGCCTCGCCTGAGCCGAGGTGCCACTCTCCGCCTTCGGACTGATCCTGCTGGCCGGGATCATCCACGCCAGCTGGAACATCGCCGCGAAGAAGGCGAACGGCGATGCGCGCTTCGCCTTCCAGAGCGGCGTGTTCATGGCCGTCGTGTGGGCGCCCGTGGGCATTGCCCTGGGCTGGCGCGTGGTGCCGGGGTGGGGCCTCACGGAGTGGGGCTTCGTTGCGCTGAGCGGCGTGCTGCACGTCTTCTACTACGTCATCCTGCTGCGCGGCTACCGCAAGTCGGACCTCACCGTGGTCTATCCGCTGGCCCGCGGTTCGGGGCCGCTGCTGTCGTCGCTGGTGGCGATCCTCTTCCTTGGCGAGCGCATCAGCCTCATTGGCGTGGCGGGCATCGCGGGCGTCGTGCTCGGCGTGTTCCTGGTCGCCGGCGGACCGGGCCTGTGGCGCAAGAAGCACGATCCCGTGCAGCGCGCGCGGGTGGAGAAGGGCATTCGCTACGGCGTGCTGACGGGCGCCTTCATTGCGGCCTACACCGTGGCCGACAGCTATGCGGTCAAGTTCCTCGCGATGTCGCCGATCCTGCTCGACTACTTCAGCAACTTCGTGCGCGTGGGCCTCTTGCTGCCCGCGGCGCTGCACGACCGCGCCACCACGGCGCGCATGTGGCGCGCGCAGTGGAAGTACGCGCTGCTGGTGGCGGCGATCAGCCCGGTCTCTTACGTGCTGGTGCTCTATGCGGTGCAGCAGGCGCCCATTTCGCACGTCGCACCCGCGCGCGAGGTCTCGATGCTCTTTGCGGCGCTGATCGGCGGCCACCTGCTGCGCGAAGGCGACCGCCTGCTGCGCCTGCTCGGCGCCGCCTTCATTGCGGCTGGCGTGGTCGCGCTCGCGCTGGGGTAGGAAGGCACGATGCTGCTTTTCGGCTGCGATTTTTCGTGCGCTCCCACGCCGCGCAAGCCGATCGTCGTCGCGAGCGGCACCGACAGCGGGGAGGGCACGCTCGCGCTGGCCGGGCTGCAGCGCTTCACGACGATCGATGACTGGGCCGTGTGGCTGCGCACCGAGCCCGAGTGGATCGGCGGCTTCGACTTTCCGTTCGGTCTTCCGCGCGAGCTGGTGGCGCATCTGGGCTGGCCGACGCAATGGAACGCGCTCATGGCCCACTACGCAGGCCTTGGCCGCGCAGAAATCCGCGCCACCTTTGCCGCGTTCTGCGCCGCCCGCCCGGTCGGCGGCAAGTTCGCGCACCGGGCGACCGACGGACCGGCCGGTTCGAGCACGTCGATGAAGTGGGTCAACCCGCCCGTTGCCTTCATGCTCCACGCGGGGGTGCCGCCGCTCCTGGCCGCGGGCGCGAGCCTGCCGGGCCTGCACGCCGGGTGCAACCCGAACCGCGTGGCGCTGGAGGCCTACCCGGGGCTGCTGGCGCGCGAGCTGATCGGGCGCCGCAGCTACAAGAGCGATGACGCGGCCAGGCAGACGGCCGAGCGGCTCGCGGCCCGGAGCGACCTGCTCGCCGCGCTCGAGGCGGGCACCTCGCGGCTGGGCCTGCGGCTCGCGCTCACCGCGGCGCAGCGCAGCGAACTGCTGGGCGATGCCCGCGGCGACCACATCGATGCGGTGCTTTGCCTCGTGCAGGCGGCCTGGAGCGCACAGCGCGCGTCCACACCCGGACCGGGCTACGGCCTGCCGGAATCGATCGATCCGCTCGAAGGCTGGATCGTCACGGCCTGAGCGCCGCCCCTCCGTCCTACAGGATTTCGGGCGGCGCGCCATACCCCGTCTACCCACCCCAAAGCTAGAGTAGGGACGGCCTCAACGTGGCGTTGGCCATGCCTATTCCCCGCTCCCTGCGAGCGACTGGAGGATTTCCAATGAACAAGATTCGTCAACACAGCTTCCCCTTCTCCCGCACCTGGCTTGCCGTGCTGATGGCCGGCGCCGCACTGGCGCTGGCCGGTTGCGACAACGCCGACAACCGCACCGCGGGCCAGAAGCTCGACAGCGCGATCGCAAAAACCGAGAAGGCGGCCGACACCGCCGCCGCCAAGACCGGCGAGGCCGTCAAGGACGCCAAGGCCAGGATCGATGCTTCGGGCGCCACGGCCGAAGTGAAGGAAGGAATGTCCAACCTCAAGGACGCTGCAAAGAACGCCGGCAACGCCATGAGCGCGAGCGCGGACGACGCGTCGATCACCTCGTCCGTATCGGCGGGCCTCGCCAAGGACCCGGACCTGAGCGCGATCAAGATCGACGTCGATACCAAGGGCGGCGTCGTGAGCCTCAAGGGCCCCGCCCCCAGTGCCGCCGCCAAGGCGCGAGCCGAAGAGATCGCCAAGGGCGTCCAGGGTGTGAGCTCGGTGAACAACCAGCTCGAGGTGAAGGGCTGAGCGCCAGCTTCGCTTCCTGCAGAAAAAAGCCCGGACGGTCCGGGCTTTTTTCTGCGTGACGGGCGGGCTGGACGCATCAGTGGGTGAGCCAGTCCTTCAGTTCGTCGGCATGCTCTTCCTCGTCGGCAAGGATGTCTTCGAGCATGCGCCGCGTGGTCGGGTCCTTGTCGCCGATCAGGTTGATCATCTGGCGATAGGTTTCCACGGCGATGCGCTCGGCCACGAGGTTGGCGCGGACCATGGCCTGCAGGTCGGTGGATTCGTCGTAGCTCGCGTGGCTGCGCTCGAGAAGGTGCGAGGGTGCGAAGTCGGGCTCGCCGCCCAATTGCACGATGCGCTCCGCGATGCGGTCGGCATGGGCCGACTCTTCGTTGGCATGCACCAGGAACTCTTCGGCGATCGCAGGCGACGACACGCCATTGGCGGTGAAATAGTGGCGCTTGTAGCGCAGCACGCACACCAGTTCGGTGGCGAGCGCGTCGTTGAGCAGCTTCACGACGTCGTCCCGCCAGGGACCGTAGCTCGGTGTGACGGCGCCCTCGTCGAGGCTCTTGGCGGCCTCGCCGATGGCTTTCTCGTCGAGCACCAGGCGCTCGTGTCCGGCCGGGTTCGTGGCCGTGGAAACTTGGGCATTCATGAAGGATCCTTTCGTGGGCTTGTGTTTTTCTGCATCAACGTGTTGACGACGTCCGCCACGTCGGATGTCTTGAGCACAGCCGCCAGCACCGCCGTGAAGGACAGCAGGCGCCAGGGCTTGAGCAGCACCAGCGCCGCACCCGTGGCCGCGGCAATGGCCATGAGCTTGGCCGGTTCCTTGCGGGCATAGTGTTCGAGCACCGGCCGCGCGAGCTGGCCCATGGCGTGCGCCGGATGGCGGCGCCACCAGCGCTCGGTCATGCTGCGCGCCATCGATATCCAGCGCCGGCTTCCGCCGGACGAGGGGCGATAGGCCAGGCTGTCCTCGAAGCCCTGCAACCCGTCCAGCTCCTGCTGCGCCGCGGCGAGCCTGGCGTCCGAACGGGCGTCCGCCTCGTCCTCGCCGTTGAGCTCTCGCACCAGGGCCCGGCGCGAAATGGCGAGCCGCTCCTTCGGCGTGAGGGAATTGTGCTCAGCGTCGTTCATGGCGCGCTCCTGCTTCGTGCAATGCCGTCAGGTCGGCGTGGACCTGCTCGCGCAGGTCGTCGAAGCCGTAGGCCGGGAACGGGCGAGCGGCCAGCCAGGCGCAGATTCCGGCGATCACCAGCGCCGCGCCGGGGACGGCCACCAGCACCCAGTGGAAGCTGCCGTGAAGCACCCCCACGAGCACCGCAACGCCGATGAGCCCGAGCGCCAGCATGGCGCTGGCTGCCGCGAGCACACCGGCCACGATGCGCGTGACGATGCCGCGGCCGGCCTCGGAGGCCTCTTGCCTGACCAGGGCCGCGTAGTTCGCCGCATGTTCGGCAATGAGTTCCGGATGCCCGAGCACCGTGGAAAAGATCGGATGAAGCATGGTGCGCGGTATCGGTGGAACGGAGCTTCAGCAGCGGATCAGTAGTCGTCCCGGCGGTTGCGGCTGGCCAGCACGATGAGCGCGGTGATCGCGGCGCCGGCGGCAGCGGCGATCAGCACGGAGCGCACGGGCTGGTCGGAGATGTAGCGGCCGGTCACGTCGGCTGCCTGCTCGAGGCGGCGCTGGGCACGGGCGCTGGTGGTGGAGGCGGCATCGAGGCCGCGCTGCACGGCCTGCTGCACGCGGGCTGCGAGTTGCTCGACGGCGGGTTCCGCATCGCGGCGCAGTTCGCGGACCTTCTCGCCGGCCGCATTCACCGCGTTCTGTGCGTAGGCACGGGTCGATTCGACGGCCTCGGTGGCAGTCTGGCGCGCCTCGTCGGCAAGTTGCGAGGGAGTCTTGGTCGTCGTGTTCATGAAAATTTCCTTTCCGGGAAGATGAAGTTCGGGAGCCTGTGGATCGTAACGACGCTACTTGCGCCTGAGCAAGCCGGCCAGGAAGCTGGCGATGGCGAGCACGGCGAAGATCACGAAAAGGATCTTGGCGATTCCTACGGCACTGGCTGCGATGCCGCCGAAACCGAAGACGGCGGCAATGAGGGCAATGACCAGAAACACCACTGCGTAATGCAACATGTGGACTCCTTCGAGGCTTCGCTCGTGGTTGAGGTGGCCCGTCCAAATGGAGATGAACGGCTTGGGTCCAACCTTAAGTGCCCCCCTGGCGGGGCCCTGTCAGCAACCGGGCGCGGGGTGCGTAGGAGACGGCCGAGTTCCTCGGCGCCGATCGAACGGCCACGGCCCGCACTGCCGCGTCAGAGCACCTTCAGGGTCGGCAGCATCGCGCTCAACCGCGTGCCCCGTCCAGGGGTCGAGGAGATCGTGAGCCTGCCGCGGGCAGCTTCGACGCGGTGGAGCATGCCGGCCAGGCCGTGGCTCGACGGATGCGTGCGCTGCGGATCGAAGCCCTTGCCGTTGTCGGCGACTTCCACGATCACATGGTTCTCGTAGTTCTTCAGCACGATCGTCGCTTCGGTGGCCTCGGCGTACTTGCCGATGTTGGTAAGGCTCTCCTGCACCATGCGGTAGATCGTGAGCTGGCGCGACTCGTCCATGGTGACGGGTTCGAGTGCCATCTGCACCTGGATGCCCGAGCGCTCGGCGAATTCGCGCCCGAGAATCTCGAGCGACGCGACCAGGCCGAGGTTCGAAAGCGACGAAGGGCGCAGGTCTTCGATGATGCGGCGCTTCAGCGCGATGCCGCTGTTGAGCAGCTCGGTCAGATGCTGCAGGCGCTGGGTCGCGTCGGGCGCATCGAGCAGCCTCGACTTGAGGCGGGCCACGTCCAGCTTGGCCGCGGTGAGCAGCGAGCCGAGCTCGTCGTGCAGCTCCCGCGCAAGATAGCCGCGCTCGGTTTCGCGCACGTCCTGCAGGTGCGTGGCCAGCTCGGCCAGCGAGGCGGTGCGTTCGCGCACCTCGTCTTCGAGCGCGTTGCGCTCGCGCTGCAGCGTTTCCTGCTGCCGCTCCCCGATCGAGCGCAGCGCATGCGTCTGCCGCAGGTAGAGAAAAAACGCGATGAAAGCAGCCAGCGCCACGATCGCGGTACCGATGCGTGCCAGCTGCAGCGACTTCATCACCTGCACCTGGCTGTCGGACAGGGTCTTGTTGCTGACGGCCACCAGGTCCAGGGCGCTCTTGCGGATGGCGTCCATTTCCTCGCGTCCCACGTCCGTCGTGATGACGAACTTCCAGGCATCTTCCTTGCCGTCCTGCCGCAGCCGCACGCTCATGTCCATTTCGGCGATCTTGCGCAGCACGTGCTTGGAAAGCTCCGCCAGCTGGGTACGCTCGACCGGCCGTTCGGCGTAAAGTTGACGCAGCGTGGCCAGATGCCCGTCGACCTGCTTCACGGCCATGTCGTAGGGTTGCCGGTAGCTGGTTTCGCCGGTCAGGAGATAGCCTCTCTGGCCTGTTTCGGCATCGAGCATGTTCTGCAGGATGAGGTTGAGCGTGGCGCGAACCTTCTGTGCCTCGCCGATGTTCGCCAGGGCGCGGCTCGACTGCCGGTAGCCGGCCTCGTTGATGCCGACGAGTGCCAGTGCAGCCAGCGCCGCGAGCAGGAGGCTCACGGCCATTTTTGGAGGAGCTAGCCAGTGCATGAAACTTTCGAAGGTGCTTTCAACACAAGTTCGTGAATAATCGATAACAAACAGGGGACCGGCATGTTGCGGCTTCCACGGACGCGACACAACGAAGAAAGTAACAGATGATCAAAATTGGAATTGTGGACGACCACGCCATCGTGAGGTCCGGCCTCAGGCAGTTTTTCTCCGAACACGTCGACTTGCGCGTGGCCGGCGAAGCCGCCAGCGGCCGTGAAGCCATCGAACTGGTGCGCACCACCGAACTCGACGTGCTGGTGATGGATCTCTCCATGCCCGGCCAGAGCGGCATCGACGCCCTCGCCATGATCCGCGCCAAGGCGCCGGACGTGGGCATCCTGATCCTGAGCGGCTATCCCGAAGAGCACTACGCGATGAATCTCATCCGGCAGGGCGCGAGCGGATACCTCAACAAGGAATGCGATCCGATCGAGATCGTCAATGCGATCCGCACCATCTCGCTGGGCCGCCGCTACATCACGCCCGCCGTGGCGGAACTGCTTGCGCGCCAGCTCGACCGCAAGGACGATGCTGCACCGCACGAACAACTCTCGGAACGGGAGTTCCAGGTGTTCCTGAAGCTTGCCAAGGGCGAGACCGCGGGCGACATCGCCAAGACGCTGTCGCTGTCCGTCAAGACCGTGAGCACCTACCGCACGCGCCTGATGGAGAAGATGAACCTGTCCTCGAACAGCGACCTCACCTACTACGCGCTGAAGAACAAGCTGATCGATTGAGAAGAACAGCCCGGCTCCCACGAAGAAGCGGCCCCTTGCGGCCGCTTTTTTGTTTGCTGCTGCTTCAGTCAGCGCCCGCGGAGGGGCGGTGAGCCACGGATTCGAGGATGCAGAAATCGACCAGCGCGTCGATCTCGTTCGACTTGTCGAACACCGCGTCCACGCCAAACTCCGCGCAGCGCCGCCGGATGTCGGGCGTCGCGTAGTTGCTGAGCACCACCACCTTCTGGTTGGACCGGCGCGCGGTGCAGGCCTGGAGCACGCCCAGCCCGCTGCCCTGCTTGAGAAAGAGGTCGACCACCGCGAGGTCCCACTCCTGGCTGTGGTCGTGCAGCCATTGCCTCGCATTTGCCTCGGTTTCGGCAAAGCCGACGACCGTCGTGCAGGTGAGTTCTTCCAGAGTGCCAATGAGGTTTTCACGGATCGTGGGGTTGTCTTCGACGATATAGGTCTGCAATCTGGTATCCATGCCGAACCGCGCTTCCTCAGACGTTGGCAGGCGTCCCGGGACGCCTGCTGGCGTATGCCTGCGCATCGAAGATTGATGCGCCGCCGGCAAGCATCATGCAGGGTTCGGAGGATGCGTGTTGTAGGCGGGTTCCGACGACGCATCGGTTGCCGCGCGTTCCGTAGGCATTGCCTCACGGTTTTTGCGGTTCGCTGCCGACCTGCGAACAAGCCGGGGAGGTTTATCCAGACAGGATGGCAACCAACGTCCTCCTTCGCAACCGGCTTCGCGGCGGACCGCTCTGGCTCAAGTTGCTGGCGGCTTTCGTGCTGTTGCTCGTGGTCCTGGCGGTGGTGCTGGCGCTCTTTCCGTGGGACAGGCTGCGCGAGCCGCTGAACCGCTACGTCAGCGAGAAGACCGGGCGCAAGTTCGAGATCACGCGCCGCCTCGACGTCGGCATCGGGCTGCGCGGCGCGACCGTCAAGGCCGACGGCATCGAGTTTGCCAATCCGCCCTGGGCGCGCGACCCGTACCTGGTCAAGGCCGAGCACGCGGAGTTCGACATCCGCCTCTGGCCGCTCCTCCGGCAGAAGGTGGTGATTCCGCGGCTGGCGCTCGTCTCGCCCACGCTGGGGCTCCAGATGGAGGCCGACGGGCGGCGTACCTGGGCGCTGGGCAAGGACACCTCCGATCCCGGCACGGTTCCCGTCATCGGCGTGATGGAAATCGACAGCGGTGCGGTCGATTTCCTGGCCGGGCACCTCGGGGTCGACATGCATGCGGACGTGAGCTACGACACCAGCCGCGGCGAGATGCCCCTGAGCTATCGCATCAAGGGCCGTTACAAGGGCCAGCCACTCACCGCCGAAGGCCGGACGGGCAACGTGCTGCAACTCAAGTCGGCCGGCGCTGCGCCGTTTCCGCTGGAGATCGACGGCGCGGCGGGGCAGACGCGCCTCAAGGCATCGGGCACGGTGACCGACTTCGCCGAACTCGAAGGCATCGACGCAAAGTTCGACCTCAAGGGCCAGACCCTCGGCGCCTTGTTCCCGTTGCTGGGCATCGCGCTGCCGGAGACCTCGCCCTATGCACTGAGCGGCGACTTGCGCAAGCGCGGCAAGCAATGGGAGGTGGCGGGGCTCAAGGGCAGGCTCGGCCTCTCCGACATCGCGGGCGACATGCGCTTCGACCAGGCCGGCAAGGTGCCCCACCTCGGGGGCGAACTGCGGTCGCGGGTGATGGACATGGACGACCTCGGCCCGCTCATCGGCCTGCCGCCCACCGAACGGTCGGCCAAGGCGGTGGAGGGCGTGGCGCCGCCCCCCACCATCAAGCAAACCAAGCGCGCGCGGGACGCCAGGGTGCTGCCGACGGCCACGCTCGACTTCGACCGGCTGCGGGCCATGAACGCCGACGTGAAGTACACCGCCGACCGGATCAAGAACGTGCGCGACGTGCCGCTCGACCGCGGCAGCGTGCAGGTGAAACTGAACAACAGCGTGCTGTT
Organism: Variovorax sp. OAS795; assembly: GCF_040546685.1. Lineage (NCBI taxonomy): Bacteria > Pseudomonadati > Pseudomonadota > Betaproteobacteria > Burkholderiales > Comamonadaceae > Variovorax > Variovorax sp. OAS795. The sequence goes on from NZ_JBEPOH010000001.1 coordinate 1,559,171, forward strand.
GCTCGAGCCGCTCGACCTGGGTGTGGGCGGCGGCAAGCTGGCCGGCGCCATCCGCATCGACGCCACGCAGAACCCGGCCGACATCCGCGCCTCGCTCGACCTGCGCAACGTGCAGCTCAACCGGCTGGTCCCGAAGATCGAGACCATGCGAAGCAGCTTCAGCAGGCTGGACGGCCGGATCAATCTCTCGGGCCGCGGCACGTCGGTGGCCGGCTGGCTGGGCGGGGCCTCCGGCGACGTGGCGGCGCTGACGGGGCGAGGGCGGTTCAGCAACCTGCTGCTCGAATTCATGGGGCTGGACGGCGCCGAGATCATCAAGTTCCTGCTGCGCGGCGACCAGAACGTCGAGCTGCGCTGCGCCGCCGTGGCCTTCGACGTCAACAAGGGCGTCATGACCAGCCGCAGCATGGTGCTGGACACCGAGGACACGGTCTTCTATGCCAGCGGCCAGGCGAACCTCGCGACCGAGAAGCTCGATTTCGTGGTGCGCCCCGAGCCCAAGGACAGGAGCTTCCTGTCGCTGCGTGCGCCGCTGGTCATCGGCGGCACCTTCGGGGCGCCGACGGGCGGGGTGCAGGCGATGCCCCTGGCCGAGCGCGGCATCGCCGCCCTGGTGCTGGGGGCGCTCAATCCGCTGCTGGCCCTGGCCGCGACGGTCGAGACCGGGCCGGGCGAGGACGCGGATTGCAAGGCCGTGCTGTCACAGGCCAACAAGCCCACGGCCGGTCCGGCCGCCACCGGTGCGTCCAAGGCGAAGGGAGCGAAGCAGCAGCAGCCGCAGCGCTGATGCCGCGGCGTGCTTGCGCTCAGGCGCCCGTCGTGCGCTCTGCGCACACGGCGCAATGCGGATCGCGCGCGATCTTCAGCGTGTCGAACGCGGTGCGGCGCCCGTCGAACATCAGGAGCTTGCCCGCCAGCGACGGACCGATGCCGGCCAGCAGCTTCAACGCCTCGCTGGCCTGCAGGGTGCCGATGGTGCCGACCACCGGGCCGAACACGCCGAGCACGGCGCACAGTGTTTCCTCGAATGCCGCGTCGGGCGGGAAGATGCAGGCATAGCAGGGGGAGGCGGGGTCGCGCGTGTCGTACACGCTCAGCTGCCCGTCGAAGCGGATGGCTGCGCCCGCCACCAGCGGCTTGCCGTGCGCCACGCAGGCGCGGTTGACGGCGTGCCGCGTGGCGAAGTTGTCGCAGCAGTCGACCACCACGTCCACCGCCGCGACCAGGCGCGACAGCAGTTGCTCGTCGGCCCTCTGGGCGTGCGTCTCGATCGAGATGCCGGGGTTGATGCCGCGCATGGCCTCTGCGGCCGATTCGACCTTCAGGCGGCCGACGCGTGCGTGGGTGTGGGCGACCTGGCGCTGGAGATTGGTGAGGTCGACCTCGTCGTCGTCCACCAGCGTGACATGCCCGACGCCGGCGGCTGCGAGGTACAGCGCCACGGGCGAACCCAGCCCCCCCGCCCCGATGACCAGCGCGCGCCCGGCACTGACGCGCGTTTGCCCGTCGATGCCGAATTCCTCGAGCAGGATATGCCGCGAATAGCGCAGCAGGTCGTGGTCGTCCATGCGCGCCTGGGCCCGCCCTGCGTTGGCAGGTGCGCGCTCAGTTTTCCTTCTTCTCTTCCTTGTTGTCGACGATGACCTGCGTCTTGCTCACGAGCACCGGCTGGCCCTTGAGGCGGTTGAGCGCCTGCACCAGCGGAAAGTCCTTGTCGGTGCCGAACTCGGGCACCTTGCGGTCCTGCGGCGGCTTCTTGGCTTCTTCCTCGAGGCGCTTGCGGGCTTCGTCGCGGGCCTTTTCGCGTTCCGGGTCCTTCGTCTCGGGGCCCTGGCCGCTGGCCAGGTGCTTCTCGAGGTCGGCCTCGCGCATGCGAAGGGCGGCGAAGGGGCTGCCCTCGGCGCTTTCGTCGACCAGCACGTTGGGCACGATGCCCTTGGCCTGGATCGAGGTGCCGCTCGGCGTGTAGTAGCGCGCGGTGGTGATCTTGAGGCCGGTGTCCGGTCCGAGCGGGCGCACCGTCTGCACCGAGCCCTTGCCGAAGGTCTGGCTGCCCATGACGGTCGCGCGCTTGTGGTCCTGCAGTGCACCGGCCACGATTTCGCTGGCCGAGGCCGAGCCTTCGTTCACCAGCACCACCAGCGGCACGGTCTTGAGCGCCGCGGGCAGGTTGCGCAGCGGGTCGCTGCCCGAACGGCGCTGGTAGAACTCGGGCGCGGCCTTGTAGACCGACTTGCTCTCGGCCAGCTGGCCATCGGTGGACACGACGGTGACGTTCTCGGGCAGGAATGCGGCCGAGATGGCCACGGCCGCATCGAGCAGGCCGCCCGGGTCGTTGCGCAGGTCGAGCACCAGGCCCTTGAGGTTGGGCTCTTCCTTGTAGATGTCCTCGACTTTCTTCACGAAGTCGTCGACCGTGCGTTCCTGGAACTGCGACAGGCGGATCCAGCCGTAGCCCGGCTCCACCACCTTGCCGCGCACCGACTGCGTGCGGATTTCTTCGCGCGTGATGGTGACCGGGAAGGTGCGGCTCTCGTCCTTGCGGAAGATGGTCAGCAGCACCTTGGTGTTGGCCTCGCCGCGCATGCGCTTGACGGCTTCGTTGAGCGACAGGCCGCGCACGGCCGTGTCGTCGATCTTGGTGATCAGGTCGTTCGGCTTCAGGCCCGCGCGAAAGGCCGGGGAGCCTTCGATGGGGGACACCACCTTGATGAGGCCGTCTTCCTGCGAGATCTCGATGCCCACGCCGACGAAGCGGCCGGTGGTGCCTTCCCTGAATTCCTTGAAGGACTTCTTGTCGAAGTACTGGGAATGCGGATCGAGCCCCGCCACCATTCCGGAGATGGCGTCGGAAATGAGCTTCTTCTCATCGACCGGCTCGACATAGTCGCTCTTGACCATGCCGAAGACGGCAGCGAGCTGCTGCAATTCCTCGAGGGGGAGCGGCGCGAGCGAGCCCCGCGCGACCGTCTGCAACGAGACGGTGGTCAGGACGCCGGCAACGGCGCCAGCGGCGACCCAGCCGGTAATCTTCAATTTCTGGCCCATCATGAGTGATTGTCCTTGTCGGCTGTCGAGCCAATATACACAGCTTGGAAGCAGATTGCCTGCCGGGGTTCCACGGGGGGAGCGCCGCCAAGGGTTTTCTTTTCTTCAGCCCTTGCCCTGCGAAGCCACCGCCGCGGCGGCCTTTTCGGCGGCGGCGGCGTCGCCGAGGTAGTAGTGGCGCAGGGGCTTGAGCTCGTCGTCGAGCTCGTAGACCAGCGGAATGCCGTTCGGGATGTTCAGGCCGACGATCGCGTCGTCCGAAATGCCGTCCAGGTATTTGACCAGCGCACGGATCGAATTGCCGTGCGCCGCCACCACCAGGCGGCGCCCGGCGCGGATGGCGGGCGCCATCGATTCGTTCCAGAACGGCAGCACGCGCGCCACCGTGTCCTTCAGGCACTCGGTCAGCGGGATCTGCTCGGGCGACAGCTTGGCGTAGCGCACGTCGCTGCGCTCGCTGCGCGGGTCGTCGGCGTCCAGCGGCGGCGGCGGGGTGCTGTAGCTGCGGCGCCAGACCAGCACCTGCTCGTCACCGTATTTCTTGGCGGTTTCGGCCTTGTTCAGCCCCTGCAGCCCGCCGTAGTGGCGCTCGTTCAGGCGCCACGAGTGCACCACCGGCAGCCAGGTGCGATCGAGCTCGTCCAGCGTGTGCCAGAGCGTGCGGGTGGCGCGCTTGAGCACGCTGGTGTAGGCGATGTCGAAGTCGTAGCCCTCGGCCTTGAGCAGCCGGCCGGCCTGCTTGGCCTGCTCGATGCCGGTTTCGGTCAGGTCGACGTCGGTCCATCCGGTGAACCGGTTCTCGAGATTCCAGGTCGATTCGCCATGGCGGATCAGTACCAGTTTGTGCATGTGGGAAGCCTTTGGCAGCGCTTGGGAAAACCAGCATTCTAAAATCCCGGGTTTGCCATCCAAGGAAACTCCGTGAAATTGATCGAATTCGTCACCGCCAACTGGATGTTGATCCTGATGGCGCTCAGCTCGGGTGGCATGCTGGCCTGGCCGCTGCTGCGCGGCGCCGGCGGCGGCACGCTCACGGCCCAGGGGGCGGTCCACCTCATCAACCGCGAGCGCGCGGTGCTGGTCGACGTGCGCGAGCCCGAGGAGTTCGCCACCGGCCACATGATCGGCGCCAAGAACGTGCCCCTGAACCAGCTGGAAGAAAAGCTCGCCGGGGCGGTCAAGAACAAGAACGTGCCGCTGCTCCTGGTATGCGCCACGGGCGCCCGCGCGCAGCGCGCCGTGGCCATGGCCAAGAAACTCGGCTACGAGCAGGCCCAAGCCGTGGCCGGCGGCCTGAAGGCCTGGAAAGACGCTAACCTGCCCGTTGAAAAAGCCTGAATCTCCCTGAGATACATCCCATGCAAGCCGTCAAGATGTACACCACCGCCGTCTGCCCCTACTGCATTCGTGCCAAGCAGATCCTCAAGTCCAAGGGCGTCGAGGAGATCGAAGAAATTCGCATCGACAGCGACCCGGCAGCCCGCAACACCATGATGGAGATCACCCGGCGCCGCACGGTCCCGCAGATCTTCATCGGCGACACCCACGTGGGCGGCTGCGACGACCTGATGGCGCTGGACAGCCGCGGCGGCCTTGTGCCGCTGCTGCAAGGCGCCTGATACACAAAGCAGCCAGGCGTCACCAGGCCGGTCCGGACGCCGGGCGATAATCGCCTGCTCATTCATCTGCAGCCCGCTGCGGGAACCTCTCCCCGGCGGGCATTGTTTTGATCCCTGAAAGTTCAGCCATGGCCGACCAGCAAGCCCAAGATCCCGTTTTCCAGATCCAGCGCGTCTACCTCAAGGACCTGTCGCTCGAGCAGCCCAATTCGCCGGGCATCCTGCTCGAGCAGGAACAGCCCACGGTGGACATCCAGCTCGGCGTGGACGCCCAGCCGGTCGCCGAAGGCATCTTCGAGATCACCGTGTCGGCCACCGTGCAGACCAAGATCCAGGACAAGACCGTGTTCCTGGTCGAGGCCAAGCAAGCCGGCATCTTCGAGATCCGCAACCTGCCCGAAGACCAGATGGGCCCGATCCTCGGCATCGCCTGCCCGCAGATCGTCTACCCCTACCTGCGCGGCAACGTGGCCGACGTCATCCAGCGCGGCGGCTTCCCGCCCGTACACCTGGCGGAAATCAACTTCCAGGCCATGTACGAGCAGCAGCAGGCGCAGGCCGCCGGCCAGCCCTCGCCGACCCTCGCTCAGTAAACCCGGCGCAACGCCGCCAGCGCCGATGAAGATCTGCGTTCATGGCGCCGGTGCCTGGGGCACGGCGCTGGCCGCCAACGCGGCGGGCCGCCACGAGGTCACGCTCTGGGCGCGCGATGCGTCCCAGGCCGACGCGATCTCCAAGGCGCGCGAAAACATCCGCTACCTGCCCGGCCTCGCGTTGCCGGCCGCGCTCGCGGTGCGGGCCGGCGACCTGCGCCAGGCACAGGCCGGCGCCGAACTCGTCATCGTGGCCACGCCCATGGCCGCCCTGCGCCAGCAGCTCACGGACCTGCGCGGCACGACCGCGCCGGTGGCCTGGCTCTGCAAGGGCGTGGAACCCGCGCGTGGCCAATCCCCGAACGCCTTCGGCTTGCTGGCGCACGAGATCTGGGCGCAGGTTGCTCCTGAATTAAGAGCGGGCGTGCTCAGCGGGCCGAGCTTCGCGCAGGAAGTCGCCGAGGGCCGGCCCACCGCGCTGGTGGCCGCGAGCCCGCACCCCGCAGTGCGCGACGCCCTGGTCGACGCCTTCCACGGGCCGGCCCTGCGCGTCTATGCCAATGACGACATCGTCGGCGTCGAGGTCGGCGGCGCGGTCAAGAACGTGCTGGCCATCGCCACCGGGCTGTGCGACGGCCTGGCGCTCGGGCTCAACGCGCGCGCCGCACTCATCACGCGCGGCCTGGCCGAAATGACGCGCTTCGGGCTCGCGCTCGGCGCGCGTGCCGAGACTTTCATGGGCCTGTCGGGCCTGGGCGACCTGGTGCTGACCTCGACCGGCGACCTGTCCCGCAACCGCAAGGTCGGCCTGCTGCTGGCACAGGGCCGTACCCTGGCAGAGGCGGTCGCTTCGCTGGGCCACGTGGCCGAAGGCGTCTATTGCGCACGCACCGTGGTGCAGCGCGCGCGGGGACTGGGCGTCGAAATGCCCATTGCCGAAGGCGTGGTCGCGCTCCTCGACGGCAAGCTGAGCCCGCACGAGGCCGTCGCGTCGCTCACCGGCCGCGATCCGGTGCCCGAATCGCTCCGGAGCCCGTCGGACCCGCACGATCAAACCCCCTGAGACAGAAGAGACAAGACCGCCATGAGCCTTCGCTTTGATTTCTCGGCCCCGGCCGTGGCCGCGCTGGCCGAGTCCGATGCCGCCCGTGCCCTCGAGGAGGACGTTGCCGACGGCGACCTGACCGCCGCGCTGGTCGACCCCAGCCGCCAGGCCGTTGCCCGCGTGCTGGCGCGCGAAGTGGCCGTGGTCTGCGGTGCGCCCTGGGTCGAAGCCACTGTGCGGCAGCTCGATCCGGAGGCCCGCATCCGCTGGCTCTGCGGCGAAGGCGAGCGCTGCGCGGCCGATCAGACCGTGCTGGAGATCGAGGGCAAGGCCCGCGCGCTGCTGACCGCCGAGCGCACCGCGCTCAATTTCCTTCAGCTGCTCAGTGCGGTCGCCACCAAGACGGCGCTGTACGCCGATGCCGTTCGCGGCACGCGCGCCCGCATCGTCGACACGCGCAAGACCTTGCCGGGCCTGCGCCTGGCGCAAAAATACGCGGTGCGCACCGGCGGCGGTCTGAACCACCGCATCGGTCTGTACGACGCGGTGCTGATCAAGGAAAACCACATTGCCGCGGCGGGCGGCGTGGCCGCTGCACTGCGCGCGGTGGCGCCGGTGGCCGGGCGCGCGGCCTTCATCGAAGTCGAGGTGGAGACCCTCTCGCAGCTGCGCGAAGCGCTGGAAGCCGGCGCCCAAATGGTGCTGCTCGACAACATGGACCTGCCGACCCTGCGCGAAGCCGTCCGCATCAACGACGAGGCCGGCGAAGGGCGCAAGGCCGTGCTCGAGATTTCGGGGGGCGTGACGCTCGAAGGCCTGCGCACCCTGGCCGAAACCGGGGTCGACCGCATCTCGGTCGGCGCGCTGACCAAGGACGTCAAGGCCGTCGACTACTCGATGCGCTTCCAACCCCGGCAGGGCTGACCCGCCATGGCGACCGCCTCCATCATCGACGTCGACTACGAGCAGCCCGCATCGCAGGGCAGCGCCTGCGACACCCGCCATGCCTGGGCGCGCGTGCCGCCCGAGCCATCTGCCGACGAACGCATCGCGCTGAAGGCGCGCATTCGCCGCCTGCTGCGCGAACGCAATGCCGTCATGGTGTCGCACTTCTACGTGCACCCCGACCTGCAGGACCTGGCCGAGGAAACAGGCGGCATCGTGAGCGATTCGCTCGAGATGGCGCGCTTCGGCCGCGACCATGCCGCCACCACGCTGGTGGTGTCGGGCGTGCGCTTCATGGGCGAAACCGCCAAGATCCTCTCGCCCGAGAAGCGCGTGCTGATGCCCGACCTGGACGCCAACTGCTCGCTCGACCTCGGCTGCCCGGTGGATCAATTCAGCGCGTTCTGCGACCGGCATCCCGACCGCACCGTGGTGGTCTACGCCAACACCAGCGCCGCCGTGAAGGCGCGCGCCGACTGGCTCGTCACCTCGAGCTGCGCGCTCGACGTGGTGGGCGCGCTGCATGCACAGGGCCGCAAGATCCTTTGGGGCCCCGACCGCCACCTGGGCGACTACATCCAGCGCCAGACCGGCGCCGACATGGTGAGCTGGAACGGCGCCTGCATCGTGCACGACGAGTTCAAGGCGCTGGAGCTCGACCTGCTCATGAAGGCGCATCCCTCGGCGAAGGTGCTGGTGCACCCCGAATCTCCGGCCGACGTGATCGCGCTGGCCGACGCCGTGGGCTCGACCTCCGCAATCCTGAATGCGGCACGCCGCATGGACGCGAACGAATTCATCGTCGCCACCGACACCGGCATGCTGCACAAGCTGCGCACGCTGAATCCCGGCAAGACCTTCATCGAAGCGCCCACCGCCGGCAATGGCGGCACCTGCAAGAGCTGCGCGCACTGTCCCTGGATGGCGATGAACGGGCTGGTGGAGCTGGCGAATGCGCTGGAGACCGGTGCGGGCGAGATCCACGTCGACCCGGCGCTGGGGCTGCGGGCGCGGGTGCCGATCGACCGGATGCTGGCGTTCACGGCGGGGTTGAAGAATGGGCAACCGGCAGGCAGTTTGATCGCCGGCATCGGCGCTGCCTGAATTGCTCCTTCCCCCTCCGGGGGAAGGCTGGGATGGGGGCTCGCGGCGCTGGATGAGGCCGGCGGTGAAGCGGAGGCCGCTTGCCCCCACCCCAACCCTCTCCCCGAGGGAGAGGGAGCAAAACCCTAGAACTCCAGCGTGCAGGAGTCCCCCAGCGCCTCGCGCCACACCCGCACCCGCGCCAACGCCGCCCGCAGTTCCGGCAGCGCATCCGCAATGAACACACACAGGTTCTCCAGCGTCGGCGGATGCAGCCCCTCCACATCATCGAGCAGGTGATGGTCCAGCCGCTCGCGCACTTCGTCCAGCCGGCGGCGCAGCAGCCCCAGGTCGATCACCATGCCCGTGACCGGATCGCGCTCGCCCGCAAGCCAGACTTCGGCGTGGTAGGTGTGGCCGTGGATGCGGCGGCTGCCTTCGACTTCGATGTCGCGCTTCAGCGTGTGCGCGGCATCGAAGAAAAAGCGTTGGCTGACGGTGAATCTCATCCTGGAAAATCTCTTCGCACTCAGCGGATGCCGGTGATCTTGTGGGTCTGGACGCTGAGCCGCCAGGTCGGGTCGCGCATGCACTCGGCAATGCACAGCGCGGTGTTGGCCACCCGGTCGGGGCCGTCCATCGGCTGCAGGAAGCGGTGGGTGAACTCGCCGGTGCGGGCCATCGCGGAAAGGTCGAAAACGGGCTGCGGCCAGACCAGCTTCAGCTCCTGTCCGCGCTGCTGCACCCACGGTGCGCCGGCCTTGGGGCTGATGCAGAGCCAGTCGATGCCTTCGGGCGCCGCCACGGTGCCGTTGCTTTCGACGGCAATGCGAAAGCGCCGCGCATGCAGCGCGTCGACCAGCGCGGCATCCACCTGCAGCAGCGGCTCGCCGCCGGTGAGCACCACCAGCCGATGCTCGGCGTCGTCCGCCGGCCATTGCGCGGCAATGGTGTCGGCGAGCTGGCCGGCATCCTTGAACTTGCCGCCGAGCGTGCCGTCGGTGCCGACGAAATCGGTGTCGCAGAAACGGCAGACGGCGGTGGCGCGGTCTTCCTCGCGGCCGGTCCAGAGGTTGCAGCCCGCAAAGCGGCAGAACACCGCCGGCATGCCCGCCTGGCCGCCTTCGCCCTGCAGCGTGTAGAAGATCTCCTTGACGCTGTAGGTCATGGCGCCGGGGCCTCGATCTCGAGGTTGTCGATGAGGCGCGTGTTACCCAGCCGCGCCGCGGCCAGCGCGACGAGCGGCTCGCCATGCAGGCCGAAGGAGGGCGCCTGAAGGTTGGTGCGCCGACGCAGCACCAGGTAGTCCGGCTGCCAGCCACGCTCTGTCAGCGTCTGCATCGCGCGCGCTTCGATGGCCGCCAGGTCCCGTTCGCCGGCTTGTATGGCAGCGGCCATGGCCTTCAGCGCCTTCGACAGCTGCACGGCCTCGGCGCGCTCGGTCTGGCTCAGGTAGCCGTTGCGCGACGAGAGCGCGAGCCCGTCGTCCGCGCGGAAGGTTTCGCTGCCGACGATGTCGATGGGCAGCGCGAACTGCCGCACCATGTGGCGGATCATCATGAGCTGCTGGTAGTCCTTCTTGCCGAACACGGCCACGCGCGGCTGCACGCACTGGAAGAGCTTCATCACGACCGTGCACACGCCGATGAAGAAGCCGGGACGGAAATGACCTTCGAGAATGTCGGCCAGCGCCGGGTCGGGATGCACCTTGCAGGTTTGCGGCTCGGGGTAGAGGGCCTTCTCGTCGGGCGCGAACAGCACGTCGCAGCCGGCCGCGCGCAGCTTCTCGCAGTCGCTGTCCCAGGTGCGCGGATAGGTGTCGAAATCCTCGTGCGGCAGGAACTGCAGGCGGTTGACGAAGATGCTCGCCACGGTCACGTCGCCCAGCGGCCTGGCCTGCCCGACCAGCGCGAGGTGGCCGTCGTGCAGGTTTCCCATGGTGGGAACGAAGGCAGGGCGCTTGAAAGCGGCCAGGTGGTCGCGCAGCTCGGCGATGGTGTGTGCGATGTACATGTCTCTGTTCCTTACCAGGCGTGGCGTTGGTCGTCGGGAAAGCTGCCGTCCTTGACGGCGCGCACATAGGCCTGGAGGGCGGGCAGCACGCCCGGCGCGTCGGCCATGAAGTTGCGCACGAACTTCGGCATCTTTCCGAGGTTGATGCCCAGCATGTCGTGCAGCACCAGCACCTGGCCGGCGGTGGACTTGCCCGCGCCGATGCCGATGGTGGCGCAGCGGGTCAGCTCGGCGGTGAGTTCGGCGGCCAGCGCGGCCGGCACCATCTCGAGCACCAGCATCGCGGCACCGGCGTCCTGCAAGGCGTGCGCCTGCTGCTTCAGCAACGCCCCCGCGGCATCGCCCTTGCCCTGCACGCGGTAGCCGCCGAGCGCATGCACGGTCTGCGGCGTCAGGCCGAGGTGCGCGCAGACCGGAATGCCGCGCTCGACGAGGAAGCGCACCGTCTCGGTGGTCCAGCCGCCGCCTTCGAGCTTGACCATGTGCGCGCCGGCCTGCATCAGCACCGTGGCGCTGCGCAATGCCTGCTCGCGCGATTCCTGGTAGCTGCCGAAAGGCAGGTCGGCAATCAGCCAGGCCGTGCCCTGCACGCGGTGCAGGCCGCGCGAGACGCTGTCGGTGTGGTAGCGCATGGTGTCCAGGCTCACGCCCACCGTGCTGGCGAGGCCCTGGCAGACCATGCCGAGCGAATCGCCCACCAGCAGGCAATCGATGCCCGCGGCGTCGGCCATGGCCGCGAAGGTGGCGTCGTAGGCGGTGAGCATCGCGATCTTCTCGCCGCGCGCATGCATGTCGGCCAGGCGCGGCAGGCTCACGGGCTTGCGCGAGGCGAGCGGGGAGGCCGGCGGCAGCGTGCCGTAGGGCGAGGCCGCGGGTGTTTCAGCGGTGGGGGTGGTGTGGGGCATGGTTGGGTTTCTCCCTGCGGGCGTCGGTGGCCGGGCATCCTTGATTGAAGAAAGACAGAAAAAAGCGGGTGGGTCGTCAGCCGCCGGGCGGCACCAGCACCGTGGGCGCGGTGGCTTCGGCGAGCGAAGGGTAGTCGCGGCTGAAATGCAGGCCGCGGCTTTCGTGCCGTGCCTGCGCCGAGCGGACGATCAGCTCGGCCACCTGCACCAGATTGCGCAGTTCGAGCAGGTCGCGCGTGACGTGGAAGTTTGCGTAGAACTCGCGGATCTCGGCCTGCAGCAGTTCGATGCGATGGCTTGCGCGCTCCAGCCGCTTGTTGGTGCGCACGATGCCCACGTAATCCCACATGAAGCGGCGCAGTTCGTCCCAGTTGTGCGAGATGACCACGGCCTCGTCGGCATCGGTCACGCGGCTGTCGTCCCAGGGCGGCAGCTCGGCGCCGCTACGCATGGGCGCCGCGGCAATCGCCCCGGCCGCGGCGCGCGCGAACACCATGCACTCGACGAGCGAATTGCTCGCGAGCCGGTTGGCGCCATGCAGCCCGGTGCAGGCGGTCTCGCCGATCGCATAGAGGCCGGGCACGTCGGTGCGGCCGGCCAGGTCGCTCAGCACGCCGCCGCAGGTGTAGTGCGCGGCCGGCACCACGGGAATCGGCTCGCGCGTGATGTCGATGCCCAGCTCCGCGCAGCGCGCGAGGATGTTGGGGAAGTGCTCTTTCAGGAAGGCGGGGCTCTGGTGCGAGATGTCCAGATGCACGCAGTCCAGGCCGTGCTTCTTCATCTCGAAGTCGATGGCCCGCGCCACCACGTCGCGCGGTGCGAGCTCGGCGCGCTCGTCGTGCGTGGGCATGAAGCGGGTGCCGCCGGCCGATTCGGGCAGCTTCAGCAGCCCGCCTTCGCCGCGCACCGCCTCGCTGATGAGGAAGGACTTGGCATGCGGGTGGTACAGGCACGTGGGGTGGAACTGGATGAACTCCATGTTTCCCACCCGGCAGCCCGCGCGCCAGGCGGCCGCGATGCCGTCGCCGGTGGCGGTGTCGGGGTTGGTGGTGTACAGGTACACCTTCCCCGCGCCGCCCGTGGCCAGGATGGTGTGCGGCGCGCGGAAGGCCAGCACTTCGTCGGTCTGGTCGTCCAGCGCGTAGAGGCCCAGGCAGGCCGGATCGTCCAGGCCCAGCTTGGTGCCGGTGATCAGGTCGACCAGCGTGTGGTGCTCGAACAGCGTGATGTTCGGCGTGCGGCGCACGCGTTCGATCAGCACCTGCTGCACGGCCGAACCGGTGGCGTCCGTCACGTGAACGATGCGGCGCTGGCTGTGGCCGCCTTCGCGGGTCAGGTGCAGGTCGCCGTTTTCCTCGGAGAACGGCACGCCCAGTTCGCGCAGCCAGCCGATCGCCTCCGGCGCATGCTCGACCACGAAGCGGGTGGCTGCGGGGTCGCAGAGGCCCGCGCCGGCCACCAAGGTGTCTTCCACGTGCGCGTCGAAGCTGTCGCCCGCGGCCAGCACGGCCGCGATGCCGCCCTGTGCCCAGGCGCTGGAGCCGTCGTTCAGTGCGCGCTTGGTCAGCACCGCCACCCGGTGCGTGGGCGCCAGGTGCAGCGCGGCCGAGAGGCCTGCGAGGCCGCTGCCGACGATGAGGACGTCGAAGTCGCGCACGCCGGCCTCCGCTGTCAGGCCGGGGCGTACGCCAAGCGCACGTAGATGGGGGCGAAGGCCTCGGCCTGCGTGATGTCGATCAGCGTCTCTTTCGCGAGCTCGAGCATCGCGATGAAGGTGACGATCAGCACCGGCGCGCCGCGCGACGGGTCGAACAGTTTTTCGAACTCCACGAAGCGCTGGCCCTGCAGGTGCCGCAGCACGATGCTCATGTGCTCGCGCACGTTGAGTTCCTCGCGCGAGATCTTGTGGTGCTGCACGAGCTTGGCGCGCTTCATGATGTCGGCCCACGCGTCGCGCAGCTCGACCACGTTCACATCGGGAAAGCGGGGCTTGAGCGATTGTTCGATGTAGACCTGCCCCTTCCAGAAGTCGCGCCCGTAGGTCGGCATGGCGCTGATGGCGGCGGCCTGCAGCTTGGTCTGCTCGTATTCGAGCAGGCGGCGCACCAGCTCCGCGCGCGGGTCCTCGGCTTCTTCGCCGTCGGCCACCTTCTTGGGCGGCAGCAGCATGCGCGACTTGATCTCGATCAGCATCGCGGCCATCAGCAGGTACTCGGCCGCGAGTTCGAGGTTGGTCTGGCGAATCTCGTCGACGTAGCTCAGGTATTGCCGCGTGAGCCCCGCCATCGGGATGTCGAGGATGTTGAAGTTCTGCTTCCTGATGAGGTAGAGCAGCAGGTCCAGCGGACCTTCGAAGGCTTCGAGGAAGACCTGCAGCGCCTCCGGCGGGATGTACAGGTCTTTCGGCATCGCGAACAACGGCTCGCCATAGAGCCTGGCGAGCGCGACCTGGTCGACCACCTCGGGCATGCTCGCCACGAGCGTGTCGTTGTCCTCGTTGCCCTTCATCGGGTGCTTGCTATCATTTCAATAGCTGCAGCCGCGACGGGAGCGAACGACGGATGCCGGCTGGGCACCATTACTTGCTTTGGGTCTGGTAGACGTACGGCTGCTGCGGCACGCGGGCTTCGTTGTATTCCTCGAGCAGGCTGCGGTCGAGGTGCTTGTCCCACAGCAGGGCACGGCCGGCGCGCTGTTCGGCTTCCAGCGTCGGCTTCTTTTCCTTCATCTCCTCGATGAAGCTGGTGATCTCGGAGGTGTAGTGGGGGCGGCGGAAGATGGACATAGACTGGACCTTTGAAGCGCGAATTTTACCGGGGATGGCATGAAGCAACGAGAACAGTGGCGGATCGGCTGTGCAACAGCGTTATTGGCGGCCGTGATCGGGCTCGCGGGATGCGACCCGCAGCGCATCGGCGAACTGGAGGAAGGCGTCTCGACCGAGGCCGACGTGCGCGCCAGGTTCGGCGAGCCCGAGAACGTCTGGGACGCGCCGAACGGCCGCGTGCTCGAGTACAACCGCCAGCCGCAGGGCCAGAAGAACTACATGATCACCATCGGCGCCGACGGCAAGATGAGCGCGCTGCGCCAGGTTGCTGACGCCCGAGAACTTCGCCAAGGTGCAGCCCGGCATGATGATGGAAGACCTGCGCAAGCTGCTCGGCAAGCCCGCCAAGGTCACGCCGTACGCTCTCAAGCGGGAAACCGAATGGGAATGGCGCTGGGTGCAGCCGCCGAATTCGCCCATGGTGTTCACCGCCACGCTCAACGACGACCAGCGCGTGGTGCGAAGCGGCTCCTCGCCCGACCGGAGCACGGAGGCCAACTAGTTGTGAAGCGTCAAGAGGTTGTTTCTTGACGAGTTGATTCTGGAGATGGGCGCGACGCCGCCGATACCGCTGTGCGGGCGATGCCAGTTGTAGTGGTGCTGCCAGCTTGCCAGGGCATCGGTTCGATGGGCCGAGTTCTGGTAGGTCCAGCCGTAGGCCCACTCTCGCAGCGCGGACTGGATGAACCTCTCGGCCTTGCCATTGGTCTGCGGCCGGTAGGGTCGCGTGAAGCTGTGCTTGATGCCCAGTTCCGTGCAGGTTGCCCTGAACTCGCGCGAGCGAAACGCTGGGCCGTTGTCCGTGAGCAACCGCTTGACGATGATGCCCAGGCGGGCGTAATAGGCCACCGCATTGCGCAGGAACAGGACCGCCTGCGCTTGCTTTTCGTCCGGGTGCATGGCGGTGAATGCCAGCCTTGCATGGTCGTCGATGGCCACGAACAGCGTCTCCCAGCCTGCTCCATCGACCGAGTCGCGCCGGTTTCCTGTGACACGGTGGCTGGGCCGCACGATGCGCCCAAGCTTCTTGGTGTCGATGTGCAGCAGATCGCCGGGCGCCTCGTGTTCATAGCGCACGACCGCTTCGACAGGCTCCAGATCGCTCAACCTGGACATGCCCGCTCGCGCCAGGACGCGACTGACAGTGGACTCCGAGACGCCCACGCTGCGGGCGATGCGAGCCTGCAGCATTCGGCGTTTGCGCAGCTCGACGATGAGCAAGGCCTTGCCCGCATCGATGGCCCTGGGCGAGCGCGTGGGCCTGGAGGACGCATCGGCCAACGCGGCTTCGCCGCCGGCCAGATAACGACCGAGCCACTTCCTGGCCGTTGGCGCAGTGACGCCGTGTGCGGCTGCGGCTCGCACGGCATCCAGGCCTTCCAAGGTCATCTGTTTGACCATCTCGATTCGGCGGGCAAAGGTAAGTCGGGCATGCTTATGGGTGTTCATCCGGTTGGGCGTCCTGAGTGGATTGGGTGTTTGGCGACTTCCAGTCTCTCAAACCCAATCCGGATGAACACCGGATACAACCTATTGAAGCTTCACAACTAGTCTTCGGCCGGCCGCGGCTGGCCGCTCGTCAGCTCGTCGGCAAAACCCGAGCGCACGATCACCTCGAGCGGCTGCGGCTGCAGCGATTCCAGGCGCAGCAGCCCGTCGCGCGCCAGCACCGCGCGGTGCAGCTGGCGCAGCGCATCGACGCCGGTCGCGTCCAGGTAGATGAGGTGCGTGGCGTCGAGCACCACCGTCATGCCGCGCGGGGCGTTCTCGGCCGCGTTCACCGCCTCGTCCAGCTTGGCCGCGGCCCCGAAGAACATCGCGCCATAGAGCCGGTAGGTGAGCACCGGCGGCTGCATCGTGACCAGCTCGACGCTGAAAAGCTCGCTCATGCGCCGGATGAAGAGGGCGCATGCGAGCACGAGGCCCGCCTGCACCGCCACCGTCAGGTCGAACACGACCGTGAGAAAGAAGGTGCCGAGCATCAGCAGCCGGTAGTGGCGGCTGAAGTGCCGCAGCTGCCCCGGCGTGAACTCGCGCCATTCGCCCATGTTCAGGCCCACGAACACCAGGATGCCCGCCAGGACCGCGAGCGGCACATGGCGCGCCAGCGGTGCGGCCAGCAGCACCACCACCAGCAGCGTGACCGCATGCACGATGCCCGCAATCGGCGAACTGCCGCCCGAGCGGATGTTGGTCACGGTGCGCGCAATGGTGCCCGTGGCCGGCATGCCGCCGAAAAAGGGCGTGACGAGGTTGGCGATGCCCTGCGCCATGAGCTCCTGGTTCGGGTCGTGGCGCGGCTGGCCGCTGAGCTGGTCGGCCACGCGGGCGCACAGCAGGGACTCGATGGCGCCCAGCAGCGCGATGGTCAGCGTGGGCGTGACCAGCTGCTTGACCGTCTCCCAGGAGAAATCGGGCAGCGCGAAGGTCGGGCCGCCTTCGGGAATGCCGCCGAAGCGCGTGCCGATGGTTTCCACCGGCAGGTCGAAGCCCCACGAGACCACCGTGAGCGTGACCAGCGCCACGATGGGCCCCGGCAGGCGCGCGCCCACCTGCACCGCGCGTGAACGTGCCATGCGGCCCGCCAGGCGCTGCACCGCATGGCCCACCTTCGATTCAGTGCGCATCAGGAGCGGCCAGGCCATCAGGCCGAGCACGCACGCCAGCCCGAGCGCGAAGGCGTACGGGTTGAAGGTGCCGATCTGCAGCGCCATGGCGTGCAGCTGCGAGAACACGTCGGCCGGCATCTTCTCGACCGTCAGCCCGAGCAGGTCCTTGAGCTGCGACAGCAGGATCAGCACCGCGATGCCGTTGGTGAAGCCGACCACGATCGACAGCGGCACGAAGCGCACCAGCCGGCCAAGCCCGAACAGCCCCGCCGCGAACAGCAGCACCCCGGCGCAGGCGGTCGAGATCAGCAGGTTCGCGAGGCCATAGCGTTCGACGATGCCGTAGACGATCACGATGAACGCACCCGCCGGACCGCCGATCTGCACCGCCGAGCCGCCCAAGAGCGAGACCAGGAAGCCCGCGATGATGGCCGTCCAGATGCCGGCCTCGGGCTTGAGCCCCGAGGCGATGGCGAACGCCATGGCCAGCGGCAGCGCCACGATGCCGACCGTGACGCCCGCGCCCAGGTCCTTGAGGAAGCGTGTCCGGTCGTAGCCTGCCAGCGCGTCGAGCAGGCGGGGGCGAAAACGGGTGATGTTCAGCGGTGACTGCATGGGGCACCCATTGTGTACCCCGCGCCGGCGCGGCCGGCCGGTGTTGCCGTCAGTCGCTGTCGGGAATCACCGCGTCGGCGGCCGCGCCCACGGCCTTGCCGGTGATGCGCGCGGTGCCGATGGCGGCATCCGCCGCCAGGCCCACCGCGCTGGCGCCCACGCTCACGGCGGTACCAGCCACGGTCACCACCGCGCAGCCGCCCAGCATGGCAACCAGGGACAACAGGAGCAGGGTGCGTTTCAGCATGGAAGGGGTCCTCTCGCTCAGCGAACCCGCATGCCGGGCGTGGCGCCGGGCCAGGGTTCGAGCACATGGATGCCGGGGGCGGCTTTTTCGTCGGCATGGCTGGCGGCCAGCACCATGCCTTCGCTGATGCCGAACTTCATCTTGCGCGGCGCCAGGTTGGCGACCAGCACCGTGAGCTTGCCCACGAGCTGCTCGGGCTGGTAGGCCGAGGCAATGCCGCTGAATACGTTGCGGTTCTTGCCCTCGCCGGCGTCCAGGGTCAGCCGCAGCAGCTTGGTCGAGCCTTCGACCTTTTCGCAGGCCACGATCTTCGCGATGCGCAGGTCGATCTTCGCGAAGTCGTCGATGGTGATCGCGGGCGCGATGGCTTCGCCGCCCGGCAGCGCGCCGCCGCTTGCCGCTTCGGCTGCCGGCACCGGCTCGGGTGCGTCGAACAGCTGGTCGACCACCTTGGCGTCGGCGCGCTGCATCAGGTGCTTGTAGTCGCCGATGGCATGGCCCACGGGCAGCGCCTGCGCCGCATCGGCCCAGGACAGCGGCGCGATCTTCAAGAAGGCCTCGACATTGACGGCGAGCGCCGGCAGCACCGGCTTCAGGTACAGCGTCAGCAGGCGGAAGGCCTCGATGCACACCGTGCACACGTCGTGCAGGCGACCCTCCTGGCCCTCTTTCTTGGCCAGCTCCCAGGGCTTGTTCTGGTCGACGTACTCGTTCACCTTGTCGGCCAGCGCCATCACCTCGCGCAGCGCGCGGGCGTAGTCGCGGCCGTCGTAGAGCGAATGAAGCTGCGGCGCCGCATCGCGCAGCGCGAACAGCAGCGCGTCGCCGTCGGCCGACACTTCGCCCAGCTGGCCGCCGAAGCGCTTGCCGATGAAGCCCGCCGCGCGGCTCGCGATGTTGATGTACTTGCCCACGAGGTCGCTGTTGACGCGCGCGACGAAGTCCTCGGGGTTGAAATCGATGTCCTCGTTGCGGCCGTTGAGCTTGGCCGCGATGTAGTAGCGCAGCCACTCGGGATCGAGGCCGATCGAGAGGTACCTGAGCGGGTCGATGCCGGTGCCGCGGCTCTTGCTCATCTTCTCGCCGCTGACCGTCAGGTGGCCATGCACGTACACCGCATCGGGCGCCTTGCGGCCGCTGAAATGCAGCATCGCGGGCCAGAAGAGCGTGTGAAAGGTGATGATGTCCTTGCCGATGAAGTGCACCTGCTCCAGGTCCGGGTCGGCCATGTACTCGGTGTAGGAGATGCCGTCGCCGCCCAGCTCGATGCAGCGCTTGTCGAGCAGGTTTTTCAGCGAGGCCAGGTAGCCCACGGGCGCGTCCAGCCACACATAGAAGTACTTGCCCGGCGCATCGGGAATCTCGATGCCGAAGTAGGGCGCGTCGCGGCTGATGTCCCAGTCGCCGAGGCCGCCCTTGCCCTCGTCGTCCTTGTAGAGCCACTCGCGGATCTTGTTCTGCACTTCGGGCTGCACATGGCCCTGGGCCGCGGTCCATTCCTTCAGGTAGGCCTCGCAGCGCGGGTCCGAGAGCTTGAAGAAGAAGTGCTCCGAACTTCGCAGCTCGGGCTTGGCGCCCGAGAGCGCCGAGTAGGGGTTGATCAGCTCGGTGGGCGCGTAGACGGCACCGCACACCTCGCAGTTGTCGCCGTACTGGTCCTTGGCGTGGCAGTTGGGGCACTCGCCCTTGATGAAGCGGTCGGCCAGGAACATGCCCTTGGCCGGGTCGTAGAACTGCTCGACGCTCTTGGTGCTGATGAAGCCGTTGGCGCGCAGGTCGCGGTAGATGTCCTGCGCGAGCTGGTGGTTCTCGGGCGCGTCCGTCGAGTGCCAGTTGTCGAACGAGATGTAGTAGCCGTCCAGGTAGGGCTTGCGGCCCGCGGCGATCTCGGCCACGAAGGCCTGCGGCGTCACGCCGGCCTTGTCGGCCGCGATGGTGATGGCCGCGCCATGCGCGTCGTCGGCGCAGACGAAGTTGACCTCGGCGCCATTCATTCGCTGGTTCCGCACCCAGATGTCGGCCTGGATGTATTCCATCATGTGGCCGATATGGAACTTGCCGTTGGCATACGGCAGGGCGGTGGTGACGAAGAGCTTGCGCGGGGCGGACATCGGGAAGGGCGCTTTCGGGAGTGGCGGACTGGCTGGCAACGAACGCGGCCGGGCCGCATTCGGGAACCGGGCATTTTAGGTGGCAGCGCCGCTCCTTGCCGAACGGCACTGTCCCGGCACCGGACCCCGGCCCGGAAGACCCCGGTGACCCGAAAGCCGGCGGGGTGTCTCCGGCGCGACGTATGCTCCATCCCGCGCGTTTCGCCACGCCCCCTTCCCATATGGCGAAGAGATATACAAGACAGATATACAGAAAGCGAGTTTCCGATGACCAGCCCCATTCCCGCAACCCTGATTCCCGGCGATGGCATCGGCCCCGAAATCGTCGACGCCACCTTGGCCGCGCTCGACGCGCTGAAGGCGCCCTTCACCTGGGACACGCAGATCGCCGGCCTCGGCGGCGTCACGGCTTCGGGCGATCCGCTGCCCCAAGCCACGCTGGACAGCATCCGCCGCACCCGCCTCGCGCTCAAGGGTCCGCTCGAAACGCCCTCGGGCGGCGGCTACCGCTCGTCGAACGTGCGGCTGCGCGAGGAGTTCCAGCTGTACGCCAACCTGCGCCCCGCGCGCACCATCATTCCGGGCGGCCGCTTCGACAAGATCGACCTGATGGTCGTGCGCGAGAACCTCGAGGGCCTGTACATCGGCCACGAGCACTATGTGCGCATCGATGGCGATCCGCATGCCGTCGGCATGGCCACGGGCATCAACACGCGCCAGGGCTGCCTGCGCCTGCTCGAATACGCATTCGAGACAGCCGTGGCCACGGGCCGCAAGAAGGTCACGCTCGTGCACAAGGCCAACATCATGAAGGTGCTGACCGGCCTGTTCCTGGAAACCGGCCTGCGGCTCTACGAGGAAAAATACAAGGGCAAGTTCGAGCTCGACACCATCATCGTCGACGCCTGCGCGATGAAGCTGGTGCTCAACCCCTGGCAGTTCGACATGCTGGTGACGACCAACCTGTTCGGCGACATCCTGTCCGACCTGGTGGCGGGCCTGGTCGGCGGGCTGGGCATGGCGCCGGGCGCGAACATCGGCGCCGATGCCGCGATTTTCGAAGCCGTGCACGGCTCCGCGCCCGACATCGCCGGCAAGGGCATCGCCAACCCCACCGCGCTGCTGCTGGCGGCGGCGCTGATGCTCGATCACGTCAGGCTGCCCGACATGGCCGCGCGGCTGCGCAAGGCCATCGACGACACGCTCAACATCGACAAGGTGCGTACCGGCGACCTGGGCGGCACCGCGGGCACGGCGGCGTTCACGAAGGCACTGGTCAGCCGCATCCAGAACGGCTGACGCCGGACGCGGCTTTTCGTGGCCTCATGAGAAAGCTGCTGCTCCTGCTGGCCTTGTGCGTCGCCGGCGCCGCCAGCCTGGCCGCCGTGCCGGCCCGCGCCGAGCCGCGCTACACCGTGGTGAAGATCGACCTTCGCAAGGACCGGCTCGCGCTGTTCCTGCGCGACGATGCGGGCGTCGAGTTCAGGCGCTTCGACCGGCTGGAAGCCTGGCTCGCCGCGCACAACAGGCAGCTCCTGTTCGCGGTGAATGCCGGCATGTACCACGCCGACTTTTCCCCCGTGGGCCTGCTGGTGCAGGAGGGACGGGAGGTTTCTCCGCTGAACCTGTCGGCGGGAACGGGCAACTTCTTCCTCAAGCCCAACGGCGTGTTCCTGGTGTCCGGCAACCAGCCGCGCGTGGTGGAGTCGTCGGAGTATCCGGCGCTGTCGCGCGGCGTGAGGCTGGCCACGCAATCGGGGCCGCTGCTGCTGCGCCGGGGCGTGGTGCACCCCGCCTTCATTCCCGACTCGGATTCGCGCAAGATCCGCAACGGCGTGGGCGTGTCGGGCCATACGGCCGTCTTCGTGATCAGCGAAGACCCCGTGAACTTCTACGAATTCGCGCTCTACTTTCGCGACGTGCTGCATTGCCGCGATGCGCTCTATCTCGACGGCACCGTGTCGGCCTTGCATTCGCTTGCGCTGCGGCGCAGCGACTTCGTGAGGGACCTGGGCCCGATACTCGGCGTGGCGGTGCCGTGAACCGGCCTTGCCGCCGGCGTTTTCATCCAGGATTTTTCGAGCCATGACCCAAGCCCTTCCCATTCTTTCGCTGGTCGAAACCCGCGTGCTCGGCGTGCTGGCCGAGAAGCAGCGCACCGTGCCCGACAGCTATCCCCTGACGCTCAACTCGCTGGTGTCCGGCTGCAACCAGAAGACCAGCCGCAACCCGGTGCTCGAACTGAGCGAAGCCCAGGTGCAGGCCGCCATCGACAGCCTGAAGAGCTACAGCCTGGTGGCGGAAACCAGCGGCGGCCGGGCGTTCCGCTACGAGCACAACATCGATCGCGTGCTGCGCATCCCGTCGCAGTCGGTCATCTTGCTGACCGTGCTGATGCTGCGCGGCCCGCAGACGGCCGGCGAACTGCGCATCGCCTGCGACCGCATGCACAACTTCGCGGACATCTCGTCGGTCGAGGGCTTTCTCGACGAGCTTTCCGAGCGCGCGGCCGGCGCACTGGTGGTGAAGCTCGCGCGCCTGCCCGGTGCGCGCGAAAGCCGCTGGGCGCACCTGCTGAGCGGCGCGCCGGCTGAAGAGCTTGCCGGCCCGGGCAACGCTTCGGCCGATGGCGCGTACGCATCGAACGACGCATCCCTCGGCGAGGTCGCGGCGCTCAAGGCCAACGTGGCACGGCTCGAAGCCGAACTGGCGTCGCTGAAGGCGCTGGTGGGGCGGGTGTGTTCGGAGCTTGGGATTTCCGAGGTAGGTTGACCGAGCGGGTGTTGCCCTGCAACAGCCCGCACAACACATTCGGCATCTCCGAAAAACGCCCCGCGCTGGGAATTCACGTTCTCCACAGGCGGTCGAGCTACTACAACCCGAGCGGCACTGGGTTCGAGCCCGCGACTTCCAGGACGGACATCCTCTCAAAGGGCGATCTTGTGGCGGCCATCAGGAAGCAGGGTGAATTCACCTACATCGAGCACTTTGCGTCGTGGAGATCCTATGCGGCAGAGTCTTCAGGGTGGATCAGATCGGTCGACCTCGGCAAGCGGATCTCTGACTAGCGTCGCGGTCGAACCTTGCCTCAGCCGGCCGCTTCCCACCCGAAGAACCGCAGCACCTCGTCCTTCTGGCGCATGGCGTCCGCCCGGCCGAGCGCCATCAGCTCGCGCGTGTAGGCCGACTCGAACAGCAGGTAGCTCGCGAGTGCGCCGCCCTTCACGTCGGCCGCGACCCTGGAGCCTCCCAGCAGGTGGCGCACCGCCCCGGGCAATGCATCGACATGGCGTGCCGCGATCACGTCGAGCCGCTCCGACGGCGAGATCACCAGCAGGTCGAGCGGGCGCAGCGTACTGGACTTGCGCGCTTCCTCGGGAATGAGGCCGAGCGTGTGGTTGATGCGGCGCAGCCGTTCGATGTCCACGGCCAGTGCATCGAGAAAGATGCTCGACAGCGCATGCCCCGCGATCTGCGCCATGGTGGGATAGCCGCTGTAGGTGTTGGGCGCATCGGCGTCGCGCGGCTCGTGCATGCGGCCGGCGCCGATCACCACGATGCGCGCGGCGCCCAGGTGGATCGCCGCGGCGATCGGCGCCGACTGGCGCATCGAGCCGTCGCCGAAGTATTCGGTATGTCCCTGCATCGGCAGCGCCGTGGCCGGGAACACGAAGGGAATGGCCGACGAGGCCAGCAGGTGCGCGTGGCTGATGCGGTCACGCACCGACAGCCGCTGCGAACGCACCCAGGGCGCCATCGGCACGGCCGCCTCGAAGAAGGTGACGTGCTCGCCCGAGCTGTAGCTCGACGCGGTGACGGCCAGCGCCTTCACATGGCCTTGCTGCATGAGCGCCGGCAGGCGGTCCAGCGGCACCATGCGGCCCAGCAGCTCGGCCAGCGGCGTGTTGTCGAGCAGGGAGCGCGGCTTGATGCGCATCCAGTTGGCCGCAAAGCGCCCGAGCCCGAGCAGCATGCGCCAGCGCGCGCCGCTGCCGATGACGGAGAGCGAATCGGCGCGGTACACCTGCCCGGCGTGGAAGTTGCGCCAGACTTCGGCGATGCGGCCGACGGCTGCGTCGAAGTCGTCGGCGCCGCAGGCCAGCGCGGCCGCGTTGATGGCCCCGGCCGAGGTGCCGGTGATCACGGGAAAGGGATTGCCCGCGTGGGCGAAACCCGCCGCCCGGCGGATCTCGGCCATGGCCTCGAGCACGCCGACCTGGTAGGCGGCCCGCGCGCCGCCGCCGGTGAGCAACAGGCCGGTGGCGGGGGGTGTCTCGGGCATTGTGTTGTTATTGCTTTGGCTGTTGGCCGGGCATGGCGTGGCGGGTTTCGGGGTGTTGCCCCCGGCCGCGGGAAGGCGAAGCGGCGCCAGGTGCGCGGGGGGCGGTGGCAAGCCACTAGACTACCCGCCATTCAGGAGTTAGATCAATGGCACTCACCCCAGAAGGGCTCATGGACGCGCTCAAGGCCGTCCAGGACCCGAACACCGGCAAGAATTTCGTGGCGACGCGCTCGCTCAAGAACCTGCAGATTTCAGAAGGCGACGTGTCCTTCGACCTCGAGCTCGGCTATCCGGCCAAGAGCCAGTACGCGGGCTTGCGCAAGGCGCTGGTGGCGGCGGCCAAGACGGTGCCGGGCGTGAGCAATGTCTCGGTCAACATCACGACCAAGGTCATCAGCCATGCGGTGCAGCGCGGCGTGCAGCTGATGCCCAACGTGAAGAACATCATCGCTGTCGCGTCCGGCAAGGGCGGCGTGGGCAAGAGCACCACGGCCGCCAACCTGGCGCTGGCGCTGGCGGCCGAGGGCGCGTCCGTCGGCCTGCTCGATGCCGACATCTACGGCCCGAGCCAGCCCATGATGCTGGGCATCGAGGGCCGGCCCGAGAGCGAGGACGGCAAGACCATGGAGCCGCTGGAGAACCACGGCGTGCAGGTCATGTCGATCGGCTTCCTGGTCGACCAGGACGAAGCCATGATCTGGCGCGGCCCCATGGCCACCCAGGCGCTGGAGCAGCTGCTGCGCCAGACCAACTGGAAAGACCTCGACTACCTGATCGTCGACATGCCGCCCGGCACCGGCGACATCCAGCTCACGCTGAGCCAGCGCGTGCCGATGACCGGCGCGGTGATCGTCACCACGCCGCAGGACATCGCGCTGCTCGACGCCAAAAAGGGCATCAAGATGTTCGAGAAGGTCGGCGTGCCGATCCTGGGCATCGTGGAGAACATGGCGGTGCACATCTGCTCCAACTGCGGCCATGTGGAGCACATCTTCGGCTCCGAAGGCGGCAAGAAGATGGCCGAGCAATACCAGATGGAATACCTCGGCGCGCTGCCGCTGGACATCAACATCCGGCTGCAGGCCGACAGCGGCAAGCCCACCGTGGTGGCCGACCCCGACGGCGAAGTGGCCGGCATCTACAAGGCCGTGGCGCGGCAGGTGGCGGTGGGCATCGCCGAAAAGGCGAAAGACTTCTCGGCCAAGTTCCCGACCATCTCGATCAGCAAGAACACCTGACCGGCGGCGCGCCCCGTGAATCTTCTCGCGTCGATGCGCTACCTGGTCGCACTGAGCGAGCACAAGCATTTCGGGCGCGCGGCGCAGGCCTGCCACATCACGCAGCCGGCCCTGTCGAATGCGCTGCGCTCGCTCGAAAGCGAGTTCGGCGTGGTCATCGTCAAGCGGGCCCGCGTCTACGTGGGCCTCACGCACGAGGGCGAGCGCGTGCTGGCCACGGCCCAGCGCATGCTGCGCGACAACGAGGTGCTGCAGCAGGAGCTGCGCAGCGAAGAGGGCCACCCGCGCGGGCGGCTGCGCATGGCCGCGGTGCCCACCGCCATCCCGATGCTGTCGCGCTTTGCCGCCATGCTGCACGAGCTGCACCCGGGCATCGTGCCGGCCGTCCTGTCGATGAGCTCGCAAGACCTCGAAATGGGGCTCGAGAGCCTGTCCGTCGACCTGGCGCTCGGCTACATCGAACGCATGCACCTGCCGGGCATCAAGCTCACGGCCTGGCCGCAGAGCGTGGAGCACTACTTCCTGCTGCGCCGGGCGGCCAAGCCCTCGGCCGACCGGCTGCGCATCGGCCAACCGATGTCGTGGGCCGAAGCCGGCAAGCTGCCGCTGTGCCTGCTCACGCCCGACATGCACAACCGCTCGATCATCGACCAGGCGTTGCGCGAAGCCGACACGGTGGTGGAGCCGGCCATCGAGACCAACTCGGTACTTACCCTTGCCCTGGCCGTGCTCGCGGGCAGCGTCAGCAGCGTGCTGCCCGGTTCGATGGTCGCGGCGGTGCGCAGCTACCGCGAACTGGAGGCGCTGCCGCTGGTGGGCCCCGAGGTCAAGACCCCCCTGGGCTTCATGACCCAGACCGGCGTGCGCCCCTCGCGCGCGCTCGATGCGGCCCTGGTGTTCCTGCAGACGCCGGCCTGGCGCGAGCAGGTCCGGCTGCACAGCGGCGCACTGGGCGAATAGCCGGCGCGCGGCCCGTCGGCCGGCGCACCATTTAGTTATTGAATCGATCGATGCGCCGATCGAATTTGACGCACCCTGGGCGGCCCCACACACTCGGTCAGCCTCCCAGCATCCGCTCGGGGCAGAGCCAGACAGACACCCGAAAAAAGGCCTAGGCAGTGAACAACCACCCAGCCACGACCCGCGAGACAACAGCCAAACCGGCCGCGACGCACACCATCGTGCCGCTCGCCACCGCCGACGAGATGCGCGAGCGCATTCGCCGCAAGAGCAAGCTCAAGGGCCGCCAGCCCGAGGAGGCGGCACTGGTCGAAGTGCGCACGCTCATCGGCGCGCGCCCGGCCGAGGGCCACCGGCGCGACCTGCTCATCGAGCACCTGCACAAGCTCAACGACGCCTTCCGCTGCCTGCACGACCATCACCTGGTGGCGCTGGCGCGGGAGATGAACATCCCCATGGCCGAGGTCTACGAGGTCGCGACCTTCTATCACCACTTCGAGGTGGTGCGCGGCGGCGATGCGGCACCGGGCCTCACGGTGCGCGTATGCGACGGCCTCGCTTGTGAGCTGGCCGGCGCCAGGGACCTGCTGGCCCGCCTGCCCGAACTGCTCGGGGTCGATGGCGACGAGGTGCGCGTGATTGCCGCGCCCTGCGTGGGCCGCTGCGAGCAGGCGCCGGTGGCGGTGGTCGACCAGCAGGCCGTGCCGCTCGCGACCACGGGCAAGGTGCTGCAGGCGCTGAAGTCCGATCCCGATCAAGCCAACGTCGCGTACTTCGACGCCGCGGCGTTCGCCGAACAAAGCGTCTCGCCGCTGCCCGGCGCCATCGAGCGCATGCCGGCCTTCACCGACTACGCCACCTACCGCGCGCACGGCGGCTACACGCTCGCGGCCGCGCTCGTCAACGGCGAGGAAGACGCCGAGGCCATCATCAAGACCATGGAAGACTCGGGCCTGCGCGGCCTGGGCGGCGCGGGCTTTCCGGCCGGCCGCAAGTGGCGCATCGTGCGCGACCAACCCGCGCCCCGGCTCATGGCGGTGAACATCGACGAGGGCGAGCCCGGCACCTTCAAGGACCGCACCTACCTCGAGCGCGATCCGCACCGTTTCCTCGAAGGCCTGGTGGTGGCGGCGCAGATCGTCGGCATCGAGCAGTGCTACATCTACCTGCGCGACGAATACCACGACTGCCGCGCGCTGCTCGAAAGAGAGCTGGCCCGGCTCCAGGCCGATCCGCCCTGCGCGCTGCCGCGCATCGAGCTGCGGCGCGGCGCGGGTGCCTACATCTGCGGCGAAGAGTCGGCCATGATCGAGAGCATCGAGGGCAAGCGCGGCGAACCGCGCATGCGCCCGCCGTACATCGCGCAGGTGGGCCTGTTCGGCCGCCCGACGCTGGAACACAACTTCGAGACCCTCTACTGGGTGCGAGACATCGTCGAAAAAGGCGCGGCCTGGTTCAGTGGCTTCGGCCGCCACGGCCGCAAGGGCCTGCGCAGCTTCAGCGTGAGCGGCCGGGTGAAGCACCCGGGCGTCAAGCTCGCGCCCGCGGGCATCACGGTGCAGGAACTCATCGACGAATACTGCGGCGGCATGCTCGACGGCCACTCGCTCTATGCCTACCTTCCGGGCGGTGCATCGGGCGGCATCCTGCCGGCGCGCATGAACGACATTCCCCTCGACTTCGACACGCTGCAGCCCCATGGCTGCTTCATCGGATCGGCCGCGGTGATGGTGCTGAGCCAGCACGACCGCGCACGCGACGCCGCACTGAACGTGATGCGCTTCTTCGAGCACGAGAGCTGCGGGCAGTGCACGCCCTGCCGCGTCGGCACGGCGAAGGCCGCGGCTTTGATGCAGGCGCCCACGTGGGACAGCGCCACGCTCGAAGACCTGGCGCAAGTGATGGGCGACGCGTCCATCTGCGGGCTCGGGCAGGCGGCCCCCAATCCGATCCGCTGCATCCAGCAATATTTCCCGGAGGAGGTGGCATGAACGCCCCGTCGAAACTTGCGGAGCTGATGCCGCAAACCATCGAATTCACGCTCGACGGCCAGGCCATCCAGGCCTTCGACGGCGAGACCATCTACAAGGCGGCCGAGCGCCATGGCGTGGAGATTCCGCACCTTTGCTACAAGGACGGCTACCGCGCCGACGGCAACTGCCGCGCCTGCGTGGTCGAGGTCAAGGGCGAGCGCACGCTCGCACCCAGCTGCTGCCGCAACGTCACGGCCGGAATGGACGTGAAGGCCACCAGCGAACGCGCGCTCAAGAGCCAGAAGATGGTCGTCGAGATGCTGCTGTCCGACATGCCCGACCAGGGCTACAAATGGATCGGCGACGACGCCACCCAGCAGCACGGCGAGCTCAGCGCCTGGGCGAAGAAGCTCGACATCGCGGTGCGGCCCGAGCTCAAGGCGCTGCGCCGCGAGCAGCCGAAGACCGACATCTCGCACCCGGCCATGGCCGTCAACCTCGACGCCTGCATCCAGTGCAACCGCTGCGTGCGCGCCTGCCGCGAAGAGCAGGTCAACGACGTCATCGGCTATGCCCTGCGCGGCGCCGACAGCAAGATCGTGTTCGACCTGGACGACCCGATGGGCGACAGCACCTGCGTGGCCTGCGGCGAATGCGTGCAGGCCTGCCCGACCGGGGCGCTCATGCCCAAGAGCCACATCGGCTCGCAGGAGGTCGATCGCAAGGTCGATTCGGTGTGCCCGTTCTGCGGCGTGGGCTGCCTCGTCACCTACAACGTGAAGGACGAGAAGATCGTGAGCGTCGATGGCCGCGACGGCCCGGCCAACCACAACCGCCTGTGCGTGAAGGGCCGCTTCGGCTTCGACTACGCGCACCATCCGCAGCGCCTGACCAAGCCGCTGATCCGCAAGCCCGGCATGCCGAAGGACTTCGGCGATGCGCCGCGCCCGGACGACTGGAGCGAATACTTCCGCGAAGCCAGCTGGGAAGAGGCGCTCGCGCTCACCACCGGCAAGCTCTCGGGCCTGCGCGACACCTACGGTGCCAAGTCGCTTGCGGGCTTCGGCTCGGCCAAGGGCAGCAACGAAGAGGCCTACCTGTTCCAGAAGCTGGTGCGCACGGGATTCGGCAGCAACAACATCGACCACTGCACCCGCCTGTGCCACGCCTCCAGCGTGGCCGCGCTGCTCGAAGGCGTGGGCTCGGGCGCGGTGAGCAACCAGGTCAACGACGTGGAGCACGCGGGGCTGATCTTCGTCATCGGCTCCAACCCCACGGCCAACCACCCGGTCGCGGCCACCTGGATGAAGAACGCCGCGCAGCGCGGCGCGAAGATCGTGTTGGCCGACCCGCGCCGCACCGACATCAGCCGCCACGCCTGGCGCACGCTGCAGTTCAAGGCCGACACCGACGTGGCCATGCTCAATGCGCTGATCCACGCCGTGATCGACGAGGGCCTGGTCGACCAGGAGTTCGTGCGCACGCGCGCCAGCAACTACGAAGCCTTGCGAGAGAACGTCAAGGGCTACAGCCCCGAGGCGATGGCGCCCATCTGCGGCGTGCCGGCCGAAACGCTGCGCGAAGTGGCGCGCGCCTTTGCCACCGCCAAGGGCTCGATGATCCTCTGGGGCATGGGCGTGAGCCAGCACGTGCACGGCACCGACAACGCGCGCTGCCTCATCGCGCTGGCCACCGTCACGGGCCAGATCGGCAAGCCGGGTTCGGGCCTGCATCCGCTGCGCGGCCAGAACAACGTGCAGGGCGCGAGCGACGCGGGCCTGATCCCGATGATGTTCCCCAACTACCAGCGCGTCGACAACCCGGCCGTGCATGCGTGGTTCGAAGACTTCTGGGGCATGCCGCTGGACGCGACGCCGGGCTACACCGTGGTCGAGATCATGCACAAGGCGCTGGCGCCCGACACCGATCCGCACAAGGTGCGCGGCATGTACATCATGGGCGAGAACCCCGCCATGAGCGACCCCGACCTGAACCATGCGCGCCATGCGCTCGCAAGCCTGGAGCACCTGGTGGTGCAGGACATCTTCATGACCGAGACCGCGTGGCTCGCCGACGTGGTGCTGCCCGCGAGCGCCTGGCCCGAGAAGACCGGCACCGTGAGCAACACCGACCGCATGGTGCAGCTGGGCAAGCGCGCGCTCAACCCGCCGGGCGACGCGCAGCCCGATCTCTGGATCATCCAGCAGATCGCCAAGGGCATGGGCCTGCAATGGAACTACGAGGGCGAGGAGTCCGGCGTGGCCGCGGTCTACGAGGAGATGCGCCAGGCCATGCATGCGGTGATCAGCGGCATCAGCTGGGAGCGCCTGCAGCGCGATTCGAGCGTGACCTACCCGTGCCTGAGCGAGGAAGACCCGGGCCAGCCGACCGTGTTCATCGACGACTTCCCGACCGCCGACGGCCGCGTGAAGCTGGTGCCGGCCGACATCATTCCGGCCGACGAGCGGCCCGATGCCGAATACCCGTTCGTGCTCATTACCGGGCGCCAGCTGGAGCACTGGCACACCGGCAGCATGACGCGCCGCGCCACCGTGCTCGATGCGCTGGAACCCATGGCCACCGCGTCGATGAACCAGGCCGACCTGCTGAAGCTGGGCCTGGAGGCCGGCGACGTGATCACGGTGCAGTCGCGGCGCGGCGAAGTGGCCATCCACGTGCGGCGCGACGACGGCACGCCGAATGGCGCGGTGTTCGTGCCCTTCGCGTACTACGAGGCGGCGGCCAACCTGATGACCAACGCCGCGCTCGATCCGATGGGCAAGATCCCCGAGTTCAAGTATTGCGCGGTGCGCATTGCACGCGGGGGCCAGCCGATGGCGGCGGCCGGCTACGGCACCGGGTCGGGCGTACTCGCTGCGGTGGATTGACGCGGGTGGTGGCGCCGGGGCGGGCATGGTTTAACCTTTGCGCCCCGACGCCACCGCACCGCTCACCCCCACCGGCATGAAAACCAGAGTCCAGTTCCGCCTGCGCATCTACCGGGACGACAGCATCGCGATCGGCCCCGGCAAGATCGCTGTGCTCGAGGCCGTGGCGGAGACCGGCTCGATCTCGGCCGCGGCGCGCCAGCTGGGCATGTCGTACCGGCGTGCCTGGATGCTGATCGACGAGATGAACCACGCCCTGAGCTCACCGGCCGTGAACACGGCGGCCGGCGGCTCGCGCGGCGGCGGCAGCGCGCTCACGCCCGTGGGCGAGGAAATCGTCAAGCACTATCGTGCCATCGAGAACGCCGCGCGCCTGGCCACGGCGGCCGACGTCCGCGCGCTGACGCGCCTGCTGGCCTCCTGATTTCGTTCTCGCGCTGTATCCGGAAGGATATCGGCGCCGCCCTCCAGCAGCCGCTAACGGACCCCCCGTCAGGAGGGAGGGTTGGTTCGTGCACAATCGCGTTGTATCTTCATGAATACGACGAACTCCCTCCTCGCCTCGGCCGACTGGTTTCCGCTGGTGCTGTCGCTCAAGGTGGCCGCGGTCGCGACCCTGCTGGCGCTCGTGGCCGGCGTGGCGCTGGGCTGGGTGTTCGCGCGCAAGCGTTTTCCGGGCGACACGGTGCTGGAGGCGGTGTTCATGCTGCCGCTGGTGCTGCCGCCCACGGTCATCGGCTACGCCATCCTGGTGGCCGCGGGGCGCCACAGCCCGCTTGGCAGCTGGCTGCGCGAGCACCTGGACTACAGCATCATCTTCAGCTGGCACGGCGCTGTCGTGGCGTCCGCCGTGGTGGCGCTGCCGCTGGTGCTGAAGTCGGCCAGCGCCGCCTTCGCGAACGTGGACCGCTCGCTCGAGGCCGCCGCCAGCACGCTGCGGCAATCTCCGTTCTCGATCTTCCTGCGCGTCACACTGCCGCTGGCCTGGCCTGGCATCCTCGCGGGCACGTTGCTCGCGTTCGCGCGCGCCATGGGCGAGTTCGGCGCCTCGCTGATGGTGGCGGGCTCCATTCCGCAGCAGACCCAGACGCTGTCGATGGCGATCTACGACGCCGTGCAGGCCGGCCATGACGATCGGGCGCTGCTGCTGGTGGCCGTGACCTCGCTGCTGTCGGTCACGGTGCTGGTGCTGTCGAACCGGTTCTTTTCGCTGCGCTGACGGCGCGTGCATCCCACCCGGAAAAACCCGAATGCGTCCGCTTCGCCTCCTGTCTCTCGTGTTGGCCCTGGCTCTACCGCTGGCTGCGGCGGCCCAGCAGATCACCGTTTCCGCGGCGGCCAGCCTGACGGATGCGTTCAAGGCGCTCGGGCCGAAGTTCGAGGCGGTGAAGCCGGGTGCCACGGTCCGCTTCAACTTCGCGGCGTCGGGCGTGCTGCTGCAGCAGATCGCGCAGGGCGCGCCGGTCGACGTGTTCGCGAGCGCCGACCAGGAGACCATGGGCCGCGCCGCCGAACAGAAACTCATCGACACCGCCACGCGGCGGAACTTCGCGTCCAACGCGCTGGTGCTGATCGAGCCGCTGCGGGGCGGCGCGGGCGTCCGGTCGCTGCAGGACCTGGCCGGTCCCGGCGTGCGAAAGATCGCGGTCGGCAAGACCGCCACGGTGCCGGTTGGGCGCTACACGCGGCAGGTGCTCGAAGGGGCGGGGCTCTGGAGCGTGCTCGAGCCCAGGTTCATTCAGGCCGACAGCGTGCGCCAGGTGCTCGACTACGTGGCGCGCGGCGAGGTCGAGGCCGGCTTCGTCTATCGCACCGATGCGGCCGTCATGGGCGACAAGGTCCGGATCGCCTTCGCACCCGCGACCGCTGTGCCGGTGAGCTACCCGGCCGCGGTGGTCGCCGACAGCCGGCAGAAAGCGCTGGCCGGCGAATTCGTGGCCTTTCTCTCGAGCGACGCGGCGCGCGAAGTCCTCGCGCGGCACGGCTTCGGCACGCCATGATCGACGTCGACCTGAAGCTCACGGTCACCGACGGCACGCGCCGCTTCGACCTGGCGGCGCGCTTCGCGACCGACGCGCCCTTTGCCGCGCTGTACGGCCCTTCGGGTGCGGGCAAGACGCTCACGCTGCAGGCCATCGCGGGGCTGCTGCATCCCTCCGCCGGCCATGTGCGGCTGGACGGACGCACGCTCTACGACGCCGCGCGTGGCATCGACGTGCCGGCGCCGGCACGGCGCATTGGCTACCTGTTCCAGAACTACGCCTTGTTCCCGCACCTGTCGGTGCGCGAGAACGTGGCTTTCGGCCTGACCGCATGGCACCGGCGCAAGCTGCCGCCGCGCGACGCCGAGCGGGTGCAGTCGCTGCTCGAAGGCTTCGGCCTCGCGGCGCTGGCCGACAGCCGCCCGCAGAAGCTCTCGGGCGGCCAGCAGCAGCGCGTGGCGCTCGCGCGCGCGCTGGCCTGCGAGCCGCAGGTGCTGCTGCTCGACGAACCGTTTGCCGCGCTCAACCCGATGCTGCGCAGCGAGCTGCGCCACGAGCTGGCGCAGGTGCGCCGCCAATGGGGCATACCGGTGCTCATGATCACGCACGATATCGACGACGTGCTGGCGCTCGCCGACGTGGCCTTCGTCTACGACAACGGCCGCGTCGTGCGCGAGATCGACCTGCACAACGGCGAGAGCCGCGACCTGGCGCTGCGCGAGGCGGGTGGCGTGCCGCCCGCCGAGGCCACGCCGCTGCACCGCAAGCTGCGCGGCCTGCTGATGCAGGACGCGCGCGGCGCCTGAGCCGCCCGGCGCATGCAGATGACCCTCGGCGCAAGAGCGGCTTGCGGCGGCGCTACGATCGCCGCATGAATCCTTCCATCGATGTTGCCGTCGTGATGCGCCGCGAGCGCGTCGACAGCCGTTGGCAATCCTGGCGCTGGATTCTCGAGAGCGTCGGGCCCGACCAGCCGGGCTTCGGCACCGAGCCGCGCCTGCTGGAAGCCAGCGACAGCGCGCAGCGCTGGCTGCATCCGGGCCTCAAGACCGAGCTGTTCCGCGACGACGTGGAGGGTTACCACCTGAATGCCACCACGCCCGCGCCCTGCTGGTTCGTGCTGTGGCGCATGGAGGAAAACCCCAGCATCGCCGACGAGCCGCTGGCCCGGCCGGTGGTGGTGAGCCTCAGCTACAACGAAGCCGGCCGCTGGCTCGACGCGCAGGAAACCGTGGAGCAGGTGCCCGCGCCCGAAGAGGTGATCGAGTGGATGCGCGGCTTCGTGCAGGCGCACTACGTGATGGAGCCCAAGCGCCGCAAACGGCCCGAGAGTTTCCGCCCGCTGGTCGACCGCTTCGGCAACGCGGCGAGCGTGTCGACCGAGAAAAAACGCGGGAGCGGCGCTGGCGATGCCTGAGAATTTTTTCGACCGCTGGTCGCGGCGCAAGAAAGAGGCGCGCGAGGAGCTCCCGGCCGCGCCTGCTGCACCGGACGAAGCCGAACCGTCCGTCGCAGGCGCCGGATCCACGCCGCCGCTGCCCGCGGTTCCGGGCCTTGCCGCCGACGGCGTTGTCGCCGAAATCCCGGGTGAAATGCCCCCGCCCACGCTCGCCGATGCCGAGGCGCTCACGCCCGAGTCCGACTTCCGGCCGTTCGTGGCGAGGAACGTGGCGCCCGAGGTCAAGAACGCGGCCCTCAGGAAACTCTTTGCCGATCCGCAGTTCAACGTGATGGACGGCCTGGACACCTACATCGACGACTATTCGCAGTCGACGCCCATCCCCGACAGCGTGCTGCGCCAGATGGCCAGCGCCAAGTTCCTCAAGCTGTTCGACGACGAGGAAGAAACCGAAGCCAACCAAAGCGCCGTCCGACCCCCGGAAACCCCGCACGGCGCCGAGCCCCCGGACGTGGCACAGTCCGAGCCTCCGGGGGAACTCCCCAGCCAGCAGGTTGCCGATGCGCAACCCGCAAGCCACACGACCGATGACCACAACGCTGATCTGCGACTGCAACCAGACGATGCCGCTCGAGCCGAAGACGCTCGGCGCGGCGCTGGCTGAGCCGCTGCCTCTCCACTCCACCCTGTGCCGCCGCGAGGCGCCTGCTTTCCAGCGCGCCATCCGCTCGGGCGACGAGGTGGTGGTGGCCTGCACGCAGGAGCGCAAGCTCTTCACCGAACTGGCCGAACAGACAGAGGGCGCGACCTCGCCGATCCGCTTCGTCAACATCCGCGAGACCGGCGGCTGGAGCCGCGACGCGAAGAGCGCGAGCCCGAAGATCGCCGCCTTGCTGGCCGTGGCCCACCTGCCCGAGCCCGATCCGGTCTCGACCGTGAGCTACGCGAGCCAGGGCCGGCTCCTGATCGTCGGCCTGCTCGACCAGGCCGAGAAGGCCGCCGCGCTGGTGGCCGACACGCTCCAGGTGTCGATCTTTTCCACCGGTCCCGGTGCTGCCGGCGGGGCGCAGGAACGCCGCTGGCCCGTGATGGCCGGGCGCATCGATTCGCTCCAGGGCTGGCTCGGCGCCTTCTCGCTCAAGTGGCTGCGGGACAACCCTATCGACCTGGACCTGTGCACGCGCTGCAATGCCTGCCTGGGCGCCTGCCCGGAACAGGCGATCGGGCTCGACTACCAGATCGACATGGCGAAGTGCACCTCGCACCGCGACTGCGAGAAAGCCTGCAGCGTGGCCGGCGCCATCCACTTCGGCCGCGCGCCCGAAGCGCTCGACGCGCGGTTCGACCTGGTGCTCGACCTGCGCGCCGAACCGCTCATCGACTGGCATGCGCCGCCGCAAGGCTATTTCCACCTCGCGGGCGGACTCGCGCATGCCGAAGGCCTTTCGACCCTGCTGCGCCTGCGCGAGCTGGTGGGCGAGTTCGAGAAGCCGAAGTTCTTCGACTACAAGCAGAAGCTCTGCGCCCACAGCCGCAACGAAGTGGTCGGCTGCAATGCCTGCGTCGAGGTCTGCTCGGCGCATGCCATCTCGAGCGACAAGGAGCGCCAGCGCATCGTCGTGAACCCGCAGCTGTGCGTGGGTTGCGGCGCCTGCACCACCGTTTGCCCGACCGGTGCGCTGGGCTACACCTACCCGCGCACGCCCGACCAGGGCCGCAAGCTGCGCACGCTGCTCGCCACCTACACGGGGGCCGGCGGCCGCGATGCCGCGGTGTTGCTGCACAGCGAGGAGGCCGGCCAGGCGCTCGTCGAGCAGCTCGGCCGCGCGGCGCAACTGGGGCGCGGCCACCGCGACGGGCTCGGCGGCGTGCCGGCGCACGTGCTGCCGGTGGCGCTGATGCATGTCGCGAGCACCGGCATCGATCTGTGGCTCAGCGCCATCGCGTTCGGCGCTTCGCAGGTGGCGGTGCTGTCCACCGGCGACGAAGCGCCGCAGTATCTCGATGCGCTCAGGACCCAGATGGCTGTCGCGCAGGCGCTGCTCACCGGCCTCGGCTACACCGGAACGCACTTTCACCTGATCGAGGCCACCACGCCGGCCACGCTGGACGCGGCCCTGGCCGGCCTGCGCGCCACGCGGCAGCGCGTGCCCGCCAGTGCGGCGCGCTTTGCCGTCGGCGCCGAGAAGCGCGGCACGCTCGAGATGACGCTCGATCACCTGATGGCCCAGGCGCCCGCGCTCGCAGCCCCGGCGAACGATGCGGCCGCGCCGCTGGCAATTCCGCTGCCCCCGGCGTCGCCCTTCGGCGCCATCACGGTCAACAAGGACAGCTGCACGCTGTGCCTGGCCTGCGTGAGCGCGTGCCCCGCGAGCGCGCTGCAGGACAACCAGAATGCGCCGCAATTGCGCTTCATCGAAAAGAACTGCGTGCAGTGCGGGCTTTGCGAAACGACCTGTCCCGAGAACGCGATCGCACTCGTGCCGCGCCTCCTGGCCGGCCCCGAGCGCAAGCAACCCGTGGTGCTCAACGAGGCCAAGCCCTGGGCGTGCATCCGCTGCAGCAAACCGTTCGGAACGCAAAAAGCCATCGAGGCGATGCTCGGCAAGCTCGCGGGCCATGCCATGTTCCAGGGCGAGGCGCTCGAGCGGCTCAAGATGTGCAGCGACTGCCGGGTGATCGACCTGTACAGCGCGCAGAACGAAATGAAGATCACGCAGCTATGAGCGAATTTCCTCCAATGACCTCGGCGCTCGACGAGGAAATTGCCCGCGCCGAGGTCTACGGCCTGCTCGCCCGCCTCTGGTACGGCGCGCCCGATGCCGAGCTGCTCGGCGCCTTCGGCGTGGCGCCGACCGAGGCGCCCGCGGCCGGCGCGTTTCTCGAGGAGCCCTGGCGGCAGCTGGTCGGCACGGCGCGCGCCACCGATGCCGCCGCCGCGCATGCCGAATACGACGCGCTCTTCGGCGGCATGGGCAAGCCCGAGGTCTACCTGTTCGGGTCGCACTACCTGAGCGGCTTCCTCAACGACAAGCCCCTGGCGCAGCTTCGCACCGACCTCGCCCGCCTCGGCCTCGCGCGCGGCGACGCCGTGTCCGAGAGCGAAGACCATGTCGCCTGCCTGTTCGAAGTCATGCGCTACCTTATTGCCGGCGACGACGCAGCGGTGGCCAACCTTGCACAGCAACAGGCTTTTTTCGCCGCCCATCTGCAGTCGTGGCTGCCGACGCTCTGCGATGCGGTGGCGCAGCACCCGAAAGCGCATTTCTATGCGTCCCTCGCGGGCTTCACCCGCGCCTTCGCAGAGGTCGAAGTCCAGGGATTCGACATGCTCGGATGAGCGTCTTATGGAATAGCCCGATTGTCGGGAATAAGGGTCTAGACTAGTATCGAGATGTATGTAAATCAGTTCATATCTGGTTTGCCCCCCAGCCACTCCTGGAGATCACATGCAGGACAGCCAAGCGGCCGGCACCAAGCCGGCCTCGCGTCGAGGTTTCTTTCTAGGTGCCGCCGGTGCCGGTGCCGCGGTTGCCGCGGTCTCGGTGCTCCCCAAGGTGGTCTCCGCGCCCGCCGAAGTGGAAGCGGCCGCGCCCGCAGCAGCAAAGCCCGCGCCTGAAAAGGGCGGCGGCTATTCGCTGAGCGAACACGTCAAGCACTATTACAAGACCGCTTCGGCCTGAGGCGGAACCCACGATGTTGTTGACCAAGAAAACAGCCCCCGCGAACAGTGCTTCGCGGCAGGGGGAACGCGAGTCGTCTTCCGCGTTCATTCACAGCCTGCGGCGCGGCCTTTCGGGTGCGCTGCCCACCATGGACCGGCGCGCCTTCCTCCGGCGCTCCGGACTCGGCGTGGGCGTGGGCCTGGCCGCGGGCCAGCTCACGCTGATGCGCAAGGCCGAGGCGGCCGGCGACGCGCGGCCCACCGCGGTGGGCGCGGGCAAGGTCGAGATCAAGCGCACCGTGTGCTCCCACTGCTCGGTCGGCTGCGCCTCCGACGCGGTGGTCGAGAACGGCGTGTGGGTGCGCCAGGAGCCGGTGTTCGACTCGCCGATCAACCTGGGTGCGCATTGCGCCAAGGGCGCCGCGCTGCGCGAGCACGGCCACGGCGAATACCGGCTGCGCTATCCGATGAAGCTGGTCGACGGCAAGTACCAGCGCATCAGCTGGGACACGGCGCTGGACGAGATCACCGCCCGGCTGAAAGACCTGCGCCAGGCCAGCGGTCCCGACTCGGTTTACTGGATCGGCTCGTCCAAGCACAGCAACGAGCAGTCGTACCTGATGCGCAAGTTCGTGAGCTTCTGGGGCAGCAACAACTGCGACCACCAGGCGCGGATCTGCCACTCGACCACCGTCGCAGGCGTCGCGAACACATGGGGCTACGGCGCCATGACCAATTCGTACAACGACATGCGCGGCGCCAAGGTGGCGCTGTACATCGGCTCCAACGCCGCCGAGGCCCACCCCGTCAGCATGCTGCACATGCTGCACGCCAAGGAGCACGGCTGCAAGATGATCGTGGTCGACCCGCGCTTCACACGCACGGCGGCCAAGGCGGACGAATACGTGCGCATCCGCTCGGGTTCGGACATCCCGTTCCTGTTCGGCGTGCTGCACCACATCTTCAAGAACGGCTGGGAAGACAAGAAGTACATCAACGACCGCGTCTTCGGCATGGAGAAGGTGCGCGAGGACGTGCTGGCCAAGTGGACGCCGGACAAGGTCGAGGAGGCCTGCGGCGTGAAGGAGGCCCAGGTGCTCAAGGTGGCCACCTGGCTCAACGAGAACCGGCCGGGCACCATCGTCTGGTGCATGGGCCAGACCCAGCACACGATCGGCAACGCCATGGTGCGTGCCTCGTGCATCCTGCAGCTGGCGCTCGGCAACGTCGGCAAGTCCGGCGGCGGCACCAACATCTTCCGCGGCCACGACAACGTGCAGGGCGCCACCGACGTGGGCCCGAACCCGGATTCGCTGCCGGGCTACTACGGCATCGTCGACGGCTCGTGGAAGCACTTTGCGGCCGCATGGGGCGTCGACTACGAATGGATCAAGGGCCGCTTCGCGTCGCCCGCGATGATGACCAAGCCCGGGATCACGGTCTCGCGCTGGATCGACGGCGTGCTCGAGAAGAACGAGCTGATCGACCAGGACTCGAACCTGCGCGGCGTGTTCTATTGGGGCCATGCGCCCAACTCGCAGACCCGCGGTCTCGAGATGAAGCGCGCCATGGACAAGCTCGACCTGCTCGTCGTGGTCGATCCGTATCCCTCGGCCACCGCGGCCATGGCCGCGATGCCCGGCCGTCCCGAAGACCAGAACCCGAAACGTGCGGTCTACCTGCTGCCGGCCTGCACGCAGTTCGAGACCAGCGGCTCCGTCACCGCCTCCAACCGTTCGCTGCAATGGCGCGAGAAGGTCATCGAGCCGCTGTGGGAGAGCCGCAGCGACCACATGATCATGCAGCAGTTCGCCGATCGCCTGGGCTTCGGCAAGGAACTCAGCAAGAACTACAAGATGCAGAAGGTCAAGGGCATGGACGAGCCCGTGCCGGACGACATCCTGCGCGAGATCAACAAGTGCGTCTGGACCATCGGCTACACGGGCCAGAGCCCCGAGCGCCTGCAGGCCCACATGCGCAACATGGGCGCCTTCGACGTTCGCACGCTCAAGGCCAAGGCCGGCACCAAGGACAAGGTCAACGGCTACGACATGACCGGCGACTATTTCGGCCTGCCGTGGCCCTGCTTCGGCACCCCCGAACTCAAGCACCCGGGGTCGTCGAACCTGTACGACACCTCCAAGCACGTGATGGACGGCGGCGGCAACTTCCGCGCGAATTTCGGCGTCGAGCGCGACGGCAAGAACCTCCTGGCCGAAGACGGCTCGCACTCGCTTGGCGCCGACATCACCACCGGCTACCCCGAGCTGGACCACGTGCTGCTCAAGAAGCTGGGCTGGTGGGACGAGCTCACCGAGGCCGAGAAGCCCAAGGCCGAAGGCAAGAACTGGAAGACCGACAGCTCGGGCGGCATGATCCGCGTGTTCATGAAGAACCACGGCTGCCATCCCTTCGGCAACGCCAAGGCGCGCGCGCTGGTCTGGAACTTTCCCGATGCGATTCCGCAGCACCGCGAACCGCTGTACGGCAATCGGCCCGACCTGATGGCCAAGTACCCGACGCACGACGACAAGATGGCGTTCTGGCGCCTGCCCACGCTCTACAAGACCGTGCAGCAGAGGAACATCGCGGACAAGGTGCACGAGAAATTCCCGTACATCATGACCTCCGGCCGGTTGGTCGAGTACGAAGGCGGGGGCGAGGAAACGCGCTCCAACCCCTGGCTCGCGGAACTGCAGCAGGAGATGTTCATCGAGATCAACCCCAAGGTCGCGGCCGAGAAGGGCATCCGCAACGGCGAGCGCGCCTGGGTGCACACGCCCACCGGCGCAAAGCTCAACGTGCAGGCCCTGGTCACCGAGCGCGTCGGACCCGACACGGTCTTCATGCCGTTCCACTTCTCGGGCCGCTGGCAGGGGGTCGACATGCTCGGCTACTACCCGGCCGGCGCGGCCCCGGTGGTACGCGGCGAAGCCATCAACACCGGCACGACCTACGGTTACGACAGCGTGACCATGATGCAAGAGACCAAGACCACGGTCTGCAATGTGGAAAAGGCATAAGGAAGCACCATGGCTCGAATGAAATTTGTCTGTGACTCGGAACGCTGCATCGAATGCAACGGCTGCGTCACTGCCTGCAAGAACGAGAACGAAGTGCCGTGGGGCGTGAACCGCCGCCGCGTGGTCACGCTGAACGACGGGGTGCCGGGCGAGAAGTCGATCTCGGTGGCCTGCATGCATTGCTCCGACGCGCCCTGCATGGCCGTGTGCCCGGTGCAGTGCTTCTACCGCACCGACGAAGGCGTGGTGCTGCACGACAAGGACGTCTGCATCGGCTGCGGCTACTGCTCGTATGCCTGCCCGTTCGGCGCACCGCAGTTCCCCTCGCAGGGCACTTTCGGCGTGCGCGGCAAGATGGACAAGTGCACCTTCTGTGCCGGCGGCCCCGAGGCCAACGGCTCGGAAGCCGAGTTCGAGAAGTACGGCCGGAACCGGCTCGCCGAAGGCAAGCTTCCGGCCTGCGCCGAGATGTGCTCGACCAAGGCGCTCCTGGCCGGCGACGGCGACGTGGTGGCCGACATCTTCCGCACCCGCGTGGTCCAGCGCGGCAAGGGCGCCGAAGTCTGGGGCTGGGGCACCGCCTACGGCTCGCAGCAGGCCGGCAAGCCGCCCGCGAACGGAGTGCAGAAGTGAAGCGCCCGTGCCTCCTTGCCGTGGGCGTTGCGCTGGCCGCAACCTGCCTGGCGGGCTGCGGCGAGAAGCCGCAGACCAACGCACAGGGCGTGAAGCACGACGCCGTGCCCTGGAGCGGCACGGGCACCAAGGAGAACGCCGGCACGGTGTTCATCGCGCCCGACTGGAAGGTCGGCGACAAGACTGCCTGGCAGCAGCAGCTCAAGACCCGCACGCAAAACGGGCAGAACGAATACAACAAAGAGAACTGAACGGAGAGCCCATGAAGCAAGCGCTGACCGCTCTCGTTCTTGTTGCCGCAATGGGCACGGTGTTCGCCCAGGCGCAACCGCCCGCCGCCCCGGGCAGCACGGCCGCGCCCGCGGCACCTGCCGCCGCCACGCCGCCGGCCGCCGCCGGGCCCATCCGGGGCCAGAACATCTTCGAGGTCAAGCCCGAAGCCAGCGAGGACCCGAACTACCCGAACCAGTCCAACGGCGAGCGCATGAAGGTGCAGCCCGGCAACAACGCGCCGATGTGGCGCCAGGTGGGGCAGGGTGCGACCGG
This sequence comes from Variovorax sp. OAS795, assembly GCF_040546685.1. Taxonomy (NCBI): domain Bacteria; kingdom Pseudomonadati; phylum Pseudomonadota; class Betaproteobacteria; order Burkholderiales; family Comamonadaceae; genus Variovorax; species Variovorax sp. OAS795. Next base: position 1,601,419 of record NZ_JBEPOH010000001.1, read on the forward strand.
CTACAGCAGCCTGCCGAAGAGCGAGGCGCCCGAGGCCGGCAACCTGATCCAGCCCACGGTGCAGTACCCGGGTTCCCGCCTCACCACCGCCGGCGAGGCCTGGCGCCAGGTGCGCAACGACTGGATCATTCCGTATGGCGCCGCGCTGCTGTTCGTCACGCTGCTGGCGCTGGCCATCTTCTACTTCACCCGCGGCACCATCGGCCTGCACGGCAGGGAGACCGGCCGCAAGATCGAGCGCTTCACGCCCTTCGAGCGCGCCACGCACTGGTCGAACGCCATCGCATTCGTCACGCTCGCAATCTCGGGCATCGTGATGGCCTTCGGCAAGTTCTTCCTCCTGCCGTGGATGGGCCTGACGCTGTTCGGCTGGATCGCCTACGCGCTCAAGAACGTCCACAACTTCGTCGGTCCGCTGTTCGTGGTGACCACCGTGTTCATGGTGTTCACCTTCATCCGCGACAACCTGCCGCGCGCCGGCGACCTGAAATGGCTCGCGCGCTTCGGCGGCCTCTTCGGCGGGCGCGAAGTGCCGTCGCACCGCTTCAATGCGGGCGAGAAGATCGTGTTCTGGGGCGGCGTGCTGTTCCTCGGCCTCTTCGTCATCGGCTCCGGGCTCTTCCTGGACAAGCTGCTGCCCGGCTTCGTCTATACCCGCGGCGAGATGCAGGTGGCGCACATGATCCACGGCGTTGCCACCGTGCTGATGATGGCGATGATCATGGGCCACATCTACATCGGCACGCTGGGCATGTCGGGCGCCTACAAGGCCATGCGCACCGGCTACGTCGACGAGACCTGGGCCAGGGAGCACCACGAGCTCTGGTACGACGATATCGCCGCGGGCAAGATTCCCGCGCAGCGCACGGTACCGGCCGGATCGGCGGTGCCGCCCGCACGGCCCGCGATACCCGCCGAAGGAACGCCCTCATGAAAAAGCTGTCGTTGAATCTCTGCATGCTGGTGCTCGCACTGTCCGCACCAGCGGCCTGGGCCAAGCTCCCGCCGCCCCCCGATACGCCGGAGGCGAAGGCCAAGGCCGCCGAGGCCGCGGCCAAGACCGCGTGGACCGCCAAGGTCGATGCCTACAAGCTCTGCCAAGCGCAGGACCGCGTGGTGGCCAGGTACCGGGCCGCTGCTTCGGCCGCCAAGCCGGCGCCGACGCCCGTAGCAGCGATGCCGCCTTGCACCGACCCCGGCCCCTTCGTGTTTGCGCCGCCGGACGCCAAGCCCATCGAGGCTTCGGGCGCGCATTCGCCGGCCACCACGGCCACGTCCCCGCCCAGCACCACGCAGCCGGACGCGGCCGTCAATCCCGCGCCCAAGAAGGCGCAGTGACAACGCCGGTCGGGCCGCTGCCGCTCCCGCGTCTCACCCAGGCCCGCGCCGCGCTCACGCGCGAGGTCGAGGTCGTCGATGAGCACGGGGCGCGCGGCACGGTGTCCATTCCCGCCGAACGCGATCTCACGGTGTACGTGGACCGGCGCGAACTCGTCACGCTGATGACGCTCGGCGCCCAGCCCGAACTGCTGGTGCTGGGCTACCTGCTGAACCAGCGGCTGATCGAATCGGCCAGCGACGTGGAGTCGGTCACGGTCGACTGGGAAGTGGGCGGCGCCGCCGTCAAGACGCACGCCGGCATCGATCGCATCGAGGAGCGCACCGCCAGGAAGGTGGTGACCACCGGGTGCGGCCAGGGCAGCGTCTTTGGCGACCTGATGGCCGACATCGACCAGCTCGAACTGCCGCCCACGCGCATGACGCAGGCGCAGCTCTATGCGCTGGTCAACGCCATCCGGCTCCAGGAGAGCACCTACAAGTCGGCCGGATCGGTGCACGGCTGCGCGCTGTTCACGCTCGAGCCCGGCGGCACCGAGGCCACCATGCACTGCTTCGTGGAGGACGTGGGCCGCCACAACGCCATCGACACCATTGCGGGCTGGTGCGCCATGCAGCCGCCCGGTGCGCTGGCCGGCGACCGCGTGTTCTACACCACCGGCCGCCTCACGAGCGAGATGGTGATCAAGTCGGCCCAGATGGGCGTGCCCATCGTGGTCTCGCGCAGCGGCATCACGCAGATGGGCCACGAGGTGGCGACGCGCGTGGGCCTGTGCGCCATCGGCCGCGCGACCAACCGCCATTTCGTCTGCTACGCGGGCGTCGACCGGCTGGTGCTGCAGCCGGAACTCGCGCGCCGCAGCCCGGCCTGAGGCGGCGTCCTCCCGGGCTTAAGCCCCTGAAACGCGCCGGCGCCCGCGCGTCGGCTATCGTCTCGCCCATGAATGCCTCCCTTCGCCTTGGCTGGCGTACTCTCTGGCGCGATCTGCGCGCCGGCGAACTGCGCCTCTTGATCGTCGCCGTGCTGCTGGCCGTGGCCGCGCTCACGGCGGTCGGCTTCTTTGCCGACCGGCTGCAGGGCGGCCTGCAGCGCGATGCGCGGCAACTGCTCGGTGGCGACGCGGTGGTCGTGAGCGACAACCCCACGCCCGACACCTTCATTGCCCAGGCGCGGGCCTTCGGCCTGCAGGGCACCGGCACCTACGGCTTCCCGACCATGGCGCGCGCCGAAGAATCCCAGGGCGGCGCCAGCAAGCTGGTGGCGCTCAAGGCGGTGACGGCGGGCTACCCGCTGCGCGGCAGCCTGCAGACCGCCGCCAGCGCCGAGGCGCCCGGCACCGTCACGCGCGACATTCCGCCGCCGGGCGAAGTGTGGGTCGATGCCTCGCTGCTCGACTCGCTCGGGCTCAAGGTGGGTGACCCGCTTCTCTTGGGCGACACCAGCCTGCGTGTCGGCCGAGTGATCACGCTCGAGCCGGACCGCGGCGCTGGCTTCATGAGCTTTTCGCCGCGCGTGATGCTCAACCAGGCCGACGTGCCGCGCACCGGCCTGGTCCAGCCTGCGAGCCGCGTCGGCTACCGCTATGCGGTGGCGGGAGACGACGCGTCCGTCAAGCGCTTTTCCGACTGGGCCGAGGCCACGATCAAGAAGGGCGAGATGCGCGGCGTGCGGCTCGATTCCTTCGAAGGCGGGCGTCCCGAAATGCGGCAGACGCTGGACCGCGCCGAGAAATTCCTGAGCCTGGTCGCGCTGCTCGCGGCACTGCTTTCGGCAGTGGCCGTGGCGCTGGCCGCGCGCGGCTTTGCGGCGGGCCACCTCGACGACTGCGCGATGCTGCGCGTGCTGGGCCAGAGCCAGCGCACCATCGCCTTTGCGTACTCGTTCGAATTCGCGGTTGTCGGTCTGGTGGCCAGCAGCCTCGGCGTGGCGATCGGCTTCGGCGTGCACTACGTGTTCGTGGTGCTGCTCGCGGGGCTGGTCGAAACGGCGCTGCCCGCGGCCACCTTGTGGCCCGTGGCCTTCGGCCTGGGGATGGGTCTCACGCTGCTGTTCGCCTTCGGCCTGCCGCCGGTGCTGCAACTGGCCCGGGTGCCGCCGCTGCGCGTGATCCGGCGCGATGTCGGCGGGCTCAAGCCCGCATCGCTCGCGGTGCTGGGCATCGGCGTGGCCGGCTTCGCGGCCTTGCTGATCGCGGCCAGCAGCGACCTGAAGCTGGGCCTGATCGCGGTGGGCGGATTCGCCGGCGCGGTTGCGGTGTTCGCCCTCTTGAGCTGGCTGGCGGTGAAGGTGCTGCGCCGCAGCGTCAACGAGACCACCGCGCCGCGCTGGCTGGTGCTGGCCACGCGCCAGATCTCTGCGCGCCCGGCCTATGCGGTGGTGCAGGTCAGCGCGCTCGCGGTCGGCCTGCTGGCCCTGGTGCTGCTGGTGCTGCTGCGCACCGACCTGGTGGCGAGCTGGCGCAAGGCCACGCCGCCCGATGCGCCGAACCGCTTCGTCATCAACGTCATGCCCGACCAGAGCACCGCGTTCCAGAAATCGCTGCGCGATGCGGGCGTGGGCAAGTTCGACTGGTATCCGATGATCCGCGGCCGGCTGGTGGCCGTGAACGGCAAGCCGGTGTCGCCCGACGACTACGTGGAAGACCGCGCCAAGCGGCTGGTGGACCGCGAGTTCAACCTCAGCAACAGCGTGGAGGCGCCGGCGCACAACAGCATCGTGGCGGGCGCGTGGAAGCCTGATGCGCCGGGCGAGGTGAGCGTGGAAGAGGGCCTGGCCGAGACACTGGGCCTGAAACTCGGCGACCTGCTTCGCTTCGACATCGGCGGCATGCAGAACGATGCGCGCATCACCTCGCTGCGCAAGGTCGACTGGGGTTCGATGCATGCGAATTTCTTCGTGATGTACACGGTGGGCGCATTGCCCGACGTGCCCGTGACCTACATGGGCGCGTTCCGCGCGCCGGAGACCCGCGGCTTCGACAACGCGCTGGTGCGCAGCTATCCGAACGTGACCAACGTGGACATGAGCGCGACCATCAACCAGGTGCAGCGCGTGCTCGACCAGGTGATCCGCGCGGTCGAGTTCCTGTTCGGCTTCACGCTCGCCGCGGGGCTGGTGGTGCTGTTTGCCGCGGTCACGGCCACGCGCGAAGAGCGCGCGCGTGAGTTCGCCGTGATGCGCGCGGTGGGCGCGCGGGCGAGCCTGCTGCGCCAGGTGCAGCGCGCGGAGCTCGTGGGCGTGGGCCTGCTCGCGGGCTTCCTGGCGAGCATCGTGGCGTCGGCCATCGGCTGGGGGCTGGCGCGCTATGTGTTCGATTTCACCTGGACGGCATCACCGGTCGTGCCGTTGGCCGGTGCGCTCGCGGGCGCGGTGTTGGCGTTGTCGGCAGGCTGGTGGGGTCTGCGCGACGTGCTGCGCAGGCCGGTCGTGGATACGCTGCGGCGGGCCGCGGAGTAGGGGCGGATCTTCCTGTCCAATAGCGGCATGGACTATCCACCGAACGAACTCGCGGAACGGCTGACGGAGCTCGAGATCAAGTCGAGCTATGCCGAAGACCTGCTGGAGCAGCTCAACATGACGATCTACCGCCAGCAGCAGCAGATCGACAGCCTCGTTCTTCAGGTCACTCAGCTGAAACTGCAGAGCCAGAACGCGGGGCAGGAGGGGGCGGCGCGCAGCTTGCGCGACGAACTGCCGCCGCATTACTGAGATTCTTCGGGGCGCGCTCCCGCCGACGGCGTGCCCTGCTCCGCGAATGTCCCCCGGCCTGCGGCCTCCTCCTTTATTTCGCTGCGCAGGGCACACCATCGACGTGAGCGTTGTACGGAGCAGTCGTTGATCAGCCAGCACCACGACGGCGCTTGGTGTGCACAGGGTGCCGGGTGCTCCCCGCAGCGAAATAAAGGAGGAGGCCGCAGGCCGGGGGACATTCGCGGAGGGGAGTACCCGGTGGCCTGTGCACGCGCCCTGAACAGCGCGCCCTGAACAGCGCGCCCCGAACAGTACTGACCTGAAAAAGATCAGCCGTGCGAATGCCAGAGCACCGCAAAGAAATGGCAAGCACTGCCCGCCAGCACGAACAGGTGCCAGACGAAGTGCGCGAACCGCACCTTGTTGTCGAACAGGAAGACCACGGCACCCGCCGTGTAGAACAGCCCGCCGGCCACCAGCCACCCCAGCCCCGCGCCCGACATGCGCTCGTACAGCGGCACCGCCGCCATCAACGCCATCCAGCCCATCGCCACGTACAGCCCCGTCGACCACAGCGGATGCTGCAGCCGGTTGAACAGCTTGGCGCCCACGCCCAACGTGGCCGCGGCGCAGATCGCGCCGAACAGCGTCCAGCCCCACGGCCCGCGCAGCACGCCGAACAGGAAAGGCATGTAGCTGCCCGCGATGAAAAGGTAGATGGCTGCGTGGTCGAGCCGGTTGAACCAGGCCTTGGCCCGGCCCATGGGCAACGCGTGGTACAGCGTGGAGATCAGGTACAGCACGATGGCCGTGCCCGCGAACAGCGATGCGCCGACGATGCTCGCGGCCTGGCCCTTTTGCGCAGCGCTGTAGACCAGGATCGGCAGCGAGGCAATGGCGAGCAGCAGGCCGAGGCCGTGGCTCAGCGCGTTGAAGATTTCTTCCAGCGTGGTCTGGTCGCGCGGCGCGGCGGCCTGCTTTCCGGTGCGCACCGGCATGGCTTGCTGCAACGGCATGGGATGTCGATTCGTCATCGGTATCGGACTCTCCTGGGTCGAACCAGGTTCCACGAAAAGCCGTGAAACCGGCAAGTCATGTTACTTGACCTGCTGTTTGCCCAATTTGCGCGCCAATGTGCGCCGATGCATGCCAAGCCGCCGCGCGGTCTCGGAAATGTTGAAGCCGGTTTCGGCCAAGGTTTCGTGGATGCGCTCCCATTCGAGCGTCTTGATCGAGGTCGAGCGATTGGTCAGCTCGACCTCCGTCGTGCCCGTGGCGCGGCCGAACGCGGCTTCGATGTCGTCGGTGTTCGAGGGCTTGGCAAGGTAGTGGCAGGCGCCGAGCTTGATCGCCTCCACGGCCGTGGCAATGCTCGCAAAGCCCGTGAGCACCACGATCAGCATCTGCGGACTGTGCCGGTGCAGCATCTGCACGCAGGCCAGGCCCGAGGCTTCGCCGTTGAGCTTCAGGTCGACCACCGCGTAGCCGTAGCCGGGCGCATGCGTCTGCAGCAGGCGCTCGACTTCTTCGGCATTGCTCGCGTGCGTGACCGCATAGCCGCGGCGCTCGAACGACTTGCCGAGCGTGCGCGCGAAGGCCGCGTCGTCCTCGACGATGAGCAACTGGCGCTCGGCTTCAGCGGTTTGCGTCATGGGCTTTCGTGTCGGTGATGGCGTCGATGGCTGGAGCCTCGTCGCCGGCTTCGTCGTCGTCTTCTTCTTCGAGCACGATGGCTGCGAGCGGCAGCGTGATGCGCACGATCGCGCCCCCTTCAAGCCGGTTGTGCACCGCCACGCGTCCGCCCAGCGTGCGCGCCACATTGACCACCAGGAACAGCCCGAGCCCGCCGCCCGGGCGCCCCTTGCTTGACTGGTAGGGCTTGCCGAACTCCTTCAGGATGGAGGGCAGGAACCCCGGCCCCGCGTCGGTCACGGTGAGGGTCAGCGCTTCGGCATCGTGCGCCACCTCCAGGCGCAGCCAGTGCGGCGAAGCTTCGAGCGCATTGTCCAGCACGTTGCAGATCATCTGCTTGAGGGCCGAGTCGGAAACCATGGGCAGGTCTTGGCCAAAGCGGTTCTCGTAGTCGAATTCTTCCACCGGCCGCGTGGCGCGCCATTCCTCGACCAGCTCGTCGAGGAAGGTGCGCACCGTGGTTTCTTCCGACGACTCGCCGCGCGCTTCGCCGGCCGACAGCAGGATGCCGCTCACGATGCTCTTGCAGCGCTGGATCTGCAGCTCCATCTCGGCCACTTCGGTCAGCAGTTCGGGGTCGGAGCTGAAGTGCGGCAGCCGGCGCCAGTCGCCGAGGATCACGGCCAGCGTGGCAAGCGGCGTGCCCAGCTCGTGCGCGGCGCCCGAGGCGAGGAGGCCCATGCGCACGATGTGCTCTTCTTCCGAAGCACGCTGGCGCAGGTCGGCCAGCCGCGCATCGCGTGCGCGCAGGTTGCGGCTGATGCGCGTGATGAACACCACCAGCAGCGCGGCATTGAGCGCAAAGCAGATCAGCATGCCCTGCACGTACGGGCTCCAGAGCCCGCGGTCGTGGTCCAGCGGCAGTGCGAGCGGGCGCGAGAAAAGCGCCAGTCCCGCAAAGCAGAGGCTGGTGACGATGACGATGGTCCAGGTCGACCAGGCCTTGAGCAGCACCGCGCCCAGGATGACCTGCAACAGGTACAGGAAGACGAACGGGTTGGTCGCGCCGCCGCTCAGGTAGAGCTGCGCGGTGAGCGTCGCGACGTCGACCAGGAGCGCGAGAAAAAGCTCGCCGTTGGTCACGCGGCGCACGCTGCGCGAGCGCAGCAAACTCACGCCGTTGAAGAGCGCCAGGCAGGTCAGCACCTGCAGCATGTGGTCCAGCGGCAGCCGGATGCCGAAGCCGTAGTGCACCAGCAGGATCGTGGCCACCTGCCCGACCACCGCGAACCAGCGCAGCTGGATCAGCTGCTGCATGTTCTTGTGACCGGTGGCGTTGTCCAGGCTCGCCACGCCCGCGCGCGGCGCATGCAGTTCCCCCGCAACGGCGGCGGGCTCAGTCGCGGTGGGCATCGGGACGTCGGCTGGCTTGGGCATCCGCGGCATTTTCGCTGCTGCGGCGCCGGCGCTCCTCGCGCCAGGCGTACCCGGCCGCGGCCAGCACCATCAGGGCCAGGCCGTACCACGTGAGGGCGTAGACAAGGTGGCTGTTGGGAAAGGCGATGACCGTGAGGCCGCCGGCGGGCCAGGCCGGCGCCGTGCCGGATGCGGAGGGCGCGGCATCGGCATCGACGAAGTAGGGTGCCACGCGGTCGAGGCCGCGCGCCGCGGCAATGGCCTGCACGTCGCGCGAGAACCAGCGCTCCTGCGCCGGCTCGTTCTTGCGCAGGAAGCCGCCCGTGGGTTCGGTGATGCGCAACAGCCCGGTCACGGTGGTTTCGCCCTGGGCCTCGGTGGCCCTGCGCGCCGGGCGCTCGCGTGCCTCGGGTGGCACGAAGCCGCGGTTGACCAGCACGATGCTGCCGTCGGCGGCGCGCAGCGGCGCCAGCACCCAGAAGCCGGCGCCGAGCCGCGTGGTGGCCTGCACCAGCGTTTCCTTGTCGTGGAGGAAGGTGCCGGCGAGGCGTACGCGCCGGTATTCGTCGGCGGCCGCGCTCACCTGCGCCCAGCGCCCGGGGCCGGGCGCATCGGCCGGCGCGGCATGCACGCGCTGTTCGACGCGGGCAATGAGATCGAGCTTCCAGGCCCTGCGCTCGACCTGCCAGGTACCGAGCGCGAAGAAGCCGGCAAAGGCCAGTGCCGCACAGACCGCCAGCGCCACCCGGGCCGCCGCGGACCGCTGGCGGGCGGGCGGCGTTTCGAGCGTTCGGGTGCTGGGATCCGGCGGCTGGGGCGTCAAGGCATGTTCTTCATGTCGTGCACAGACATGGGCATCATGTTCGCGTTCATGTGGTACATGACCCAGAGCGAGCCGGCCAGCGTGATCACGACCAGCACGATCGTGAAGATCAGCGCGAGCATGTTCCATCCGCTTTCGGACTTGGCGTCCATGTGCAGGAAGTAGATCATGTGGACCACGATCTGCACCGCGGCAAAGCCGAGGATCACGAGCGAGGTGGTGTGCGTGCTGGAGAGCACCTTGCCCATCACGAGCCAGAACGGAATTGCCGTGAGGATCACCGCCAGCACGAAGCCGGTCATGTAGCCCTTGAAGGTGCTGTGGCTCACGGGACCATCGTCGTGATGGTCGTCATGCGCATCATGGCCGTGCGCGGCGGCGGTGCCGGTGTGGGCGGTGCTCATGCCATCGATCCCATCAGGTAGACGAATGTGAAGACGCCGATCCAGACCACGTCCAGGAAGTGCCAGAACATCGACAGGCACATCAGGCGGCGGCGGTTGGCGGCGGTGAAGCCGTGCTTGGGCAACTGGACCATCAGCACGATGAGCCACACGATGCCGAAGGTCACGTGCAGGCCGTGGGTGCCGACCAGCGCGAAGAACGACGACAGGAAGGCGCTGCGCTGCGGGCCCGCGCCTTCATGGATGAGGTGCGCGAACTCGTACAGTTCGAGGCCGATGAAGCCCGCGCCCAGCAGGCCGGTGATGGCCAGCCACGCCAATGTGCCGCCCATGCGCTTGCGCTGCATCTCGAGCACCGCGAAGCCGTAGGTGATGGACGAGAACAGCAGCAGCGATGTGTTGATCGCCACCAGCGGCAGGTCGAACAGGTCGGCGCCCGACGGGCCGGCCGCGTAGCTGCGCCCCAGCACGCCGTAGACGGCGAACAGGCAGGCGAAGACCAGGCAGTCGCTCATCAGGTAGAGCCAGAACCCGAGCAGCGTGCCGTTCTCGGGATGGTGGTCGTTGCCGACGTGGAACAGCTCGAACACGGGCGGCTTGCCCGTGTGGTCGCTGTGGGCGTGGCCGGCCGCGGGGGCGTGGAGGGCGGTGGTATCAGACATGGGCTGCTGCCAGGAGGCGCGTGCGTTCGGCTTCGGTGCGGACGACTTCTTCCGCGGGAATGTGGTAGTCGCGCTTGTAGTTGAAGGTGTGGACGATCACGGCCGCCACCATGGCCAGGAAGCCCACGCCCGCCACCAGCCACATCTGCCAGATCAGCGCGAAGCCGCAGGTGGCCGCCAGCGCTGCGATGACGAAGCCGGCCGCCGTGTTCTTGGGCATGTGGATGGGCGTGAAGCCTTCGAGCGGCCGGGCATAGCCGCGGCGCTTCATGTCGGTCCAGGCGTCGTTGTCGTGGATGCGCGGCGTGAATGCGAAGTTGTAGGCCGGCGGCGGCGACGAGGTCGACCACTCCAGCGTGCGGCCGTTCCACGGGTCGCCCGTGGTGTCGCGCAGCGCGTCGCGGCGGATGTAGCTCACCACCAGCTGGATGATGAACGACGCGATGCCCAGCGCGATCAGCACCGCACCGAAGGCCGCGACCTGGAACCAGATCTGCAGCGACATGTCCTGGAAGTGGTTCATGCGGCGCGTGACGCCCATCAGGCCCAGCACGTACAGCGGCATGAACGCGACCCAGAAGCCGACGATCCAGAACCAGAACGAGCACTTGCCCCAGAACGGATCGAGCTTGTAGCCGAAGGCCTTGGGGAACCAGTAGGTGATGCCCGCCAGCATGCCGAACAGCACGCCGCCGATGATCACGTTGTGGAAGTGCGCGATCAGGAACAGGCTGTTGTGCAGCACGAAGTCAGCCGGCGGCACGGCCAGCAGCACGCCCGTCATGCCGCCGATCACGAAGGTGATCATGAAGCCGATGGTCCACATCATCGGCAGCTCGAAGCGGATGCGGCCGCGGTACATGGTGAAGAGCCAGTTGAAGATCTTCGCGCCCGTCGGGATCGAGATGATCATCGTCGTGATGCCGAAGAACGAGTTCACGCTGGCGCCGGAGCCCATGGTGAAGAAGTGGTGCAGCCACACGAGGTACGACAGGATGGTGATCACCACCGTGGCGTACACCATCGACGCATAGCCGAAGAGGCGCTTGCCCGAGAAGGTGGAGACCACTTCGGAGAAGATGCCGAAGGCCGGCAGGATCAGGATGTACACCTCGGGGTGGCCCCAGATCCAGATCAGGTTCACGTACATCATGGCGTTGCCGCCGAGGTCGTTCGTGAAGAAGTTGGTGCCGGCGTAGCGGTCGAGCGACAGCAGGGCGAGCACGGCGGTGAGCACCGGGAAGGCGGCCACGATCAGCACGTTGGTGCACAGGGCGGTCCAGGTGAACACCGGCATCTTCATCATGGTCATGCCCGGCGCGCGCATCTTCACGATGGTGGCCAGCAGGTTGACGCCCGAGAGCAGGGTTCCGACCCCCGCTATCTGCAGCGACCATATGTAGTAGTCGACGCCCACGTCGGGGCTGAAGAGAATGCCCGACAGCGGCGGGTAGGCCAGCCAGCCGGTCTTGGCGAACTCGCCGACGAACAGCGACGCCATCACCAGGCCCGCGCCGAACGTGGTCATCCAGAAGCTGAAGTTGTTCAGGAACGGAAACGCCACGTCGCGCGCGCCAATCTGCAGCGGCACCACGAAGTTCATGAGGCCCGTGACCAGCGGCATCGCCACGAAGAAGATCATGATCACGCCGTGCGCGGTGAAGATCTGGTCGTAGTGGTGCGGCGGCAAAAAGCCGGTGTTGTCGCCGAAGGCCACGGCCTGCTGGGCCCGCATCATCAGCGCGTCGGCAAAGCCGCGCAGCAGCATCACCAGCCCGAGGATGATGTACATGATGCCGATCTTCTTGTGGTCGATGCTGGTGATCCAGTCGCGCCACAGAGTGCCCCAGAGCTTGAAGTAGGTGACCGCGCCGAGCAGCGCGATGCCGCCCAGCACCACGGCCGCGAAGGTCGCGAGCAGGATGGGCTCGTGGTAGGGAATCGCCTCCCACGTGAGGCGGCCGAAGATGAGCTTCGTCAGGTCAAGGTTCTCGAACATCGTCATTCTTCGGTGGTGCACATCGCCGTGACGTACTTGCGCGTCGGCGAACTGGAATTGAGGCTGTCGGGCTGCCAGCCGGCTGCCTTGCTGGCCACGTTGAAGGCGCCGGGCTTGCCCAGGCCGCCTTCGGCGTCGATGGCCATCATCTGCTTCATGCACATCTTGTTGCGGTCGACACAGCGGTTGAGGATGGCGTCGTACAGGTCGGGCGCCACGCGGGCGTAGTGGCGCACGGGGTCGCGCTCGCTCGGTGCTTCGAGCTTCAGGTAGGTCTCGCGGCTCAGTTCGCCGTCCTTGCCGGCCTTGGCCTTCTTCACCCACTCGTCGAAGCCTTCGTTGCTGAGGCCGTGGAACTTGAAGCGCATGCCCGAGAAGCCCGCGCCGCTGTAGTTGGCCGAGAAGCCCTCGAACTCACCCGGCTTGTTGATGACCGCGTGCAGCTTGGTCTCCATGCCCGGCATGGCGTAGATCTGGCCGGCCAGCGCGGGAATGAAGAAGGAGTTCATCACCGAGGTGGCGGTGATCTTGAAAGTGATCGGACGGTCGACCGGCGCGGCCATTTCGTTCACCGTGGCAAAGCCCTGCTCGGGGTAGATGAAGAGCCATTTCCAGTCGAGTGCCACCACCTCGACCACCAGCGGCTTGGCTTCGGCGGGCACCGCGCGGTCGGCGTCCAGGCGGCTGAGCGGCCGGTACGGGTCGAGCGTGTGCGTGCTGATCCAGGTGATGGCGCCGAGCGCGATGATGATCAGGAGCGGCGCGGCCCAGATCGCGAGCTCCAGCTGGGTGGAGTGGTCCCAGTCGGGGCTGTAGTCGGCCTCCTTGTTCGACTGGCGGTAGCGCCAGGCGAAGAAGATCGTGAGCGCGATCACCGGGACGATGATGATCAGCATCAGCACGGTGGAGACGACGATGAGCCGCCCCTGCTGGTTGGCGATGTCGCCGGAAGGGTTCATGAGCACGGTGTTGCAGCCTGCCAGCAGGGCTAGCGGGAGCAACAGGGGCCATCGGCGAAGAGATTTGAGGGTGGGCATGCCGAAAGAAAGAAGAGCGTGGGCTGCGCAAAGACTCCACAATCTACGACCAAAGGCTCCCGCCGCCTATTGGACGTTTTGTCCTATGGCGGGAAACTCAGTTCGGTGAGACGCTTGGCCCCCTGTTCAATGGTCTACCTTTGTCACTGCCGGTGACACCGAATCAAAAAACGCAATGACGACGACGTCCAGCATCAGTCCGCAAGGCGCACAGCCTGTGCCGAACACGTCCGGCAACGACGCCCGGCAGGGCGGCGACCACTCGCACATCGCACCCGGCGAGATCGCCGTGGGCGTGATCATCGGCCGCGCGTCGGAGTACTTCGACTTCTTCGTCTACGGCATTGCCTCGGTGCTGGTGTTCCCGGCCGTATTCTTTCCGTTCGAGGCGCGCCTGGAGGGAACCCTCTTCGCCTTCGTGGTCTTTTCCTTCGCGTTCATCGCACGGCCGTTTGGAACGGTCATCTCGATGGCCATCCAGCGGCGGTTCGGGCGCGAAGCCAAGCTGACCATTGCGCTTTTCGTGCTCGGCACCTCCACGGCGGGCATCGCCTTCCTGCCGGGCTATGCGAGCATCGGTTTCACGGCGATCGTGCTGCTGTCGGTGTTCCGCTTCGCGCAGGGCCTGGCGCTCGGCGGCTCCTGGGACGGCCTGCCTTCGCTGCTGGCGCTCAATGCGCCCGAGAACCGCCGCGGCTGGTACGCCATGCTGGGCCAACTGGGTGCGCCGCTGGGCTTCTTCGTGGCCAGCGCGCTGTTCGCCTACCTGTATGCCAACCTGCCGCTGAAGGACTTTCTCGACTGGGGCTGGCGCTACACCTTCTACGTCGCCTTTGCGATCAACGTGGTGGCGCTGTTCGCGCGGCTGCGGCTGGTGGCCACCGAAGAGTATTCCCGCCTGCTCGAAGAGCGCGAACTGCAGCCCACCAGCGTGGTCGAGCTGGCGCGTTCGCAAGGCGCCAACCTGCTCATCGGTGCGTTCGCGGCGCTGGCCAGCTATGCGCTGTTCCATCTGATCACGGTGTTCCCGCTGTCGTGGATCACGCTGTACTCCGACCAGTCGATCACCGAGTTCCTCGTGGTGCAGATGATCGGCGCGGTGTTCTGCGCCGGCGGCATCGTGGCCTCGGGCCTGATCGCCGACCGCGTGGGCCGACGCTTCACGCTGGGCGGCCTGGCCGCGATGATTGCGGTGTTCAGCGGTTTCGCGCCCACGCTGCTCGATGGCGGCCGCATCGGGCAGGACATTTTCATCCTGCTGGGCTTCGTGCTGCTGGGGCTTTCCTATGGCCAGGCGGCCGGTGCGGTGACCTCGAACTTCGAGCCCAAGTACCGCTACACCGGCGCCGCGCTCACGGCCGACCTCGCGTGGCTCATCGGTGCGGCCTTCGCTCCGCTGGTGGCGCTCGGGCTCTCGGCCAATTTCGGCCTGGCCTATGTGAGCGTCTACCTGCTGTCGGGCGCGGTCGGCACGCTCGCGGCGCTGGGCCTGAACCGGGCGCTGGTGCGCGACTGAGCGGCGGATCTCAGCCGTTTCTCCAAAGGCGCCGGCCGGCCCCTTTTTGTTTTCCGGCGCACAGGCTTAGGATCGCGGCATGTTCGCCGCCGCCATCTTCGACATGGACGGGCTGCTCATCGATTCGGAGCGGCCCATCATGGCTGCCTGGATCGAAGCCGCCCGCACGCTCGACATCGAGCTTTCGCACAGCCAGTACCTGCAGGTGGTGGGCCTCGCCACCGCGGAGTCGGAGCTGATCCTCGGCGGGCTGCTCGGCGGGCCCGAGGCCTACAGGCACGCCATCGGGCACGTCCGCCAACTGCTGCAGCTGGAGCGCGCGGACGGCCTCCCGATGTTTCCCATCAAGCCCGGCGCGGCCGAGTTCCTGGCGGCGCTGCGGCAGCGGGGAACGCGCTGCGCCGTGGCTTCTTCGTCGACCAGCGGGCAGATCCAGGCCTGCCTCGGGAGCCTCGACGTGCTGCATCATTTCGACGCGTTCGCGGGCGGCGACGAGGTGGCGCGCGCCAAGCCCGATCCGGCGCTCTACCTGCTTGCGGCCGAGCGGCTGGGCGTCGACCCGGCGCAATGCGTGGCCTTCGAGGACAGCGAGAACGGCGCCAAGGCCGCGCTGGCGGCCGGCCTGCGGGTGGTGATCGTGCCGGACCTCAAGCATCCGCCCGCTGCGATCGTCGAGGCTGCCTTGCATGTGCTCGATTCGCTGCACGAGGCCGTCCTCCATGTGCCGCGGTGGTTTCCGGGCCAGGCGATACGCGCATGATCAAGATCGGCACGCTGTGCCACGTGCTCGACAGCTGCCTCGCGTCGCCGATGACCGAGCGCGCCGTCGGCCGCATCGTGGAGGTGGTTTCCGCGCCCTACGAGGCGCCCAGCGAGCGCTACCTGCCCGGCACCTACTACGACGTGCTGTTCGAGGGCTGGACCTTCTATTGCCGCAGCGACAAGCTCGTGCCCATTTCGGATCCCGGTGCCGACGTCGGCAGCTGGGAAGACGAATTCATCGACGCGGCCGACAGCCCTCCGTCGAGCGCGCCTCAGAGCACTTCGTCGCGCAACTGCGGGAACACCTTCGACACCTTGGCGAGCAGGTAGTCGCCGTAGCGGCCGTTGAAGGCGTGCACGTTGGCGCGGTCCCAGCGTTCGGCGCTGTCGTCGCGCGCCTCGGCGCCTGCGAGCCCTTCGATGCGCTGCACGCGGGCCTCGAAATTCGGGTCGAAGAACAGCGGGAACGAGAGCCGGTCGCGGCCCGAGGTGTTGCGCTTGACGCGGTGCGGCGTCGATTTGTAGAGCCCGCCCGTCATGCGGTCGAGCATGTCGCCGATGTTGCAGACGAAGGAGCCCGGAACCGGCGGCGCATCGATCCAGCCGCCGGGCGTGTGCACCGCGAGGCCGCCCACCTCGTCCTGGTGCAGGATGGTGAGCAGGCCGTAGTCCGTGTGTTCGCCCACGCCCCATTGCACGTCGAGGCCTTCGGGCACGGGCTGCGAGGGATAGTTGAACAGGCGGAACAGGACGAGCGGATCCGCCGTGTAGCGCCCGGCAAAGTACGAAGCGGGCAGGCCGAGGCTCAGCGCGATGCCCTCCATCAGCCGGTGGCCGAGCTGCGTGACGGCCGCCATGTAGCCGAGGATGGCTTCGCGAAAGCCCGGCACATCGGGAAAGAGATTGGGCCCGTGCACCGGCGTCTTGGCCTGCACCAGCGGATGGGACGCGGGCAACTCGGTGCCAAGGTAAAGGCCTTCCTTCCAGTCGGGCCGGCCCGAGGTCAGCTCGCCGCCGAGCGGAAAGTAGCCGCGCCAGGCCCGCCCTCCCAGCGCCATGCGCCACTGCATCTTCGTTGCTTCAGGGAGATCGAAGAAGCGGTGGCTCAGGTCTTCGAGCCGCTGCACCAGCGCTGCGTCGACGCCGTGGCCGGTGACGTAGAAGAAGCCGTGTGCGCGGCAGGCTTCCCCGATCTGCGCGGCCACGCGGCCGCGCTCGGGCGTGCCCGCCACGAGCGGCGCGACATCGATCACGGGAAGGGTCTGGGGGTCGGTCATGGGCATGGAGAGCATGTCATGCGCCGCGCGCGAACGGCGAGCGGATGTCCGAAAGGAACTGCTGCGCGCGCGGGTGTTGCGGCCGGTTGAAGAAGTCGTCGGGCGTCGCGCGTTCGAGCACCTTGCCCTCGTCCATGAACAGCACGCGGTCGGCCACCTCGCGCGCAAAGCCCATCTCGTGCGTGACGCAGACCATCGTCATGCCATCGCGCGTGAGGTCGCGCATCACCAGCAGGACCTCGCCCACCATCTCGGGATCGAGCGCACTGGTGGGTTCGTCGAACAGCATCAAGGGCGGCTGCATCGCGAGCGCACGCGCAATCGCCACGCGTTGCTGCTGGCCGCCCGAGAGTTCGCCGGGCCAGGCGTTCGCCTTGTGCGCCAGGCCCACGCGCTGCAGCAGCGCCATGGCGCGCTCTTCGGCCTCCTGGCGCGTGAGGCCGCGCAACTGCACTGGTGCCATCGTGCAGTTCTGCAGCACCGTGAGATGCGGGAACAGGTTGAACTGCTGGAACACGAAGCCGATGCGCGAGCGGAACGCGTTCACGTCCGTGCCCGGCGCATGGATGTCCTTGCCTTCGATGAGGATGCGGCCCGACTGGATAGGCTCCAGCCGGTTGAAGGTGCGGATCAGCGTCGACTTGCCCGAGCCCGAGGGGCCGCACACCACGACCACTTCGCCCTTGTGGATGGTCTCTTCGATGTCCACCAGGGCGTGATAGCTGCCGTACCACTTGTTGACTTTCTGGAGTTCGATCATGCGGGCACCTTGGGGGCCGAAGCGGGGTGGGTCACGGCGATGCCGCGCCGCGCGAGGCGGCGTTCGAGCCAGTAGGCGAAGCGCGACAACCCGAAGCAGAGAATGAAATAGGTCAGGCCCAGGATCAGGTAGATCTGGGCCGGCCTGGTGAACACCTGCGTGTTGATCTGCGTCGCGATGAACGACACCTCGGCCAGCCCGATGATGTAGCCCAGCGAGGTCTCCTTGATGGTCGAGACGAACTGGTTCACCAGCGAGGGCAGCATGCTGCGCAGCGCCTGCGGCAGCACCACGAGGCGCATGGCGCGGCCGTAGCCCAGGCCGAGCGCGCGGGCGGTTTCCATCTGCCCGCGCGGCAGGCCCTGGATGCCGGCGCGCACGATCTCGGCCAGGTAGGCCGCATCGAACACCACCAGCGCGATCAGCATGGTGGTGAACTGGTCGGTCTTCACGCCCGTGATGCTGGGCAGGAAGAAGTAGGCCCAGAAGATCACCATCAGCAGCGGCAGGCCGCGCACCACGAAGACAAAGCCGGTGACCGGCCAGCGCAGCCAGCGCCACGGGCTCACGCGCGCAAGGCCCAGCACGATGCCCAGCGGCAGCGCGAGCACCAGCCCGCACGAGGCGAGCAGCAGCGTGAGCACCAGTCCGCCGAGCGGCCCGTTCGGGTACTGCCCGATGAGGAAGTAGACCCAGTAGTCGTTGATGATTTCCAGCATCTGGTCAGCCGCTCTAGATGGTCCGCACCGGAAAGCGGTGGTGGTACCACGTGGCCAGCCCGGTGATCGCTAGCGACACCGTCAGGTACGCCGCACTCGCGAACGCGAAGGACTCGAAGCTGCGGAAGCTCGCGCTCTCGACCTGACCGGCCTGGTACATCAGCTCGGCCACCCCGATGACGGTGGCGATCGAGGTGTTCTTCCACAGGCTCAGCGTCTGCGAGATGAGCGGCGGCACCGTCACGCGCAGCGCCTGCGGCAGCACGACGCGCCGCATCGTGCCCATGAAGCCGAAGCCGAGCGCCCGGCCGGCCTCGAACTGCACGGCCGGAATGGCGCGGATGCCGCTGCGGATGTCTTCGGCCATGAAGGCCGCCGTGTACAGCGCCAGCGCGATGATCGCGCTGTAGGCCTCGATGTGCCCCGCATAGAGCCATTGCTTGATGCCCTCGGGGAGCAGCTCGGGCGCGCCGAAATACCAGAACAGCATGTGCGCGAGCAGCGGCACGTTGCGAATGAGCTCGACATACGCAAAGCCGAGCCAGCGCAGCGGTGCGAGCGGCGACAGGCGCAGCAGCGCCACCACCAGCGCGATCGGCAGGGCGAGCAGCAGCGAGGCTGCGAGCAGTTGCAGCGACAGCAGCAGGCCCGCGACGAGCATGTCGTGGTACTTGCCGGTCAGCAGCAACGAATAGTCGAACAGGGGCATGAGGGGCGACAGTATCACCGCCGCGGTTGGGATTTTGTTCAAAGGCCGCTTGCCCCCACCCCTGCCTTCCCCCGGGAGGGGAAGGAGAAAGACCAGATCAGTCGATCTTGTCGCTCTCGAGCTTGAAGTCGCGCGTCTGGAATCCCGAAGCCGTGTTCGGCCCGTACCACTTGACGAAGATCTTCTGCGCCTCGCCCGACTTCTCGAGTTCGCGCAGCGTGTCGTCCACCACCGCCTTGAGGCCGCTCTCACCCTTCTTGATGCCGATGGCCAAGGCCTCGGTGCTGAGGTTCTGCTTCAGCACCACGTACTGCGCCTTCTGCGGGCCGAGCTTGGCGTAGCTGCGCAGCAGCGCGGCCTCGTCGTCCACATAGCCCACGCCCTTGCCTTGCTGCAGCGCCTGGAAGGCCTGCTGGCTGGTGTCGAAGGTCACGACCTCGGCCGTGGGCACGGCCTTGCGGATGTTCGGCTCCTGCGTGCCGCCGCGGATGGTCAGCACCTTCTTGCCGGCGAGCTGCGGCACGTCGCTGATGCCGCTGTCCTTCTTCACGATGGCTTTCTGGCCCGTGACGAAGGTGGTGAGCGAGAAGTCGATCTGCGCCTCGCGCTCCTTGTTGTGCGTGAGGCCTGCCGCCACCAGGTCGACGTGGCCCTGCTGCAGTTCGGGAATGCGTGCGGCCACGGCGATCTGCTTGAGCACCGGCTTCACGCCGATCTTCTTTGCAATGGCGTTCACCAGGTCGACCTCGTAGCCGACGATCTGGCGCGTCTTCGGATCGATGAAGGTGGCGGGCTCGTCGGTGCCGAGCACGCCCACCACGAGCTCGCCTTTCTTCTTGATGTCCGCGAGCTGGTCCGCGTGGGCGGCAATGCCCGTCAGCAGGGCGGAGGCGGCGAGGGCCGCGGCAATGAGGTTCAAGCGCATGTTCTTCTCCTTCGGGATGGCAGGGACGCGACCCTATCAATAAAACCGTGGATTCTTAAATCGTCAATCGACATATGCATATGGCGGTCCCAATGGTCCTGATGCGGACCGGGACTTCGCGGGATTTCAGGGGCTCGAATCGCCCCGGGCGGCCCGTGGAGGGATACTCGCGCCATGCAGATTCACGAAAAGCCCCCCGTCGACACGCCCTTCGAATGGATCGGCGGCGAACCCAGGGTGCAGGCGCTGGTCGATCGCTTCTACGACCTGATGGAGCTCGAGCCGGCCTATGCGCAGCTGCGCGCGGTGCATGGCACAAGCCTCGAGAATGCGCGCCAGCGGCTCTTCTGGTTCCTGTGCGGCTGGCTCGGCGGGCCGCAGCACTACACCGACCGGTTCGGCCATCCGATGCTGCGCGCGCGCCATCTGCCGCAGAGCATCGGCGGGCACAGCATCGGCATCAAGGAACGCGACCAGTGGCTGGCCTGCATGGACCAGGCGATGGGCGACACCGGCGTGCCCGAGGGACTACGGGCCCGGCTGCGGGATTCGTTCTTCCAGACCGCGGACTGGATGCGAAACCGCGGCGAGCCATAAACACACAACGACTCCGAAAGAGACTTCCTTCAATGAATTCGATCGTCATCATCGGCGGCGGCCATGCCGCGGCCCAGCTTTGCGCGGGGCTGGCCGAGGCCGGCCTGGGCGCGCGCGTGCACCTGGTCTGCGAGGAGGCTTGCGAGCCGTACCATCGCCCGCCCCTGTCCAAGGCCTTTCTCAAGAGCGCCGAGGAAACCACCCAGCCGCACAAGGCGGCCGACTGGTACCGGGAGGCGGGCATCACGCTGCACCTGGGCGATGCCGCCGTCGCGATCGACCGCGAGGCGCACACCGTCACGCTGCGTTCCGGCGCGGTGCTGCCCTGGGAGCGGCTGGTGCTGGCCACCGGCACCCGTGCGCGCCAGATGCCCGACCTGAAGCCAGGCCTGGAAAACGTCGTGAGCCTGCGCGCCGCCGATGAAGCGCATCGCCTGCGTTCGCGGCTTGCCGACGCACAGCAGGTCACGGTGCTGGGCGGCGGTTTCATCGGGCTCGAAGTGGCGGCCACCGCCAAGGCGCTCGGCAAGAACGTGCAGGTGCTCGAAAGCGCGCCGCGCCTGCTGGGCCGTGCCGTGTCGCCGGAGCTCTCGGCCCACGCGCTCGCAACGCACCGCGCGGCGGGCATCGACGTGGTGCTCGGCGCGCGCACCGGCGCATTCGAGGTCGAGGGGGAGCGGCTGCTGTCGATCCAGGTCAACGGCGTGAAGCAGCCGGTGGACCTGCTGCTGCTCGGCATCGGCGCCGTGCCTGAAACCGCGCTCGCGCAGGCCGCGGGCATCGAGTGCGCCGACGGCATCGTGGTCGATGCCCACATGCAGACCAGCGCGGCCGACGTGCTGGCGGTGGGCGACTGCACGCGCTTTCCCGACCGGCGCGCGGGCCGTGCGTTGCGGCTCGAATCGGTGCAGAACGCGAACGACCAGGCGCGCACGGCCGTGGCCACGCTGACCGGCGCCGCGCGGCCGCACGACGCGGTGCCTTGGTTCTGGTCCGAGCAGGGCGGCCTGCGCCTGCAGATGGTCGGCCTGGTGCCGGCCGAGGGCACGCCGGGCCTGGCCAGCGTGCGCCGCCCCGGTCCCAAGCCCGAGGCGTTCTCCCTGTTCCACTATGTCGACGGGCAGCTGGTCTGCGTCGAATCGGTCAACGCGCCGGTCGATCACATGATGTGCCGCAAGCTGCTCGAGGCCGGCCGCAACCCCGATGCGGCGGCGGTGGCGGATGCGGCCATTCCGCTCAAGAACCACCTGGCGTAGCGTCAGCGCCGCGCTGGCGCCAAGAGCACCACGAGGGCGCCTGCGCCGCCTTCGGCCGGCTTGGCCTGCACGAAGGCCAGCACCTCGATTTTCTGGATCAGCCAGCGCTGCGCCTTGGTCTTGAGCACCGGCTGCTTGCCCGGCGATCCGAGGCCCTTGCCGTGCACCACGCGCACACAGCGCAGCCCCTGCTTGTAGGCGTTGCGGATGAAGCCGCCGAGCGCCTCGCGCGCCTCGTCGCTGCGCAAGCCGTGCAGGTCGACCTGTGCCTGGATGCTCCAGTCGCCCTTGCGCAGCCGCGCGGTCACGTCGGTGCCGATACCGGGGCGGCGAAAGCTCATGGCGTCGTCGACGTCGAGCAGGGTGGTCACGTCGAACTCGTCGGACAGCGATTCGCGCAGCACGCGCTGTTCGTCGAGCTGGTGCTGCACGGGAATGGGCGCCGGCGGCTCGGGCGCGAGCGGCACGGCAGCCTTGCGGCGCAGCGGCTCGGTGGCGCCGATGGCGCGCGTGAACAGGTCTTTTTCGGCCGCGCGCCTGCGTTCCGCCGCGGCCTTGGCAGCGGCGGCCGCGGCTTCGCGCTCGCGGGTCTCGGCCAGCGCGCGCTGCACCTGCTTCAGGTCCGCCAAGTTCTTGATGGGCGGCGTACGGGAAGCCATCAGAGCAGTCCTTTCTCGGCCATGGATAACGCCTGGCCTGTGCTGACGATCACGTGGTCGAGCACGCGCACGTCGACGAGGGCCAGCGCGGCCCTGAGCGTCTGGGTCAGGGATTCGTCGGCGCGCGACGGCTCGATGCTGCCGCTCGGATGATTGTGCGAAAGCACCACGGCCGCCGCGTGGTGGTGCAACGCGCGCGTGACCACTTCGCGCGGATAGACGCTGGTCTGGGTGAGCGTTCCGCGGAACAGTTCTTCGAGCACGATCAGCCGGTGCTGCGCATCGAGGAACAGCACCGCAAACACCTCGTAAGGGCGCGAGCCGATGTGCATCTGCAGGTATTCCTTGACGGCCCCTGGCGAATCGAACACCGTGCGCTCCTTCAGGCGCTCGGCCATGGCGCGGCGCGCCAGTTCGAGCACCGCAATGAGCTCGGCGCGCTTGGCGTCGCCGCCCATGCCCTTGATGACTTTCAGGTCTTCGGGGCTGGTCTGCAGCAGGCCCGAGAGGCCGCCGAAGTGCTCGAGCAGTTCCTGGGCGAGCTGCAGCACGTTTTTCCCGGCCACGCCCGTGCGCAGCAGCAACGCCAGCAGTTCGGCGTCGGCCAGCGCGCCGGCGCCGCGTGCGATGAGTTTTTCGCGCGGGCGGGCGTGGGCGGGGAGATCCTTGAATGCCATCGAAAACCTGGTGAAACCTTGAAAGAGCGGGTGGAAGCGCCGGCTCCTTAAAATGCAGTCCAGTTTATCGGGACACCCACCTTGCCTTCGCCTACCTCCGCTGCACCCATGTCCCACGTCGTGACTTCCGGCTCGTTCCTGACCCTGCACTACCGGCTCGCCGGTCCGGCGGGCGACATCATCAATACTTTCGCCGACAAGCCCGCGACGCTGTCGCTGGGCACCGGCGAGCTGTCGCCCGCCATGGAGCAGCGCCTCATGGGCCTGGAAGAGGGCACCCACGCCACCTTCGAGCTGCCCGCCGGAGAGGCCTTCGGCGAGCGCAACCCCGACATGCAGCAGTGGGTCGCCAGGAAGCTGCTGGCGCAGATGGGCGACCCCGACGAGCAATATTCGGTCGGCGACGTGGTGCAGTTCCCCACACCCGACGGCGCGGGCAGCTACGCGGGCGCGGTGGTCGAATCGAACGAGACCGCGGTGCGCTTCGACTTCAACCATCCGCTGGCCGGACAGCCGGTGACCTTCGAGGTCCGCCTCATCGGCGTGCTATGACGCGGAGCCTCGAAGAAGTCATCCTCGCCGAGCCGCGCGGCTTCTGCGCCGGGGTCGACCGCGCCATCGAGATCGTCGAGCGGGCCATTGCCAAGTTCGGCGCGCCTATTTATGTGCGGCACGAGATCGTGCACAACACCTATGTGGTGAACGAGCTCAAGGCCAAGGGCGCGATCTTCATCGAAGACCTGGCCGATGTGCCGCCCGGCGCCACGCTGGTGTTCAGCGCGCATGGCGTGAGCAAGGCGGTGCAGCAGGAGGCGCGCGACCGCGGCTTCGACGTCTTCGACGCCACCTGCCCGCTGGTGACCAAGGTGCACGTCGAGGTCGCCAAGCTCGCGAAAGAAGGCTACGAGTTCATCATGATCGGCCACAAGGGCCATCCCGAGGTCGAGGGCACCATGGGCCAGCTCTCGAGCGGCATTCACCTGGTGGAGGATGTGGAAGACGTGGCCAGCGTGGCGCCTGCGCAGACCGACAAGCTCGCGGTCGTGACCCAGACCACGCTCAGCGTGGACGACGCGGCCGAGATCGCGGCAGCCGTGCGCGCGCGCTTTCCGAAGGTGCGCGAGCCCAAGCAGCAGGACATCTGCTATGCCACGCAGAACCGCCAGGACGCGGTGAAGATCATGAGCCCGCAGGTCGACCTCGTGATCGTGGTCGGCAGCCCCACCAGCTCCAACAGCAACCGGCTGCGCGAACTGGCGCAGCGGCTGGGCACCGAAAGCTACATGGTCGATTCGGCCGACGAGCTCAAGCCCGAGTGGTTCGAGGGCAAGGGCCGCATCGGCCTCACGGCCGGCGCCTCGGCGCCGGAAGTGCTGGTGCGCGAAGTGATCGAGCGGGTGCGGGCGCTCGGCGCGGTGTCGGTCCGCAAGATGGACGGCATCGAGGAAACCATCAAGTTTCCGCTCCCCAAGGGCCTCAAGCTCGACGACATTCCTCCTCCGGGACACATCTCTTGACCGACAAAAGCACCGATTGGCGCGCTGAAATAGACGGCGCCTCGCGCAGGCTGCGCGAGCGCGCCGGCGGCTTCCTGCGCCAGACGCCGCTGTGGAAATTGCCGGCATCCGCCTTCGGCATCGAAGTGCCGGGCGTGGAGTTGTGGCTCAAGCTCGAGCACCTGCAGGTCAGCGGCAGCTTCAAGGCGCGCGGCATGATGAACCGCCTGCTGGCCAACGACATTCCCGCGAGCGGCGTCGTCGTGGCGTCGGGCGGCAATGCCGGCATTGCGACCGCCGCGGCGGCCAAGGCGCTGGGCGTGCGCTGCCAGGTGTTCCTGCCGGGCGTCTCGCCCGAGGCGAAGAGGGCCAGGCTGCGCGCACTGGGCGCCGAAGTGATCGTGGTCGGCGAGCTGTACCCCGATGCGCTGGCCGCCTGCCTCACGCGCCAGAAGGAAACCGGCGCGCTTCTGACCCATGCCTACGATCAGCCTGAAGTGGTGGCCGGCGCCGGCACGCTCGGCGTGGAGATCGAGGCCGAGGGCGGCCTGCCCGATTCGGTGCTCGTGAGCGTCGGTGGCGGCGGCCTAATCGGCGGGCTCGCCGGATGGTTCGAGCAACGCGCCCGCGTGGTGGCGCTCGAGCCCGAGAAGGCGCCCACGCTGTTCCGCGCCCGCGAGGCCGGCGAGCCGGTCGATGTCGATGTGGGCGGCATCGCGGCCGACTCGCTGGGCGCGCGCCGCATCGGTGCCATCTCGTGGGAGGTGACCCAGCAGTACGTGCAGCACGCGCTGCTGCTGCCGGACGAGGCCATCCGCGCCGCGCAGCAGTGGCTGTGGAAGGAACTCAAGCTCGCCGTCGAGCCGGCTGCCGCGCTGCCGCTGGCGGCCTTGCAGACCGGGGCGTATCAACCGCGCGAAGGCGAGAAGGTGTGCCTGATCGTCTGCGGGGCGAACGTCGATCCGGCCACCGTCGCCTGAGGCAGCGCTACTTCTCGCAGTTGACCATCCACGGCACCCCGAACCTGTCGTTCAGCATGCCGAAGCCCACGGCCCAGAACTGCGGGCCGTAGGGCATCGTGACCTGGCCGCCCTGGGCCAGGGCGTCGAACAGCTTCTTGCCATCGTCCACGCTGGTGGCCTGCACCGAGAGCGAAAAGCCCTTGTGGCCCTCGAAAGGCATGCCGGGCGGCATGTCGGAGGCCATCAGCGTGTGGCCCCGGGCTTCCAGCGCGGCGTGCATGATCTTGTCCTTGTGTTCGGCCGGCGTTTCGGCGCCCATGGGGCTTTCGCCGAAGGTCATGCTGAAGGTGACCTTGCCGTCCAGTGCCTTGGCGTAGAAGGCCAGGGCCTCGGCCGCATTGCCGTTGAATGTCAGATAGGCTTGCATCGCTTTTTCCCTTCGATCGGGCTGTGGGGAACGAGATGCTACGCCCACCTAAAATCCCCCCATGCTTGACATCACTCTGCTCCGCAAAGACCTGGCTTCCGCTGTCGCCGGCCTCGAAAAACGCAAGAAGAACCAGCCCTACCTCGACGTTTCGGCGTTCACCGCGCTCGAGGCCGAGCGCAAGACCCTGCAAACCCGCACCGAGGAAATCCAGGCCCGCCGCAACACGCTGAACAAGCAGATCGGCCCGCTCAAGGCCAAGGGTGAATCGACCGATGCGCTCATGGCTGAGGTCAATGCGCTCAAGGCAGAGCAGGAGTCGCAATCCAGCCGCCTGGAGCAGATCCAGCCCGAGCTGCAGGCCCTGCTGCTGGCCGTGCCCAACCTGCCGCATGCCAGCGTGCCG
The DNA here is from genome assembly GCF_040546685.1 of Variovorax sp. OAS795. NCBI lineage: Bacteria > Pseudomonadati > Pseudomonadota > Betaproteobacteria > Burkholderiales > Comamonadaceae > Variovorax > Variovorax sp. OAS795. Next base: position 1,627,569 of record NZ_JBEPOH010000001.1, read on the forward strand.
ATTGGCGAAGACGAAAGCGGCAATGTCGAGATGCGCCGCTGGAGCCCGCAAGGCGGCACCGGCGCGAACGCCACCCCGCTCGCTTTTGCGGCGAAGGACCACGTGGACCTGGGCGCACCGCTGGGGCTCGACTTCGAAATGGGCGCCAAGCTCTCGGGTTCGCGCTTCACCGTGATGAAGGGGCCGATTGCCCGGCTGCACCGTGCGCTCGCGCAGTTCATGCTCGACATCCAGACCGAGAAGCACGGCTACACCGAGTGCTATGTGCCCTACATCGTCAACGCCGCCACCCTGAGCGGCACCGGCCAGCTGCCCAAGTTCGAAGGCGACCTGTTCGCCGCCAAGAAGGGCGGCCAGGACGGCGAGCCCGCGCCCGACCATTCGGCGCTCTATCTCATTCCGACCAGCGAAGTGCCGCTGACCAACTTCGTGCGCGACGAGGTCGTTGGCCGAGGCGCAGCTGCCGATCAAGCTCACCGCCCACACGCCGTGCTTCCGCTCCGAAGCCGGCAGCGCGGGCCGCGACACGCGCGGCATGATCCGCCAGCACCAGTTCGACAAGGTCGAGATGGTGCAGATCGTCCACCCCGAGAAAAGCTACGACGCGCTGGAGCAGATGACCGGCCATGCCGAAGCCGTGCTGCAGGCGCTGGAGCTGCCCTACCGCGTGGTGCTGCTGTGCACCGGCGACATGGGCTTCGGTTCCACCAAGACCTATGACCTCGAGGTCTGGCTGCCGGCGCAGAACACCTACCGCGAGATCAGCTCGGTGTCGAACTGCGAAGCCTTCCAGGCGCGCCGCCTGCAGGCGCGGTTCAAGAATGCGCAAGGCAAGAACGAACTCGTCCACACGCTCAACGGTTCGGGCCTCGCGGTCGGCCGCACGCTGGTGGCGGTGCTCGAGAACCACCAGAACGAAGACGGCTCGATCAACGTGCCTGCCGCGCTGCGTCCCTATCTGGGCGGCCTGGAAGTGCTGCGCGGCTGATCGGCCGGCGTGCCGGGGGCTTCGAAAAGCGGTGTTTTTGTCTGCTAGAATCCGAGGCTCGACAGCACCGGAGAGGTGGCAGAGTGGTCGAATGTACCTGACTCGAAATCAGGCGTACTAGCGATAGTACCGAGGGTTCGAATCCCTCCCTCTCCTCCAGCGAATGCAAGGGCCAGTAGTCACTCGACTACTGGCCTTTTTTCGTTGGGGCTTCCTTTGCAATAAAGCCTCGGATTCGTTGCATCCCGCGGTGCAATCCCTCCGTGCGGCAACCCGTACATCGGGCTTGGCGTTCATGATGATTCAGTGCGCCTCACCAAAGGCGTAAGTCAATGCAGCCGAGGTCGCATCCGGTTCAAGTCCGTACTCCTGGCGCATCCACTCGGTTGCCGAGACGGCGACTCCTCCCGCAGTAAGCGCGTGCCACAACGCCACTTGAGCGCTGTGGGCTCGTGCATCTCCTCGCTGCTTGGCCCGTTTGACACCGCGAAGCAGAGCGCTTGTGACTTGGTGTTGGCCGTGACTCGCCAGTTCGCTCTTCCATCTGCTGGCCTGCAGTTGTCCCTGAATGGAGAGGGATGGCAGGTCCGAAAATCTCGGCAACGTGCACAGCGTCTCGAAAATCGCGCGCAGATGCCGAAGAGCACGGGCCAATCTGAAACGTTGGAGCACCTTCATTTCTTCCTCGCTGGCGAAGTTCCACCAAGGAGAGTCTGCCACAAAATCACACTCATAGTGTGTGTACTTATAGTGTGGGCGCCGGAACACTGCCGGGGTGCAAGTTCCGAATCGTTCACCATCTCAGCAGGCGCTGCTCAAAGCCTTTGGCGCCGCGATGCGACTTCGGCGCAAGGAGGTTGAACTTACACAGGAGCAGGTCGCGGAACACGCAGACCTCCATACGAACTACGTGAGTTCGGTAGAACGAGGGGAGCGCAATGTTTCCCTTCACAACATCGCTCAGATTGCAGCCGCCCTGGGTGTAAAGCCCTCTGAACTGGTAGCCGCCATAGACCACTTGGCGCCGCGCAAGTAGGGCGACTGCTGGCGTCACTGGTCTTGGAGCTTCCCTCCCTCTCCTTCAAAAATCGCCATACCACCTCGCCATGCGCTTCGCCCATCTCGCCTTGCTGGCCGCAACTTTCGGCACGATCGCTCACGCCCAGCAGGTCTACCGCTGCGGCAACCAGTACAGCAGCGATCCATGCGGGAAGGGCATCGTGGTGGACGTGTCGCCCCCGGTGCGAAATCTCGATTCGGCCGGTTCGGCCCAGGTGTTCCTCTGCGTGGGCAACAGCGGTGGACGTTTCTGGTCACCTGACCACTGCCGAGAGCGCGGCGCGTCGGTGGAGCGGATAGAGTTTGTTCCCGGCGGCCTTTCGTGGACGCAGCAGGTCCAGATCGCCGATCAGCAAACCCGGCAGGGCTACGAGGTGCAGCGCCAGGCGATGGCGCAACGTGGCGCCAGCACGCCTGGCGTGACCGCCGGAGATTCTTCACGCTGCGCCCACTGGAACCAGCAGGTCGAGTACTACGACCGACTGGCGCGGCAGCCGCAGAGTGGGGCCTCCCAGTCCTGGATCGCAGAGCGGCGCAAGGAAGCCAGGGACCAGCAATTCCGCGCGCGGTGCTGAGGTCTTGCGGCCAGTGCCCTGTCCCGGCAATTCGCCCGCAGAGTCGGGCGAGTTCTTCAGGTATTGAATCGACAGTGGCGGTCCAGGCGAACGGCTTGCAGTATTTGTGGTGACGGCTGACGAAGCTGTCAATCCTGTCGGACAAGTCACTGGCTGCCGCTCAGCGCTTCCAGCCGGGCGGGCGCTTCTCGATGAAGGCCTGCACGCCTTCGAGCGCGCTCTCGTCCATCATGTTGCAGGCCATGGTCCGGCTCGCGTCGGCCAGTGCGGCCTCGATACCGGTCTCGAGCTGCCGATAGAAGAGGGCCTTGCCGAGCGCCAGCGCTTGGCGGGGCTTGGCCACGATGCTGGCGACCAGCGCTTCGACCGCGCCGTCGAGCTCGCTGGGCGGCGCCACGCGGTTGACGAGGCCCTTCTCGCGGGCTTCCTGCGCACTGATGAACTCGCCCGTGACGAGCATCTCGAAGGCTTGCTTGCGGCCGAGATTGCGCGACAGGGTCACGCTCGGCGTGGCGCAGAACAGTCCCACGTTCACGCCGCTGACGGCAAAGCGCGCGTCGCTCGAGGCCACGGCCAGGTCGCAGACGGCGACCAGCTGGCAGCCCGCGGCCGTCGCAATGCCATGCACGCGCGCGACCACCGGCACCGGGAGCCGCTGGATCGACAGCATCATGGCGCCGCAGCGCTCGAAGAGCTGCTCGTAGTAACCGAGCGAGGGCTCTGCACGCATCTCTTTCAGGTCGTGGCCCGCGCAGAAGGCCTTGCCCGCCGCAGCGATGACGACGGCGCGCACGCTCGGGTCCGCGGCAAGCTCGCCAATGGCTTGCTCGAGCGCGCCGAGCATGCCTTCGGAGAGGGCGTTGAATGAGGCCGGGCGGTTCAGCGTCAGCGTGACCACGCCGCGCGCATCGCGCGCCTTCAGCACAAAGGGGGAGTCCGCATCGTTCATGTCCGTGGCCTCAGTAGGTCAATTCGAGCACCGTCACGTGCTGCTGCGCAGCGGGCCAGGTCAGGCCGGTGAGGCGCTCGCCGTTGAATTCGCCGGTCACCGCGCGCTGGGGTTCCGCGGCGGCCACGCGCAGGCGCGAGCTCGACACGCCGGAGCCCTTGGGCGGCACGCCGGCCGGCGGGCTCTGGCCGTCGAAGCGCATGGTGTCGCGCTGCGCATCGAAGTACCCGCGGGGGCGCGTGAAGACGACGACCGCCTGGGCATTCGCATCGGCGGGCGTGAGGCGCTCGGGGCGCAGGTTCACGACGCGGCTGCTGCGTGGAAACGGGCTGCGGTAGATGTGCGTGGTGCCATAGCCAGGCGCGCTGATCACGAACTCGTAGGCCGCGTCGCCGCGCGCACTGAAGGGGCCCCAGCGTCCGTCCGAGCCGATGTTCTTGCTGTGAACCGCATCGCCGTGCCGTGCGCCCGTGGCGGGGTCGACGGCATGGACCGTGACCTGCCCGCCGTTCAGCGAGAGGTTTTCGGCGCCCATCGCGCGGCCGTCGAGCACCACGTTCGCCTCGGGCGCGATGGCTGTGGCGCGCGGCGGCTCACCCGTCAGGAATTGCCAGGTCGCCGCAAAAGCCGCAGGCGAGAACGAGGTTTCGCGGTGGTCCACGCGCGGCAGCACGACGTTGGTCGCGCCCTTGAGCGCCGGTCCGTCGAAGCCGATGTTCGTCGGCTGTCCCGGCGCGCCGATCCACAGCCCGTCCGCCTGCGCGTACTTGTCGTTGTTGTCGGAGCGCAGCGTGAGCCACTTCACGCCGGGCGTGACCTCTTCGCCGTTCGGCCCCTTCGGCGCATTGAGCTGCTGCATGAAGCCCGAGAGCCCCGAGAACTCGTTGTTCTCGCGGAAGCCCTTCACGGCCCAGATGCCGTGCGCCGGATTGCCGCCCAGCACCACGTGGCTCACCACGGCTGCGCCGCCGCCGTTCTGCACGTAGTTGCGGATGGTGTTGCCACCGCGCGAATTGCCGATCAGCACCACCTTGCCGGCGCCCGTGGCTTTCAGCACCCGCTCGACTTCGGCCTTCAGGAACACGGCCGAGTCGGTCGTCGAGCTGCGGCCCGGCTGTGCCACCGCATCGTCGTCGCGTGCCAGCGGATTCGGCTGGTCGACCGCGAAGAGCCGGTCGCGCGGCCAGCCGTTCGATTCGAAGCGCCAGATCGTGGTCTGCCAGAGCGCGGCCGAGTCGCCGTTGCCGTGCATGAAGACGATCGGCGGACGCTCGGTGTACGAGGGCGAAGGTGCTGTGGCGCAGGCAGTCAGCATGGCGGTGGTTGCGAGCCCGAGGGCAAGAAGGGTGCGGCGTGAGTGCATGTTCGTTCCTGGCTGGTGTCCAAGTAAAAACGCCCGCAGGCAAGAAGCCGGCGGGCGTTGGATGCTATGGGAAAAACATCGTCAGGCGAAGACGCCTGCGGTGTCCTGCATGCGGGCAGACACCTCGCCCAGGTGGTGCAGGGTGTCTCCGAAGGTCATCTCGAGCTGCGTGAGCTTGCGGAAGTAGTGGCTGCCGATGTATTCGTCCGTCACGCCGATGCCGCCGTGCAGTTGAACGGAGTTGGCGGCGACGTAGCGCATCGACGTGCCGAGCTGGTACTTGGCGCGCGCCATCGCCTGGCGCCTCTCATCGGCCGGTGCGTTGAGCTTGAGCGTCGCGTAGTAGCTCATCGAGCGCGCGAGCTCGAGCTGCATCTTCATGTCGGCCACGCGATGGCGCAGCGCCTGGAAGGTGGAGATGACGACGCCGAACTGCTTGCGCTGGTTCATGTAGTCGACCGTCAGGGCCACGGTCTTGTCCATCACGCCGACCGCCTCGGCGCAGGTCGCCGCAATGCCGACATCGACCGCGTATTCGAGCGCAGCCAACCCGTCGGCGGTGATCGGCGCGGCGTCCGCCTTGTCGAACACCACCTCGGCCGCGCGGCTGCCGTCCTGCGTGCCGTAGCCGCGCGCCTCGACACCGCTCGCGCGTCGTTCGACGAGGAAGAGGGCGATCTTGCCGTCGGCCTGCGCGGGCACGATGTAGGCGTCGGCTTCATCGCCGACGGGCACCACGCTCTTGGCGCCGGTCAGGGACCACCTGTCGCCCGCCTTCACAGCCTTGGCTTCGCACCGGTCGAGCCGGTAGCGCGCCTTGCGCTCCTGGTAGGCCAGCACCACGATGGCTTGGCCGCCGGCGATGCGCGGCAGCCAGTTGTCCTTGACGTCCGTGCTGGCGTAGCCGCTCAGCACGGCGCCGGCAATCAGCGTCTGCGCGAACGGCTCGAGCACGATGCCTCGGCCCAGTTCTTCCATCACGACCATGCCGGCCACCGGGCCCATGCCGAGGCCGCCGTCGTCCTCGGCGATGTAGAGGCCACCGAGGCCCAGCTCGGCCAAGTCGTCCCAGGCCTCGCGCGAGAAGCCGCCCTTGGCCTCGATGCCGCGGCGGCGCTCGAAGTCATAGCCCTTGTCGACCCACTTGCGAACGGCGTCGCGCAGTTGTTCCTGGTCGTCCGAAAAATTGAAGTCCATGTTCTTGTCTCCTCAGCCGAGAACGGTTTGAGCAACGATGTTGCGCTGCACTTCGTTCGAGCCGCCGTAGATGGTGGTCTTGCGCATGTTGAAGAAGGTCGACGCGAGCGGCGCCAGCGCGGGGTTGCCGCCCGGGAAGTCGCCTTGCCAGCCGGCTTCCATCGCCTCGCGCACGAGGGGCAGGGAATAGGCGCCGCCGGCCAGCATCATCAGTTCGGTGTAGCGCTGCTGGATTTCGCTGCCGCGGATCTTCAGCAGGCCCGCGACGTCGAGCGAGTTCTTGCCCGAGGTGGCAGCGGAGAGCACGCGCAGCACCATCATCTCGAGCGCGACGATGTCGACTTCGAGCTTGGCGATCTCGTCGCGGAAGCGGAGGTCGTCGTACACGCCCTCGCTCCTGGCGATGCGCTTCAGACGCTCGAGCTCGCGCTTGGCGCGGTTCACGTCGGCAATGTTGGTGCGCTCGTGCGAGAGCAGGTGCTTGGCGTAGGTCCAGCCCTTGTTCTCCTCGCCGATGAGGTTCTCGGCCGGCACTTCGACGTTGTCGAAGAACACCTCGTTCACCTCATGGCTGCCGTCCAGCAGCTTGATCGGCCGCACCGTGACGCCGGGCGACTTCATGTCGAGCAGGAGAAAGCTGATGCCGGTCTGGGGCTTGCCTTCGTTGCTGGTGCGCACGAGGTTGAACATCCAGTCGCCGTATTGGCCCAGCGTGGTCCAGGTCTTCTGGCCGTTGACGATGTACTTGTCGCCCTTGCGCTCGGCCTTGGTCTTGACCGACGCGAGGTCGGAACCCGAACCGGGTTCGCTGTAGCCCTGGCTCCACCAGACTTCGCCGCTCGCGATGCCGGGGAGAAAACGCTTCTGCTGCTCGGCATTGCCGAAAGCCATGATCACGGGCGCTACCATCACCGGGCCGAACGGCACGATGCGCGGTGCGCCGGCCAGGGCGGTTTCTTCCTCGAACAGGTGGCGCTGGATGGCGGTCCAGCCGGGTCCGCCGAATTCCTTTGGCCAGCCGTAGCCCAGCCACCCCTTCTTGCCGAGGATCCTCGCCCAGCCTTGCATATCGTCGCGCGTCAGTTCGAGCGCGTTGTGCACCTTGTGCGAAATCTCCTTGGGGAGGTTTTCCTTGACCCAGCCGCGAATCTCTTCGCGGAACTGCTGTTCTTCGGGCGTGAAGCTCAAATCCATGCGTGCCTCGCTGTGTTGATCGGTCCGCCGCCATCGCAGCGATGGCGTATGTCTCCGGAATCCGGAGTTTTAGCACGGTCGTGCTGTGGAACGGTGTCCGCGCGGCGACAAGGCGCCGGGGCGTTTCCGGAGCACCGGGCCGGGCACGGATAATCCCCGCCTCCCATGAAGAACATCGTGATCCTGATCTCCGGCGGCGGCTCCAACATGGCGGCCATCGTGCGTGCCGCCGGGCGCGACCGCTGGTCCGAGCGCTTCGGCGCCCGCATTGCCGCAGTCATCAGCAACAAGGCCGATGCGGCGGGCCTTGCGCTCGCCAAATCGCACGGCATCGAAACGGCGGTGGTCCCGCACAAGGACTTTCCGAGCCGCGAGGCCTTCGACGTAGCCCTGGCGGAGGCCGTCGATGCGCATTCGCCCGCACTGGTGGTGCTGGCGGGCTTCATGCGCATCCTGACGCCCGCCTTTGTCGGGCGCTATGCCGGCCGGCTGATCAACATCCACCCCTCGCTGCTGCCTGCATTTCCGGGGCTGAACACGCATCAGCGGGCCATCGACGCCGGCTGCAAGGTGGCGGGCGTCACGGTGCACCAGGTGACCACCGAACTCGACCATGGCCCCATCCTGGACCAGGCGGTGGTGCCGGTTCTGCCGGACGACATCTCGGCCACGCTGGCCAGCCGTGTGCTCGCGCAAGAGCATCAGTTGTATCCACGCGCCATTTCGGCGTGGCTGGCGGATACATCAAGTCACATTTCTTGAATTTGTTTATATTTGCGGGTTTTCGGGAGCATTCTTTGAAAATCCGATCGCTTCTGGCTCTGGTTGCCAGCGCTTTGCTGTTGGCGGCTTGCGCCGCACCGGCCCCTGCACCCGCGCCTGCCGCGCCCGCCACCGGCCCCGCCGCCGCAGTTGCGCCGGTTGACCAGTGCAATGCCGACGGCGCGCGCTTTGCCGTGGGGCAGCCCCTGTCGCCGCAACTCGAGGCTGCCGCCCGCACGCGCGCCGCCGCGGGCACGGTGCGGGCGCTTAAGCCCGGCCAGGCGGTCACGATGGAGTTCAATGGCGCCCGCCTCAACCTGGACGTGGATGCACGCGGCCGGGTCACGAGCGTTCGCTGCGGCTGAGGCCGCCGCAGCATTGCCGCCGGCGACATGACGACTTAGACCGGGGCAAAGCGCAATTGGCGAACGCCCTCGATCTCCACGGTTCCGCCGAACATCGCGGCCGGGCGCACCCACAGTCCCTGCTCGCCGTAGAGGGTGCGGTAGAGCGTCATGGGTTCGAGTGTCTCGCTGTGCCGCACGGTGCCCAGCACCTCGTATTCGCCGCCCTTGTAGTGGCGGTAGCGGCCTGGCGGCATCTCTATCAGGGGTGGCAGGTCGTTGTCGTTCACGGTGTTGCTTCTTTCAATCTGTGGTGCCCGGTGGGAGAAAAGACGGATGGATCGCGCTGATTTCGTTCATCTCGTCCGGCTGAGCGAGCATGCCAGCGCCGACGACAGCGCGCGTTACCGGCGCAATGTCGCCGCCTTTGCCGCGCTCGGTTATCTCTGGGTGATGGCCTGCCTGGCGCTGTCGGTCGGCATCATCGCCTGGGTGGCGCTGGCTGCCGGACGTGGGCGCTTCGGTTTCTCGCGCGGCTGGCTGCTGCTGTTTGCCCTGGGCCTGCTCTGGGCCACGCTGCGCGCATTGTGGGTCCGGTTCGACGAGCCTGACGGCCGGGAGCTGTCGCGCGCGGATGCGCCGGCGCTGTTCGAGGCGCTCGACCGCATACGCAGGAAGATCAAGGGCCCGCCGGTCCACCGCGTCTTCCTGGACGACGAGTTCAATGCCAGCATCCGGCAGGTGCCGCGTTTCGGCCTGTTCGGCGGGGCCGTCAATTCGCTGTCGATCGGCTTGCCGCTCCTGATGATGCTGGACCGGCGACGGCTGCTCTCGGTGCTCGCCCACGAGTACGGGCACCTGCGCGGCAACCACGGCAAGCTCAGTGCCTGGATCTACCGCACGCGGCTTTCCTGGCTCAAGCTGGACGCCAGCCTCCAGCGCGAGGAAGGCGTGATGGCGCTGGTGTCCCAGGCTTTTTTCCGCTGGTACTTTCCGCGCTTTGCGGCCCGGACCTTCGCACTCGCGCGGCAGGACGAGTACGAGGCGGACCGCATTTCGGGGCGTCTGCTGGGCGCCCCCGTGGCCGCCGCCGCGCTGACCGAGATCGCAATCAAGGGCAACTGGTATGCCAATGAGTTCTGGGCCTCGCATTGGGCACGCGCCGAACGCGAGCCCCAGCCGCCCGGTCCGTTCAAGGCGCTCCAGGCGCTGGCCGGTACCTCGCCGGGTGACGAGTTCGCGCGCCAGGCCCTGCGCGAGGCCATGCGTCGCGTCAGCGACCTGGACGACACCCACCCGGTCCTGCGCGACCGGCTCGAGGCGCTCGGCCAGAAGGCCGTGGTGCCGCCGTGGTCCACCGAACCGGCACTGGGCATGCTCGCCGACAGCACGAAATGGATCGCGCATTTCGACAACCAATGGCGCCGTTCCCATGCGGCCGACTGGAAGCAGCACCACGCGCACCGCACCCGCATCCGCGAACGCATCGAGCTGCTCGCAGCGCAGGGCGAGCGCAACACGCCCGACGAAATGGTCGAGTGGGCCGATTCCGAACGCCGGCTCGATCCGGCCGCGCCGGTGCGCGACCGCTATGAACGCGTGCTGCGGATCTCGCCCGACCACCCCGGGGCCCTGCGGGGGGTGGCCCAGATGCTGCCCGCGCGCGAACGCGACGCGCGCCTGGCCCTGCTCGAACGCTTGCACGGATGCAGCGCGGCCAGCCGCTGGTGGGCCGCCAAGGACGCCGTGGCCGCGCTCGAGGATCCCGAGGCCGGCGTGCACGACGAAGAGGCCCTCAGGCTGTGGCGTGGCCGCCTCAAGGAGGCCGAGGAAGCCGAGGCGCGGGCCTGGGAAGAGATCACCGAGACGCCTTTCTTCAGCCAGATCGTCCGGCACGACCTGAACGACCATGAACTGGGTGAACTGCGCGCCGACCTGTCGCGGTGCCTGCCCATTTCCAGGGCCTGGGTGGTGCGCAAGACCCTGCGCGAGTTTCCGTGGCGCCGGGCTTATATCGTGTTCGTCGACCTTCCGGGCATGGACGACGACGACCGCTGGCAGCTCTGCCGCCAGCTGGAGCACACCCTGGGCCTCCCGGGCGCGGCGCTGGTCCTGTGGGCGGGCCATTCGCCGACCCTGGATGACATAGAACGGCAGGCTTTCGGGACGATCTGGACGCGCACGGCGTAGACAGCCGCCCGGCTGAGACAATCGGGGCATGCACCCCAAAGCCCTGTTGGAGGCCACCGCCGATCTGGTCGGCCTTGTCCTGAAATTCGATCACCCGGCCGACCAGGTCGTTTCGCGGTTTTTTCGCGACCACCGCGAGTTCGGCCCGCGCGAGCGCGCCACGCTTGCCGAGACCGTCTACACCGTGTTGCGCAAGAAGCTCCTGTTCGACCATCTCTCGCCCTCGGGCACCGGCTCCAAGGAGCGCCGCATGGCGATCCTTGGATTCCACGGCCCGCGCGATTTCCTGAAAAGCGCCCTCAACGACACCGAAAAGCGATGGCTCGACAACTGCGATGCCGTCAAGACGGAAGACCTGCTGGAGCGCCATCGCCACAACCTGCCCGAATGGCTCGTGGCGCCGCTCAAGGCGCAACTGGGCGACGGTTTCTGGCCCCTGGTCGAAAGCCTGCAACAGCCCGCGCCGCTCGATCTGCGGGTCAATGCCCTGACGGACAAGCGGGCCGAAGTGAAGGCCGAGCTTGCCAAGGCCGCGATCAAATCCGAGGCCACGCCGTTCTCGCCCTGGGGCTTGCGCATCGACGGCAAGCCGGCGCTGACCAAGCTGGACGCCTTCGCCCGCGGCGCGGTCGAGGTCCAGGACGAGGGTTCGCAGCTTCTCGCGCTGCTGCTGGACGCAAAGCGGGGCGAGATGGTGGTCGATTTCTGCGCCGGTGCCGGCGGCAAGACGCTCGCCATTGGCGCCACCATGCGCAACACCGGCCGGCTCTATGCGTTCGACACCTCGGCCCACCGGCTCGATGCCCTCAAGCCGCGGCTTGCGCGCAGCAAGCTTTCCAACGTCCATCCGGCCGCCATAGCCCACGAGCGGGACGACCGCATCAAGCGGCTGGCCGGCAAGATCGACCGGGTGCTCGTCGATGCACCTTGCTCGGGCCTCGGAACGCTGCGCCGCAACCCCGACCTGAAATGGCGCCAGTCGCCCAAGTCGGTGGAGGAACTGACGGTCAAGCAGGCTGCCATCCTGCAAAGTGCCGCGCGCCTGCTGAAATCCGGCGGCCGTCTGATTTACGCCACGTGCAGCGTGCTGCCGGAAGAAAACGAGGCCATCGCCGAGGCTTTCAGCGCCGCCAACCCCGATTTCGAGCCCCAGGACGCGGCAGGCCTGCTGCAGGGCCTCAAGGTGGAGAGTTTCGAGAAGCTCTGCGCCGGCGGGCCGGACGGCCAGCGCTACCTTCGGCTATGGCCCCACCGCCACGCCACCGACGGTTTCTTTGCCGCGGTGTGGAACCGCAAATAGGCACGGCACTCCAAACTAGGGTAAATCTGCGCTTTATGGAAGGGCAAAAGGCCGCATTTTGGCCTTGCCCGCTTAAAATCGCGGGCTAACTGAAAGGCGGCACCTTCGTGCGGCCATGGAGTACTTAATTCAATGTTGATTCCTGACTCTGCCGTTTTGAGCGCGGCCCTCGACTGGCTCGGAAACGGCTTGTGGGACCTGACATGGTGGCAAGTCGTGCTGTACACGCTCGTCACCACGCACATCACGATTGCCGCCGTCACGATCTTCCTGCACCGGACGCAAACGCACCGGGCCATGGATCTGGGCCCGATCCCCTCGCATTTCTTCCGTTTCTGGCTCTGGCTGGGTACCGGCATGGTCACCAAGGAATGGGTGGCCATCCACCGCAAGCACCACGCCAAGTGCGAATCCGAGGAAGATCCGCACAGCCCGCAGGTCAAGGGCATCGACGAAGTGCTGTGGCGCGGCGCCGAGCTGTACCGCGCCGAGTCGAAGAACAAGGAAACGATGGAGCGCTACGGTCACGGCACGCCCGACGACTGGATCGAGCGCAACCTGTACACGCGCTACAGCTGGCAAGGCGTCGGCCTGATGCTGGTCATCAACCTGGCGCTGTTCGGCGCACTCGGCCTGACCGTGTGGGCCGTGCAGATGCTCTGGATCCCGATCACCGCGGCCGGCATCATCAACGGCATCGGCCACTACTGGGGCTACCGCAACTTCGAGGCGCCCGACGCCAGCCGCAATGTCTCGCCCTGGGGCCTGATCATTGGCGGCGAAGAGCTGCACAACAACCACCACACGTATCCCACGTCGGCCAAGTTCTCGGTCAAGAAGTACGAGTTCGACATCGGCTGGGTCTACATCCAGATGATGCAGGCGATCGGCTGGGCCAAGGTCAAGAAGGTGCCGCCGAAGATGCAGATGGGCGACATCCAGCCCGTGGCCAACGAGAAGACGCTCGAGGCCGTCATTGCCAACCGCTACGAAGTCATGGCCGGCTATGCGCGCGAAATGCGCCGTGTCACCAAGGCGGAGCTGGCCGCACTCAAGACCAAGGGCGGCGACATCTCGGTGCTCAAGGCCGCCAAGAACTGGCTGCACCGCGACGACGACAAGGTGCCGGCATCGGCCCGTACGCACCTCGTGCAGGCGCGCGCTGCCCACCCGGTCATCGACAAGATGGTGACGATGCGCGAAGAGCTGCGCCAGCTGTGGCTCAACACCTCGCAGTCCCGCGAGCAACTGGCGGCCGATCTGGCAGCCTGGTGCCACCGCGCCGAAGCCAGCGGCATTGCCGGCCTGCGCGAATTCTCGACTCGCCTGCGCTCCGCGCGGACCTGATCGCGGTTCGCGCCGCTCACAAGCGCCGCGTTCTCCGCTCTTTGAAAGCCGGCCTGGAGCCGGCTTTTTTACGCCTGGCTTTTCTTGGATCACGACGGAAGCCCGGGTGGCATGCGAGCGGCGGGAGAGAGCGGCAGCCAACAAAAAACCCCGCCGGGCAAGCCTGGCGGGGTTTCTTGTTTTGGCGAAACCGGTGCTGAATTACTTCAGCTTGATTTCCTTGTATTCGACGTGCTTGCGTGCCTTGGGGTCGAACTTCATGATCGACATCTTTTCAGGCATCGTCTTCTTGTTCTTGCTGGTCGTGTAGAAGTGGCCGGTACCCGCGGTGGATTCCAGCTTGATCTTTTCGCGTCCGCCTTTGCTCGTTGCCATGATTCAGCTCCTTAAGCTTGGCCGCGTGCGCGCAGGTCTGCGAGCACGGCGTCGATGCCATTCTTGTCGATGAGGCGCAGCGCAGCGCTCGAAACACGCAGGCGAACCCAGCGGTTTTCAGTCTCGACCCAGAAACGGCGGTATTGCAGGTTCGGCAGGAACCGGCGCTTGGTTTTGTTGTTGGCGTGGGAAACGTTGTTTCCGACCATCGGGCCTTTGCCCGTTACGTCGCATACGCGTGCCATGAGGACACTCTTTCTTGAACAGCTGGCACCGGCGCAACCGTGGAGATTGCAGGTGTTTTGCAGCTTGACCTCGCCAGAAACGGGTGGCGGTACCCCGGCTTGCCGAACCCGCCAACGTGGCGCTATTTCGGCAAAGCCTCGGATTATAGCCCTTTTGCGGGCCGGCCGGCCTAGAGCGTGCCGTCCTGCTCCAGGAAGCGCTGTGCGTCGAGGGCGGCCATGCAGCCGGTGCCGGCGCTGGTGATGGCTTGGCGATACACGTTGTCCTGCACGTCGCCGGCGGCGAACACGCCCGGAATGCTGGTCATCGTGGCAAAACCCTGCAGGCCCGAGCGGGTCAGGATGTAGTTGTCCTTCATCTCCAGCTGGCCCTGGAAGATGTCGGTGTTCGGGTGGTGCCCGATGGCGATGAAGCAGCCCTTGAGGTCGATCTGCTCGGTGGCGCCGGTCTGCGTGTTCTTGATGCGGATGCCCGTCACGCCCGTGTCGTCGCCCAGCACCTGGTCGAGTTCGCTGTGCAGCTTCAATACGATCTTGCCCTCGGCAACCTTTTCCTTGACCTTGTCGATCAGGATGGGCTCGGCGCGGAACTTGTCGCGGCGGTGCACCAGCGTCACCTTGTTGGCGATGTTGGCAAGGTACAGGGCCTCTTCGACCGCCGTGTTGCCGCCGCCGATCACGCACACCTCTTGCTCGCGATAGAAGAAGCCGTCGCAGGTCGCGCAGGCGGAAACGCCGCGGCCCATGAACTTCTGCTCCGAATCGAGGCCCAGGTATTTGGCGGAGGCGCCCGTGGCGATGATCAGCGAATCGCAGGTGTAGGTGCCGCTGTCGCCGGTCAGCGTGAAGGGACGCTTGCCCAGGTCGACCTTGTTGATGTGGTCGAAAACGATTTGCGTCTTGAATCTTTCGGCATGCTCGAGAAAACGCTGCATCAAATCAGGACCTTGCACGCCGTGAACATCGGCCGGCCAATTGTCGACTTCCGTAGTTGTCATTAATTGACCACCTTGCGCAATGCCGGTGATTAGCAATGGTTGCAAATTGGCGCGCGCTGCATAGACGGCAGCGGTATAGCCGGCGGGGCCGGAGCCGAGAATCAAAACCTTGGCGTGTTGGGAAGCGGACATGATTGGAAAACCTAGGATTTGCGCTGCGTCAGCGTGTACATTTTCAGGGTGGTAACCGATATATGGGGAGTATCACCGCCCGGTTCAACGCCGGGTGCATGGTGTTTTCAATGCGCGCGATTGTAGTAATCCATCGAGAAACAAAAAGATGAGAGCGCTTGCGCGCGACGAATCAGGGATTGATAAATGTCGATGCTGTCCAATCTTGAGCTGCTGCGGCGCGTACCGCTGTTCGCTTCGCTGACCTCTTCGCAATCTGCAAGCATTGCGGATGCGATCATCAAAAAGCGCTTCAAGCGTGCGGAGGTCATTGTCGAGCAAGGCAAGAAGTCCGATGCCCTCTACATCATCCTGACCGGGCGGGCGCGCGTCACGAGCGCCGACAGCCGCGGCCGGGAGGTGATCCTTGCGACGCTGCACACCGGCGACTACATCGGCGAGATGAGCCTGATCGACGACGAGCCGCACTCGGCCACGGTGCGCACCGAGATCCAGTGCGACGTGCTCATGCTGGGCCGCGATGCGTTCGCACGCTGCCTGCCCGAGAACTCCTCGATGGCCTACAACATCATGCGCGGCCTCGTTCAGCGGCTGCGCCATGCCGACCGCAAGATCGAATCGCTGGCGCTGATGGACGTCTACGGCCGCGTGGCACGCTCGCTGCTCGAGTTCGCCATCGACGACGGTGCGGGCAATCTCAAGGTGCGCGACAAGATCTCGCGCCAGGATCTTGCGAAAATGGTGGGTGCTTCGCGCGAAATGGTGAGCCGCGTCATGAAGGACCTGGAGGAGCGCGGATTCGTCCAGACCCTGGACGATGGCGCCATGATTGTCAAGGAGCGGCTCCTGTCGTTGACGTGAGCCGTCGGGGTGGGTGCTTGCTGCTTGCAGCCGCCGCCTTTTGTTGTAGTGTTCAGGCCGCCAGCCACCGATTCGAAGGCTGGAGGCCGCGTTTTTCATGACTTATTCGCTCAATACGCTTCAATCTTCTTCTGCCGCCGAGGGGCAACCCGTGCGCATGCGCGCCATGCGCTTTGCCCACGAGATCACGCTGATCGCAGGGTTCGCGGGGCTGTTGTTCTGGTTGCTGGCCATGTTGAGCTACACGCCGTCCGACGCGGCGTGGTCGACCTCCGGCACCGGCGGTGAAATCAAGAACTGGGGCGGCCGCATCGGCGCCTGGCTGGCCGACGGAAGCTACTTCCTGGCGGGCTATTCGGTGTGGTGGTGCCTTGCGGCGGGGTTGCGCGCATGGCTGTCGTCACTGGCCAACTGGCTGCGCGGCGGCGAGCCTGCGCCTGCCGAGCAACCGGTGCGCGGCCGATTCAACCGCAGCCGGATCGCGTTCTGGTTCGGCCTCGTGCTGCTCTTGTGCGCAAGCGCCGTGCTCGAGTGGTCGCGCCTGTACCGGCTCGAATCCCACGGCCTGCTGGGCTACCTGGTCGGGCCCGCGAGCGTGCGTTGGATGGGCTTCACAGGCTCGGCGCTGGTGGCCATTGCCGCCGGCGTGATCGGCTCGGCGCTGGTGTTCCGCTTCTCGTGGACCCAGCTTGCAGAGCGCATCGGCGCACGGGCCTATTCGCTGTTCGAGTCGCGCCGTGAAAAGCGCGAGATGGCGGCCGACATCGCCTTGGGCAAGCAGGCCGCGCGTGAGCGTGCCGAGGCCGAGGAGCCGCACTTCTCGCACACGGTGCCCGGCGGCATCGAGCCCGCGGGCGAAGACGGCGACGAAGAGCTGCGCATCGAACCGCGTCCGCGGCGCCGCGCCGCGTCGCCGCCGGTGCAGATCGAGCCCGCGATGACCGAGGTGCCCAAGAGCGATCGCGTCGTCAAGGAGCGGCAGAAGCCGCTCTTCAAGGAACTGCCCGACAGCAAGCTGCCGCAGGTCGACCTGCTCGACGCGGCGCAGGCGCGCCAGGAGACCGTCTCGCCCGACACGCTCGAAATGACCTCGCGCATGATCGAGAAAAAGCTCAAGGATTTCGGCGTCGAGGTGCGCGTGGTGCTGGCCTCGCCGGGTCCGGTGATCACGCGCTACGAGATCGAGCCCGCCACCGGCGTCAAGGGCTCGCAGATCGTCGGCCTGGCCAAGGATCTCGCGCGCTCGCTCTCGCTGGTGTCCATCCGCGTGGTCGAAACCATTCCGGGCAAGAACTACATGGCGCTCGAACTGCCGAACGCCAAGCGCCAGTCGATCAAGCTGAGCGAAATTCTCGGTTCGCAGGTCTACAACGAAGGCAAGTCGTTCCTCACGATGGGCCTGGGCAAGGACATCATCGGCAACCCCGTGGTCGCCGACCTCGCGAAGATGCCGCACGTGCTGGTGGCCGGTACCACCGGTTCGGGCAAGTCGGTGGGCATCAACGCGATGATTCTTTCGCTGCTCTACAAGGCCGAGGCGCGCGACGTGCGCCTCTTGATGATCGACCCGAAGATGCTCGAGATGTCGGTCTACGAAGGCATCCCGCACCTGCTCGCGCCCGTGGTCACCGACATGCGCCAGGCCGCGCATGGCCTGAACTGGTGCGTGGCCGAGATGGAGCGCCGCTACAAGCTCATGAGCAAGCTCGGGGTGCGCAACCTGGCCGGCTACAACACCAAGATCGACGAGGCCAAGGCGCGCGAGGAGTTCATCTACAACCCCTTCAGCCTCACGCCCGACGATCCCGAGCCGCTCAAGCGCGAGCCGCACATCGTGGTCGTGATCGACGAACTGGCCGACCTGATGATGGTCGTCGGCAAGAAGATCGAGGAGCTCATCGCCCGCCTCGCGCAGAAGGCGCGCGCCGCCGGCATCCACCTGATCCTTGCCACGCAGCGGCCCAGCGTCGACGTGATCACCGGCCTCATCAAGGCCAACATTCCGACACGCATCGCGTTCCAGGTGTCCAGCAAGATCGACAGCCGCACCATCCTCGACCAGATGGGGGCCGAAGCACTGCTCGGCATGGGCGACATGCTCTACATGCCGAGCGGCACCGGCTTGCCGATCCGCGTGCATGGCGCGTTCGTGAGCGACGAGGAAGTGCACCGCGTGGTGGCCTACCTCAAGAGCCAGGGCGAGCCCGACTACATCGAGGGCGTGCTGGAAGGCGGCACGGTCGATGGCGAGGGCGACATGCTGGGCGAGGGCGGCGATGCCGAGAAGGACCCGATGTACGACCAGGCGGTCGAAGTGGTGCTCAAGAACCGCAAGGCGAGCATCTCGCTCGTGCAGCGCCACCTGAAGATCGGCTACAACCGCGCGGCGCGGCTGGTGGAAGACATGGAAAAGGCCGGCCTCGTCAGCGCCATGAGCGGCAGCGGCCAACGCGAGATCCTCGTGCCGGCGCGCGCCGAGTAGGCGGTGGCCACCCGCCAATTCAGGCGTTACGCGCTGACAAGCAGGTTGCACAAGCTGCGCTAGCGTTGCAAAACTTCATCAAGCCCGCACATGGCGCCACGCGCCGCAGGGTATGGTCATGTCACGGCACCGCTTGCCGAGGAACCCGAAAATGAAAATCCGCCATTGGCTGTTGATCGGCCTTCTCTCATCTGCCAACGCCTGGGCCGGGGGGCTCGAAAGCCTCGAGACCTTCGTGAAGACGGTCAAGTCGGGCCGCGCCGAATTCACCCAGACCGTCACGGCGCCGCCGCGCGAGGGGCAGCCGGGCCGCACGAAGGTCTCGAACGGCACCTTCGAATTCCAGCGCCCCGGCAAATTCAAGTTCGACTACCAGAAGCCCTTCGCCCAGACCATCGTCGCCGACGGCAAGACACTCTGGCTGTACGACGCCGATCTGAACCAGGTGACGCAGCGTGCCCAGTCGCAGGCGCTGGGCTCCACGCCCGCCGCGCTGATTGCCGCGGCACCCGACCTGCGCGCCCTGCAGGCCGACTTCACGCTGGAGGCCGCGCCCGAGCGCGACGGCCTCCAGTGGGTCAAGGCAACGCCCAAGAACAAGGACGGCCAGCTGCAGAACGTGCAGGTCGGATTCCAGGGCGATGCGCTTGCGGCGCTCGAGATTCTCGACAGCTTCGGCCAGCGCTCGGTGCTCAAGTTCAGCAAGGTCGAAGTCAATCCGGCGCTTGCTGCCACCGTGTTCGATTTCAAGGCGCCCGCCGGCGCCGACGTCATCAAGCAATAGCAACGGCAACATTCAGTTCGACAGGCAGGCTTGGCCACCAGTTCGCATCAACCCCTTGCCGAACGCCTGCGTCCCAAGACGCTGGGCGAGGTGATCGGCCAGCAGCACCTGCTGGGGCCGGGCATGCCGCTGCGCATCGCGTTCGAGTCGGGGCAGCCGCATTCGTGCATCCTCTGGGGACCGCCGGGCACCGGCAAGACGACGATCGCGCGGCTGATGGCCGATGCCTTCGATGCGCAGTTCCTCAGCATCAGCGCCGTGCTCGGCGGCGTGAAGGACATCCGCGAGGCGGTCGAGCGCGCCACGTCCGCGCGCGACGGCCTGGAGCAGCAGCGCACCATCGTCTTCGTCGACGAGGTGCACCGGTTCAACAAGAGCCAGCAGGACGCGTTCCTGCCGCATGTGGAATCGGGGCTGTTCACCTTCATCGGCGCCACCACCGAGAACCCGTCCTTCGAGGTCAATTCGGCGCTGCTTTCGCGCGCCGCGGTGTATGTGCTGCAGCCGCTCACCGAGGCCGACCTGAAGCAGATCGTGGCCAAGGCGCAGGGCATCCAGGCCGTTCCCGCCATCGAGGAATCGGCCATCGACCGCCTCGTCGCCTATGCCGACGGCGACGCGCGGCGCCTGCTCAACACGCTCGAAACGCTGGCCGTGGCGGCCAAGGCCGAGAAGCTGGGCAACATCACCGACGAATGGCTCCTGCGCGTGCTCGGGGAGCGGATGCGGCGCTACGACAAGGGCGGCGAGCAGTTCTACGACACGATCAGCGCCTTGCACAAATCCGTGCGTGGCAGCGACCCCGACGCATCGCTCTACTGGTTTGTGCGCATGCTCGACGGCGGCGCCGATCCGCGCTACATGGCGCGCCGGCTGGTGCGCATGGCCAGCGAAGACATCGGCCTGGCCGATCCGCGCGCGCTGCGGCTGGCGCTCGATGCCGCGGAGGTCTACGAGCGGCTCGGCACGCCGGAGGGCGAACTCGCGCTGGCCGAATGCGTGGTCTACCTCGCGATGGCCCCCAAGTCGAACGCCGTCTACAAAGCCTACAACGCGGTGCGCGCCCTCATCAAGAAAGACAGCACGCGTCCCGTGCCGATGCACCTGCGCAATGCGCCCACCAAGCTCATGAAGGAGCTCGACTACGGCAAGGGCTACCGCTATGCGCACGACGAGGAAGGCGGCTTCGCGGCCGGAGAACGCTACCTGCCGGAAGGCCTGGAGGGCCAGGTCTTCTATCAGCCGGTCGAACGCGGTCTCGAAATACGCATCGCTGAAAAGCTGCGCGAACTGCGCCGGCTCAATGGCCAGCGCGAGGAGTGATACGTCTTTTCACACTGCGCATGCGTCCGGCATGACTTCACGCGCATACAGCATGGCGTGAGCGGGTAAACCCCGGGCAAGCTGCACTGAATAGGCGCTGGTGGGTGCTTACAATCCCGCCCACAAATCAGCCGGCGGCACATGCTGGCTGGTTTTTTGCTTATCAAGCCAAGGTGCCCAACCGGTGCCACGGTGGGTGAACGGCACCCCGCAACGGTGCAACAAACAGGAACGCGTTATGGAAATATTGCTGCAGCAGATCATCAACGGTCTGGTTCTCGGCAGCATGTATGCCTTGATAGCCTTGGGCTACACCATGGTGTACGGCATCATCAATCTGATCAACTTTGCGCACGGCGAGGTGCTGATGGTGGGGGCGCTCACGAGCTGGTCCATCATCGGTCTCATGAAGGAGTCGATGCCCGGCACGCCCGGCTGGTTGATCCTCATCATCGCGTTGATCATCGCCTGCGTGGTGGCCGCCACGCTCAACTTCGTGATCGAGAAGGTGGCCTACCGGCCGCTTCGCAACAGCCCCAAGCTCGCGCCGCTCATCACGGCCATCGGCATGTCGATCCTGCTGCAGACGCTGGCCATGATCATCTGGAAGCCCACCAACAAGGCCTATCCCAACCTGCTGTCGACCACGCCCATCGAGGTGGGCGGTGCGGTGATCTCGCCCACGCAGGTCATGATCCTGAGCGTCACGGCGTTCTCGCTCGTGGTGCTGATGTGGCTGGTCAACTACACCAAGCTCGGCCGCGCCATGCGCGCCACCGCCGAGAACCCGCGCGTCGCGGCGCTCATGGGCATCCGGCCCGACATGGTCATCTCGGCCACTTTCATCATCGGCGCCGTGCTCGCGGCCATTGCGGGCGTCATGTACGCCTCCAACTACGGCATTGCGCAGCACGCGATGGGCTTCCTGCCCGGCCTCAAGGCCTTCACCGCGGCGGTGTTCGGCGGCATCGGCAACCTGGCCGGCGCAGTGGTCGGCGGCATCCTGCTCGGGCTGATCGAAGCCATCGGCTCCGGCTACATCGGTTCGCTGACCGGCGGCGTGCTGGGCAGCAACTACAGCGACATCTTCGCGTTCATCGTGCTGATCGTCATGCTCACGCTGCGGCCCTCGGGCCTGCTCGGCGAGCGCGTGGCGGACCGTGCCTGAGGAGCAGCACCATGAAGAACAGCAAGAACCTCGCTCTCTACGCGCTCGGCGTCGTCGCCGTGCTCGCCCTGCCCATCTTCCTGCAGAGCCAGGGCAATGCCTGGGTGCGCATCGCCGACATCGCATTGCTCTACGTGATGCTCTCGCTGGGCCTGAACATCGTCGTCGGCTACGCCGGCCTGCTCGACCTGGGCTATGTCGCCTTCTTTGCCGTGGGGGCCTACCTCTTCGCGCTGATGGGCTCCTCGCACCTGTCCGAAACCTTCCCCTGGTTCAAGGCCATGTTCCCGAACGGGCTGCACACCTCGCTGCTCATCGTGGTGCCGCTGGCGCTGGTGGTGGCGGGGGTGCTGGGCGTGATGCTCGGGGCGCCCACGCTCAAGCTGCGCGGCGACTACCTGGCCATCGTGACGCTCGGCTTCGGTGAAATCATCCGGGTGTTCCTGAACAACCTCGACCAGCCGATCAACATCACCAACGGTCCGAAGGGCATCACCGCCATCGACTCCATCAAGTTCTGGGGCCTGGACCTCGGCAAGGCATGGAAGTTCGACGGCTTCACGATCTCGTCGGTCACGCTCTACTACTACCTGTTCCTTGCGCTGGTGGTCGCCACCATCATCATCTCGCACCGCCTGCAGATGTCGCGTATCGGCCGCGCCTGGATGGCCATCCGCGAGGATGAAATCGCCGCCAAGGCCATGGGCATCAACACCCGCAACATGAAGCTCCTGGCCTTCGGCATGGGTGCCAGCTTCGGCGGTGTCTCGGGCGCGATGTTCGCCGCCTTCCAGGGCTTCGTCTCGCCGGAGTCGTTCAGCCTCATGGAGTCGGTGATGATCGTCGCCATGGTCGTCCTGGGCGGCATCGGCCATCTGCCGGGCGTGATCCTGGGCGCCGTGCTGCTGGCCGCGCTGCCCGAAGTGCTGCGCTACGTGGCCGGACCGCTGCAGGCCATGACCGACGGCCGCCTCGATGCGTCCATCCTGCGCCAGCTGTTCATCGCACTCGCCATGATCGTCATCATGCTGGTGCGTCCGCGTGGCCTGTGGCCTTCCCCGGAGCACGGCAAGACCTTGCAGCGCAAGGGGGCCGCCCCCGGCGCACCGGTTGCGCCGGGCTCGCTCCAGACCCAGGCGCCCGGCATCGAGACGCCGGCCGACGAACTGCCGGGTGCGGCGTCGCGCCCCATGTCGATCAATCCGTGAGTCGAAGGAAAAAATCAACATGACGACAGACACCATCCTCGACGTCCGCGGAATCTCCAAGCGCTTCGGCGGCCTGCAAGCCCTTTCCGACGTCGGCATCACCATCAAGCGCGGCCAGGTCTACGGCCTCATCGGGCCCAACGGCGCCGGCAAGACCACCTTCTTCAACGTGATCACCGGGCTCTACACGCCCGACAGCGGCACTTTCGAGCTCGCCGGCAAGCCCTACCAGCCGACGGCCGTGCATGAAGTGGCCAAGGCCGGCATTGCGCGCACCTTCCAGAACATCCGCCTGTTCTCCGAGATGACCGCGCTCGAGAACGTCATGGTCGGACGCCACATCCGCACCCATTCGGGCGTGTTCGGCGCCATGCTGCGCACGCGCTCGTTCAAGGCCGAGGAAAAGGCCATTGCCGACCGCGGCCAGGAACTGCTCGACTACGTGGGCATCGGCAAGTTCGCCGACTACAAGGCTCGCACGCTCTCATACGGCGACCAGCGCCGGCTCGAGATCGCACGGGCACTGGCCACCGATCCGCAGCTCATCGCGCTCGACGAGCCGGCCGCCGGCATGAACTCGACCGAAAAGGTGCTGCTGCGCGAACTGATCGACCGCATCCGCAAGGACGACCGGACCATTCTCATCATCGAACACGACGTCAAGCTCATCATGGGCCTGTGCGACCGCGTCACGGTGCTCGACTACGGCAAGCAGATTGCCGAAGGCACACCGTACGACGTGCAGAAGAACGAGAAGGTGATCGAGGCTTACCTCGGCACCGGAGGACACTGAAATGACGACGACGATGACGAGCGCAGAAGAAACAACGACAGCAACGGCAACTGCAACCCCGCCGAAGACCGCAGCCAACGCCACCGGCAAGACGCTGCTCAAGGTCAGCGGCCTCAAGGTCGGCTATGGCGGCATTCAGGCCGTGAAGGGCGTGGACTTCGAGGTCCACGAAGGCGAACTGGTGTCGCTCATCGGCTCCAACGGCGCCGGCAAGACCACCACCATGAAGGCGATCACCGGCACGCTGCCGGCGGGCGCCGGAACCATTGAATTCCTGGGCCGCAACATCAAGGGCCGCGGCGCCTGGGACCTCGTGGGCGAGGGCCTCGTGATGGTGCCGGAAGGACGCGGCGTCTTCACGCGCATGACCATCACCGAGAACCTGCAGATCGGCGCCTACATCCGCAAGGACAAGGCCGAGATCGCCAGCGACATGGAGCGGGTGTTCGTGACCTTCCCGCGCCTGCGGGAGCGCAAGGACCAGCTCGCGGGCACCATGTCGGGCGGCGAACAGCAGATGCTGGCCATGGGCCGCGCGCTCATGGCACGGCCCAAGGTGCTGCTGCTGGACGAGCCCACCATGGGCCTGTCGCCCATCATGTGCGACAAGATCTTCGAGGTGGTGCAGACCGTGGCCGCGCAGGGCGTCACAATCCTGCTGGTGGAGCAGAACGCCAACCGCGCGCTGCAGCTGGCCGACCGCGGCTACGTGATGGAGTCGGGCCTCATCACCATGACGGGCGACGCCAAGGACCTGCTCAGCGACCCGCGCGTGCGGGCCGCCTACCTGGGCGAGTAAACGACGCCCCCCGGGTTTCGGCCCGGCGGCGTCCGCCTTTCAGTCGACCCGCGCGCCGGTCGCCTTCACGACGGCTTCGTACTTGGAGAGCTCGCTCTTCATGAACGCGCCGAACTGCTCGGGCGAACTGGCCACCGGCTCGGCCAGCAGCGTGCCGAAGCGGGTCTTCGTCTCGGGTGCGTTCAGCGCCGCCACGAAGGCCTGGTTGAGCTTCGCGACCACGTCGCGCGGCGTGCCGGCCGGTGCCACCAGCCCCCACCAGGTGTCGATCGAAAAGCCCTTGAGCGTGTCGGCCACGGGCGGCACGTCGGGCATGGCGCTGCTGCGCTGCAGGGTCGTGACCGCAATGGCCTTGAGCTTGCCCGAGCGGATGTTGGGCGCCGCGGTGGCAAGGTTGTCGAAGTTGAAGTCGACCTGCCCCGAGAGCAGCGCCAGTTGCGCCGGATTGCCGCCGTTGTACGGGATGTGCAGCGCGAAGATGCCGGCCTGCTTCTTGAACAGTTCGCCCGCCAGGTGCCCGGCGCTGCCGTTGCCGCCGCTGCCGTAGTTGAGCTTGGCCGGGTTGGCCTTGGCGTAGCGAACGAGGTCGGCCAGGGTGTCGATCTTCAGGCGCTGGGCCGTCTCGGCATTCATCACCAGCACGTTCGGCACGCGCACCATCTGCGTGATGGGTGCGAAGTCGGTCGCCGCGTTGAACGGCATCTTGCTGTAGAGCCATGGGTTCACCGCATGGGTGGCGGTGGCCGCGATGCCGATGGTGAGGCCATCGGGCGCGGCCTTGGCGACGATGTCGGCGCCGATGTTGCCGCCCGCGCCGGGCTTGTTGTCGATGATGACCGGGCCCAGTGTGTCCTTCACGCGCTCGGCCAGCATGCGGGCCGTGACGTCGATCGGGCCGCCTGCGGCATAGGGCACCACGAGGCGGATCGGGCGTTGCTGCTGCTGGGCCGTGACCGGGCCGGTGGCCAACAGCGCCGCGCCTGCAAGGAGTGAAAGGAGGAAGTGTCTCGTCTTCATTTTGCGTTCTGTGTCGTCTGGCAGGAATCGGAATCGGAAATCAGGGCAGCGCCTTGTCGGCCTCGGTGGTGAACGCATCGGCAAAGAATTCGTCTTCGGGCAGGCCCGCCAGCGCCACGTAGTCGTGCTTGGCCGAGTCGACCACGATCGGCGCGCCGCAGGCGTAGACCTGGTGGCCCGAAAGGTCGGCAAAGTCTTCGAGCACTGCGCGGTGCACGAAGCCCGTTCGGCCGTTCCAGTTGTCTTCGGGCGTGGCGTTGGAAACCACCGGCACGTAGCGCAGGTTTGGCATTTCCTTCAGCTGCTCGCTCACCCAGCCGTCCATGTAGAGGTCTTCAGGCCGCCGGCCGCCCCAGTAGAGCGCGGCGGGCCGCTCGATGCGCTTGAACTTCATGTGCTCGAGCAACGCCTTGATGGGCGCAAACCCGGTACCGGAGGCCAACAGGATCATCGGCTTGTTGGAATCCTCGCGCAGGAAGAAGCTGCCGTAGGGGCCCTCGATGCGAAGGATTTCTTTCTCTTTCATCACGCCGAACACATGGTCGGTGAACTTGCCGCCCGGCAGGTGCCGCAGGTGCAGCTCGATGCCCGTGCCCGGCTCGCTCAGCGTGTGCGGCGCGTTGGCCATCGAGTAGCTGCGCCGCGCGCCGTCGCGCAGGATGAATTCGACGTACTGGCCCGCATGGAACTGCAGCGGCTCGCCGGCCGGGAGCTGCAGCCGCAGCTTCATCACGTCGTGCGACAGCCGCGTGAGCGCGAGCACCCGCACCGGCATCTTGCGGATCGGCAGCGCGCCGGCCTCGGTGACCTGGCGAGACTCGAGCACCACGTCGCTCCGGGCGTGCGCGCAGCAGGTCAGCACGAAGCCCGCCAGCTGCTCTTCGGCGCTCAGGGCCTTGCTCTGGTGCGGGCCGAGTTCGACTTCACCCGAGAGCTTCCTGCACTTGCAGGAGCCGCAGGCGCCGTCCTTGCACCCATAAGGCAGCCCGATGCCTTGCCGGATGCCGGCCGCGAGAATGGTTTCATCGCCATGCACCGCGAAGTGACGCCCGCTGGGCTCGACGGTGATGGAAAAGCCCGCATCATGCGGCGCTGCAACAGTCATCGGTATTCTTCGGCTTGTTTCAGCCTGTGGCAGAAAAGAGAAAAAGGGAAAGGACCCCAGATTTTGCCTTCAATCAATAGCCCTTCCGGCGCGCTGCCGGCGCGCTTCCGCCGCGAACGCCTGCTCATCGTGGGCTGCGGCGACGTCGGCCAGCGCGTGGCGCGTGATCTGCGGGGCCGCATGCAGCTGGTGGCGCTCACTTCGTCGAGCCAGCGCGTGCCGGCGCTGCGGGCCGCGGGCATCCGGCCGCTCGTGGGCAACCTCGACGAGCCCGCCACGCTGCGCCGCCTCGCGGGCGTGGCCACGCGCGTGCTGCACCTGGCGCCGCCCGCGCGCGACGGCGGCGCGGCATGGTGGCGCGACCAGCGCACCATCGCCCTGGCGCGCGCGCTGCGCCTGCGTTCCACGCCGCTGGCCTTCGTCTATGGTTCCACCAGCGGCGTCTACGGCGACTGCGGCGGCGCACGCGTGAGCGAAACCCGTCCCGTGCGGCCCGACACCCCCCGCGCCCACCGCCGCGTGGATGCCGAGCGCGCGGTGCGCTGGCTCGGCCGCAGCGCCGGCGTGCGCGCGAGCATCCTGCGCATTCCGGGCATCTACGCGCCCGATCGCGAAGGCGGCACGCCGCGCCAGCGCCTTGCGCGCGGCACGCCCGTGCTGCGGCGCGAAGACGACGTGTTCACCAGCCACATCCATGCCGACGACCTGGCGCGCGCCTGCGTGGCGGCGCTGTTCCGCGGCCGGCCGCAGCGCATCGTCCATGCCGCGGACGACACGGAGCTGCGCATGGGCGACTACATCGACCTGGCCGCCGACCTCTATGGCATGCCGCGACCGCCGCGCGTGGCGCGCGACGAAGCCCAGCGTCAATTGCCGCTGCAGCTGCTGAGTTTCATGGGGGAATCGCGCCGGCTCGACAACACGCGGCTCAAGCGCGAGCTGCGCGTGCGGCTTGCACACCCGACGGTGCATACGGGGCTGCGCGAGAAAGCCTGAGCCGGGGAGGAAGTGTGGTGCCCGGGGCCGGAATCGAACCGGCACACCTTTCGGTGGGGGATTTTGAGTCCCCTGCGTCTACCAATTTCACCACCCGGGCACATCCGGAAGGAAGCCTAAAATTATGGCACAGTGGCTGCCATGAATTATCCGACGATCGAAGACGCCATCGGCAAAACCCCCCTGGTGGCACTGCAACGCATCGATGCGGCCGAAAATGCGAAGCGCGGCAATGTGATCCTCGGCAAGCTCGAAGGCAACAATCCCGCGGGATCGGTGAAGGACCGGCCCGCGCTCTCGATGATCAAGCGTGCCGAAGAGCGCGGCGAAATCAAGCCCGGCGACACCCTGATCGAAGCCACTTCGGGCAACACCGGCATTGCGCTGGCCATGGCCGCGGCCATCAAGGGCTACCGCATGGTCCTGATCATGCCGGAGGACCTCTCGGTCGAGCGCGCGCAGACCATGAAGGCCTTCGGCGCCGAACTGGTGCTCACGCCCAAGAGCGGCGGCATGGAATACGCGCGCGACCTCGCCGAGCAGATGGTGGCGCAGGGCAAGGGCCGGGTGCTCGACCAGTTCGCCAATGCCGACAACCCGCGCATCCACTACGAGACCACGGGCCCCGAGATCTGGGCCGACACCAAGGGCAGGATCACGCATTTCGTGAGCGCCATGGGCACCACCGGCACCATCACCGGCGTCTCGCGTTTTTTGAAGGAAAAGAACCCCGCGGTGCGCATCATCGGCGCGCAGCCCGCCGAAGGCTCGCGCATTCCGGGCATCCGCAAGTGGCCGGCCGAATACATGCCCAGGATCTACGACGCGAGCCGCGTCGATGAAGAAATCAGCGTGAGCCAGGACAACGCCGAAGAGATGTGCCGGCGCCTCGCGCGCGAAGAGGGCATCTTCGGCGGCATCTCCGCGGCGGGTGCGCTGTGGGTGGCGCTCGAAGTGGCCAAGACAGTCGAGAACGCCACCATCGTGTTCGTGGTCTGCGACCGCGGCGACCGTTATTTGTCGACCGGCGTTTTCCCCGCCTGACAGGACCCCCATGCCCCATCCCAAGTTCTGCCAGGCCTGCGCCACGCCGCTCGAATGGATCGCCTCGATGGAAGACGGCGGTCCCAAGGAGCGCCTGCGCTGCCCGTCTTGCGGCCATACGCACTGGAACAACCCGACGCCCGTGCTGGCGGCCATCGTCGAGTACCGCGGGCAGGTGCTGCTGGCGCGCAACGCGGCCTGGCCGGCCAAGATGTACGCGCTCATCACCGGCTTCATGGAAGCCGGCGAGACGCCCGAAGAGGGCATCGCGCGCGAGGTGAAGGAGGAAACCAACCTCGACGTGAGCGCAACCAAGCTCGTCGGCGCCTACGACTTCCAGCGCATGAACCAGATCATCATCGCCTACCACGTGGTGGCCGATGGCGAGGTCCGGCTCTCGCCCGAGCTGGTCGACTACCGCCTGTACGACCTGCCCGACCTCAAGTGCTGGCCTGCCGGCACCGGCTATGCGCTGGCCGACTGGCTGCGCACGCGGGGCCACGAGCCGGTGTTCTTCACCGCGGCCGAGAACGAAGCGCGGCGCCGCGGGTTCGTGCTGCCGCCCGAGGAGCCGAAGCATGGAAGTTGACCGCGAAATCGACACCCGCGGACTGAACTGCCCGCTGCCCATTCTCAAGGCCAAGAAATCGCTCAACGACATGGCGAGCGGGCAATTGCTCAAGGTGGTGTCGACCGACCCGGGATCGATGCGCGACTTCCAGGCCTTTGCGCGCCAGACCGGCAACGAGCTGGTCGAGCAGCAGACCGTCGGCAGCGATTTCATCCATGTGCTGAAGCGGCGCTGAGCACATGAAAAAAGGGCCCCGTCGGGGCCCTTTCTTTTTCAGAGCTCCAGGCTCTTGAGGTATTCGCGGAACTGCGCGCCCACTTCGGGGTGCGCCAGCGCAAGCTCCACGGACGCTTGCAGGAAGCCTTCCTTGCTGCCGCAGTCGTAGCGGATGCCCTTGTAGGCATAGGCATAGACGGCTTCCTTCTTCATCAGCGCCGCAATGCCGTCGGTGAGCTGGATCTCGCCGCCCGCGCCCTTGGGCTGGTTGCGGATTTCCTCGAACACGCCGGGCGTGAGGATGTAGCGGCCCGCCACGCCGAGGCGCGAGGGCGCCTTGTCGGGCGATGGCTTCTCGATCATGCGATCGACCTTCACGAGATCGTCGCCGATGGATTCACCCGCCACGATGCCGTAGCGCTTCACATGCTCGAGCGGAACCTCTTGCACCGCAAGCACCGAAGCGCCGAGCTTGCCGAAGGCCGCCGTCATCTGCGCCAGCACCGGCAGCCCGCCCACGGGACCGACCATCAGGTCGTCGGCCAGCAGCACGGCGAAGGGCTCGTTGCCCACGAGATGTTCTGCGCAGAGCACCGCATGGCCGAGGCCCAGCATGCGCGGCTGGCGCACGTAGGAGCAGGTCATGTCGTCGGGCATCACCGAACGTGCAATGTCGAGCAGCTCGAGCTTGCCGTTGGCCTCGAGCTGGCTCTCGAGTTCGTAGGCGGTGTCGTAGTGGTCTTCGATGGCACGTTTGTTTCGGCCAGTTACGAAAATCATGTCGCGAATGCCCGCCGCGTAGGCTTCCTCGACCGCGTACTGGATGAGTGGCTTGTCGACCACCGGCAGCATTTCCTTGGGCTGCGCCTTGGTGGCGGGCAGAAAGCGGGTGCCGAAGCCTGCTACAGGAAATACGGCCTTGCGAATGCGTGTCGAGGGAGTGGGCATGGACAATTTGGGCGTCTGTTCGATCAGTTGAAGAAGAAGGTTTTACAGTCAAAAACGGCGCGGATTGGCCGTTTTTGCCATGCTAAACCTTGCCCCGATCCCTGTGTGTCAGCCAAGGCGCACAAGCTGGTCGCGAAGACGTTCCAACATGATGCTGAAGTCGGCCAGGCGCTTGCGCTCCTGTTCGATGACTGCCGGTGGTGCCTTGGCGACGAAGGCCTCGTTGCCGAGCTTGCCGTTCACTTTGAGGATCTCGCCTTCGATGCGAGCAATCTCCTTGCCTATGCGCGCGCGCTCGGCCGCCTTGTCGATTTCCATGTGCAGGCACAGGCGCGCCGTGCCGACCACGGCCACGGGCGCCGCCTCGGCCGCTGCCGACCATGAGGCCTCGTCGTCGAACACTTTGACTTCCTTGAGCTTGGCGAGCGCCTGCAGCACCGGCGCCGCATCGCGCAGGAACGCAGCGCCTTCGGCATCGTCGGCCAACGCATAGAGCGGCAGGCGCAGTGCGGGCGACACGTTCATCTCGCCGCGCAGCGTGCGGCAGGCATCCACCAGTGCCTTCAGGCGCGCCACGTGTGCCTCGGCGGCTTCGTCGATCTTCGCGGGCTGGCTTTGCGGATAAGCCGCCACCATGATCGATTCGCCCGCGCGTCCGGCCACGGGCGCCACCTTCTGCCAGAGTTCTTCCGTGATGAACGGAATCACCGGATGCGCCAGGCGCAACAGTGCTTCGAGCGTGCGGATCAGCGTGCGGCGCGTGGCGCGCTTCTGCGCATCGTCGCCGGTCTGGATCTGCACCTTCGCGATCTCGAGGTACCAGTCGCAGAACTCGTCCCAGGCGAACTGGTAGATGGCGTTGGCCACGTTGTCCAGGCGGTATTCCTCGAAGCCCTTGGCCACTTCGGCCTCGACGCGCTGCAGCTGCGAGGCGATCCAGAAATCGGCGCGGCTGAACTTGAGGTAGCCGTGCGCCGGTCCGCCGACCGCGCACTCTTCCTTGGTGTGCTCGCGCAGCCCGCAGTCCTGCCCCTCGCAGTTCATCAGCACGAAGCGCGTGGCGTTCCAGAGCTTGTTGCAGAAGTTGCGGTAGCCCTCGCAGCGCTTGCTGTCGAAGTTGATGCTGCGGCCGAGCGACGCGAGCGACGCGAAGGTGAAGCGCAGCGCATCGGCGCCGAAGGCCGGAATGCCTTCGGGAAATTCCTTCTGCGTGTTCTTGCGTACCGCGGGCGCGGTCTCGGGCTTGCGCAGGCCCTGCGTGCGCTTGTCGAGCAGTTCGGGCAGCGCGATGCCGTCGATCAGGTCGACCGGATCGAGCACGTTGCCTTCGGACTTGCTCATCTTCTTGCCTTGCGCATCGCGCACCAAGCCGTGGATGTACACGTCTTTGAACGGCACCTTGCCGGTGAAGTGCTTGGTCATCATGATCATCCGGGCGACCCAGAAGAAGATGATGTCGTAGCCCGTCACCAGCACGCTCGAGGGCAGGTACAGCGCGAGGTCCTGCGTCTTCTCGGGCCAGCCGAGCGACGAGAAGGGCACCAGCGCCGACGAATACCAGGTGTCGAGCACGTCTTCGTCGCGGCGCAGGGTCTTGCCCGGCGCCTTGGCCCTGGCCTCGGCCTCGTCGTGCGCAACGTAGACATTGCCCTCGTCGTCGTACCAGGCCGGAATCTGGTGGCCCCACCAGAGCTGGCGCGAGATGGTCCAGTCCTGGATGTTCTCCATCCAGTGGTTGTAGGTGTTGACCCAGTTCTCGGGCACGAAGCGCACCTCGCCGGTCTTCACCACGTCGATGGCCTTCTGCGCGATCGAGGTGCCGTCGGCGCCGGGGCGGGTCATGGCCACGTACCACTGGTCGGTGAGCATCGGCTCGACGATGGCGCCCGAGCGCGCGCAGCGCGGCACCATCAGCTTGTGCTTCTTCACCTCGACCAGGAGGCCAAGCGCTTCGAGGTCGGCCACGATGGCCTTGCGCGCCACGAAGCGGTCCATGCCGCGGTATTTCTCGGGCGCGTTGTCGTTGATGGTGGCGTCCAGCGTGAGGATGCCGATCACCTCGAGCTTGTGGCGCTGGCCGACCGCGTAGTCGTTGTAGTCATGCGCGGGCGTCACCTTGACCACGCCGGTGCCGAACGCCTTGTCGACGTAGTCATCGGCAATGATCGGGATCAGCCGGTCCACCAGCGGCAGCTTCACGCGCTGGCCGATGAGGTGCTTGTAGCGATCATCCTCGGGGTGGACCATCACGGCCGTGTCGCCGAGCATGGTTTCAGGCCGCGTGGTCGCCACGGTCAGCGTGCCGCTGCCGTCTTCCAGCGGATAGGCGATGTGCCAGAGCGAGCCGTCTTCTTCTTCGCTCTCGACCTCCAGGTCGCTCACCGAGGTCTTGAGCACGGGGTCCCAGTTGCCCAGGCGCTTGCCGCGGTAGATCAGGCCTTCTTCATAGAGTGAGACGAAGGTCTGCGTGACCACCTTCGACAGGTCGTCGTCCATGGTGAAGTATTCGCGGCTCCAGTCGACCGTGTCGCCCATTCGGCGCATCTGGCCGGTGATGGTGTTGCCGCTCTTTTCCTTCCACTCCCACACCTTGGCGACAAAGTTCTTGCGGGCCTCGGCGGGCGTGGGGCCCATGTCGTGGCGGCTGATCTTCTGTTCCTGCAACTGCCGCTCCACCACGATCTGCGTGGCGATGCCCGCATGGTCGGTGCCCGGCACCCACAGCGTGTTGTCGCCCTTCATGCGGTGGTAGCGCGCGAGGCTGTCCATGATGGTCTGGTTGAACGCGTGGCCCATGTGCAGCGTGCCCGTCACGTTGGGCGGCGGCAGCTGGATCGCGAACGAATCGGCGCCTTCCCTGGGCTGCTGGGTGCCGCGGAAGCCGGCCTTGGCATAGCCGCGCTTTTCCCATTCCGGGCCCCAGTGCGCCTCGATGGCGGCGGGTTCGAACGATTTGGACAGGCTGTCCAGACCAGGCTGGGCGGAAGGGGTGGTGGATTCGCTCATGGGAAATGCAGGCAGGACGGCTCCTTCGCGGGAGCCGTGGAGACAAGGGTGGGACAGCCAGCGATTTTACCGGGGCGGCCCGGGGCGGGCCCACCCCACATAATTCCGGCATGCTCTTCTTGCTTTCCCCTGCGAAGTCGCTCGACTACGACACCCCCGTTCCCGCCGAGATCCCCGCCACCCAACCCCATTTCGAATCCCCCCGCGGACCTTCGGTCGAACTGATCAAGCTGCTGCGCGAGAAGTCGCCGCAGCAGATTTCGGAGCTCATGCACCTGTCGGACAAGCTCTCCGCTCTCAACGTGGCGCGCTACCACGCCTGGGCCGGCAAGAGCACGCCGAAGAACGCGCGCCAGGCGGCTTTCGCGTTCGACGGCGATGTGTACGGCGGCCTCGATGCCCGCTCGCTCACGCCCGCGCAGCTGGCCTGGGCGCAGGAGCATGTATGCATCCTGAGCGGCCTCTATGGCCTCTTGCGTCCGCTGGACCTGCTGCAGCCCTATCGCCTGGAGATGGGCACGCCGCTTGCCAACCGCCACGGCAAGGACCTGTACGCCTTCTGGGGCTCGCGCATCGCGGCGCACCTGAACGAGCGGCTCGCGGCGGACCGCACGCCCGTGGTGGTCAATGTCGCGTCGCAGGAATACTTCAGGTCGGTGGATCGCAAGGCGCTCAAGGCCCGCGTGGTCGAATGCGTGTTCGAGGAGTGGAAGGGCGACAGGTACAAGATCGTGAGCTTCTACGCCAAGCGCGCCCGCGGCCTGCTCGCGCGCTGGGCGGTGCTGCACAAGGCCGCCACGCCCAAGGCGCTGGAAAAATTCGACCTCGAGGGTTATGGTTTCGATTCCACGGCGTCGACGGCCGAGCGGCTGGTGTTCAGGAGGAAGACTTGAGATGTCACAGGCGATCAGTCCCGAACTGAGGGAATGGCTGGTGTCGCAGCTCGCGGCGGGGCATTCGGTGCCCGCGCTGCGCGCCTCGATGCGCGCCGCCGGCTGGAAGGACGCGGCCACCGATCTTGCGCTGGCGCAGCTCGAGGCCGGCTTTCCCCCGGTGGAAGTGGCTGCCAGGCCGCCGCGCACCGACATGCCCGGGCCCGACCTGGAAGGCGCGCCGCTGTACATCGATGCCGGAGACCGCCGGGTGCAGGTGCTGCACACCCTGCGGCATCCGCGCGTCGTGGTGTTCGGCAACCTGCTCTCGCCCGAGGAATGCGAAGGCCTGATTGCCGCCGCGCGGGTGCGGCTCGCGCGCTCGCTCACCGTCGAGACGCGCACCGGCGGAGAGGTGCTCAACGTCGACCGCACCAGCGAAGGCATGTTCTTCGAGCGCGGCGAGAACGAGATCGTCGCGCGCCTGGAGCAGCGCATCGGCGTGCTGCTGCGCTGGCCGGTGGAGTTCGGCGAAGGCCTGCAGATCCTGCGCTATGCGCCCGGTGCGCAGTACCGGCCGCACTACGACTACTTCGACCCCGGCGAGCCCGGCACGCCCACCATCCTCAAGCGCGGCGGCCAGCGCGTCGCCACGCTCGTGATGTACCTGCAGGAGCCCGGGCAGGGCGGCGCCACCACCTTCCCCGACGTCGGGCTGGAAGTGGCACCCGTGCGCGGCACCGGCGTGTTCTTCAGCTACGACGAGCCCGACCCCGCCACCCGTACGCTGCACGGCGGCGCGCCCGTGCTCGCGGGAGAGAAGTGGGTCGCCACCAAGTGGCTGCGCGAGCGCGAATTCAAATAGCCCCGAGGAACCGATGAAAGTCACGGCCAACGGATTGCAGATCGAAGTCGACGACACCGGCGGCGAGGGACGTCCCGTCGTCCTGCTCATCATGGGCCTGGGCATGCAGCTGGTCGGCTGGCCGCAAGCCTTCGTGCAGCGGCTGGTCGATGCGGGCTTTCGCGTGGTGCGCCATGACAACCGCGACATCGGCCTGAGCCAGGGCTTCGACCATGCCGGCACCGGCAACATCGTGTGGGAGAGCATCCGCCAGAAGCTTGGCCTGCAGGTGCGCTCGGCCTACACGCTGCAGGACATGGCGCGCGACTCGCTGGGCGTGCTCGATGCGCTCGGCATCAAGCACGCGCATGTCGTCGGCGCCTCGATGGGCGGCATGATCGCGCAGCACCTGGCCGCCGATGCGCCCGATCGCGTGACCAGCCTCGTGAGCATCATGAGCTCCAGCGGCGCACGCGGACTGCCCGGGCCCAGGAGCGAAGTCGCCGCCATGCTGCTTCGCCGGCCCTTGGGCGCGGGCGAGGCCGAACTGGTGGCGCACAGCGTCAGGCTGCTGCGGCTCATCCAGAGCCCGGCCTATCCGCAAAGCACCGAGGAGCTCACCGAGCGCCTCACCTTCAGCATGCGCCGCGCCTACCGCCCGGCCGGCATGTTCCGCCAGATGCTCGCCATCGGCGCCGATTCGCGCCGCCCCGAGGTGCTGCCGCGCATCAAGTGCCCGACGCTGGTGCTGCACGGCGAAGCCGATGCGCTGGTGCCGACAGCGTGCGGGCAGGACACCGCCAAGCGCATTCCGGGCGCGAAGTTCATCGGCATTCCGGGCATGGGCCACGACCTGCCGCCCGAGGTGTGCGCCATCCTCGTCAATCACATCGCCCCGTTCCTGCACGCGGCGCAGGAACACCACAAGCCATGAGCCTGGACAACGACCCCCAGAACCCCAACACCCCCGAGCAGTCGCAACTGGGCCGTGCCTCGGCCTACGCCGACAAGTACGACCCCTCGCTGCTCTTCCCGATTTCGCGCGCCACCCAGCGCGAGGCCATGGGCATCGCCGGCAATGCGCTGCCCTTCTTCGGTGCCGACCTGTGGACCGCCTTCGAAGTGAGCTGGCTCAACCTGCGCGGCAAGCCGCAGCTGGCCATCGCGCACTTCACCATTCCCTGCGAAACGCCCAACATCATCGAGAGCAAGTCGTTCAAGCTGTACCTCAACAGCTTCAACAGCACCGCTTTCGCGAGCCTGGAAGCCGTGCGCGACCGCCTGCGCGCCGACCTGTCCGAGGCGCTCTGGCGCGGCAGCGACCAGTCTGCCGGCATCGGCGTGAAGCTGATGGCGCCCGACCTGTTCGACCGCGAGCCGGTGCACGAACTCGACGGCCTCGACCTCGATCGGCTCGACATCGAATGCACCCACTACCAGCCCGCGCCCGAACTGTTGTCCAGCGACACCACCCAGCCGCCGGTGAACGAGACGCTCACCAGCCGCCTGCTCAAGAGCAATTGCCTGGTCACCGGCCAGCCCGACTGGGGCAGCGTGCAGATCCGCTACAGCGGCCCGGCGATCGAGCAGGCCGGCCTCCTGGCGTACATCGTGAGCTTTCGCAATCACAACGAGTTCCACGAGCCCTGCGTCGAGCGCATGTTCACCGACATCTGGCGCCAGTGCCAGCCCAACAAGCTTGCGGTGTATGCGCGCTACACGCGGCGTGGCGGGCTCGACATCAACCCCTTCCGCACCAGCTGGCCGCAGGCGCTGCCGCCCAACATCCGCACCGCGCGGCAATAGCGGCTGGCCGAGCGCGCGCCGCCGAAGCCCCTCTTCGGAATTCAGAAACTCGCAGCCGCGCTGCTGTGGCATTCTGGATCTGCCCGTGAACCGCGGGCGGATTTCCGGAGCAGACACACATGGTTGAAGGAAAAACAGTCGTCGTCACCGGCGCGGGCGGCGGCATCGGGCGCGACATCGCGCTGGCCATGGCCAGCCATGGCGCCAAGGTGGTGGTGAACGACATCGGCGCCGCGCTCGACGGCGAGGGCGGCAGTGCCGGCCCGGCGCAGCAGGTGGTCGACGAGATCCGCGCCGCCGGCGGCCAGGCCGTGCCCAACACCGACAGCGTGGCCGATGCCGCCAGCGCCGCGCGCATCATCGACTGCGCGGTCCAGAGCTTCGGCCGCATCGACGCCGTGATCAACAACGCCGGCATCCTGCGCGACCGCTTCTTCCACAAGATGTCGGTCGACGAATGGGACGCCGTGATCAAGGTGCACCTCTACGGCGCCTACTACGTGAGCCGCGCGGCGGCCACGCACTTCAAGGAGCAGAACTCGGGCGCCCTGGTGCACATGACCTCGACCTCGGGCCTCATCGGCAACTACGGCCAGGCCAACTATGCGGCGGCCAAGCTCGGCATCGTGGCGCTGTCCAAGTCGATCGCGCTCGACATGCTCAAGTTCAACGTGCGCTCGAACTGCATCGCACCCTTCGCCTGGAGCCGCATGATCGGTGCCATTCCCACCGACACCGACGAGCAGCGCGCCCGCGTCGACAAGATCAAGCAGATGACGCCCGCCAAGGTGGCGCCGCTCGCGGTGTACCTGGCGAGCGAGGCGGCCAGCGCGGTCAACGGCCAGATCTTCTCGGTGCGCAACAACGAGATCTCCCTCATCAGCCAGCCGCGGCCGGTGCGCTCCATCCACCGCTCCGAAGGCTGGACGCCCGAGAGCATTGCCGAGCACGCGATGCCCGCCATGCGCGCGAGCTTCTTTCCGCTGGACCGCTCGGCGGACGTGTTCAGCTGGGACCCGGTGTGAGGCCGCGCCGCTGAGCCCATACCCCGCGCCAGGCGCAACCGGCCCCATTCGCCGGACAATGCACGCTTCATTCCTTTCTGGCGCGCTTGTCCGGTGAACCTGCATTTCGACCTGTTCGACCTGAAACTGTTCGTCTACGTGGCCGAGGCGCGCAGCCTCACGCGCGGTGCCGAGAAAGCCTGCATCTCGCTCGCGGCCGCCTCCACGCGCATCAAGCAGATGGAGGAGGCCGTGGGGGGCAAGCTGCTGCACCGCAGCGCGCAAGGCGTGAGCCTCACGGCCGCGGGCCAGGCCGTGCTCTACCACGCCAAGCGCGTGATGCAGCAGATGGAGCACCTGCGCTGCGACATGCAGGACTTCGGCAAAGGCATCAAGGGCCATGTGCGCGTGTTCGCCAACACCACGTCCATCACCGAATACCTGCCGCAGAAGCTGGCGGGTTTTCTCACCCGGCATCCGGCCGTGCAGGTGGACCTGCGCGAATACCTCAGCGAGGAAATCGTGCGTGCGGTGGCCGACGGCGAGGCCGACATCGGCATCCTGGCGGGCGACGTGCACACCGGCGAGTTCGATGCACGCCCCTTCGGCCGCAACCAGCTGGTGCTGGTGGTGCCTCTCGCCCATCACCTTGCAGGCGCGCCCTCGGTGGCCTTTGCCGACACGCTCGACGAGCAGCACGTGGGCCTGCACCACGGCAGCGCGATCCACCGCTTCCTGCAGCGCCGCGCGGAGCTCGCCGGCCGGGGCTTCAACCCGCGCATCCAGGTCAGCAGCTTCGAGGCGATCTGCCTGATGATCGAGGCGGGCGTGGGTGTCGGCGTACTGCCGGCTTCATCGGCGCAGCGGCTGTCGATGGCGATGCGGATCTCGACGGTCGCCCTCAGCGATGCGTGGGCGGAGCGCGAACTCAAGCTCATCGCGCGCGACCGCGAACAGCTGCCCGCTTCGGCGCGCGAGTTGTTCGACCATCTGGTCGCGCCCTAGCAGGCGCCTGCGTCGAACTGCCTTCAGGGCAGCCAGCGTTCCACGCGCGGTGCGTCGGCCAGCTGCCAGATGCGCTGGCACAGCGCCTGGGCTTCTTCGGCCGTGGCGCCTTCGCCGTAGTGCGCGAGGCGCTGCATCTTGTCTTCGATCTCCGCGCGGCTCAGGGTGTTGCCCGGGTCGCCCTTGGGCTCGTCGACGCGGCCTTCCAGCGTGCGGCCGTCCCGGGTCTGCACGCTGACCTTGCCGATCCAGCGCGCGGGGTAGGCGGTGTCGACCTCGGCATCGAGCGCCATCGTCACCTTGTCGCGGAACGCGGCCACCTCGGGCGCGAGAAAGTCGCGGTCGAATTCGCCCAGGCCCGCGCGGCCATGCACCGCGATGAGACCGAGCACCGTGCCCATGGAAAACTTGCCCTGGTGCACCGTCGCAGGAACGGTGACGCGGCCGAGCACGTCGATCGCACCCTGGTGCACATGCGTGGTCACGCGCGCCACGTCGCCGTGCTTCAGGCCGTGCTGCGCCATCACCTGCAGCAGCGCGTCGGCCGCGGGATGCGTGTGGCGGCAGGAGGCGTGGTACTTGAACGAGGTCTCGGCCAGCGCCCAGCGCGTGCCGAGGCGGTCGGTGAGCTTCGCGGGATCGGCATCGCTCGACATGCCCACGCCAAGCCCTTGCGCACCTTCGAGCACCTTGGCCGCGCCGGTGAACCCGTCCTGTGCCAGGTAGGCGGACATGAGCCCGCTGGCAGCCGCGTGCGCGCAGTGCAGCTGCTTCGAATCTGCCGCGTCGCGCAGGAACTCCCACACACCCGCCGACTGCGTGCCGGCCGAGCCGAAGGCGTGCAGCATCTGCTGCGGCGTGAGCTTCAAGAGGCTGCCCACCGCGGCCGCAGCCGCCAGCGTGCCAGCCGTCGCGGTGGTGTGGAAGGTCCTGTAGTGCGAGCGGCCGAGAAACTCGCCGACGCGGATGCCGACTTCGTAGCCCGCCACCACCGCGGCCAGCAACTGCGCACCGCTTGCCCCCAGGCTTTGCGCCACGGCCAGCGCGGGTGCGATGACCACGGCGGCGGGATGGAACACGGAGCCGTTGTGCACGTCGTCCTGCTCCACGTAGTGCGACGCCGCCGCGTTGACGAGCGCGGCGAACACCGGCGAGCTGGTGCGGCGCGAGGTGAGTATTTCGCTCGGCCCCTCGGCGGGCCCCATCGTCCGCGCGAAGCGCTCGATGCTGCGCACCGGCCGTGCCGTGCGGGCCGCGAGCACGGAGCCGAGCCAGTCGAGCATCAGGTCCTCGGTGCGGCGCAGCACGGGGGCGGGAATGTCCGTGAACTCCAGCCCGGCTGCAAAGGTGGCCAGGGTCTGGCTCGGATGATTCGATGAAGTCATGAGAGGCCTTCAGAACGAGCGCGGCAGGCCGAGCATGTGCTCCGCCACGTAGCTCAGGATCAGATTGGTCGAGATCGGTGCCACCTGGTAGAGCCGCGTCTCGCGGAACTTGCGCTCGATGTCGTATTCGCACGCAAAGCCGAAGCCGCCATGGAACTGCAGGCAGGCATTGGCGGCTTCCCAGCTGGCCTTGGCCGCGAGGTACTTCGCCATGTTGGCCTGCGCGCCACAGGGCTCGCGCGCATCGAACAGGCGGCAGGCTTCGTAGCGCATGAGGTTCGCGGCCTCGATCTCGATGAAGGCTTCGGCAATCGGAAACTGCACGCCCTGGTTCTGCCCGATGGGCCGGCCGAACACCACGCGCTCCTTGGTGTAGGCCGTCACCCTGTCGATGAACCAATGGCCATCGCCGATGCATTCGGCTGCGATCAGCGTGCGCTCGGCGTTGAGTCCGTCGAGGATGTACTTGAAGCCCTGGCCTTCCTCGCCGATCAGGTTCTCGGCCGGAATCTCGAGGTTCTCGAAGAACAGCTCGTTGGTCTCGTGGTTCACCATGTTGAGGATCGGCCGCACTGTCATGCCGTGGCCGATGGCTTCGCGCAGGTCGACGATGAAGATCGACATGCCCTCCGACTTCTTCTTCACGTCCGCGAGCGGCGTGGTGCGCGCCAGCAGGATCATCAGGTCGGAGTGCTGGATGCGCGAGATCCACACCTTCTGGCCGTTGACGACGTAGCGGTCGCCCTTCTTCACGGCGGTGGTCTTGATCTTGGTGGTGTCGGTG
Organism: Variovorax sp. OAS795; assembly: GCF_040546685.1. Classification (NCBI taxonomy): domain Bacteria; kingdom Pseudomonadati; phylum Pseudomonadota; class Betaproteobacteria; order Burkholderiales; family Comamonadaceae; genus Variovorax; species Variovorax sp. OAS795. The sequence goes on from NZ_JBEPOH010000001.1 coordinate 1,668,608, forward strand.
CCGGTGCTGGGCTCGGTCACGCCCATCGACTGCAGGCGCAGTTCGCCGGTGGCGATGCGCGGCAGGTAGTTGCGCTTCTGCGCCTCGCTGCCGTGGCGCAGCAGCGTGCCCATGTTGTACATCTGGCCGTGGCAGGCGCCCGAGTTGCCACCGCAGCGGTTGATCTCTTCCATGATCACCGAAGCTTCGGTGAGCCCGAGGCCGGAGCCGCCGTATTCCTGAGGGATGAGCGCGGCCATCCAGCCGGCCTTGGTGAGGGCGTCGACGAACTCGGCCGGGTAGCCGCGCGCCTCGTCGACCTTGCGGAAGTATTCGTTCGGGAACTGCGCGCACAGGTCGCGCACGGCGTCGCGGATGTCTGCAAAGCGGGTGTCGTTGCTGTTGTTCATCGGGCTCAATCCTGGCGCGGTCCGCCGGCTTCCTTTTCCACGCGCTGCCAGATCTCGATCGCCATCGGGTCGTCGATCTCCTCGAGCAGGTGGCCCACCAGGCCGATGGCGCGGGCCATCACACCCAGGCCGCGGATGATCTTCCATGGAAAGCCGAACTCGGCGGCAATCGCGCCGATGGCGCCCGTCGCGTTGACGGGCAGCGACTTGCCCGAGACCCGCTCGGCCTCCTGCTGCACCGCCTGCATCAGTGCCACGTAGTGGCCCGAAAGCCCGTTCTCCTCGGCAATCTGGAACAGCCGCGGCGTGCGCGGATCGATGGGCTTGTGCAGCGGATGCCCGAGGCCCGGCACGATCTGCTTGCGCGCACGGTGGTCGGCGACGATCTCCTGCGCCATTTCGGCAAGCGGCCGCGCCGGCTTCTCGCCGAAGGGAATCGCCTCGTAGAGCATCTTCGCCGCGCCCTCGGTGCTGCCCACGAACACGCTGCCCAGCCCGCACAGGCCCGCGGCCACGGCGGCCTGCAAGGCTTCGGGCGCGCCCGCATAGGTGAGGCGCGCGGCCAGCGCGCTCGGCGTCACGCCGTGCTCGACCAGCGTGACGACGATGGCGTTGAAGGTGACCGATTCCTGCGGCGTGAGGATGCGGCCGGTCAGCTCCAGGAACGCCATGTCGCCGAGGTTGAGGTGGCCGAGGATCTCGGAGGGCAGGTCGCGCCCGCGCACCGTGATCTTGTCGGGCGTGCTGTGGCCGAGTTCGGTGTGCAGGGATTTCTTGATCTTGGTAGGCATGCGCCGAATCTATGCCGCTTCGCGCGGGGCGGTTCTGTGTTTGCGAAACCCTCCCTTCGGCAAATGCAAATGCCGCGCGCCAGAGGGTTCTGTCACGCTGCGGCGATGGACATCGAATCACTTTCCGCCATGCGCGACGCCGCGCTCGACTACTTCGTTCGCAGCCGTTCAGTCCAGCGCCGTCGGGAGCGCATGGAGCGGCCCGACGCCGACGAGGCGCAGGGCTGGAGCGCCATGGCCGAACTGGGCTGGACCGGCATGCTGGCGCCGGAATCCGCAGGCGGCCTGGGCCTGGACCTCGCGGGTGCCGCGCAAATCCTGCGGGCCGCGGGCGAGCATGTCGCGCCCGAGCCCTTGCTGGCGGTGGCCGGCCTCAGCGCGCTGCTGCTCGCACGGCTCGGCACGCCGCGTGCGGAGGCGCTGCTGGCGGACCTGGTGGCGGGCCGCAGCCTGCCGGCGCTGGCCTGGCAGGAGAGCGCGGGCGACCTGAGTGCCGTGCCCTTGTCGTGCGGCTGCGAGCCGCGCACGGGGCCTGCCGGCGGCGTGCTGCTGCAGGGAGAAAAGCTCATGGTGCTGCCCGGCGCGGCGGCCAGTGGATGGCTGGTGTCGGCGCGCGGCAGCGACGATGCGGTGCTGCTGTGGGTGCCGCGCGGCTCCGAGGGCGTGAGCGAAACCCTGGTGCCGCTGGTGGACGGCGGGCAGGCCGCGAACCTGCGCTTCGAGCAGGTGGCGCTGCCGGCGGACTCCGTGCTGGGCGAAGGCCCGGCTGCGCAGGAAGCCTTGCGCCATGCGCTCGCGGCCGGCCAGGTCCTGCAGGCGGCCGAACTGCTGGGCGTGGGCCAGTCCATGCTCGCGCAGACGCTGGCCTACCTGCGCACCCGCACGCAGTTCGGCAAAGCCATCGGCAGCTTCCAGGCACTGCAGCACCGCGCGGTCGACATGTTCATTCACCTCGAAGTGGCGCAGGCCGCGCTCGACGAGGTGCTGGCGCTGGCAGGCCAGGCGTTGTCCGCCGAGCGGCTCGAGGCCGAGGCCAGCCGCGTCAATGCCCGCTGCACCGCCGCGGCGCTGCAGGCCTCGCGCGCGGCGGTGCAACTGCACGGCGCCATCGGCTACACGCAGGAGTGCGACCTGAGCCTCTACTACAAGCGCACGCTGTGCCTTGCGGCGTGGCTCGGCAATGCCGCCGCGCACCAGCGCCGCCATGCCGCGCTCGCGGATGTCGTTGATGTGCGCAGCAGCACCGCCGAATGGCAAGGCGAGTTCCCCCGCAGCGCCGACTGGGCTGCGATGCCGGAGGCCGAGTTCCGGCGCATGGTGCGGGCGTTCCTGCAGCAGCGCTATCCGCAGCAACTGCGCTACCTCTCGCACCGCGCGCGCTGGAGCGAAATCCGCGATTGGTACCTCACGCTGTCGGGGCAAGGCTGGATCGCGGCGGCCTGGCCCCAGGCGCATGGCGGCATGGGGCTGCCGGCCGACAAGCTCATTGCATGGATCGAGGAGCTCGAGCAGCATGGCGTCGCGCGCGCGCCGGACCAGGGCATCGTGATGATCGGCCCGCTGCTGATCCAGCATGGCACGCCCGAACAGCAGCAGCGCTTCCTGCCGCGCATCCTCAGCGGCGAGCACGTGTGGTGCCAGGGCTATTCGGAACCCAACGCGGGTTCCGACCTGGCCGGCCTCCGCACAGAAGCCGTGGCGGGGCGCGATGCCGAGGGCGATCACTTCATCGTCAACGGCCAGAAGATCTGGACCACGCTGGCGCAGGATGCCAACCACATCTTCATGCTGGTGCGCACCGACAAGGCCGCGCGCAAGCAGGAGGGCATCAGCTTCCTGCTGTGCGACCTGCGCACACCGGGCGTTACCGTGCGGCCGATCCACACGCTCGCGGGCGAGCCCGAGTTCTGCGAGGTGTTCTTCGACAACGTGCGCGTGCCCGCCGAAAACCTGGTGGGCCGGCTGCACGGCGGCTGGACGATTGCCAAGGCCTTGCTGGGCTTCGAACGCATCTTTCTCGGCAGCCCCAAGCAGTCGCAGTACGCGCTGGGCCAGTTGGCGCGGCTGGCCGAGGCGCGGCGCCTTTTTGCCGACCCGGTGTTCGCGCAGCGCTTCGCGGCCTTGAGGCTCGATGTGCTCGACCTGTCGGCGGCCTACACGGGCTTCGCAAACATCGTCCGCGCGGGCAAGCCGCTGCCGGCGTCGGTGTCGCTGCTGAAGATCTGGGCCAGCGAGACCTACCACCGCATCGGCGCCTTGCTGGTCGAGGCGGGCGAAGAGCAGGGCGCGGTGGCGGGCGACCAGGTGCTCGACGGCCAGAGCTTCAACCTGCTGGCCCCGTTGATCGGCTCGACGGCCGCAATGATCTACGGCGGCACCAACGAAATCCAGCGCAACATCCTCGCGCGGCAGGTGCTCGACCTGCCGACGTGAATGACTTGAACGACGCGAGCGGCGCAAGAAACACACAACAGGAGACAACCCATGCGATCCATCGACTTCACACGGCGCCATGCCATGGCCGCGCTGGCCGCCAGCGCACTCGGTGCGGCGCTGCCTTCGCGCGCCCTGGCACAGCAGCCATCGCAGCAGCTGCCGCCGCTCATCAAGCTGGTGGTCGGCTACTCCGCAGGCGGTCCGGTCGACGGCGCCGCGCGCCTGCTCGCGCCCGCTATCGCCCAGGAGCTCGGCACGCAGGTCATCGTGGACAACCGCCCCGGTGCCAGCGGCTCGGTGGGCGGCGACGCGGTGGCCAAGGCCGCGCCCGACGGCGCGTTGCTCTTCTTCGGCGCGAGCCCGACGATCACCATCAATCCGAACATCCAGCGCAAGATGCCGTTCGATCCGATGAAGGACCTGGTGCCGATTGCGCCGCTGGTCGACTACACCAACGTGCTCGTGGTCAACAAGGACCTGCCCGTGCAGAGCGTGGCCGAACTGCTGGCCTATGCGAAGGCGCGGCCGGGCAAGGTGTTCTATGGCTCGGCCGGCATTGGCGCATCCAACCACCTGAGCGGCGCGCTGCTGGAGAAGATGACCGGCGTGCAGCTCACGCATGTGCCGTACAAGGGCAGTGCGCCCGCGCTGGCCGACGTGATGGGCGGCACCGTGACGATGATGTTCGACATCATCGCGACCTCGCGGCCCTTCATCCAGTCAGGCAAGCTGCGCGCGCTGGCCGTGACCTCGCGCCAGCGCAACCGCATGCTGCCCGAGGTGCCGACGATGATCGAATCGGGCGTGCCCGGCTACGACGTGGGCGGCTGGTTCGGACTCTACGGCCCCGCGCGCATGGACCCGGCGATGGTGGCCCGCATCAACGCCGCCGCGCACAAGGCGCTGGCGCGCGAGGACATTGCCAGCCGGCTGCGCGAGCAGGGCTACGAGGTCTGGAGCGGCGGTGCGGACCTGCTCGCGGCCAAGGGCCAGTCCGATCGCAAGCTCTGGGCCACGGCGTCCAAGGGCATCGAGGCGGAATAGCCGATGGCACCCACGCGAATCCACGAATTGCTCGAGGCGCGGGCCGCGCGCACGCCCGAGGCGGTTTTTCTGTCCGAACCCACGGGCGCCGTGACGTATGCGGCGTTGCAGGCGATGGCCGAGGCGGCCATGCAAGACCTGCTGGCCGCGGGCGTGCGGCCGACCGACCGCGTGCTGCTGGTGGCAGAGAACTGCGCCGCGCACATCGCGCTGCTCATGGCGTGCAGCCGCGCGGGGGCATGGTCGTGCGGCGTCAACGCGCGCATGTCGCCCGGAGAAATCTCGGCGATTGCCGAGCGCGCCGACGCGCGGCTGTGCTACTTCACGGCCGGGGCCTCGGAGGCCGCGCGCCAGCATGCGGGCAGTGCCGGTGCGGTGCCCTCGGCACTGCCCGGCGTGCTGCGCTCTGCCGTGCGCGCCGAGGCCCGGCCCGAAGCCGATCCGGCGCTCGCGGACACGGCCGCCATCATCTTCACGTCGGGCACCTCGGGCACGCCGAAGGGCGTGATGGTGTCGCACCGCGGCCTGCTGCATTTCGGGCGCGTGTCGGCCAGTGCCCGCTCGCTGGGCGAACGGGACCGCGTGTACGCCTTCCTGCCGATGACGCACATCTTCGGCATCGGCACGGTGCTCGTTGCCGCGCTCACCGGCGGCGCGGCGCTGGTGCTGCGCGCGAGCTTCTCGCCCGCCGACGTGCTGCACGCGCTGCAACACGAAGAGGTGTCGAACCTGCTCGGGCCGCCGACGATGTATGCGCGCCTCCTGGCCCACGCCGAGGCCGGGCGCATCGCGCCGTGCTTTCCGGCGCTCCGCTATGTGTATACCGGGTCCGCGCCGCTCGACCTGGGGCTCAAGCAACGTGTCGAGGCGCTGTTCGGCCAGCCGCTGCACTACGGCTACGGGCTTTCGGAGTACGCGGGCTCGGTGTTCCTCACGCGGGTCGAGGCGCCGCGCGCCGACACGGCGGCGGGCTATGCGGTCGAAGGCGGAGAGGCGCGCATCGTGGGTTCGGACGGATCGGATCTGGCGACCGGCGAAACCGGCGAGATCTGGCTGCGCGGCCCCGGCCTGATGCTGGGCTACTTTCGCGATCCTGCGGCCACCGCGCAGGTCATGCGGCCGGGCGGCTGGTACGCGAGCGGCGACCTCGGGCGCTTCGACGCGGACGGCGCGCTGTTCGTCGTCGGCCGGCTCAAGGAGATGATCATCCGCTCAGGCTTCAACGTGTACCCCGCTGAAATAGAAACGGTGATCGGCCGCTTCGCCGGCGTGCATCTCTGCGCAGTGGTGGGCGTCCCCGAGGCCGACGGCAACGAGCAGATCGTCGCCTTCGTCGAGATGAAGCCCGGTGCCGTGCTGGACGAGGCGGCACTGCGCACCTACCTGGCGGCGCACCTGTCGCCCTACAAGCGGCCCGCCCGCATCGAGACCATCGACGCGATGCCCACCACGGCCAACGGCAAGGTGCTCAAGCGCGAGCTGCAGGCGCGCTGCCGCTAGCGGCTCGCAGGACGTGAGCGGCTTTCGGACATTTCCTGCAAGGAGCCGCGCCGCCGTCCGCCAGTGCCGCCGGGGAAGGGCGCGCATCGTTCATGCATTCAACAGTGAACACAGGACGCACGCCATGGCAGACGACCCGAGCAAGCGCGGCCCACAGGACCGGACCCGCATCAATGTCAACGAGCCGCACGAGGTGCGCTACTGGACCCAGACGCTGGGTGTGACCGAGGCGCAGCTGCGCTCGGCGGTTGCGGCCGCGGGGGTCGAAGTGAAGGAAGTGCGGGTCTATCTCGGAAAACCGTGATCCGCGCGCGGAATCCGGTTCGTAGGTACGCTCCTACACCCGCCCGCGGAGGGGGCGTCGATACTTCTTTCCTCTCCTTCGCTTCAGGACGCAAAGTGAACGTGCCCATTGCCGACTTCCGTTCCGCAGGCCCCGGCAGCCTGCACGCCTGCTCGCAGCACGAGGCGAAGCCTTCGGCTCCCGCCGCCCGATGAAGGCCTCGCCCGGAGCCCGCAGCTGGATTGCCGCCGGCGTGCGCCACGAACTGCTCACCCGTGCCTTGCCGGCCTTGCGCCACGACATGGCGGCGCCGGTGTCGGTGATCCGCATGGCGCTGCTCATGCTCAAGCGCCAGATCGGCGCGCCGGCCATCGAGGCCGCCGCCTGCGAGGAGCGGGTCGCGCTCATCGACAACCAGGTGTCCGAACTGGTGGAAGGCATCCGGTCGCTGCGCGACTGGGAACTGGCCACCGTGGACGACGGCATCACGCGCAGCGCACTGGTGGCGCAATGCGTGAGCCTGATGCGGGCCGCCTTCGACATGCACGGCGTGTCGCTCGACGTCGATCCCGCGCTCGAGGCGCAGGCGCACGAAGCCCGCCGGCCGCAGGGGGCCGCACTGCGCTATCTGTTCCTGGGCGCGCTGGGCTACCTGCACGATGGCGGGTCCGACGCCGGCGCGATTCGCATCGAAGCCGATGGCGACGATGCGCTGCGGCTGAGCGCCTTGCCGCGCGAGTCCAGCGGCGTGAGCCCCGTGCTCGACGCGCACCGCGCGCCGCGCGCGCTGGCCATCGATGCCGTCGCGCTCCAGAGCCTGGCCGAAGACCTTGGCTACAACGTGGCGCTCGAACGCGACAGCGTGCGCTTCTCGCTCGCCGCGGGCTGAGGCTTCGCGGTTTCCTTGCGCTTCTCCGCAGGCGCGGCCTTGGCGCTGCGCCCGGCACCGCCCTTGCGCGTCTTCCGGGCTTCGCGAAGTTCGCGCGCCTGGGCCTGCCGGTGCATCCGCAGGAAGGCCAGGAGCCGTCGCTCCGCGGCGTGCAGTCCGCGCGTCCTGCTTGCGGCGGTGCGCGCGGTCATCTTCCTCAGCAGCTCCGACGAGGCGTCTTCGCCATCGCCTGCGAGCGCGCTCCCCAGCGCCAGCACGGCCGGGTGCACGTAGGCCTTCTTGCAGACCGCGGGCGTGTTGCCCAGTTGCTTTGCCACCGCCGCCAGGATCTCCTTGGGGCTGTAGCGGCTGCCGTCCGCGGCGGAGCGCCCCGGGTCGCACGCGAGCCGCGTGAGTTCCAGCGCCTGCACCGTGCCGTGCCAGGTGCGGAAGTCCTTGGCGGTGAAGCGCTCGCCGGGCGAGGCTTCGGCGATGTAGTCGTTCACGTCGGTGGACGACACGCTGCGGAGCTGGCCCTCCTCGTCGGAGTACTGGAACAGCGACTGGCCAGGCAGCTGCTGGCACTGGCGCACCACCTTCGCCACGCGGGGATCGTCCAGCAGCGCTTCGTGCATCACGCCGCTCTTGCCCCGGAACCGCAGGCGGAGCGCCGCGCCCCGCACCGCCGCGTGCCGGTTGCGCAGCGTGGTGAGTCCGAAGGAGCCATTGCTGCTCGCGTACTCCTCGTTGCCCACGCGCAGCAGCGTGGTGTCGAGCAGGCGCACCAGCGCTGCCAGCACCTGCTGGCGCCCGGGAGCGCCTTTGGGGGTGCCCGCGGCTTCCTGCAGGTCTTGCGCCACGCGGGCACGGATGCGCGGCAGCGCGAGCCCGAAGGCCTCCAGGCGCTCGAACTTGGTCTCGTCCTTGAAGAGCCGCCAGTCGGCGTGGTAGCGGTACTGCTTGCGGCCCCGCGCATCCATGCCGGTCGCCTGCAGATGGCCATTGGGCAGCGGGCAGATCCAGACATCGGTGTAGGCCGGCGGAATCGCCAGCATGCGGATGCGCGAGAGCTCGTCCGGATCGCGGATCCAGCGGCCTTCGGCGTCGCGGTAGCGAAAACGCTCGCCTTGCTTCAGTCGCCGGATGCCCGGCATATCGGGGTTCACATAGACGAGGCCATTGGCGATCGGCGTCGGCTTCGAAGGCGGTACGGGCGCATCGGGCGCCGAGGGCGGTGTGGAGCGAGCCGGCATGTGATTTGCGTGGTGGCGGTAAGCAGAGCTTGTGCCTGCGCCGACAATGGCCGCCTGTAGGACGCCGCAATCGCCGCTGGTGCGATGGAGGCTCTTTGTTCTTCCTGGAGTCTGAACCCATGATGCATTTCCCTCGCCCGTTTTCATTCGCCAGCGCACGCTGGCTCTGCGTGTGCGGCATGGCGCTGCTTGCCGCAGCCTGTGCCTCGCCGCCCGCGCCGCCGCCCCTCGCGCGCACCGCTTCCACCGCCGCGGCCGCGCCCGTCAAGGTGAAGGTCTTTGTCGCGGCCATGTTCGAGATCGGCCAGAACACCGGCGACCGGGCGGGTGAGTTCCAGCATTGGTACGAGCGCTACTGGAAAGGCTCGGCGCCCATGGCCGTGCCCGGCGCGCTACAGCCGGTGTACTGCAACGCAGACGGCGTCTGCGGCGCGGTGCTCGGCATGGGCAAGGTCAACTCGTCGTCGTCGATGCAGGCCATCCTGCTGAACCCGCAGTTCGACTTCTCGCAGGCCTACTACGTGATTTCCGGCGTGGCCGGCACGCCGCCCTCGCGCGGCACCATCGGCGAAGTGAGCTGGGCCACGTGGCTCGTCGACTACGACCTTGGCCACCGCTGGGCGCCGGAGGAAAACAAGCCCGGCGAACCCACCTTCATGCCGCGCAAGGGCTACGAGGACTACCGCCGCTTCAAGCTCAACCCCGACCTCGTGGGCTGGGCCATGAAACTCTCGGCCGACACGCCGCTCAAGGATTCGGATGGCGCGCGCAAGTACCGCCTGCGCTACCCCGATGCCGCGGCCCGGCGCGCGCCTTTCGTGGGCACCGGCACCCACATGACCGGCGACACCTTCTTCCATGGGCCCGGCATGTCGGCGCAGGCGCAGTACATCGCCCGGCTCTACGGCGCCGACGACTACGTGATCACCGAGATGGAAGCCGCCGCCATCACGCTTGTGATCAAGCGCACCCATGGCACCGACCGCGTGATGAGCCTGCGCGGCGCGGTCAATTTCGACCAGGGCAATCCGAAGGAAAGCACGCTGCAGCACCTGGATCCTGCGCCGGGCGAGACGGCGGGCGGCTTTGCCGAGACGGTGGAGAACATCGCGCTGGTGGGCACGCGCGTGGTCGATCACATCGTGGCCAACTGGCCGCACTGGCAGGGCGGCGTGCCGAAACCCTGAAACCGGAGTCGGGTTGTCGAATATACGCACTGAGTAACTCTTTGTGCGTAATTTAGACGCGTAGCGTATATTTCGGCCCATGAGCCAACAAGACACCCTGCGCGATGCCATGCGCCGCCTCAACCTCACCCGCGACGCGTTCTCCCAACGCCTGGGCGTGCGCCGCCGGGCACTCGACACCTGGCTGCTGCCGGCCGACTCCGGCGAATCGCGCGCGATGCCGGAAATGGTGGGCAAGTTCGTCGCCGAGATCCTGCAGCGCGAGGCGCAGGCCAGCGCCGGCCCGGACCATCGGCCCCTCGCGCAGCGCATCGCGGCCGAAGGGCGGCCGCACCTCCTGTCGGTTGCGCAGTTCGATCGCGAAAGCCTCGAGGCGCTGTTCCAGGTCGCCGACGTGATGCAGCCCATCGCGCGGCGCCAGAAGGTCACGCGCGTGCTCGAAGGCGCGGTGCTCGGCAGCCTTTTCTTCGAGGCGAGCACCCGCACCCGCGTGAGCTTCGGCGCGGCCTTCTGCCGGCTGGGCGGCACCGTCTGCGACACCACGGGCTTCACCTTCTCTTCAATGGCCAAGGGCGAGTCGATCTACGACACCAGCCGCGTGATGAGCGGCTATGTCGATGCGCTGGTGGTGCGGCACCCCGAGCAGGGCTCGGTCGCGGAGTTCGCGCGGGCGACCAACATCCCCGTCATCAATGCCGGCGACGGCCCGGGCGAGCATCCGAGCCAGGCCATCCTCGACCTGTACACCATCCAGCGCGAGTTCTCGCGCATGGGCAAGCTGGTGGACGGCACGCACGTCGCGATGGTCGGCGACCTCAAATACGGCCGCACGGTGCACTCGCTGATCCGGCTGCTGTCGCTCTACCGCGGGCTGAAATTCACGCTCATTGCGCCGCCGTCGCTCGAGATGCCGGCCTATCTGCTGGACCTGGTGGCGCGCAACGGCCATGTGGTCGAGCAGACGCAGTCGCTCGAGCAGGGCCTGCGCGGCGCGGACGTGGTCTATGCCACCCGCATCCAGAAGGAACGCTTCGCGGGCGAGGAGATCGAGGGCTACACGCCCGAGTTCCAGATTCGCAAGGCGCTGGTGGACACGCTCTGCAAGCCCGACACCATCCTCATGCACCCCTTGCCGCGGGACGGGCGTCCGGGCGCGAACGACCTGAGCATCGACTTGAACCACGATCCGCGGCTCGCGATCTTCCGGCAGACGGACAACGGCATCCCGGTGCGCATGGCGCTCTTCGCGGTGCTGATGGGCGTGGAGCACCAGGTGGCGCGCTCCATGCGCGATGCGGGCTGGCGCTCGCCGGCCCACATCGGGCCGGACGACGCGGACTTCGACGGGCTCGACTGACGGGCAAGGCTCAGGGGCTTGCAGGCTGCAGGTGCCAGGTCACATTGAAGTCGAACGGCGTCCAGCGGCTCGCCGAGACGCCTGCGTGCCGCAAGGCGCGCCCGGTCCAGGTGTTGCAGGTCTCGAAGAGGTGGTAGCCGCCTTCGGCTTCATAGAAGGCATCGTCCTTGCCGTAGTGCGCACCCGCAATCGGCACCGCGCGCCCCGATGGCAGCGTGGCGCGCACGTACGCGGCAAGCTGCTTGTACTGCGCCTCTGACAGCGGCAGCCGGTAGGCGCCGCGCCGCAGCTGGGCGCGGCGCAGATAGGTCACGTGCAGCAACGCCCGATTGCCGCCGAGCATGGCGCCGAAAGCGCGCGATGCGGTCAGGTCGGCCCAGGTCGGCGTGTTGAGGTAGAACTCGCGGTCGCCCCAGCCGATGGCGATGAACTCGGCATCAGGCGGCACGGCCTCGAAGTGCGCGAGCGGGAAGATTTGGCGCCAGTCGATGGCCGCCGAGTGGATCGGAAACACCAGGTCGGTGTGCACGCCGTTGCTCAGCACCCAGGCCTCCAGTTCAGGCGCGGGCGGCGCTTTCGCGTTGGCCGGCCAGAACATCAGCGCACAGGCAACCGCCACATACAGCGCCGCCAGGGCCATGATCCCGAGCAGCGTGAATGCGACCCGCCGGAGCCAGCGTTTCATCACTGCTTCAGAACAGCGACGCCGTGGTCGAGGCCGGTTCCGAGGAGGCGCGCGACGCCGGGCCCAAGGCGGCGGCCAGCGCCTCGGCGCTCCCCGCCTTGGCCAGTGCGCCCACGCGCACGCCCAGCAGGCGCAGCGGCCGCTCCAGCGGCACGCGCTTCAGGCACAGCCCGCCGACCTGCCGGATGGTCTTGCCGTCGGCGGTGTGGCGGTCGATGGTCTGGTCGCGCGTGGCAATCTTGAAATCGTCGTAGCGCAGCTTGATGCCGATGGTCTTTCCCACGTAGCCCTTGCGTTGCAGGTCTTCGGCCAGCTTCTCGCACAGGTGGGTGAAGATGGCGCCGAGTTCGGCGCGGTCGCGCACCGCATGCAGGTCGCGGTCGAAGGTGGTCTCCCGGCTCATCGAGACGGGCTCGCTTTCGGTCACCACCGGCCGGTCGTCGCGGCCCCAGGCCACCTCGTGCATCCAGGCGCCCGTGGACTTGCCGAAATTCTGGATCAGCCAGTCGCGGTCGCGCGCCGCGAGCTGGCCCACCGTCTCGATGCCGAAGCGCTTGAGCTTCTCGTCGGCCTTGGGCCCGATGCCGTTCACCTTGCGGCAGGGCAGCGGCCAGATGCGCGCCTGCAGGTCGTCCTCGTAGACCACCGAGATGCCATTGGGCTTGTTGAATTCGCTCGCCATCTTGGCGATGAGCTTGTTGGGCGCCACGCCGATGGAGCAGGTGAGGCCGGTCGCGTCGAGAATGGCTTTCTGGATCAGCCGCGCCAGCGAGCGCCCGCCCTCGCGCTGGCCGCCGGGCACGTCGGTGAAGTCGATGTACACCTCGTCCACGCCCCGGTCTTCCATCAGCGGCGCAACCTCCCGGATGATCTCCTTGAAGGCGCGCGAATACTTGCGGATCTCGTCGAAATCGACCGGCAGGATGATCGCTTGCGGGCACAGCTTGGCGGCCTTCATGAGCCCCATCGCCGAGCCCACGCCGAACTGCCGCGCGGGGTAGGTGGCGGTGGTGATCACGCCGCGGCCCGCATAGTCCTTGAGGCGCGGGAACGCGCTCACCGGAATGTCCGCCAGCGTGCCGCCTTCGGGTACGTGGCGGATCGCCTCGTCCACGCTGCGCCGCCCGCCCCCGATCACCACGGGCAACCCCTTGAGCTGTGGATAGCGAAGCAGTTCCACGGACGCGAAGAAGGCGTCCATGTCGAGGTGGGCGATGCGGCGGATCGGGGGCTTGGTCACGGGCTGGGAACTCACGGCTGCGATTGTCTCGCGGCCGGGCGGTGTCCGCACGCATGTCCGGGTGCCGGCGGGCTGCTATCGGACAATGCTTGCCTGTTGCGCCCGCTGGGGCCATCATCCGCGCCATGCAAACCGTCGCTTCCATCTTGTGGCGCAGGCTCGATGCACCGGGCCACGACGCCTGCCGGCTCGAGCGCAGCGCGAGCGCGTGGCAGCTCGACGGCGCCGCCGTGTTCCGGCTGGAGGACCAGCGCATTGCGCAGCTGCACTACCGCGTGCGCTGCGACACGCACTGGCACACGCAGTGGGGCACCGTGCGCGGCTGGCTCGGCGGCGCTGCCGTCGACCTGTCCATTGCCCGCGATGCGCGGGGCCACTGGAAGCTCAACGACGAGGCTGTGTCCGACCTGTCGCATTGCGTCGACCTGGACCTGGGCTTCACGCCCGCCACCAACCTGCTGCAGCTGCGCCGGCTCAACCTGGCGAAGGGTGAAGGCGCCGATGCGCGGGCAGCCTGGGTCGACCTGGACGGCGGCCTGCTCAGCGAATTGAACCAGCGCTACGAGCGAACTGCCGACGACGCGTATGCCTACGAAGCCCGGCGCTTCGACTACGCAGCGACGCTGCGCGTGACGGGGGACTGCTTTGTGCACGACTACCCCGGCCTCTGGATTGCCGAGGCCTAGCTGCCGGGCCGCCGGCGCCACGCCCGTCAGTGGCCGTGGTGCAGGTAGGCGGCCTCCCGCGGCAGCCGCAGGCTCACGAGGAACGCGATCACCATCATGGCGCTCACGTACCAGAAGAAGGCCGACTCGTGTCCCAGCGACTTGAGGCCCAGCGCCACGTACTCGGCGGAACCGCCGAAGATGGCATTGGCGATCGCATAGGCCAGCCCCACGCCCAGCGCGCGCACTTCGGGCGGAAACATCTCGGCCTTCACGATGCCGCTGATCGAGGTGTAGAAGCTCACCACCGCCAGCGCGATGATGATCAGCACGAACGCCATGACAGGGTTGGTGGTGTGCTGCAGCGCCGTGAGGATCGGTATCGTGGCCAGCGCGCCGAGTCCGCCGAACAGCAGCATGTTGTTGCGCCGCCCGATGCGGTCGGAGAGCGCGCCGAACACCGGCTGCATGCACATGTAGACGAAGAGCGCGCCGGTCATGACGTAGCTGGCGGTCTTGATCGGCAGGTGCACCGTGTTCACCAGGTACTTCTGCATGTAGGTGGTGAAGGTGTAGAAGATGAGCGAGCCGCCGGCCGTGAAGCCCAGCACGGTGAGGAAGGCCGGCGTGTGGTGCTTGAAGAGCCCGGCCATGGAACCCGCCTCCTTGTTGGCCTTGGCCTCGGCGCTCTGGGTCTCGTGCAGCGTGCGCCGCAGCAGCAATGCCACCACCGCCGCCACGGCGCCGATGACGAACGGGATGCGCCAGCCCCAGGCCTTGAGCTCGGCCTCGGTGAGCAGCTGTTCGAGCACCACGATCACCAGCACCGCGAGCAGCTGCCCGCCGATCAGCGTGACGTACTGGAACGACGAGAAGAAGCCCCGCTGCCCGCGCAGCGCGACCTCGCTCATGTAGGTGGCCGTGGTGCCGTATTCGCCGCCCACCGAAAGCCCCTGGAACAGCCGGCAGACCAGCAGCAGGAAGGGCGCCCACGCACCGATCTGCGCGTAGGTGGGCAGGAACGCGATGACCAGCGAACCACCGCACATCATGGTGACGGAGATCAGCATCGACGTCTTGCGCCCGACCTTGTCGGCGACGCGCCCGAACAGCCAGCCGCCGATGGGCCGCATGAGGAAGCCTGCTGCGAACACGCCGGCCGTGTTCAGCAGTTGTACCGTCGGGTCCGACTTGGGAAAGAACGCCGATGCGAAGTACAGCGCCGAGAAGGCATACACGTAGAAGTCGAACCACTCGACGAGGTTGCCCGACGAGGCCGCCATGATCGAGAAGACGCGGTGGCGTTTTTCTTCTGACGTGTAGTGGATCGGAGGCGGGGAGGATGCGGAAGCCGATGAGCTCCCCGTTACAGGCGTGGCTGCGCTCATGATGCGTTGTGCCGCCGTGAAGGCGATGTTGTTGGAAGCAACATTCTCTGCACGTGCGCTTGTTCGCGCTGTCAGCCAGCGCCGCAAGCCTGTCGCCGGCGTGGGCTTAGAAGGTGCCCGGTAGCAGGATGCCCGAATCCACGTTCTCGATATCGGTGTGGCCGCAGAAGGCCATGGTGATGTCCAGTTCCTTGTGGATGAGTTGCAGCGCGCGCGTCACGCCGGCCTGGCCGTAGGCGCCCAGCCCGTAGAGAAAGCTTCGCCCGATCAGCGTGCCCCGCGCGCCGAGCGCACGGGCCTTGAGCACGTCCTGGCCGCTGCGGATGCCGCCGTCCATCCACACCTCGATGTCGCGCCCCACCGCCTCGACGATGGCGGGCAGCGCCGAGATCGAGGAGGGCGCGCCATCGAGCTGGCGCCCGCCGTGGTTGGAGACGATGAGCGCATCGGCGCCGCTTGCGGCAGCCAGGCGCGCGTCTTCCGCATCCATGATGCCCTTGAGGATCAGCTTGCCGCCCCAGCGCTTCTTGATCCATTCGACGTCGGCCCAGCTCAGTGCCGGGTCGAACTGCTCGGCCGTCCATGACGACAGCGACGACAGGTCCTTCACGCCCTTGGCATGGCCCGCGATGTTGCCGAAGGTGCGGCGCCGGGTGCCCAGCATGCCCAGGCACCAGTGCGGCTTGGTCGCCAGGTTGATCATGTTCGCGATCGTCGGCTTGGGCGGCGTCGAGAGGCCGTTCTTGATGTCCTTGTGGCGCTGCCCGAGGATCTGCAGGTCGAGCGTGAGCTGCAGCGCCGACACGTTCGCGGCGCGTGCCCGCTCGATCAGCCGCTCGATGAAGTCGCGGTCCTTCATGACGTAGAGCTGGAACCAGAACGGATGCCGGCCGGTGTGTTCGGCAATGTCCTCGAGCGAGCAGATGCTCATGGTCGAGAGCGTGAACGGGATGCCGAAGGCCTTGGCCGCGCGCGCGCCCAGGATCTCGCCGTCGGCGTGCTGCATGCCGGTGAGGCCGGTGGGCGCAATGGCCACGGGCATGGCCACGTCCTGGCCGATCATCGTGGTGCGGGTGGAGCGGCCTTCCATGTTCACGGCCACGCGCTGGCGCAGCTTGATTTTCTGGAAGTCGCTCTCGTTGGCGCGGTAGGTGCTCTCGGTCCAGGCGCCGGAATCGGCGTAGTCGTAGAACATCCGGGGCACGCGCCGCTTGGCGACCACCCGCAGGTCTTCGATGCAGGTGATCTTGGAAAGGTCTGGCACGAGGCGGTCTCCTGTTGGGTCTTCTTGGGGGCAGGGCGGGGCCATTATCGTCAGCCCCGCAGCGGCCCCAGTGTGATTCGCCCAGCAGCGGCGCGCCTGAAAATTACCCCGCGCGCAGCTGAAAAGAATTCAGCTCAGTCGCGCAGCGCCTGGCGCAGCCATTCGACGAAGGTCGCGCACTCCCAGCGCTCCATGGCGCCCGGCTTCCAGCAGATGAAGTAGGCATTGGGCGATGGCACGCTGCGCGGCGAGAGCCGCACGAGGCGGCCGCTGTCGAGCCACGCGCTGCCCAGCTTCAGGTGCATGAGCACCACGCCGAAGTCTTCGGCCGCCGCGTCGAGGGCGAGCCCCAGGTCGTTGAACTGGTGGCCCGTCGCCGGCTCGGGCAGGCCGATGCCGCACGCCTTGAACCAGGTGCGCCACGATTCGAGCGGCGTGCGCAGCAGCTGGGCGCGCGAGACTTCCGCATCGGTGGCAAAGCCGTCGAAGGGACCGTGGCGTTCCAGGTAGGCCGGGCTGCACACCGGCGAGACCTCGTCGGCCAGCAGCTGGAAGAACTCGCGGTCGTGGAAGGGCCCGGTGCCGAAGCGCAGCTCGATGTCGGCCTCCTCGGCCGTCATGTTGCGCACCGGTGTGGTCACCTGCAGCATCAGCTCGATGTTCGGGTAGGCATCGCGGAACACGGCCAGCCGGGGCAGCAGCATCTGGCGCGAGAAGGTGGGCGTCACGGCCACCCGCAGCCGGCGCACCTGCGAGGCCGGCTCGCGCCCGGGCACCTGCTGCAGCGCCGCGATGGCTTCGCGCACGCGCGCCAGGTAGGCGATGCCGTCGGCGCTGAGGCTGAAATCGTTGCCCACGAAGAAGCGGCGTTCGAGCAGCGTCTCGAGCTGGCGGATGCGATGGCTCACGGCGCTGGGCGTGACGCTGAGCTCTTCGGCCGCGAGGTTCACGCTGCGCAGCCGTGCCACCGCCTCGAAGGCCTGCAGGCCCTGGGTCGAGGGGAGTCGCATCGAAGCCATAGAGTGGGGCGATGTTATCGGGTCGGCGGCACGCTCGGCGCGGCGGCCAATGCCTTGAGCAGCCTGCGCAGGTCGTCCACGGCTTCGCGCGCGAGCGCGGCCTCGCCCATCTGCGCCTTGACGATGGCGCCGTCCACGCCGAGCGCAGCGGCCTGCGCAAGCGCCATACGCGACGGCGAATCCGCGGGCAGCAAGCCGGCGATGACTTCGGTCATTTCGCGCTTGTGATCGCGCGCACGCTCTACCGCGCCCGCCACGCTGCCGCCCACCTCGGCCACCGAGTTGATGAAGGCGCAGCCGCGAAACGCCGGATCGGCGAACCATTCGGCCATCACGTCGGCAAGCAGCAGCAGGGCGCCCGCATTGCCCACGCGCTCATGCGCGCCGCGGCGTCCGAGCGCATCGACGAACCATGCCATCCAGCGCGCATGGCGGTGGTCGAGGAACTCGCGCACCAGGTCGTCCTTGGACGGGAAGTGCCGGTAGAAGGTGACCTTGGTCACACCCGATTCGGCGATGACGCGGTCGATGCCGGTGGCGCGGATGCCATGGGCATAGAAGAGCTCGTGCGCCGTGTGCAGGATGCGTTCGCGCGCGGGCAGTGCAGAGGTGTCCATGCGGCTATTGTAGGCATGTAGACAGGTCTGTCTACATGTGGCACATTGCGGTTCTTCCGATTCATCCCTTCGACGAAAGACCGACATGGAATCCCGCCCGCCTTTGCCGCCCTTCACCCTCGAATCCGCCACCCGGAAAGTACAGGCCGCCGAAGACGCCTGGAACACCCGCGACCCGGTGCGCGTGAGCCTGGCCTACACGCCCGATACCGAATGGCGCAACCGCGCCGACTTCGTCAACGGCCGCGAGCAGGTGGTCGAGTTCCTCGCGCGCAAGTGGGAGCGCGAGCACGACTACCGCCTCAAGAAACAGCTCTGGGCCTTCATGGACAACCGCATTGCGGTGCGCTTCGAATACGAATGGCACGACGCGGCCGGGCAGTGGTTTCGCAGCCATGGCAACGAGAACTGGGAGTTCGCCGGGAACGGGCTGATGCAGCGGCGCTTCGCGAGCATCAACGACCAGCCCATCGCGGCGTCGGAGCGCAAGTTCCACTGGGACCGGTGAGCGCCTGCTTTCACGCTGGGAGTGGCAGCGGGAACATTTGTTGCTTCCGCTTCAGCCCAACCAACTCCAGGAGCAAACCTGCATGAACCGCAACGACGTGACCGAGAAGATCATCACCGTGAAGGTGGCCAAGGGCATCCAGTGGGCCGACGTGGCCAGGAAGGTGGGGCTCTCCAAGGAGTGGACCACCGCCGCATGCCTGGGCCAGATGACGCTCGACGACAAGCAGGCCAGGACCGTCGGCAAGATCTTCGGCCTGACCGCGGAGGAGCAGAAGTGGCTCCAGGTGGTGCCCTACAAGGGGTCGCTGCCCACGCCGGTGCCGACCGATCCGCTCATCTACCGCTGGTACGAGGTCGTGAGCGTGTACGGCACCACCATCAAGGAACTGATCCACGAGGAGTTCGGCGACGGCATCATGAGCGCCATCGACTTCAGCATGGACATCCAGCGCCAAGCCGACCCCAAGGGCGACCGCGTGAACGTGGTGCTGTCCGGCAAGTTCCTGCCCTACAAGACCTACTGACGCGGCACGGCCCGCGCGGCGTGCGCGCTCAGAAGGCCGCGTGTCCGGCCGGCCGCACACGGCAGGCCGTGCGCCGGGGCGCCGAGATGCTGCCGCCCTCGATGGCGCCCGCGATCGACCGGGCCACGGCTTCCACCGGCACCGCGATGCGCCGCCGCGTGACCATGCGCTCGAAAGAGCTGCAGGCCGCCATGCGGTCGGCCAGCAGGGTGTCGGCCTCGCTCACGTCGGGGCGCACCACCGTCACGCGCACGCGCCCGGCATGCTCCTGGCGCAGCCCTTCCGAGATGGCATCGACCGCGTACTGCGTGCCGCAATACACTGCCGAGTTGGGCGATGCGCCATGCGCCGGCACCGGCGCCACGTTGACGATGTGGCCCCAGCCCTGCTCCTGCATCGTCGGCAGCACCGCCGCGATGCCCAGCAGCACGCCGCGCAGGTTGACGTCGATCATCAATTCCCATTCGTCGATCTTGCGCGTCCACAGCGGCGAGAGCGGCATCACGCCGGCGGCGTTCACCAGCACGTCGATGCGGTCGTGCGTCTCGAGCGCGAACTCGGCAAAGGCCTCCACGTCCGGGCGATAGGTCACGTCGAGCCGCTGGAAGCTCGCGGTTCCGCCGGCGGCCGTGATGTCCTCGGCCAGCGCCTCGAGCCGTTCGGTGCGGCGCGCGCCGAGCACCACCTTGGCGCCGCGGCGCGCCAGCAGCCGCGCGGCCGCTTCGCCGATGCCACCGCTTGCGCCCGTGATGAGGACGACTTTTTCCTGGATTGCGCTCATGAGAATCTCCTCTTGCGGATGGGTGTGGACCATGGCGCAATGCGGCGCCGGGCATGGATGCAAGTCTCGCGCGGATGGTGCCCGGGGCGTTATCCGGATCGAACGGGCTTCTTGCCTGATCCTGCAGACGTGGGGCTTGCGGCACCGGCCGGGCGTCATACGCTTTCCGGCAGATGGCCGCATGCGTGCGCAGCCGCGACACTGCGGGCATGGACACCGCAGCGCCCCCATTCCCCTTCGAAGTCCAACCCTTCGACACCCCGACCGAGGCCGCGCGCGCGGCGCTCGAGGCCGTGCTCATCGAGTCGATCGAACGCCGCAAGGAGTTTGGCGGAATGATCTGCCAATGGGGCACCCGGTACTTCGCCATGCCGCCGCGCGAGGGAGACACCAACACCGTCGACGTGGGCCACCGCGGTGGCAACAAGGGCTGCCCCGAGGGCACCAGCGCCGTGGCCTACTACCACACGCACCCGGCGGTCAAGGGCGCCGGCTTCAAGATGGAGCCGGACAAGTTCTCGCCCGAAGACCGGGGCGTGGCGGACGATTTCGGCATCGACGCCTATGTCGGCAGCGTGTCCGGCCTGTTCCTCCGATACGACCATCGGACGAAGAAGATCGCCGTCGCCGGACCGCGCCTGAAGAACTGCCGCGATGAAATGATTCTCCGCGAGCCGCCCAAGGCCACGCCCCGGTCGCGCACGCGCGCGCGGTTCAACGCCAGCTAGCGCCGGCCGCGCAGCGGCTCGCGTCGCTCAGTAGGGTGGCGCCTTGCGCGACCGCTGCGTGCGTGCCGCCTCGGTCCACCATGCAAGGTCATCGGCAAAGCGGCCGAACGAGCGCTCGAGCGATTGGCCGGCACTGCCCGTGGGCTTGCCGCTCTCGTCCAGCGTTTGCGAAAGGGGACCGGCCGCCAGTGTGCTCGAGATGACGACCATTCCCATCTCGGACAGGATCGAGTGCCAGGCGGTGCCCGAGCGCACACCGGAGAAGCGTCCCGCCGAGTAGCTCGCAATGGCGGCAGGGCGCCAGAACCATTCCTCGAGGAAGTGGTCGGTCAGGTTCTTCAGGCCCGGCTGCGGACCCCAGTTGTACTCCCCGGTCACGAAGACGAAGGCGTCGGCGCCGCGAATCTTCTGCGCCAGCGCTTCCATCGGCGCGGGCGCGGTACCCTGTGGGTACTCCTTGTACATGCGGTCCAGCATCGGCAGTCCGACGGCCCGGGCATCGACAAGCTCGGCTTGGGCGCCGCGCGCAGTGAGCCCGGCCACCAGGTAGTCCGCCAGGCGAATGCCCATGCGGTCCGAGCGGTACGAGCCATAGAACACCAGGATCCTGTCAGCCATCTTCACTCCGTTCCAGAGGCCGAGGGGGGCCTCCGGTGCGAAGGCTACAACATCGCGGCCGACATCATTTGCGGCATTTGGTAGCAGCTGCTTCCTGGCCGTCTGGCTATCATCCGCTGCATGAGAAAGCCGCCGCCAGCTCTTCGCATCGTTGCGCCGATGCTCGCCCTGCTGCTGGCCGGCCATGTCGTTGCCGCACCTGCCGCCCGGCCGTTCGACGCGGTCAAGAAGCCGGAGTCCATCGACCCCGAATGGCGCGACCGCCTGTGCGCGCTGCTGCCGCAACCCTGTGATCCGCAGGTGCTCGGCCTGTACCGGCCGCGCGGCGCTGCAGCTGGAAATTACGCAGTGCTGTCGAACGAGCCGCTGGCCATGGCGATGGTGCGCTACAAGCGCGTGGCGGATTCGAAAACCTGGCAGCTCGAGCGCCTGCATGACTTCAGCGGCTATGCGGCCGCATTGAAGAAGGAAAGCGGCGCGGGCTTGTCCGAGCTGCGCGTTTCGCTCGCCCCGGCGCTCTATCCGCTGGCCGAAGGCCAATGGGCCGTGGCCGTGCTCCAGACAGTGTCGGAGATGTACTCGGGCGGCGGCTCCTCGTCCACCACGGCCGACTTCGTTCCGCTCGACAAGAGCAAGGCCGTGCACGAGGGCATTCCCTTCTCCTGTTCGAAGATGGTCCGCGCCTGCTTCAGCGAGAAGGAATACAAGCAGTCGAAGCATTGCCACGACGAGAGCAGCGGCAGCCTGCGCATCGCCTACGGCGAACCCGCCAGGCCCGGCGAACCGTACCAATGGCAATACACCTGGCTGCAAAGTGAATGGCCCGCACACACGCCAGCGAGCGCCGCGGCCACCACGCGCCTGCACTTTGCCGCCAGGACCACCGAACGTGCGGGGTTCTGCGGCGGGCCGCGATAGCCCGGTGCCTTCTCAGCGCCGCGGAACCGTGACCGCGCCCACGTGCAGGGTGCGGCCCGCGCCGATACCCGCAGCCACCAGGGCGATGCCGAGCCCGATGAAGAGCCACGACGACGAACGGAAGCTGCCGGTCCATCCGTGCAGCAGGCCGGCCAGGAGCGGCCCGCACGCGGCCACCACATAACCGACGCCCTGTGCCATGCCCGACAGGTGCGCCGCCACGTGCGAGTCGGGCGAGCGCAGAACGATCATCGTGAGCGCCAGCGCAAAGGTGCCGCCCTGCGCGATGCCCAGCAGCACGGCCCACAGCCACACGCCGCCGAGCGGCGCGAACAGCATGGCCAGCATGGCGGCCACCGTGAGCGCGGCCAGCACCACGGCCAAGCCGCGCTGGTTGCGCAGCTTCACCGCCACGGCCGGCACCACGAGGCAGGTCACGACCTGCGTCATGACCGAGAGCGAGACCACGTAGCCCGCGGTCTCGCTGCCCAGCCCGCGTTCGCGCAGGATGGGTGCGAGCCATCCCATCACGATGTAGGCCAGCGCCGATTGCAGTCCCATGAAGAATGTGACCTGCCACGCGAGCCGGTCGCGCCACAGCCCGCGCACCGTGAAGCCCGATTCGCTGGCCACCGGCTTCAGCGGCAAGGCCTGCGGTGCCCAGATCAGCGTGACCAGCAAGGCCGGCGCGGCCCACATGGCCAGGGCGTAGGGCCAGCCGCCGCCGAGCGCATGCTCCAGCGGCACCGTGAGGCCCGCGGCGCTGGCCGCGCCGCCGCACACGGCCATGGTGTAGAGGCCCATCATCAGCGCCGCCTGCCCGGCGAAGTCGCGCTTCACGAGGCCCGAGAGCAGCACGTTCGATACTGCGATGCCGCTGCCCGCGATGGCCGAGGCCAGGAACAGCAGCGGGATGTTGCCGGTGCCGCGCAGCAGCGTGCCCACAAGGATGAGCACCATGCAGCCGAGCAGCGTGCGCTCCGTGCCGAAGCGGCGGCCGAGGCCCGGTGCCAGCGGTGCGAACACGCCCAGGCAGACGATGGGCAGCGTGGTCAGCAAGCTCGCGGCGGTGGCGGAGAGGCCGGTGGCCGCGATGATTTCGGGCAGCACCACCGACAGGCTGGCGAACACCGGGCGAAGGTTGAAGGCGATCAGCACCACGCTCGCGCCCAGCAGGATGCGGCGGCCCAGACTGCCCGCCGGCGTGGCGCGGGGCGCGGGCAAGCTGTCGGCCTCGGCGTCGATCAGCAGGTCGTCGGCGGCGTGAGATGCGCGCAGCGGCAGCGCGCTCATCGCACGGGCTCCGCGTCCTGCGCTAGCGCGTCGATCATCGGCGACATGAAATCGCGCACTGCCTCCGCGGCACGGTCGGGGTCCCGGCTGGCAATGGCTGCCACGATGGCGGTGTGCGCGGCCGTGTCGGGTTCCGGCAGGCTGGTGTCCATGGTGCTGGCGATGGTTTCCTTGATGTAGCCCGCGATGAAGCGGCAGGTTTCGGCCAGCGCGAGATTGCCGGACATGTCGACGATGGCCAGGTGAAAGGCCAGGTCGCGCTCGATGAAAGCCGCACCGCCGTCTTTCGCCTCGGGCACGCCGCGCTTTTCGAGCAGCGTCTTGAGGTTGCGCAGGTCCCTGGCGGTGTGGCGCAGCGCGGCCAGCCGTGCGGCCTCGACCTCGAGTGCGCGGCGCACCTCGAACTGGTCCCGAAGGCTCGCGCGCCGCATCTTCTGCAAGCTGAGCGAGGGGTCGAAGCCCGAGCGCACGTAGGTGCCGGAACCCTGGCGCACTTCGAGCAGGCCGCGCGAGACCAGCGTCTTGACGGCTTCGCGCACGGTGCCGCGGCTCACGCCCAGCAGCAGTGCCAACTGCGGTTCGATCGGTATGCGCGAGCCGACATGCCAGCGGCCGCCGGCAATTTCGGCCCGGATGCTGTCGGCGGCGCTGTCGGCCAGGGAGGTGCGCGGAGCTTGAAGGAGCATATGAAGAAAAAAGACCTAATTCATTGAATCATTGGACGAATTTTCGCGCATCTGGATTGTCGCAGTCGGGCAGAGGGACTTCGCACACGGCGCGTCTGCACGCAGCGCGGCTGCTGCCGGGCCGTGGCAAGCGGGATGCCTGCCGGCTATCGGCGCGTGCTTGTGCCGCTCTTCGCGATGACGCCGGCGCCGCGCACTTCGAGCTTGCGCTGGTCCACCACCTTGCCGGTGGCATCGACCAGTTCGATCACGTGGCGCCCGGGCCAGGGCAGCCATTGCGCGGTGTTGCCGCGCGCAAAGTGCTTGCCGTCGATGCGCCACTGCACGCCGCGGCCTTCGGACTCGAAACGCACGCGCTGGTGCAGCGGCGGAATGTCCGGGTCCAGCGCGATGATGGTGCCGTCCGCGGGCGCGGTGATGCGTGCGGCCGCGGCTTCGACCGGCGCGCCGCTGTTGTCGAGCGCGAACAGCGGCTGTTCCGTGCCTTGCAGGAACCAGTCGCTCCGCGTCGCCTCGAGCGGGTTGCCGTCGCCGCCGGGGCCGAATGCCACGCGGGCCTCGACCAGGCCGGGCGGCGGCCGGGGTGCGCGGCTCGGTTCCCGCGCATGCAGGAAGCGCATCACCTCGGCCCAGACCGGCGCCGCGCCGCTGGTGCCGCTCACGTCCCACATCGATGCGCCGCTCGCGTTGCCGACCCACACGCCCACCGTGTAGCGCTGCGACCAGCCCACGGCCCAGTTGTCGCGCATGTCCTTGCTGGTGCCGGTCTTCACCGCGGTCCAGAAACGCGTCGAAAGGATGCTGTCCAGGCCGAAGGTGCGCGTGCGTGCATTCGCGTCGGACAGGATGTCGCCGACGATGAAGGCAGCGCCCGCGTCGAGGATGGACGCTGCGGGGTCGACGGCCTTCTTCCCGGCGGGCGTTGGCGCGGACAGCGTGGTGGGGCCGTAGCGCCCGCCGTTGGCGAGCATGCGGTAGGCGTTGGTGAGCGACAGCAACGAGACCTCGGCGCTCCCGAGCGCGAGGCTGTAGCCGTAGTAGTCGCCGCTTTCGCGCAGCGGCAGCCCGGCCGCGCGCAGCTGGCGCGCAAACGATTCAGGCGACACCATCACCAGCGTGCGCACCGCCGGCACGTTGAGCGAAGCTGCGAGTGCCGTGCGCGCCGACACCGGCCCCTTGAACTGCCGGTCGTAGTTTTGCGGAATGTAGAGCCCGCTCGCGGTGTTGATCTGCGCCGACGAATCGTCGATCAGCGAGGCCGCGGTGAGTCGCCGCTCGGCGATGGCCTGCGCATAGAGCAGCGGCTTGAGCGTCGAGCCGGGCTGGCGCAGCGCGGTGACGGCATCGACCTCGGCCGCCTGGCTCAGCGGGCCCGACGATCCGACCCAGGCCAGCACCTCGCCGCTCGCGTTGTCGAGCACCACCAGCGCGCCGTCTTCCACATGCCGGCCGCGCAGTTCCTTCAGGTGGCGCTGCAGCGTGCCGAGCGCAAAGCGCTGCAGCGGTGCGCGCAGCGTGGTCCTGATGGCCGCATCCTTGTTTGCCACCTGCCGTGCGGATGGGACGGCAGCGCCCGCCGCTTCACCGGCTTCGCGCAACTCCCTCAGCGCACGGCGCGCCGCGTGCGGCGCGATGCCTTCGTTCGCATCGAAGGCGCGCCGCTGCACGGCGGCGCTCGTGAACATGTCGAGCGCTTCGCAATCGATCTTGCGCTCGGGCTCCATGGCGCGCATGACCTCGCAGGCACGCTGCGCCACCAGCGCGGGCTTGGCGTTGGGCGCGCGCACCAGCGCGGCGGCCACGCTGGCCTCGCGCGCGTCCAGGCCATTCGGCGCCTTGCCGAACAGCGTGCGCGAGAGCGCATCGATGCCCACGATCTCGCCGCGGAAGGGCACGGTGTTGAGGTAGGCCTCGAGGATCTGGTCCTTGCGCCAGCTGCGTTCCAGCTGTGCGGCCGCCACGGTCTGGCCGATCTTCTGCGTGAAGGTGCGTCCGCTGTTGGCGCGGCGCAGGTCTTCGTCGAGCAGGCCCGACAGCTGCATCGTGATGGTCGATGCGCCGCGCGTGCGGGTGTTCCACAAATTGCCCCAGGCAGCAGCCGATACGGCGCGCCAGTCGATGCCGCTGTGCTCGTAGAAGCGCCGGTCCTCGCTCATCACCATGGCCATGCGCAGCGCGGGCGAGACATCGGCCAGCGCCGTCCATTGGCCGCGCCGCACAGTGGCATCGGTGCGCACGCGCTGCAGCAGCTCGCCGTTGCGATCGAGCACTGCGGTATCGGACGAACGGAACTCGCGCTTCACTTCGTCGAAGCTCACGACGCCGGCCGATGCCGGCGCCGGCTGTACCCAGGCGAGGGCCGTCAGCGTTGCGGCAAGGCAACTGCGGCGGGCGGTGAAGAACGGGCGGTTCATGGAAGGCGGCGTGGATGCAGGGCGGGAATCGGCTGCGCGGGGCGCCATTCTCGGCCATGCGTCCACGGGAACTGCACCTACTTGCAGACGGGCGGGCCGCCGCCTGCGGTGGCAGCGGCTTGGCGCCAGAGTCTGCAGCACGTTCCACATCCGGTAACGAACTTCACGCCCCGGCCCCATGGCAGATACCGGACCGAGACGGAGGTGGCCTTCAATGCAGATGCCGGCTTGCGGAGGCAAGCCGCCTTTCCATAACTCCAAGGAGAAATCAAATGATGATCAAGACACTGGCTGTTCTGCTCGCCGCATCGGCTGTCCTGGCCGGCTGCGTGGTCGCACCTTACGACCGTTCGCCGCCGCCGCGTGGCCAATACTATGGCGGTGACCGAGACCGCGACGGCGTACCCAATCGGTATGACCGAGACCGCGATGGCGATGGGGTGCCCAACCGCTACGATCGCCGGCCGAACAACCCCTATCGCTGATCCACGCTCAGCGCACCTCAGGCGGGCCGGCGCGCGAGCAGGGCCCACACACCCGCCGCGCTCAGCAGCGATCCGCCTGCAAGGTTGAAACGCCGCTGTGCACGCGCAGAAGAAAGCAGCCTGCGCGCCGTGCCCGCGAACACCGCGTAGAGCGTGGCATTGAGCGCGGCCATGGCCACGAAGGTGACCGCCAGCACCCACAGCTGGCGCGTCGCGTCGGCCGTCGGACTCAGGAACTGCGGCAGGAATGCCACGAAGAACACGATGCCCTTGGGGTTCAGCGCGGTCACCAGGTAGGTGTTGGCGAACAGCCTCCATCGCGAAACCTGCGCGGCCGGTGCAGCGATTTCCGCCGGCGCGATGCCCGCCCGCAGCAGCTTGATGCCGAGATAGATCAGGTACAGGCCGCCCACCCACTTCACCACCATGAACCAGAACGCCGAGGTGGCGAGCAGCGCCCCCAGGCCCAGCAGCGACACCACCAGCGCGGTCGAATCGCCGAGCGCCACCGCGGCCACCAGCGGCACGTTGGCGCGGCGGCCGTGCGACATCGAATAGCTGATCACCGTGAGGATGGTCGGACCCGGAATGATCAAGAGCACGGCGGATGCGGCCACGAAGGCGAGCCAGAGTTCAACGGGCATGAAGAGTCTCCAAGTGGATGTTGCGTTGTTCAGGTGCCGAAGCGCTCGGCCGACCGGGCACGGGCGCGTTCGGCCTCGATGGCCCGGTCGCGCGGCTCGGCGGTGGTCACCAGCGAATCGATGAGGCGCGTTGCGCTGGCTGCCACTTCATCGACCGCGCGCTCGAAGGCTTGCTGGTTCGCCTTCGACGGCACGCTGAAGCCGCTGAGCTTGCGCACGAACTGCAGCGCGGCGGCACGGATCTCCTGCTCGGTGGCGGGAGGCTCGAAGTTGTAGAGGGTCTTGATGCTTCTGCACATGGGAACTCCATTTCATTCGAGCAGCCCGCGCTCCGCGGCCTGCGCCTGGTTCTCGAAGATCGCCATCGCGGTCTTCATTCGCCGGAAGCCGAACTTCGCGTAGAAGGGCTCCTTGCCGGCGACCGCGTACAGGATGATCTTGCGGTGTCCTTTGGAAAGATCCATGAGCCGCGAGACGATTTGCTTGCCCAGGCCGGTGCCCTGGTGGCTCGGATGCACGGCCACGTCGCAGATGTACGCGCAGTCGAGCCCGTCGGCCAGCGCGCGCCCGGCGCCCACCAGGCGGCCTTCGTTGTAGACGAAGCTCTTGAACATGCTGTTGGAAAACACGAGCTTCAGGCCGTCGGGCTGCTTGTTGCCGAGCGGTGCGGCCTGGTAGAGCCGCGAGAGCTCTTCCCAATCGATGCCTTCGAGCGAATGGCGCCATTCGAGTGTCATGGAGCGTGCCTGTTGGGTGTGCGGCCGGTCAGCCCGCGGGGTTCAACTGCAGGATGGCGTCTGCCACGGCTTCGATGCCCTGTTCCGTGAGGTCGGGTGCCGCCACCTGCTGCCGCCCGGGCCACTTCTCGAAGTGGCGCGCCTGCGAGCGTTCGTAGTGCGGATCGTAGTGAAGCGCCATGAGTTCCGCAAAGAGCTGCGGCAGGTCGCCCTCGAACGCCCATTCCTGCCAGCGCTGCACCACCGTCTTGCCCTGCATTTCCTTCAGGCGCTCCAGCTGGGCCGCGAGCCCGGCGCGGTCGTCGCCCAGGTAGGCGTAGTCGCGCAGCAGGTAGTCGAGCCGCGCGGCGGCGTCGGCCTGGATTTCGATGCAGGCCGCGGCGCGCATGTGCGCGACGAGTGGAATGGGCACCGAGAGCCGGCCGATGCGCGCGCTCTCGCCTTCGACGTAGAGCGGGCGCGAAAGATCGAGCGCCTCGAGGCAGGCCGCGATGCGGGTCTCGAACTGCTTCTGCGAGGGCTGCGGCACGCCGGGCAGGGCGCCCAGCAGCGACCCCTTGTGGCTTGCGCAATGCTCCAGGTCGAGCACCTGTTCGCCGCGCGCCGCCAGCGCCTGCAGCACCCGCGTCTTGGCGCTGCCGGTAGCGCCGCAGATCACCCGCAACTGCAGCCTGGGCACGGTGGCCTCGATCTGCGCCAGCACGTGATGGCGAAAGCTCTTGTAGCCGCCGGCAAGCTGCTGCGCGTCCCAGCCGACCAGGCGCAGCCAGGTCACCATCGAGCCGCTGCGCAGGCCCCCGCGCCAGCAATAGACGAGCGGGCGCCAGCTGGCGGGCTGATCGGCAAAGCGCTCGCGCAGGTGCCGCGCGAGGTTGGCGGCCACCATGGCGCCGCCGACGCGCCGCGCCTCGAAGGCGCCGGTCTGCTTGTAGATGGTGCCGACGATGCGGCGCTCGTCGTCGTCGAGCACCGGGCAATTGATGGCGCCCGGAATGTGGTCGAGCGCAAACTCCGAAGGCGAGCGCGCGTCGATGACGGTGTCGAACCGGTGCATGTCGCCCACGCGCGTGGGCTGGTGGCGCGGGTTGTCGTGTTCACGCATGGGCGTGCCCCAGGTTGCGCCGCAGCCGGCCGCTCGCCAGGTCGACGACGGCCACCAGCACGAACATTGCAATCAGTACGGTCATGGCCTGCTGCTGTTGGAAGATCGACAAGTGAAAGTAGAGAAGTTGCCCCAGGCCGCCGCCGCCGACGAAGCCCAGCACCGCGGCCATCCGGATGTTCATTTCCCAACGATACAGCGCATAGGCCACCCATTGCGGCAGCACGAGCGGAAGGCTGCCGTAGCCGAAGGCCGCGACCGCGCCGGCACCGCCGAGCGCCAGCGCCTGCTCGGGTTCGCGCGGCGCGTTCTCCAGGCTCTCGGCGAACAGCCGGCCGAGCACGCCGGTGGTGTGCAGCGCGAGCGCGAGCGCGCCGGCAAACGGGCCGATGCCCGCGGCCAGCACCATGAGCGCGGCCCACACCAGCTCGGGCACGCTGCGCAGGAAGTTGAGGACAAAGCGGCAGGCCTGCCGCAGCAGCAGGCCCGAGCGGCCCGACGCGGGCAGCGCGAGCAGGGCGGCGCCCACGGCCGCCAGCAGCGTGCCGAGCGCCGACACGGCCAGCGTCTGCAGCGCGCCCCACGCCGTCTTGGCAAGGAAGGCGCTCGAAAGATCCGGCGGAAAGAACTCGGCGACGAACTTGCCCATGAGGCCGATCGATTCGGCTGTGAAGAGCGCGCGGTAGTCGATGGCCAGGTAGGCGAAGCTGGCCGCCACGCCTGCGAGCACCAGCGCCGATGCGATCCAGCAGCGGATGCAGCGCGGCGGCCCGGCCAGCTTCATGCGCGCGTTCATGCCAGCAACCGCCGCAGCGCATTGCTCAGCGCATCCGCGAGCAGCACCAGCACCAGGAACACCAGCAGGATGCTGCTCGCTTCGCCGCCGTTGAGCATCTTCATCGACTGGTCCATGAGCTGGCCCAGGCCGCCCGCGCCCACGAAGCCCATGACGACCGAGGCCCTGACGGCGCACTCCCACCGGTACACCGTGTACGAGATGAGCTCCTGCCCGCAATGGGGCAACAACCCGTAGACCAGCGCGGCCAGGCGCGCGCTGCCGCTTTCCAACAACGCGCGGGCGGGCCGCGTGTCGGTCGATTCGAGCACCTCGGCGTACACCTTGCCCAGCATGCCGCCGTAGGTGATGGCCAGCGCCAGCACGCCCGCCGCGGGGCCAAGGCCGAGCGCGCGCACGAAGACCAGCGCCCAGACGATTTCCGGAATGGCGCGCAGCACCATCAGCACGGAACGCCCGGCCTGGCGCACCACGCCCGCTTGCACACGCCCCGGCCCCGGTCCGATGCGCGAGACCGAGAGCGCGCGCGTGGTCACGAAGGCGAGCGGCGCGCCGATGGCGAATGCCAGCGCCGTGCCCGCGGTGGCCATGGCCAGCGTCTCGAGCGTGGCCTTGCCCAGCATCGCCAGAAAGGCCGGCGACGTCTCGGGCGGCAGGAAGCCGGCCAGGAAGCCGCCGATCACCTGAAGGTTGCCGGGCGCGAAGAGGGCCGCGGGTGCGAAGCCCGAGAGCTGCAGCATCGGCCATGCAATCACAAGCGCGGCCAGCAGCCACACGACACGGCGCCGCGCGAGGGGATCGCGCAGCGCGTCTCGCCGCAAGGGTTGCGCGGTGGTCACAGGCAGTCCGGGCGCGGGACGGGGTGTGCGGCGCCCGTGGCGAATGGGGCGGATGCGATGGCGGGGATCGACGCGCCGCGTGCCTGCGTCGGCAGCCCGCCTTCGCTCGCATAGAGCGCCGCGAGCATCGGCTCCGTCACGTTGCCCACGGGTTCGTCGAACACCACCTGGCCGCCGCGCATGCCCACGATGCGCGGAAACCAGCGCAGCGCCAGGTCCACCGCATGCAGGGAGGCCACGAGCGTGGCGCCGGTCGATTCGCTCTGCGCCACCAGCTGCTGCAGCGTGGCGTCGGCCAGCGTCGGGTCGAGCGCGGACACGGGTTCGTCGGCCAGCATCAGCGCGGGCCGCTGGTAGAGCACGCGCGCGATGCCCACGCGCTGCAACTGTCCGCCCGAGAGGCGGTCGCAGCGGTCGAACAGCCGGTCTTCGAGCGAGAGCCGCGACAGGGCTTCGTGCGCGCCTTCCAGGTCCGAGGGGCGCAGCAGCGACGCCATCGCGCGCATCGCGCTCCATTGCCCGAGCCGGCCCGACAGCACCGCCGTGACGACGCGCAGGCGTGGCGCGATCGGCGGGCTCTGGTGCACGGTGCCGATGCGCGACCGCAGCTTGCGCAGCGCCGGTGCGGCGAGGTTCCAGGGTGCTTCGCCAAGCAGCCGCACCGTGCCTTCGCCGGGCCGCAATGCCGCGCCGAGCACGCGCAGCAGCGTGGTCTTGCCGGCACCCGAGGGGCCGATGACGGCGAGCCGCTCGCCATCGCGCGCGGCCAGCGAGACACCCTGCAGGGCCCGATGGCCGTTCGGGTGCACCAGCCCGACCTCGCCGAGCGCAAAGCTCACGCGAAGGCTCCGGCGGCGCGCCCCTGCCGCATCACTTGACCAGGCCGGCCGACTTGGCGGCGGCTTCGATGCCGTCGTAGTTCGACGACTTGGTGGCGACGAACTTGCTCGCGCGCTGCAGGTCCATGATCTCCTTCATGGCCGGGTTCGCGGGATCGAGCTTCAGGAAGGCTTCGGTGAGCTTCTTCGTGAGGGCCGGGTCCAGGCCGGGGCGCACCGTCCAGTTGTAGTCGTAGTAGGTGGGCGTGGTGGCGAGCACGCGCACCTTGGCAGCGTTCGGGTTCTTGCTTTCGACCAGCTTTTCCCAGACCGACGCGTTGAGCACGCCGGCCTCGGCGCGCGACGCAGCCACGAAAGCCACGGTGGCGTCGTGCGCGCCCGAGAACGCGACTGTCTTGAAGTCCTTCTCGGGATCGATGCCCGCCTGCATCAGGAAGTAGCGCGGCATCAGGCTGCCCGAGGTGGAAGAGGGCGCACCGAACGCGAAGGTCTTGCCCTTCAGGTCGGCCAGGGTCTTGGCGCTGCTGTCCTGCGGCACGATGAACTTGCTGGTGAACACCTCGTCTTCGGCGCGCTGCACGATCGGCACGGCGCCGCCGTTGGTGCGGATGCGGGCCTGCACGAAGGTGAAGCCGCCGAGCCAGGCCAGGTCGATCTTGTTGGTGGCCAGGCCCTCGACCACGGCGGCGTAGTCGGTCACGGGCGTGAACTGCACCTCGAGGCCGGTTTCCTTCTTCAGGTAGTCGCCCAGGGGCGTGAACTTGCGCTGCAGCTCCGTGGGGGCCTCGTCGGGAATGGCGGACACGCGCAGCACCTTGCCTTGTGCCGAGGCACCCAGGGCGAGGACGGACAGCGAAAGTGCAAGGGCAAGGCGAAAGAGGGGTTTCATGGAATGGCGCGGCAGGGCGCAAGGAGGACGGACAACCCTCGATTGTAGAAACCCGCGCCCGGGCGCCGTTCCCGGCCCGCTTCGATAATGGGCGATTGCCCCCGCTCCGAATTGCGCCATGACCGACACCCCGACGATTTCCGCTCCCGACCCGCTCAACCCGCTGGCGCCGTTGCGGCTCACCAGCTTCTCCCATGGCGGCGGATGCGGCTGCAAGATCGCGCCCGGCGTGCTGTCGGAAATATTGAAGAACAGCGGCGGCGGCCTGATTCCGCCCGAGCTGATGGTGGGCATCGAAACCGCCGACGATGCGGCCGTCTACCGCCTCAACGACAAGCAGGCGCTGATCGCGACGACCGACTTCTTCATGCCGATCGTCGACGACCCGTACGAGTTCGGCCGCATTGCCGCCACCAATGCCATCAGCGACGTGTATGCGATGGGGGGCCGGCCGATCATGGCGCTGGCGCTGGTCGCGATGCCGGTCAACCAGCTGCCGGTATCGGTCATCGGCGACATCGTGCGCGGCGGGCAGGACGTGTGCCGCGCGGCCGGCATCCCGATCGCGGGCGGGCACACCATCGATTCCGTCGAGCCGATCTACGGGCTGGTGGTGATGGGCCTGGTCGATCCGTTTCACGTCAAGCGCAACGCCGAGGCGCGCGCGGGCGACGTGCTGGTGCTGGGCAAGCCGCTGGGCGTGGGCGTGCTCTCGGCCGCGCTCAAGAAGGAGAAGCTGCCGCTCGCGGGCTACCGCCAGCTCATCGAGAACACCACGCGGCTCAATACGCCGGGCATGGCGCTGGCCACGATGCCGGGCGTGCACGCGCTCACCGATGTCACCGGCTTCGGGCTGGCCGGCCATGTGCTCGAACTCGCGCGCGGCGCCGGGCTCACCGCTGTCATCGAGTGGCCGCGCGTGCCGCTGCTGGACGGCGTGGCGGCCATGGCGGCGGACGGCTTCGTGACCGGCGCCTCGGGCCGCAACTGGGCCGGCTACGGCATGGACGTCGAGCTCGCGCCGGGCCTGCCCGCCACCGCGCAGGCGCTGCTGAGCGATCCGCAGACCTCGGGCGGGCTGCTGGTGAGCTGTGCCGCCGAATCGGCCGATGCGGTGCTGCAGGTGTTCCGCGGCGAAGGCTTTGCGCACGCCGCGGTCGTCGGCCGGATGGCGCCCGGCCCTGCGCGGCTGCGCGTCTCGGCCTGAAGACCATGAAGCCGGATGGCCCCGGCGCAGCGCGCCGCTTCGGGCCAGAATGCCATCCAGGGGAGACAGGTCGTCTTCGGCAGTCCACAACGGAGGTCGCATGATGCGCACATCGGTTCTCTTCATTCCGGCCATGGCGGCCATGGCCGTATTCGCTGCACTCGCTGCGGCCGGCGCCCAGGCCGCCGGCGTGGTCCGCTGCACCGATGCGAGCGGCGCCATCGCCTACACCGACGGTCCTTGTCCCGCGGGCAGCCGGGTCTCTCGCCAGGTGCCCCTCACCGAACCGGTGGCGGTGATTCCTTCGGCCTCCGCCGAGGCGAAGCGGCCGGCGTACACGCCGGCGCCACGCGCGGCGTTGCCGCCACCCCCCGTGGCCGGCGCCCCGCAGGGCCCGGCCATCATTCCGCGCAATGTCGACGAGCCGCGCGCGGAGGCCGAGTCGCCACCGCCGGTCTACAGCTGGGGACCGGAGCCGTACTACGACGGCGGGCGTCCCATCGTTCGTCCTCGGCACCCCCGCCCGCAGGTCGACCCGGGTCCGCCGCCGGGCCAGCGGCCGTGCCAGAACCTCGCGGGCCTCAAGCGCAGCAACTGCTGAGCTGCGGGAGCCGATGCCGCCGGGCCATTGGACCGTCTACTGTGACGGCAGCGCCATGCCGAACCCCGGCCGCATGGGAGCCGGCGCGGTCATCACCGCGCCCGACGGCACGCGCCACACCCTGTCGCAGGCGAGCCATGCGATCGGCTGCAACAACGAAGCCGAGCTCCGGGCACTGACTCTCGCGCTGGAGGACCTGAAGGCGCGCGGCGCGACTTCGGTGCTGGCCTACACCGACAACAGCATCCTCGTCGAGCAGCTCGTCGCGGCCGGTGCCCGGCCGATCGCGCGCCTGGCAAACCTCTTCGACGAGGCGCGCCTCTTGCTCGCATCGTTCGAGGAGGCGAGCCTGCGATGGGTGCCTCGGCACCGCAACTACGAGGCCGATGCACTGGCGCGCGCATCGCTGGGCTTTGCGCCCAAGCCGCCACCCAGGGCGGCCAAGAAGAAGCGCTGACGCAGGGCGCCGGGCGGGGCTTCCGGCAGACGCCATATCATCCGCGTCATGACAGAAGCCACTCCTCTCCCGCCCCTTCCCGACCACCTCTCCAGCGATCCGCGCAGCCCCCATCACGTGGCGGCCGTCTTCGAGCACGACGTCGGCATCCGCTTCAACGACAAGGAACGCCTCGACGTGGAGGAATACTGCATCAGCGAAGGCTGGATCAAGGTGCCCGCGGGCAAGACCGTGGACCGCAAGGGCAAGCCGCTTTTGATCAAGCTCAAGGGCCGGGTCGAGGCGTTCTACCGCTAAACGCGCTCACCTCCCGTGACCCCGGGGCTCGCGATCGAGCCCCGTTCCACTAACGATTTCACACAAAAAAGTCGGCGATCTTGCATCTTTAGTTGTCGTACAACGTTCTAGCAAAACGGCTCGGAATGGCAGAATTTCCGGCAACTCATCGGACATCGTATGAGTTGAAAAGTACCAAAGCGGACCACCGCTCTCAACTGGAGACAAAAGATGAAACGAAGAAACTTCGTCCTCTCGACCCTTTCGCCCCTCGCGCTGAGCGCTTGCGGGGGCGGCGGAGGAGATGGGCCCGCCTTTCCGCCGTTCCCGGTTCCCCCGCCAGCGCCTGCCCCGGAGCCGCCGCCCAGCACCGAGGTGCTGGCGCGCAAGGCGATGCGGCGCGCCGCGGGCTTCATGGACGAAACGGTGTCCTACCGCGGCGGCTACGTCTGGGCCTACCTGCCGGACCTCTCGATGCTCTGGGGCGAGATGGAAGCCCGCCGCACCATGTGCTGGATCCAGCCGCCCGGCACCCCGACGGCGGGGCATTGCATGCTCGACGCCTATCACGCGACGGGCGACGAACTCTTCTACAACGCCGCCGAACGCACGGGGCTCGCGCTGATCGAGGCGCAGCATGCGTCGGGCGGCTGGAACTACATCCACGACTTTGCCGGCGAAGCCTCGCTGCGCGAGTGGTACGCCACGGTGGGCGCCAACGGCTGGCGGCTGGAGGAGTTCCAGCACTACTACGCCAACGCCACCTTCGACGACGCGGGCACGGCGGTGTCGTCGCAGTTCATGCTGCGCATGTACCTCGAGAAAAAAGACCCGCGCTTCCTCGCGGCGCTGCAGAAGGCCATCGGCTTCGTCACGCAGGCGCAGTTCGCCGGCGGCGTGGCCGAGGGCGGCTGGCCGCAGCGCTATCCGCCGTCGCCGGACGCGATCTCCTCGATGCCGCTGCCCAATCCGCAGCAGCTGCCCGCGGGCGCCACGGCGGGCATGGAGGATGGCGACTACACGCGCCACGTCACCTTCAACGACGACGTGGCGGGCGAGAACATCAAGTTCATGCTGATGTGCGTGGTGGCGCTCGGCGACCAGAGCCTCGTGCCGTACATCACCCGCGCGATGGATTGCCTGCGCCGCATGCAGCAGCCCGGGCCGCAGGCAGGCTGGGGCTTGCAGCACCTGGCCACGGACCAGAACGGCCGCCCGGCCGGGGCGCCTGCCGGCGCGCGCAGCTACGAGCCGAGGTCGCTGGCCACGCACACCACGCAGACCAACGTGCAGCAGCTGTTCAACTATTTCCGCCTCACGGGCGATCGCGGCTACCTGGCCCGCGTGCCGGAGGCGCTCGACTGGCTGGACAGCTGCAAGCTCACCGACACCATGATCGCGGAGAACCCGCTCCTCAAGGGGCGCACGCACCCCACCTTCGTGGAGCTCGGCACCAACCAGCCGCGCTTCGTGCACCGCTATGGCTCGAACATCCACAACGGCGCCTACTACGTCGACCATGACCATCGCGCCACGCCGAGCCATTACTCGGCGGGCCGCAGCATCGACATCGCGGGCATGCGCCAGACCTACGCCCAGCTCAACGGCATGAGCGATGCGGCCATCCAGCAGATGGTTGCGGCCTCACCGCTGCGCCACGGGGAGCAAAGGCCGTTGCCGAAGTATTTCTCGATCCGGGAGGTGGACTTTGCCGACCTGTTCGCCGACCGCGTCATGACCACCCCGGCGGTGAGCGCAACCGATGCCGCGGCCGTGATGGACAAGCTCGATCCGAAGGGCTACTGGCTTGCGCCGCTGTCGGCCGTGACCAACCCATACAAGGGCGATGGCCCTTCCACGCCGTACACGGGCGATGCCTACCGCAGCAAGCACGTGGGCGATGTGTACGACACCTCGCCCTACGATCCCGCGGACCCGCCGCTGATCGAACCCTACGTGAAGAAGGAGCAGCCGCAAGCGATCACGGTGGCGAGCTTCGTGAGCAACATGGGCAAGCTCATCGCATTCACCGCGCCTGTCGTCTAATCGGCCCTACAAGGGGGCCACATCATGCAGAAAGCGCTTCGTGCCGTGCGCGGCAACATCACCACGCTGCAGGTCGATGCCATCGTCAATGCAGCGAACTCGTCGCTGCTGGGCGGTGGCGGCGTGGATGGCGCGATCCATCGCGCGGCCGGGCCCGAACTCCTGCATGAGTGCCGCCTGCTGGCGGGCTGCAAGACCGGCGAGGCCAAGCTGACCAAGGGCTACCGGCTGCCGGCCCGGTTCATCATCCACACCGTGGGCCCGGTCTGGCGCGGCGGCGCGAACGGCGAGCCCGAACTGCTCGCATCGTGCTACCGGCGGTCGATGGAAATCGCCGGGCAACACGGTGTCCGGACCCTCGCGTTTCCTTCGATCAGCACGGGCATCTACGGCTACCCGATCGAACTTGCGGCGCCCCTTGCGGTGGCCACGGTCCGGTCGGCGCTGGCCGAGAGTGGCAGCGTTCAGGAGGTCACGTTCTGCTGCTTCTCGGACGCGGACCTTGCGGTGTACGAGGCAGCGCTCGCGGGGCCTGCCTAGCAAGCCCCGGCCAGCCTTACTTCGCGGCTTCCACCTTCACCCGCGCATTCGGCGTCTCGCCGAACATTTCCGGCGCATACATCGCCTCCACGCGGCTCGGCGGCAGCGCGAAGTCGCCGGCGTTGTTCAGGCGCACGGTGTACTCGACCTTGACCACGCCCTTGGGCAGGTATTCGTAGTAGCTGCGGAAGGCCTCGAAGCTGCGCTCCTCGAACGCCGGCCAGCCGGCGCCCGACTTCTTTTCGCCTTGCGTGGCAATCTGCGAGTCGCGGCCCAGGCCGCTGCCCAGGATGGTGGCGCCGGCCGGAATCGGGTCGCTCACCACCACCCAGGTCATGTCCGCGCTGGCGTTCACCTCGACGGTCACGCGCAGCACGTCGCCGCGCGTGTACTTGCCCGCGGTGGCCTGCTCGACCGGCGTGATGGTCTTCTTGATCGCGTAGCCGGCGGCGAACGGCGCCTTCAGCTGCACCGCGGCAATCGACTGCATCGTGAGCCACGGCTTGCCGGTGCCTTGCTGCGTGACCAGCAGCGTGTCGCGCACCGGCGCACCCGAGGGCGATGCGGCCCAGGGCAGGAACATGGTGTTGTTGGCCAGGTTGCCGGGCGAGGCGGGCGCGCCGAAGAAGGTGGTCTGGTTCGGTGCACCGGCCGGGTCGGTGGTCTTCACGCGCACGACGTTGCGCCAGTCGACCTGTGCCTTCACCGCACCCAGCGTGGCGGCAGTGACGCCGGCCACCGGTGTGCTCTCGAAAACCTTGGAGAACTTCTCGAGCGCGAGCCCGCCCCACAGGTTGGCGGTGGTGGTGTGCCAGGCGCCGTTCTGCTGGCGGCCGATGAAGCCGCTGGCGAGCTTGCCGATGTCGTCCTTCCAGGCCGGGTCGTCCATCACGCTGAGCAAAAGACGCGCGGTGTTGACGTCGCCGTTGGTCATGAGCCACCACCAGTAGTCGTCCTGCTCGGTGCTGAAGACCAGCCTGGTGCCCTGGTAAGACAGGCGCGCCTTCAGCACGTTGCTGGCTTCGTCCAGCCGCTGCTGGCGCTGCGGCACGTCCTGCACGCGCTTCAGGATGTTGAGCCAGTCGATCACCGCGGAGGTGGGCCACTGGTTCGGCGCAATGGTGATGCTGCCGAGCATGCTGCCCTTGGCCGCGCCATAGCGCGACAGGGCCTCGAGCGCGGCGAGCTTGCGCACGTCCAGGTCCTTGCGCGGGCTCCAGAACTCGCGCTGGATCCGGCCTTCGACAAAGGCGATGAGGCCCGATTGCATCGGCGCACGCGCTTCGTCGGGCAGCGCGAAGGCCGGGTTCAGGGCCGCCGCCTCGTGCGTGGCCGCGAGCAGGTAGGAGGTCAGGATGTCGCTGCCGCGGTTGGACTCACCGTCGCGCGGCGGAAAGTAGTTTGCCAGGCCGTCGCTGTCCAGGTAGGTGGGCAGCTGGGCCAGCACGCCCTGCCACATCTTCGCGTCGCGCAGGCCGACCGACTTGCTGGTCTTCTGTTCGAGGCAGGCGAAGGGGTAGTTGGCGAACCAGTCGCGCACGCCCGGCAGGCCTTCGGCGAGCCTGGGTTGCAGCGAAAGCTTCAGGCCGCCGCGGCCGGGCAGGGCGTCGGCGGGCGGTGCCACGTCGAGCGTGAAAGGCCCGTCGACCTGCACCAGCGTGGCCTGCTGCACCGTGAGCGGCACCGAGGGCACGATGCGCTGGCGCACCTTGAGCGCGTCGCGTGCGCCGCCGAGCGTGTCCCGGGCTTCGATCTCCCAGAGGATGGCTTCGGCGCGCGTTTGCGCAAGCTGTGCGGGCGCTGTCACCATCCAGGCGACTTCGCGCGCCTCGCCGGCGGGGATGTCCACTGTCTGCGTCTCCAGCGTGAGCAGCGTGGCGCGCGGCGTGGCTTCCACCTTCATCGGTTTCTGCGTGGTGTTGCGCAGCGTGATTTGTGCGCGGAACTGGTCGTCCTCGCGCACCAGCGGCGGCAGGCCGCTGATGATCTGCAGGTCCTGCGTGGCCTGGATGGTGGCCTGGCCGGTGCCGA
The DNA here is from genome assembly GCF_040546685.1 of Variovorax sp. OAS795. NCBI lineage: Bacteria > Pseudomonadati > Pseudomonadota > Betaproteobacteria > Burkholderiales > Comamonadaceae > Variovorax > Variovorax sp. OAS795. Next base: position 1,708,555 of record NZ_JBEPOH010000001.1, read on the forward strand.
ACAGGCTGGTGCCCGAATCGGCCACGGCCACGATCCTGAAGGTGGTGAGTGCATCGTTGAGCGGCACCGTCACCACGGCCTGGCCATTGGCGTCGAGCACCACCTTCGGGTTCCACAGCAAGAGCGTGTCGAGCAGCTCGCGCGTCTGCCCCTTGCCGCCGCCGCCGCCCGCGGGCACGGCCTTGCGCCCGTAGTGGCGCCGGCCGACGATTTCCATCTGCGCGGTGGAGGTGGAAACGCCCCAGCTGCGCCGCTGCAGCATCGCGTTGAGCAGGTTCCAGCTGTCGTTGGGCATCAGCTCCAGCAGGGCTTGGTCGACCGCGGCCAAGGCCACTTCGGCACCGGCCGCGGGCTTGCCGTCGGGCAGCTTGGCGGAGATGGTGACCTGCGCCTTGCCGCGCACCGGGTAGCTGGGCTTGTCGCTGGTCACGGTCACGTCGATCTGGTGTGCGCGCGTGCCGACGCGGATCTCGGCCATGCCGAGGCGGTAGGCGGGCTTGCTCAGGTCGACCATCGCGGTCGGTGCGACGTATTCCTTGCCTTCGTACCAGAAGGCGGTCCACCACTCGCGCGGTGCCTTGAAGCCCCAGGTGAAGAAGCTGTACCACGGCACTTCGCGCAGGCGGCCGCGCAGCGCGAGCACGCTCACGTAGGCGTTCGGCCCCCACTCGGGTTTGACCTGCAGGCTCACGGTCGGGTCCTTGCCGTCGAGCTGCACCACCTGGGTCTCGATGATGCCCTCGCGTTCGACCGACACCAGCGCGGTGGCAAAGCGGAACGGGCTGCGCACCTGGAACTTGGCCGTCTCGCCGGGCTGGTAGCTCTTTTTCTCGGGCAGCACGTCGATGCGGTCGTTGTCCTCGCCGCCGAACCAGAGTTCGCCCTGTTTGGTCACATAGACCGAGCTGGCGGCGCGGCTGTCGCGGCCTTCGCTGTCGGTGGCGCTGGCCACCAGCTCGACCTCGCCGGGTTCCTTCAGTTCGGACTCGCACAGCAGCAGGCCGCGTGCGTCGCTCTTGCCGCTGCAGACGGTGCCGATGTCCTTGGTCTCGGTCTTGTTGTCGTAGGTGTAGAAGCCGCCCACCATGCGCTTGCGGCTGGTGGTGGTGATGCGTGCCACGGCGCGCACGTTGAGCGTGACGCCGGCCTGGGGCTTGCCCGACAGGTCGAGCGCGAGCGCCTGGTACTTCAGCTTCTGGCTCGTCGACACCCAGCCCTCGGTCTTGATGCCCGCGATGACGGAGGCGGGCCACAGCGTCTGCGTGCTGCGGATCGTCTGCACCTCGCCGTTCGGGTCGGCATAGGTGGCCTCGAGCAGCAGCTCGCGCGCCGCCTTGACCTTGGGCACCTTGTCGATCGTGACCTTGCCGGCGCCGTCCTTGTTGAGCGTGAGCGGCAGCTTGTCTGCGATCACGCGGGTGTCGCTGGCGCTGTTGATGTCTTCCTCGCTGCCCGCGGTGTCGGCGGCGGTGGTGGCCGCCTGCGCGCCGTCGGCCTGCACGCGCGGCGGGTTGAAGCTGAAGGCGTCATGGTCGGCAAAGGCCAGGCTCTTGCCGCGAACCATGGCCGAGACGCGCACCGGCAGGTTGGCGGCGCCGCCGCCGGCCACGTAGTTGATCTGCACATCGGCCGGCACCGCAGTCGCGGCCACCAGCGGCTTCTTGTCGGTGGGCGCGATGCGGCCTTCGAGCACCGGCAGGCGGAACTCCTCGACGCGGAACTGGCCGGTCGGGAAGCTGCGGTTGACATCGCTGTCGCCGCCTTCGCCTTCGGATTCGCCGCTGTCCGCGTCCTTGCCCTTGCCGTTGCGCAGCATCACTTCATACACGCCGAGCTTCGCGGCCGGCGGTATGGGAAAGGTGTTCTCGGCGCTCAGGCCGCCGGTCGGCGTCTTGCGCCAGGCCAGCGGTTGCGTGAAGCGCTGGCCGCTGCCCGTGTGGGTCACGACCAGCGTGTCCGGCCGGTTCTCGGGCAGGCCGAAACCCTTGCTGGTCTGGGTGCGGATCAGGTGCTTCATCGACACCGTTTCCCCGGCGCGCAGCAGGGTGCGGTCGAAGATGGTGTGGGCCACGCGGTCGGGCTCGGCCTGCAGGTTGGTGGGCACGTTGAAGCGCCAGGGCTCGATGCCGCGCTGCCAGTCGCTCCAGGTGAAGGCCAGGTCCTCCACGCCCTTTTCGTCCTTGGCGCGCGCGCTGACGAACCACGCGCCGCTGTTGTATTCGTCGGGGCCGTTGCAGCTGGGCGCCTCGGGCGAGATGCCCGCGAGCCTGACGATGCCGTTGGCATCGGTGGTGCCGCTGGCCACGGCCTTGCCGTCGCAGCCCGACACGCGCACCTCGGCACCCGCCACCACCTTGCCCTTGTCGAGCGTGGTGACCCAGGCCATCGAGTTCTCGCGGCCGAGCTTGAAGTGCACGGCCAGGTTGGTGGCCAGCGCGGTGGTGCGCACGAACATCGTGCGGCCGGCGCCGTAGCGCTCGTCGAGCAGCGCGTCGCCGAGCTTCTGCGAGGCGATCTCGAGCACGTGGAAACCGGGCGTGAGCGGGATGCCGATGACTTCGAAGGGCCGCGGATCGCCGCTCTCGGCCTTGGGCATGTCGAGCGTCTTCACGCCCGGCTGGCCCGCCAGCAGGGAGAGCATGCGGGTCTGCAGGCTGGTGCGGTCGTCCTTGTCGATGACCGGCGGCAGCGTGCCCTTGATGTCCTTGCGCGCCACGTCGCGCGAGACGGTGTAGTTGTCGTAGCGGCGCACCTTGCGGAACCACGCGATGATCTCGGCGTCGGTCTTCGGGTTCATGTCGCTGACCTTGCCGGGCGTGAGCGCCTGCACCATGAGTGCGGGCTCCACGCGGCGCACGGTCACCGGCATCATGGCCGGCGTTCCGGGTTCGGCCAGCCGCTCGACCACGCCGAAAGGCGAGGCCGCGAACTTGGCCAGCGGCGGCATGGCGCCGGTCGCCACCTTCAGCGGAAAGGTGCCGGGCGAGGCCAGCGGCCGGCCCGAGGCGTCCTCGAACCTGGCGGGCAGCTCGATGGTGAACCTGGTGTCCTCCGGGAATGGCGGCGCGAAGCTGGCCGAGCTGACCACGTCGTCTTCGCTGGGCTTGCCGCCGTCGTTCTCGAGCGTTGCAGCCACCGTCTTGTTGCCGCCCTTGAGCTGGATCTGCGCCGCCAGCTTGCGCGTGACCGGCGCATTGAACTGCAGCTGCATCGGCCGCAGCGGCAGGCAGGCGGCCTGCGCGTTCTCGCGTTCGCAGCTGAACGAGACAGCGAACGGCTCGCGCACCTGGAAGCCCAGGCGGCGCTCCACCTTGTTGATCACGCCCGAGGGCGTCGCCACGCCCTTGCCGTAGACGATCTGCACCTTGCTGCCCGGCGTGAGCGTGCGGTTGCATTGCAGCGCAATGAAGCGCAGCGGGTCCTTGGCGGCTTCCTTGTCGCGGCCAAAGGCCTTGAGAAGGCCCGTGCGCTGCTCGCCTTCGAGCAGCCTGACGGGAATGCGCTCGCCCATGCCCTCGGCGGCGCACCAGACGTTCTGGCGCACGCTCTCCACGGTGGCCGCGCCATTGAGCTCGAGCACGAACATCTGCTGCTCGTCGATCCGCTCGTAGCTGCCGGGCATGAAGTTGCGCACGAACGGCCCGCCGCTATTGAACTGATAGCGCTCGGGTCCGGTCAGCTCGCCGGATGCGGGCTTGAAGGTGGAGACACGCGTGACGGTGCAGCGCACGCCGGGCGGCAGGTCGTTCTCGAAGTCGTGGACCCAGGTTTTCGCGTCGGTCCAGCGGCCCGTGCCCTTGCCGGCTTGCGCGTCGGAGCAGCTCACGGCGAGCGGCGCGGGCGCCTTCGGGTCACCGAAGTTGACGGCCGGCTGGTCGAACTTGGCGACGACCTGGCGCACGCGGGCCACTTCGCCCTGCGGCGCCAGGCTGGTGATCTGGAGGGCATGGCCGGGCGCGGCACAAAAGGCACTGCCGGCCAGGAGCAGTGCTGGAATGATTCTTTTCAATTTTTTTCTCCACCTTGAAGCACGCGCAGCGTAGCCGATTTGCAAGGCGCTTCGAATGTGACAGGCGCCATATGCCTCGCCGCGACTTCATACAATCGGCACCGTCGTGCGTGCGCCGCGCGGACCGCCACCAAGACCTCGCCGCCGACCGATGAAACGCTACTGGGAAATAGACGCCTTGCGCGGGCTGATGCTCGTGCTGATGACCGTCACCCATCTGCCGACACGCCTCACCGACCCGCTCGGGCAGCCCTTCGGCTTCGTTTCGGCCGCCGAAGGCTTCGTGCTGCTGTCGGCCTTCGTGGCGGGGCTGGTCTACAGCCGCATCGGCCACCTGCGCGGCGTCGACTCGATGCGCCAGGCCTTCTGGCGTCGGGTGCTCAAGGTGTATCTCTGCCAGGCGGCGATCCTGCTGTTTCTCTTCACCGTGATCGCGGCGCTGGGGCTGCACATCGACCAGCCGGCGGTCAAGAACCTGGTGTCCTATTACCTGGCGGAGCCGCGCGACGGCTTCCTGTTCGGCCTGCTGCTGATCTACGAGCCCGCGCTGCTCGACATCCTGCCGATGTACATCTTCTTCATGCTGATGAGCCCGTGGGTGCTGGCCTTTGCCATGCGGCATGGCTGGACGCTGGTCATGGCGGCCAGCGTGGCGCTGTGGGCCATGGCGCAGTTCGGGCTCAGCGAATGGATCTACGGCCTGGCCGAGCGCCACCTGGGCATTCCGGTGCCGTTCCATGAAATGGGCGCCTTCAACACCTACGCCTGGCAGTTCCTGTGGTTCTCGGGCCTGTGCCTCGGCGCCAGCCGGAACCAGCCCGATGCCCGGCCGCTGCGCTTTCCGGTTTGGGTGTGGATGCCGGCGCTGGCCATTGCGCTCTATGGCGTCTGGTGGCGCCACCATGGCATCAACGGCCAGGCGCCGTTCGGCGGCGACGTGGAACTGAACCTGCTATTCGACAAGTGGCAGCTGGGGCCGCTACGCATCGTCAACCTGGTGGCGCTGGGCGTCCTGGCAGTGCGCTTCGGACCGTGGTTCATGCGCCGCATTCCGCGCCTGCACTGGCTCGAGGCCATGGGCTCGGCCTCGCTGCCGGTGTTCTGCGCGCACCTGGTGGCGGTACTGCTGGTGCTGGCCTTCTACGGCGACAGCCAGACCGCGCGGCCCTGGTGGGGCGATGGCCTGCTGCTGCTCGCGGTGTTCGCGGGCATGTACGCGGTGGCCCGCTTCACGCGCGGGGCCGACGTGCCGCCGCCGGCGGACGACATGCCTACGGAGCCGGCGCGGGCCTGAGGAGGCTCTTCAGGGAGTTGAAGACGCCGGCGAGGTCATCGGGAGCGGCATCGGCATCGGCGCCGACGAAATGGCCGGCCCCGCCGCGGGAAGCCGTGCCGCGATGATCGACTGCCACAACCGGTAGCCTTCGTCGGTCAGGTGCAGCCGGTCGCTGCGGAACAGTTCCGGCCGCGGCCGGCCGTCGGCGCCCAGCATGGGCGTGAAAATGTCGATGTATTCGCTGTCGGGCAGCCGGTTGAGGTAGGCCGAGATCACGTTGTTGGTTTCGCGGATCAGCGGCATCAGGTGCTCGCGCGACGGGCTTGGCTTGACCGAGATGAAGCTGATGCGCGTGTGGGGCAGCTCGGCGCGCACCGCGTTGGCAAAGCGGGCGAAGCTTTCGAGCACCTGCAGCGGCGTGCGGCCTTCGGCCAGGTCGTTGTCGCCGGCGTACACCAGCACCTGGCGCGGCTTGTAGCGCACCACCAGGTCGCGCGCGAACAGGCTGCAGTCGGCCATGGTCGAGCCGCCGAAGCCGCGGTTGACGATGTTGGGCACCTGGCGGAAGTCCTGCGCGAGGTTCTTCCACATGCGCACGGTGGAACTGCCCACGAACACCACGCCGCCCGGCAGCGGGAACTGCTGCTGGTCGGCCCGCGAAAAAGCCGCGAGCTCGTTGTGCCAGCGCGCCTTGGCCGCCAGGTAGTCGGAGGAGGCGTCGACCGCCGTGCTGTCCAGCGACTCGTAGGGCTGGACGGCGTTGTGGTTCTGGGCCTCTGCGGCAAGTGCCGCCGTGAGCAGCAGTGCCGCGGCCAGCGCGGTTTTCATCGAAGGCATCGAAGGAAAGGCGAAACGCAAGTCGGTCGTCAGATCGTTTTTTCTATCAGCGGGCCCTTGAACAGCACCGGCCCGGTGGGGCCGCGCTCGCTGGGCACGCCACCCTTGGGCTCGAGGCTGATGGCCAGCGCGGGCACGCGAACATCCGATTCTGACGCAGGCAGCCGCAGCGCCGGCGCATGGTCGAGCACGCCGAGCGAGCGCGGCGCGCCGCCGGGGGGCAAGGCCCAAAGCTGCAGCGATTTGTCGGCGCCTTCGTCGTAGCTGCCCACGCGCTGCAGCACCAGCTGGCGCTTGCGGGGGTCGAAGGTCACGAGCATCGAGGCGGAGGCCTTGTCGTCGGACAGCACCGCCACGTACTGGATGGCCGGCGCGTTCTGCAGCTGGTCGCGCAGGTTCAGCCCGGTCACCACCGCCATGACGGTGGCCAGCGCACCGGCCGCCGCGGCGCCGCGCCAGAGCGCGAGGCTGCGCAGCCAGCCGCCCTGCGGCGGTGCGGCCGCCGACGTTGCATTGCGCTGCCGCGCGACGGCGAGCTGTGCCTGCTCGGCATCGATCATGTTGCGGATGCGGGTCCACACGGCGGCGTCCGGGACGACCGGGCTCTGCAGCTCGGTCATGCCCGCGAGCCGGCCTTGCCACACCAGCGCCGCGGCGCGCACCGGCGCCTGTTCGCGCGCCAGGGTTTCGAAGCGCCGGCGGGCGCCGCCGCGCAGCGTGCCGAGCGCATGGCTCGCGGCCAGCAGGTCGAGCAGTTCGGGATGGGCGATGAGGTTCATGGAAGGCTTGCCACTGGCGGCGCTAGGCGAAGCGCCCCATGCAGACGCGCAGTTTCTCGAGTCCGCGCCGGATCCAGGTCTTGACCGTGCCGAGCGGCAGCTTGAGCTGCTCGGCGAGTTCGCCATGGCTCAGCTCGCGCAGGTAGGCCAGGCTCACGACCTCGCGCTGGCGGGCCTCGAGCTGGCTCAGGCACTGGTGCAGCGCCCAGGCCTGCTCGCTGGCGTCCGCTGTGTCGGCCGGGTTGGGCGCGTCGGACTCGAGGGTCTCGGCCATCAGCTCGTCGAATTCCTGGGTGAGCTGGGCGCGGTCGGCGGTGCGGCGGCGCAGCAGGTCGAGCGAGCGGCTGCGCACGATCAGGCCCAGCCATGCGAGCGGCGGGCTCAATGTGCCGCGGTAGTCCCCGGCCGCGCGCCAGACCGTCATGAACGATTCCTGCAGCACGTCCTCGGCCCATTCGCGCTGCCGCACCACGCGCATGGCCAGGCCCATGAGCCTGGGGGCGGTCCGGTCGTAGAGCTGGCGCAAGGCGGCTTCGTCGCGGCGGCCGATGCGATCGATCAACGCGATCAGTTCGGCGTCGGGGCTGGGAGCTGTCATGAGCGGATTGTGGGGCATCGGCCTGCATGGAAAAGGTACGGCCGGGCCACGCGGTCGGATTCATTCCGGCCGCGATGAATCCAATTGCCCGCGCCTGGCGTACAGGCATGCGAGGCCGTCCAGAACGCATGACAACAGGCACGGGCTCGCGCGCCATTCAACTGTCACCGATCCGAAGAAACCGAGAAAAAGGAACCGACCATGACCATCCGCCTCCTGACCGTGCTCGCCGCCGCCGCCAACCTTGCCGCCTGTTCCGGCATGGGCGCCAAGGCGCCGATGTACTCCCAGGCCAGCCTGCCCGACGCCGTGAAGGTGCCGGCCGGCCACGTCGTGGCCCTGGAAACCGTGGGCGCCGGAGACATCACCTACGAGTGCCGCGCCAAGGCCAACATGCCGGGCCAGCACGAATGGGTCTTCGTCGGGCCCGATGCCCGGTTGATGGACCGCAGCGGCAAGCAGGTCGGCAAGTACTACGGCCCGCCCGCCACCTGGGAGAGCATGGACGGCTCCAAGGTGACGGCCACGCAGGTGGCGGTGGCGCCCAACGGCAGCGGCAACATCCCGAACCAGCTGGTCAAGGCGAACCCGGCCATGGGCATGGGTGCCATGCAGGGTGTGAGCTACATCCAGCGCGTCGCAACCCAGGGCGGCGTGGCCCCCGCGGCGGCATGCGATGCCTCGGCCATGGGTAAGAAGCAGGTCGTGAAATACCAGGCCGACTACATCTTCTACCGCGCCAGCTGAGCCGGCCCGCAGCCCCGCTCCCCGCCCCAGGAATACATTCGGCAACGTATACTGCGCCGCAAAATCGGAGCGGGGCGCACCCAGGTGCGGGACGGGGAATGAAGCAATTTGCGGTCGTCGTCGCGCTCTGCGTGGGCGCGTGGTATTTTTTCATCGGCGGGCGCAAGCTCGACGATGCCATGGTGCGCCAGTACTACGAGAAAGAGGCGCACGCCATCTATTCGCGCGATGCGGAGCAGCTGTGCAAGCAGCTCAGCAAGAAGGCCGTCATCCAGAGCAAGACGGTCATGATGGGGCGCACGCAGGAGAGCACCAGCGGCCGTGACCAGGCCTGCGAGTCCGTGCGCAAGACCTTCAAGATGTTCGAATCGGTGGGGGAACGCATGGGCGGCATTCTCACCATCGAGTACGAATACCACATCGACAGCGTCGACATCGCCAGCGACCGCAAGAGCGCCACCGTCGAGGGCACCAGCGTGCTCAAGATGGGCGAGGCCGCCATGCAGTTCAAGAGCAGCTTCACGCAGCGGCTGGAACGCGAACTCGGCCAGATGCGGCTCGTGCGCGGCGACGACGTCACCGTGGTCCGCCTGGGCGGGCGCGGCGCCATGAGCCAGAGCGATTTCTTCAAGTAAGCAGGTTGCCATGATGCTCGCCGCCGATTCCCTGCCGACCCCGCCGCCGTTCTGGCACCGCCTGAACAGCTTCTTCGCGTTTCCGTTCCAGCTGCGGCCGTTGATGTACGCCCTGGGGCTCGCGTTCTGCAGCCTGCTGTTCGAGGCCGTTCCCTTCGTGCATCCGGGGCTGGCGCTGCTTTTGATCGAACTCGGCATCGTGCTGGCGGCCAGCCGCTATGGGTTCAGGGTGACCGCGCTCGGTTCGCGCGGCGTCTGGCGATCGGCCGATTTTCCGCGCGAGCTCGACGAGGACTGGGTCAACCTGCCGTGGAAGCTGTTCGCCATCTCGGTGGTGCAGGGCGCGTTGATCGGATGGCTGGCCTGGCTTTCGCCGGTGCTCGGGACCGTGGCGCTGTTCGTGGTGTCGTTCACCTTTCCGGCCGCGGTGATCGTGCTGGTGCAGTCGGCCAGCTTCTTCCAGGCGATGAATCCGGGCCATGTGATGGACGCGATGCGCATCATCGGCTGGCCCTATGCGCTGCTGTGCTTCTTCCTGTTCCTGCTGAGCACGGGGGCGCAGATCGCCATCGGGGTGCTGCTGCCGATGATCAACGGCGTCATCGTGCTGCCGATCGCCAACTTCGCGTTCATCTACTTCGGCTGGGTGATGGCGAGCCTGCTGGGCTACGTGATGTACCAGCACCACGACGCCTTCGGCATCGACCTGCTGCCCGGCGGCGGCGTGGACGATGGCGCGCCGGTGGACCGCCGCACGCCCGAGCAGATTGCCGCGCAGCGCACCGACGCCGAAGTGGCGCAGCTGGTGACCGAGGGCGACCTGGCCGCCGCCCTGGGCGTGGCCTACGAGGCGCAGCGCGTGGCACCGGCCGACGACCTGGCCGCCCAGCGCCGCTACCACCGCGTGCTGCTGCTCGCGCCCGACAAGGCTGCCACCTTGCTCGACCATGCGCGCCGCTACATTCCGCTGCTGCTCGGGCGCGACCTCGGGTCCGAGGCGCTCAAGGTCTTCAAGGCCTGCCGCGAGAAGGACACCGCTTTTGCGATCGACGACGCACCCGCGGTCATGACGCTGGCCCAGGGCCGAGTGGCGCAACGGCGACGCCCATGCCGCGCTGGCGCTGCTGTCGGGCTTCGACCGGCGTTTTCGCGGCCATGCGGCCATTCCGCAAGCCTATGAACTGGCGGCGCGGGTGCTGGTGCAGGGCCTGGGCCGTGCCGACATGGCGCAGCCGATCCTGACGACGCTGGAATCGCGTTTTCCGGACAGCGAACAGACGCAGGAAGTGCGCTGGCTGCTGCGGCCGACCGCCTGATTTTCGCCGGCCGCTAGGCGCGCTCGAGGGCGCGCGTCACCATGTCGTTGGGCGCAATGCGCAGCAGGTGCGGCAGCCAGCCGACGGCCATGTCGCGCTCGCCGGCATGCAGCAGGCCGTTGGCGCAGACCGACAGCGTGTCGGCCAGCTCCGGATGGTCGGGCGCGGTCTTCAGCAGCGCGCGGCACAGCTTGTCGGCGTCCTGGAACTGGCGCGCGCGCGTGAAGCGGCGCGCCAGGCGGGCCATGTCGTCGGGCTTGAGCCGGGCGCCGGGCTTGGCCTGGTCGAGGTAGGTCCTGTAGCTGGCGTGCTGCAGGTCCAGCGTGTCCGGGTCGGTGGCCGGCAGGCGGAAGATGCGGCGCGCGGCACGGTGGAAATCCTCGCCGGCCGGCTGCAGCCGCGCGGTGTTGAACCAGGCGCGCAGCGTGTCGGTGTCACCCGGGCGCAGCGTTGCGGCGGCACGCCATTCGGCCGTGGCCGCCTCGAACTTCATCGCGGCACCCAGCCGGCGTGCGGCGGCCACGTGGCGGTCGAAGTCGCCGTTGTCGGCCGCCTGCTCCGAGGCCACGGCCTCCGGGGTCTTGACCCGGTTCAGCGCCATGGCGCCGGCCATCAGCGCCGCACCGGCCAACAGGCCGCCCAGGTGCGCCATGTAGGCAATGCCCTGGCCGCCCACCAGGTGTTGCAGCAGTTCGTTGGCGATCCAGGCCGGCAGCAGCAGCAGGGCCGGCGCCGTGACGTAGTTGAAATAGAAGAAGAGCGTGGTAGAAGAACCGGATGCGCCGCAGCCGGTACATCACGGCGTACATGCCCATCAGCGCCGACACCGCACCCGAGGCGCCGAGGCCATAGCTGCCCTTGCCGGCATAGGCCCAGTCGGCCAGCATCGACGCGCCCACCGCGCCCAGGATGTAGAAGGACAGGTAGGTGCCGCGCCCCAGCGCCAGCTCGACCGAGAAGCCGAACAGGAACAGGAACAGCATGTTGCCCAGCAGGTGCCCGGTGCTGCCGTGCAGGAAGGCGGCGGTGACCCAGGTCCAGGGCTTGAATTCGGCGTCCTTGGTGTAGTCCTGCGCCCAGCGTTCGGTGAAGGGCGCGGGCCGCATCGATTCGTACTGCTGGCGGTCGCGCTTCCATTCGGCGTAGCGCGGGTTGGCGGGCGTGACCACGCCCTCGGCGCGCAGCTTTTTGAGGAACGCCTTTTCGCGCTGCATGCCTTCGAGCAGCAGCCCGGTTTCTTCGCGCGCCAGCAGGCGCCGCGCCGCCTTGGCGCGGGGCGAGCGTGTTTCCTCGAGCCAGGCCACGAAGGCCGGCAGCTCGAGTTCGGGCAGCGCGCTGTGCGCGTAGTAGTGGGCCGCGCGCTCGTCGGCCTTTTCTTCGCCACGCTGCGGACCCCAGAACACGATCATGTTCACGAGGATCAGCAGCACCGTCATCCACGGTGGATTGCGCCAGCTCGGTCTGTTCTCGAGCGGGATGGCGTAGAACAAGCGGGACTTCCGGTCAGGCGAGGCGTTGGCGATGGCGCGTGATCTGCGCCTTCACTTGCGCGGGCGCGGTGCCGCCCAGGATGTTGCGTGCATTGAGCGAGCCGCGCAGGCTCAGCACGTCGTACACGTCCTTCTCGATCTTCGGGTTGAACTGCTGCAGCACGGCCAGCGGCAGCTCCGCGAGGTCGACCTTGTGCGAGGTGGCGGCCTTCACGGCATGCGCCACGGTCTCGTGCGCGTCGCGGAAGGGCAGCCCCTTCTTCACGAGGTAGTCGGCCAGGTCGGTGGCGGTGGCGTAGCCGCGCAGGGCGGCGGCTTCCATGGCCTCGGGCTTCACGGTGATGCCGCCGATCATCTCGGCGAAGATGCGCAGCGTGTCCTTGAGCGTGTCGACCGTGTCGAACAGCGGCTCCTTGTCTTCCTGGTTGTCCTTGTTGTAGGCCAGCGGCTGGCCCTTCATCAGGGTGATGAGCGCCATCAGGTGGCCGACCACGCGGCCGGTCTTGCCGCGCGCGAGCTCGGGCACGTCGGGGTTCTTCTTCTGCGGCATGATCGAAGAGCCGGTGGTGAAGCGGTCGGCAATCTGGATGAAGCCGAAGTTCTGGCTCATCCAGAGAATGAGTTCCTCGCTCATGCGGCTGATGTGCACCATGCACAGGCTGGCGGCGGCGGTGAACTCGATGGCGAAGTCGCGGTCGCTCACGGCGTCCAGGCTGTTCTGGCACACGCCGTCCATCTTCAGTGTCCGGGCGACCAGCTCGCGGTCCAGCGGGTAGCTGGTGCCGGCCAGCGCGGCGGCACCCAGCGGCAGGCGGTTGACGCGCTTGCGCACGTCCTGCAGTCGCTCGGCATCGCGGCTGAACATTTCCACGTAGGCCAGCATGTGGTGGCCGAAGCTCACCGGCTGCGCCACCTGCAGGTGCGTGAAGCCGGGCAGGATGACCTCGACGTTCTTCTCGGCGATGTCCACCAGCGACACCTGCAGCGCGACGAGCAGCTCGGCAATCAGGTCGATCTCGCCGCGCAGCCACAGGCGCACGTCGGTGGCGACCTGGTCGTTGCGGCTGCGGCCGGTGTGCAGGCGCTTGCCGGCGTCGCCCACGAGCTGGGTCAGCCGGGCCTCGATGTTCAGGTGCACGTCTTCCAGGTCGAGTTTCCACTCGAAGGCGCCCGATTCGATTTCACCGCGAATCTGCGCCATCCCACGTTCGATCTCGGCGTGGTCCTGCTTTTCGATGATGCCCTGGGCGGCGAGCATCCCGGCATGCGCAAGAGAACCCTCGATATCGGCCTGCCACAGACGCTTGTCGAAGAACACGCTGGCGGTGTAGCGCTTCACGAGGTCGCTCATGGGTTCGGAGAACAGCGCCGACCAGGCTTCGGATTTCTTGTCGAGTTGGTTTTGAGTCATGGGAACCGTTGGAGAGGCAATAATGGGTTGGTTACCCAATGTATCTTTGATGCGCAACCCGGCGATTTTATCGGCCAGCTCCACCTCCACGCCTTCCGCCCCGCCGGAAAGAGGGCGTTTGCCCGCGCGCGGCAGCGCGGGGCTGTTCGACGCCTGCCAGATCGGCGTGGTGCTGCGCACCGTGCTCTTCGTGGAGGCGGTGGTGGCCACTGGCACGCTCTTCGTGTCGCCCTCCGCCGGGGAATGGCTGGTGCAGACCGCCACCGTGACCGGCGGTGCCTTGCCCGCCACCCTGCTGTGGCTGGTGGCCGCCTGCGGGCTCAGGAAACCCCTCGGGCGGCTGCCCCGGCAGGCGCAGTACGTGGCCGGCGCCATGCTCGGCGCGGTCTCCTCGCTCTATGGCTGCGGCCTGCTGCGGCTCACCGGCGTCGTCGGCTCGGCGCCCTGGGTCGCCAGCGCGGTGGCCGGCGGCTTCATCGCCGCGCTGGTCATGGCGGCGATGGTGCTGCGCGCGCGCGGCCAGACGCCTGCCGCTACCACCGCGCGGCTCGAGGAACTGCAGTCGCGCATCCAGCCGCACTTTCTGTTCAACACCCTCAACAGCGCGATCGCCCTGGTGCGCGAGGAGCCGGCCAAGGCGGAGACCATGCTGGAAGACCTGGCCGAGCTGTTCCGCCAGGCGCTGGCGGACCCGGGCGAATCCGGCACGCTGGCGGACGAAATCGCGCTGGCCGAGCGCTACCTGGCCATCGAGCAGGTGCGTTTCGGCGACCGCCTGCGCATCCGCTGGGACCTGGACGCCGCCGCCAGCAGCGCGCGGCTGCCGCCGCTTTTGCTGCAGCCGCTGGTGGAAAACGCCATCAAGCACGGCGTGGAGCCCAGCCCCGAGGGCGCCAAGCTGCGCATCCGCACCGAGCGGCGCGGCAGCGTGGTGGTGATCGAAGTGGTCAACAGCCTGCCGCCCCTGCGCTGGGCCGACGAACCCTTGCCGCGTGGCCATGGCATTGCGCTGGCCAACGTGCGCGACCGGCTGCGGCTGCTGCACGACATGCAGATGCAGTTCAGCGCCGGCATGGACCAGAAGAACTACCGCGTACGCATCGCCATCCCCGCCGAACCATGACCCTCAAGACCCTGATCGTCGACGACGAAGCCCTGGCCCGCTCGCGCCTGCGCACGCTGCTGCGCGAGTGCCGTTCGCCCGCCGCCGACGTGGTGGCCGAGGCTGCGCAAGGCGCCGAGGCGCAGGCGCACCTGCAAAGCATGGCGCTCGACCTGGTGCTGCTGGACGTGCACATGCCCGGTGTCGACGGCATCGAGGTGGCCCGGGCCCTGCGCGACCGCTCCGATGCGCCGGCCGTGGTGTTCGTCACCGCCCATGCGGCCCATGCCGTGACGGCCTTCGATCTCGACGCGGTCGACTACCTGACCAAGCCCGTACGCGCCGAGCGCCTCCAGCAGGCGCTGCAGAAGGCGGAGCGCTTTCTCAAGGAGCGCCGTGCGCTGCAAGCCGGCGCCATGCAGGAAAGCGTGCTGATCCAGGACCGCGGCCGCGCCGAGCGGGTGCCGCTGTCCGAGGTGCTCTACCTGAAGTCGGAGTACAAGTACCTCACGGTGCGCACCGCTTCCCGCAGCCACATCCTGGACGGTTCGCTGAACGAATTCGAGGAGCGGTATCCGGCGCTCTTCCTGCGGGTGCACCGCAATGCGCTGGTGGCGCGCTCGGCCATCCGCGCGCTCGAGAAATACGATGACGGGGAAGACGCCGAGGGCTGGGCCCTGCGCCTCGACGCGATCCCCGAACCCGTCGCCGTATCGCGGCGGCAACTGGCTGCAGTGCGAGAAGTGCTGAAGGAGCCGCGATGAGCGACGACAAGAATCCAGGCGGCCAGGCTGTGGCGGACAAGGCGGCCTCGCAGCCCGTCGAGCCTCCGCCCGAACTGCCCCCCGAGCCCGTCACCGAACCGCTTCCCGAGGCCGCCGCGCCGCCGGAAACCAAGCCCGAACCGGAGCCCGAACCCGACCGCGTGCTGCTGCACATGCCGGTCGACGTGCGCAGCGCCTCGCTGGTCGTGCTTGCGGTGCTCGCCAGCGTCTTCGCCTTGCGCTGGGCTTCGGCGGTTTTCATTCCGCTGATGCTGAGCCTGCTCCTGAGCTACGCGCTGTCGCCCTTGGTCGACGTGCTGGAGAACTGGAAGGTGCCGCGCTGGATCGGCGCGGCGGTGATCCTGCTGGGCCTGGGTGGCGGACTGGGCTGGACTGGCTATTCGCTCTCGGGCAGCGCCTCGGAGCTGCTGGACGCGTTGCCGGTCGCGGCGCAGAAGCTGCGCCAGGCCGCGCGCAGCGACAGGAACGCTGCCGCCACGCCGCTGGACAGCGTGCAGCAGGCTGCCGCGCAGCTCGAACGCGCGGCCGAGGAGAACTCGGCCCGCGTCGCGGCGCGCAAGGGCGTGGCGCGCGTCGTCATCGAGCGGCCGCCGTTCAATGTGCGCGAGTACCTGTGGAGCGGCACCGTCGGCCTGCTGAGCGCCATGGGGCAGCTCACCCTGGTGGCCTTTCTCACCTTCTTCGCGCTGTGCTCGGGCAACACGTTCCGGCGCAAGCTGATCAAGATCACCGGCCCCAGCCTGCAGAAGAAAAAGATCACCGTGCACGTGCTGGACGACATCACGAAGAACATCGAGCGCTACCTGCTGGTGCAGATACTGACCAGCATCCTGGTGGGCGTTGCCACCGGGCTCGCGTTCTGGTTCCTGGGCCTGGACAACGCGGCCGTCTGGGGCATTGTGGCGGCGGTCACCAACCTCATGCCGTACATCGGCTCGGTGATCGTCATGGCCGCGGCCGGGCTGGTGGCCTTCGTGCAGTTCAACACCATCGAGATGGGCCTGCTGGTGGCCGGCACCTCGCTGGTCATCCACACCCTCGTCGGCAACCTGCTGGTGCCCTGGCTCACCAGCCGGACCAGCCGCATGAACCCCGTCGCGGTCTTCGTCGGCGTGATCTTCTGGGGCTGGCTGTGGGGCGTCTGGGGGCTGCTGCTGGGCATTCCCATCACCATGGTGATCAAGTCGATCTGCGACCGGGTCGAAGACCTTCAGCCGATTGGTGAACTGCTGGGGGAGTAGCCCCGCCGCGGCGCCCGAGCGGCGCTTCTCACTCGGGCGACGTAACCGCCAGTGCCGGCGCGCCACCGCGGGCACGTCCCAAGGTGCCGACGATGAGCGCGGCGATCAGCACCAGCACGCCGCTCAGCACCATCGTGTGCGAAATGCCGTAGCTGTCGACCGTGACGCCGCCGATCAACGCGCCCGAGGCGATCGCCACCTGGAAGCCGCTCACGAGCAGGGCCTGGCCTGCTTCGGGCGCGTCGGGCACGGCTTCCATCATCCAGCCCGTGAGCGCCACCGGGATCAGGCCGAAGGCCACGCCCCAGATGAAGACCACGATCGCGCCGGGCACCAGGCCGCTGCCGATCACCGTCGACAGCAGCAGCGCCGTCGCGAGCATCAGCGCCGCCAGCAATGTGGTGCCGCGCACGCTGCGCGCCACCAGGCTGCCGCCGATGAAGGTGCCGATGAAGCCCACCGCGCCATACACCAGCAGCAGCGCGGAGACAGAGTTCGGCGCCAGCCCGAACACTTGCTGCAGCAGCGGCTTGAGGTAGGTGTAGGCCGCGAAGTGGCCGGCGATGAAGAACAGCACCGCGAGCAGGCCGACCTGGGCCATGCGCCGCGTGAGCGGCGTGAGCAGGTCGCGTGCGCCGATCGCGCGCGCTGGCGGCATCGCGGGCAGCAGCCAAAGCTGCACCACCAGCACCAGCGCCGCGAGCGCACCGGTCACCGCGAAGGAAGCACGCCAGCCGAACAGGGTGCCGAGGAACGAGCCCGCGGGCACGCCGAGCACGGTGGCGGCGGACACGCCCGCCAGCACCAGCGACATGGCGCGCGCCTTCGATGCGTCGGGCACCAGCTGCGTGGCCGCGGCGGGCGCAAAGGTCCAGAAGCCCCCGACGCACAGGCCGAGCATCAGCCGTGCCACCAGCATGGTGGCGAAGTTGGGCGCAAAGGCGGCGAGCAGGTTCGAGGCGATCAGCAGGCTGGTGAGCGCGATCAGCACGGTGCGGCGGTCCAGGCGGCCCGAGGCGACGATCAGCGCGGGTCCGGCAAAGGCGGCCAGCACGCCCGGCATCGTGATCATGAGGCCGGCCGTGCCGTCGGACACGTCGAGCCCGCGCGCGATGTCGGTCAGGAGGCCGATCGGCATGAACTCGGTCGACACCATGGCGAAGGTGCCGACGGCGATCGAGCCGACGGCCGGCCAGGCGGAACGGGTGGAGCGGGCGGCCTCGGCCGGTTCGTGCACGAGGTCGTCGGCGCAAGGGTTGCTGCTGGGTGAATTCATGGGGAACTGGATCCTGGGCTCGCACCGGCCGGGGCGCGGCGGATGCGTTGTTGCAATGGCCGTCCAGTGTGGAAGCAGACCGCTTCCTGACAAAGGGCCTTGCAAGCAGTAGTCAGTTTCCCCAGGGCGAACAATCGGCCCTTTTGCTGCGGCGCCGGCTTTCGCCGGCCCGCGTCAGATGCGGGCTTGCAGCACCCGCCCGTCGGCAATGAAAGAGTCGCCCACCAGCACGCGAAAGCTCTCGCCTTCGGGGAATTTCACCCTCGCCGTGTCCGGCGCCAGCAGTTCGACCTCGAGCGCGTGCGGCGTGCCGCGCTCGAGCACTGCGCCCCGGGGCACGACCCAGCGCGCGGAGAAGCCCTCGTTGCCGACCACCAGCGCGCAGCGGTACTCGCCTGCGGACAGCGGCACGTTGTGCGACAGCAGCGCCGTGGGCCGCAGCGTGAGTTCGATGCGAAGGTGCGGCGTGAACGCGCCCGCCGCATCGAAGCCCACGGGCTCGGCCGGCGCCGCGCGCCGCGGGATCTTGCCGATGAGCCAGCCGATGACGTTGCCGATGATCGGCACCCACAGCACCATCAGGAGCGTGCCGATGTCGCGCGTGGTCGTGCCGCGCTCGGCATAGTGCCGCAGCAGCGCACCGCCGATCGCCACGCACAGCAGGATGATGACGATCAGCCTGCGGCGGGATTGGATGGTGGTCATGGCCGCGCGCCTGCCGATGGTTTCACTCGCATCAACCGGTGTTGCGCAAACCGGCCGCCACGCCGTTGATCGAGATGTGGATGCCGCGCTGCAGCCGCTCGCCGCCTTCGCCTGCGCGATAGCGGCGCATCAGCTCGACCTGCAGGTGATGCAGCGGATCGATGTACGGGAAGCGGTGGCGCACCGAGCGCTGCATCTCGGCGTTGCCCTCCAGGCGTTGCTTGGCGCCGGTGATGAGGGTGAGCGCGTCGGAGGTGCGGTGCCACTCGGTGTCGATCATCGAGAACACCTTCTGGCGCAGCTTGCGATCGGTCACGAGCTCGGCGTAGCGCGAGGCCAGTGCGAGGTCGCTCTTGGCAAGCACCATGTCCATGTTGGACAGCAGCGTGCGAAAGAACGGCCACTGCGCATACATGCGGCGCAGCAGCGCGACACGCTCCTTGCGCGCGGCCGGCGTTTCGGCCGAGGCAAGGAACTGCTCCACGCCGGCGCCGAAGCCGAACCAGCCGGGAATGGTGAGCCGGCATTGGCCCCAGCTGAAGCTCCACGGCACGGCGCGCAGGTCGTCGATCTTGTGGCTCGGGTTGCGCGAGGCCGGACGCGAGCCGATGTTGAGTTCGGCGATCTCGCGGATCGGCGTGGAGCCGAAGAAGTAGTCGCCGAAGCCTGGTGTTTCGTAGACCAGCTTGCGGTAGGCCGCCATGCTCGCGGCCGACAGCTCACCGGCCGCCGAGAGGAAGGTCGCGGGTGCCGACTTGGCCTGCGGCAGCAGCGTGGCTTCGAGCGTGGCGGCGACCAGCGTCTCGAGGTTGCGCCGGCCGATCTCGCGGTTCGCGTACTTGGAGCCGATGACCTCGCCCTGCTCGGTGAGGCGGATCTGGCCGCGCACCGTGCCCGGGGGCTGCGCAAGGATGGCCTGGTAGCTCGGGCCGCCGCCTCGGCCCACGGTGCCGCCGCGGCCGTGGAACATGCGCAGGCGGATCGGGTTGGTTTTCTTCTTCTTGTTGAGCTCGTCGAACAGCGCCACCAGTGCGATGCCCGCGCGGTAGAGCTCCCAGTTGCTGGTGAAGATGCCGCCGTCCTTGTTGCTGTCGCTGTAGCCGAGCATCACGTCCTGCTCGCCGCCCGAGCGTTCGATGAGCGCCTGGATGTTCGGCAGTGCATAGAAGGCGCGCACGATGGGCGCGGCGTTGCGCAGGTCTTCGATGGTTTCGAACAGCGGCACCACGATCAGGTCGCAAGTGGCGTTGCTGTCCATCTTGCCGCGCAGGAGGCCCACTTCCTTTTGCAGCAGCAGCGCCTCGAGCAGGTCGCTCACCGTCTCGGTGTGGCTGATGATGTAGTGGCGGATGGCCGCCGCGCCGTAGCGCGCACGCGCAGTGCGCGCGGCCGCGAAGATCGCGAGCTCGCTCGTCGCGAGCGGCGAATAATCGGCGTCGGGCACACGCAGCGGGCGCGCATCGTCGAGCAGCTTGAGCAGCAGCGTCTGCTTGGCCTCTTCGGCCAAAGAAGCGTAGGCGGGTTCGATGCGCGCGGTGGCCAGCAGCTCGGCGATCACGGCCTCGTGCTTGTCCGAGCTCTGGCGCAGGTCGACCGTGGCCAGGTGGAAACCGAACACCTCCACGCCGCGGATCAGCGGCCTCAGCCGCGGCGCCGCGAGCACGCTGCCGTGCTTTTCGGCGAGTGACTGTTCTACCGTGTGGAGATCCGCGAGGAACTCCTCGGCTGTGGCGTAGGGGTTCTGCGGCGGAACCGCGTGGCGCGCGGCCTCGCCGCCGGTCAGGTCGCGCAGCGTGGCCGCCAGGCGCGCATACACGCCGGTGAGGGCGCGGCGGTAGGGCTCGTCCTTGCGGTGCTCGCTGGTGTCGGGCGAGCGTTCGGCCAGCGCCTGCATCTCGACAGACACGTCGACCAACGTGGCGGAGAGCGAAAGTTCGCCGCCGAGGTAATGCACCTCGGTGAGGTAGTGGCGCAGCGCCAGTTCGGCCTGGCGGCGCAGCGCGTACTCGAGCGTTTCGGCCGTGACGTTCGGGTTGCCGTCGCGGTCGCCGCCGATCCACTGGCCCATGCGCAGGAAGGGCGCCACGGAAGGGACCACGCCGCCCTGGCCCAGCGCCTTCTCGAGGTCGGCATACACGCGCGGGATCTCGCGCAGGAAAGTCGCCTCGTAGTAGCTCAGCGCATTCTCGATCTCGTCGGCCACGGTGAGCTTGGAGAAGCGCAGCAGGCGCGTCTGCCAGATCTGCGTGACGCGGATGCGCATCTGCGTTTCGTTCTCTGCGAATTCGAGCGGCGTGAGTGCGTCCTTGGCCGCGGCATAGGCATTCTGGCGCAGCTTGATTTCGTCGCGCGTGGTGAGCAGCTGCGCGATGGCGCGCTCGGCGTCCAGGATGCTCTTGCGCTGCACTTCGGTGGGGTGCGCGGTGAGCACCGGCGAGACATAGCTGCGCGCCAGCGAAGCCACCACCTCGTCGGGCTTGACGCCCGCCTTGCGGATGCGCGCGAGCGCGGTCTGCAGGTCGCCGTCGGCGCTTTCGCCCGCGCGCTCGGATTCGGTGCGGCGGCGGATCAGGTGGCGGTCTTCCGCCAGGTTGGCCAGGTGGCTGAAATACGTGAAGGCGCGGATCACGCGCACCGTCTCGGCGGCGCTCAGGCCCTTGAGCAGGTTCTTGAGCGCGCGGTCCGCGGCCTGGTCGGCATCGCGGCGGAAGGCCACCGACAGGGTGCGGATCTTCTCGACCAGGGCATAGCTCTCCTCGCCCTCCTGCTCCCGGATCACGTCGCCGAGGATGCGGCCCAGAAGCCGGATGTCGTCGATCAGCGGCTGGTCTTCGGCTTGGCGGCGCTTGGGCGGGGCAGGGGTCTTGCTGGCTTTCATTCGATGTTGTTCCTGGGGACTTGAATGGGTGCGCCGCCTGCGTTGCTGCGGCGCAACATGCTAGCATTCCGGCGGTCTGAAACTCATACTTTTTGGGAGCGGTCTTGAGCAATATCGTGATCGCCACGCGCGAGAGCCGGCTGGCACTGTGGCAGGCCGAACACGTGCAAGCGCTGCTGCAAGAAAGAGGCCACGCGGTCAGCCTGCTGGGCATGACCACGCGTGGCGACCAGATCCTGGACAAGTCGCTCAGCAAGGTGGGCGGCAAGGGCCTCTTCGTGAAAGAGCTGGAGCTGGCGCTCGAAGAAGGCCGCGCCGACATCGCGGTGCACTCGCTCAAGGACGTGCCGATGGACCTGCCCGCGGGCTTCGTGCTGGCCTGCGTGCTGGAACGCGAAGACCCGCGCGACGCGCTGGTGTCGCCGAAATATGCCTCGCTCGACGAACTCCCCCAGGGGGCTGTGGTCGGCACCTCCAGCCTGCGCCGCGTGGTGCTGCTGCGCGCGCTGCGGCCCGACCTGCGCATCGAGCCGCTGCGCGGCAATCTCGACACCCGCCTGCGCAAGCTCGACGAAGGCCAGTACGACGCGATCGTGCTCGCGGCGGCCGGGCTCAAGCGGCTCGGGCTCGAAACGCGCATCCGTGTCGCGTTCGATCCCGACACCATGCTGCCGGCCGCGGGGCAGGGCGCCCTCGGCATCGAGGTGCGGGCCGACCGCACCGAGCTGATCGGGCTGCTCGAATCGCTCTCGCACCGCGGCGACTGGCTGGCCACCGCCGCCGAGCGCGCGGTCAGCCGGTCGATGGGTGGCAGCTGCTCGATGCCGCTGGCGGCCCATGCGCGCTGGCAAGCCGGTGGCGCGTTGCGCATCGATGCGGCGTGGGGCGACCCCGATGGCAGCGCGCCGCTGGTGCGGGTCCATGCCGAAGCCCAGGCGGCCGATCATGCAGAGGCCGGCGCGCTCGGCGAGCTCGCCGCCGCGCTGCTTCGTGCTGCCGGCGCCCGCTGAGGCGATCGCGAAAAGACGGATGGCTGCCGCCAAGCCCGTGATCGTGACGCGGCCGGCGCGCGAGGCCGCGCAGTGGGTCGACGAATTTCGCGCCGCCGGGGTCGAGGCCGCCGCGCTGCCGTTGATTGCCATCGAGCCTGCCGTGGACGCCGAGCCGCTGCGGGCCGCCTGGAGACGCCTCTCGGACTACGCGGCGCTGATGTTCGTGAGCGCCACGGCCGCCGAGCATTTCTTCCTTCATGCGGACGAAGCGGCAGCAAAGGATGCGATCGCGGCGGGCCTTCGTTTCTGGGCCACCGGGCCGGGCACTTCGCGCGCGCTGTTGCGCGCGGGCGTGCCGGCCGAGGCCATCGACGCGCCGCCATCCGATGCCGATCGCTTCGACTCCGAGGCGCTGTGGGAACGGGTGCGGACCCAGGTCGCGGCGGGCGTGCGCGTGCTGATCGTCCGGGGCGGCGATGCGGCCGGGCACCCGAGCGGGCGCGACTGGCTTGCGAACGAAATCGATGCCGCCCATGGAGACCGAGACACGGTGGTTGCTTATCGGCGCCTCGCGCCGTTCCTCGACGAGGCGGCGCGCGCGCTGGCATTGGAGGGCGCCGCGGGGCGTGCGCTATGGCTGTTCAGCAGTTCCGAAGCGATCGCGAACCTGTGCCATGCGATGCCCGGCACCCCATGGCACGCGGCCTGCGCGGTCGCAACGCATGCGCGCATCGCGGAAGCCGCGCGGGCCGCGGGATTCGGCGCGGTGCGGGTGTGCAAGCCACTTCGTGAGGCACTGATCGCGTCGATAGAATCCTTCACATGAGTGCCGCGTCCCCGTCCGACGACTTCTCCCCCCCCTCCGCCCCCCCTCCGGTGCCTGCCCCGCTGGCGGCATCGCAGTCGCCGGAAGCGCTGGCCGCCGCCGCGACCACGCTCTCGCGCATCGGGCTCGGCCTGTTGGCGCTCGTGTCGCTTGCGGCCCTGGTCGTGGCCATTTCGCTCTGGCAGAAGGTCAGCGGCATGCAGGAGCAGCTGGCGCGACAGAGCGCGGATGCGCAAGCCCAATCGCTCGAAGCGCGCACGCTCGCGCGCCAGGCCATGGACACGGTGCGGGACACCGCGGCGCGCGCCGCCCTGACCGAAACCCGCGTCGCCGAGGTCGCACTGCAGCGCTCGCAACTCGAGGAGCTGATGCAAAGCCTCTCGCGCTCGCGCGACGAGAACCTGGTGGTCGACATCGAGTCGGCCGTGCGCCTTGCGCTGCAGCAGGCCCAGGTCACGGGCAGCGTGGAGCCCTTGCTTGCGGCCCTCAAGGCCGGCGACCAGCGCATTGCGCGCGCCGCCCAGCCGCGCCTTGCGCCGCTGCAGCGTGCCATGCAGCGCGATGCCGACCGCTTGCGCAGCAGCGCCAGCGCCGATACCGGCGAAGCGCTGCAGAAGCTCGACGAGCTGATGCGCAGCGTGGACGAACTGCCCCCGCTCAACGCGGTGGCCACGCGCGGCAGCGGGCTCAATGCCTGGCAGCCCGAACCCATTCCGGCCGATGCACCCTGGTGGGAGCGCGCGCTTCTCACGGTGCGCGCCGAGGCGCGGTCGCTGGTGCGCGTCGGACGCATCGATCGCCCCGAGGCCGTGCTGCTGGCGCCCGACCAGACCTTCTTCCTGCGCGAGAACCTCAAGCTCAAGCTGCTCAATGCACGCCTCTCGCTGTTGTCGCGGCAGGTGGATGTCGCGCGCAGCGAACTCGCGACGGTTTCCGCAACGCTGAACCGTTATTTCGATCCGGCATCGCGGCGCACCCAGGCCGCTGCAACGCTGCTGCAGCAACTCCAGGCCCAAGTGAAGACCTCCGAAGCTCCGCGCATCGACGACACGCTGGCTGCCCTGGCAACCGCGGCTGCGGGGCGCTGACATGGGCCCGCGCGCTCGTCAGATCGTGTATTCGCTGCCAAGCGCGAGCGGGCGGGAGGCCTGATGCGAGCGGCACTCTGGCTCCTGGCGCTGTTCGCCATCGCGGCGGCAGTCGCGCTGTTCGCTGGCAACAACCAGGGCACGATCACGGTGTTCTGGCCGCCGTGGCGGGTCGATCTTTCGCTGAACCTGGTGCTGGTGATCCTGCTTGGCGCCTTCGTGCTGCTGCACCTGGCACTGCGCGGCCTCGCGGCGCTGTTCTCGCTACCGACGCAGGCCCGCCAATGGCGCCTGCAGCAGAAGGAACGCGCTCTGCATTCGGCTTTGCTCGATTCGATGGTGCAGCTGCTGTCGGGGCGTTTCTCGCGCGCGCGCAAGGCCGCGCAGGCGGCGCTGGTGCAGGAGAAAACGCTCGCGGCCCTCGATGCCAGCCTGCCGCAGGCGCAGCAGGTGCGGGTGCTGTCGCACCTGCTGGCGGCCGAGAGTGCGCAGGCGCTGCAAGACCGCCCGGCGCGCGATGCCCACCTGCAGCAAGCCCTGAATGAAAGCGCCGATCGCATCATGTTGGCGAGCCCCGAGACGCGCGAAGGCGTGCAACTGCGCGCGGCGCGCTGGGCGCTCGAAGACCACGACCCGGCCGGGGCGCTGGCCCGGCTGCAGGAACTTCCCCAAGGCGTGCAGCGGCGAACCCTTGCGCTGCGTATCCGGCTGAAGGCGGCGCGCCAGGACCGGCGCACGCTCGAGGCACTGGAAACCGCGCGCCTGCTTGCCAAGCACCGCGCGTTTTCAGACGCCGCGGCGCAGAGCATCGTGCGCGGCCTGGCGACCGAACTGTTGTCCGGCGCACACGACCCGGCGCAATTGCTTCGCGCCTGGACCGAACTCGACATGGCCGAACGCGAGATGCCCGAGGTGGCGATTCATGCCGCCCAGCGCATGGTCGCCCTGCGCGGCGACCTGGCGCTCGCGCGTGAATGGCTGCTGCCGGCCTGGGAGCGCATGGTGTCGCAGCCTCGTGGCCTGGGCGACATGCTGCGCGTCAAGATGGCGCGTGCGCTCGAGGCGGGCCTCGATTCGGTGGATGCCGAGTGGCTGGCGCGCATCGAAGCGGCGCAGAAGAACAACCCGCGCGATCCCAACCTGCAATACCTCGCGGGCATGGCCTGCATGAAGCGCCAGCTCTGGGGCAAGGCGCAGCAGCTGCTCACCCAGGCCGGCCTGGGCCTGCAGGACACGGACCTGTATCGCCGTGCATGGCTGGCGCTCGCCGAACTGGCCGAAGCGCGCGGCGATGCCGAGCACGCGGCCGAGGCCTGGAAGCGCGCGGCGCAGGCCGAGAAGGTCTAAAGACCACCGTCCCAGCGTGCGGCGCACCGGGCATCGCTCGCGGGCGATTCCACGGATGCATGTCCCAAAAAAAACGGCGCCAGGAAGGCGCCGTTTTTTATTCTTGCCAGGCCCCGAGGGGCCGAAGCTTCTTCAGTTCACGCCCTGTGCGTCGGACGGTGCCTTCTCGAAGGGCAGCGTCATCGAACCGAGTTCGCGGCGGGTTTCGACCAGCACCAGCGGACCGTCGTCGAGCACCACGGCCGGCGGGCGTTCGCGCGGCACGTGCACCGGCTTCGGCTCGGCTGCCATGGCCGCACGGGCCTGCGCAATGCGGTCGGCATCCGAGTTCACCCACTGCAGGCCCGAGCTTTCGGCGATCTGCGCGAGTTCGTTCAGCGGAAGCTCGAAGGGCTGCACCTTTGGCAGTGCCCGGCCGTTGGCGGCCGGCTTGTTGCTGCTGCTTGCGACCACGATGGGTGCGGTAGCCGGAACCGCAATGGGCGTTGCCGCGACCGCAGCAACCGGTGCTGGTGCCGGTGCTGCCACCGGTGCCGGCGCCGTAGCAGGGCGGTCGAAGTAGCTGCGCGGTGCCGGTGCCTGTGCTTCATCGGGCACCGAGGCGCGCGCTTCGGCGTAGGCCGGCTGCTGTTGCACGGGCGCTTCGTTCGCCTCGGCCGATGCGGATGCGCCTGCCGGTTGGGCTTCGCTCTCATCGCGCGGGCCGCGTTCGCGGCGGTCGCGGCCATAGCGGTCGCGCGAACGACCACGGCGCTCTTCGCCCTCACGCTGCGGCGCTTGCTGCTCGTTGGCACCGGCCTCGCCGTCGCCGCGCGCGGCGATGTCAGCCGGCTCGGCGGCACGCTGACTTGCGTCGTCGGCAGATGCCGGTGCTTCGCCGTTGGCGAAACGTGGCTGGCCTTCACTGCGGCGTTCGCGGCGGCCGTCGCTGCGTTCGCCACGCGGGCCGCGCTCTTCGCGGCCGGTGCGCGGTGCGCGTTCGGCTTGCACGTCGTCCTGCGCGGGGGCGTTGTCGCCAGCCGACGCTTCGCGCGGTGCCTCGCCGGCGTTGCGCTGGTCGCCGCGCTCTGCGCGTTCGCCACGCTCGGCACGGTCACCGCGCTCGCCACGTTCCCGGCGTTCGCCGCGGGCGCGCGGTGCGCGCTCCGACGGTGCATTGCCTTCGTCGCCGGCCGCCGCATTGGGCGCCAGTTGCTGCGCTTCGAGGTTGCCGTCGATCGGTTCTGCAGACACAGGACGTGCCTCGCGGCCTTCGCCTTCGCGGCGTTCGCCACGGCCGCCGCGGCGTTGTTCGCCTTCACGCGGAGCGCGGGCTTCGCGCGGTTCGCGCTGCTCGCGTTGTTCACGCGGTTCGCGCTGTTCGCGCGGCAGGCCGGCCTCGTTGCGGAGTTCGCCGTTGCGCCCTTCACCAGCACGCCCTTCACCACCGCGCCCTTCGCCACGGCGTTCGCCACCGCGTCCGCCGCGGCGTTCGCCGTCGCGGCCACCGGAACGGCCACCGTTCTCGCTGCGGCCTTCGCCGCCGCGTCCACCGCGGCGCTGCTCGCCGTCGCGGGCGCCGCGCGCTTCACCGTCACGGCCGGTGCGGCCGCCATCGCGGCGCGCAGGCTTCGGTGCCTCGACGGGACTCACCGCCGGTGCGGGCGCTGGTGCCGGCGTGCCGCCGAACCAGCTCTTGAGGCGGGCGAAGAAGCCCATTTCGGCCGGCGCCGGTGCGATCGCCACCGGCGGTGCGACCGGTGCGGGAGCCGCAGCAACGGGTGCGCGCACGGCTTCCGGCCTGGGCGGCACCACGGGCGCCGGCGCGTCGGGCAGCACGCCCTTGATGACCGGAGTCTGCTTGTTGGTGGGTTCCTGCGAGCGGCGGGTGACGGCGGTCGGGTCTTCGATCTCGTCGGCCATCTTGTAGCTGGCTTCGATGTGGTCCAGGCGCGGATCGTCGTGCTTCAGGCGCTCGAGCTTGTAGTTCGGCGTCTCGAGCGTCTTGTTGGGCACCATCAGCACGGTGACGCGCTGCTTGAGCTCGATCTTGGCGATCTCGGGGCGCTTTTCGTTCAGCAGGAACGAGGCAACTTCGACCGGCACCTGGACGTGCACGGCGGCCGTGTTGTCCTTCAGGCACTCCTCCTGGATGATGCGCAGGATCTGCAGCGCGCTCGATTCGGTGTCGCGGATGTGGCCCGAGCCGCCGCAGCGGGGGCAGGGGATCGACGAACCTTCCGAGAGCGCCGGCTTCAGGCGCTGGCGGCTCATTTCCATCAGGCCGAACTTGCTGATCGAGCCGAACTGCACGCGGGCGCGGTCTTGCCGCAGCGCGTCGCGCAGGCGGCTCTCGACTTCGCGGCGGTTCTTCGACTCGTCCATGTCGATGAAGTCGATGACGATCAGGCCGCCCAGGTCGCGCAGGCGCATCTGGCGGGCCACTTCGTCGGCGGCTTCGAGGTTGGTGCGGGTGGCGGTCTCTTCGATGTCGCCGCCCTTGATGGCGCGGGCCGAGTTCACGTCGACCGACACCAGTGCCTCGGTGTGGTCGATCACGATGGCGCCGCCCGAGGGCAGCTGCACGGTGCGCGCATAGGCCGACTCGATCTGGTGCTCGATCTGGAAGCGGCTGAACAGCGCGGCATCGTCGCGGTAGCGCTTCACGCGGGCGGCATGCTCGGGCATGACGTGCGCCATGAACTGCTGCGCCTGGTCGTAGATGTCGTCGGTGTCGATCAGGATGTCGCCGATGTCGTGATTGAAATAGTCACGGATGGCGCGGATGACGAGCGACGATTCCTGGTAGATCAGGAACGCGCCCTTGCCGCCCTTGGCGGCGCCGTCGATGGCGCCCCAGAGCTTGAGCAGGTAGTTCAGGTCCCACTGGAGTTCGGGCGCCGAGCGGCCGATGCCGGCGGTGCGCGCGATGATGCTCATGCCCTTCGGGTACTCGAGCTGGTCCATCGCCTCCTTGAGTTCGGCGCGGTCGTCGCCCTCGATGCGCCGGCTCACGCCGCCGCCGCGCGGATTGTTGGGCATCAGCACGACATAGCGGCCGGCCAGCGAGATGAACGTGGTGAGGGCTGCGCCCTTGTTGCCGCGTTCTTCCTTCTCGACCTGGACGACCAGTTCCTGGCCTTCCCGGATGACGTCCTGGATGCGTGCCTGGTTGGCGGAAACGCCTTCGGCGAAGTATTGCTTCGAGATTTCCTTGAACGGCAGGAAGCCGTGGCGGTCTTCACCGTAGTCGACGAAACAGGCTTCGAGCGAAGGCTCGACGCGCGTCACGACGGCCTTGTAGATGTTGCCCTTGCGCTGTTCGCGCCCTTCGATCTCGATTTCGTAGTCGAGGAGCTTTTGCCCGTCGACGATGGCCAGGCGGCGTTCTTCGGCCTGCGTGGCATTGATCAGCATCCGCTTCATGATGCGTTGTCCTTATATGTATCGTTCTGCGGCCCATGACGGGCCAACGATGCACGGACGACGCCCGCGAAACCAGGGAATTGCCGCTTGGCCCCGGATGCTGTCACTGCCGCGGCAAGCGCGGGCAGGCCTCTCGAGCGTCAGCTCAAGAAGACAGCCGGGGTGGGGGCGCGTGGATGGGCGCGAGCCAGGTTCGGTGTTGAGCAGCTATCTTATTGATAGCTGGTTGCGCAATGGTGGCGCGCGGTGCGGATGACTCAATGCCTGAGGCCGCTGGCAGAAGCCAGGTGGGCCAGCGCAGGCACATTTGAATCAGCAGCATCAACACAAGGGACTCGCTTCGATCCGCCGGCAGCTTGGAAGCTGCAGGCTGGGTATTCCGTATCGGTGTTTCGTGGGTGTCGGCTTGACTTGGGTGCAGGGGCTGCCACTTTGCGCCATTGCGCGGGGTTTGCAGTCTCGGCGCCAAAGCGGCATCGACCTCGCAGCGTTGTCGTGGGTGTTTGACGGCAGTGATCTAAACTTCTGTCTAATCAAGCACTTACACGACCGCGCTGGTGAAAAACATTATAGGTGCGAAGCAAAGCCCTTCGGCCGCTCCAAATCCCGCAGTTCCAGATCCCGCGGTCCCCAAGACCACGGCCGAGGGCGGGGCGCCGCACGCATCGATCAAATTCATCACGGTCGATGCCGAATCCGCCGGGCAGCGGCTGGACAACTTCCTGTTCCGCCACTTGAAGGGCGTGCCCAAGACCCACGTCTACCGGATCATCCGGTCGGGCGAAGTGCGCATCAACAAGGGGCGCGCGCAAGCCGACTCCCGGATCGAAACCGGCGACGTGCTGCGGCTGCCGCCGGTGCGGATTTCGCCGCGCGCCGAAGAGGGCGCCGTGGCACCTGCGCCGGCGCGCGAATTCCCGGTGCTGCTGGAAGATGACGCGCTGATTGCCATCGACAAGCCCGCCGGCGTGGCGGTGCATGGTGGCAGCGGGGTGAGCTTTGGCGTGATCGAGCAGCTGCGTACCGCGCGGCCCGGCGCGAAGTTCCTGGAGCTGGTGCACCGGCTCGACCGCGAGACCTCGGGCATCCTGCTGGTGGCCAAGAAGCGCAGCGCGCTGGTGGCGCTGCAGGACCAGTTCCGGGAGCGGGAGACGGGCAAGACCTATCTTGCGCTGGTCGAAGGTGCCTGGCCCGCGAACAAGAAGGTGCTCGACGCGCCGCTCGCCAAATACCTGTTGCCGGGCGATGGCGCCGGCGCCGGGGAGCGCCGCGTGCGCGTGGTGGCCAAGGACCACCCCGACGCCATGCGTGCCGTGACGCTGGTGCGCGTGCTCGCGCGGCTCACGCTGCCGGGCGATGCCGCGCCGCTGTCGCTGCTGGCCGTCACCATCAAGACCGGCCGCACGCACCAGATCCGCGTGCACCTTGCGTCGGCCGGGCATGCGATTGCGGGCGACGACAAATACGGCGACTTCGAGCGCCAGCGCGTGCTGCACAGGCTCGGCCTCAAGCGCATGTTCCTGCATGCCTGGCGCTTGCAGTTCAACCATCCCGCGAGCGGCGAGCGCGTGGCGCTGCAAACCGGCCTGCCGCCCGAACTGCACGCATTGATGCCGCCCCAGGCGCTCGAGGCGCTTGCCCAACATCCCACTCCCACGGCCAATGACTGATTCCTCCAGACCCCTTCGCTTCGACCTGATCGCCTTCGACTGGGACGGCACGCTGTACGACTCCACGCGCCTCATCGTGCGCTGCATCCAGGCGGCCGTGGTCGATGTGGGCGGCGCCAAGCCGAGCGAGGACGACGCCGCCTGGGTCATCGGCCTGGGCCTGGCCGAGGCCCTGGCGCGTGCGGCCCCCGACGTACCGAAGGAAAAATACGCCGAGCTCGGCGCCCGCTACCGCTATCACTACCTGCAGCACCAGGACGACCTCGTGCTGTTCGACGGCGTGCTGCAGATGCTCGATGCCTTGCGCGCACGCGGCCACAAGCTCGCGGTGGCCACGGGCAAATCGCGCCGCGGCCTGAACGAGGCGCTGAAATCGATGGCGCTTCGCGACCGTTTCGATGCGTCGCGCACGGCCGACGAGACCTTCGGCAAGCCGCACCCCTGCATGCTGCTGGAACTGATGGAAGAGCTCGACGTCCCGGCCGAGCGCACGTTGATGATCGGCGACACCACCCACGACCTGCAGCTGGCGCTCAACGCAGGCTGTGCCAGCGTGGGCGTGAGCTACGGCGCGCACGAGCCCGAGAGCTTCGACGAGCTGAAGCCGTTGTTCGTCGCGCATTCGGTGGCCAGCCTCGAGGCATGGCTGCTGGACAACGCCTGAGCGAAGATCCTGCGATGAGCGAAGAAGCGCCGATTCCCCTGTGCAACGCCTCCGACCTGGTCGAAGGCGGACGGGCGGTCCCGTTCGACGTGGTCTACGGCGGCGAAACCTGCCGCGCCTTTGCGGTGCGCTTCGAAGGGCAGCCGCATGCCTACCTGAACCGGTGCAGCCACGTGGCGATGGAGCTCGATTTCCAGCCCGACCGCTTTTTCGACGACAGCGGCCAGTGGCTGCTCTGCGCCACCCATGGCGCGGTCTACAAGCCCGATACCGGCGAATGCGCGGGCGGTCCGTGCCGCGGCGGCCTCGTGAAGATCGCCCTCAGCGAACGTGACGGCGTGGTGCACTGGCATACTGCCTGGAACCTCCATCCCCTGACTTTCTGAAATGACCGACCCGAACCGCACGGAACCCGAAGGTTTTGATCCTTTTGAGCCGGCCACTCCCATTGCGTCCTCGCAGGGCGCGCCACGCAGCATGGCGAAGGACCCGACGCAACGCCCCGGGTGGGAGCGTGCGACGCTCGAGAAGCTCGCCTTCGCCTCCCTGAACGAGCAGAAGGCCGCGCGCCGCTGGAAGACCTTCACACGCCTTTCGTGGCTCGCGTTCTTCATCTTCCTGGTCTGGCTCGCGATGTCGCGCAACGCGCCGAGCGCCGCGAAGACGACGGCCCACACCGCGGTCGTCGAGATCAAGGGAGAAATCGCCAACGGCGGCGACGCGAGTGCCGAGTTCGTGGTCGCGGCCATGAAGACCGCTTTCGAGGACGAGGGTGCGAAGGGCATCGTCCTGCTGATCAACTCGCCCGGCGGCAGCCCCGTGCAGGCCGGCATCATCAGCGACGAGATCAAGCGCATGAAGGCCAAGTACAAGAAGCCGGTCTACGCGGTGGTCGAAGAAACCTGCGCCTCGGCCGCCTATTACATTGCCGCCGCCACCGACAAGATCTTTGTCGACAAGGCCAGCATTGTCGGCAGCATCGGCGTGCTGATGGACGGCTTCGGCTTCACCGGGGTGATGGAGAAGGTGGGCGTGGAGCGGCGCTTGCTCACGGCCGGCGAGAACAAGGGCTTCCTCGACCCGTTCAGCCCGATGAGCGACGCTCAGCGCGCCCATGCCCAGGCCATGCTGAACCAGATCCACACGCAGTTCATCAACGTGGTGAAGGCAGGCCGCGGCGACCGGCTCAAGCTCGACACGCCGGGGCTCTTCAGCGGCCTGTTCTGGAGCGGCGAGCAAGCCGTCCAGTTCGGCCTGGCCGACCAGCTGGGCAACGTGGACTACGTGGCGCGCGAAGTGATCAAGGCCGAAACGGTGACTGACTACACGCGGCGCGACAACGTGGCCGAGAAGCTCGCCAAGAAGTTCGGCGCTG
Source organism: Variovorax sp. OAS795 (assembly GCF_040546685.1). Lineage (NCBI taxonomy): Bacteria > Pseudomonadati > Pseudomonadota > Betaproteobacteria > Burkholderiales > Comamonadaceae > Variovorax > Variovorax sp. OAS795. The sequence continues at coordinate 1,741,007 of NZ_JBEPOH010000001.1, forward strand.
CCATGGGCGACGCCACGGTGCGTTCGCTGCAGACCGCCACGCCCGCGCTGCGCTGAGGCTTTGGCTCAGGGGCGTGCGCCGGTGTCCGTGTAGCGGGCCGACGCCGCCAGCGCGACGGCGAATACCACCACGACATAGAGCGCGGCCGTGAGGGAAGCGGCCCGCGCCAGCAGGCCGATCACCGCCGGGCCCGCCATGAAACCCAGGTAGGCCACGGCCGAAACGGCCGCAATGCCTGTCGCGGGCTCGACGCCCGGCACCCGCGCCGAGGCGCCGAACAGGATCGGCACCACGTTTGCGAAGCCCACCCCCACGCCGGCAAAGCCGACCAGCGCGAGCCAGGGCAGGTCGGTCAGCAGAACCAGCGTCATGGCCGCGGCCGCCAGCACGCCGCTGCCGAGGAGCAGTGCGGCCGGCGAGAAGCGGGCCCGCATCGCATCGCCCCCGAAACGCGCAGCCGCCATGGCCGCTGAAAAGCTCGCATAGGCCAGGGCGGCCTGGTTCTGCGGGCTGCCGAGCTCCTGCTGCATGTAGAGCACGCTCCAGTCGTAGATGGCGCCTTCGGCGATGAGCCCCAGCGCAGCGAGCACGCCCAATACCGCGAGCACGCCGCGAGGCAGGCGGAATGAATGGTCGGCTGCGGACGCGTCGCTGGCAGCGGGCGGCTGGGGAAGCATGTGCCACGAAGAGACGGCCACCATCAGCACCATGGCAGCTGCGACCCACAGCAGGTGTGCCTGCGGGCCGAGCCCGGCAGCCAGTGCCGCGCTGCCGCTTGCGGCGCCAGCCATGCCGCCCAGGCTGAACATGCCATGCATGCCGCTCATCAGCGGCTGGCCGCCAAGAAGCTCGAGCTGCGCCGCTTCGGCATTGATGGCCACGTCGAACACGCTGGTCACGAGGCCGAACACCGCGAGCAGGGCCAGGAGGAAAAGGTAGCCGGGCATCGCGATCAATCCTGCGAGCAGCAGCGCGTAGATGCAGCCGCAGAGCGCGGCCATGCGCCTGGCACCATGGCGGCCGATCCACCGGCCGGCGCTGGTCAGTCCCAGCATCGCGCCCGCGCCGGCCGCCAGCATGGCCAGGCCCAATTGGGCTTCGTCGATGCCGTAGTGCGCCTTGACGGTCGGAACGTGCACGCCCCAGGTCGCGAAGATGAAGCCGGAAGCAAAGAACTGCGCGCGCGCGGCCCAGCGGGTGCTGGCGGTCGCCGCCATCGTCAGCGCCCGATCGCGAACACGGCGGGCAGGCGCTCGTCCGCCAGGCCCTGTGCCTTGGAGCGCCAGCCCTTCACCGTTTCGCTGCGCACCTGGGCGGTGGCGAGCGTCAGGCCGCGGGCCACGGCCAGCCGGGTGTTGTGCTGCAGCGTCTGGACCAGCGCCTGGAGCATCGCGGCGTTGCGGTACGGCGTTTCGATGAACAACTGGGTCTGGCCGGTCTTGAGGGCGAGCGCCTCGAGCTCCCGGATCCGGACCTGGCGCTCGCCCGAATCCTGCGGAAGATAGCCGACGAACGCGAAGTTCTGTCCGTTGAGGCCGCTGGCGGCCAACGCGAGCAGCAGCGAGACCGGGCCGGTGAGCGGCACCACCACGATGCCCAGGTCGTGCGCCGCGCGCGCCACCGAGGAGCCGGGGTCGGCCACGGCCGGCATGCCGGCTTCGCTCAGCAGGCCGACGTCGTGGCCTTCGAGTGCGGCGGCCAGCAAGGGCTTCGCGTCGAACTGGCCGGCGTGGTCGCCTTTCTTGTGCACCTCGCGCGGCAGCTCCCGGATGTCCTGCGCCTGCAGGGACGCGGCCAGCGGAACGACGGCATCGATGCGCTTCAGGTAGGCGCGTGCCGACTTGGCGTTCTCGCAGATCCAGTGGGTGATGCCGGCCGCCGCCTGCAGCGTCCCGAGGGGCAGGGCGTCCTGCAGCGGCGCTTGCGTGTCGCAGCCGAAATCGAGCGGCGCGGGCACCAGGTAGAGCTTGCCGGGGTTCACAGCAGCTCGATCCCGGCGGAACGCAACATGCGGCAGGTGCGGATCAATGGCAGGCCGACCAGGGCCGTGGGGTCGTCGCTGTCGATAGCGCTCAGCAACGCGATGCCCAGGCCCTCGCTCTTGGCGCTGCCTGCGCAGTCGTAGGGCTGCTCGGCCTGCAGGTACTGCTCGATGGCGGCATCGCTGAGTTCGCGGAACACCACCCGGACCGGCGCCAGGTCGCGCTGGACGAAGCCCGTGGCCTGGCAGACGACCGCCACGGCGGTCTGGAACACCAGCGCCTGGCCGCGCATCCGGCGCAGTTGGGCCGTGGCGCGGGCGTGGTCGCCGGGCTTGCCGAGCGCTTCGCCCGCGAGATCGGCCACCTGGTCGGAGCCGATCACCACGGCTTCTGGAAACCGGGCGGCGACGGCCTGGGCTTTTTCAAGCGCCAGCCGCTCTGCCAGTTCGCGCGGCGTTTCTCCGCTCCGGGCGGTTTCGTCGACTTCCGGGGGCTGCACGTCGAAGGGCAGGCGCAGGCGCATCAGCAACTCGCGGCGGTAGCGCGAGGTGGAGGCAAGTATCAAGGGGCGTTGCATGGCGACGATTGTGCGTGAGCTGCCAGGAAGCCTTTGGCGGGGCGCTGCCAATTCCCCCGGCCGGCGCGATAGACTGGTGCGGATGAAGAGAGTATTTGCCCCCGAAAGGCTCGACGTGGTCGCCTTTGCCGCCGAGGCTGCGTCGCTTTCAGCCGACGATCCGGTGCCCAACTATCCCCGCCTGGTGCAGGAGCTCGCGTTGCCGACGCCCGGCGCCGTGGTTCACTGGAAGGCCGTGGGCGAGCAGCGCACCGGCGCACTGGGCAAGGCCGAGCCCTGGATGCACCTGGTGGCCGAGGCGACGGTGCCGCTGGTCTGCCAGCGCTGCCTCGCACCGGTGGATACGCTTGTTGCATCGGACCGCTGGTTCCGTTTCGTGGCCGACGAAGCCACGGCCGACGCCCAGGACGACGAGTCGGGAGAAGACCTGCTCGTCGTGAGCCGCGATTTCGACCTCCATGCCCTGGTCGAGGACGAACTCCTGATGGAAATCCCGGTCATGCCGGTCCACGAGGTCTGCCCTGCGCCCCTTCAGCTGTCGTCCAGCGACGAGGACTTCAACGCGGCCGAAGAGGCCAAGCCGAACCCCTTCGCGGTGCTCGGCGCGTTGCGTTCGGGCAAGCCGGAAGAGGGCAAGTAGCCCTTTCCCTCAGGCTGGGCTATAATCATGGGCTTCGCGCGCGCCGCCGTGAGCAGCAAGACAGGCCAAGGCATTCCATGCATGCTTCTGTATTGCCACCGCCAGAGAGCGCATCCAATCACTCACCTAACAGTCCAGGAGCCATCATGGCCGTCCAGCAAAACAAGAAGTCGCCTTCCAAGCGCGGCATGCACCGTTCCCACAATGCGCTGGTCGTGCCCGGCATCGCCGTGGAACCGACCACCGGCGAAACGCACCTGCGCCACCACATCAGCCCCAACGGTTTCTACCGTGGCCGCCAGGTGCTCAAGAACAAGTCCGAAGCCTGATCTCGGATCCCAAGGCCAAGGCCCGAAGCTACTTTTTCCGTAGCGTCGGGCCTTTGTTTTGATGGCTACGCCTTCATCCCCCGAAACTGCTGCTGCGCCTTCCGCAATCACGCTCGCCGTCGATTGCATGGGAGGCGACCATGGGCCGCGTGTCACGCTCGCGGCCTGCCGCGCATTTCTCGAGCGGCACAGGGAAGCCTCGCTGCTGCTGGTCGGTGCGCCGGCCGCGCTGGCCGGGTTCGCCGCGCATCCGCGCGCCCGCATCGTTGCCGCGAGCGAAGTGGTGGGCATGGACGACCCGGTGGAAATCGCCTTGCGCAAGAAGAAGGATTCTTCGATGCGCGTCGCGATCCAGCAGGTCAAGGACGGTTCCGCCCAAGCCGCCATCTCGGCCGGCAACACCGGCGCACTGATGGCCATTGCGCGCTACCTGCTCAAGACGCTCGACGGTATCGATCGCCCCGCCATCGCGCCGCAGCTCCCCAATGCGAAGGGTGGCGCCACCACGGTGCTGGACCTCGGCGCCAATGTCGATTGCGACGCCGAGGACCTGCTCCAGTTCGCCGTGCTGGGCTCTGCGCTGGTTTCAGCCCTCACCGGCAACGAGACGCCCTCGGTCGGCCTGCTCAACATTGGCGAGGAAGCCATCAAGGGCAGCGAAACGATCAAGAAAGCGAGTCAGCTGCTTCGTACGGCTGCCAACTCCAAGGATCTCAACTTCTACGGCAACGTGGAGGGCAACGACATCTTCAAGGGAACGACCGATATCGTGGTCTGCGACGGCTTCGTCGGCAACGTGGCTCTCAAGGCCAGCGAAGGCGTGGCTTCGATGATCGGCGACTTCATTCGGGTGGAATTTTCGCGGAGCATTTTCACGAAGGCGGCCGCTATCGTTGCCTATCCGGTTCTAAAAGCGTTTAAAAATCGCCTGGACCATCGCCGATACAACGGGGCTGCACTTTTGGGCCTGCGCGGCCTCGTGTTCAAGAGCCATGGCTCGGCTGACGAAGTGGCTTTCGGACATGCGCTGGATCGCGCTTATGATGCCGCTCGCAACAACCTGCTCGACCGCGTGCGGGCCCGCATTGCTCACGCCGCGCCATTGCTCGCGCGGCAGGAGCCCGCGGTGCCTGCCGATGCGGCGGCACTCCACGTTTGATGAGCCCCTATTCACGCATCACCGGCACAGGCAGCTTCTTGCCTCCGCGCCGGGTGACCAACGACGACCTTGCCAAGGAATTGGCATCGCGCGGCATCGAGACCTCGAACCAGTGGATCGTCGAGCGCACCGGCATTCACGCGCGGCACTTCGCAGCGCCTGAAGTCACGAGCAGCGACCTCGGGCTCGAGGCCGCCCGGCACGCCCTGGAGGCCGCGGGCCGCAAGGCGGAAGAGGTCGACCTGATCATCGTCGCCACCTCCACGCCGGACATGGTGTTTCCCTCGTCGGCCGCCATTCTCCAGAACAAGCTCGGCATTGCCGGCTGCCCCGCCTTCGACGTCCAGGCGGTCTGCAGCGGCTTCGTGTATGCACTGACCGTGGCCGACGCGATGATCCGCACCGGCTCCGCGCGCTGCGCGCTGGTGGTGGGCGCCGAAGTGTTCTCGCGCATCCTCGATTTCAACGACCGCACCACCTGCGTGCTGTTCGGCGACGGCGCGGGCGCCGTGGTGCTCGAGGCCAGCGACGAGCCCGGTATCCTGGCAAGCGACCTGCATGCGGACGGCAAGCACGTCGGCATTCTTTGCGTGCCCGGCCATGTGTCGGGCGGCAATGTGCTGGGCACGCCGCTGCTGCACATGGACGGCCAGGCCGTGTTCAAGCTGGCAGTGCGCGTGCTCGAAGACGCTGCACGCGCCACGCTGGCCAAGGCGGGCAAGACCGAAGCCGACATCGACTGGCTGATTCCGCACCAGGCCAACATCCGCATCATGGAAGGCACGGCCAAGAAGCTGAAGTTGCCGCGCGAGAAGCTCGTCGTCACGGTCAACGAGCACGGCAATACCTCGGCCGCCTCGATACCCCTGGCGCTCGACGAGGCCGTGCGGTCCGGCAAGGTGAAGAAGGGCGAAACCCTCATGCTCGAAGGCGTGGGCGGCGGCTTCACCTGGGGCGCGGTGCTTTTGAACCTGTAGCCACTGCATGGCCCGCAGGGCCGCGGTGCGACATGACGCTAGAAACCATGAAATCCTTTGCTTTTGTCTTTCCGGGCCAGGGCTCGCAGGCGGTCGGCATGCTCGACGCGTGGGGCGACCACCCGGCCGTGGCCGAAACCCTGCGCGAAGCCTCCGAGGCACTGGGTGAAGACGTTGCGGCGCTGATCAAGAACGGCCCCAAGGAAGAGCTGGCCCTCACCACCAACACCCAACCGGTGATGCTGGTGGCCGGTGTTGCCGCCTGGCGCGCCTGGCTGGCCGAGGGTGGCGCAGCCCCTTCCGTCGTCGCAGGACATTCGCTCGGCGAATATTCGGCGCTGGTGGCCTCCGGTGTCCTCACATTGGCGCAAGCCGCGCCGCTGGTGCGGTTCCGGGCACGCGCCATGCAGCAGGCCGTGCCGGTTGGCGTGGGCGCCATGGCGGCCGTCCTCGGCATGGACTCTGCCAAGGTGGTGGCCGGCTGCGCGGAAGCGACCGCATCGTTTGGCGCGGGAAGCGCCGAGATCGTCGAGGCGGTGAATTTCAACGACCCGATGCAAACCGTGATCGCCGGCAGCAAGGCGGCCGTCGACAAGGCTTGCGAACTGCTCAAGGCCCATGGCGCCAAGCGCGCGCTGCTGCTGCCCGTCTCGGCACCCTTCCATTCGAGCCTGATGAAGCCCGCCGCGGAAGCGCTGCGCGAAAAGCTCACCACCGTCAGCTTCGCCGCCCCGCAGATCCCGGTGCTGAACAACATCGACGTGGCCGTCGAGACCGACCCGGAACGCATCCGCGACGCCCTGGTGCGGCAGGCGGCCGGCCCGGTTCGATGGGTCGAAAGCATGCAGGCCTTGAAACTGCGCGGCATAGCCTCCATCATCGAGTGCGGGCCGGGCAAGGTGCTGGCCGGCATGGTCAAGCGCATCGCCCCCGATCTCGAAGCCGCGTCCGTGTACGACCCGGCAACCCTCGCGGACACCCGACAACTGCTCGCCGGCTGAACGGCGCAAGGCCCTCGACACTTTTATGAGCATTCCCAAATTCGAAGGGCAAGTCGCCCTGGTCACCGGCGCGTCGCGCGGCATCGGCGCGTCCATTGCGCTCGAACTGGCACAGCGCGGCCTCAAGGTGGTGGGTACCGGCACCACCGAGGACAGCGCCGCGAAGATCACCGGCGCCCTGAGCGCCTTCGACGGCCGTGGCCGCGCGCTCAACGTGAACGACGCTGCGGCCGTCGAAGCGCTGATCGACGAAATCGTGCAGGCTTATGGTGCCATCCACGTCCTGGTCAACAACGCCGGCATCACGCGCGACACGCTCGCCATGCGCATGAAGGACGACGACTGGGATGCCGTGCTCGACACCAATCTCAAGGCCGTGTTCCGCCTGTCGCGCGCGGTCATCCGTCCGATGATGAAGCAGCGCTACGGCCGCATCATCAGCATCACGAGCGTGGTCGGCGCCTCCGGCAATGCCGGCCAGGCCAACTACGCGGCTGCCAAGGCCGGCGTCGCGGGCATGACCCGCGCGCTCGCCCGCGAACTCGGCAGCCGCAACATCACGGTCAACTGCGTCGCGCCGGGCTTCATCGAGACCGACATGACGGCCAGCCTGCCCGAAGCCCAGCAACAGGCGCTCCTCCAACAGATTCCGCTGGGCCACCTGGGCAAGCCGGCCGACATCGCGCATGCGGTCGCCTATCTCGCGTCGCCGCAGGCTTCCTATGTGACGGGCCAGGAACTGCACGTCAACGGCGGCATGTACATGCAGTAGCCGCAAGGCGCAATCTTTCCCCGCACCGGGTGCACGGCAAATGCCACAATGCGCCCGGCTAAAATCCACCCATTACCTACAACCCTCAGAGGGAACCAAATGAGCGATATCGAAGCACGTGTCAAGAAAATCATCGCCGAGCAACTCGGCGTGGAAGAGTCCCAAGTAACCAACGAGAAGGCTTTCGTGGCCGACCTCGGTGCGGACTCGCTCGACACGGTCGAACTGGTGATGGCACTCGAAGACGAATTCGGCATCGAAATTCCCGATGAAGACGCCGAGAAGATCACCACGGTGCAAAACGCCGTCGACTACGCCACCAAGAATCAAAAGGCCTGATCGGGCCAGCTGGAACTGCCACGGCCGGCGGCGCTTTTCATCGAGCCCGTACGCGCCGCCCGCAGGTATCCAGCGCTTCCAGAAAGGTTTGCCGGCATGACCAAACGCCGCGTCGTCGTGACCGGACTCGGTTGCATCGCTCCTGTCGGAAACTCGGTGACCGAATCCTGGGCCAACCTGTTGGCCGGGAATTCGGGCATTGCGAACATCACAGCCTTCGATGCAAGCGCCTTCGCCTGCAAGTTCGCGGGCGAGGTGAAGGGTTTCGACATCACCCAATACATTTCCGAGAAGGAAGCGCGCCACATGGACCGCTTCATTCATCTCGGGCTTGCCGCTGCCGTCCAGGCAGTGCAAGACAGCGGATTGCCGACCGGTGAAGCGCTGCCCTATGAAAAGGCAGTGCGCATCGGCTGCAACATCGGCTCGGGCATCGGCGGCCTGCCGATGATCGAGGAGACGCACGGCGAATACGCGAGCCGCGGCCCGCGCCGCATCTCGCCGTTCTTCGTGCCGGCCTCGATCATCAACATGATCTCGGGCCACGTCTCGATCAAGTACGGCTTCAAGGGCCCGAACATCGCGGTCGTTACCGCGTGCACCACCGGCCTGCACGCCATCGGCACGTCGGCGCGCATGATCGAGTACGGCGACGCCGACGTGATGATCGCGGGCGGCGCCGAGTCGACGATTTCCCCGCTCGGCATCGGCGGCTTCACCGCGCCGCGTGCACTCAGCACGCGCAACGACGATCCCGCGACGGCCTCGCGCCCTTGGGACAAGGACCGCGACGGCTTCGTGCTGGGCGAGGGCGCGGGCGTGCTGGTGCTCGAAGAGTACGAGCATGCCAAGGCGCGCGGAGCCAAGATCTATGCGGAAGTCGCAGGCTTCGGCCTGACCGGCGACGCCTACCACATGACCGCGCCCGACGTCGACGGCCCCCGCCGCTCGATGGCCATGGCGCTGGCCAATGCGGGCGTCAATGCCGACGAGGTGCAGTACCTCAATGCACACGGCACTTCCACGCAGATCGGTGACCTCAATGAGACCAATGCGGTCAAGCTGGCGTTCGGCAACCACGCGAAGAAGCTGGTCGTCAATTCGACCAAGTCGATGACCGGCCACCTGCTCGGCGGCGCCGGCGGCATCGAGTCGGTGTTCACGGTGCTCGCACTGCATCACCAGAAGAGCCCGCCGACCATCAACATCTTCAATCAAGATCCGGAGTGCGACCTCGACTACTGCGCCAACGAGGCGCGCGATCTCAAGATCGATGTCGCGGTCAAGAACAACTTCGGCTTCGGCGGCACCAACGGCACGCTGGTGTTCAAGCGCGCTTGAGCCTTGCTCTTTCATGCACAGCGCGCCGTCGGTGACATACCCGGTGGGGCGCTCGCGCGGCGCAACCCGGACACTGATTGCGACGTGGGCCCTGGGTGCAGGCTGCGCGGGCCTGTCGTGCTATCTCATCGATGGTGCCGGCTGGCGCCAGCTGCTGCTGGTCCTGAGCGTCCTGCTGTCGGGCCTCGCGGCCGGGCTCGGGCTGCGAAGCGACGGGGCCGGTGAACTGCACTTCGACGGACTGGGCTGGGCGCTGAAAGGCGCCCATCCTGGCCGGGCGGTTCATTCGGCGCGGGCCGCCGTGGCGCTCGATCTCCAGTCGCTTCTGCTGGTCCGGCTGGCCGAGCCGGGCCGTGCGAGCCGGTGGGTCTGGATCGAGCAGCGCGCCATGCCGGAACGCTGGCGGGACCTGCGCCGTGCGGTATATTCGCGCGCCCCGTCCGCTTTGCCGGCCGGCGAGCCTTGGCGAGCAGCCGCTCCCGCCGATGCGCCCTGAACCTCCCCGATGACCACTTCTCCGCCGCCAGTGCCACCGGACTCCGGCTTGCCCGATGCGTCCGTAGAGGCGCCGCGTCCCGGCGAGGTCGACCTGCAGCTGGTCCAGCGCACGGTCGCGGGTGACCAGAAGGCGTTCGAGCTGCTGGTCATCAAGTACCAGCGACGCATCGAGCGGCTGATCGGGCGCATGGTGCGCGACGTCGACCTGGTCGAGGACATCGCGCAGGAGACCTTCATCCGTGCCTACCGCGCGCTGCATCAGTTCCGCGGCGACGCCCAGTTCTACACCTGGCTCTACCGCATCGCGGTGAATACCGCCAAGAAGGCCCTGGTCGACATGAAGCGCGACCCGACCATTTCCGAAAGCGCCATGCGGCCGTCTTCTGACGAGGACGATGAAACTTACCGGCCCGGAAACGAACCAATCAGCGACGAAACCCCCGAATCGATCCTCGCGGCCAATGAAATTGCCCGCGTGGTCGAGGCCGCCATGGAAGCGCTCCCCTCCGAGCTGCGCCAGGCGGTCACCCTGCGCGAGATCGAGGGCATGAGTTACGAAGAGATTGCCGAGGTCATGGATTGCCCGATCGGCACCGTGCGCTCGCGTATTTTCCGGGCGCGCGAGGCCATTTCGGCCAGGGTCAAACCGCTGCTGGACAACCAGTCCGGCAAGCGTTGGTAGGTAAGCAGGTGAATGAAATGAATCAGACAATGACGGTTCGTGAGCAGGTGTCCGCACTGGCGGATGGTCATTTGCAGGGCGCTGATTTCGCGCGGGCCATCGAGGCCGTCTGCACCGACGACGAGGCCCACCGGGCCTGGAGCGCCTACCACCTGGTGGGCGACGTGCTGCGTTCAGGTGCGCATTCGCCATGCCAGGACGGCAATGCGTTCCTCGCCCGGTTCCAGCAGCGCCTGGCCGCCGAACCCGTGGCGGTGGCGCCGCTCGCTGCGCCCGTTGCGGCGCCTGTGGCCGTCGCGGTACGGCACAAGGCCGATGCAGCCAACGAGCCGGTGTTTCGCTGGAAGCTCGTGGCTGGCGCCGCATCGCTGGTGGCGGTTGCGGCCATCAGCTGGACCCTGGTCGGCAACGGCGCGGCCGTTCCGTCTCCGGGTGCCCAGTTGGCGCTGCAGCAGCAACCGGCAGCCAACGCGGTGCTCGCGGCCGCGGCCCCCGGCAACCCGTCGGCCGCCACCGCGCCGCTGGCTTCGACCCGCGTGGTGGTCGGCAACGGAAGCCCGCAGGTCATGCTGCGCGATCCGCGGCTCGACCAGTTGCTCGAAGCGCACCAGCAAGCCGGCGGTGCTTCGCAAATGCCCTCAGGTTTCCTGCGCAATGCGACTTTCGAAGGCCCGACGCGCTGACGCGCGCGTGCCGTCGTTTCCATGACCGTCCAGATGCCGATTCCTGCACGCGCGCTCGCGCTGATGTTCGCTGCTTTTTGTCTGGTGCAGATCGCCGCGGCGCAGACCCGGCCCGGCCAGGCCAGTGCCCGCGGCGCGGCCACGGCGCAGGCTGGCGACGCGCCTCCGGCCATGGGTGTGGTCGAGTGGCTGCAGCGCATGCACGCTGGAGCGCGGCAGCGTAACTACGTCGGTACCTTCGTGGTTTCAGCCGCCGGCGGCGACCTGTCGAGCGCCCGCATCTGGCATGTGCGCGACGGCGACATGCAGATCGAGCGCATCGAGGCCCTGTCGGGGCCGCCGCGCTCCACGTTCAGGCGCAACCACCACGTGATGACCTTCCTGCCGGAGGCGAAGGTCGTGAAGGTCGAGAAGCGCGAGAACCTCGACCTTTTTCCCAACCTGCCCGACAAGCCCGACTCGTCGATCGGCGACTTCTACGATGTCCGCGCCATCGGCAAGGACCGCGTGGCCGGCTTCGATGCCGATGTGGTGCAACTGGTGCCGCACGACGCGCTGCGCTTCGGCTACCGGATCTGGAGCGAGCGCCGCTCCGGCCTCGTCGTGAAGCTCCAGACCATCGACAGCGATTCCCGCGTCGTCGAGCAGTCGGCCTTTTCCGAGCTGCAGCTCGATGCGCCCGTCAAGGCGCAGGCCCTGTCGCAGATGATGTCCAACACCGGCGGCTATCGCATCGAGAAACTCGAACTGGAGCGCACCAGCGCCCAGGACGAGGGCTGGGTGCTCAAGTCGCCCGTGGCCGGCTTCAAGCCCCGCAGCTTCTATCGCCGGCCGGCTGCCGGCGACAAGGCCGGACAGGATCGAACCGTCCAGTGGACCTTCTCCGATGGCCTTGCCTCGGTGTCGCTTTTTATCGAGCGCTACGATGAGAAACGCGCGCCGGCCGACGGTGTGTTGACGATCGGTGCAACCAACGCCATCCGCCGGCGATTGCCCGAGCCGGCCAACGATTGGTGGCTCACCGCCGTGGGCGAGGTCCCGCAGCAGACCCTCAATGCGTTTGCACAAAGTCTCGCTCGCACGCGCTGATCTGTCGTGCCCACGCCGCCGGCGCTGAACCAAGTCCGCTTCGCCGACTCATAGATCTTCATTTGGCTGCTCTCTGTTCTTTTGAAAGAAAACCGATGATGTTCAAAGTCGAGGGACACAAGCTTCGTTCCTATCTCTTCGCATTTGGCGTGGCCTGCTCGGCTGCGGCGGGTTTCCTGCCCGCAACACCCGCCGCGGCGCAGACGGCCCAGGCTCGCGGATTGCCCGACTTCGCCGATCTGGTGGAGCAGGTGGGTCCCGCGGTGGTCGGCATACGCACCGTCGAGAAGGTTGCCGCGCGCGGCGGCGGCAGCGGCGGCGAAATGGACGAGGAAATGCAGGAATTCTTCCGGCGCTTTTTCGGGCAGCCGTTGCCGGGCAATCCGCGCCCCGGTCCGCGTCCGAACCGGCCGCAGCAGCCCCAGGAGGAAGAGCGTCCGCGTGGCGTGGGTTCGGGATTCATCCTGAGCGCCGACGGCTACGTCATGACCAATGCGCACGTGATCGAGGACGCATCCGAAATCGTCGTCACGCTGACGGACAAGCGCGAGTTCAAGGCCAAGCTCATCGGCGCCGACAAGCGCAGCGACGTGGCCGTCGTGAAGATCGAGGCAACCAGCCTGCCGGTGGTCCGGATCGGCGACATCTCCAAGCTGCGCGTCGGCGAATGGGTGATGGCGATCGGTTCGCCCTTCGGCCTCGAGAACACCGTGACTGCGGGCATCGTGAGCGCCAAGCAGCGCGACACCGGCGACCTGGTGCCGCTCATCCAGACCGACGTTGCCATCAACCCCGGCAACTCTGGCGGCCCGCTCATCAACCTGCGCGGCGAAGTGGTCGGCATCAACAGCCAGATCTATTCGCGCTCGGGCGGCTACATGGGCATCTCGTTCTCGATCCCCATCGATGAAGCCATCCGCGTCAGCGACCAGCTGCGCGCCACCGGCCGGGTTTCGCGCGGCCTGATCGGCGTCACCATCGGCACGGTCTCCAAGGACGTGGCCGAATCGATCGGCCTCGGCAAAGCCCGCGGCGCGCTCGTGAACAGCGTGGTGCCGGGCTCGGCGGCCGACAAGGCCGGCGTGCGCGAAGGCGACATCATCACCAAGTACGGCGACAAGGTCATCGAGACGCCGAGCGACCTCTCGCGCTCGGTGGCCAGCACCAAGCCCGGCGTGAAGAGCACGCTGACCTTGTTCCGCAACGGCGCGTCGCGCGAACTCGCGATCACCGTGGCCGAAGGCGATCCCGAAGCCAAGCCCACCGGCAAGCGCTCGCAGGATCGCGAGGAGCCCCAGCCCAAGCCGTCGTCGGCAGCGGGCAAGTCGCTCGGCCTGGCTGTCAGCGACCTCACCGACGCGCAGAAGAAGGAGCTCAAGGTTCGCGGCGTGCGCATCGACGCGGCAACCGATGCCGCGGCCAAGGCCGGCCTGCGCGAAGGCGATGTGATCCTCTCGGTGGGCAACATCGAGGTCTCGAGCGTCAAGGAATTCGAGTCCGCGATTGCCAAGGCCGACAAGAACAAGCCGCTCAGCGTGCTGTTCCGCCGCGGGGAGTGGGCGCAATATGCCCTGATCCGACCCGCACGCTGATCTGGCGCCGGCGTCAAGTGGCCCCACCCGTCAGTCGGGTTTGGGGCCTTTTTTTGAGGTGTTCGCGACGCCCGGATGCCACGCTTCAAAAAAATTTTTTGGGCGGAAAGCCCACCAAATTTGTTTGCGGTCACTAACTTCGTGGAGGGCTTAGGACGGTTTTCGGTAGAATAGGCATCGTTGGGCGGTGAGTCCATGCATAAGGAGGGCGGTTTCCTCCACCATGCGAGATGTCAGACACCCGTCCACCGCTGCTCCACAGATCGCCCACAAGTTGTTCATAGAGTGCTCCACCGATCCTGTGGATAAGTTGTTTATATCTTTGATGTGGTGGACCTGCAACGACCCGTTTTGACCCTGTCCCCGGATGTACGTGCCTCCCTTTTTGCCTACAATGAAGTTCCAACTACTGCAGTTGCCATTGCTTGTTGGTTCAGGGCGCGTCTCCAGAAGACGCGCCCTTTTTTCTTGCCTGTCGCACTCTGCGCCCGAGCCAATTCAAGTACTTAAGCGTTCCCGTTGATGAATCACATCAGAAATTTTTCGATCATTGCGCACATCGACCACGGCAAGTCGACGCTCGCAGACCGTTTGATCCAACGTTGCGGCGGCCTCGCGGAACGCGAGATGGAAGCGCAGGTGCTCGACTCGATGGACATCGAAAAAGAGCGTGGGATAACCATCAAGGCGCAGACCGCTGCGCTGCACTACAAGGCACTCGATGGACAGGTCTACAACCTCAATCTGATCGACACGCCGGGCCACGTCGACTTCTCGTACGAAGTGAGCCGCTCGCTGTCAGCATGTGAAGGTGCGTTGCTCGTCGTCGATGCATCGCAAGGTGTCGAAGCACAGACGGTGGCCAACTGCTACACCGCACTCGACCTCGGCGTCGAAGTGATACCGGTGCTCAACAAGATGGATCTTCCCAACGCGGATCCCGACAACGCGCGCACCGAGATCGAAGACGTGATCGGCATCGACGCGACCGACGCGATTCCGTGTTCCGCGAAGACGGGCCTGGGCATCGACGAGATCCTCGAAGCCATCGTCCACAAGATGCCCGCGCCGCGCGGCAATCCCGACGGTCCGCTGCGCGCGATGATCGTCGACAGCTGGTTCGATCCCTACGTCGGCGTCGTCATGCTGGTGCGTGTGGTCGACGGCCGGCTGGTGAAGGGCGAGCGCATCAAGATGATGGCGTCCGGAGCCATGTACAACGCCGACAACGTCGGCGTCTTCACGCCCGCCAACGAACCGCGTGCCTCGCTCGAGGCTGGCGAGGTGGGCTACATCATCGCGGGCATCAAGGAACTGCAGGCCGCCAAGGTCGGCGACACCGTGACGCTCATCAAGCCGGGCACGGGCGGCGCGGCCGCCACCGCCACCGAGGCACTGCCGGGCTTCAAGGAAATCCAGCCGCAGGTGTTTGCCGGCCTCTACCCGACCGAAGCCAGCGAGTACGACTCGCTGCGCGACGCGCTCGAGAAACTGAAGCTCAACGATTCGTCGCTGCGCTACGAACCCGAGGTGAGCCAGGCGCTGGGCTTCGGCTTCCGCTGTGGCTTCCTGGGGCTGCTGCACATGGAGATCGTGCAGGAACGCCTGGAGCGCGAGTTCGACCAGGACCTGATCACGACCGCGCCGAGCGTGGTCTACCAGGTGGTGCGCAACGACGGCGAAGTCATCATGGTCGAGAACCCGTCAAAGATGCCCGATGTCGGCAAGATGAGCGAGATCCGCGAGCCGATCGTCACCGTGCATCTCTACATGCCGCAGGAATACGTCGGCGCCGTCATGACACTGGCCAACCAGAAGCGCGGCGTGCAGATGAACATGGCCTACCACGGTCGCCAGGTCATGCTGACCTACGAGATGCCGCTCGGCGAGATCGTGCTCGACTTCTTCGACAAGCTGAAGTCCGTCAGCCGGGGCTATGCCTCCATGGACTACGAGTTCAAGGAGTACCGCGCGTCCGACGTGGTCAAGGTCGACATCCTGCTGAACGGCGAGAAGGTCGACGCGCTTTCCATCATCGTGCACCGCAGCCAGTCGCAATACCGCGGCCGGGCCGTGGTGTCGAAGATGCGCGAGATCATTTCGCGCCAGATGTTCGACGTGGCGATCCAGGCGGCCATCGGGGTCAACATCATTGCGCGTGAGACAATCAAGGCGCTGCGCAAGAACGTTCTTGCCAAGTGCTACGGCGGCGACATCACCCGCAAGAAGAAGCTGCTCGAGAAGCAGAAAGCGGGCAAGAAAAGGATGAAGCAGATCGGCTCCGTCGAGGTCCCGCAAGAGGCCTTCCTCGCGATTCTGCAAGTCGAAGACTGATCTCAAAAATGGCATTCATCACAACTTTGGTCCTCGCGGCCTTTGCCAGCTACGTCGGTGCCTGGTACTTTGGCGCCATCGAAGGCAATTTCGCACTGCTGCTGTTCCTGGCCACCGTGGTCACCGGCCTCTACTGGCTGGCCGAGCGCTTCTACTTCATGCCCCGGCGCGAGCGCGCCGCCGCTGCCCTCGAGACCTCGCTGAGCGAGCGCAACGCGCGCCTGGCCGGCCAGGGCATCACGCAGGTGGACACGGTGGACGCCAAGGCCAGCGAGCGCCTGTTGATGCAGCCGTGGTGGCTCGACTGGACGGCCGGGCTGTTCCCCGTGATCCTGGTGGTGTTCCTGCTGCGCTCCTTCCTCTACGAGCCTTTCAAGATCCCCTCGGGTTCGATGATGCCGACGCTGCTCACCGGCGACCTGATCCTGGTCAACAAGTTCACCTACGGCCTGCGCCTGCCGGTGATCAACACCAAGATCACCGACGGCACGCCGCTGGCGCGCGGCGACGTGGTGGTGTTCCGCTACCCGCCCAAGCCGAGCATGGACTACATCAAGCGCGTGGTCGGCATCCCCGGCGACGAGGTCGCCTATCTGAACAAGAAGCTCACCATCAACGGGCAGCCGGTCTCCAAGACCCCGATGCCCGACTACCTCGACAACGATTCGATGCGCCTGCTCAAGCAGTTCAACGAAGACCTCGGCGGCAAGCAGCACAGGCTGCTCAACGACGATGCCGGCCCGGCCTTCGTCCAGGGCGCGAGCGATTTCCCGTTTCGCGACAACTGCCGCTATTCCGTCGAAGGCGTGGTTTGCAAGGTGCCGGCCGGCAACTACTTCATGATGGGCGACAACCGCGATAATTCGGCGGACTCGCGTTTCTGGGGCTTCGTGCCCGACAAGAACATCGTGGGCAGGGCGTTCTTCGTCTGGATGAATTTCGGCGACCTGGGTCGCATCGGTCCGTTCCAATAAGCAGTCAGCATTGTTCGAGGGGTATGAGGGCATGAGAGCAAATCGGTCCATCCGCAGCGGGGCCGCGCACCAGCGCGGCATTTCGTTCATCGGCCTGGTGTTTGTCGCCGTGGTGCTGGGTTGCCTGGGCGTCGTCGTCGCGCAGGTCATCCCGACGCTGATCGAATACCAGGCGATCGACAAGGCCGCCAACAAGGCCAAGGAAGGCACCACCGTGCCTGAAGTGCGCGCCATCTTCGACCGGGCCCAAGCCATCGACGACTTCAAGTCGGTCGCCGGCAAGGACCTGGACATCAAGAAGGTCGGCGACAAGGTCGTCGTGTCGTATGCCTACGAGCGGGAGATTCCCCTGTTCGGCCCGGCCTACCTGGTGCTCAAGTACAAAGGCGAGACCCGCTGAACGCGGCGACACGCAAGGTGGACGGCGGCCTCCCGGCGCTGCAGGAGCGCCTCAAGCATTCGTTCTCCGACCCGCGGTTGCTCCAGCTCGCGCTCACGCACCGCAGTTTTTCGGCCGACCACAACGAGCGGCTCGAGTTTCTCGGCGACTCCGTGCTCAATCTCGCGGTTTCGCACCTGCTCTACACCCGTCTTTCGGCCTTGCCCGAAGGCGACCTGTCGCGCGTGCGGGCCAACCTGGTCAAGCAGGACACGCTGCATCGCCTGGCGCTGGAGCTGCAACTCTCGCCCCTGCTGCGGCTCGGCGAGGGCGAGGCCCGCTCGGGCGGGCCCAACCGGCCTTCGATCCTGGCCGACGCACTCGAAGCGCTGATCGGCGCGGTCTACCTCGATGCGGGCTTTTTGGCCGCGGAGGCGCTGGTGCGCCGGCTCTACGAGTCGGTGGAAATCAATCCGCGCATGGACGCGGTCGCCAAGGACCCGAAGACCGAATTGCAGGAATGGCTCCAGGGTCACAAAATGAAGTTGCCGGTGTACCGCGTGGCAGCCACGCTCGGTGCCGCGCACAAACAGACTTTCGATGTCGAGTGCGAGGTGCCCGAGCTGGGCCTGCGCGAACGCGGCATCGGTGGCTCGCGACGCGCCGGCGAGCAGGCTGCCGCGGCAGCCATGTTGATCCGGCTCAAGGCACGCGGAGCCGCGTGAAACCAGAATGAACGACGCTATGAATTCAGCAGCAGCCCCCGACGACGCAGCGGGCGATACGGCCCCGGCAGGACCCCGGCACTGCGGCCTGGTGGCCATTGTCGGCAAGCCGAACGTGGGCAAGTCGACGCTGCTCAACGCGCTGGTGGGCCAGAAGATCAGCATCACCTCGCGCAAGGCACAGACCACGCGGCACCGCATCACGGGCATGCGCACCCTCGGTGCCACGCAGTTCGTGTTCGTCGACACGCCGGGTTTCCAGACCCTGCACGCCAACGCGCTCAACAAGTCGCTCAACAAGACCGTGCAGGGTGCGGTAGGCGACGTGGACCTGATTCTTTTCGTGGTCGAGGCGGGCAGCTTCACGCCGGCCGACGAGCGGGTGCTCAAGCTGCTCGGCAAGGGCATTCCGACGGTGCTCCTGGCCAACAAGCTCGACAACGTGCACCGCCGCGGGGACATTGCGCCCTGGCTGCAGACCATGCAGGCGAAGCACCCCTTTGCCGAGTTCGTGCCGATGTCGGCCAAGAACGCCAAGGACGTCGAGCGCCTGTTCGGCATCTGTGAGAAATACCTGCCCGAGCAGCCCTGGTTCTATGCCGAGGACGAGCTCACCGACCGCAGCGAGAAATTCCTGGCCGGCGAGCTGGTGCGCGAAAAGCTGTTCCGCCTGACCGGCGACGAGCTGCCCTACACCTCGACGGTCATCATCGACAAGTTCGAGGAAGAGCCGCCCCAGAAAAAAGGCCAGAAGCGCCTGCTGCGCATTGCCGCCACCATCGTGGTGGAACGCGACGGCCACAAGGCCATGGTGATCGGCGACAAGGGCGAGCGCATCAAGCGCATCGGCATGGAGACCCGCGTCGAACTCGAGAAGCTCGCCGACGCCAAGGTGTTCCTCGAACTCTGGGTGAAAGTGCGCTCCGGCTGGGCCGACGACGAGGCCCGCGTGCGCTCGTTCGGCTACGAATGAAGTGGCCACTGCCCACCGCGTCTCGCACGAACCGGCGTATGTGCTCCATCGCTACGACTGGAGCGAGTCGAGCCTGATCCTGGAGGTCTTCACCCGGCACCACGGGCGCATCGCGCTGGTGGCCAAGGGCGCGAAACGGCCGAGCTCCAATTTCAGGCCGGTGCTGCTGCCGCTGCAGCCGTTGCAACTCAACTACGGCGGGGACGCAGAGATCCGCACGCTCAAGGGCGCCGAATGGATGGGCGGCCACGTCATGCCGACCGGCGAGGCGCTGCTTTCGGGCTATTACGTCAACGAACTGCTGCTGCGCCTCCTGGCGCGCGACGACGCGCACGAGGCCTTGTTCGACGCCTATGCGGGCGTGGTGCAGGTGCTGGCGGGCGACCACGCCGGCGCGCAGGCGGCCACCCAGGCCGCCGCGTTGCGCGCCTTCGAGCTGCTGCTGTTGCGCGAAGTGGGCCTTTTGCCGTCGCTCGACGTGCAGACCCTCACGCTCGAGCCGCTGGCGGCCGAGTCCCGCTACAGCCTGGTGCCGGAAGCCGGCCTTCGGCTGGCGGCCGAGGGCGAGGCATCGCTGGCGGGCGCGGACTGGCAGGCGCTGCAGGGCGTGCTGGACGACCGCGCGCCTTTCACTGCCACGCTGCGGGAGGTCGCGACCATGAACGCCGGCAGCAACAGCGCCCTCAGGAACCAGCTGCGCGCCTTGCTCAACTACCATTGCGGTGTGTCCACGCTGCGTACGCGGCAGATGATGAGAGATTTGCAAGCCCTATGAGCACATCCGGCCATTCCGCTACCACCTCGCTGTCGGTCAACCTGAACAAGGTCGCCCTGGTGCGCAACACGCGCGCCCTCGGTATTCCGAGCGTGCCTGTCGCCGCCGAGGCCTGCCTTGCCGCCGGGGCGCAAGGCATCACCGTGCATCCGCGGCCCGATGCGCGCCATATCCGCGCGCACGACGTGAGCGACCTGGCCGCGCTGCTGGCCAGGGACTGGCCGGCGATCGAATTCAACATCGAAGGCAACCCGTTCCACAACCTGATGGACTTCGTGCGCGCGCTGAAGCCGCACCAGGCCACCTTCGTGCCCGACAGCGAAACTCAATCGACCAGCGACCACGGCTGGAGCTTTCCCGAAGATGCCGCGCGCCTGCGCCCGCTCATTGCCGAGGCCAAGGCCCTGGGCGTGCGCGTGAGCCTGTTCATGGACCCCATTGCGGACCAGATGGCCGCGGCCAGGGAAGTGGGCGCGGACCGCGTCGAGCTCTATACCGAAGGCTACGCCGCGTCGCGCGGCACGCCGGGTGAACAGGCCGTGCTGGCGCGCTATGTCGAAGCGGCCCGTGCGGCGCAGGCGGCGGGCCTCGGCATCAACGCCGGCCACGACCTGAGCCGCGACAACCTCACGGCGTTCCTGCGCGCGGTGCGCGGCGTGCAGGAGGTGTCGATCGGGCACGCCTTCATCGCCGATGCCCTCGAACTCGGCTATGCCGCCACGACGCGGGAATACCTGCGCTGCATCGAGGAAGCCGGGTGAACGCGGGAGCGGCATGATCTACGGCATTGGTACCGACATCTGCGATCTTCGGCGCATCGCCGCCACCTTCGAACGCCAGGGCGAACGCTTTGCCCGCCGGGTGCTCAGCGACGCCGAGTTCGCGGTCTGGAAGGCTCGCAGCGAGCGTTGGCCCAAGCGCGGGCTGAGCTATCTCGCGACGCGTTTTTCCGCCAAGGAGGCCTTCAGCAAGGCCATTGGCCTGGGCATGCGCATGCCGATGACCTGGCGGTCGTGCGAGATTGCGAACCTGCGCAGCGGCAAGCCCGTCATCGTGCTGCACGGCGAACTGAAGGACTGGTTCGAAGCCAAGGGCCTCACGGCCCATGTCACCGTGACCGACGAAACCGAATACGCCGCGAGTTTCGTCGTGGTCGAATACAAGAACGAGGCATGACCCTGGCAACGACAAGCACCCACGCGCCCCTCATCATCGACGTGGCGGGCACGGAACTCAGCGATGCGGATCGCCGCCGCATCACCAACCCCCTGGTCGGCGGTGTCATTCATTTCGCGCGCAACTGGCGGGACCGCGCCCAGATGGCGGCGCTCAATGCCGAGCTGAAGGCCCTGCGCCCCGACCTGCTCATCTGCGTGGACCACGAAGGGGGCCGCGTGCAGCGCTTCCGTACCGATGGCTTCACGCGGCTGCCCTCCATGCGCGCACTCGGCGAGCTGTGGATGCGCGATGCCATGCACGCGACGCAGGCCGCAACGGCAACGGGCCAGGTGCTTGCCGCCGAGCTGCGCGCCTGCGGCATCGACTTCAGTTTTGCGCCGGTGCTCGACCTGGACTACGGCGGCAGCAGCGTGATCGGCGACCGCAGTTTCCACCGCGACCCGCGCGTGGTGGCGCTGCTGGCCAAGAGCCTGATGCACGGCATGCTGCAGATGGGCATGCGCCATTGCGGCAAGCATTTTCCGGGGCACGGCTTCGTGACCGCCGATTCGCACGTCGAAATCCCGGTGGACCGGCGCAGCCTCAAGGCCATCCTGGCAGAGGACGCGCAACCCTACGACTGGCTCGCGGGCACGCTCACGGCGGTGATGCCCGCGCATGTGATCTATCCGAAGGTCGACAAGCGGCCCGCGGGTTTTTCGCCGCGCTGGCTCCAGGAGACCCTGCGCAGCCGGCTTGCGTTCGATGGCGCCATCTTCAGCGACGACCTGAGCATGGAGGCAGGGCGCTACATCGATGGCGAGCTGCTGAGCTATGCCGATGCCGCGCTGGCGGCGCTCGATGCCGGCTGCGATTTCGCGATGCTGTGCAACCAGAGCATCGGCGAAGGCCGGCCGCTCGACGAACTGCTCGATGGCTTCGCCGCTGCGGCACGGGCAGGGCGCTGGCAAGCCGACGTGAAGAGCGAGCTGCGGCGGCGGGCACTGCTGCCGGACCTGCCATCGACGGAATGGACCGCGATGGCCGGATCAGAAGCCTACAAAGGCGCGCGGCAGGTGCTGGCAAAGGCCAGGCTCGCGCCACCGTACAGGAGCGCCTGAGGCGTTGCTACGCGGCGTTGCCGGACGCCGGGGTCGGCAGCTGCGGGTTCGCCCACAGCCGCTCGCCGCCCGAATCCAGGTGCGTCAGGTACAGCCGAACGTCGAACTCCAGCCGGTGGTAGCCCGGCTCCATGTGTTCGCACAGCGCATAGAAGCTCTTGTCATGGTCGCGCTCCTTCATGTGCGCGAGCTCATGGACCACGATCATGCGCAGCCAGTCGAGCGGCACATCCTTGAACAGGGTCGCGACGCGGATCTCGCGCTTGGCCTTGAGCTTGCTGCCCTGCACGCGCGAGACGGTGGTGTGCGTGCCGAGCGCGTTGCGGATCACATGCAGCTTGCTGTCGAACGCCACCTTGGACAGCGGCGGCGCCTTGCGCATGAAATCGCTCTTGAGCTCGCTCACGTAGTCGTACAGCGCCCGATCGGTCTGCACGTCGTGCATGGGCCCGGGATAGCGGCTGCGCAGCAAGGGTGCGAGCCCTACGGTCGCTACCAGTTGCTGGACCTGCGCCAGCAGCGCGGGTGGGTAGCCCGCGAGGTATTTCATGCCGCCGGTCCCACGCAGGCCAGCCCGGTCGCCACGCCGCCGAACAAGTCGCCCTCGACGAGGTTGACGCCCGCGAAACTCCTGCGCAGGGCTTGCTGGAATGGCCGCAGCGCCGAGGAACCACCGGTCAGGTAGATGGCATCGAGATCGCCGCTGCGCAGCCCCGCGCGCTTGACGCAGGCATGCGCGCAGGCAATCACGCTGTCGAGCAGCGGAGAGAGCTGCTGCGCCATGTCGGCGGGCGAGAGCGATGCGGCCAGGCCCGGTTCGGCGCACGACAGGTCGATGGCGGTGAGCGCATCGTTCACCGAGGCATCGATCTTGGCCTGCTCGACTTCGCTCGCGATGCGGTGGCCGTGGCGTTCTTCGAGTACCGCCATCAGCCGGTCGTGCAGCCGCGTGTCGCTGTAGCTGGTGCGCAGGTCTTTCGCCTGCCGAACCGCCTTGGCGGCATAGAGCCAGTTGATCAGGTGCCAGGACGAGAGCTCGAAAAACACCTTGCTCGGCACTTCGCGCCCCTGCGGTCCGGTGTGGCGAAAGCCGAACTCCGGCATGACGCGGTCGAGGTTCAGGCGCTGGTCGAAGTCGGTGCCGCCGATGTGCACGCCGCTGGTGGCCAGCACGTCGTCGCTGCGGTCCTCGCGCATGGCGCGGTCCGGGCCCACGCGCACCACGGTGAAGTCGGAGGTGCCGCCGCCGACGTCCACGATCAGCACCAGCGACTCTTTCGTGATGCGCTGTTCGTAGTCGAAGGCCGCGGCAATCGGTTCGAGCTGGAACGCGATGTCGCGGAAACCCGCGGCGCGGGCCGCATGGCGCAGGCTTTCTTCCGCGCGCTCGTCGCGCCTGGAGTCGTCGTCCACGAAATGGACCGGCCGGCCGATGACCACGCGCTCGGGCACGCGGCCCAGTTCGCGGCCCGCGCGCGCGGCAAGCTCGCGCAGAAAGCGCGCGATGATGTCCTCGAAGCTCACGAGGCCGTCGTAGACGGCTGTTTTCTCCTGCATCAGCGCGCTGCCGAGCAGGCTCTTCAGCGAGCGCATCAGGCGGCCTTCGACGCCCGCAAGGTAGAGCGCCACGGCCTCGCGGCCGAAGTGCGTGCTGCGGTCCTCGGCGTTGAAGAAGATGGCCGTGGGCAGGGTGGTGGCCGTGCCCTCGATCGGCAGCAGCCGGGCCACGCCATCGACCCGGCAGGCGACGGCGGAGTTGGAGGTGCCGAAGTCGATGCCGATCGTCGGCAGCGACGACGGGGACTTCACGCTCAAGATTCCCTGCGCAGCGCCGGGAACAGGATCACGTCGCGGATGCTTGGCGAATCGGTCAGCAGCATCATCAGTCGGTCGATGCCGATGCCGCAGCCGCCGGTGGGCGGCATGCCGTATTCGAGCGCACGCACAAAGTCGTGGTCGTAAAACATGGCTTCGTCGTCGCCGCTGTCCTTGGCGGCCACCTGCGCGTTGAAGCGCGCAGCCTGGTCCTCGGCGTCGTTGAGCTCACTGAAGCCATTGCCGAACTCGCGGCCCGTGATGTAGAGCTCGAAGCGCTCGGTCACTTCGGGGCGCTCGTCGTTCGCGCGCGCCAACGGCGAGATCTCGGTCGGGTGCTCCATGATGAAGGTCGGCTCCCAGAGCTTTTCTTCCACGGTCTCTTCGAAGTACATCACCTGCAGGCTGGCCAGGCTGCGCTGGGAGAGCTTGTCCTTCTCTTCGCCCAGGCCGATCTTGCGCAGGGCGTTGATGAGCCAGGCACTGTCGTCGACGCCAGCGCCGGCCTCGGTGTGCTTGAGGATGGCTTCGCGGATCGTCAGGCGCTCGAAGGGCTGCGTCAGGTCGACCGGCTTGCCTTGGTAGGTGAGCTGCTGCGTGCCCATGGCCTTGTCGGCAATGGTGCGGATCAGCGTCTCGGTGAAGTCCATCAGGTCGCGGTAGTTCCAATAGGCCGCGTAGAACTCCATCATCGTGAACTCGGGGTTGTGCCGCACCGAGATGCCCTCGTTGCGGTAGCTCCGGTTGATCTCGAACACGCGCTCGAAGCCGCCGACGATCAGCCGCTTGAGGTACAGCTCGGGTGCGATGCGCAGGAACATCTCCTGGTCGAGCGCGTTGTGGTGCGTCTTGAAGGGCTTGGCATTGGCACCGCCCGGAATGGGGTGCAGCATCGGCGTCTCGACTTCGAGGAAGTCGTTGGCGACCATGAACTCGCGCAGGGCGCTCACGGCCTTGCTGCGCGCAATGAAGCGCACGCGCGACGACTCATCGGTGATGAGGTCGACATAGCGCTGGCGGTACTTCTGCTCCTGGTCGGCCATGCCGTGGAACTTGTCGGGCAGCGGACGCAGGCTCTTGGTGAGCAGGCGCAGGCGGGTGACCTTGACCGAGAGCTCGCCGGTCTTGGTCTTCATCAGCGTGCCTTCGGCGCCGACGATGTCGCCCAGGTCCCAGCGCTTGAACTCGGCGTAGGCCTCTTCGCCGATGGCGTCGCGCGTCACGTAGAGCTGGATGCGGCCCGTGGCGTCCTGCACGGTGGCGAAGCTGGCCTTGCCCATCACGCGCTTGAGCATCATGCGGCCGCCGACGCTCACGGAAACGGCTTGCGCCTCGAGCGCTTCGGCCTCCGTGGCGCCGTGTGCAGCAACCAGTGCGGCGGCGCGGTGGCCCGGCTTGAAGTCGTTCGGGAACGCAACGCCCTTGCCCTGGGCCTGTGCGGTGCGCATCAGCTTGAGCTTTTCGCGGCGTTCCGCGATGAGCTGGTTGTCGTCGACGGCAGGCGCGGAGGCCGGAGCCGCTGCAGGCGTGGGAATGGAAGGGATCAGGTGGTCGGACATGGGGAAGCGAAAGGGCGCATCGGGAGCGTGCGCAACCCGCCATTTTAGCCGATAGGGGTCGGATGGGACGGCCTCCGGCGCCCATGGATCCTGCCCGATGCGCTACCAAAAAAGTAGCGTGCTATTCAGCGATGCCCGCGCGTGCCAGCAGATCGCTCACCAGTTCGAGGCGCATCAGCGGGCTTTCGAGTTCCATGAGCCGCTGGCGCAGCTCCAGTTGCATCGGCACCAGTTCGCACCAGCGGTTGGCGACCCAGCCGCAATCGTTGAACAGATAGGGCTGGCCGATGGGCAGCCGCACGGCCTCGCCACCCTGTGCGCGGCGGCGCGCTTCGAGGGTGTCGACCAGGCGGCGCAGCGCCGTCGCGGTGTGCTGGAGGTCGTCCGGAATCTCGACCGCCGCATCGTCGAGGACGGCTTCCACCTCGGCAACCCACAGGCCGTGTTTCTGCAGCTCGGTGCTGCGAACCCGGAAGCGCTGCGTGCCGACGCATTCGATCTGCAGCAGTCCGCTTTGCGGCGATTCGAATTCGCGGATGACCGCCAGGGTGCCGACGGCCGCGAAGCTCTCCGCATCGCCACCGGGCTTGCGCACCTCGCTGCCGCTCGTGAGGCTGACGACGCCGAAGGGCGCATCGGCCTTGCGGCATTTGCCGACCATGTCGAGGTAACGTACCTCGAAAATACGCAGTGGAAGCACGCCGCCGGGGAACAGGACGGTGCCGAGCGGGAACAATGGCAGTGAATGAAGAAGGGGCTGTGTCGTCATCGATGAACCTTGCATGGCTATCATCGCATTCCCCTCACGACGACGCCCCATGCTCTACCAGATTCCCTCGTTCCTTCTCGACGTGATCGTCGGCCTGCTCGGCGGCGCCTGCCTGCTGCGCCTCTACATGCAGTACCACCGGGTGCCGTTCGGCAATCCGCTCGGCCGCTTCGTGTTCGCGATCACCGACTGGATCGTGCTGCCGCTGCGCCGCATCGTGCCGTCGGTCAAGCGCTGGGACCTGGCAAGCCTGATTGCCGCATGGCTGCTGGTGCTGGCAAAGTTCCTGTTGCTGTGGCTCCTGATCGGCAACCTGGGAAGGGTCGCGGCCCTGCCGCTGGTGTCCCTCGTGGGGCTGCTGCAGCTTGCGGTGTCGGGCCTGACGGCCCTGCTGGTGGTCTATGCGGTGCTGTCGTGGGTGCCGGGAGCGTCGCCGATGCTGCTGGACCTGATCTCGCGGCTGGCCGAGCCGCTGGTGCGGCCGTTCCGGCGCTTCATTCCGCTGATTGGCGGCGTGGACCTCTCGCCCTTGGCCGCCATCGTGGTGCTGCAGGTGATTGCCATCGTGCTGGGCAACCTGCTGGTGTGGGCCTACCGGCTGGGCTGAGGCCCGGCCCTCGGCTTGCTCGTCAGCTCACCGCGTCGGCGGGCTGGCGCAGCAGCATCGCGAGCGTGCTCGCAATGGTCTTGCGCAGTTCGCGGCGGTCGCTGATGAAATCGATCGCGCCCTTGGTCTGCAGGAACTCGGCGCGCTGGAAGCCTTCTGGGAGCGTCACGCGCACGGTGGATTCGATCACGCGCGGGCCGGCAAAGCCGATCAGCGCCTTGGGCTCGGCAATGACCACGTCGCCCACGAAGGCGAAGCCAGCCGAGACGCCACCCATGGTCGGGTCGGTCAGCACGCTGATGTAGGGCAGGCCCTTTTTCGCGAGGCGCGTGAGCGCGGCGTTGGTCTTGGCCATTTGCATCAGCGAGAGCAGGCCTTCCTGCATGCGGGCGCCGCCGGTGGCGGTGAAGCAGATGAACGGCACCTTCTGCTCGATGGCGGTTTCGACGCCTCGCACGAAGCGCTCGCCGACCACGCTGCCCATGCTGCCGCCCATGAACTCGAACTCGAAGCAGGCCACGACCACGCTGATGCTGTGGACCGAGCCGCCCATGACGATCAGCGCATCGGTTTCGCCGGTGTTCTCGAGGGCTTCCTTCAGCCGCTCGGGGTACTTGCGGCTGTCCTTGAACTTGAGCGCGTCGACGGGGAGCACTTCCTGGCCGACCTCGTAGCGGCCTTCGGCGTCGAGGAAGGCATCGAGCCGGGCGCGCGCACCGATGCGGTGATGGTGGTTGCAGCTCGGGCAGACGTTCTGGTTGTGCTCGAGATCGGTCTTGTACAGCACGGTCTCGCAGGCGGGGCATTTGATCCACAGGCCCTCGGGCACCTGGCGGCGCTCCGACGGGTCGGTTTGTGCGATCTTGGCGGGTAGCAGTTTTTCAAGCCAGCTCATAGGACTCCGGATTTAGCTCCCCTCTCCCGCCATGCGGAAGAGGGGCTGGGGTGAGGGCACCCGCGATTATCGGCCAGCCGCGTTCTTGGGGGTAGCGGCGGGCAGCGCATCGAGCGCCTCGCGGATGCCGGCCAGGAATTCGCGCACCACGGGCACCACCTTCTCGCGCGGCTGCCCGTCGATCAGCTGGATGATCTTGGTCCCGATCACGACCGCGTCGGCGGCCGAACCCACGGCCTGCGCCGTGCGCGCATCGCGGATGCCGAAGCCCACGCCCACGGGGATGCTCACATGCTCGCGGATGCGCGGGATCATCCGGCCGACCGCCTCGGTGTCCAGGTGGCCGGCACCGGTCACGCCCTTGAGCGAGACGTAGTAGACATAGCCGCTCGCGATGCGCGCGACCTGCGCCATGCGCTCGCTGGTGCTGGTGGGCGCCAGGAGAAAGATCAGGTCGATGTTGGCGGCCTTGAGCTCGGCGGCGAAGACTTCGCATTCCTCGGGCGGGTAGTCGACCACCAGCAGGCCGTCGACACCCGCCGCCGAGGCATCGCGGATGAAGGCCTTCTTGCCATGCACGAGGTCGTAGCGCTCGACCGGGTTTGCATAACCCATCAGCACCACCGGCGTGGCCGTGTCCTGCTGGCGGAACGCCGCCACCATGGCAAGCACCTGTTTCATGCCGATGCCCATGGCCAGCGCGTCCTCGCCGGCCTTCTGGATCACCGGGCCGTCGGCCATGGGATCGGAGAACGGCACGCCGAGCTCGATCACGTCGGCGCCCGCGGCGACCATGCCGTGCATCAGCTCGGGCGTGATGTCGGCGTAGGGGAAACCTGCCGTGACATAAGGAATCAGGGCGCGGCGCCCGTCTTTTTTCAGCGCGTCGAAGGTGGCGGCAATGCGGCTCATCACTTGCCCCCCTTCACGCTCAGGCCGCGCATCGAGGGCCGGTCGTAGAAGTCGACGCCCGACAGGTCGGCCACGGTGCCGATGTCCTTGTCGCCGCGGCCCGAGAGGTTCACCAGGATCGATTGGTCCTGCCGCATGGTCTTGGCGAGCTTCATGGCATAGGCCACGGCGTGGCTGGATTCGAGGGCGGGAATGATGCCTTCGGTGCGGCACAGGTAGTGGAAGGCTTCGAGCGCCTCGGTGTCGGTGATGCCGACGTACTCGGCACGGCCGATGTCGGCCAGGTAGGCGTGCTCGGGGCCTACACCCGGGTAGTCGAGCCCCGCGCTGATGCTGTGGGTCTCGGTGATCTGCCCGTCTTCGCTTTGCAGCAGGTAGGTTCGGTTGCCATGCAGCACGCCCGGGCTGCCGCGCAGGATCGAGGCCGAATGCTTGCCGCTGTCCAGCCCTTCGCCGGCGGCCTCGACGCCCACCAGCCGCGTTCCCGCGAACGGAATGTAGGGGTGGAAGATGCCCATGGCATTGCTGCCGCCGCCCACGCAGGCCACCACCACGTCGGGTTGCCGGCCTTCGGCTTCGCCCGTGATACCTTGCGCCGCGAGCATGGCGGGCATCTGGTCGATGCACTCGGTGCCGATCACGCTCTGGAAATCGCGCACCATCGTCGGGTAGGGGTGCGGGCCGGCCACGGTGCCGATGATGTAGAAGGTGTTTTCCACGTTCGTCACCCAGTCGCGCATGGCCTCGTTGAGCGCGTCCTTCAGCGTCTTGCTGCCCGACTCGACCGGCACCACGGTGGCGCCGAGCAGGTTCATGCGATAGACGTTGGGGCTCTGGCGCTTCACGTCCTGGCTGCCCATGTAGACCACGCACTCGAGCCCGTAGCGCGCGCAGATGGTGGCGGTGGCCACGCCATGCTGGCCGGCGCCGGTTTCGGCGATTACACGGGGCTTGCCCATGCGTCGCGCGAGCATCGCCTGGCCGATCACGTTGTTGATCTTGTGCGCGCCGGTGTGGTTCAGGTCTTCGCGCTTCAGGTAGATCTGCGCGCCGCCCATTTCGCGGCTGGTGCGCGCCGCATGGTAGACCGGCGAGGGCCGTCCGACGAAGTGCTTCAGCTCGTAGTGGAACTCGGCGAGAAACGCCGGATCGTCCTTGAACCTGGCATAGGCATCGCGCAGTTCGTTGATCGCGTGGGTGAGCGTTTCGCTCGCGAAGGTGCCGCCGTAGTTGCCGAAATGGCCGGTGGCGTCGGGTTGCTGGTAGTCCTGGATATGGCTTTGCATGGTTCTCGATCGGTGGGCCGCAGCCCGAAATCACGATCGGGGTGCGGCGGCTAACTGGAGAAGGGCGCGTCGGCGGCTTTGACTGCTGCGACGAATTGCCGGATTTTCTCGGCGTCCTTCAGGCCCTTGTTCCCGGGTCCGTCGATCTCGACGCCCGAGCTCACATCAACGGACAGCGTCTTGCAGCGCGTCCGCAGGATGCGAATGCCATCGCTCACGTTTGCAGGTGTGAGCCCACCACTCAAGACGAGGTGAGCGTCGACGGCGGGTGGAAGAAGTGACCAATCGAATGCCTTGCCGCCACCGCCATAACCTTCGACATGGGCGTCGAGCAGGATGGCCTGGGCGTGGGAGTAATCGGAAGCGTATTTTACGAGGTCGAAGCCGGCTCCGGCAGCCCCCAGCGGAATACGCGCGGCGCGCATGTAGCGAAAGCGGCCAGGACCGGTCGATTGCTCGCACTGTGCGGGGGTTTCCTCGCCGTGGAACTGGGCGATGGCGCCTCTCACGCGGGCAAGCGACGCCAGGACGTTCGGCGCCTCCTCGTTGACGAACAGCAGCACCGGCGTGATGAAGGGCGGCAGGCGCGAAGCCAGTTCGGCGGCGCGCTCGGCCGTCACGGCGCGGGGGCTCGCGGGGTAGAGCACGAAGCCGACGGCATCGGCGCCGGCCTGGACCGCGGCATCGACGTCGGCCTCACGCGTGAGGCCGCAGATCTTGATGCGGGTACGGAAGGGCGTCATGGCGGCCCATCATAAGGAGCGCCGCCGGCCTGCAGCGTGGCTTCGGCCGGCAGACCCCACTTCGCGTCGTACAAAGGCCCGAGAAAATACAGCCCGCTGGCCGAGAAAGTGGGTGCCGCCACCTTGCGGCTGCGGGCTTCGAGCACCTCCGCGATCCACTCGGGCCGTTCGTCGCCGCGGCCGATGCGCACGAGGCAGCCCATCAGGTTGCGGATCATGTGGTGCAGGAAGGCATCGGCCTCGAACTCGAAATGCCAGCGGCAGCGGTCGCCGGCGCCGACCCGTGTGATCTCGATGCGCCGCAGGTCCTTGACCGGCGAACGCGCCTGGCAGGCGGAGGCGCGAAAAGAACTGAAATCGTGCTGGCCGACCAGCAGGGCCGCGGCCGCGCGCATCGCATCGCCATCGAGCGCATGCATCGACCAGCCGACCCGGCCCGAATCGAGGCTGGGACGCACGGGCGACTGCGAGAGAACATAGAGGTAGCGGCGCGCCAACGCGCTGGCGCGGCAATGAAACTCGCCAGGCACCGGGTGCGCCCACTGCACCGCGATGTCGTCGGGCAGGTAGCGGTTGGTGCCGCGCATCCAGGAGAAGGGTTCGCGTTCGACGCCGGTATCGAAATGCACGACCTGCATCAGTGCGTGCACGCCGGCATCGGTGCGGCCGGCGCACAGCGTGCCGATGGGCTGGTCGGCGAACCGGGCCAGCGCGGCTTCCAGCTTGTCCTGCACCGTGCGGCCCGAGCGCTGGCTTTGCCAGCCCTCGTACGCCTGGCCGTTGTAGCGGATGCCGAGCGCCAGCCTCACGAATTCAGGAAAGCCGGAAAAAGCCGCTCAGCGCAGCTCGGCGAGGAGTTGCCTTGCCTGGGTCTTCAGGTCGCCGGCGCTTTCGGCCTCGACTTCCTCGACCAGCGAGCGGGCGCCTTCGACGTCGCCGATGGCCTGCAGTTCACGGGCCAGCGACAGCTTGACCGCGTGCGGGCTGTCGTCGCCATCGTCGTCTTCGGGCAGGGTGGCGGCAAGCCGTGCCGGCTCCGGCGCACCGGCTGCCGGACGGGCAGGAAGGCCGGCGAGCGCGCTCATGTCGAATTCGATGAAGCCCGAATCGGCGGGAAGGCTGCCGCCGCGCAGTCCTGCGGGACGGGTGTTGCCATCGGCTTCGCTCAATGCCGAGGGGCGCGTGATCGATGGCAGTGCGCCGGGGCCGGTGTCGAAGTCGTTTTCCAGGTCGACCGCTGCCGCCGGTGCATGTGCATGGCCGTTGGACAACGCAGCGGCTGGCGGGACCGGCGCCGCATACGCCGTCTTCGGCAGGCTGGCGCTCACCGGAGCGGGGATGGGCGCGGGAGCCGGGGGCTGGCTCAGGTCCAGGTCGAAGTCCAGCGGGGCCACCGAAGGCACGAACGCCGGCGTGGGGGCCACGGCGACGGGCGGCGCGACCGGTGCGGGCGCCACCGGGGCAGGCGGCTTGGCAGCCGAGGCCAGGGCGCCGGCGAAGGCGGCGCTCTCGGCCGCGCTCACGCCGCGGGACGCACCCGATTCGTACAGCGGGTTGCCCGGATCGAGGTCCTTGCCCATGTCCACGACGCGGTTCCAGTCGGAACCGGTGCCGTTGGTCAGCTTGTGCACTTCGGTCGCAAGGCCCTCGAAGGCCCGCACGTCGCGGCGCTTGGCGTGGATCTCGAGGAGCTTGAGGTGGATGGCCGTGCGGTCCGGGCTCACGCGCAGCGCTTCGCGAAGGATTTCCTCGGCCTGCAGGTCGCGGCCGTAGGCCAGGTACACGTCGGCTTCGGCGACCGGGTCGACATCGCCTGCGTCGAGCTGGCTCGGCGAGTACGACAGCGACGAGACGCTGGAATCACCGCGGTGCTTGGTGTCCACCGATTCGCCGCCGCTGGCGCCGAAGAACGAGTCCTTCGGGATCCGGCTTTCGAGGAACACGCTTTCGCTCATTTCCTCGCGCCGGCGGCCCAGCACGCGGTACAGCAGGAAGGCGACGAGCAAGGCGATCAGTGCCGCACCCGCGAGCATCAGCGGGTTGTCGAGCAATTCTTCCATGAAGCTGCGTTCGGCCGGTGCCGGCGGCGGGGCGGCCTTGACCACCGGCTTGGGCGTAGCTGCGGCGGCTGCGGCACTCGCTGCAGCGGCAGGAACGGCCGGTGCAGCTTCGGACGGTGTGGCGGCGGTTGCGGCAACGGCCGGCGCAGCGGCTGCTGCCGGTGCGGCGGCCACCGGCGCTGCAACCGGTGCGGTAGCGGCAGGCGCCGGGGCGGCGGCCGGGGTCGCGGCCGGTACCACCGGCGCGGCGGGAGCGGCGGCCGGAGCCGGGGCGGCAACCGGCGCAGGAGCCGCTGCCGGCGACGCGGCAGTGGCCACGCCCGGGTTGGGAACCGAAATTCCAGGTGCCGCGGGCGCTGCAGCGGCGCCGGTCGCCGGCGCCGCGGTGCCAGTGGCCGCCTTGAGCTTTGCGAGCTCGTTGATGTTCTTGGAAAGCTCCGCCACGCGGTTGTTGCTGTCCTGTGCCTGCCGAGCCTGCGCGACCTTCTCGTCGGCAGCACGGGTGGCCGCGCTGCCTTGCGAGATCGTCAGCTTGTCGGGAGCGCTTGCCGCGGCATTGCGGTCTTCGACATTGGCTTGCAGCTTCCCTGTCGCCTTGCGGCTGGCGGCAGCCACGTTCGAGGTGGGCGCGTTCTCGGCCAGGCGCTGGCGGTAGGCGCCGAAGTCGCGGCTTTGCGCGGTGATGGTGCGCCTGGCTTCGGACGGCAGGATGGCGCCGGCTTCGGTGGCACTGGGCAGGTCGAGCACGGCGCCCGCCCGCATGCGATTGATGTTGCCGCCGACAAAGGCGTCGGGGTTGGCGAGCAACAGCGCCACCAGCATCTGGTCGAGCGAGACGTCGGCGGGCTTGTAGGCACCGGCGATCTTGCTGGCGGTATCGCCGCGCTGCACGGTGACCTGCTCGCCGCTGCCGGCGGGACGCGGCGTGGCTGTGGCGGCACTGGGGGCCTGCGGAGCGGCCGATGCGGCCGGTGCTGCTGCGGGAGGCGCCGTGACGGGCGCCACCGGTGCACGTTCGCGGCGCGCCCGGGCTGCGGCCGCGGCGGGACGCTCGACCGGCGTGCTGACCTGCGGCGTCGACGGCGCAATGGGAGCGCTCGGTGCGGCCTGGCGGGTCACTGGCGGATCGAGCAGCACGGTGTAGTCGCGCACCATGCGGCCCGACGATCCGTTGGCTTCGAGCAACAAATCGATGAAGGGGTCATTGAGCGGGCGGCTGCCGGTGAGCCGCACGACGTACTGGCCGCCCGCGCGGCGCTGCAGCGTGGCTCGGACGTCGCTCAAGGCCGCGTTGTACGGAACGCCCGCCTTCTTGAAAGCGTCGGCACTGGCAACGTTGATCTTCAGGCTGTCCGCTTCGGCGGCGGCCATTTCGGTCACGTCGATCTCGGCGCGAAGCGGTTCACCCAGCGCCGATTGCACCTTCAACTGGCCCAGCGCAAAGGCGCTGGCGTCGGTGCTCGCCATGCCCAATACCACCGCAACGGCTGCGCCCAGAACGGAAAGGCGAAGGCCGTTCAAGGGTAGGGAAGGGCGGGCGGCCGATGGGCGGGCCGCGGGCAACAGATGTCTTGTCATGCTGATAGGGGCGGCTCAGGCCCAGAAATTGTAAGAGGACGTTAGCATCATCACCGGGTGCTGACAAGGCGGTGCGCCCGTTCTACCCAGTGCGCGCATACTTACGCACACATTTAACGTTGCCAAATGGCAACATTTCGGTCTGGAAACTGAGCCGTTGCGCCCCATCAGGCCTCGAGCAGGATGCGCAGCATGCGGCGCAGCGGTTCCGCCGCGCCCCACAACAGCTGGTCGCCAATGGTGAACGCGCCGACGTATTCCGGGCCCATGGCCAGCTTGCGGATTCGGCCCACGGGAATGTCCATGGTACCGGTCACGGCGACCGGTGTCAGGTCCTTGAGGGTGGCCTCGCGGGTGTTCGGCACCACCTTCGCCCAGGCGTTGTCGGCGGCGATCATCGCTTCGATGTCGGCCAGCGGCACGTCCTTCCTGAGCTTGAAGGTCAGGGCCTGGCTGTGGCAGCGCATGGCGCCGACGCGCACGCAGAAGCCGTCGACCGGCACGGCGGCGCTGCCGAAGCCCGCGCCCTGGCCGAGGATCTTGTTGGTTTCGGCGCCGGCCTTCCACTCTTCCTTCGACATGCCGTCACCCAGGTCCTTGTCGATCCAGGGGATCAGCGAGCCGCCGAGCGGCGCACCGAAGTTGGCCGTTTCGGCCGCGCTCAGGTTCTGCTGCCGGTGCAGCACCTTGCGATCGATTTCGAGGATGGCCGACTTGGGGTCGTCCAGCAGGGAGCGCACTTCGGCGTTGAGCGTGCCGAACTGCGTGAGCAGTTCGCGCATGTGCTGCGCGCCGCCGCCCGAAGCGGCCTGGTAGGTCATGCTGGTCATCCACTCGACCAGGCCGGCCTTGTAGAGAGCGCCCACGCCCATGAGCATGCAGCTCACGGTGCAGTTGCCGCCGATCCAGTTCTTGCCGCCGTTGGCCAGCGCGTTCTGGATGACGGGCAGGTTCACCGGGTCGAGCACGATGACGGCGTCGTCCTGCATGCGCAGCGTGGAGGCCGCATCGATCCAGTGGCCGGTCCAGCCGGCGGCACGCAGCTTGGGAAACACCTCGCTGGTGTAGTCGCCGCCCTGGCAGGTGATGACGATGTCGCACTTCTTCAGCGCTTCGAGGTCGTTCGCATCGTTGAGCGCGGTCTCGTTCTTGGCCATGGCCGGGGCCTTGCCGCCGGCATTGGAAGTCGAGAAGAACAGCGGCTCGATGAGTCCGAAGTCGCCTTCGGCCTGCATGCGATCCATCAGGACCGAGCCGACCATGCCGCGCCAGCCCACGAGGCCGACCAGAGGTTGAGATGCGTTCGCCATTTCAGTTTGCCCTATTAAAAGAAAGAAAAAAATTGTCTTTTCTTGCCCCCGACTCGTCGAGCCGGGGAGGGGCGTGACGAAGCGGGCTGCGGTTAGCCGGTAATCGTCTTTTTGGTGATTGCTGCAACGACCGCGTCGCCCATCTCACGGGTGCCGACGCGCTTCGTACCTTCTGACCAGATGTCACCCGTGCGCAGCCCCGAGGCGAGCACATGCTTGACCGCCGACTCGATACGGTCGGCAGCTTCGGCTTGGTTGAGTGAAAAGCGGAGCATCATGGCAGCGGACAGTATTGTAGCCAATGGATTGGCAACCCCTTTGCCCGCAATGTCGGGCGCACTGCCGTGGCTGGGCTCATACAGGCCCTGGTTGCTCGAATTGAGCGAGGCCGAGGGCAGCATGCCGATGGAGCCGGTGAGCATGGCGGCTTCGTCCGAGAGAATGTCGCCGAACATGTTGCCGGTGACGATCACGTCGAACTTCTTGGGCGCCTTCACGAGCTGCATGGCCGCGTTGTCGACGTACATGTGGTCGAGCTCGATGTCCGGATAGTCCTTGTGCACCTCGGTCACCACGTCCTTCCAGAACTGGAAGGTCTCGAGCACGTTGGCCTTGTCGACGCTGGTCACGCGCTTGTTGCGCTTGCGGGCCGCTTCGAAGGCCACGCGCGCGATGCGCTCGACCTCGGGGCGCGAATAGCGCATGGTGTCGAAGGCTTCTTCGGCGCCCGGAAAGTGGCCGTCCACCGCCGTGCGGCGTCCGCGCGGCTGGCCGAAGTAGATGTCGCCGGTCAGCTCGCGGATGATGAGGATGTCCAGGCCCGAAATCAGCTCGGGCTTGAGGCTCGATGCGCCCACCAGCTGCTCGTAGCAGATGGCGGGACGGAAGTTCGCGAACAGGCCGAGGTTCTTGCGCAGGCCAAGAATCGCTTGCTCGGGGCGCAGCGGGCGGTCGAGCTTGTCGTACTTCCAGTCGCCGACGGCGCCGAACAGCACTGCGTCGGCTTCCTTCGCGAGCTTGAGCGTCGCTTCGGGCAGCGGATGGCCGTGCGCCTCGTAGGCGGCGCCGCCCACGAGCGCCGATTCCATTTCGAACGAGAGGTCGAGTGCGTCGAGCACGCGGATGGCCTCGGCCACGATTTCGGTGCCGATGCCGTCGCCGGGAAGAACTGCGATTTTCATGATTGCGTCTGAAGTTTGAATGCGGAAATGCGAAGGCCGGTCAGGCGATCATCGTGTGCGCGAGCCAGGGCTTCTGCGCCAGCCGCTCGGCCTCGAAGGCCTTGATCTTGTCCTGGTGGCGCAGCGTGAGGCCGATGTCGTCCAGGCCGTTGACCAGGCAGTACTTGCGGAAGGCCTGCACGTCGAATGCCAGCTCGCCGCCATCGGGCTTCACCACCACCTGGCGTTCCAGGTCGATGGTCAGCGTGTAGCCGGGGAAGGCAAGGGTCTCGTCGAACAGCTGCGCCACCTGCGCCTCGGGCAGCACGATGGGCAGCAGGCCGTTCTTGAAGCTGTTGTTGAAGAAGATGTCGGCATAGCTCGGCGCAATGATCGCGCGAAAGCCGTACTGGTCGAGCGCCCAGGGTGCATGTTCGCGCGACGAACCGCAGCCGAAGTTCTTGCGCGCCAGGAGAATCGATGCGCCCGCGTAGCGCGGCTGGTTCAGCACGAAGTCGGGGTTGGGCTTGCGGCTGGCCGGGTCCTGGCCCGGAAAGCCGGCGTCCAGGTAGCGCCATTCATCGAAGAGGTTCTGGCCGAAGCCGGTCTTGCGGATCGACTTGAGGAACTGCTTCGGAATGATCGCGTCGGTGTCGACGTTCTCGCGGTCCATCGGCGCCACGAGGCCCTTGTGCACGGTGAATTTCTGCATGTGATGTCTCCAGATCAGGCGAAGGTGCGCACGTCGACGAAGTGGCCGTGCACGGCGGCAGCCGCGGCCATGGCCGGGCTCACCAGGTGGGTGCGGCCGCCCGCGCCCTGGCGGCCTTCGAAGTTGCGGTTGCTGGTCGATGCGCAGCGCTCGCCGGGCTCCAGGCGGTCGGCGTTCATCGCCAGGCACATCGAGCAACCGGGCTCGCGCCATTCGAAGCCCGCGGCCTTGAAGATCACGTCGAGGCCTTCGCGCTCGGCCTGTTCCTTCACCACGCCGGACCCCGGCACCACCAGCGCGAGCTTCACGTTCTTCGCGACCTTCT
This sequence comes from Variovorax sp. OAS795, assembly GCF_040546685.1. Lineage (NCBI taxonomy): Bacteria > Pseudomonadati > Pseudomonadota > Betaproteobacteria > Burkholderiales > Comamonadaceae > Variovorax > Variovorax sp. OAS795. Next base: position 1,778,838 of record NZ_JBEPOH010000001.1, read on the forward strand.
GGCCGAGCTTCTTCACCACGGCGGCCGCTTCGCGCATGTCCTCGATGCGGCTGTTGGTGCAGGAGCCGATGAACACCTTGTCGACGAAGATGTCGTTCATCGCCTTGTTGGGCTCCAGGCCCATGTAGACCAGCGCGCGTTCGATGGCGCCGCGCTTGCTCGCGTCCTTTTCCTTCTCGGGATCGGGCACGCGGCCGTTGATGTCGACCACCATCTCGGGCGAGGTGCCCCAGGTCACCTGCGGCTGGATCTGCGTGGCGTCGAGTTCGACCACGGCGTCGAAGTGCGCACCCGGGTCCGACTGCAGCGTGCGCCAGTAGCTCACGGCCTGTTCCCACTCCACGCCGGTGGGCGCGAGCGGGCGGCCCTTCACGTAGCTGATGGTTTTTTCATCGACCGCCACCAGCCCTGCGCGCGCGCCGGCCTCGATGGCCATGTTGCAGACCGTCATGCGGCCTTCCATGCTGAGGTCGCGAATGGCCGAGCCCGCGAACTCGATCGTGTAGCCGGTGCCGCCGGCGGTGCCGATCTTGCCGATGATCGCCAGCACGATGTCCTTGGCCGTGCAGCCGAGCGGCAGCTTGCCTTCGACCTTCACGAGCATGTTCTTCGCCTTCTTGCCGAGCAGCGTCTGCGTGGCCATCACGTGCTCGACCTCGCTGGTGCCGATGCCGTGCGCCAGCGCGCCGAAGGCGCCGTGGGTGGAGGTGTGCGAGTCGCCGCAGACCACCGTCATGCCCGGCAGCGTGGCGCCCGATTCGGGCCCGATCACGTGCACGATGCCCTGGCGCTTGCTCAGGAACGGAAAGAACGCCGCGGCGCCGAATTCCGCGATGTTCTTGTCCAGCGTGGTCACCTGCTCCTTGCTGGTCGGGTCGGCAATGCCTTCGTAGCCGCGCTCCCAGCCGGTGGTGGGCGTGTTGTGGTCGGCCGTGGCCACCACCGAGCTGATGCGCCACAGCTTGCGGCCGGCCACGCGCAGGCCCTCGAAGGCCTGCGGGCTGGTCACCTCGTGCACCAGGTGGCGGTCGATGTAGAGGATTGCGGTGCCGTCTTCCTCGGTGTGGACGACGTGTTCGTCCCAGATCTTGTCGTAGAGCGTGCGTGCCATGTCGGTCTCTTGTCTTTCGTGGGGAGGTGGATTGTCTTGTGTTCTAGGCGGCCAGGGGCTCGGCGGCGTCCTCGGGTGCGGCCGGCGTATGCAGGTGGTTGACCAGCGTGCGCGCCGCCACCGGCAGGGTGGAGAAGTCTCGCGCCACCAGGCGGATCTCGCGTGCCGACCAGGGGTCGTTCAGCGCGACGCTGCACAGGCGGCTGCCGATGCCTGCCTGCAGCAGTTCGAAGGCCCGCTGCGGCATCACGCCGATGCCCAGGCCGTTGTCGATCATGCGGCACATGGCGTCGAGGCCCGTCACGTGGATGCGCAGCTTGACGCTGCGGCCGGCCTCCAGGGCGGCCTGGTGCATGGCCACGTAGATCGAACTGTTGGTGTGCAGGCCGACATGGTCGAATTCAAGCGAGGCACTGAAATCGATCGGGCCCTGCGCAGCCAGCGGATGAGCGGCCGGCACGATCAGCGCCAGCCGGTCATGGCGGTAGGGCAGCGTCTGCAGCTCGTGGGTGCCGTCGGGAACGTGGCAGATGCCGAGGTCGGCGGCGCCTTCCTGCACCGCGCGCACCACCTCCGCGCTCAGGTGCTCTTCCAGGTCGATCTTGATCGCGTCGTGTTCGCGCGTGAAGGCGCCCAGGTCCTCGGGAAGAAACTGCACGATCGCCGAGATGTTGGCATGCACGCGCACGTGGCCGCGCACGCCCTCGGCGTATTCGCTGAGCTCGCCCTGCATCTTCTCCAGGCTGTAGAGCACCGAGCGCGCATGGTGCAGCAGGCTTTCGCCCGCGGGCGAAAGATCCACCCCGCGCGCGTGGCGGTACAGCAGCGTGGTGCCCAGCGTGGCTTCCAGGTCGGACAGCCGCTTGCTGATGGCCGAGGCGGCAATGAATTCGCGCTCCGCCGCGCGTCCGATGCTGCCGAGTTCGCAAACGGCCACGAACAGCTGCAGCGACGTGAGGTCGATGCGCCGGGCGAAGTTGCGTTCGGAAGTGCTCATGGGGCTTTGGACATCGCGTCTGGCGATGAGTTTGCCATTTTCCCTGGGTTTTCAAGGCTTTGCCATCGTGATGTGCGATGGGTTCATTGCCCTGGGGCGACGAGCACCGTCCCTCTCTCCCTGAGGCGGAGCGCTTTCCGGCCCCGCGCACGGCAAAACGCCCTGCGCCCCCGCCGGGATGGCGAGGGGCAGGGCGTCTGTCGACGCAAGCGCGGTGCAGCGGCTGTGCCGCCCGCGCCGGCCGAGGTCTCGGAAGACCCTGGCGGTGCCTACTGGCGCTTCTTGGCAGCGTCCTCGACCTTTTCACCGCCCTTCTGGATGTCTTGGCCCGCACCCCTGAAGGTGTTGCAACCGGACAGCGGGACGGCGAACGTGAAAACGACGGCAATGAGCGCGGCAATCTTCTTCATGACGGATCTCCTGAAGTGCGTTGAAGGGTGGGCCCCCAATGAGCCTCCGGTGTTGAACCGTACCGATGCCTTTTGCACCGCCCTGTCAGCCAAGACGCAAAAAAGCTGCCCGAGGGCAGCTTTCCAGGGTGAGCGCCGGGGCGCCTTCAGCGTTGGCCGATGGGCTTCACGTCGCGCTTGGGCGAGCCTTCGAACAACTGGCGCGGGCGGCCGATCTTGTACTCGGGGTCGCCGATCATTTCGTTCAGCTGGGCAATCCAGCCCACGGTGCGTGCCAGCGCGAAGATCGCGGTGAACAGCGGCACGGGGATGCCGATGGCGCGCTGCACGATGCCCGAATAGAAGTCGACGTTCGGGTAGAGCTTGCGCGAGACGAAGTACTCGTCTTCCAGGGCGATCTTCTCGAGTTCCTTGGCCAGCTTGAACAGCGGATCCTGTTCCAGGCCCAGCTCGGTCAGCACCTCGTTGCAGGTTTCCTGCATCAGCTTGGCGCGCGGGTCGTAGTTCTTGTAGACGCGGTGGCCAAAGCCCATGAGCTTGACGTTCGAGTTCTTGTCCTTGACCTTCTTGATGAACTCGCCGATCTTCTCGACGCCGCCTTCCTTCTGGATGTCGTAGAGCATGTTCAGCGCCGCCTCGTTGGCGCCGCCGTGGGCGGGGCCCCAGAGGCAGGCCACGCCGGCCGCAATGGCGGCGAACGGGTTGGTGCCCGACGAGCCGCACAGGCGCACGGTGGAGGTGGAGGCGTTCTGTTCGTGGTCGGCGTGCAGGATGAAGATGCGGTCGAGCGCGCGCTCGAGCACCGGGTTCACCTTGTACTCCTCGCACGGCGTCGCGAACATCATGTGCAGGAAGTTGCCCGCATAGCTGAGTTCGTTCTTCGGGTACATGTAGGGCTGGCCCACGGTGTACTTGTAGGCCATGGCCACGAGCGTCGGCATCTTCGCGATCAGGCGGATCGCGGCGATCTCGCGGTGCTCGGGATTGTTGATGTCCGTGCTGTCGTGATAGAAGGCCGACAGGGCGCCCACCAGGCCGGTCATGATGGCCATCGGATGCGCGTCGCGGCGGAAGCCGCGCAGGAAGAACTGCATCTGCTCGTTGACCATCGTGTGGTTGGTCACGAGCTTGGTGAAGTTGGTCTTCTTGGCCTGGTCCGGCAGCTCTCCGTACAGCAGCAGGTGGCAGGTTTCAAGAAAGTCGCAGTTGGTTGCGAGCTGCTCGATGGGGTAGCCGCGGTACAGCAGTTCGCCCTTGTCGCCGTCGATGTACGTGATGGCCGACTGGCAAGCGGCCGTCGACATGAAACCCGGGTCGTAGGTGAACATGCCGGTCTGCGCATACAGCTTGCGGATGTCGATCACGTCGGGGCCGACGGTGCCCTTGTAGATCGGCAGTTCGACGCTGTCGCCGCCGTTGCTGAACGACAGCGTGGCCTTGATATCGGAAGCTTTCATTTCGGGTTTCTTTCAGAGGAGTATTCAGGAGGGCGAAGAGAAAACGGAGGTTGCGGGACGCTGCGCGCCGTCGGTGCGCATCAACTGCAGCAGTTCGACCACCTCGGCCCCGGCCCATGCGGGCTCGGGCTCCTTCCTTTGCAGCAGAAGATCGAGGAGATCGTTGTCCGACAGGTCCATCAAGGTCTCCATCGCTCCCGCCTGGCCGACGGTCATGCTGGATTCGTGCCGCTCGAAGAAGCGGGCGATGAACAGGTCGTTCTCGAGCAGGCCGCGCCGGCAGCGCCATTTCAGCTTGCTCAGCGCGCGTTCGCTGATCGGCTGTGCGAGTTCGGCGGCGGTTTGCATGGTTTCTCCGGCAAAGGTTCAGATGGCGCGGCGCACCATCAGTTCCTTGATCTTGCCGATCGCCTTGGTGGGGTTCAGGTTCTTCGGACACACGTCGACGCAGTTCATGATCGTGTGGCAGCGGAACAGGCGGTACGGGTCTTCGAGGTTGTCCAGGCGCTCGGCGGTGGCTTCGTCGCGGCTGTCGGCGATGAAGCGGTAGGCCTGCAGCAGGCCGGCCGGGCCCACGAACTTGTCGGGGTTCCACCAGAAGCTGGGGCAGCTGGTGGAGCAGCTCGCGCACAGGATGCACTCGTACAGGCCGTTGAGCTCGTCGCGCTCCTCGGGCGACTGCAGGCGCTCCTTCTCGGGCGGCACGTTGTCGTTCTGCAGGTACGGCTTGATCGAGTTGTACTGCTTGAAGAACTGCGTCATGTCCACGATCAGGTCGCGGATCACCGGCAGGCCCGGCAGCGGCTTCAACACGATCGTGCCCTTGAGCGTGAGCATGTTGGTCAGGCAGGCGAGGCCGTTCTTGCCGTTGATGTTCATGGCGTCGGAGCCGCAGACGCCTTCGCGGCACGAGCGGCGGAACGACAGCGTGGGGTCCTGCGCCTTGAGCTTCATCAGGGCGTCCAGCAGCATGCGCTCATGGCCGTCGAGTTCGATCTCGACCGTCTGCATGTAGGGCTTGGCGTCCTTGTCCGGGTCGTAGCGGTAGATCTGGAATGTGCGCTTCATCGTGAAACCTTGTGATGTTGTTCTTGCTTAGAACGTACGGACCTTGGGAGGAACGGAGTCCACCGTCAGCGGCTTGAGGTTGACCGGCTTGTAGGAGAGGCGGTTGTCCTGGCTGTACCAGAGCGTGTGCTTCATCCAGTTGGCGTCGTCGCGGCCGAGCGGCGCGACCGGGTCGTCCGCCGGGCGCTCGTAGTCCTCGACCGTGTGCGCGCCGCGGCATTCCTTGCGCGCGGCCGCCGAGACCATCGTGGCCTGCGCCACTTCGATCAGGTTGTCGACCTCGAGCGCTTCGATGCGCGCGGTGTTGAACACCTTGGACTTGTCCTGGAGGCCGATGGCATTGACGCGCTCGCGCACGGCGGCGATCTTGACCACGCCCTCGTCCATCGAGGCCTGCTTGCGGAACACGGCGGCGTGCTGCTGCATGACGGTGCGGATCTCGCCGGCCACGTCCTGCGCGTACTCGCCGCCGGTGGCGGCTTCGAGCCGGTTCAGGCGCTCCAGGGTGCGGTCGGCGGCATCGGCCGGCAGCGGCTTGTGTTCCTTCAGCTTGTCGTTGAACTCGACGATGTGGTTGCCGGCCGCGCGGCCGAACACCAGCAGGTCGAGCAGCGAATTGGTGCCCAGGCGGTTGGCGCCGTGCACGCTCACGCAGGAGCATTCGCCCACGGCGTAGAGCCCGTTCACCACGGCGCTGTTCTGTTCGCCCTGCTGGATCACGACCTGGCCGTTGATGTTGGTCGGAATGCCGCCCATCTGGTAGTGGATGGTCGGCACGACGGGAATCGGCTCCTTGGTGATGTCGACGTTGGCGAAGTTCACGCCGATTTCGTACACCGAGGGCAGGCGCTTGTGGATGGTCTCGGCACCGAGGTGGTCGAGCTTCAGCAGCACGTAGTCCTTGTTGGGTCCGCAGCCGCGGCCTTCCTTGATTTCCTGGTCCATCGAGCGCGAGACGAAGTCGCGCGGTGCCAGGTCCTTCAGCGTGGGCGCATAGCGCTCCATGAAGCGCTCGCCGTTGCTGTTGAGCAGGATGGCGCCTTCGCCGCGGCAGCCTTCGGTCAGCAGCACGCCGGCGCCGGCCACGCCGGTCGGGTGGAACTGCCAGAACTCCATGTCCTGCAGCGGAATGCCCGAGCGCGCGGCCATGCCCAGGCCGTCGCCGGTGTTGATGAAGGCGTTGGTCGAGGCCTGGAAGATGCGGCCCGCGCCGCCGGTGGCCAGCAGCACGGTCTTGGCCTGCAGGATGTGCAGGTCGCCGGTTTCCATCTCGAGCGCCGTGACGCCGACCACGTCGCCTTCGGCGTCGCGGATCAGGTCGAGCGCCATCCATTCGACGAAGAACTGGGTGCGGGCTTCCACGTTCTTCTGGTAGAGCGTGTGCAGCATCGCGTGGCCGGTGCGGTCGGCCGCGGCGCAGGCGCGCTGCACGGGCTTCTCGCCGTAGTTGGCCGTGTGGCCGCCGAACGGACGCTGGTAGATGGTGCCGTCCGGATTGCGGTCGAAGGGCATGCCGAAGTGCTCGAGCTCGTACACGACCTTCGGTGCTTCGCGGCACATGAACTCGATCGCGTCCTGGTCGCCGAGCCAGTCGGAGCCCTTGATCGTGTCGTAGAAGTGGTAGTGCCAGTTGTCCTCGCTCATGTTGCCGAGCGATGCGCCCACGCCGCCCTGGGCAGCCACGGTGTGCGAACGGGTCGGGAACACCTTGGACAGCACCGCCACGTTGAGGCCCGCGCGGGCCAGCTGCAGCGATGCGCGCATGCCGGAGCCGCCGGCACCGACGATGACGACGTCGAACTTGCGCTTGGTAATTTGGTCTTTTGTGTAGGTCATGGTGGGGACGGGGTCAGATCTTCCAAAGCACTTGAATGGCCCAACCCGCACAACCGACAAGCCAGACGATGGTGAAAATTTGCAGGGCGAGGCGAATGCCGACAGGCTGGACGTAGTCCATCCACACGTCACGCATGCCAACCCATACGTGGTAGAGCAGCGAAACGATCACGGAGAAGGTCAGGACCTTCATCCATTGCGCGGCGAAGATGCCGGCCCAGAGGTCGTAGCCGATGGGGCCGCGGGTGAAGATCAGCTGCGCGAGCAGGATGATCGTGAAGAGCGCCATCAGGCCGCCCGTGATGCGCTGGCTGAGCCAGTCGCGCAGACCGTAATGTGCGCCGACGACGATGCGCTTGGCGCCGTAATTCACAGACATGGTGGGCTCCTTCTCAGTACAGGCCGAACAGCTTGGCGCCGAGCACCACGGTGAGCAGGATGCTCAGGGCCAGCGTGACCACGGCGGAGGTCTGTCCGAACTCCTTGGTGACGGCGGCGTGGCTCACGTCCATCCAGAGGTGGCGCAGGCCGGCGATGAAGTGGTGCAGGTAGGCCCAGATCAGCGCCAGCGCCACCAGCTTGAAGAACCAGCCGGGCACGAAACCAAGGCCGGTGTTGAAGGCCGCCTTGAACCTGGCGAACGAATAGTCGGACGAGAGCGAGGTGTCGAACATCCAGATGATGAACGGCAGCAGCAGGAACATGATCACGCCGCTCACGCGGTGCAGGATCGACACGATGCCGGCCGGCGGCAGCCGGTAGGTCGTGAGGTCGGTGAAGGCGTTGATGTTCCGGAATTCGCGGCGCGGCGGCCGGGGAGGGGGTGCAAGCTCTGACATGGGGGAAGGCTTTCGTGGCTTGGTGGCTTGTTCTGATGTTCTGAGGGCGAACGCTTTTGTTTCTTCTGCGGAATGCAAACAACGCAAAATTCTATTGCAATGCACCATTGCCCGGCGGCGGTGCCCGCGTCGGCGCAGTGCCGAAGTCGGATGCTATGGCGTTCGCAGCGGATTGCACGCGGTGGGCGGACGCTTCGTTGCCGTTGAATGGTGGGGCCATCTGGTCTCAGCCGAGCTGGTTGCGGTAGTGATGCGTGTCGGTGCGGTAGAGGCCGCGGCGCAATTCCATCGGGGTGTCGTGGTAGGTGTGCGCCAGGCGCTCCACGCTGAGCAGGGGCATCTGCAGCGGCACGTCGAGCAGGGCCGCCTGCTCCGCATCGGGCAGCACCGCGCGGATCTTTTCCTCGGCGCGCACCATGCGCACGCCGAATTCGGTCTCGAACATCGCATACATCGGGCCCGGCCAGGCGCGCAGCCGCTCGGCGGTCAATCCCTTGAAGGGCGCGCCGGGCAGCCAGAGATCCTCGAGGATGGTGGGAACGCCGCCGTAAGCGAGCACGCGCCGCACCTGCAGCACGGCATCGCCGGTGCGCAGGCCCAGCGCGCGCGCCACGTCGGCCGAGGCGCGCTGGCGGCGGCAGTCGACGATGGTCCGCTCGGCGGGGCCTTCGGTGCTCGGCGTGCCGGCATCGGGCACCAGCTTGAGAAAGCGGTATTGCACGTGCTGCTCGGCATGCGTGGCGACGAAGGTGCCCTTGCCCTGGCGCCGCACCACGAGGTTTTCGGCCGCGAGTTCGTCGATGGCCTTGCGCACCGTGCCCTGGCTCACGCGATAGCGCACCGCCAGGTCCATCTCGCTCGGGATCGGCTCGCCCGGCTTCCACTCGCCGGCCTGCAGGCTCTGCAGGATCAAGGTCTTGATCTGCTGGTAGAGCGGACTGAAGGAAGGCGTCGCGGAATCTTCGAGGACGGAGGCGGCATTCATGGCAGCGGTGGGGTGCGCCTTGGCGGAACCTCCGAGCATATCTTATATAAGACATAAGACGGGGCTCATCGAATCGGCTTAAAATGCGGGCCGGCCTGCGCCGCGGAAAGGATTTCCGCCCCGCAGCAAGATCGGCGCCCCGCGCGCCCGCCGATACCGTTTCACCACCTTCTGGAGTCTTCCCATGAGCAAAAAACCCGTCCGCGTTGCCGTCACCGGTGCCGCCGGCCAAATCGGTTACGCCCTGTTGTTCCGTATCGCGTCCGGCGAAATGCTCGGCAAGGACCAGCCGGTCATCCTCCAGCTGCTCGAAATCCCCGACGAAAAAGCCCAGAAGGCCCTCAAGGGCGTGATGATGGAACTCGACGACTGCGCGTTCCCGCTCCTGGCCGGCATGGAAGCCCATGGCGACCCGATGACCGCCTTCAAGGACGCCGACTATGCGCTCCTGGTCGGTTCGCGTCCGCGCGGCCCCGGCATGGAACGTGCCGAGCTGCTGGCCGTCAACGGCGCCATCTTCACGGCGCAGGGCAAGGCGCTGAACGCCGTCGCCAGCCGCAATGTCAAGGTGCTGGTGGTCGGCAACCCGGCCAACACCAACGCCTACATCGCGATGAAGAGCGCCCCGGACCTGCCGCGCAAGAACTTCACCGCCATGCTGCGCCTGGACCACAACCGCGCCGCCAGCCAGATCGCCGCCAAGACGGGCAAGCCCGTGGCCGATATCGAGAAGCTCGTCGTGTGGGGCAACCACTCGCCCACGATGTACGCCGACTACCGCTTTGCCACCATCAAGGGCGAAAGCGTCGCCAAGATGATCAACGACCAGGAATGGAACGCCAACACCTTCCTGCCGACCGTCGGCAAGCGCGGCGCGGCCATCATCGAGGCGCGCGGCCTCTCGTCGGCCGCCTCGGCCGCCAATGCCGCCATCGACCACATGCGCGACTGGGCCCTGGGCACCAACGGCAAGTGGGTCACCATGGGCATCCCGTCGGACGGCCAGTACGGCATTCCGAAGGACACCATGTTCGGCTTCCCGGTCACCTGCGAAAACGGCGAATACAAGCTGGTCGAAGGCCTCGAGATCGATGCTTTCAGCCAGGAACGCATCAACAAGACCCTGGAAGAGCTGCAAGGCGAACAAGCCGGCGTTGCACACCTGGTCTAGGCAGACGGCCGGCATGCTCGACTGGAACCCCGCGCTCTACCGTCGCTACGAGGACGAGCGCACCCGCCCCGCACAGGAACTCCTGGCGCGGGTGCCGTTGCCCGAGGCGTCCCGCGTGGTCGACCTGGGCTGCGGGCCGGGCAATTCCACCGAGCTGCTGGTCCAGCGGTTCCCGCAGGCGCAAGCCCTCGGGACCGACAACTCCGAAGCCATGCTGGCCAGTGCGCGCGAGCGCCTGCCGCGGGCGCGCTTCGAGTTGAGCGACATCGCGACCTGGGCGCCGCATGAAGCGCCCGACCTCATCTAATCTATGCCAACGCATCCCTGCAATGGGTGCCGGACCACGAAAAACTGATCCCGCGCCTGTTCGCTGCGCTGGCCCCGGGTGGCGTGCTCGCCATCCAGATGCCCGACAACCGCGAAGAGCCCACGCACCGCCTCATGCGCGCCGTGGCGGCCGAGGCGCCCTGGGCCGGGCCCATCGGCGATGCCGACCGCCTGCGCACGCTGCTGCTTCCTCTTGGCGGCTACTACGACCTGCTGGCGCCCGCTGCGGCCAAGGTCGATGTGTGGCATACCATCTACCAGCACCCCATGGCCGACGCCGCGGCCATCGTCGAATGGGTGCGCGGCACGGGGCTCAAGCCCTTCGTCGACCGGCTGCCGCCTGACCTGCAGGCCAGCTATCTCGCCGAATACCAGCGCCGCGTCGACGAGGCCTACCCGGCCCGCACCGACGGCAGGCGCCTGCTGGCCTTTCCGCGCATGTTCATCGTGGCGCAGAGGAAAGCATGACGACACCAGTCCATCCGGCCCAGGTGCTGCTCGGTGCGCAAGCCGGCGCCGTGACGCTGCCCGTGTGCGACCACTACAGCGGCGTCGAGGCGCGGATGAAGAAGAGCCTGGCGCTGCAGGCCGACATGGCCGAAGAATTCGGCGCCTGCGTGTTCGACGTCACGCTCGATTGCGAAGACGGCGCCCCCGTGGGCGGCGAGGCCGAGCACGCCGCGCTCGTGACCGAACTCGCGCTGGCCGCGAAGCCCGGCATGCGGGTCGGCGTGCGGGTTCATCCGGTCGATCATCCGGCCTTTGCGGGCGACGTGGTCACCATTGCCGGCCGCGCCGGCCACCGGCTCAGCCACCTGATGGTGCCCAAGGTCGAATCCGCGGTCGACGTCGCGCAGGCGGTGGCGGCCCTCGAGGCCGCAGATGCCGATTCGCTGCCGCTGCACGTGCTCATCGAGTCGCCGCTGGCCGTGCACAACGCGTTCGAGATCGCGGCGCATCCGCGCGTGCAGTCGCTGAGCTTCGGGCTGATGGACTTCGTTTCGGCCCATGCCGGCGCCATTCCCGCCGATGGCATGGGCGCCGCGGGCCAGTTCACGCACCCGCTGGTGGTGCGCGCCAAGCTGGCCATCGCGTCCGCCGCGCATGCCTACGGCAAGGTGCCTTCGCACTGCGTGGTCACCGAGTTCAACGATGCCGGCGCCATGCGCATGGCAGCCCGCAGGGCGGCGGCCGAGTTCGGCTACACGCGCATGTGGAGCATCCACCCGAACCAGATCCGGCCGATCCTCGAGGCTTTTGCACCGGACGAGGCACAAATTCAGGTGGCTACAAGAATCATTACAACTGCGGCGCTTGCAAATTGGGCGCCGACCCAAATCGATGGCACATTGCACGACCGCGCGAGCTATCGCCATTTCTGGCAAGTGCTGACGCGCGCCCACGCAACAGGGCGCGCGATGCCGCCAGAGGCAAAAGCCTGGTTTGCACTCGCGGCCTCCTGAAACTTCCGAATCCAGACTCAAGGAAACACACCCATGAAGAAAATCGTTCTGATCGCAGCCCTGGCCCTGGCGCTCCCGTTTGCCGCCTCGGCGCAGACCACGCCCGCCAAGCCGGCTGCCAAGGCCGAAACCAAGAAAGCGCCGCCCAAGAAGCAAGTCAGCCGCCGCGCCGCCAAGGCCGTCGAGGAAGTCACGCCCATTGCCGATGAATCCACCATCGTCCTGACCGAAGCCGACCTGGCCGTGGCCAAGCGCGTGTCGCTCGGCAAGGCCCAGTGCGAACTCGGCGCCGACGTCACCGTTGCAGCCGACGAGAAGAAGCCCGGCTTCTTCAACGTGTCGACCAAGGACGTGAAGTACCGCATGCACCCGGTCGAAAGCCGCACCGGCGCCATCCGTCTCGAAGACGCCCGCGCCGGCGCCATGTGGCTGCAGCTGGGCAACAAGTCGATGCTGATGAACCAGAAGGCGGGCCTGCGCATTGCCGACGAATGCCAGACCGCGGAGCAGGTCGCGTTTGCCGAAGAAATGAAGAAGAACCCGCCCAAGAGCCTGTTCGAAGGCGCCGATCCAGCCAAGAAGTAAGAAGTCCCCCACGGGGTGCGGCGCGGCTCTTGCTTGCCGTGCCGCACACCCGCCAGCCCGTTTCCGGAGAAAAGAAGATGTTGCAAGCCTACGTTGACCATGTTGCCGAACGCGCCGCGCTCGGTATTCCGCCGCTGCCATTGAGCGCGAAGCAAACCGCCGAAGCCATCGAGCTCCTCAAGAGCGCGAACGCCAAGGACGGTGCCTTCCTGCTCGATCTGCTCACCTATCGCGTGCCCGCCGGCGTCGATGACGCGGCCAAGGTCAAGGCGAGCTACCTGGCGGCCGTGGCCCACGGCACCGAGAAGAACGCCTACATCTCGCGCGCCCGCGCCACCGAACTGCTCGGCACCATGCTCGGCGGCTACAACATCAGCCCGATGATCGACCTGCTCGACGATGCCGAAGTCGGCGGCGTCGCGGCCGAAGGCCTGAAGAAAACCCTGTTGATGTTCGACCAGTTCCACGACGTCAAGGAAAAGGCCGACAAGGGCAACGCCAACGCCAAGGGCGTGCTGCAAAGCTGGGCCGATGCCGAATGGTTCACCAGCCGCCCCGAAGTGCCGCAAAGCATCACTGTCAGCATCTTCAAGGTGGCCGGTGAAATCAACACCGACGACCTGTCTCCCGCACCCGACGCCACCACGCGTCCCGACATTCCGATGCACGCCCTGGCGATGCACAAGAACGCCCGCCCCGGCATCGTCCCCGAGGAAGACGGCAAGCGCGGCCCGGTGAAGTTCATCGAAGACCTGCGCGCGCGCGGCCACCTCGTGGCCTATGCCGGCGACGTGGTCGGCACCGGCTCCTCGCGCAAGAGCGCCACCAACTCGGTGCTCTGGTTCACCGGCGAAGACATTCCCTTCGTGCCCAACAAGCGCTTCGGCGGCGTCTGCCTCGGCGGCAAGATCGCTCCGATCTTCTACAACACCATGGAAGACTCGGGCGCGCTGCCCATCGAGCTCGACGTGAGCCAGATGAACATGGGCGACGTGGTCGAGCTGCGTCCCTACGAAGGCAAGGCGCTGAAGGACGGCAAGGTCATCGCCGAATTCACCGTCAAGAGCGACGTGCTCTTCGACGAAGTGCGCGCCGGCGGCCGCATTCCGCTGATCATCGGCCGCGGCCTCACGACCAAGGCGCGCGAAGCGCTGGGTCTGCCGGCTTCGACGCTGTTCCGCCTGCCGCAAAGCCCCGTCGACACCAGGAAGGGCTTCTCGCTCGCACAGAAGATGGTCGGCCGCGCCTGCGGCCTGCCCGAAGGACAAGGCGTTCGCCCGGGCACCTATTGCGAGCCCAAGATGACCTCGGTCGGCTCGCAGGACACCACCGGCCCGATGACGCGCGACGAGCTCAAGGACCTGGCCTGCCTGGGCTTCTCGGCCGATCTCGTCATGCAGTCGTTCTGCCACACGGCGGCGTACCCGAAGAAGGTCGACGTCAAGATGCACCACGAGCTGCCCGATTTCATGGCCAACCGCGGCGGCGTTTCGCTGCGCCCCGGCGACGGCGTGATCCACAGCTGGCTCAACCGCCTGCTCACGCCCGACACCGTCGGCACCGGCGGCGACAGCCACACCCGTTTCCCCATCGGCATCAGCTTTCCGGCGGGCTCCGGCCTCGTGGCCTTCGCGGCCGCCACCGGCGTGATGCCGCTGGACATGCCCGAGTCGGTGCTCGTGCGCTTCAAGGGCAAGATGCAGCCCGGCGTCACGCTGCGCGACCTGGTCAATGCCATTCCGCTGTACGCCATCAAGAGCGGCCTGCTCACGGTCGAGAAGAAGGGCAAGAAGAACATCTTCTCGGGCCGCATCCTCGAGATCGAAGGCCTGCCCGACCTGAAGGTCGAACAAGCCTTCGAACTGAGCGACGCCTCGGCCGAACGCTCGGCCGCCGGCTGCACGGTGCACCTGAACAAGGAACCGATCCAGGAGTACATCAACAGCAACATCACGCTGATGAAGTGGATGATTGCCGAAGGCTATGCCGACGCCCGCACGCTGGCGCGCCGCATCGCCGCGCAGGAAGCCTGGCTTGCGGACCCGCAGCTGCTCAAGGGCGATGCCGACGCCGACTATGCAGCAGTCATCGAAATCGACCTGGCCGAGATCCACGAACCCATCGTGGCCTGCCCGAACGACCCGGACGACGTGAAGACGCTCAGCGACGTGGCCGGTGCCGCGATCGACGAAGTGTTCATCGGCTCGTGCATGACCAACATCGGCCACTTCCGCGCCGCGTCGAAGCTGCTCGAAGGCAAGCGCGACATCCCGGTCAAGCTGTGGATCGCGCCCCCCACCAAGATGGACGCACAGCAGCTCACCGAGGAAGGCCACTACGGCGTGTTCGGCAATGCCGGTGCGCGCACCGAGATGCCGGGCTGCTCGCTGTGCATGGGCAACCAGGCGCAGGTGCGCGAAGGCGCCACGGTCATGTCGACCAGCACGCGCAACTTCCCGAACCGCCTGGGCAAGAACACCAACGTGTACCTCGGCTCGGCCGAACTGGCCGCCATCTGCTCGCGCCTGGGCCGCATCCCGACGCGCGAAGAGTACATGGCCGCGACCGGCGTGCTCGACGCGTCGAGCGCGCAGATCTACCAGTACCTGAACTTCGACAAGATCGACGACTACAAGACCGAAGCGGACGCCGCCGCCGTGGCCTGATCCACGCGCTGCTTCGCAGCCGAAGAGCCCCGCCTTGGCGGGGCTTTTTTACGTGCGGCGCCACGGCCGCACGCCTCAGCCCGCCGCCAACGCGGCCAGTGCCGCGGCGGTCTGTGCATCGGCCGGAAAGAACGACTCCACCGCCAGCTCCTGCAGCGTGACATCGACCGGCGTGCCGAAGATCGTGGTGGTGCTGATGAAGCTCAGCACGCCGTTCGGCGTGGCCAGTTGAAAGGGCACCACGACGCCCGAGAGTTCGGTCTCCACCGCGGGCGTGTCGTGGCTCACCTGCGGCGTGGGATAGGCCTCGAGTTCGTCGTGCAGCGCCTGCAGCACCGCGTCGCCCGTCGCGGCGATCTGCTGCTGCAATCGCTCGAGCAGATGGGCGCGCCATTGCGCAAGATTGGCAATGCGCGGGGCCAGCCCGTCGGGGTGCAGGCTCAGCCTGAGCACGTTGATGGGCGCGGTCACCAGCTCGGGCGCGGCGCCGGCCATCAGCATCGGCACCAATGCGTTGTGCGCCACCAGGTTCCAGTGCCGGTCGACCGCCAGTGCGGGAAATGGCTCGTGGCCCTTGAGCACCAGGTCCACCGCACGCCTCGCCGCGGCCATGGCGGGGTCGTCGAGCGAGCGCTGCCGGTACATCGGCGCGAAGCCCGCCGCGACCAGCAATGCATTGCGTTCGCGCAGCGGCACGTCGAGCCGCTCGGCCAGGCGCAGCACCATCTCGCGGCTGGGCGCCGCGCGGCCGGTCTCCACATAGCTCAGGTGGCGCGTCGAGACCTCGGCCTCCTGCGCGAGGTCGAGCTGGCTCAGCCGGCGGCGGGTGCGCCAGTGCCTGAGGTGCACGCCGAACGGGTCGCGCGCGCCAGGCTGGCCGGCCTTGGACGAGTGGGTGCGTGAAGTGTTCATGGCCCCGATTCTGGCGTGGCGACGCGGCCTCGCCATGACCTCGCAGGTTATCGACCGTGCACGCACCCTCCGGAATCATTGGCTCCAACGCGGCAGGACAGGCTTGCGGCGCAACCACTGAAGGAGATTCTCACGTCATGGCCAGCAGCCGCACGCCGCCGCGCACGCTGATCGGCCTGGTGGTGGCTGGCAACTTCGGCTGGGCCGTGGCGTGCATCGCGCTGCTGATGAGCGGCGTGTTCGCGGTCAGTGCGCCGGGCATGGCGTGGGTGCTGGCGCAGGTGCTGTGCGTGGTGGTGCTGGCCGAGCTGCAATGGACCGGTTTGCGCCGCACTGCGCCGGGCAGGGAGGCGCGCTTAGTCCCTGACTACAGCAATTGACATTGATCCCCGCTATCCTTGAGGTGCTTCCACGAACCAACAGGAGTTCCTCAATGGCCAAAGCACCGGCACACGCCTTTGCGTCCACCCTCAAGACCTTCAAGACCGCATCGGGCAAATCCGGCAAATACTGGTCGCTCAAGGAACTGGCCAGGCAGTACCCCACCGTCGACCGGCTGCCGGTCTCGATCCGCATCGTGCTCGAGTCGGTGCTGCGCAATTGCGACGGGCAGAAGGTCTCGCCCAAGCATGTCGAAGAACTGGCGCATTGGGCGCCCAACGCGGAGCGCACCGATGAAATTCCTTTCGTCGTGACCCGCGTGGTGCTGCAGGACTTCACCGGCGTGCCGCTCCTGGCCGACCTGGCCGCCATGCGCAGCGTGGCCGCCAAGCTCGGCAAGTCGCCCAAGACCATCGAGCCGCTGGTGCCGGTCGACCTGGTGGTCGACCATTCGGTCATGGTCGACTACTACGGCACGCCCAAGGCACTCGAACTCAACATGAAGCTCGAGTTCCAGCGCAACAACGAGCGCTACCAGTTCATGAAGTGGGGCATGCAGGCCTTCGACACCTTCCGCGTCGTGCCGCCGGGCTTCGGCATCGTGCACCAGGTCAACCTCGAATACTTTGCGCGCGGCGTCTACAAGAGCTCCAGCGACAACGCCGATGTGCCGGTGTACTACCCCGACTCGCTGGTCGGCACCGACAGCCACACCACCATGATCAACGGCGTGGGCGTGGTCGGCTGGGGCGTGGGCGGCATCGAGGCCGAGGCCGCGATGCTGGGCCAGCCGGTGTACATGCTGACGCCCGACGTGGTGGGCTTCGAGCTCACCGGCAAGCTTCGCGAAGGCGTCACGGCCACCGACCTGGTGCTGTTCGTCACCGCCATCCTGCGGGCCGAGAAAGTGGTGGGCAAATTCGTCGAATTCTTCGGCCCCGGCGCCGCTTCCATCGCGGTGCCCGACCGCGCCACCATCGGCAACATGGCGCCCGAGTACGGTGCCACCATGGGCTTCTTCCCGGTCGATGAAATGACCGTGGCGTACTTCGAAGGCACCGGCCGCACCAAGGAAGAGGTCGAGCTCTTCGAGTCCTACTACAAGGCGCAGGGCCTCTTCGGCATGCCCGCGCCGGGCGACATCGACTACACCAAGATCGTCAAGCTCGACCTGGGCACCGTGTCGCCGAGCCTCGCGGGCCCCAAGCGCCCGCAGGACCGCATCGACCTGGGCCACCTGTCGACCAAGTTCTCCGAACTCTTCAGCAAGCCCAACGATGCCAACGGCTTCAACCAGCCCGCCGAGCGGCTGAAGCTGCGCTACCCGCTCACCGCGAGCGGCCGCGGCGACGACGAGGAGGCGGCGCCGCCGCCGCCCAAGGCAGGCAGCGTGACCATCGGCAACGGCGACGTGCTGATCGCGGCCATCACTTCGTGCACCAACACCTCGAACCCGAGCGTGATGCTCGCGGCCGGCCTCCTGGCCAAGAAGGCGGTGGAGGCGGGCCTCACGGTCAAGCCGCACGTCAAGACCTCGCTCGCGCCTGGTTCCCGCATCGTCACCGAATACCTCGAGAAGGCCGGCCTCTTGCCGTACCTGGAGAAGCTGGGCTTCTACCTGGCCGGCTACGGCTGTACCACCTGCATCGGCAACGCGGGCGACCTCACGCCCGAAATCAACGATGCCATCGTCAAGAACGACCTGGTCGGCGCGGCCGTGCTCTCGGGCAACCGCAACTTCGAGGCCCGCATCCACCCGAACCTGAAGGCCAACTTCCTCGCATCGCCGCCGCTGGTGGTTGCTTTCGCTATCGCGGGCAACGTGATGGTCGACCTCATGACCGAGCCGGTGGGCAAGGGCAAGAACGGCAAGAACGTATACCTGGGCGACATCTGGCCGACGCCGAAGGAGATCGACGACAACCTGCGCTTCGCGATGAACGCCAGGTCGTTCCGCGAGAACTACGACAAGGTCAAGAGCGATCCGGGCAAGTTCTGGAGCAGCATCAAGGGCACCGCGGGCCAGGTCTACGACTGGCCCGAGTCGACCTACATCGCCGAGCCGCCGTTCTTCGCGGATTTCAAGATGGCGCCGCATGCATCGGACGCGGGCTTCAAGGGCGCGCGCATCATGGCGCTGTTCGGCGACTCGATCACCACCGACCACATCTCGCCGGCCGGCTCCATCAAGGAAAGCTCGCCCGCGGGCATCTGGCTCAAGGCGCATGGCGTGCCCAAGGCCGACTTCAACAGCTACGGCTCGCGGCGCGGCAACCACGACGTGATGATGCGCGGCACCTTCGCCAACGTGCGCATCAAGAACCTGATGATCCCGCCCGACGTGAACGGCACCCAGGAAGAAGGCGGCGTCACGCTGTTCCAGCCGGGCAACCAGAAGATGTTCATCTACGACGCCGCCATGAAGTACATGGAAGAGGGCGTGCCGACGGTGGTGTTCGGCGGCGAGGAATACGGCACCGGCTCGTCGCGCGACTGGGCCGCCAAGGGCACGCAGCTCCTGGGCATCAAGGCCGTGGTGGCGCGCAGCTTCGAGCGCATCCACCGCGCCAACCTGGTCGGCATGGGGGTGCTGCCGCTGCAGTTCCGCGGCGCCGATTCATGGCAGACGCTGGGCCTGAAGGGCGACGAAAAGATCGACGTGGTGATCGGCGGACAGCTCAAGCCGCAGATGGACGTCAAGCTGGTGGTGCACCGCGCCGACGGTTCGCACCAGGAGGTGACGGTGCGGCTGCGCATCGACACGCCGATCGAGGTCGACTACTACAAGCACGGCGGCATCCTGCCTTTCGTGCTGCGCCAACTCCTGGCCTGAGCGCGTCGGACGCGGCGGGGCGGCTACTTCCCGCCGTCCAGCCGCCGGGCCAGTTCGGCCAGCACCGGCCGGATCTTTTCCCCGACGCGGATCTGAGGGTTCGAGAACCCGTCTTCCTTGCCGGCGTCGATTTCCCTTTGCTTGATCACCGGCACGGCGGCGGCAAACGCGGCCTCCAAGGAGCGGGTCTTGCGCAGCTCTTCGTCGAACACCGCGCGGCCGAAGAAGGTCAGCTCCGAAAGGCGGCCGCAGCCGTACGAGGTGTGCGTGGCGTCCGCGGCGGTCATGACCAGCGTGTGTTCGGTGGCCATCGGCTCGATCCATCCACCCGAGTAGCAGGCCGAGATCGCCACGACGCGATGCCGGATGCCCGCGTCGTCCAGCGCCTTGCGCAACTCGGCCGGCGTGAGCCACGGCACCGAGAGCGGCCCGTTCGTGGCGGCCAGCTGGTGGTCGCGCGCGCCGTGCGAGGTGAGGTACACCACCAGCAGGTCGTTCTCGCGGTCCATGCGCCCCGCGAGGGCGGCCACCGCACGCTGCAGGTTGAGCGGCGTGGCCCAGGGCAGGGTGGCGGCGGTGGTGGGGTGGTTGGCCAGGTGGAGCACGCGGTCCTTTGCGCCGAAGCGCTCCTGGATCACCTTGGCCACCATCGTGCTTTCACGCAGGAACACGTCTTCCGCGGCATACGGCGCGAACACCAGGCCATAGACATTGGTGCGCCCCGGCTCGCGGGCGGCAATGCCGGCCAGCGTGCGCTCCCACAAGGCCTGCTGCTGCTCGAAGACTTCCTGCGTCAGCTTCAGCCGCGGGCGTTCGGGCTCCGCGGCTGCAGTGGCGGCGTAGTCGGCCTGCCAGAGGCGGTCCTGCATGTTCATGGCCTGCCAGAAACCGAGCGCCAGCATGCCCGCGAGCGCCGGCACCAGCAGCGCGACCCGCCACCGCGCCACCGCTTCGCGCGCGCTGAGCCAGCCGATGGCGAACAGCATCCACACATAGCCCAGGCCGTAGAGGCTCCAGAAATAGGTCGCGTCCTCGAGGAACTCCGGCAACCAGCCGTGCGCATAGCCGATCGACAGGCCGACGAACAGCAGGGTGGCGGGCACGGTGGCCCAGGTGGCGAGCACCAGCCAGCGCGCAAGCCGGTGCTGCGGGCCGCGCAGCGTCGTCCAGCCGAGCCATGCGAGCAGTCCCCAGAACCACAGCGAATTGAGCGCGGCCGTGGCATTGAGCTGCGCCGGCCCTGTCACCAGGAAGCGGGTCAACCCGACCCACAGCAGTTGGGGCAGCAAGAGGAGCAGCAGCAGTTGCATTGGGCCGGGCGCGGCCTCGGTGCGCGGCGCCTGCAGGAATGCGGTGCGCAAGCCTTCCTTGATCCAGCGCCAGAGACTGGCGCGCGGTAGGGCGGCCGTTACCTGGGACGGGGCGGAACCGGCGTCGGGCAGCTCGGGCATCTGGGGTTCGGGCGGCGATGTATTCAGGTCCTCTTGCATGCGTCGATCATGCCTTCGCCTCGCGACCATCCGGCTTTTCGCACCGCCGGCCCGTGATCGGGAGAATAATTTTTGGCATGAGAACCACACCACCCCATGCCGCCCCGATCCGCGTCGGCCTCATCTCCGACACCCATGGCCTCCTGCGCCCGCAGGCGCTGGCGGCGCTGCAAGGCAGCGACTTCATCGTGCACGGCGGGGATATCGGCGATGCGGCGATCCTCGCCGCGCTGGGGGCGATCGCGCCGCTCACCGTGGTGCGGGGCAACAACGACCGCGAGGACTGGGCTGCGGGGATTCCGGAGACGGAGTTCCTGCAAGCGGCCGGCGTGCTCGTCTACGCCATCCACGACCTGTCGCAGATCGACATCGAACCTGTGGCGGCGGGCGTCCGCGTGGTGGTTTCGGGCCATTCCCACAAGCCGAAGATCGAGGAGCGCGGCGGCGTGCTCTACGTCAATCCGGGCAGTGCCGGACCGCGCCGGTTCTCACTGCCGATCGCCGTCGCGGAGCTCGTCGTGCAGGGCGACGCGGTCGCTGCGCGCATCATCGAACTGGCCTGAGCAGGCGAGAAAGGGCAGAACCTGCGTGGTCAAAGGGGCTTGGTCAGGTTTCTGCGATTGAGAATTGATAGCATCTAGCCTTTGCTCACCTGGCGCGTTCGGATTCCGACGCACTTTCTTACCGTGCAAACCAACATTTCCGGCGTCGCGCCGGCATCGTCCAGCCTGCGGCTCGACCAGCTCCCCGACAACCAGTGGGCCACGGTGCTCGACGTGGCCCGCCCCGATGGCGCGGACGACCGCGAGCTCGTGCTGCGCCTGACTGAGATCGGTTTCGTGCCAGGCGAAGCCGTGCGCATCGTGGCCAGCGGCCTCCCGGGGCGCGAGCCGCTGGCGGTGCGGCTGGGCCACACCACGTTCGCCCTGCGCCGCCACGAGGCCGCGCTCATTCACGTGTCACCGGGCGTGCAGGAAGGCGCACGCCATGGTTGAAGCCGTGATCCAGGGCCCGGGGCGGCTCGCGGCCACCGCGCAGCCGGGGCGCATCGCCTTGCTGGGCAATCCGAACTGCGGCAAGACGGCGCTCTTCAACCTGCTCACCGGCAGCCGGCAGAAGGTGGCCAACTACGCCGGCGTGACGGTGGAGCGCAAGGAAGGCCTGCTGCGCACCGCGTCGGGCCGCCGCGTGTTCGTGCTCGACCTGCCGGGCGCCTACAGCCTCAACGCGCTCAGCGCCGACGAGGCCGTAACGCGCGACGTGGTCACGGGCAAGAGCAGCGAGCCGCTGCCCGACCTGCTGGTGTGCGTGACGGACGCCACCAACCTCCGGCTCAACCTGCGGCTCGTGCTCGAGGCCAAGCGCCTGGGCCTGCCGATGGTGGTGGCGCTCAACATGACCGACATGGCGAAGAAGCAGGGCATCGTGATCGACACGGCCGTGCTGTCGCGCGAGCTGGGGGTGCCGATCATCGAAACCGTCGGCGTGCAGTCGGGCGGCGCGCAGAGCCTGCTCGAAGCCCTCGATGCGCCGGTGGCCGCCGCCGCGCCGCAGCCCTGGCAGGCGCCGGGCCTCGAGGACGTGCTGGCCACCCAGCGCGAGGTGCGCCGCATCCTCGGTATCGCGGTGCGCGAGCCGGTCGGCAGCCTGGCCACGAGCGACCGCATCGACCGCGTGGTGATGCATCCGGTGTGGGGCATGCTGGTGCTCGCGGCCACGATGTTCCTGATGTTCCAGGCCGTGTTCAGCTGGGCCAACGTGCCGATGGACGCCATCAAGGCCGGCACCGAGGGCCTGGGCAACCTGCTGAAGGCCCACATGCCCGAAGGCATGCTGCAGAGCCTGCTGGTGGACGGCGTCATTGCCGGCGTGGGCGGTGTGATCGTGTTCCTGCCGCAGATCCTGATCCTGTTCCTGTTCATCCTGGCGCTGGAAGACTCGGGCTACCTGCCGCGCGCGGCGTTCTTGCTCGACCGCGTCATGGGCGCGGTGGGGCTCTCGGGCCGTTCCTTCATCCCGCTGCTGTCGAGCTTCGCCTGCGCCATTCCCGGCGTGATGGCCACGCGCACCATCAGCAATTGGCGCGACCGCATCACCACCATCATGATCGCGCCGCTCATGACCTGTTCGGCGCGCCTGCCGGTCTATGCGCTGCTGATCGCGGCCTTCATTCCGGCGCGCACCGTGGGCGGTGTGTTCAACCTGCAGGGCGTGGTGCTGTTCGCGCTGTATGTCTTCGGCATCGTCTCGGCCATGGCGGTGGCCTGGGTGATGAAGCGTTTCCGCGACAACAAGCAGCATTCGCCGCTGATGATGGAGTTGCCGGCGTACCGCTGGCCCAACCCGCGCAACCTGGTGCTGGGCCTCTACGAACGGGCCTGGATCTTCGTCCAGCGCGTGGGCACGATCATCCTCACGCTGACCATCCTGCTGTGGTTCCTGTCGACCTTTCCCTCGCCGCCCGAAGGCGCCACGGGTCCGGCCATCCAGTACAGCCTGGCCGGCATGATCGGCCGCGGGCTCGAGCACATCTTCGCGCCCATCGGCTTCAACTGGCAGATCTCCATCGCGCTGGTGCCCGGCATGGCGGCGCGCGAAGTGGCGGTGGGCGCGCTCGGCACGGTGTACGCGCTATCGGCCAGCGGCGACGACGTGGCGGGCCAGCTCGAACCGCTGATCGCGGGCAGCTGGTCGCTCGCCACCGCGCTGTCGCTGCTGGTCTGGTACGTGTTCGCGCCCCAGTGCATCTCGACGCTGGCCGCAGTGAAGCGCGAGACGGGGTCGTGGCGCTACGTGTGGATCATGGCGGGCTACCTGTTCGGGCTCGCGTATGCCGCATGCTTCGTCACCTACCGCGTTGCGGTCGCGCTCGGCGCAGGTTAAAAGCTGCAATGAAAGGCATGAAGAAGAAATGGCACAGCAACTGATCGTCGGATTGATCGTCGCGGCCGCCGCGTTCTACGCGGTCTGGCGCTGGATGCCCGCGGGCTGGCGGCGCATCGCGGCGCGCAAGCTCGCATCAGGTACGCACCGTGCCGGGCTGGTCGGCCAGGAACGCGCCGACCAGTTGGCGGCCTCGCTCGCCAGGACCTCGGGCTGCGGCTCCTGCGACAGCTGTGGCAGCTGCGGTCCCCAGGCCGCCGGCAAGAAGGAACCCGACGAAGCCGGCCGCGGCGCGCTGTCCACGCACAGCCGCTGAGGCCCATGCCCGCCCACATCCTCGTCGCCGGCGGCGGCATCGGGGGCCTTGCGAGCGCGCTGGCGCTCTCCAGGGGCCGTCACCGGGTCGATGTCTTCGAGCAGGCGGCCGCATTCGCCGAAATCGGTGCCGGCATCCAGGTCGGCCCCAACGTCACGCGGCGCCTGCACCACCTGGGCCTGGCCGACGGCCTCGCGGCCGTTGCCGCCAGCCCCGAAGTCCTGGTGGTTCGAAGCGCGGGCAGCGGCGCCGAGCTGGCCCGCCTGCCGCTGGGCGACGCCATGCGCCAGCGCTACGGCGCGCCGTACCTTTGCGTGCATCGCGCCGACCTGCACGCGCTGCTGCTCGAAGCCGTTCGCGCGCGCGGCACCGGCACGCTGGTGACCGATGCGCATGTCACGCAGGTCGCGGCCGGCGATGACCTGGTGTGCGTCGCCAGCAGCGGCGCGCGTGCCTGGGAGGGCGATGCGCTGGTCGGTGCCGACGGCCTGTGGAGCGTGGCGCGGCAACGGCTCGATTCCGCGTCGGCGGCCGAGCCGCCCCGCGCCACCGGCCACACCGCGTGGCGCGCCATCGCCGCGCAGGCCGACTTGCCGCAAGCGCTCCGGCGCCAACGCATCGATGTGTGGCTCGGGCCGCGCCTGCATGCGGTGGCCTACCCGGTGCGCGGCGGCGCCTGGCTCAACGTGGTGGTCATCGCCGAATCCGCGTCCGCGGGCGATGCGCGCGACTGGGACCAGGCCAGCAGCCTTGCCGCGCTGCAACAGGCCGCGGGCCGAAGCGGCGGCGCGTTGCAGGCCCTGCTCGAAGCCATGCCCGGCTGGCGCGCCTGGACGCTCAGCGACCGTCCCCCGCTCGCTTCCGCTGACGACATGGCGCACGAGCGCGTGGCCCTGGTGGGCGATGCCGCGCATCCGATGGTGCCCTACCTCGCACAGGGCGCAGGCATGGCCATCGAGGACGCCGTGGCGCTGGCCGAGGCGCTGGGCGAAGGCGGGGCGGCCGAAGTGCCCGCGGCCTTTGCGCGCTATGCAGAGGTGCGCTGGAAGCGCAACGCCATGGTGCAGGCCAGGGCCCGGCGCAATGGCCAGGTCTTTCATGCCACGGGGACCCTGCGCCTGGGCCGGGACCTGGCGATGCGCGTCCTGGGCGCGCGGCTGCTCGACCAGCCGTGGCTGTACGCCGGCTGACGCCGGCGGGCTCTCAGAGCCTGAAAGTCTGCAGGTGTTCGATGCGCTCGGCCAGGCCCTCGGCACCGAGGTAGTGGCCCTGCGAGCCGTTGCGCACCTCGAGCAGCGTGGCCTCGAGTTCGGCCAGCATCGCATCGCGTTCGGCAGCGAATGCCGACGGCACGTCGATGCCGGCCTGCGTGCAGGCATCGGCGACCAGGTGCGCACTGGCGGGCGCACCGCAGGCCGCGCACTTGGCGATGGCGGCGACGTTGGGCTCCGCCCCGTTGGCCAGCAGTGCCGTCGTGAGCTCGGGCGAAATCTGGCCGTCGATGCTGCCCAGGGCGTCGGCCGCCACGGGCGCACCGGCGCGCACCAGCGCCATGGCCGCGGCGAAGGCGTTCTTGCCGATGGCCACGTCGGTGGCCAGCGCACTGCCTTGCAGCGGACCTTCGAAGCCCACGCCCGCGGCGGCGAGTTCGGCCACCAGCTCGGCATCGTCGGTGGCAATCGCATGGTTCAGCGCCGCGCGCGCAGTGGTCGGCAGCCGGCGAAGCGTTCCATCCGCCAGCGGTGTGCGCCAGTCGATCACGGCGCGGCAATAGAACGCCACCAGCTTGTCCATCAGGTCGAGATCCAGGCCATGGTCCTGGTGCCTGTCGTCGAGGTATTGCAGCAGCGCCTGGCCCGAGAAATAGTCGCTCGTGGAACCCAGCGGGTCTTCGTCGAGATGCAGCGTCGCGAAGGCGCCGAGCAGGTCGGGTGCGATGGTGCCCAGGCTGTCTTCGTGCAGTGCATGCGTCCAGGCCGGCGGAAGGCCGTGCTTCCATGCGGTGATGTTGCCGTACTCGGGGCCGGGCTCGACCACGGCGTAGATCCGGTCGAGGTACTCGAAGCCGCCGAAGGGCAGGTGCGTGAGCTTGCCGCTCCAGTCGCGGCCTTCTTCCTGGGCCGCCTCTTGCGCCAGTTCCTGTTCATGCGCGATCCAGCCCTGCAGGTCGCGATAGCCGTCGCTGCCGTCCCAGAACAGTTCGGACCAGCTGATGGATTCGACGTTGCCGCCCATCGGCAGCGACAGGTCGTAGTCGAGCCGGCCGCCGGCCGTTTGCCGCCACAGCGACGCAAGCGCCTCGGGAATCGGCCCCGCGCATTGCGCCTCGATTGCGGCGATGCGCGCCTCGGGCATGGGCGGCTGGGCCTCGAAGATCACGCGGTCCGCGAACAGGACCACGCCATGTTCGCGCAGGGTTGCAAGCTCTTCGTGCGAGAACTGGACATCGTTCATGGGATTGCCTCCGTTCTTGCCAATGTAGCGCTTTGTGCAAGGGAGGCAACAAGTCGCATCAAAGATCGGTGCGCAGCTTCCAGATTTCGGGGAACAGCACCACGTCGAGCATCTTGCGCAGGTAGCTCACGCCGCCCGTGCCGCCGGTGCCGCGCTTGAAACCGATCACGCGCTCGACCGTGGTCACATGGCGGAAGCGCCAGAGGCGGAAGGCGTCTTCCAGGTCGGTGAGCTTTTCGCCGAGCTGGTACAGCTCCCAGTGGTCGTGCGGGTTCCGGTACACGACGAGCCACGCCGCCTCGACGCCATCGCTGGCTTCGTAGGGCTGGGTCCAATCGCGCTTCAGGTGGTCGGCCGGCACGGGGAGGCCGCGGCGCGCGAGCAGCTTCAGCGATTCGTCGTAGAGCGAAGGGGACCGGTACGCGGCATCGACCTGCGCCAGCAGATCGACGCGGTGCGCATGCGGCTTGAGCATCGCGGCGTTCTTGTTGCCGAGCGCGAACTCGATGCACCGGTACTGCGCGCTCTGGAAGCCGCTGGAGTTGGCGAGGTACGGCCGCATCGCCGTGTATTCGGGCGGTGTCATTGTCGAGAGCACCGTCCATGCGCTCACCAGCTGTTCCATGATGCGGCTCACGCGCGCGAGCATCTTGAAGGCGTCGGCGAGTTTTTCTTCCGCGATGCAGCGCGTGGCGGCGCGCAGCTCGTGCAGCATGAGCTTCATCCAGAGTTCGCTGGTCTGGTGCTGCACGATGAACAGCATCTCGTCGTGCGCGGGCGAGAGCGGATGCTGCGCGTTGAGGATCTCGTCCAGGTGCAGGTAGTCGCCGTAGCTCATCGACTTGCTGAAGTCGAGCTGCGCCTTTTCTTCGTGGACGATTTTTTCGGTGCTCATGGTGTTTGCTCGCCGGTTATCGCCAGACCACGGCGGTATAGGAGGGGCGTCCCGGAATGGAATCTTTTCGTGGGTAGACGAAACGCACCACGTCGGACTTGCGCTTGAACTCCTGGTAGGTCTCGCCGCCGGGAATGCGTCCCTTGTCGGCCGGCGCGTAGCCCGCGGCGCGAACCTCCTTGACCAGCCGGTCGAAGGCGGCCTTGTCCGTCAGCGCGAGCTCGACGCTGTTCTCGCCCGCACGGCTTTCGACGTAGGTGGACTTCATGAGGCGGACGTTCTGGTCGTCGACCATCTTCTCGTACTCGATCATGCTGACCTCGTCGGTCACCGTCCTGTCGGCGTAGGAAAAGCCCTGGGCCTTGACCTGCTGGCGGAAGGCATCGGGCGTGAGCGCGACGAAAGCCTTGAGCTGGTCCAGCGTGAAGCCCGGTTGCTGTGCGAGGGCCGGCGGGGCGAGCATCAAAATCGATGCGAAGAGGGCGATCAATCGGTGTTTCATGGGACGGTTCTTTTCAGGTCACTGCGTTCTTGCGGTTGAATTCCTCGCGCTTCCACTCGCCCGATTCGAGGACCTGCACCAGGTGCTCGACAGAGTTCCACACGTCCTCGAAGCCGAGGTACAGCGGCGTGAAGCCGAAGCGCAGGATGTCGGGCATCTGCGAATCGCCCGCGCGGTAGTCGCCGATCACGCCGCGCGCGATCAGCGCCTGCACGATGGGGTAGGCGCCTTCACCGCGGCCGAGGCACACCTGCGAGCCGCGCTGCGCATGCTCGCGCGGCGTGACCAGAGAGAGCCCCTGGCCCGCGCAGCGCTCTTCGACCAGCCGGATGAAAAGGTCTGTGAGTGCGAGCGACTTGGCGCGCAGCGCGGCCATCGCGCCGCGGCCGTCGTCGAAGGCTTCGGCCGCCAGCACGGTGTCGAGTCCGCACTCGAGCCCCGCGAGCGAAATGATCGGCTGCGTGCCGCAAAGGTAGCGGCCCACGCCCGGCGCGGGGCGGTAGTGCGGTGTGAACTCGAACGGCGCCGCGTGGCCCCACCAGCCCGACAGCGGCTGCTCGAACTTGCCCGCGTGCCGCGCATGGACCCACACGAACGCAGGCGCGCCCGGTCCGCCGTTCAGGTACTTGTAGCCGCAGCCGATGGCGTAGTCGGCGTTGCTTTCGTTGAGCGCCACGGGCACGGCGCCTGCGGAGTGCGCAAGGTCCCACACGGTAAGCGCGCCTGCCGCGTGCGCCGCGGCGGTAATGGCCTTCATGTCGTGCATGGCGCCGGTGCGGTAGTTGACGTGCGTGAGCATCAGCACGGCGACCTCGTCGGTCAGCACCGAACCCGGGCCTTGCAGTTCGCCCGCCTCGATCAGCTTGAGCGTGAAGCCGCGTTCGCGGCACAGCGACTCGGCGATGTAGAGGTCGGTCGGAAAGTTGCTGCGCTCGCTCACCACCAGCTTGCGGCCGCTGTCCTTTTGCTGCGAGAGCGCCGCGAACAGCACCTTGTAGAGGTTCACCGAGGTGCTGTCGGTGCACACCACTTCGCCGGGCGCGGCGCCGATCAGCCGCGCCAGCTTGTCGCCCAGGCGCTGCGGCAGGTCGAACCAGCTCGCGGTGTTCCACGAACGGATGAGGCCCCGGCCCCATTCCTCGGCAACGACTTCGGCGATGCGCGCCGGCGCGGCCTTGGGCAGCACGCCGAGCGAGTTGCCGTCCAGGTAGATCACGCCTTTGGGCAACGTGAATTGGTCGCGCAGTGCGCGCAGCGGGTCTTGCGCGTCGAGCGCGCGGCAGTCGTCAAGGGTGGTCATGGGTCGGGTTTCAGCGTGGAAGTTCGCGCAGTACGGCGCGAACGGGGGAGGCATCGGCGCTGACCAGCTTCAGCGGCAGCGCGATGAGTTCGTAGTCGCCCTCGGGCACATCGTCGAGCACGAGGTTCTCGAGCACGCGCAGGTCGAGGCGGCGGATGCGCTGGTGGCTCTCCAGTGTCTTGCTGTCGGCGGGGTCGATGCTGGCGGTGTCGATGCCGATCAGCTTCACGCCCATGGCCGCCAGCCGCTCGACGGTGGCCGGCGCGTAGGCCGCGAGGCGCGGATCCCAGTGGCCGACCGGCATGGCGGCATAGGTGCGCACCAGCACGCGCGGCGGCAGCTGGCTGGTGATGGCATGGGCGATGTGCTCCCACTCGATCAGCGGCCCCTTGGCGATGGCGTGGATCACGCGGCAGGGGCCGATGAAAGGCGCCAGGTCCACCAGGCCGATGGTCTGGCCTTCGGGGTCGTAGTGCAGCGGCGCGTCGGCGTGGGCGCCGACGTGCGGCGAGAGCGTGATCTCGCTGACGTTGACGGGGCAATCGGGTGAGATGGTCGCCGCCCATCGCTGCCGGTAGGGCGTGTCGCCGGGGAACACCGGCGCGCCTTCATGCACGGGCGGCGAGATGTCCCAGATGCGTTGCTCGAATGATGAAGCCATGGCGTGAAGTTAGCGCCCGGCGAGGGGTCGTGGTGTCGGTTATTTCCAACACCGTGCGTGACCAGATGAACCGCGGCTCAGTGCAGCGGCGGCAGCCCGTGGTGCGCGCGTGCCCGTTCGCAGGCATCGCTGCCGGCCTGCAGTTCGTGGCACGGGTTGGGGCGCCATTCGTAGATGCCGCAGGCCACCGCGTTGCCGATCTTCCCCGTGAGCGCGGCGCATCGCATCGGCGTGTGGTCGGTGCCGCGCATGCGGCAGAGCGCATCGTTCACCTCGACCGCCAGGCCGGACGGCACGCGGCCGCCGTTGTCGTCGAGTTCATGCACGCTGAAGTCGACGCGGTAGCTGGCGCAGCAGGCGCCGCATTGCTGGCAGGAGGTGGGCGTGGTCATCGGAGGGAATGCTAACGGCACCGCGATACGGGCACTAGGCTGCGGCCCAGGGCACGCAGACGCGGAATCCCACGCCCCGGCCTCGCAGCCCCTCGACGATCTCGACGACGCCGCCCAGGCGCAGCGTGGCCTCGCGGACGATCGACAACCCCAGGCCGGCGCCGCTGGCGCGCGCATCGCCGCCGCGGTGAAAGCGCTCGAACGCCCGCGCGCGCTGCGCCTCGGGAATGCCGGGGCCGTCGTCGCGGACTTCCACCAGCAGCTGGCCGTCTTCGATGCGCAAGCTCACGGCGATGCCGCTGCCCGGCACGCCGTGACGCAGCGCGTTGTCGACCAGGTTGCGCACGACCGATTCCATGGCCGGCAGGTCGATGCTGCCGTGCAGGGTGTCGGGCGCTTCCAGCGACAGCTCGCGCCCTTCGCGCAGGGCCGCCTGGGCGGCGTGGCCGAGCAGGGTGCGCATCCAGTGCGCCAGGTCGATGCGTGACGCCTGCGGCGTGCCGGCGCGGTCCAGCGCGGCCAGTTCGAGCAGTTGCTGCGCGAGGTGCGAGGTGCGTGCGATGGCGAGGTTCAGCTCGGCCTCGGCCTGCGCGCGCTGCGCCGCATCGGTGGCTTGCGCCAGCACATGGGCCTGTGCATTGATGACCGCCAGCGGGGTGCGGATCTCATGGGCCGCGTCCTGCACGAAGGCGCGCTCGCGCTGCACCGTGCCGCGCAGCCGCAGCAGCAAGGTGTCCAGCGCCTGCACCAGGGGCTTGAGTTCGCGGTAGCGCGCCGGCACGCCGACGGCACTCAGGTCGTCGCTCGGCCGCTCTTCGATCCGGCGCGCCAGTTGCTGCAGTGGGCGCAGGCTCGCGCGCACCGTGAGCCAGACCGCCAGCAGGACGAAGGGAAACGCCACCAGCAGGTAGGGCAGGATGAAGCTCGCGTTGTAGCGCAGGAAGGCACTGCCGGTGCGGCGCGGATTGAGAATCTGCAGCCGCCAGTGTGGGCTCGTGCGGTCATAGCGCCAGTAGGCGTCCCCGCCGGCAGCGGCACCCGTCCATCCTTCGGAGGCATAGACAAGGGCGCCGTGGCTGTCGCGCAGTTCGTAGCGCACGATCCCGGCCAGGCGCTTGTCCTGCGTGCGGCGGATGGCGGTCCAGCGCTCGGTGGCGGCCATCACCACGCGGGCTTGCCGCGGGTCCGGCGTCTCGTCGAGCGCGACCAGCAGCGCATCGCCGAACTGCTGGAACCCGGGTGCCTCGGCAAGGTACTTGCGGTTCTCGGCATAGAGATAGGCCAGCAGGGCGCACCAGATCAGCAGGAACACCAGCAGCGTCGACCCGGTGCCGCGCCGCACCAGCGACGGCTCGCTCACGCGGCGCCAGAGCGTGTGCAGCGCGCTCATGGTTCGAGCAGGTAGCCGACCCCGCGCACGGTGCGCACGCGCTCGGTGCCGATCTTCTTGCGCAGGTTGGAAACGTGCACTTCGATGGCGGCAAAGTCGACCGGATCGCCCAGCGGTTCCAGCCGCTGCGCCAGGCTGCTCTTGGCGACCACGGCACCGGGCTCGCGCGCGAGTTCCAGCAGGATCTGGAACTCGCGCTGCGACAGGGCCAGGGCCTGGCCCGCCAACTGCACCCGGCGGCGGCGCGGCTCGATCACGAGCTCGCCGAGGGTCCAGCTGTCGCTGGCCTGGCGCGCACTGCGCCGCAACACCGCGCGGATGCGTGAGATCAGTTCGGCGGTGGCAAAGGGCTTGAGCACGAAGTCGTCCGCGCCGCCATCGAGGCCGGCCAGCCGGTCGTCCAGCGCCGAGCGCGCGGTGATGACGATGATCGGCACGCGAACGCCGCTGCGGCGCCATGCGCGCAGCAGGTCGAATCCGCTGGCGTCCGGCAGGTTCAGGTCGAGCAGCACGCAGTCGACGCGGGCTGCATCGATGGCATGGGGCGCATCGGCGGCGCGGCGCATCCACTCGCTGGTGAAGTGCTCGACCTTGAGGGTGGCCTGAAGCGCACGCCCGAGGTCGAGATCGTCTTCGATGAGCAGGATGTGCATGGCTTCATTGTGGCTTGTGCACCTTTGGGAATGCCAAAGGTTGGGCGGCCCACAATCCAGCCATTCAACAAGGAGAAGATTCCATGACGCCGAGAATCCTGATCGCGCTCGCCTGGGCCGCACTGCTGGGCGGCTGCGCTGTGGGGCCCACGCATCCGGCGCTGCAAGACCAGCCGCTGTCGCCGCTGATCCCCGTTCGCGAGTTTGTCGCGAACGTGGAGGGCACCGGCCAGTACCGCGTGTCGCCCGACGGCGCATGGCTCGCATGGAAGGGCGTCAGCGGCTTGAAGCCGGCGGTGTGGGTGAAGACCTTGGCGAGCGGCGAAACCCGCGCGATTCCACTGCCCGCCCAATCCTTCGTCTGGTCGGGCGACAGCCGCTTTCTCCTGCTGACGGTGGATCGCACCGGCGACGAGGACACGCATGTGTTCGCCGTCGATATGGCGCGCAGCGATGCGCAGCCGGTCGACCTGACACCGTTCAAGGGCACGCGTTCGCGGATCCAGCGGCGGGTCGAGAACAGCGCGGATGTCGTCGTGACTTCCAACGAGCGCGACAAGAAGGTCTTCGACCTGCTGCGCATCGATCCGGCCACCGGTGCCCGGACCCTGCTTGCCCGCAATCCCGGCAATGTCATGAGCTGGTCGGTGGACCGCGACGGGCGGCTGCGCGCACGTTCGGTGCAGGACGGGGAGGCCGGGTACCTGCAGGTGCCCGAGGGCGGCGACTGGCGCACGACGCTGCGCTGGCAGAAGGGCGAGTCCTGGTGGATCGCGGACTTCGTGCCCGGCACGCACACGGCATGGGCCGTCTCCGGCCGCGGGCGCGACAAGCAGGCCCTGGTGCGCATCGATCTCGAGACGGGTGCCGAACAAGTGTTCCACGAAGAGGCCGAGGTGGATGTCGAGCAGGTGCTGATGAGCCGGCGCACCCATGCGCCGCTCGCCGCCTATTCGACGCCCGGCTATCCGCGCGCCAGGTATTTCGATGCGGCGCTTGCGGCGCGGCTCGGCCCCTTGAGCGGCGGCGCTCCGGCCGCAGTCCACGTGACCAGCATGGCCACGGACGGCCAGACCATGACCGTCAGCGTCGGCACCGACCGGGGCTGGAAGTACTACCTGCTGCGCGATGCCGCCGCGCCGCCCGAACTGCTCGGCGAAAGCAGCACCGCCGGCCTGGCGTCAGCGTTGGCCGCGACAAGGCCGATCGCCTACACCGCACGCGACGGCCTGCAGATCCATGGCTACCTGACGCTGCCCGCGGGCGCGCAGGCACGCGCGCTGCCGATGGTGCTGCTGGTTCACGGCGGCCCCTGGGCGCGCGACCTGTGGACCTACCAGGGCTCCAACCGGAGCGTGCAGCAGTTCCTCGCCAATCGCGGCTACGCGGTGCTGCAGGTGAACTACCGCGGCTCGACCGGCTACGGCCGCGCCTTCATGGAAAAGGCCGTGGGCGAATTCGCCGGCAAGATGCACGACGACCTCGTCGACGGCGTGCGCTGGGCGGTGGCCGAAGGCTTGGCCGATCCGGCGCGGGTCGCCATCTATGGCGCAAGCTACGGCGGCTACTCGGCGCTGGTGGGCGCCACGATGACGCCCGAGACCTTTGCCTGCGCGGTGGATGCGGTCGGCATGTCCGATCTCTCGCGGCTGATCGAGAACGCGCCCGCCTACTGGTCGCTGGGCCTGCCCTGGTGGAGGCGCTACGTGGGCGATCCGGCCGATCCGGCGCAGCGCAAGGTCCTGGATGCCAAGTCGCCCATCAACCATGTGTCCAACGTGCGCGGGCCGCTGCTCATCATGCATGGCGTGAACGACCCGCGCGTGAAGTTCGACCAGTCGGAGCGCATGGTGGCGGCCCTGCGCAGGGCCGGCAAGCAGGTCGAGTTCGTGAGCTTCCAGGACGATGGCCACGGCAACCAGAAGTGGACCAACAACCTCGCCATGTACCGCCATGCAGAGGATTTTCTCGCGCGCTGCCTCGGCGGCCGCAGCAGCGGCTTCGACTACTACCAGCTCGGCGCCTGGGCTTTCTGAGCGAGCCGGCCGGCGTTGCGGGCTACAGGCGGCCGAGCAGCAGGAATTCCATCAGCGCCTTCTGCGCGTGGAGGCGGTTCTCGGCTTCGTCCCACACCACCGACTGCGGGCCATCGATGACCTCGGCCTGCACTTCCTCGCCGCGGTGCGCGGGCAGGCAGTGCATGAACAAGGCGTCGGGCTGGGCGATGCGCATCATGTCCTCGTCGACGCACCAGTCGGCAAAGGCCTTGCGGCGCGCCTCGTTCTCGGACTCGTAGCCCATGCTGGTCCAGACGTCGGTGGTGACGAGGTCGGCGCCGCGGCAGGCTTCCATCGGGTCCTTGAAGACCTGGTAGCTGTCGGCCGAGCGCAGGCCCGCCACCGACTGGTCGACCTCGTAGCCGCTGGGCGTGCTCACGTGCACCTTGAAGCCCAGGATCTCGCTCGCCTGCAGCCAGGTGTTGGCCATGTTGTTGCCGTCGCCGACCCAGGCCACCGTCTTGCCCTGGATGGAGCCGCGGTGCTCGATGTAGGTGAAGATGTCCGCGAGGATCTGGCAGGGGTGGAACTCGTTGGTCAGGCCGTTGATCACCGGCACGCGCGAGTGCGCCGCGAAGGTGTCGATCTTGGTCTGCTCGTAGGTGCGGATCATCACCAGGTCGACCATGCGGCTGATGACCTTGGCGCTGTCCTCGATGGGCTCGGCGCGGCCCAGCTGGCTGTCGCCGGTGGTCAGGTGCACCACGCTGCCGCCGAGCTGGTACATGCCCGCCTCGAAGCTCACGCGGGTGCGCGTGCTGGCCTTCTCGAAGATCATGGCCAGCGTGCGGTCGGTCAGCGGCTGGTGCTTTTCATAGGTCTTGAACTTCTTCTTGATGATCGCCATGCGCTCGAAGAGGTAGGCGTACTCGTCGGCCGTGAAGTCCGAGAACTGCAGGTAGTGGCGGATCGCGTGGGGCGTGGTGGCGGTCGTCATTGCGCTGCGGGCTCCGACAGGAAAGTTTTCACCAGGGGCGCGAGGATGGCGACGATCTCGTCGGCCTCGGCAATGCTCAGGATGAGCGGCGGCACGAGGCGGATCACCTTGTCGGCCGTGACGCTCAGCAGCAGGCCCGCGTCGCAGGCGCGGTTCAGGATCACGCCGCAGGGGCGGTCCAGCTCGATGCCCAGCATCAGGCCCTGGCCGCGGATCTCCTTCACGCCGGGCAGGCCGCCGATCTCGCGCTCCAGCGCGCTCCTGAGGTGCTCGCCGACGGTGGCGGCGTTCTCGAGCAGCTTGTGCTCTTCCATGATGCGGATCGTCTCGATGCCGGCGCGCATGGCGAGCGGGTTGCCGCCGAAGGTGGTGCCGTGGTTGCCCGGGCCGAAGATGTTGGCGGCCTTGGGGCCGGCCACCACCGCGCCGATCGGCACGCCCGAGCCCAGGCCCTTGGCGAGCGGCATCACGTCGGGCTTGATCCCGGCCCACTGGTGCGCGAACCATTTGCCGGTGCGGCCCATGCCGCATTGCACTTCGTCGATCATCATGAGCCAGTCGCGCTCGTCGCACAGCGCGCGCACCTGCTTCAGGTATTCCCAGCGCATCGGGTTGATGCCGCCTTCGCCCTGGATGGTCTCGAAGAACACGGCCACCACGTTGGGGTTGCCTTCGGTGGCTTGCTTGAGTGCCGCGATGTCGTTCAGCGGCACGCGGATGAAGCCCTCGACCAACGGGCCGAACCCGGCCTGTACCTTCGGGTTGCCCGTGGCCGATAGGGTGGCGATGCTGCGGCCGTGGAACGCGGCCTCGTACACCACGATCTCGGGCCGCTCGATGCCCTTGTCGTGGCCGAACTTGCGCGCGAGCTTCAGCGCGGCTTCGTTGGCTTCGAGGCCGGTGCAGCAGAAAAACGCGTTGGTCAGGCCCGACAGCTCGGTGAGCTTGGCGGCCAGCTGTTCCTGGCCCGGCACGTGGTAGTAGTTGGAGCTGTGGATCAGCTTGGCGATCTGGTCCTGCAGCGCGGGCACCAGCTCCGGGTGGTTGTGGCCCAGGGTGTTCACCGCGATGCCGCCGAGGCCGTCCAGGTACGCCTTGCCCGTGGTGTCCCAGACTCGGCAGCCCTGGCCGTGCGACAACGCGATCGGCAGGCGACCGTAGGTGTTCATGACGTGGGGCGAGGTGGGCTGGGCGGTAGCGCTCATTCGGGTTCTCCAGAAAGGGAACCGCGGATTCTAGGCGCGTGGTCCGACAGCTTCATTGAGGATTCCGCATCACAGCAATGCCCACCGTCCGGGAGGCAAAAGCGGGCCGGATAGAATCTCTTGTTGCACCGCAGCACCTGCTCCGGGCGCCTCATTCAACGATGATTTCCCCCACTGCCAAAGAAATCTTCATCCAGGGCATCACTCATGATGGCCGGACTTTTCGACCGAGCGACTGGGCCGAGCGGCTGGCCGGCGTGATGTGTTCTTTCCGGCCCGGGGGCGCCTATCCGGGCAGCCACCTGAGCTACTCGCCCTGGTGCGTGCCAACCACCCTCAACGGCGTCAAGTGCGTGGTCGTGAACCGCGCCCTGCGCGATGCCGAACCCATGGCCTGGGACTTCTGCGTCAACTTTGCGCGGGACAACGACCTGCAGGTGGCCGAAGCCTGCCTCGTGCCCGACGCCGCACCGCCCGCCGAACCCAAGACCTGAGCCGTTGGTTCTCCCCGCGGGAATCGACCGGCCATGAAAAAACCGCCCGAAGGCGGTTTTTTACACTTTGCTGCAGCGCACCCCGTTCAAACGGCGGACTGGAGGATTCCGGTCCGGGCTTGCCTGACAGGTGTCAGGCGGCTGCCTTTTCAGGCGCGAGGGCGAGGGCCTTGACCTTCGCCGACAGGCGGCTCTTGTCGCGAGCTGCCTTGTTCTTGTGGAAGATGCCCTTGTCGGCGACGGTGTCGACGATGCTCTGGGCCTTCGCGAAGAGTTCGCTCGCCTTGGTCTTGTCGCCGGCCAGGACGGCCTTTTCGACATTCTTCACGGCGGTACGGTATTTGGAGCGCAGCGAGGTGTTCGCGGCGTTGAGCTTGGTGTCCTGACGGACGCGCTTACGGCCGGAGGCGAGGCGCGGGTTCTTTTTCTTGGGCTTGGCGGATGCCATGGTTTAGTTCCTTAGGTGTCTGAGGATGATGCAGCAAAGCCCTCCATTATAGGCCGGGTTGGCTTTTTCGCCGAATCGCGGCTTGGCGGGCCCTACACTCGCCCCGTGTCCCTGCTCAAATCCGCTTCCACCGTTTCGCTTCTGACGCTCGCATCGCGGATCACGGGCCTCGTGCGCGACGTGCTCTTTGCCTCTGTGTTCGGCGTCAGCGCCCTGACCGACGCCTTCAACGTCGCGTTCCGCATTCCCAACCTGTTCCGGCGGGTTTTCGGCGAAGGCGCCTTCAGCCAGGCCTTCGTCCCGGTGCTGGCCGCGCGCAAGACCGAGGCCGGCGAGGAGGGCGCCAAGGCGCTGATCGACCACGTCGCCACGCTGCTCACCTGGGCGCTGGTGGTCCTGTGCGTGGCCGGCGTGCTCGGCGCGCCCTGGCTGGTGTGGGCCATGGCGAGCGGGCTGGCGGGGTTCGACGCGGCCGTGGTCATGACGCGCTGGATGTTCCCCTACATCGGCTTCATGTCGCTGGTGGCGCTGGCGGGCGGCGTGCTCAACACCTGGCGCAAGTTCGCAGTGCCGGCGGCGTCGCCGGTGTTGCTGAACCTCTCCCTGATCCTTGCCATCGTGGCGGGCGCACCCCTCTTCAGGCGCTACGGCATCGAGCCCATCTATGCGCAGTGCGCCGGCGTGCTGGTCGGCGGGGTGCTGCAACTGGCGCTGCAGGTGCCGGCGCTGCGCGCACTGGGCCTCATGCCGCGCATCGGCGCGAGCTGGAAGGCGCTGCGCGCGGCCTGGGCCGACCCCACCACGCGCAAGGTGCTGAAGCTGATGCTGCCCGCCTTGCTGGGGGTCAGCGTGGCGCAGATATCGCTGCTCATCAATACGCAGATCGCCTCGCACCTCGCGGTGGGCAGCGTGACCTGGGTGAGCAATGCCGACCGGCTGATGGAATTCCCGACCGCGATGCTGGGCGTTGCGCTCGGCGTGGTGCTGATGCCGCAGCTTGCGGGCGCCCGCGCCGCCAAGGACGACGCGCGCTACTCGTCCCTGCTCGACTGGGGCCTGCGGCTGGTGATCCTGCTTTCGGCGCCGTGTGCCGTCGCGCTGCTGCTCTTTGCCCAGCCGCTGGTGGCCGTGCTGTTCCACAACGGTGCCTACCAGGGCGAGGACGTGCGCCGCACCACCGTGGCGCTGATGGGCTACGGCGTGGGCCTGGTCGGGCTGGTGGCGGTCAAGGTGCTCGCGCCGGGCTACTACGCCCGGCAGGACACGCGCACGCCCATGCTGATCGCCATCGGCGTGCTGGTGCTGACCCAGGTCCTCAATTTCTTTCTCGTGCCGCTGCTGCAGCATGCCGCCTTGACGCTGACCATCGCCATCGGCGCGCTGGTCAACGCGGTCTGGCTGCTCGTGGGCCTGATCCGCCGCGGCAGCTACCGGCCCGAGCCGGGATGGGGAAAATTCGTCCTCCAGGTGCTGGCCGGCGCGCTGGTGCTGGCGGCCCTGCTGGCCTGGGGTTCGCGCCATTTCGACTGGATCGGCCTGCGCGAGCAGCGCTTCCATCGCATCGGCTTGCTGGCCGCCTTGATCGCCGGCGCAGCGCTGCTGTATTTCGCCGTCCTGGCGGCGGTGGGCGTGCGCCTGCGCAGTTTCATGCGGCGGTAAATGCCCCGGCGTTGACCCGGCGAAGGTCCGGCGGCGAAACCGTGCCGGGGCCCCGCCCACACGCGTGTCTGCAAATTGCGCAAGCTGAAAACACCGCCTTGACGCTCCCCGAATGCTCCTCTACAAAGACACATGACGTTCAGCTTCCAGGTTCCCACCGCACTCGCGTACTTCGAATCGCTGGTGCAGAGCGACGACCACTTTCCGCTCCTGGAGGCGGCTGCCAGCCTCGCCCAGGACGAATACCCCGACCTCGACGTGCAGCAGGTGCTCGGCGATGTCGACCAGCTGCTGGCTCGCCTCAAGCGCCGGCTGCCGGCCGACGCCGCCCCGCTGGCGCGGCTGCGCGCACTCAACCAGTTCTTCTTCAACGACCTGAACTTCGGCGGCAACGTCAACGACTACTACGACCCCGACAACAGCTACCTGAACGCCGTCCTGCGCACGCGCCGCGGCATCCCCATCTCGCTCGCGGTGCTGTGGATGGAACTGGCGCAGGGGCTGGGGCTGCAGGCGCGCGGTGTGGGCTTCCCGGGCCACTTCATGCTCAAGGTCACGCTGCCCAAGGGGCAGGTGGTCATCGATCCCTTCACCGGCAAGTCGCTCTCGCGTGAAGAACTGGGCGAGCGGCTGGAGCCCTACAAGCGAAGCAACGGGCTGGTCGGCGACTTCGACGTGCCGCTCGGCCTCTACCTCCAGCCGGCCAGTTCGCGCGAGATCATCGGCCGCATGCTGCGCAACCTGAAGGAAGTGCACCGGGCCCAGGAAGACTGGCAGCGCGCCATCGCGGTGCAAGACCGCCTGATTGCGCTGCTGCCCACCGCCTGGGGCGAATACCGCGACCGCGGCATCGCGCACGCCGAGCAAGGCAACACCGCGGCCGCCGTGCGCGACCTCGAAACCTACCTGGCCCATGCCGAAGACGCACTCGACGTCGACGCCATCGCCGAACGCGTGGCCGCGCTGCGGCGCGCCTCGAACTGATGAACGCCGGGGACGGCGTCGCCGCCGCGCCCGATCTGGGCACGCGGCATGAATTCCATGGCGTGCAGCCGGTGCTGCCGGTGTCCGACGTCTCGCGCGCCGCGCGCTGGTTCCGCGACGTGCTGGGCTTCGAACTCGACTTCATCGCCGGCGAGCCGCCCAGCTACGCCCGGGTCAAGAAAGGCGACCGCAGCTACGGCGATCCCGTCTACCTGCGGCTGTGGCAATGCAACACGCGCGGCACGCCGCCATGGCGCGGCGAGATCGTGATCCACGTGGGCAAGGACGTGGACGGCCTGCATGCCGCCTACGTGAAGCGCGGCGTGACCGTGGTCGAGCCGCCCACCTCCCAGCCCTGGGGCCTGCGCGAGTTCGCGATCCGCGAACCCGATGGACACATCCTGCGCTTCTGCGGCTATCTGCCCTGACTTGCTGATACAAAAAATTGCAGATCGATCGCCGCGGCTGTGTCGATCCTTCGCTGGCTCGCGCGACGTGTGAACAGGAGCGCGTGGTTCTTGCGGCTCCCCACCTCATCGACCTTCAGGAGGAACGACATGCGATTCATGGTTCTGGTCAAGGCCAACAAGGATTCCGAAGCGGGCGTGATGCCCAGCACCGAAGTGCTCACCGCCATGGCCAAGTTCAACGAGGAACTGGTGAAAGCCGGCGTGCTGCTGGCGGGCGAAGGCCTGCACCCTTCGTCCAGGGGCGTTCGTGTGCGCTGCGAAGGGCGCAAGCGCACCGTCATCGACGGCCCCTTCGCCGAGACCAAGGAACTGCTCGCGGGCTTCTGGCTGCTGCAGGTCAAGTCGAAGGAAGAAGCCGTCGAATGGATCAAGCGCAGTCCGTTCGAGGAAGGCGAGATCGAGATCCGCCAGGTGTTCGAAGCCGCCGACTTCGGCGACGCGATGACGCCCGAGCTGCTGGCGCAGGAAGAGCGCCTGCGCGCGGAGTCCGAGGCCCGCACCCAGGCCGGCGGCTGAGCGGCCGAAGCGCGAGGAGACCCGCCATGCGATTCATGCTGCTGATGATTCCCCACGGCTACGAAACCGCGCCGCCCGGCACCATTCCCGACGACGTCGATGCGGTCGGAGCCATGATGGCCTACAACGAATCGATGCAGAAAGCCGGCGTGCTGATCAGCTGCGACGGCCTGCATCCGCCTTCGATGGGCGCGCGCGTGAGCTTTCCGGGGCGCAAGCC
Organism: Variovorax sp. OAS795; assembly: GCF_040546685.1. Classification (NCBI taxonomy): domain Bacteria; kingdom Pseudomonadati; phylum Pseudomonadota; class Betaproteobacteria; order Burkholderiales; family Comamonadaceae; genus Variovorax; species Variovorax sp. OAS795. Next base: position 1,819,805 of record NZ_JBEPOH010000001.1, read on the forward strand.
CAAGGTGGTGGACGGCCCGTTTGCCGAAGCCAAGGAAGTGCTCGGCGGCTACTGGATCATCGATGTGCCCTCGCGTGCCGACGCCATCGAATGGGCCACCCGCTGCCCCGGCGGCGAGAACGAGGTCATCGAGGTCCGGCAGATCCAGGAGATTGCCGACTACCCGCCCGAGGTGCAGGCCCTGACCACCGAATTGGCGTCGATGCAGGCGCTCAGGAAGCCATAAGGCATGAGCGCTCCGGAGGATGGCCAGGCCGCCATCCACCGCACCATCGAGGCGGTGTGGCGCATCGAGTCGGCGAAGATCATCGCCACGGTGGCGCGCATGGTGCGCGACGTGGGGCTGGCCCAAGAGCTGGCCCAGGACGCGCTCGTCTCGGCCCTGGAGCAATGGCCCGGCGCCGGCGTGCCCGACAACCCGGCGGCCTGGCTCACCGCCGTGGCCAAGCGCCGCGCGCTCGACCGCCTGCGCCATGGCCAGCTGGCCGAGCGCAAGGCCCCCGAGATCGGCCGGGAACTCGATGCGCAGCACGAGATGGCGCAGGCCGACTTTGCCGACGCGGTGGATGCGGCGATCGACGACGACATCGGTGACGACCTGCTGCGGCTGGTGTTCACCGCCTGCCACCCGGTGCTTTCGACCGAGGCGCGCGTGGCGCTCACACTGCGGTTGATGGGGGGCCTCGCGACCGACGAAATTGCGCGTGCCTTCCTGGTGCCGGAGGCCACCATTGCGCAGCGCATCGTGCGCGCCAAGCGCACGCTGCTCGAAGCGCGCGTGCCCTTCGAGGTGCCGCGCCGGCATGAGCTCGAGGCGCGGCTCGCCTCGGTGCTCGAGGTGCTCTACCTGGTCTTCAACGAAGGCTACTCGGCCACGGCCGGGGACGACTGGATGCGCCCCGCGCTGTGCGACGAAGCCATGCGCCTGGGCCGTGTCATGGCCGAACTGATGCCGGATGCCGCGGAGGTGCACGGCCTCGTGGCGCTGATGGAAATCCAGGCGTCCCGCACGGCGGCCCGCGTGGGCCCGTCGGGCGAGCCGGTGCTGCTGCTGGAGCAGAACCGTGCGCGCTGGGACCACATGCTGATCCGCCGGGGCCTCGCGGGACTGGCCCGCGCGGAGGCGCTGGGCGGCGCCCTCGGCCCTTATGCGCTCCAGGCCGCGATCGCCGCCTGCCACGCCCGGGCGCGCACCGCCGGCGAAACCGATTGGCCGCGCATCGCGGCGCTGTACGACGCGCTGGCTGCGCTGTCGCCGTCGCCCATCGTCGAACTGAACCGCGCCGTTGCGCTGTCGATGGCCTTCGGGCCGGCCGCGGGGCTCGAAGTGGCCGATGCGCTCGCCGGCGAGCCGGCATTGCAGGGCTACCACCTGCTGCCGGTGGTGCGCGGCGACCTGCTGTTCAAGCTCGGCCGCCGCGACGAGGCACGGAGGGAATTCGACCGCGCCGCCGCGCTCACGCGCAACACGCGCGAGAAGACATTGCTGCTGGCGCGCGCCCGTGCCTGCGCCTTGCCGGAGCGCTGAGTCCCTGACCGGCCGCTAGGCTCTTGGCAGCGGCGTGGAGGCCGAGGGCGAGCCCGGCAGGCCGAATTGATGCCAGGCGCGCCGCAGCTGGGTGTCCGACCCGAAGCCGGAAATTTCCGCCGCCCGCGTCACGCTCGCACCCGACGCCAGCGCAAGCTGCGCCGCCGCGAGCCGCAGCCGGCGCAGGTAGGCCAGCGGCGCCACGCCCGCATGTTCGACGAAGAGCCGCGTCAGGTGCCGCGCCGAGGTGTGGGCCACCTCGGCCATCCGGGGCACGCTCCAGTCGGCCTGCGGCTGCTCGCTGACGGCGTCCTGCACCCGGTGCAGTGCCGCGTGCAGGTGGTTGCGGTAGGCGAGGAAGGGCGACAGTTCCGGGTCGTGCGGACCGCGCCGCTGCGCCACCACCATCGTTTGCGCCACCTGGGCCGCGAGCGGCTCGCCGCACTCATCCGCGATGCGGTGCAGCAGCAGGTCGATGCCGGTGGTGACGCCGGCGCTGCTGTAGACCGGCGGATCGATCACGAACACGCGGTTGGCCACCACGTCGCAGCGCGGCTCCACCGCACGCAGTTCGTCCAGGTGATGGTGGTGCGTGGTCGCGCGCCGGCCCGCGAGCGCGCCCGCGTGCGCGGCGAGCAGGGCGCCGGCACAGACCGTGATCAGCTCGAGCCGGCCGCGCTCGAAGCGCTGGCCCCGCAGCCAGTGCAGCAGGTCCTGTGTTTCGGCGTTGTCCACTGCAATGGAGTCGCCGGGCAGGCCGACCAGCACGATCCAGGCCGGTCCGGTCCACTGCGCCGGCAGGGGCGCGAGATCGGCGAGCATCACACCCACGGAGCCGATCGACGTGGGGCGCGGGCTGGCGAATTCGATCTCGAAGCGCTCGGGCCGGCCCGCGGCGACGAGCCGCTGGTTCGCGATGCGCAGTGCCTCCGCCGGGCCGGCCCAGTCGAGCACCAGGCTGCCCGGCAGCAGCACGAACACTACGCGGATGGGTGGCTGCTGCGGGAGTTCCATGGGCAGTCCATCTGGCGCGCGGTGCGTTCGGCCAGCGCGCGGCCGGCCAGCCGTTCGACCAGGTACAGGCTCATGTCGATGCCGGCGCTGATGCCCGCGGAGCTGACGACGTGGCCGCTGTCGACCCAGCGCTCGCTTTCGCGCACGTCGAGCAAGGGAAACTGCGCGCGCAGATCCGCGATGTCTTCCCAGTGCGTGGTGACGGCCTCGTGCGTGACCACGCCGCTTTTGGCCAGCAGGAAGACACCGGTGCAGACCGAGGCGGCCAGCTGCGCGCCGCTCGCGCATTCGGCGATCCAGCGCAGGGTGGCATCGCTCGCCATCGGCGCATCGACCACGCCGCCGGGCACGACCAGCAGGTCGGCTTGCGGGCTGGCGGCCAGGTCATGGTCCGCCAGCAGGCGCAGGCCGGCGCGCGCCTGCACCGGGTGGCCGCCGTTGGCGAGTGCCACCGACGCGACCTCGAACGGGGCCGGCGTGCCGGGGTTCATGCGCTGGCTGACGCGGCTGGCCGTGGTGAACACCTCGAACGGGCCTGCGAAGTCGAGTGCCTCGACACCGTCGTAGGCGAGGATGCGGACGCGCAAGGTCATGCCGACACGCTTTCGCAGGCCTCGTTGCCGGCGCGCTGCAGGGCCTCGGCCACGCTGCACACGGTGGCGAAGCGGCCGTCCAGCACGGCCGCGGTGCGCGCCTTGATGTCGGCGGCGGCCAGCGGGCGCCCATCGGGCTGCACCATGTCGAAGGTCAGCGTGGCCTCGGTCACGTAGTCGACCTCCCAGCCCAGGTCGGACGCGTGTCGCGTGGTGGTCTCGCAGCATTGCTCGGTGCGGATGCCGCTCACGATCAGTCGGCCGATGCCTTGCCGGGTGAGCCAGGCGTCCAGGCCGCTGTTGACCAGCGCGCTGTGCCGGTGCTTGGTGAAGGTGGCCGCCGCTTCGAAAGGCGCCAGCCCCCCGATCGGCCGCACGAAGCCCGACTCGACGGCGAAGGGATGGCTTGCCACGGCGGGCTCGTCGACATGGAAGACACGCACGATGGGAATGCCGGCGGCAACGCAGCCTTCGATCAGCGCGTTCTGCGCGGCGAAGTAGGGCCGGGCGACTTCTTCGGACCAATAGGCGCGCTGCCGGAACGATTCCTGGGCGTCGATCACAATCAGACAGGATTTCATGGGGCGTGGCCCGAAGGGCATAGTGGATGATGCCGCCTATTCTTCAGCGCCGCGAGCCCGCGGTCCGCGCCGAAGCGGACCAGAATCGATCAGATCAGGACATCGCCGCTAGACGAGCTCGGCCGCCTGGAGCTCTTTCTTGAGGTAGGCGTAGAAGAGTGGCGCCGCAACCAGGCCGGCCGGACCGAACACCGCTTCGGCCACGAACATGACCGCCAGCAGCTCCCACACCCGCATCTGCGTGCGGCTGCCGACCACCTTGGCGTTGATCACGTATTCAGCCTTGTGGATGACGATCAGGAAGATCAGGCACGCGAGCGCCGTGATCGGCGACACCGAGAGCGCCACCAGCGTGATGACCGAGTTGCAGACCAGGTTGCCCACGATCGGCACCAGACCCGCCACGAAGGTCAGCGTGATGAGTGCGGGCGTGTAGGGCAGGTGAGGGCCCCACAGCGGCATCAGGAACAGCAGGAAGATGGCGGTCAGCAGCGTGTTGAAGGCCGCGATCCAGAACTGCGCGGCAACGATCTGGCGGAAGGCTTCGCCGAAGATGGTGATGCGCCGGTACAGCTGCGCGGCCAAGGGCCGGTGCCGCAGCGGCGGCGGCGCAATGGCGGCCAGCCCGCCGACGATCAGCCCCACATAGGCGAACAGCAGCCCGCCGAGCCAGGCCCGCCCGGCCAGTGCCAGGGAGCCGGCCTGCGCCCGCAGGTAGTTGGCCACCACGCGCTGGATTTCGGCCGCGCCCTCGGGCAGGTAGATGGCGATCTCGGGCGGAAGCTTGAGCCGCAGCTCGAGCACGGTGCGCGCGGTGAAGTCGAGCAGGTCGCGGTACTGGTCGGGGGCGTCGAGGATGTATTCGCGCGCCTCCGACAGGCCGAGCGTCACCAGCGCGATAGGTCCCAGCAGCACCAGCGTGACAGCAAGGATCCGCGACACCACGCCGGCACGCCCGGGCGACAGCCCGAGCCGCGCGAGCCCGTTGCCGATCAGGCGCGCGAACCAGCGCGCGGCCAGGAAACCGATGCACACGCACAAGAGGCCCGGCAGCAGGTGCTCCCACATCACCAGCAGCAGCGCGGCCGGCATCAGCAGGTAGCTGGCCAGCACCACGTTGCGCGAAGCCGGCCTGGGCTTGGGATCGATGGTGACGACGGTGGGTTTGGGCATCGGGGTCCGGGTGCTGCGCGCGCGTAGCCTCGGAGGAAAAGATCAGCCGACGATCACGGCGGCTCCCGCGCCGCGCTCGGCGATGGTGCCGATCTCGAACACCGATTCGCCCGCCGCGCGCAGCGTGGCGGCGCAGGCGGCGGCCTCGGACGCATCGATCACCACCACCATGCCGATGCCGTTGTTGAAGGTGCGGTTCATCTCGATGTCGTCGATGCCCGCCACCTTCTGCAGCCAGGCGAAGAGTTCGGTCTGCGGCCAACTGCCCTTCTTGAGGTGGGCGGCCGTGCCTTCGGGCAGCACGCGCGGAATGTTCTCGAGCAGGCCGCCGCCGGTGATGTGGGCCAGCGCCTTGATCGGGTGCCGGGCCAGCGCTTCGAGCACCGGCTTCACATACAGGTGGGTGGGTTCCATCACGGCTTCGCGGAAGGGCTTGCCGTCGAGCGTGGCGGGCAGGTCGGAACCCGCGCGTTCGATCACCTTGCGCACCAGGCTGAACCCGTTGGAATGCACGCCGGCCGAGGCAAGGCCCAGCACCACGTCGCCGGGCTTGACGTTCTGGCCCGTGAGGATCTTCGACTTTTCGACAGCGCCGACCGCGAAGCCCGCCAGGTCGTACTCGCCGGCCGGGTACATGCCGGGCATTTCGGCGGTTTCGCCGCCGATCAGCGCACAGCCGGAAATCTCGCAGCCGCGCGCGATGCCGCCGATCACGGCCGCGGCCGTGTCCACGTCGAGCTTGCCGCAGGCGAAGTAGTCGAGAAAGAAGAGCGGCTCGGCGCCCTGCACCAGCACGTCGTTGACGCTCATGGCCACGAGGTCGATGCCGACCGTATCGTGCATGTTCCATTCGAACGCCAGCTTGAGCTTGGTGCCCACGCCGTCGGTGCCGCTCACCAGCACCGGCTCCTTGTAGCGCTTGGGCACCTCGAACAGCGCGCCGAAGCCGCCGATGCCGGCCAGCACGCCTTCGCGAAGGGTCTTCTTGGCGAGGGGCTTGATGCGGTCGACCAGGGCGTCGCCGGCATCGATATCGACACCGGCATCCTTGTAGCTGAGCGGGGTGGGCGTAGGGGAAGTCATGGTCGGACGGTGTCGGGAAAGGGGCGGGAAGGAAGCAGGAAGGTGGGGGCGCCGGTCACCGAAGCGGCCGGGCCGATAGAATTCCTCACGATTTTAAGGGCCCTCCGGGCCCCCTCCATGAACCTTCCCGGGATGAAACAGCTCGCGCTCGATATCGGCATTGCGACGGGCCCCAGCTTCGACGCTTTTTTTGCCGGCCCCAACGAGGCGGCGCTGCGGCACCTGCAACTGTGGGTGGGCGGCGCCGGCCAGGCGGTGCCGCACTCTCCCGTGCCCACCTATCTTTGGGGCGAAAGCGGCAGCGGCAAGACCCATCTGCTCGAATCAGTGCGTGTCGCACTGCGCGAGCAGGGCGCGAGCGTGGGCTGGCTGCATGCCGGGCTGCTGGAGCCGCCCGAGTTCGACGAGCGCTGGGGCGCCGTCCTGCTCGACGACGTTCACCTGTACACCGCGGTGCAGCAGCACGCGGCCTTCAACTGGTTCGTCAACGCGCAGAGCCTGCAGCGCGGCGTGGTCGCCGCGGGCGCCCTGCCGCCGGCGGACCTGCCGCTGCGCGAAGACCTGCGCACCCGGCTGGGCTGGGGCCACGTGTTCCACCTGCAGGTGCTGAGCGAAAGCGAACGCCGCGCGGTGCTGCGGCAGGCCGCCGACGCGCGCGGCGTCATGCTGTCGGACGACGTGCTCGACTTCATGCTGCACCGCTTCAGCCGCGACCTGGGCAGCCTCATGGAGCTGCTCACGCAGCTCGATGGCTATGCCCTGCAGACACAGCGCGCGATCACGATCCCGCTGATCCGATCCATGCTCGAAAGCGAATAAGAAGAGCTTCAACCAACAATGATCAAGAAATTCATCGACAAGCTGCTCGGCAAATCGGCCGGCGGCACACAGGGCAAGAGCCGCTTCGGCAAGCGCCAGGAGGTGCCGGCGGAGGTTCACAGGATCGATCCCGCCCTGGTCGACGAACGCGCGAAGAACGTCGTCACCACCCTCCAGCAGGCCGGCTACGAAGCCTATGTGGTGGGCGGCGCGGTGCGCGACCTGCTGCTGGGCCTGCGCCCCAAGGACTTCGACGTGGCCACCAATGCCACGCCGGAGCAGGTCAAGTCGCTGTTCCGGCGCGCCTTCATCATCGGGCGGCGCTTTCGCATCGTCCACGTGGTGTACGGGCGCGGCCGCGAGCACGAGGTGATCGAGGTTTCGACCTTCCGCGCCTACATGGACAACGCCGCGGCCGAGCAGGTGAAGGGCAACGAGCGCACCAGCAAGGGCGAGCTCGCGGGCATGACGCACGCGGTCGATTCGACCGGCCGGGTTCTGCGCGACAACGTCTGGGGCCCGCAGGACGAAGACGCGGCGCGCCGCGACTTCACCGTGAACGCCATGTACTACGACCCGGCCAACCAGATCGTGGTCGACTACCACAACGGCATCAAGGACGCGCAGAAGCTCACGCTGCGCATGATCGGCGATCCGGCCACCCGCTACCGCGAAGACCCGGTGCGCATCATTCGCGCGATCCGCTTCTCGGCCAAGCTCGCGGCGCTGGGTTTCAAGATGGAAACCAAGACCGCCGCACCGCTGGTCGAGTCGAGCAAGCTGCTGGCCGACGTGCCGCAGAGCCGACTGTTCGACGAAATGCTCAAGCTGCTGCAGACCGGCCATGCCATTGCCACCGTCGAGCAGCTGCGCAAGCTGGGGCTGGTCACGGGCATCTACCCGCTGCTCGACGTGGTGGTCGAGCGCGCCGATTCGCCGTTCGTGAAGGCGGCCCTGCAGGACACCGACCGCCGCGTGGGCGAAGGCAAGCCCGTGGCGCCCAGTTTCCTGCTGGCCTGCGTGCTCTGGGCCGACGTGCGCGACGGCTGGGCCCAGCGCATCGAAGGCCGGCATGGCCAACGCGCGCAGCCGCCTTTCCCGGCGCTGCAGGACGCGATCGACGACGTGTTCAACGCCCGCATCGGCGACGTGTCGGGCCGCGGCAAGCTGGCCGCCGACATGCGCGAGATCTGGATGATGCAGCCGCGCTTCGACAAGCGCACCGGCTCCACGCCCTACAGCCTGGTCGAGCAGGCGCGCTTTCGCGCCGCCTTCGACTTCATGCGCCTGCGCGCCGACGTGGGCGAGGTCGGCGAGGCCATCGCCGAGTGGTGGCAGGAATTCAGCACGGCCGACGACGTGCGCCGGCAAGACCTGCTGGAACAGGTGCGCGACGAGCAGAAGACCCGCCAGCGCGTGAGAACGCGAGACCCGGTGCCTTCGAAGCCCCGCGACGAGCTGCCTGGGCGGCAGCGGCAGGACCGCCAGGATGCCGACGAGCCGGCACAGCCGGACGACGAGCTGGAAACCGAAACCGCGGGCGCGGCGGGCGATGGCGAAGCCGCGGCGCCGCGCAAGCGCCGGCGCCGCCGGAAGCCGCGCGCCGGTGGCGGCGGTGGCGGTGCAGGCGAGGGCGGCGGGAGCGCCGCAGGCGAATGAGCGCCCCCAACCGGCCGAAGGACGGCAAACCCGGCGGCAAAAGCGGCGGCAGGAGCCAGACCGCGCCGCCGCGCAGCGGTGCCGCCAGGCCGAAGAGTGGACCGGCGCCCGTGCGCCGCGCCTCCAGCCGGCCCTCGGGCAAGGTGGCGCCCGGCAGCCCGGCCGCACGCCGCACGCGCGAGGACTACCCGACCGTGCAGGCTTTCGTCGCCATCGGCGCCAACCTGGGCGACGCCCAGGCGGCGGTCAAGGCGGCCATGGACGCCATCGGCACCATCGAGCGCACGGTCGTCACCGCGCGTTCGTCGCTGTACCGCAGCGCGCCGGTCGATGCGGAAGGCCCCGATTTCATCAACGCGGTGGTCGCCGTGCGCACCGGGCTCACGGCCGAGGCGTTCCTGGCCGAACTGCACCTGCTCGAGGAGCAGGCCGGGCGCGAGCGGCCGTTTCCCAATGCGCCGCGCACGCTCGACCTCGACCTGCTGATGCACGGCAATGCGATTAAGGACACGCCCGCGCTGACCTTGCCGCACCCGCGCATGCGCGATCGCGCCTTCGTGCTCAAGCCCCTGGCCGAAATCGCGCCCGACAAGGTGCCGCGCGCAGCGCTCGCCCGCGTTTCGTCCCAGGTCATCGAGCGGATTCGCGTCTGAGCGGGCCGGCGGGGAACCCCGCCGCGCAGGCGAAATTGCGCCGCCCATTACACTTGCGCGGTTTTTCATGACGTTGTCACGCATTTGTGGCAGCCGCGAACCCAGGAGAGCGCCATGTTTGGCAAGCTGCTGCCCCGCGAGGGGAATTTTTTCGAGATGTTCAACCAGCACGCCGAGCGCATTGTCGAAGCGGCGCGGGCGTTCGAGCAACTCGTGGCCAATTACAACGACGTGCACCTGCGGGAGCAATACAACCGCGACGTCGACAATGCCGAGCGCGCGGCCGACCGTGTCACGCACGACGTCAACCGGCTGATCCACAAGACCTTCATCACGCCCATCGACCGCGAGCAGATCCACAAGCTCATCAACACGATGGACGACGTGGCCGACCTGATCCAGGACTCGGCCGAGACCATGGCGCTGTACGACGTGCGCCACATGACCGACGAGATCGTGCGCCTCACGGCCCTGAGCGTGAAGTGCTGCGACCGCCTGAAGGACGCCGTCAAGTTCCTGAGCAAGATCGCCGATCCGGCGGTGGCCGAGGCCACGCTCAAGACCTGCGAGGAGATCGACCGCCTCGAGTCCGACGCCGACCGCGTGATGCGCAGTGCCATGAGCAAGCTGTTCCGCGAGGAGCCCGATGTGCGCGAGGTGATCAAGCTCAAGGCAATCTATGAATTGCTCGAGACGATCACCGACAAGTGCGAGGACGTGGCCAATGTGATCGAGGGCATCGTCCTCGAGAATTCCTGATCGGCAGCACTCGATGGCAACGGTTCAGGTCGCCCTCTGGGTGGTGATGGTGCTGGTCGCGCTCGCGATCCTGTTCGACTTCATGAATGGCTTCCACGACGCGGCGAACTCGATCGCCACCGTGGTGTCGACCGGCGTGCTCAAGCCCGGACACGCCGTGCTGTTCGCGGCCTTCTTCAACCTGATCGCGATCTTCATCTTCCACCTGAGCGTGGCGGCCACGGTCGGCAAGGGCATCGCACAGCCCGGCGTGGTCGATGTGCACGTGGTCTTCGGTGCGCTCGTCGGCGCCATCAGCTGGAACCTCGTGACCTGGTACTACGGCATCCCCAGCAGCTCGTCGCACGCGCTGATCGGCGGCATCGTGGGTGCCGTGATCGCGAAGACCGGCACCAGCGGCCTCGTGGCCACCGGCATCTGGAAGACGGTGGCCTTCATCTTCGTCTCGCCGTTCCTCGGCTTCGTGCTCGGTTCGATGATGATGGTGGTGGTGGCCTGGGGCTTCCGGCGGGCCACGCCGTCGCGGGTCGACCGCTGGTTCCGGCGGCTGCAGCTGGTTTCGGCCGGGGCCTACAGCCTGGGCCACGGCGGCAACGACGCGCAGAAGACCATCGGCATCATCTGGATGCTGCTGATCGCCACCGGCTACGCCTCGGCCACCGACGCGACCCCGCCCACCTGGACCATCGTGAGCTGCTATGCCGCCATTGCGCTGGGCACCATGTTCGGCGGCTGGCGCATCGTGAAGACCATGGGCCAGAAGATCACCAAGCTCAAGCCCGTGGGCGGCTTCTGCGCCGAAACCGGCGGCGCGCTGACGCTGTTCCTGGCCACCGCACTGGGCATTCCGGTGTCGACCACCCACACCATCACCGGCGCCATCGTGGGCGTGGGCTCCGCGCAGCGCGCCAGTGCCGTGCGCTGGGGCGTGGCGGGCAACATCGTCTGGGCCTGGATCTTCACGATCCCGGCCTCGGCGTTCGTTGCGGCGATTGCCTACTGGGTCAGCCTGCAGATTTTCTGACTCCAGCTACTGCGAAATCTTCCGGCCTTCCTCGACCTGGTGCTCGAAGTAGCGCTGGAAGCTGAACACGATGCTGGCCATCAGCACCGTGGTGCCGAAGAGCAGCGCGAGCACCACGGCGCCGATCGTGGCCCAGTTGGTGCGGCCCGGCGCGGCGTCCGAAGGCGCACCGCCGTTGAAGCGGGCGTTCCATTTCTCGGGCGTCATGAGGCCGTAGACGATGGCCATCAACGCACATCCCGCGATGGTGAAGCCCAGGAGCGGAATCAGCACCCAGCTCCATCCGTCGTCCAGGCCGTACATGCGTGCGCGCTCGATGCCGTAGAAGCCCAGCGCCGTGGGAATGGGCAGCAGCCAGCCGAGCCAGTCGCCCATGCCGCGCAGGTAGAAGCGGTGCAGGCCCAGCGGGCCGCCCAGGAAGGAGAGCCAGGCGGCAACGGTCTTGTTTTTCATTCGGGTTTGGTCGTGCTGCCTTGGCCGAGCACCTTTTCCATCAGGACCACGTCGCGCCATTCGCCGAATTTCCAGCCGCAGTCCTTGAGCACGCCCACGTGCGTGAAGCCCTGGCTGCGATGGACGCCGACCGAACCTGCATTGGCCGAGTCGCCGATGACGGCGATCAGCTTGCGCACGCCCACCGCTTCCGCGGCCTGCGAGAGGGCTGCGAGCAACTGGCCGCCCAAGCCCCGCCCGCGCGCGTTTTCCGAAATGTAGATCGAGTCTTCGGCTGAAAAACGGTACGCCGGACGCGGCTTGAACCAGTTGCAGTAGGCAAAACCCAACACTTCGCCGTGGTCCTCGGCCACGATGTAGGGCAGGTTCTTGCCGAGCACGTCGGCGCGCCGCGCGGACATGTCGGCCACAGAGGGCGCTTCGGTCTCGAAGGTGCCGGTGCCGTTCAGCACGTGATGGGCGTAGATGGCCGTGATGGCTGCGACATCTTCGTCGCGGCTGGGGCGGATGGTGAGGGTCATGCAGGTGGAAATCGAAGCGCGGCAAGCGCTGGAATTGGATAAAACGCGGGTCGGGCTATAATCGCAGGCTTTTCAGCGTGTCGCTGGCCGGGTGGCCATGTCGCGTGTCTCGACGCTGAAAGAACACTGTGAGCGGGCCTCCTGTCCAGAAGACGGGCCTGCTGCACCACCCAAGGATAAATCATGGTCGTCATTCGACTTTCCCGCGGCGGCTCCAAAGGCCGTCCGTTCTTCAACATCGTCGTGTCGGACAAGCGCGTTCGCCGCGATGGCCGTTTCATCGAGCGCCTGGGTTTCTACAACCCGATCGCCAAGGAAAACGAAGAAAGCATCCGTATTGCCCAGGATCGCCTGGCCTACTGGAAGAGCGTCGGCGCACAAGCTTCGCCCACGGTCCTGCGCCTGATCAAGCAAGCTGCTGCAGCGGCCCCCAAGGCGGCAGCCTAAGCTGTCCGGCAAGGCGATGCTGCCCGCACTCGAAGCCGCCGAATTGCCGGCGGATGCGATCGAGGTAGGACGCATCGCCGATGCCTGGGGCATCAAGGGCTGGTTCAAGGTCCTGCCCCACAGCGCCCAGCCCGAGGCGCTTTTTTCTTCCAAGCGCTGGTTCCTGCAGGCTCCCGGAGCCTCGGCGACCGCCGCTTTCCGGCTCGCGATCCGCGAAGCCAAAGAACATTCCGACTGCATCGTCGCCTCGTCCGAGGATGTGCCCGACCGCAATGCCGCCGAGGCACTGCGCGGCGCGCGCGTGTTCGTGCCGCGCTCGAGCTTTCCCACGGCCGGCGACGACGAGTACTACTGGGTCGACCTGATCGGCCTCTCGGTGGTGAACCGCGAAGGCGTCGCGCTCGGCACGGTGCGCGAACTGCTCGCCACCGGTCCGCAGACCACGCTGGTGCTCGCGGCCGAGGAAGACGGCAAGGCCATCGAGCGCATGGTGCCCTTCGTCTCGGTCTTCATCGACAAGGTCGACCTGGCCGGCCGTCTCATCACGGTCGACTGGCAGCCCGAATACTGAAATGAGCAGCCCCCACGCTCGTCACTTCGTGTATTCGCTGCCCCCCGAGGGGGCGCAGGCCTTCCTTGCGGCGGCCCGGCGAAAGGCCTGACCGGCTCGCGCGCATGCGCTTCGACGTCCTCACGCTTTTTCCCGAACTGTTCGCTCCGTTCATGGCCAGCGGCGTGACGCGCCGTGCCTACGAGTCGAAGCAGGTCGAGGTCGTGCTCTGGAATCCGCGCGACTTTGCGCAGGGCAACTACAAGCGCGTGGACGACCGGCCCTTCGGTGGCGGTCCCGGCATGGTGATGATGGCCGAGCCGCTCTCGGCCTGCCTCGATGCGGCGCTGGCCGCGCGCGGCGCCGCGGCGCCCGTCGTCCTGTTTTCCCCCATCGGCGAGCCCTTGCGCCACGAAGCGGTCGAGCGCTGGTCCGCCAGCGAGGGCGCCGTGCTGGTCTGCGGCCGCTATGAAGGCATCGACCAGCGCTTCATCGACACGCGCGTCACGCACCAGATCAGCCTCGGCGATTTCGTCCTTTCGGGTGGCGAGATTCCGGCCATGGCGCTGCTCGATGCGGTGGCCCGCCTGCAACCCGGCGTGCTGGGCGACGAGGCGAGCCACGTGCAGGACAGTTTCAATCCATCGCTCGACGGCCTGCTCGACTGCCCGCACTACACGCGGCCGGAGCAATGGAACGGGCAGGGCGTACCGGCGCCGCTGCTCTCCGGGCACCATGTGCAGATCGAGCGCTGGCGGCGCGACCAGCGCCTGGCGATCACCGCCGCACGGCGCCCCGACCTGATCGACGCCGCACGCGCTGCCGGGCGCCTCGGCAAGGCCGATGAGACGGCGCTCAAAAAAAAGCTATAATCGTCGGTTCCCCGATCCTCTGCCCGGCCGCGCCTGGCCTCGTTGCGGGTTCTCATGGCCCCAGGCCGTTGAGAAGCAACGAACCAAAAGGCGCCTTTTGTGTAGCGCGAGCACGATCGAATATCAGGAAATCATGAACCTCATCGAAACCCTCGAGCAGGAAGAAATCGCCCGCCTCGGCAAGAAGATCCCCGATTTCATGCCCGGTGACACGGTCATCGTCAGCGTGAGCGTCGTCGAAGGCACCCGCAAGCGCGTGCAGGCCTACGAAGGCGTCGTGATCGCCAAGCGCAATCGCGGCCTCAACAGCGGCTTCACGGTGCGCAAGATCTCCAGTGGCGAAGGCGTGGAACGTACGTTCCAGACCTACAGCCCGCTGATCGCCGGCATCGAAATCAAGCGCCGCGGTGACGTTCGCCGCGCCAAGCTGTACTACCTGCGCGAGCGCAGCGGCCGTTCGGCACGCATCAAGGAAAAGCTGCCGGGCAAGTCGCAGGCTGCCAAGTAAGCTGCTGCCTGTCGTGCAAAAAGCCGCCGTTCTGGCGGCTTTTTGCGTTGTGCGCCGTGCACGTTTTTTGCGCAACCACGGCATCGCTCTCTTAAGCTCTACGCTTCACCGAAACACTTTCACTTGACCGATTCCACCGTTCCCATGCCGCTCGCTCCCGTCGAACCCGTCAATGCCGTGGTGCCGCCCACGCTGATGCAGATCGACCCGCGCAAGGCACCGGTGGTCGGCGGTCCCGATGGCCTGCCCGCCGTCCCGCCCGAGCAGTTGGCGACCGAGGCGCTGCGCAGGCGCTTTGCGACCCCGCCGGCGTGGACACCCGAACTGCGCCGCGAACCGCGCCTGACCGACCGCGCGCCGGCTCAGGCAGCCGTGCTGGTGCCCATCGTGCAGCGCCCGGAAGGCGCCACCGTGCTGCTGACAGAGCGCACCGCGCACCTGTCCAACCATTCGGGGCAGGTCGCGTTCCCCGGTGGCCGGGTCGATCCCGAAGACGCGAACACCGCGGCCGCGGCATTGCGCGAAGCCTGGGAAGAAGTGGGCCTGTCGGCCCAGTACATCGAGGTGCTCGGAAGCCTTCCGACCTACACCACGGTCACTTCGTTCATCGTGACGCCGGTGGTCGCGCTGGTGAAGCCCGGCTTCGAACTCACCATCAACCCCTATGAGGTGGCGCTGGCCTTCGAGGTGCCGCTGGCCTGGCTCATGGACCCGGCCAATCACCGCCGCCACACCGTGCCGGCGCCCGACGGCACCCGGCGCGAGTGGTACTCGATGCCCTACCAGGACGGCGCCGAAGAGCGCTTCGTCTGGGGCGCCACCGCGGGCATGCTGCGCAACCTCTACCGGTTCCTCAGCGCCTGAGCCCGCCGCGGCCGGGCCTGCGCGAGCTCTCTCGCTATCATCGAAGGATGAGCTTCTTTGCCATCCTGTGTGCGTTGCTGATCGAGCAGGTGCGGCCGCTCGCCCCGCGCAACCCGGTATACGGCGGCGTGCTGGCGTGGACGCGCTGGACCAGCCGCAACTTCGATGCCGGCAAACCGCATCACGGATGGGTCGCCTGGGCCCTTGCGGTGTTCGTGCCCACCTTGCTGACACTGGGCATCCACTGGCTGCTGGTGCTCACGCTGGGCCTGCCCTTTGCCGTGCTCTGGAGCATTGCGGTGCTCTACGTCACCCTCGGCTTCCGGCAGTTCAGCCACCACTTCACCGACATTCGCGATGCGCTCGACGAAGGCGACGAGCCGCTCGCGCGCTCGCTGCTGGCGCACTGGCAGGGTGTCGATGCGGCCGACCTGCCGCGCAGTGAAATCGTCCGCCATGTGATCGAGCATTCGGTGATCGCGGCGCACCGCCATGTGTTCGGCGTGCTGGCGTGGTTCTCGATTCTTGCCGCCCTGGGCTTGGGCCCCGCGGGTGCGGCGTTCTATCGCATGAGCGAATTCGTCTCGCGCTATTGGACGCACAAGAACGGCGCGGCCATCCAGCCTTCGAGCGTTTCGGTGCAGCGCGCGGCCGACCGCGCATGGCACGCGATCGACTGGCTGCCCGCGCGCATCACCGCGCTGGGCTTTGCCGTGGTCGGCAGCTTCGAGGAAGCCATCGATTGCTGGCGCAACGATGCACGGCGCTTTGCGAGCGAGAACGACGGCGTGATCCTCGCGGCGACCTCGGGGGCGGTCAACGTCCGGCTGGGCGGCGGCGCGCTGAGCCCGATTCCGGTCGCCGACCCGCTGCCGCGCGCGCAAGCCGGCGATTCGATGGCCGACGGCCGCCGGCCCGACAGCGGCAGCACGCCGGGCCGCGAGCCCGAGCCCGGCCACCTGCGCAGCGTGGTCGGCCTGGTCTGGCGCTCCGTCGTGATGTGGATGGTGCTGCTGGCCCTGCTCACCCTGGCCCGGCTGCTCGGTTGAGAACAGGCGACGAAGACGCCATGACTTCTGCAGTGCCGGCTTTCTGGAGCCCGCGCATCGGCGCGCTCGAACCCTATGTGCCCGGCGAGCAGCCGCGCATCGCCAACCTCGTCAAGCTCAACACCAACGAGAACCCGTACCCGCCGTCGCCCCGCGCCATCGACGCCATCCAGCAGGCGGCGGCCAATGGCCTGGAGCGCTACCCCGATCCGGCTTCGCTCGCGGTGCGCGAAGCGGTCGCGCGGCGGCATGGCCTCCAGCCCGGCCAGGTCTTTGCGGGCAACGGCTCGGACGAGGTGCTGGCGCACGCCTTCTTCGCCTTCTTCCAGCAGGCCGAGCCCTTGCTGATGCCCGACGTGAGCTACAGCTTCTATCGCGTCTACGCGCAGCTCTACGGCATTGCATGCGAACTGCTGCCGATGGACGAGGGCCTGCGCATCGACGTCGATGCCCTGGCCGCGCGCGCCGCGCAGGGTTGCGCCGGCCTCGTGATCGCCAATCCGAACGCACCCACGGGCATCGGGCTGCCGCTTTCGCGCATCGAGCAATTGCTTGCCGCATGCCCGCAGCGCGTGGTGCTGGTGGACGAGGCGTATGTCGATTTCGGCGGCGAGAGCGCGCTGCCGCTGGTCGGCCGGTATCCGAACCTACTGGTGGTGCAGACCCTGTCCAAGTCGCGCTCGCTCGCTGGCCTGCGGGTCGGTTTTGCCTGCGGCCAGGCGCACCTGATCGACGCGCTGGTGCGCGTCAAGGACAGCTTCAATTCCTATCCCCTCGATCGCCTCGCCACGGCGGGCGCGGTGGCCGCACTCGAGGACGAAGACTGGTTCGCCGCCACCCGCGGCAAGGTCGTCGACACCCGCGAAGGGCTCGGCCTGCAACTGGAAGACATGGGCTTCGAAGTGCTGCCTTCGCAGGCCAACTTCATCTTCGTGCGCCATCCCGGGCGCGATGCGGCCGAGCTGGCGGCGCTGCTGCGCGAGCGTGCGGTGCTGGTGCGCCATTTCAGGCAGCCGCGCATCGCGCAATACCTTCGCATCAGCATCGGCACGCGGGAACAGTGCGAAGCGCTGGTGCGGGCGCTCGAATCGATCCTCGAGGTTCAGTAGCGCGACTGGCTCAGTTCGGCAAAGAGCTCGCCGTAGATCCTGTAGCGCGACGCGCTGATCGGCCCCGGCCTGGCCGGCGAATCCACGTTCGCGATCACGCCGCAGCCCGGCTCGTGCAGGTGGGTGCAGTTGTAGAACTTGCAGTCGTTCGCGTGCTCGGCAATGTCGGGCATGAGCCTCGCAAGCTGCATCGGCTGGATGTGGTTCAGCCCGAATTCCTGGAACCCCGGCGAGTCGATCAGGCCGGTGGTGCGCGCTTCGTCGATCCAGTACCAGGTGGTGCTGGTGGTCGTGTGCTTGCCCGAGTTCAGTGCCTGGGAGATTTCCTGCGTCAGCACGGTGGCGCCCGGCACCAGCAGGTTGGTCAGGGTGCTCTTGCCCGAGCCGGAGGGCCCCAGTACGAGGGTGGACTTGCCGGCCAGCAGCTTCATGAGCGACGCGTAGTCTGCTTCGCCCGATGCCTTCAGCGACAGCGGCAGCACGCCGTGATGCATTCGGCGGTAGGGCGCGAGCTTGTTCCAGGCGCGCCCAAAGGGCTCGACGAGGTCGCTCTTGTTGAGCGCAATGATCGGCGTGATGCGCTCGGCCTCGGCCGCGATCAACGCACGCGCGAGCTGGTGCTCTGAAAACTCCGGCTCGGCCGCGATCAGGATCAGCACGTGGTCCAGGTTGGCTGCGAACGACTTGGTGCGGATCTCGTCCTGCCGGTAGAAAAGGTTGCGGCGCGGCAGGACCGCCTCGATGGTGCCTTCGTCCTCCGTGGCCTGCCATCGCACCCGGTCGCCGACCACGGCCTGGCTCTTCTTGCCGCGCGGATGGCAGATCAGCCGCTCGCCGGCGGGTGTTTCGACAAGGCAATGGCGCCCATGGCTGGCAACGACGAGGCCGTCGTGGAGTGCCTTGGCGGCAGGGGCCGGGGACGCGGCGGCGCGGCCCGGCTTAGCCACGGGCGTTGTCCGTCATGCGGCGGAGTCCGCGACCAGCGCGTTGGCCTGCCGCGCGCACTCGATGTCGGTGACCGAGAGTCCGCCGACGTCGTGCGTGTTGAAGCGCACCACGCAGCGGTTGTAGTGCACCGAAAGATCCGGATGGTGGTCTTGCGTGTGCGCAATGAAGGCCAGCGCGTTGACGAAAGCGATGGTCTCGAAATAGTTCGCGAAGCTGAAGGTCTTCTCGATGGCGACTTCGGCGCCGTCGCCGCTGAGCTTCCAGCCGTCGAGCTGGGCAAGGCCCGAGACGATCTCGGTGGCGCTCAGGGCCTTGCGGGGAATGTTTTTCCAGTCTTTGGGCTTGAACATGCTGCTCATGGGCTCGGCTTTCGGGGCGATGTCTCAGGCCGCCGCCATGCGCGCGAGGCGCTCGGAGGCCGGGGGATGGGAATAGTAGAACTTGACGAACACCGGGTCGGGCGTGAGCGTCGACGCGTTGTCCTGGTAGAGCTTGAGCAGCGCGGCCGACAGGTCGGCGCCGCTGGTTTGCGCAATGGCGTAGGCATCGGCCTCGAACTCGTGCTTGCGCGACAGGCGCGCGGGCAGGGGCGCGATGAAGAAGCCGAACACCGGGATCGCCAGCATGAACAGCAGCAGCGCGAGCGCGTTGTTCGGCGCCGTGGCCGCCATGTTGGGCTGCACGCCCAGGCCCGCGTAGAACCAGGCCTGCGTGGACACCCAGCCCAGCAGCGCGAAGCCCGCCAGGCTCAGCGCGAACATCGCCACCAGGCGCTTCACGATATGGCGGTGCTTGAAGTGGCCGAGTTCGTGCGCCAGCACGGCTTCCACTTCGCTCGGGTTGAGCTGGCGCAGCAGCGTGTCGTAGAACACCACGCGCTTGCTCGCCCCGAAGCCGGTGAAGTAAGCGTTGGCGTGGGCGCTGCGGGTGCTGCCATCCATCACGAACAGGCCCTTGGCGGCAAAGCCGCAGCGCTTCATCAATGCCGTGACGCGCTCCTTCAGATGCGGGTCGTCCAGCGGCTTGAACTTGTTGAAGAGCGGCGCAATGAAAGTGGGATAGATCAGCATCCCGAGCAGGTTGAAGCCCATCCACACGGCCCATGCCCAGAGCCACCACGTGGTGCCCGCGGTGCCCATGAGCCAGAGGATCACCGCGGCGATCGGCAGCCCGATGGCCGCACCGAGCAGCGTCGACTTGACCGTGTCGCCGAGCCAGAGGCGAAAGGTCATCTTGTTGAAGCCGAAACGCTCTTCGAGCCTGAAGGTCTGCCAGAGCGTGAAGGGCAACTCGAGCAGGCCGCCAATGGCCGCGAACGCCGCCAGCAGGGCCAGCTGCTGCACCATGCCGCCGCCGAGCCAGGCCAGCAGGAGCCGGTTCAGCGCGTCGAGGCCGCCGAGCAGCGTCCAGCCGAGCAGCAGCGCGGTGCTCCAGGCCATTTCGACCAGGCCGAAGCGCGCCTTGGCGATGGTGTAGTCGGCGGCCTTCTGGTGCGCCGCCAGGCTGATGGTGTGCGCGAAGGCCGGCGGCACGGCGCCCCGGTGCCGCGCCACGTGGCGCATCTGCCGCGAGGCGAGCCAGAACTTCACGAGCAGGCCCGCGACCAGTGCAGAGGCGAAGGCAATGGTGAAGATGAGCGAATAGGACATGAGCGCCGAGTTTAGCCCTCGGGTCCGGCCGGCGCAGGCCTTCGACGACAATCCAGCGATGCCCGAATCCCTAGACCCCACGACCCCCGCAGCCCCGCCCGTGCTGAAGAAAAGCGACCAGAACCTGGTCTGGCTCGACTGCGAAATGAGCGGCCTCGACCCCGAGAAAGAGCGCCTGCTCGAGATTGCCGTGGTCGTCACCGGCCCCGACCTCACGCCCCGCATCGATGGCCCCGTGCTGGTCATCCACCAGAGCGACGCGGTGCTCGACGCCATGGACGCCTGGAACAAGGGCACGCATGGCCGCAGCGGCCTCATCGACAAGGTGAAGGCCTCCACGCTGGACGAAGCGGCCGCGGAGCAGCAGTTGCTGGAGTTCATCGCCAGGTACATCCCGCGCAGCGGCTCGCCGATGTGCGGCAACACCATCGGCCAGGACCGGCGCTTCCTGGTCAAGTTCATGCCCAAGCTGGAGGCGTATTTCCACTACCGCAACCTCGACGTCAGCACCCTGAAAGAGCTGGCCAAGCGCTGGAAGCCCGCCGCCTACAGCGCGTTCAAGAAGCAGCAGGCCCACACGGCGCTGGCCGACGTGCACGAATCCATCGAGGAGCTCGCGCACTACCGGGAAACCTTCTTGCGATTGACGGATTAGGTAAAAACCCCGACTCGTGCCATAATCGTGGGCTTCGCTGATCCGGCTTCCGGTATTTTTGGTTTTCTGGTCGGCGTCTCTTCGCATCTCCCTATCTTGCACACCGCGCCCGATCGCTTTTGCTGATCAAAAAGGGCCGCAGCCTCCGGCGTAAGCCAGAAGTTGAATGTCGTTGGATGGTTGATGTTTTTAACCACCAACGGGGCGCCGCCTACGGCAGCGCTCGCGTTTGAGATTGATTTCTACATGACCGACGCTTTTGAAGCGCAGGGCGAGTTCGCGCCTGTGCAATCCACCAACAACAACGAATTCATCGCCGCCGCGGACACCCTGTCCGAAGCGCCGATCCTCGACGCGCTCGACGCAGCAACGCCCGAAGCGGCCGTGGCCGAAGAGCCCCGCGCGCCCAACGGCTTCGTCAAGCTCGGCCTCGCGCCCGAACTGATCGCCGCCGTGGCCGACCTGGGCTTTACCCAGCCGACCACCGTGCAAGACAAGGTGATCCCGCTCGCCATGGGCGGTGAAGCCGGCCAGGACGGCAAGGCCCGTTTCGTCGACCTGATGGTCTCCAGCCAGACCGGCTCGGGCAAGACCGCCGCCTTCCTGCTGCCCGTGCTGCACACGCTGCTCAAGCGCCAGGCCGAAGCCGAAGCCGAAGCCAAGGCCGAATTCCAGCGCCTGGCCGCCGAAGCCGCTGCCCGCGGCGAAGCCGTGCCCAAGAAGCCGAAGCGCAAGGACCCGACCAACGCACGCCATTTCAAGGCCGCCACGCCTGGCGCCCTGATCCTGTGCCCGACGCGCGAACTCGCGCAGCAAGTGGCACACGACGCCATCGAACTGGTCCGCCATTGCCGCGGCCTCCGCGTGGCCAACGTGGTGGGCGGCATGCCTTACCAGCTGCAGATCGCCAAGCTGCAGAACGCCGATCTCGTGGTGGCCACGCCCGGCCGCCTGCTCGACCTGCAGCGCTCGTCGCAGCTCAAGCTCGACCAGGTCAAGTTCCTCGTGGTCGACGAAGCCGACCGCATGCTCGACCTCGGTTTCTCCGACGACCTGGCCGAAGTCAACCAGCTCACCATCGAGCGCCAGCAGACCATGATGTTCAGCGCCACCTTCGCGCCGCGCATCCAGCAACTGGCCCAGCGCGTCATGCGCGAGCCGCAGCGCATCACCATCGACAGCCCGCAAGAGAAGCACGCCAACATCAAGCAGTCCCTGTACTGGGCCGACAACAGCCAGCACAAGCGCAAGCTGCTCGACCACTGGCTGCGCGACACCAGCATCAACCAGGCGATCGTGTTCGCCAGCACGCAAGTCGAGTGCGACGGCCTCGCCGCCGACCTGCAGCAAGAAGGCTTCAGCGCCGTGGCGCTGCACGGCGCCCTGAGCCAGGGCCTGCGCAACCGCCGCCTGATGGCACTGCGCCAGGGCCAGGTGCAGATCCTCGTGGCCACCGACGTTGCCGCCCGCGGCATCGACGTGCCCACCATCACCCACGTCTTCAACTTCGGCCTGCCGATGAAGGCCGAGGACTACACCCACCGCATCGGCCGCACCGGCCGCGCGGGCCGAGACGGCCTGGCCATCACCTTTGCCGAGTTCCGCGATCGCCGCAAGATCATGGACATCGAGCAATACAGCCGCCAGCAGTTCAAGGCTGAGGTGGTTGCCGGCCTCGAGCCGCAGCAGCGCATGCCGCAATCGCGCCCGCCCATGGGCGAGTACCGCGGCGGCCGCGGCGACAACCAGTCGCGCGACCGCAAGTTCGGCAATGGCGGTGCGGGCGGCGGCGGTGGCTACCGCGGCGGCAACAGCGGCGGCTATGCCGGTGCCAGCGGCTTCAACGACCGCAATGCACGCGGTCCGGCGCCCAGCCAGGGCCACCAGGGCCCGCGCGGCTTCCAGGGCGGCAACAACGCCGGCTTCGGCGGCGGCCGTGACGACGGCGGCAATGGCGGCGGCGGTGGCTACGGCCGCAAGCCGGGCTGGGGCGATAGCGCTCCGCGCGGCGGCCATGGCCATGGCCATGGCGGCGGCCGAGGCGACGGCGGCTTCGCGCCCCGTGAAGGCTTTGCACCGCGCGAAGGCTTCGCACCGCGCGGCAATGGCGCAGGCCATGGCGGCCCGGGCAAGGTGTTCGTGCCCCGCGACGCCCAAAAGCGTGCGTTCAAGCCCACGCGCTGATCCATTCCGAAGCGGCCGATTGGCCGCCTCGCACCAGGACAAAGCCCGCGCTTCGCAAGAAGCGCGGGCTTTTTCCATTGCGGGTTTCCGAGGGGTTCTTCGTCGCGGAATTTGATTGACACATGAACTGATGAAAAGTAATGTAATAGCCGCATTGCTTCCCCCGGGTCCGCGCCGCGGCTGCCGGTTCATCGACATCTGTTTTCAAATCTCGACCATGAAAATTGCGATTCTTGGGGGTGGCCATGGTGCCTATGCCGCCGCCGCGGACCTGTCCGAAGCCGGCCACGAGGTGCGACTGTGGCGCCGCGACGCGGCTGCGCTCGCGCCGCTCGTGAAGGCCGGCGCCATCACGCTGAAGGACGCCGATGGCGCGCGCGAGGTGCCGCTTGCGCTGGCCACCGCCGACATCGCCGCCGCGCTCAAGGGCGCCGAACTGATCGTCGTTCCCACGCCCGCCATCGCGCAGCACGACATCGCGCTGGCCATGGCGCCGCACCTGGTCGATGGGCAGGTCGTCTTCCTGCCGCCGGGCACCTTCGGCAGCTACGTGATGGCAAGGACCGTGAAGCAGGCGGGCAACCACGCCGACGTGGCCTGGGCCGAGACCGGCACCTTGCCCTATCTCGCACGCAAGCACGGCGAGCGCGAAGTGAACGTCACCATCCGCGCCATCCGCCTGCCGACGGGTGTCTATCCGGCGCGCAAGGAGGCCGGTGCCATCGAGGTCATCCGCAGGGCCTACCCGGCCGTGCATGCCTGCGGCGACGCGCTCTCCGGTGCGCTCATGAATGCCGGCCCGGTCATCCACCCGCCGCTGATGGTGATGAACGCCGCCCCCCTGCAGCACTTCGAGCGCTGGGACATCCACAACGAAGGCACCCAGCGCGCCGTGCGCGACGTGACCGACCGGCTCGACCGCGAGCGCATCGCGGTGCGTGAAGCCTTCGGCCAGGGGGCGCCGCACTATCCGCTGGCCGACCACTACGACAACGACCGCTGGATGTACGGCGATGCGCACAAGCAGCTCGTCAAGTCGGGTGACTGGCGCGAGAACATCGACCTGCACACGCACCGCTACATCACCGAAGACACCGAACTCGGGCTGGCCTTCCTCGCGTCGGCCGCGCGCCACGCCGGCGTGGATGCGCCCATTGCGCATGGCCTGTTGGCCATCGTCGGCGGCTTCCTGGGCCGCGAGCTTCGCTACGGCTCGCGCACCTTCGAAAGCCTGGGCCTTGCCGACCTGAGCGCGGCGCAGCTCAAGCAACGGCTGCACGATGGCGAATGAGCAGCCGCTGCCGCGGTTCGCCGCCGTCGGCGCCGGCCGAATGGGGCGCGGCATCGCCATCGCCTTCGCCTATGCGGGCCACCGGATCTCGCTCGTCGACCTGCGCCAGCGCGGGGACGAAGCCTGGCAGCGCCTGCAGGCCGAAGCCAAGGCCGAGATCGAAGCCAGCCTTGCGGGGCTGGCGCAGCTCGGCGTGATCGATGCGCAGCAGGGCCAGGCCATTGCCGAACGCGTGAGCTTCGTCAATGCCGCATCGGCACCGCAGGCGCTCGCCGCCGCCGAACTGGTGTTCGAAGGCGTGCCCGAGACCATGGAAGCCAAGCGCGAGGCTTTCGAACAGCTCAACCGCCATTGCCGCGACGACGCCATCCTGACCTCGACCACCAGCAGCATCCTCGTGACGCAGCTCGCGGCGCTGGTGCGCCTGCCCGGGCGCTTTCTCAACATGCACTGGCTCAATCCGGCCTATGTGATCCCGGTGGTGGAGCTCAGCTGCCACGCCGGCACCGATGCCGCCGTGCTCGCGCGCACCAAGGCGCTGATGGAAGAGATCGGCAAGCTGCCCGTGGTCTGCGGCGCATCGCCGGGCTACATCGTGCCGCGCCTGCAGGCGCTGGTGATGAACGAGGCGGCCCGCATGATCGAGGAGGGCGCCGCCACCGCCGAGGAAATCGACAAGGCCACGCGCTACGGACTGGGGCTGCGCTTCGCGGCGCTCGGCGTGGTCGAGTTCATCGACTTCGGCGGCTGCGACATCCTGCACCATGCGAGCCGCGAAATGTCGGCCTCGATCGACAAGGGGCGCTACACGGCGCCGGCGATCGTCGATCGCATGGTCGGGGAAGGGCGGCTCGGCCTCAAGAGCGGCAGCGGCTTCTATGACTACGCCGGCCGCGACGTTGCCGCCTACCGCCGCGACGTGCTGTCGCGTACGCTTGGTGAGCTCAAGCACGCGGGGCTGTGGCGCGCACCCGCCGACGAGACGCGCGCATGAAAATCCACCGCGCCTTTGCCGACCTGTCGGTGGGGCAGGTGCACTACGCGCAATGCGGCGACCGCGGTGCGCCGGCCGTGCTGCTGCTGCACCAGTCGCCGCGCAGCTGGGCCGAATACCGCGAGGTGCTGCCGCTGCTCGGCACGTGCTATCGGGCCATCGCCATGGACACTGCCGGCTTCGGCGATTCGTCGGACGGCGGCGTGCCGGCGAGCATCGCGCAATGGGCGCGCGTGGCGTGCGAGCTGCTCGATGCGCTGAACATCCGACAGACCGACGTGGTCGGCCATCACACCGGCGGCGTGGTGGCGATCGAGCTGGCTGCCGCGTTTCCCCATCGGGTGCGCGGCCTCGCGCTGTCGTCCACGCCGTACACCGGCGAAGCCTTTCGGATCGCCCGCGCCCAGCGGCCACCCATCGACGAGGTGGCGCCCAGCGAAGATGGAAGCCACCTTGCCGCGCTCTGGCAAAGGCGCCAAGGCTTCTATCCGCCGGGCCGCCCCGACCTGCTCGAGGCCTTCGTGCGCGATGCGCTGAAGGTCGGCCATCGCGTGGAAGAAGGGCATCGCGCCGTCGCTTCCTACCGCATGGAAGAGCGCATCGGCCGCGTGACGCAGCCGGCGCTCATCATCCGCGCCACCGCCGACCCCTTCGCCGCGCCGCACGCCACGGAGCTGCAGCACCATCTGCCGCAGGCACGCATCGTCGACATCGAAGGCGGCATGGTGCCCTTGCCCGACCAGATGCCCGAAGCCTTCGCAGAGGCGGTGCTCGACTTTCTTTCGGCCTTGCCATGAAAGCCATTCGAATCCACGGCTTCGATGCGGTGCCCGTGCTGGAGGACGTGCCCGACCCCGTGTCGCGGCCCGGCCGCACCATTGTCCGCATGCAGGCCGCCACGGTCGGCCACATCGACCGCACCGTGTGGCGCGGCAGCTTCCTGCGCCATCCGCCGCTGCCCTACACGCCGGGCGTGGAGGCCGCGGGCATCGTTGTCGCGAGCGAACGCTACGCGCCGGGGCAGCGCGTGTGGCTGCGCGGCAGCGGCCTGGGCACGCTGTTCGATGGCACCTGGTGCGAGCAGGTCGATGCACCCGACGAAGCGCTCGGCCTCCTGCCCGATGAATTTCCCATGGCGCTGGGCGCCGCATTCTTTTCGCCCACCACTTCGGCCTGGGTGGCGCTGCATGAGGTCGCCAGGCTGCAAGCCGGCGAGCGGGTGCTGGTGACGGGTGCGAGCGGCGCCGTGGGTTCGCTCGCGGTGCAGCTGGCGCGCGAGTTCGGCTGCATCGTGGAAGCGGTCGATCCGCAGGCCGAGGCGCCGGCGACCGCGAGTGCGGACCTCTTGATCGACACGGTCGGCGGCGCTGTTCTCTCGGCAGCGCTGCCCGCCGTTCGACCCGGCGGGCGGGCCGTGCTCATCGGCTACACGGCGGGCCAGGCGCTGCAGCTCGACATCGCGCATTTCCTGCAGCGCGACGTGGCGCTGCTGCCGCTCAACATGTTCAGGCGCGAAGCCGCCGGCCGCGCGGCGGTACCCGGCCTGCTCGCGCGCCTGGCCGATGGCCGCCTGCATCTCGAGGTGCACAGCTTCGCGCTCGCCGAGGCGGCTGCGGCGCTCGACTGGATCGCGCAGCGCGGCCATCGCGGCCGCGCGGTGCTGGTGCCCTAGTCTTCGTCCGGCGCCTCGACCGGCACATGCACGTGCAAGTCGATCATCTGCCGCAGCGTGTGCTTCAGCTCTTCGGCGCGCCGGAGGCCGAAGGGTTCGAGCACGCGCCGCTCGTGGTCGCGCGCGAGTTCCATCAGGTGCTCCACCGCCTTCAGCCCCTTGCGCGTGATCCGCACCAGCGTGATGCGGCGATCACTCTCATGGGGCAGCCGCTCGACCTGTCCGCGTGCTTCCATGCGGTCGAGCAGGCGCGTCACCGTCGGCTGCTTGGTCACGGTCAGCTGCGCGAGCTGGCCGATGCTGATGGGCTCGCTGCCCGCGAGCGATGCCATCACGCGCCACTCCGACACCGAGAAACCCTGCTGCCGCGCCACCTCGTGGAATTCCGAGGAGATCAGCTGGCTGGCCTGCGCCAGCAATGCAGGCAGGTAGTCGTCGACGAAGCGATGCGTCCCGGGCAACTGCTCAGCCATGAAGGCACCTCATGGCCAGGCGGCACGTGCCGAAGGCGGGCACGCGGCTTGCATGTCTAGGGTAATTCATGATTGTGGATACATTCATTTGTCAACATTATAGAAACCGCGGTGCAGCAGCATGCGCGCATCGTCCCACGAGAGAGAACAAGGACCCACATGGCTGAGCGTTCGTTCGTCGAAGAAGTCAAGAAACTGCGCCTTTCCGGAGGCGAGGTGTTCCGCGGTGAAGGCATTCTGGCGGTCACCAAGGCCCTGCTCGAATCGGGGGTTTCCTACGTGGCCGGCTATCAGGGCGCGCCGATCTCGCACCTGATGGACGTGCTGGCCGATGCGCAGGACATTCTTGCGGAGCAGGGCATCCGCTTCGAGAACAGCGCGAGCGAAGCCACCGCCGCCGCCACGCTGGCCGCATCGGTCAACTATCCGCTGCGCGGCGCCGTCACCTTCAAGGCCACCGTCGGCACCAACGTGGCTTCCGATGCACTGGCCAACCTCGCCTCGGGCGGCGTGACCGGCGGCGCGCTCATCATCGTGGGCGAGGACTATGGCGAGGGCTCGTCGATCATGCAGGAGCGCAGCCATGCGTTCGCGATGAAGTCGCAGATCTGGCTGCTCGATCCGCGGCCCAACCTGCCGAGCATCGTCGACGCCGTGAAGACGGGCTTCGATCTTTCGGAAGCCAGCCACACGCCCGTGATGCTGCAGCTGCGCATCCGCGCCTGCCACGTGCACGGCCATTTCATTGCCGGCGACAACAAGCGCGCCAAGTTCACGCTGAAAGACGCGCTCGAGAACCCGCAACGCGACGTCGGCCGCATCGTGCTGCCGCCCGCGAGCTTCGTGCACGAGCAGGAGAAGGTGAACGACCGCTGGCCCGCCGCGGTGCGCTTCATCGAGGAACGCCAGCTCAACGAGTTCTTCTCGGAAGACGCCGACGATATCGGCATCATCGTGCAGGGCGGCAGCTACAACACGCTGCTGCGCGCCCTGGAGCGGCTCGACCTGGCCGACGTGTACGGCAACACCCGGGTGCCGCTGTACGTGATGAACGTGGCCTACCCCGTCATCGAGAGCGAGGTGATCCGCTTCTGCGAAGGCAAGCGCGCGGTGCTGATCGTGGAAGAGGGCCAGCCCAACTTCGTCGAGCAGAACCTTGCGACCATCCTGCGCCAGGCCGGCTCGGCCACCGCGCTGCACGGCAAGGACATGCTGCCGGTGGCCGGCGAGTACACCGCGTCCGAACTGCTGAAGGGCGCACGCACTTTCTGCGAGCGCTACGAGCGCCTGGCGCCGCTGCCCGTCAAGGCGGCCGAGCGCAAGGTGATCCCGCTCAAGGAAGTGGCGGCCATCGGCGTCGATGCCGCGCCGGAGCCGGCATTGCCGTCCATGTCCCTGGGCGAAGTCGTGCACGCGCGTCCGCCGGGGTTCTGCACCGGCTGCCCCGAGCGGCCGATCTTCAGTGCGATGAAGCTGGTGGAACGCGAACTGGGCCCGCACCACGTGAGCGCCGACATCGGCTGCCACCTGTTCTCCATCCTGCCGCCCTTCAACATCGGCAATACCACCATGGGCTACGGCCTGGGCGGAGCCGGCGCGGCGGCACTCAATGCGCCGGCCGGCAAGCGTGCGATCTCGATGATGGGCGACGGCGGGTTCTGGCACAACGGCCTCACCAGCGGCGTGGCCAATGCGGTCTTCAACAAGAGCGACAACCTCACCATCGTCGTCGACAACAACTACACCTCGGCCACGGGCGGGCAGGACATCCTCTCGTCGAACGCCGTCAACAAGACGCGCAGCACCGGCCACGAGATCGAGCGCGCGGTGCGCGGCGTGGGCGTGGAGTGGGTGAAGACGCTGCGCCGCACCTACGACGTCGCCGGCGTGCGCGATGCGCTCAAGGACGCGCTCACCACCACGACAAAGGGCCCCAAGGTCCTGATCGCGCAGTCGGAGTGCATGCTCAACAAGCAGCGCCGCGAAAAGCCGCTGGTGCGCAAGGCCATTGCCGACGGCAAGCGCATGGTGCGCGAGAAGTTCGGCGTCGACTCCGACACCTGCACCGGGGACCACTCGTGCATCCGCCTCTCGGGCTGCCCCTCGCTCTCGATCAAGCCCAACCCCGATCCGCTGCGCACCGACCCGGTCGCCACCGTGCTCGACAGCTGCGTGGGCTGCGGCGTCTGCGGCGAGGTCTCGCACGCGGCGGTGCTGTGCCCTTCGTTCTACAAGGCGCAGATCGTCAGCAACCCGAGCCGCTGGGACCTGCTGCGCGACCGCGTGCGCGCCGCCGTCATCGGCTGGCTGCAGCGCGGCGAAGCGCGCCGCCGCGAAGCCTATGCGTTCTGAAGCAATGACGAACAAGCCACAACCGATCAAGATCGCCATCCTCGCCATGGGCGGGGAGGGCGGCGGCGTGCTGGCCGACTGGGTCGTCGACATGGGCGAGGCCAACGGCTATGTGGCGCAGACCACCTCGGTTCCCGGCGTGGCGCAGCGCACCGGCGCCACCATCTATTACGTCGAGCTGTATCCCGAGGCGCAGGCGCAAGCCGACGGCGGGCACCCGGTGCTGGCGCTCATGCCGCTGCCGGGCGACGTCGACGTGGTGCTGGCGTCCGAGCTCATGGAAGCCGGCCGTGCCGTGCAGCGCGGGCTGGTCACGCGCGACCGCACCACGCTCATCGCATCGACGCACCGCGTGTTCTCCATCGCCGAGAAAAGCGCGCTCGGCGATGGCCGCGTCGACAGCGCCCAGTTGCTCGCGCACACCGCCAGGGCGGCCAAGCGCTTCATCCGCTTCGACATGGCGCAGGCCGCCGAGGCTTCGGGCAGCGTGATCAGTGCCGTGCTGTTCGGCGCGCTGGCGGGCTCGGGCGTGCTGCCGTTCAGCCGCGCGCAGTTCGAGGCGACCATCGAACGCGGCGGCGTGGGCGTCAAGCCCAGCCTCAAGGCCTTTGGTGCGGCCTTTGCGCGGGCCCAGGCCGGCGACGACGGCGAGACACCGCCGGAGCCGGTGGTGGCCGCGCCGGCACCGCAGCCGCGCCATCCGGCGGTGCGCGCCCTGGTCGAACGCGTGCAGCGCGGCTTTCCGGCCGCGGCGCAAGACCTGCTGCTCGAAGGCGTGCGGCGGCTCATCGACTACCAGGACCCGGACTACGCCGGGCTGTACCTCGACCGCATGGCGGCCGTGGCGGCACTTCCGGACGACGGCTCCTATCGCCTGCTGCGCGAGACCGCGCGCCATCTCGCGCTCTGGATGTCGTACGAAGACACCGCCCGCGTCGCCGCGCTCAAGACCCGTGCCACCCGCTTCGAGCGCGTGCGCGGCGAGGCCCGCGTGCAAGCGGGCCAGGTGCTCGCCATCAACGAATACATGCACCCGCGCCTGCAGGAAATCTGCGAGACGCTGCCGGGCGGCATGGGCCGCTGGCTGATGAATTCCAACCTGCCCAGGAAGATGGTCGAACGCTTCACGCACCACGGCCGCGTGGTCCAGACCAGTTCCCTGCACGGCTACCTGATGCTGCGCATGGTGGCGGCCTGCAAGCGCTGGCGCCGCTCGACGATGCGCTACGCGGAAGAAAACCGCCGCATCGAGGAATGGCTGCAGCGCATCGCGGCCACCGCGCAACGCAACCCCGAGCTCGCCGTCGAGCTTGCGCAGTGCCAGCGGCTGGTCAAGGGCTACAGCGACACGCATGAACGCGGCATCCGCAACTACGACACCGTGATGCGTGCCGTCGAGCGCGCCGGCGGGACGCTGGCGCCCGCCACCCTGCGCGAGCTGCGCGACGCGGCGCTGGCCGACGAACACGGCCACAAGCTGCAGGCCGCGCTGGCCCAGCACGCACTCGCCTGATGAAGAGACACCCATGACCGCCCAACCCGTCATCCTCCAGCTGCGCATTGCCGAGGTGCGCGAACTGAATCCGCTGATCCGCATGCTGCGGCTGCGTGCCGAAGACGGCCGCGCGTTGCCCGGCTTCGCGGCCGGCGCCCACATCCGCGTCAAGGTGTCGCTGCCCGGCGGCGAGACCGGCTGGCGCCACTACTCGCTGATCAACTTCGCAACCGAGCGCAACGCCACCAACGCGCCGGCCGACTACGTGATCGCCGTGCGCAAGGAGGCCGAAGGCCGCGGCGGATCGCGCTTCATGCACGAGCAGCTGAAAGAGGGCGACACGCTCACCATCGAATCGCCCAAGAACGACTTCCCGCTGCACACGGGGCCCGGCGGAACGGTGCTCGTCGCCGGCGGCATCGGCGTCACGCCGCTTGCGAGCATGGCGGCGCGGCGCCGCGCGGAAGGCGCTGCGGTGCGCATGCACTACGCCGGCCGCAGCCGCGAGCTGATGGCCTTCCTGCCCGAGCTGCAAGCACTGCTGGGGGACGACCTGCACGTGCATGAGGATGCCAAGGCCGGTGCGCCGCTCGACATCGATGCGCTGCTCGACGGCGTGCCCGCCGGCGACCGCCTCTACGTTTGCGGCCCCAAGGTCATGCTCGACGCCGTGCTCGCCCGCACCCAGGCGCGCGGCTGGGAACACGACCGCGTGCACTTCGAGCTGTTCACGGAACCCGTCGTGGAAGAGGGCGACCAGCCCTTCGAGGTGGAGCTTGCCCAGTCGGGCCAGCGCTTCACCGTGGCGGCCGACCAGAGCATCCTCGATTGCCTGATCGACCACGGCTGCGATCCGATGTTCGATTGCAAGCGTGGCGAGTGCGGCGTGTGCGTGGTGCCTGTGCTCGAGGGCGAAATCGACCACCGCGACTACGTGCTGACTGCGCGCGAGAAGGCCGAAGGCACCGTCATGCAGATCTGCATCTCGCGCGCCAAGGGGCCGCGCCTGGTGCTCGACATCTGAAGCAAGGAGCCACCAGAACCATGACCTCGTACCGAGACAACCCCGAAGCGGTCCGCGCGCTGGTGCAGAACGACCGCGTGCACCGCGACCTGTACATCAGCCAGGAGCTGTTCGAGCTGGAGCAGGAGCACTTCTTCGCCAACACCTGGAACTACGTGGGCCACGAGAGCCAGCTACCGAAGCCCGGCGACTGGATCAGCAACGAAATTGCCGGCCGGCCGTTGATCGTGGTGCGCCACACCGACGGCAGCGTGCGCGCCATGATGAACCGATGCGCCCACAAGGGCTCGCGCCTCGTGAGCGGGCCCTGCGGCAACACCGGCAAGTTCTTTCGCTGCCCCTACCACGCCTGGACCTTCAAGACCGACGGCGCGCTGCTGGCCATTCCGCTCAAGACCGGCTACGAGAACACGGCGCTGCACGAATGCGAATCGGCCAAGGGGCTGGTCACGCTGAAGCACGTGCGCAGCTACCGCGGGTTCATCTTCGTGAAGATCAACGATGCAGGGCCGGACTTCGACGACTACTTCGGCGATTCGCTGAGCTCCATCGACAACATGGCCGACCGCTCGCCGGAAGGCGAACTCGAGATCGCGGGCGGGTGCCTGCGTTTCATGCACCAGTGCAACTGGAAGATGTTCGTGGAGAACCTCAACGACACCATGCACCCGATGGTGGCGCACGAGTCATCGGCCGGAACCGCCAAGCGCATGTGGGCCGACAAGCCCGAAGACGAGCCCAAGCCCATGGCCGTGGAGCAGTTCGCGCCCTTCATGTCGGACTACAAGTTCTTCGAGGACATGGGCATCCGCACCTACGACCACGGCCACAGCTTCACGGGCGTGCACTTCAGCATCCACAGCAAGTACAAGGCGATTCCGGCGTACGACGACGCGATGAAGGCGCGCTACGGCGAGGAAAAGACCGCGCAGATCCTCGGCATGGCGCGGCACAACACGGTGTACTACCCGAACCTCACGATCAAGGGTGCGATCCAGGCGATCCGCGTGGTCAAGCCGATCTCGGCCGACAGGACGCTGATCGAGAGCTGGACCTTCCGCCTGAAAGGCGCACCGCCCGAACTGCTGCAGCGCACCACCATGTACAACCGGCTCATCAATTCGCCGTTTTCCGTGGTGGGCCACGACGACCTGCAGGCGTACCGGGGCATGCAGGCCGGGCTGCACGCGAGCGGGAACGATTGGGTCAGCCTGCACCGCAACTACGACGATTCGGAACTTGCGGGCGGCGAGATCACCACCGGCGGCACCAACGAACTGCCGATGCGCAACCAGTACCGCAGCTGGGTGCAGCGCATGACGGAGACGATGTGATGGCACCCGCCGAAGTCACCCGCCAGGACCTGATCGATTTCGTCGTGAACGAAGCGCGCCTGCTCGACACGCGCCGCTACGAGGAGTGGAACGCGCTCTTCACCGACGACGCCTTCTACTGGGTGCCGCTCGTGCCCGACCAGGAAGACGGCCTGAACCACACCTCGCACCTCTACGAGGACAAGCTGCTGCGCGAACTGCGCATCGAGCGGCTCAAGAGCCCGCGCGCGTTTTCGCAGCAGCCGCCGAGCCGCTGCCACCACCTGCTGCAGGTGCCCGTGGTCGAACAGTTCGACGCCGAACGAAACAGCCATGTGGTGCGCACCGGGTTCCACTACACCGAGTCGCAGGGTGACGAACTCCAGTTCTACGTCGGCACCTTCTTTCATCACCTCACGGTGCAGGACGGTGCGCTTCGCATGACGCTCAAGCGCGTGAACCTGCTCAACTGCGACGCGGCCCTGCCGGCCGTGCAGCTCTTCATCTAGGGACGCGATGCAACACTCCACCGTCCACCAGGTCTTCGCGGCCACCGCGTCGCGCACGCCCGAGGCCGAGTTCCTGTTCACCGAATCGGTCACCGCGGCCGCCTACGGCATCGCGGCTGGCGCCATCCGCTGGCGCGAGGCCGCGGCCGAGGTCGAACGCCTGCGCTCGGCCTATGCCGAGGCCGGCTACGGGCATGGGCACCGCGTCGGGCTGCTGCTGGAAAACCGGCCCGACTTTCTCTTCCACTGGTTCGCGCTCAATGCGCTGGGCGTGAGCGTGGTGCCCATCAATGCCGAGATGCGTTCGGCCGAGCTGGCGTATCTGATCGGCCACAGCGAGATCGGCCTGGCCGTGACGCTGCCCGAACGTGCGAACGACCTGCGTGCAGCAGCGCAGGAAGCCGGCGTGCCGTTCCAGGCGATGGGACCTGGCGATACGGTGCCGAGCGCCAAGACGCCCGCGCCACGCGCCCACGAGCCTGTGGGCGCCGACACCGAATGCGGCCTGCTCTACACCTCCGGCACCACCGGCCGCCCCAAGGGCTGCATCCTGGGCAACGCCTACTTCCTTCGTGCCGGCGAGTGGTATGCCGCGCTCGACGGTGTGTGCAGCATCCGCCGCGATGCCGAGCGCGTCATCACGCCGCTGCCGCTCAACCACATGAACGCGATGGCCTTCTCCACCATGGTGGTGCTGGTGGCGGGCGGCTGCCTGGTGCAGCTCGACCGCTTCCATCCGAAGACCTGGCTGGCCAGCGCGCGAGAGAGCGGCGCGACCATTGCGCACTACCTTGGCGTGATGCCCGCGATGCTGCTGTCGGCCCCCGCATCGCCGGCCGACCGCGACCATGCGATCCGCTGGGGCTTCGGCGCGGGTGTCGATCGCAAGAATCACGCACCGTTCGAGGAGCGCTTCGGCTTTCCGCTCGTCGAGGCCTGGGCCATGACCGAGACCGGCGCAGCCGCCTGCATCATGGCCAACCGCGAACCGCGCCTCGTGGGCACCAGCTGTTTCGGGCGGCAGGAAGACTTCGTGCAGATCCGCCTCGTGGCCGATGACGGCAGCGAGGCGGGCGCCGATGCCCCGGGCGAACTGCTCGTGCGCTCGGCGGGCGACGACCCGAAGCGCTATTTCTTCTCGGGCTACCTCAAGGACGAGGAAGCCACGCGCGAGGCCTGGGCCGGTGGCTGGTTCCACACCGGCGACCTGGTGCGGCGCGACGCGGGCGGCAATTTCTTCTTCGTCGATCGCAAGAAGAACGTGATCCGCCGCAGCGGCGAGAACATCTCGGCCGTGGAGGTCGAGAGCGTGCTCAACCAGCATCCGGCCGTGAAGGCCTCCGCCGTGGCCGCGACGCCGGACCCGGTGCGCGGCGACGAAGTGCTGGCCTGCATCGTGCTGCGCGAAGGCACAGAGGCATCGCAGCGCGAGCAGATGGCCGCCAGCATCGTGCAACACGCGCTTGCACAGCTCGCCTACTACAAGGCGCCGGGCTACGTGGCTTTCGTCGACGCGCTGCCGCTCACGCCGTCGCAGAAGATCCAGCGCGGGCAACTGCGCGACATGGCGCTGGCATTGCCGGGACAGGCCCATTGCATCGACACCCGGTCGATGAAGAAAAGACAACAGGTGGGGCAGGCATGACGAAGCAACGACTTTCCTACGAAGGCGTTGCGGTCGCAGTGCCTGTCACCGTGCCTTACGTGCGCTACTCCACGCGCACCGCGCACTGGTTCATCGGCCAGGCCATCGAGGCGCTGGTCCAGGCCAGCGGCGTCGCCAAGGAGCAGATCGATGGCCTGTGCCTCAGCAGCTTCTCGCTTGCGCCCGACACGGCCGTGGGCGTGACGCAGCACCTGGGCCTGTCGCCGCGCTGGCTCGACCACGTGCCCACCGGCGGCGCCTCCGGTGTGATGTGCCTTCGCCGCGCCGCACGCGCCGTGCAGGCGGGCGATGCCGACATCGTGGCTTGCGTGGGTGCGGATACCAACCACGTCGATTCCTTCCGCCAGACGCTCGGCAGCTTCAGCAACTTTGCGCGCGATGCGAGCTACCCCTATGGCTCGGGCGGACCCAACTCGATCTTCGCCTTCATCACCGCCAACTACATGCGCACCTATGGCGCCAAGCGCGAAGACTTCGGGCGCATCTGCGTCGACCAGCGAACCAACGCGCTCGGCAATGCGAACGCGATGTTCAAGAAGCCGCTGACGCTCGAGGAGTACATGGCCGCGCGGCCGATCTCGGACCCGATCCACCTGTTCGATTGCGTGATGCCCTGCGCGGGTGCCGATGCGTTCCTGGTGATGAGCGAGGAGCGCGCGCGCGACCTGGGCCTGGCGCACGCCGTGATCCGCGGCGCCATCGAACGCCACAACGCCTATGCCGAGGATCCGGTGATGGTGCAGGGCGGCTGGCGCAAGGACCGCGACGACCTCTATGCGCAGGCCGGCGTGCAGCCTTCCGCGCTCGACTTCGTGCAGACCTACGACGACTACCCGGTGATCGTGATGATGCAGTTCGAAGACCTGGGCTTCTGCGAAAAGGGCGAAGGCTCGGCCTTCGTGCAGTCGCACACCATGACCTTCGACGGCAGCTTTCCGAACAACACCAGCGGCGGACAGCTGTCCGCAGGACAGGCCGGTGCCGCAGGCGGCTTCCTCGGCATGGTCGAGGCCATTCGGCAGTTGACGGACCAGGCCGAAAAGCGTGCAGTGCCCGACGCGCAGCTCGGCCTCGTCGCCGGTTTCGGGATGGTCACTTACGACCGCTGCCTCTGTACAGGCGCGGTCATCTTGGGGAGACCGGCATGACCATGCCCCTGATGCGCCCCCCGCGCAAGAACCCGGTGCTGCGCACCCGGCAGATGAACCTGCCGCCCGGCGCGCGTGGACGCGTGGCGCTGGGCCTCACGGCCGCTGCCGCCGAAGGCCGCTTCGAGCTGCAGGCCTGCGACAACTGCGGCACCGTGCAGTACCCGCCGCGCGAGGTCTGCCACAAGTGCCTCTCCGCCGCATTGCGCTGGCGCCGGCAGAGCGGCGAGGGCGAGCTGCTGGGCAGCACCACGCTGCACCACAGCAACGACCTGTTCTTTCGCGAGCGGCTGCCCTGGCGCCTGGGACTGGTGCACCTGGATGCCGGGCCCACGCTCATGGTCCACCTGCATGGCGAGGTCGGCAATGCACCGCAGCGCGTGCGCGTCGGTGCCCGGCTCGACCGTGCGGGGCAGGCCGTCCTCATTGGTTTTCCGAACGAAGGGAGTGCCCATATGGCCGACGACAAGATGCTCCGTGAAATGACCAGCGACCCCAAGTTCCGCAAGGCGCTGGTGACCGACGGCAAGACCGAAGTGGGCCAGGCCCTGGTGCGTGCGCTGGTGAAGGCCGGCGCCGACATCGTCTGGGTCGGCCACGCCGAGCCCTGGAAGAAGCTCGGCGACGGGCTGGACGACATCTCGGCGCTGCCGCAGGTCACGCTGGTGCCGCTCGACCTGACCAATGGCCGCCAGGTGACCGAGCTGGCGGGCTCCATCAGTGGCAAGGTCGACATCGTGATCAACAACGCCGAGGTGCACCGCACCTTCGGCATCGGTTCGCGCCGCGGCACCGACGTGGCCAAGGCCGAGATGGACATCAACTACTTCGGCCTGCTGCGCCTCGCGCAGGAGTTCGGCCCGGCGCTCAAGGGCCGCTCGGCCGATGGCGCGACGGGCGCCACGGCCTGGGTCAACCTGCTGTCGATCTATGCGCTCAGCAACTTTCCGCCGCACGGCACCTTCAGTGCCTCGAAGGCGGCGGCGCATTCGCTCGCCCAGTGTCTCCGCGCCGAAATGCGGCCCGCGGGCATCCGCGTGATCAACGTGTTTCCGGGCCCCATCGACGACGAATGGAACCAGCACACGCCGCCGCCCAAGCTGGCGCCCACCGCGTTGGCGAACGCCATCGTCAAGGCGCTGCGCGATGGCGTCGAGGACGTGTACCCCGGCGACGTGGCGCAGGAATGGCTGGAGCGTTGGCGCGAAAACCCCAAGGTGCTCGAACGCGAACTGGCCGCAGGCGGCTGAGAACAGGAGCCATACGATGACGACAACCACCGAACTGATGTCCACCGCCGAAATCCTCGGCGGCCTGGTGACCGCGATGGCCAGCGGCCGCATCCGCGTGATCGACCTCACGCAGACGCTGACGCCCGAGTTTCCGCAGATCGCATTGCCGCCCGAGATGGGCCAGTGCTGGCCCTTCCGCATCGAGGAAGTCTCGAAGTACGACGAACGCGGGCCGGCCTGGTACTGGAACAACTTTTCCTGCGGCGAGCACACGGGCACGCACTTCGACGCGCCGATCCACTGGATCTCCGGACGCGACCTGCCGAACAACTCGGTCGACACGATCCCGGGTGCAGCACTTCGTGGCACCGGCCTGCGTGATCGACTGCTCGGCCGACGTGCAGGCCAACGACGACTACCTGCTGAGCGTGGCCGACATCGAGCGCTACGAGGCTGCGCATGGCCGCATCCCGAAGGGCGCCTGGGTGCTGATGCGCACCGACTGGTCCAAGCGCAGCGATCCGGCGGCGTACCAGAACTTCGACGAGACCGGCCAGCACACGCCGGGCCCGAGCACCGAGGCCGTGCGCTTCCTGGTGGAGCAGCGCGACGTGCTGGGCTTCGGCTCCGAAGCCATCGGCACCGATGCGGGGCAGGGCTATCACCTGCGCCCGCCGTACCCCTGCCACTACTACATGCACGGTGCGGGCCGCTATGGACTGCAGTGCCTGAGCAACCTCGACCTGCTGCCGCCGTCGGGTGCGGTGCTGATCTGCCCGCCGCTCAAGATCGAGAAGGGCAGCGGGAGTCCGCTGCGTGTGCTGGCCCTGGTGGGAGCTTCGCTGTGAGCGATACGCCCAAAGTCGCAGCCGTCACCGGCGGCAGCGCCGGCATCGGCAAGGCGATCTGCGAAGACCTGCTCGCCCAGGGCTACGAGGTGGTCTCGCTCGCACGCCGCAAGGCTGAGATCGATCATCCGAAGCTGCACAGCATCGAGGTCGACCTGAGCGACCGCGCGGCCACCGGCGAAGCGATGCGCGAACTGGTCGGGCGCTTTGCGCCGACCACCATCGTCCACAACGCGGGCGTGATCCGCGCCGCGCTGCTGCCTGAAGTGAAGCTCGACGACCTCGATGCGCTGGTCGACCTGCACCTGGGTTGCGCGATCCAGCTCGTGCAGGCCGCATTGCCAGCGATGCGCGCACAGCGCTTCGGCCGCGTGGTGCTGCTGTCGTCGCGCGCCGCGCTGGGGCTTGCCACGCGCACCAGCTACTCCGCGACCAAGGCCGGCATGCTGGGCATGGCGCGCACCTGGGCGCTCGAGCTCGCGGCGGATGGCATCACGGTGAACGTGGTGGCACCCGGCCCCATTCGCACCGACATGTTCTACGACGTGGTCGAGGCCGGCAGCGAGAAGGAACGCGCGCTCGCGGTCTCCGTGCCGGTCAAGCGCCTCGGTGAATCGGCCGACGTGGCGCGCGCGGTGCGCTTCTTTGCCGACCCGTCCAGCAGCTTCATCACCGGACAGGTCCTCTACGTCTGCGGCGGCACCAGCGTCGGCAGCCTCGCTCTCTAGCCATTCAGCGTTCGTTTCGTTCATCCCTTACTTCTGGAGCATCGCCATGAAAGTCCTCAACCGAATCCGTGCCCTTGCAGGCATTGCCATGGGCCTGGGCGCGCTGGGCGCCGCGGGCGTCTCGTGGGCGGCCGATCTCAAGGTCGGTTTCATCACGTCGCTGTCGGGCCCGGTGTCGTCGCTCGGCATTCCCTACGAGAAGGGCATGAAGGCAGCCATCGCGTACAAGTCGGAAGTGGGCGGGCGCAAGATCCAGCTGGTGCAGCTGGACGATGCGTCGGACCCTTCGACCGCCGCGCGCAACGCCCGCAAGATGATCGACGAGGACAAGGTCGACGTCATCATCGGCACGGCAGGATCGCCTGGCGCGCTGGCCATTGCCGGCGTGGCGCGCGAAACCAAGACGCCGCTGATTTCCATCGCCAACGCCAACCTGCCGGGCGAAGAGGGTGCGTGGATGGTCACGCTGCCGCAGCCGGCGCCGCTGATGGTGAGCGCGGTGGTCGATCGCATGAAGAAGTCGGGCGTCAAGACGGTCGGCTACATCGGCTTCTCCGATGCCTGGGGCGACCTGGTGTACGACGCGCTGCAAAAGAGCGCGGAGCCCGCGGGTATCAAGATCGTCTCGAACGAACGCTACGCGCGCGCCGATTCGTCGGTGACGGGCCAGGTGCTGAAGATCGTGGCGCTGCGCCCCGATGCGGTGATCACCGGCACCTCGGGCACGCCCGGCGCGCTGCCCTACCTGGCGCTTGCGGAGCGCGGCTACAAGGGCCAGATCTACGGCATGCATGCGCTCATCAACCCGGACTTCGTGCGCGTGGGCGGAGCCTCGGTCGAAGGCCTGCTCGCCCCCACCGGCCCGGTGATCGTGGCCGAGCAGCTGCCCAACGAGAACCCGATCCGCAAGGTGTCGATGGACTTCCGCGCGGCCTACCAGAAGGCCAACGGCGCACCGCCGACCGATGCCTTCTCTGCCTACAGCTTCGACGCGTGGCTCCTGTACCTGGACGCGGCACAGCGCGCGCTGGCCACCAAGGCCGAGCCCGGCACACCGCAGTTCCGCCTGGCGCTGCGCGACGCGATCGTGAGCACCAAGGAGCTCGTGGGCACGCACAGCGTCTACAACTTCAAGCCGACCGATCGGTACGGGTCGGACGAGCGTTCGCGCGTGGTCGTGAAGCTTGAAAAAGGCCAATGGAAGCTGGTTCCCTGACATGAAAAATCTCACTCGCATCCTGGGCGCGACAGCCGTCGCACTGGCTGCCGCCCAAGCCATGGCGGCCGATCTGAAGATCGGCTTCATCAGCTCGCTCT
Organism: Variovorax sp. OAS795; assembly: GCF_040546685.1. NCBI lineage: Bacteria > Pseudomonadati > Pseudomonadota > Betaproteobacteria > Burkholderiales > Comamonadaceae > Variovorax > Variovorax sp. OAS795. The sequence goes on from NZ_JBEPOH010000001.1 coordinate 1,860,562, forward strand.
CCGGGCCGGTGGCCGCTCTCGGCGTGCCGTACGAGAAGGGCATTCGCGCGGCCATTGCCGAGCATCCGGAGATCGGCGGCCGCAAAGTGCAGCTGATCGTGCTCGACGACGCGTCGGATCCCACCACCGCGGGGCGCAATGCGCGCAAGCTGGTGACCGAAGACAAGGTCGACGTGCTCATCGGTACGTCTGGCGTGCCGGGCGCGATGGCCATTGCCTCGGTGGCGCGCGAACTCAACACGCCGCTGATCTCGCCGACGCCGGTCACCATCCCGGGCCCCGAAGGGGCATGGACGGTGACGGTGTCGCAGCCGTTCCCGTTGATGGTCGCGGGCGTGGTCGACCGCATGCAGAAGTCGGGCGTGAAGACGGTGGCCTTCATCGGCTTCTCGGACGCGCTGGGCGACCTGGCCTACGACTCGCTGGTGAAGAGCGCCGACAAGGCGGGCATCACGGTGGTGGCCAACGAGCGCTATGCGCGCAGCGACTCCTCGGTGGCCGGGCAGGTGCTGAAGATCGTCGCCAGCCGCCCCGACGCGGTGTTTGCCGGCAACTCCGGCACGCCGGGCGCGCTGCCCTATATCGCGCTGGCGGAACGTGGCTACAAGGGCAGGATCTACGGCACGCACGGGCTCATCAATGCCGACTTCGTGCGCGTGGGCGGTGCGTCCATCGAAGGCCTCCAGGTGCCCAGCGGCCCGGTGCTGGTGGCCGACCAGCTGCCCGACAGCAACCCGATCAAGAAGGTGTCGATGGCCTTCCGCAACGCCTACCAGAAGGTGAACGGTGCGGTGCCGACGGATGCCTTCTCGTCCTACACCTACGACGCCTACCTGCTGCTGGCCGATGCCGCTTCGCGCGCCAAGGGCGAGCCGGGCACGCCGCAGTACCGCACCGCGCTGCGCGACGCCATCGTGGCCACCCGCGAGCTGGTGGGCACGCACGGCATCTACACCTTCAAGCCCGACGACCGCTACGGGTCCGACCAGCGCGGCGTGGTGATCGTGCAGATGACCAAGGGCAAGTGGAAGCTGGTGCCCTGAAAAGAGCCAGAGCCAGAAGATGACCAGCTACCGCCACCATCCGGACCGGATCGCCGCCCTGGTGCAGGAAGACCGCGTGCACCGCGACCTGTACCTCTCGGACGAGATCTTCGCGCTCGAACAGGAGCGCCTGTTCGCGAACACCTGGGTGTTTCTCGGCCATGCGAGCCAAGTGCCGGAGGCGGGCGACTTCGTGGCGCAGGACATCGCGGGCCGGCCTTTGCTCATGGTGCGGCAGCCCGATGGCGCGGTGCATGTGCTCTACAACCGCTGTGCCCACAAGGGCACGCAACTGGTGACCGACGAGTGCGGCAACACCGGCCGCTTCTTCCGCTGCCCGTACCACGCCTGGACCTACAAGCTCGACGGCGCGCCGCTCGGGCTGCCGCTGAAGAACGGCTACGAGGGCACGCGGCTCAAGGCCTGCGAGTCGGGGCAGGGGCTGTCGGTGGTGAAGCATGTGAAGGTGTACCGCGACTTCGTGTTCGTGCGGCTCTCCGACACCGGCCCTTCGTTCGAGGACTACTTCGGCGAGGTGCTCGGGGCCATCGACAACATGGTCGACCGTTCGCCCGAGGGCAAGCTGGCCGTGGGCGGCGGCGTGTTGCGCAACATCGTCCACTGCAACTGGAAGATGTACCTCGAGAACATCAACGACACGGTGCATCCGATGTCGACGCACGAGTCCGCCACCAAGGCGGCCGAGGCGCTGTGGGACGGCCATGCGCCGACCGATCCCAAGCCGATGGCGATGGAGCAGATCCTGCCCTTCGGCTCGAGCTATGAATTCTTCGACAAGATGGGCGGGCGGGTGTTCGCCAACGGCCACAGCGTGCTGGGCGTCAACTTCAGCATCCACTCCAACTATGCGCAGCTGCCCGACTACGAGGCCGCGATGCGCGCCGCGCACGGCGAAGAGCGCGCGGCCGAGATCCTGCAGCGCTCGCCGCAGAACTCGGTGCTGTATCCGAGCCTGTCGGTGAAGGGCTCTCCGCAGGCCATCCGCGTGATCCGGCCGCTGGCCGCGAACCGCACGCTCATCGAGGCCTGGAGCTTTCGCGCGGCGGGCGCGCCCGAACTGCTGTTCGAGCGCGCGATGAGCTACAACCGGCTGGTGTTCTCGCCGATGTCGGTGGTCGCGCACGACGACGTCCACCTGTTCGAGAGCATCCAGCAGGGCCTGCGGGCCGGCGGCAACCAATGGGTCAGCCTGCACCGCAACTACGACCCGGCCGAATGCGCGCAGGAGACCGTGACCACCAACGGCACCAACGAACTGCTCATGCGCAACCAGTTCCGCGCCTGGGCCAAGGCGATGGCGGTGGGCGTGGAGGCCGCGCCATGAACGCCGACCCGCGCGATTTTGCAGCACACGAGGCGGCGCTGCTCGACGAGCGGCGTTACGACGACTGGCTGGCGCTGTTCGCCGAAGACGGCCACTACTGGGTGCCGCTGCTCGGCGCGGCGCAGGCCGATCCCTTTTCGCACAACTCGCTGGCCTACGAAGACCGCTTGCTGCTCCAGCTGCGGGTCGATCGGCTGAAGAATCCGCGCGCGCATTCGCAGCACCCGGCCAGCCACAGCCAGCATGTGCTGCAGCCTTCGCGCATCGAGCACCAGTCCGATGGCGAAGCGCGCTTGCGCACCCCCTTCATCTACATCGAGTCGCGCGGCGGAAGCCAGGTCTTGCTGACCGGCACCGCGCGCCACCACCTGGTGCGCACGCCCGCGGGCTGGGCCATTCGCGAGAAGCGCATCGACCTGCTCGAGGCTCCCCGCGCGTTGCCGGCGATCCAGTTGTTCATCTGAGTTTCCCGTTCCTTTCATCCTTCCTCACTGGAGCTACGACATGAAGAGCCTGATGCAGACCTTGACGCGCGGTGCCCTTGCCGCGGCGCTGACCGCCTGTGGTGTTGCGAGCGCGTTCGCGGCCGACCTGAAGGTCGGCCTGAGCGTGTCGCTCTCGGGGCCCAACTCCTCGCTGGGCGTGCCCTATGCCAAGGGCATGCAGGCCGCGCTCGCCTACAAGCCCGAGATCGACGGCCGCAAGGTGCAGCTCATCGTGCTGGACGACGGCTCCGACCCGACCACCGCCGGGCGCAATGCGCGCAAGCTCATCGAGGAAGACAAGGTCGACGTGCTCATGGGCACCTCGGGCGTGCCCGCCGCCATTGCCATGGCGCAGGTGGGCAAGGAGGCCAAGGTGCCGATGATCGGGCTCACGCCCATCCTGCTCGATCCGGCCGAGAACCCATGGGTCATGACGGTGGCGCAGCCCACGCAGCTCATGATCGATGCGGTCGTCGAGCGCATGAAGCGCAACAACGTGAAGACCGTCGGCTACATCGGCTTCACCGATGCCTGGGGCGACCTGGTCTACAACGCGCTCATGAAGGCCGCGCCCGAGGCCGGCATCAAGGTGGTGAGCAACGAGCGCTATGCGCGGGCCGATGCCTCGGTGACCGGGCAGGTGCTGAAGATCGTGGCCCTGCGGCCCGACGCGGTGATGACCGGCGGCGCCGGCACCCCGGGCGCATTGCCGTTTCTCGCGCTGCAGGAGCGCGGCTACAAGGGTGGGGTGTATGGCCAGCACGGGCTGATCAACCCCGACTTCGTGCGCGTGGTGAGCGCTTCGGGACAGAACGCGCTGATGCCCACGGGGCCGGTGATCGTCGCCGAGCAGCTGCCGGACAACTACCCGACCAAGAAGATCGCGACCGACTTCCGCGCGGTGTTCCAGAAGGTCAACAACGCGCCGACCAGCGATGCCTTCTCGGCCTACTCCTTCGATGGCTGGCTGGTGTTTGCCGATGCCGCGTCGCGCGCGATGAAGAAGGCCGAGCCGGGTACGGCGGAATTCCGCGTGGCATTGCGCGACGCCATCTTCAGCACCAAGGAGGTGGTGGGCACGCACGGCGTCTACAGCTTCAAGCCCGGCAGCCTCTATGGCGTGGACGAACGGGCCCGCGTGATCGTCAAGCTCGACAACGGCCAATGGAAGCTCGCACCTTGAACCGCTTCATGCCGACGACAACGACTCCGCCAGAGGCTTTTCTATGACATGGGACGTGGCGCTGATTCTCGTCACCGATGGCCTTGCCAACGGTGCCGTCTATCTGCTGGCCGGCCTCGGGCTGGTGTTGATCTTTTCCGTCACCCGGGTGGTGTTCGTCCCGTTCGGCGACATCGCGGCCTTCGCGGCCCTGTCGCTGGCGGCCTTCGAAACCGGCCGCGTGCCCGCGACCATCGGCATGGTGGCGGTGCTCGCCGCACTGGCGTTGGCCACGGAGGTCGGCAGCCTGCTGCGGCGCGGTGAAGCCTCCCGCATTCCCAAGGCGGTGCTCATGTGGGGCGTGCTGCCCGCGATTCCGTGCCTGCTTGCGTGGCTTGCGGCGCGGCCGGGTGTGCCGGTGGCGGTGCACATTGCGGTGGCCGTGCTGCTGGTGGTGCCCATTGCGCCGCTGCTCGCGCGGGTGGTGTTCCAGCCGATCGCCGATGCCTCGGTGCTGGTGCTGCTGATCGTGTCCCTCGCACTGCACTTTCTCCTGTCGGGCCTCGGCCTGCTGTTCTTCGGGCCCGAGGGCTCGCGCACCACGCCGCTCACGAGCGCCGTGTTCACGCTGGGCGACGGCTTCACGGTCAGCGGCCAGGTGGTGCTGATGGTGGGGGCGGCCATCGTGCTGAGCGGGCTCTTCTTCCTGGTGTTCGAGCGCACGGTGGCGGGCAAGGCGCTGCGCGCCACGGCGGTGAACCGCATCGGTGCGCGGCTGGTCGGCATCCGGCCGGTGCGCACGGCACTGCTGGCGTATGGCTGTGCCTCGCTGCTGGCCGGACTGATCGGCGTGCTGATCGCGCCGGTGACGACCATGTACTACGACTCGGGCTTCATCATCGGACTGAAGGCCTTCGTGGCCGCCATCATCGGCGGGCTCGTGAGCTACCCGATGACGGCGTTGGGCGCGCTGGCGGTCGGCGTGGTCGAGAGCTTCGCCTCGTTCTGGAGCGGCGCGCTGAAGGACGTGATCGTATTCAGCCTGCTGATCCCCGTGCTCATGCTGCGCTCCTTTCTTGCGGCCCACGCCGAAGAGGAAGAAGACGAGGTGGACCAATGAACGACAACAACAACATCGATCGCAAGCGCATGGCCTGGATTGCCGCCGTGGTCGCCGTGCTGGCGCTGGTGCCGGCCGTGGCGGGCAGCTTCACGGTCTCGCTGCTCAACGACATCGGCATCGGCGCGCTGGTGGCGCTCGGGCTGGTGCTGCTCACCGGCGTGGGCGGCGCCACCTCGTTCGGCCAGGCCGCGTTCGTGGGCATTGCGGCCTACGCCACGGCATGGCTCACCACCACGCAGGGCATGTCGCCATGGATCGGGCTGCTGTTCGCGCTGCTGCTCACGGGCCTGTCGGCACTGGCCATCGGCATGCTCACGCTGCGGCTGGGCGGGCACTTCCTGCCGCTCAGCACCATCGCGTGGGGGCTGTCGATCGCCATGCTGTTCGGCAACGTCGACGCGCTCGGGCGGCACACGGGCCTGTCGAACATTCCGGCGCTGCGCATCGCGGGTTGGTCGCTGGCCGATCCGCGTTCGATGTACTACCTGATCTGGGCGGTGGTCGGGCTGGCCTGCCTGTTCAGCCACAACCTGCTGCAATCGCGGCCGGGCCGGGCAATCCGCGGGCTGCGCGGCGGTGCCACGCTGCTGGCCAGCGTCGGTGCCGACGCTTACCGCGTGCGGCTCACGCTGTTCGTCACGGCCGCGCTCTTCGCGGGGCTCGCGGGCTGGCTCTATGCGCACATGAACCGGTTCGTGAGCCCCTCGCCGTTCGATGTGCGCGCGAGCATCGAGTACCTGCTGATGGCGGTGGCCGGCGGGCTGGGGCAGCTGGCGGGCGCGCTGGTGGGTGCGGCGCTGGTTCTGGTGCTGAAGAACGGACTGCAAGACGTGCTGCCGATGCTCACGCAGCGCGCGGGGCAGCTGGAGGCCGTGGCTTTTGCGGCGCTCTTCATCCTCCTGCTGCACTTTGCGCGCGGCGGGCTCATGGGCCTGCTGCGCCGTTGGACGCGCCGCCGTGCCGGCGTGCCGGGCGCATCGCGCTACCAGCCGCCTGCGGTCGATCCGCTGCCGCATCGCCAGCTGCCGGAGCGCGGCACGCAGGTGCTGTCGGTGAAGGGTGCGGTCAAGCGCTTCGGCGGCCTGGTGGCGGTCAACGACGTGAGCTTCGAGGTCAACGCGGGCGAGATCGTCGGGCTGATCGGGCCCAACGGCGCGGGCAAGTCGACCATGTTCAACCTGCTGACCTGCACGCTGCCGATGACCTCGGGGCAGGTGCGATTCCTGGCGCACGACATCGCCGGCATGCCGCAGCGGCAGGTCGCGCGGCTCGGGCTGGCGCGCACTTTCCAGCACGTGAAGCTGCGCCCGCACATGAGCCTGCTGGACAACGTGGCGCTGGGTGCGCACTCGCGCACGCGCTCGGGCATCCTCAAGGCGGGCCTGCGGCTCGACCGCACGGAAGAAAGGCAGATCCTGCAGGAGGCGCAGCGGCAGCTGGACCGCATCGGCCTGGGCGACCGCGCGCACGAACTCGCGGGCAGCCTGCCGCTGGGGACGCAGCGCATTCTCGAGATTGCGCGCGCGCTGGCCGCCGACCCGGTGCTGCTGGTGCTCGACGAACCCGCGGCGGGCCTGCGCCGCAAGGAAAAGATGGCGCTCGGCGACCTGCTGCGCAAGCTGCGCGAGGAGGGCGTGACCATCCTCATCGTCGAACATGACATGGACTTCGTGATGAAACTGGTGGACCGGCTGGTGGTGATGAACTTCGGCTCCAAGCTCGTGGAGGGCGCGCCCGCAGCGGTGCGTGCCGACGAGCGCGTGCAGGCGGCCTACCTGGGGAGCGTTGTATGAGCGCCGCACGGCCGCCCGAAGGCGCGGGCCCCCTTCAGGGGGTGCGCGAAGTACACGAAGTGACAAGCCTGGGGGTGACGAAATGACCGCGATGCTGGAGATCGGCGACCTGCATGTGTCCTATGGGCAGGTCGAGGCCGTGCGCGGCGTGTCGCTCGAACTGCAGCCGGGCCAGATCATCTCGGTGATCGGGCCCAACGGCGCGGGCAAGACGACGCTGCTCGCGGCGGCCATGGGCCTCCTGCCTTGCAAAGGCCAGCTCCGCTTCGAGGGCGAGGACCTTCAAGGGCTCGACGTCGAGGCGCGCGTGGAGCGCGGCCTGTGCCTCGTGCCCGAGAAGCGCGAGCTGTTCGGCGAGCTCACGGTGCTCGACAACCTGCAGCTCGGTGCCTATGCCAAGCGGCTGCGCAGCGATGCGATGAAGCGGCAGCTGCAATCGGTGTACGACCGCTTTCCGCGCCTCGCCGAGCGCCGCTCGCAGCGTGCCGACACGCTCTCGGGCGGCGAGCGGCAGATGCTTGCGGTGGGCCGCGCGCTCATGTCCGCGCCGCGCCTCTTGATGCTCGACGAGCCGAGCCTCGGCCTGGCGCCGCTCATCGTGCGCGACATTCTTTCGATCGTGCGCAAGCTGCGCGACGATGGTGTGTCGATCCTGCTGGTGGAGCAGAACGCACGCGCCGCGCTCGAAACGTCGGACCACGGCTACGTGCTCGAAACCGGCGAGATCGCGCTCTCGGGCGCTTCGGGCGAACTCGCGAACGATCCGCGTGTGCAGGCCACCTACCTCGGCGGGGGCACGCACGATGACGAGTAGCCCGCGCACCGTTGCGGCCGCCGAGCGCACCTTGCCCGACATGCTGCGGCGGCAGGCGGCGCTGTTCGGCTCGCGCCCGCTGCTGCGCGTTGCGGGCCGGCGCTGGTCGCATGCCGATGCGGCTGAAGCCGCGGGCGTGCGCGCCGGCGCGCTGGCCCAGGCCGGCGTGCGGCGCGGCGACCGCATCGCCGTGATGTGCGGCAATCGCATCGAGTTTCTCGAAACCTTTTTGGGTGCGGGTTGGCTTGGCGCTGCCACGGTGCCGGTCAACACCGCGTCCATGGGGCCCCAGATCGGCTACTTCCTCGCGCACAGCGAGGCCAGGCTACTGGTGATCGAAGCGGGCTTTCTGGGCCGCCTGCAGACGACGGAGCTCGCGCAGACGAAGCTCGAAGAGATCTGGGTCATCGGCGATGAGCCTGCCGCATGGCAGCCGCCAGCCGGTGTGCGCATGCGCGCCTATCCACCGGGCGGAGCAGCCATTGCGTCCGCTCGGGTTCAGCCCGGCGACCCGCTCGCGATCCTGTACACCTCCGGGACCACCGGCCCGGCCAAGGGCGTGATCTGCCCGCATGCGCAGTATTTCTGGTGGGGCGTGAACAGCGCGGAGGTGCTGGGCGTGGGCGCGGACGACGTGCTGTGCACCACCTTGCCGCTGTTCCACATCAACGCGCTCAACACCTTTGCGCAGGCCTCGCTCATGGGTGCCGAGGTGGTCTTCGAAACGCGTTTCTCGGCTTCGGGCTTCTGGCCTTCGATGCATGCGAACGGCGCCACCGTGGTCTATCTGCTGGGCGCCATGGTGCCGATCCTGCTTGCGCAGCCCGCGGGCGAGGCGGAGCGCAATCACCGCGTGCGCACCGGGCTCGGCCCTGGCGTGCCGGAGGCTGCGGGCAGGGCGTTCTTCGAACGCACCGGCGTCCGCCTGCTCGAAGGCTACGGCTCCACCGAAACCAACTTTGCGATTGCCACCGCGCCCCATTCGCCGCGTGGCGGCGTCATGGGATGGCTTCGGCCCGGATTCCAGGCGCGCGTGGCCGACGACAGCGACGTGGCGCTGCCCGCCGGAGAGGCCGGCGAGCTGCTGCTGCGCGCCGACGAGCCTCATGCCTTTGCGAGCGGTTACTTCAACATGCCCGACAAGACGGTCGAGGCCTGGCGCAACCTCTGGTTCCACACCGGCGATCGCGTGGTGCGCGACGCCGACGGCGCCTTTCGCTTTGTCGACCGCATCAAGGATGCGATCCGCCGGCGCGGCGAAAACATCTCCTCTTTCGAAGTCGAGCAGGTACTGCTGAGCCACCCCGGCGTCGCGTCGTGCGCGGTGTACCCGGTGCAATCCGAGCTGGCCGAAGACGAGGTGATGGCCGCGCTGGTGCCGCGCGATGGCGAGCGCATCGACCCCGCCGAGCTGGTTCGATTCTGCGAAGGCCGGCTGCCTTACTTTGCCGTGCCGCGATACATCGACGTGCTGCAAGACCTGCCGCGCACCGAGAACGGCAAGGTCCAGAAGTTCAAGCTGCGCGAGCGCGGGGTCGGCACGCAGACCTGGGACCGCGGGCCCGCCGCTCGTTCGCCGGCCAAGGCATGAGTTCGTCCGCACGCTTGCAGCGCGTTCGCCGGTCGACGAGGCGATAGGTCACAATCGCTAAAATCGTTCAGAACTAAACATTTCAGGTATGTACGCAAATTCACTGACCGGCCGCCATGCCCTCGTCACCGGTGCCGCGCGCGGCATCGGCGCCGAGATTGCCCGCACCCTGGCCGCGGAGGGCGCCACGCTGACCTTGCTGGGGCGCGACGCCGATGCGCTCCGGCGCGTGGCCGGCACGCTCGCGGGCCAGGGCCACGGTGTTGCCGCTGCCGACGTGGCCGACGCGCAGGCGGTGCAGTCCGCCTTTGCGGCGGCCCGCGCCGAGCGCGGACCGGTCGCCATCCTCGTCAACAACGCCGGCGCGGCCGAGAGCGCGCCGTTTCTCAAGACCTCGGTCGAGCTCTGGCAGCGCATGCTGTCGGTGAACCTGACCGGCAGCTTTCTGTGCGCGCAGGCGGCGCTGCCGGACATGCTCGAAGGCGGCTGGGGCCGCATCGTCAACATCGCCAGCACCGCGGGCCAGAAAGGCTATGCCTATGTGGCGGCCTATTCGGCGGCCAAGCAAGGCGTCATCGGGCTCACGCGCTCGCTCGCGCTCGAAGTGGCGCGCAAGGGCATCACGGTGAACGCGGTGTGCCCCGGCTATACCGACACCGACATCCTGCGCGCGAGCGTGGCCAATGTGGTGGGCAAGACGGGGCGCAGCGAGGCTGATGCGCTGGCCGAGTTCTCCAGCGTCAATCCGCAGCGCCGCATCGTGCAGCCGGCCGAGGTGGCCGATGCGGTGCGCTGGCTCTGCGGCGATGGTGCGGCGTCGGTGACCGGGCAATCCGTCTCGGTGTCGGGCGGGGAGGTGATGTGATGCGCAACGACGCCTCGCACGCCGCGCTCAGCGACGCCGAAGAACTCGGCCACGAGGCCCGCGCCGGCCGCGAAGACCACGCCATGCTCCGCCTCTGGCTGCGCATGCTTGCCAGCACCACGCAGATCGAAGCCGAGATCCGGCGCCGGCTGCGCGAGCGCTTCGGCATCTCGCTCGCGCGCTTCGACTACATGGCCCAGCTCTACCGCTATGAAGAAGGCCTCAAGATGCGCGTGCTGTCGCGCTACCTGATGGTGACCGGCGGCAACGTCACCGGCTTGACGGACGAGCTTGAGCGCGACGGCCTGGTGGCGCGCGCACACAGCCCCGACGACCGGCGCTCGTGGATCGTGAGCCTCACGCCCAAGGGCCGCGCAAGCTTCGAGACCATGGCCAAGGAACATGAGCAATGGATCCTCGAGATGTTCTCGGGCCTGGACATGAAGATCGTCAAGCAGATGCACACGCAGCTCGGCCAGCTGCGCGTGCACGTGATGCGCGGCGAGCCTTCGGGCGAGGAGGGCTGAACATGACGGGTCCGGCAGCGCAGCCGCAACAAGCCTCGGGCGCCGAGTTCCAGCGCCCGCGGATGATCCGCTTTTCCGATTGCGACCCCGCCGGCATCGTCTTCTATCCGCAGTACTTCGTCATGCTCAACGGCCTGGTGGAAGACTGGGTGAGCGAAGGGCTGGGCATCGACTACCACGCGTTCATCAGCGAGCGGCGCATCGGCTTGCCGACGGTGCGGCTCGAGGCCGACTTTCGCGCCGTGAGCCGCATGGGCGACCGCGTCGTGCTCGGCCTGGCCGTGGAGCGGCTGGGCTCGCGCTCCATGACGCTCGCGCTGCGCTGCTTCGATGCGGCCAGCGGCGAACTGCGCATGCAGGTGAAGCAGGTGCTCGTGACCACTTCGCTGGAGAGCCATCGCGCCGTCGAGATTCCGCAGGATATGCGTGCGGCCATGCTGCGCGGTGCCGCTCCGTTGCGCGCTTGAGGACAAGCGGACCCAGAACGGTTCATGCGAGGTCACGGCGGCATTGGGGGGTTTTCAATTCCTCTAATCGAGCCTTTTCCAAGGTCTCCCAATGCAGGTTTGCTCGGCAATTGTGTGCCGCTGCTCTCCGGATTGAGTGACCCGCGGAGCGGATGCTTCTTGCCGTCTGAAGGGTTTTGGTCCAACCCCTTTGCCGACTCATTCGCGTATTGAACGGGCCTTTGCCCCGCCTCTTCATCAGTCAACAAGATGGCGTTGGATTGAAGGCCGACTTTGAGCTTCGCCTTGTTAGCCGGAATCACCACCCGATACCAGCTCGATTCGGGCGCAGCGGGCAGCTTATGAATGACCCGCCACACTGCGTTCGGTAGATCTCGATAGCCCGCGAAAAAACCGATGGCAGTGGTTTCAGGATTCGACTTTCGCCGGATCTCGCGTTTTTCTCCTGGGCGGATCACGAATTGGTCGACTGCAAGCAAGTCAGCACCGAGAGCCGCTTTGTCTGAATTCTGAAGAGCGAAGAAATCGGCATCCTGAAAAGCGACGTCGGATTTCAGTTCGTAGACCCGAAGCAGCATGGGGGCGCCCCGACCTTTCAGATCCAGATTCAAGTCGCGATTGGCCTCGATTGAGATCTCCAGGCGTGCTTGCTCCTTCTGTGGGGGGGAGTTGCCTGCTGACAAGCTGCCACAAGCTGCCAAGACCAATGGCGACAAGAGGGCGAGAACTGTTTTGCTTGCATCCCGATTGAACGAGGCGACACGTTTTTTTGCTCGTGAGCTTGCGGCCGCCGAGTTGAAAGGGGCTTCTCGTCGGCTGGTTGGCTCGTGGCAAAAGTTCGACTCACTTGCATGGGTGTTCGGCATGGATTCCCTGATGTTTGGTGCTGCTCGAAGATTCAATTACAACACCAACTTTCAGGTTGTCTGACTGAAAAAACACGACACTAAGCTGAAGTGTTTTCGGGTGCGAATGTGTCTTGATATTTGACAAAGATCAATTCAATTAGCCAACGTAAATTAGAATTATTTTGAGGATTGTCAGCCATTGTTAGATCAAAGTAATACTTTGGATTTCTTGGGCGAGCGACTCACGGAGAGAAGTCACGATTTAAAATCAAATATTGAAAATTGGGATGCGGGCCGTCGCTTTTGTTATTGACGGTGAAGCAGAATGCCGAGCAACTAAATGGCGGACAGGGAGTTCTCTAATGGCTTGCGGCAGACTTTCCATGACAACAGGTGCGATGTCACCGTGTGAGCCACGCGTTCCGGGAGGTAGTTGGGGGCGCCACAACCCGTCACAAATGTGCGATCTGGTTGGGTGAGGTGGCCATCGCTCGAAGAGTCTTGTTCGGCAAGCTCAACCCCACACTTTTTCGCGCCGCCGAGTCGGCAACTGCATTCGCAAAGCTGCGCGGTAATCCATACGTCGAGCTCACGCACTGGATTCATCAGCTTTGGCAGCTTAGCGACAGCGATTTCCACCGGATCTGCCGCTACTACCAAATCGAAGCGCAGGCCATGGAACGGGATCTGGCCCTGGCGCTGTCGGCACTGCCTGCAGGCGCCACTTCGTTGAGTGATTTCTCGCATCACATCGCGTCAGCAGTCGAGCGGGCATGGATTCTCTCCAGCCTGGAGTTTGGCGACAACCACATTCGCGGTGCGTGGTTGCTGACAGCTTTGGCGCAAACGCCTGAGCTGCGCGCGGTCTTGATCGGCATATCGCCGCAGTTCCGAAAAATCCCCGCCGATCAGGCGTCGGATGCACTGGCCGCCGTCATTGCAGGATCGCCTGAAGAACGCGAGGGGCCTTATGAGGGGGCGGGCTTGGGTGCCGCCGTGCCGGGCGAGGCGAGCGGTGCAGTCTCGGACGCGTCGCAAGAGGGGTCAGCGCTCACCAAGTACTGCGTCGATCTGACCGAACGTGCCCGTTCGGGAAAGATTGACCCGGTGATTGGTCGCGCGTACGAGATTCGCACGATGGTCGACATCTTGCTGCGGCGCCGTCAGAACAATCCACTGCTCACCGGTGAAGCTGGCGTGGGCAAGACGGCGGTGGTGGAGGGCCTTGCGCTGGCCATTGCGGCCAGCGAGGTGCCCCCGGCGCTGCGCAAAGTTCGACTTTTGAGCCTGGACGTAGGGGCCCTGTTGGCGGGGGCGAGCATGCGCGGCGAATTCGAAGCGCGGCTCAAAAGTTTGCTGACCGAGGCGGAGCAATCGCCCGAGCCGATCATCCTCTTCGTGGACGAGGTCCACGCGCTGGTCGGGGCAGGCGGACAGGCCGGCACCGGCGATGCCGCCAATCTGCTCAAGCCTGCATTGGCGCGCGGCACGCTGCGTACTGTGGGCGCCACCACCTGGACAGAATACAAGCGCCACATCGAAAAGGATCCGGCACTCACGCGGCGTTTTCAAGTGCTGCAGGTCATGGAGCCGGAAGAAGCTTCGGCGGTGGAAATGGTGCGGGGGTTGGTGCCGACCTTCATGCGGCATCACGGGGTTGCGGTGCTGGACGAAGCAGTGCGGGCAGCCGTCGTTCTGTCGCACCGGTACATTCCCAGCCGCCAACTTCCTGACAAGGCCATCAGCCTGTTGGACACCGCATGCGCCCGCGTGGCGATGTCATTGCATACGCCGCCCCTTGCCGTTGAAAACCTACGCCAGCGCTTGGCGGGCCTGCTGACCGAGCTGGAACTTCTGGCGCAGGAGGGCGTGGTCGCCCATGGGGCCTCGGAGCGTTCGGAGCGTGTTGCCGCTGCCGCAGCGCGAATGGACCAGACGCGCGCCGATCTCGAAATCCAGGAGGCCCGATGGCAGGACGAGCTCTCGCTGGTCCAGCAAATACTGGTGCAGCGGGTGCTCGAAAACGACGGTGCGATCAAAAATCAAGAACGCAACCCCAGCCCTGCTCCCTCGGCTGAACTGGCGGCGCTTGAAGCGGCGCTGATCGAGCGCCAGCAGGATCATCCATTGATCTTTCCGCAGGTGGACGAGGCGGTCGTCGCTTCCATCATCGCGGACTGGACCGGCGTGCCGGTAGGACGCATGGTCAGGGACGAGGTCGCGGCGGTTTTCGAGCTTCACGCCACGCTCGACCGCCGTGTGATCGGGCAGGGAACTGCGTTGGCAGCCATTGCCGAGCGCGTGCAGACGGCACGTGCGCGTCTCACCGATCCCGGCAAGCCGGTTGGGGTTTTTCTGTTGGTTGGGCCCTCAGGGGTCGGCAAGACGGAGACCGCACTCGCCTTGGCCGAAGCGATGTATGGCGGCGAGCAGAACCTGATCACCATCAACATGAGCGAGTTTCAGGAGGCGCACACCGTATCCACGCTCAAGGGATCCCCGCCCGGGTATGTCGGTTACGGAGAGGGCGGCGTGCTAACCGAGGCCGTGCGCCGCAAGCCCTATAGCGTGATCCTGCTCGATGAGGTCGAGAAGGCGCATCCCGATGTGCATGAAATCTTCTACCAAGTCTTCGACAAAGGCTGGATGGAAGACGGTGAAGGACGCCGCATCGATTTTCGCAATAGCACGATTCTCCTGACCAGCAACACGGGCTCGGAGTTGATTGCGAACCTTTGCGAGGATCCGGCCTTGATTCCCGATACCGCGGGCTTGCGCGAGGCGTTGCAGCCATTGTTGCGCAAAGTGTTCCCCGCGGCTTTCATTGGCCGGCTCTCGGTCGTTCCGTACCTGCCCTTGGAAGAGGCCGCGCTCGCGCAGATCGTTGCCCTTCATCTGGGGCGTGTGGTGGCGCGCATGAGAGAGCAGCACGGCATCGCATTGACCTGCACACCCGCTTTGGCGGCGCACATCATCGCCCAATGCGGCACCCACGAAACCGGTGCCCGCCGCCTGATCGGGTTCATCGAGCAGCGATTGCTCCCTGTGCTTGCGCGCCACTGGCTGGAAGCCCTGCAAGGCAAGCGCCAGATCGTCCGGATCAATGCGGATGCAGGGGATACCGCATCCGAGCACGGCTCGCTCCAGGCTTCCGAGGGAGGAGATGCCATCGCCTGTCAGATCGAATACGCATGACCTCCTGTGATCTGCCGGCTGACCGGCGCTACCGCCGTTCTCCGCACGGGCGCGAGTGCTGTCCGTCGCCGCCGCTGGATTGAAGCGGCATTTTTTACTTTCGGTTCTCGTCATCCACTTTCTTGCCATCCAGTTGGGACTTCCATGATCAACAACAGCAGCCAAAAATTCATCGCCCGCAACCGGGCACCCCGCGTGCAGATCGAGTACGACGTGGAGATCTACGGCTCGGAGAAAAAGATAGAGCTTCCCTTCGTGATGGGCGTGCTGGCGGACCTGTCGGGAAAGCCGGTTCAGTCCTTGCCCTCGGTCAGCGAACGCAAGTTTCTCGACCTCGATATCGACAACTTCGACGAGCGCATGAAGGCGATCCAGCCGCGCGTGGCTTTCGCCGTGCCGAACACGCTTTCAGGTGAGGGCCAGCTGATGGTCGACATCACGTTCGAAAGCATCGACGACTTCTCGCCGGCCGCCGTGGCTCGCAAGGTCGAGCCGCTGCAGCGCCTGCTGGAGGCGCGCACGCAACTGTCCAACCTTCAAACCTATATGGACGGAAAGGCCGGCGCCGAAAGCCTCATCAACAAGCTCATGCAGGACCCTGCGCTGATGAAGTCGCTGGCCGCGGCGCCGAAGCCGGAGTCTGTCGCGGACAAGGATGGCTCAGAAGCAGCTGCGGCATGACCTCAGGGTCGATTGCTCCTCAAATCAAAGGGAAGGAATACTCATGAGATCAAACACCAAACAGGCCGCATCCGTTTCGACGCAAATTGCGGACGCTTCGGACTTTTCCTTGTTGCTCGACAAGGAGTTCAAGCCCAAGACTGAAGAAGCCCGCGGTGCTGTGGAAGCCGCCGTTCGCACGCTGGCCGAGCAGGCACTGGTCAACGCCTCCACCATGACAGACGATGCCTACAGCAGCATCGAAGCCATCATTGCCGAGATTGATCGCAAGCTCTCGGAGCAGATCAACCTCGTGCTGCACAAGGAAGAGTTCCAGAAGCTCGAATCTGCCTGGCGCGGCATGCATCACCTGGTGTCCAACACGGAGACCGACGAGAAGCTCAAGATCCGCTTCATGGACGTATCCAAGGACGAGTTGCGCCGCACGATGCGCCGCCACAAAGGCATCGCCTGGGACCAGAGCCCGGTGTTCAAGCGCATCTACGAAGAAGAGTACGGCCAGCTGGGCGGAGAACCCTACGGTTGCCTCGTCGCCGACTACTACTTCGATCACACGCCCGCCGACGTCGAATTGCTGGGCGCGATCGCCAAGATCTCGGCAGCCTCGCACGCTCCTTTCATCGCCGGTTCGGCCCCGTCGCTGCTGGGCATGGAGTCGTGGCAGGAACTGGCCAATCCACGCGACCTTGCAAAGATCACATCGAACCTCGAGCACGCCCCCTGGAATTCGCTGCGTGACACCGAAGACTCGCGTTACGTGGGCCTTGCCATGCCGCGCTTCCTCGCGCGCCTGCCCTATGGCGTGAAGACCAACCCTGTCGACGAGTTCGATTTCGAAGAAGAAACCGACGGCGCCGATCACAAGAACTACGTATGGAACAACGCGGCCTACGCAATGGCCGTCAACATCAACCGCAGCTTCAAGCTCTACGGCTGGTGCACGATGATCCGTGGCGTGGAGTCGGGCGGCACGGTGGAGAACCTGCCTTGCCATACCTTCCCCACCGATGACGGCGGCTTCGACATGAAGTGCCCGACCGAGATCGCAATCTCGGATCGCCGTGAAGCCGAACTCGCCAAGGCGGGCTTGATTCCGCTGGTGCATCGAAAGAACACCGACCACGCCGCCTTCATTGGCGCGCAGTCGATGCAAAAGCCGCAGGAGTACATGGACCTCGACGCGACAGCCAACGCCAACTTGTCGGCGCGGCTGCCGTATCTCTTCGCTAGCACCCGTTTTGCGCACTACCTCAAGTGCATCGTGCGCGACAAGATCGGCACGTTCAAGGAGCGCGACGACATGCAGCGTTGGCTCAACGAATGGATCATGCATTACGTCGATGCCGACCCCACCAACTCGTCGCAGGATACCAAGGCACGTCGTCCGCTGGCCGC
Source organism: Variovorax sp. OAS795 (assembly GCF_040546685.1). Lineage (NCBI taxonomy): Bacteria > Pseudomonadati > Pseudomonadota > Betaproteobacteria > Burkholderiales > Comamonadaceae > Variovorax > Variovorax sp. OAS795. The sequence goes on from NZ_JBEPOH010000001.1 coordinate 1,877,896, forward strand.
CGCGGAAGTGGTGGTCGAAGACATCGAAGGCAATCCCGGCTTCTATAGCGCGAAGTTCTTCCTTCGTCCGCACTTCCAACTCGAAGGCCTCACGGTTTCATTGCGGTTGGTGGCCAAGCTGCCATCGCTGAAGGAAGCCGCCTGATACGAGGTCGCCCAATGCAGGTTTGGCCGAAGTGGCACTCAGACGCCGCTCGGCACAGCGTTTTTGGATGCAACGGCGTCCCAACGTCAACTTGGCCGACAGGTTTTTTCAACGCAAGGGAGTTTTTATATGTCTCAGGATATCTTTCTCAAGATCAACGGAATCGAAGGCGAGTCGCTCGACTCGGCGCACAAGAACGAGATCGAGGTGCTGGCCTTCAATTGGCGCGCGCTGCAAGAGTCGACCATGCACGCGGGCTCTGGCGGCGGCGCCGGCAAGGCGACTGTGGAGGATCTGGAGTTCGAACATTTCGTCGATCGCGCCAGCCCCAACTTGATGAAGTATTGCCTTACCGGAAAGCACGTGCAGGAAGCCAAGCTCACGGTGCGCAAGGCCGGCGGCAACCCGCTGGAGTACCTCAAGTTCACGTTCACCGACGTCATCATCACGAGCATCCAGCCCTTCGGTTCCAACTCGGATGAACTGCGAGTCAAGGAACGCGTGCGCCTGTCGTTCTCTAAGATCAAGCAGGAATACGCCGTGCAGAACGCACAGGGTGGAAGCGGCGGTGCCGTCACCGCGGGCTACGACATCAAGGGCAACAAGGAGTCCTGATCTGTGAGGCTCTCATGAGCCTCTTCCGGGCATTGAAGCCGGGCCTCGATGCGCAGACGGCTGCATTCGAGGTCTGGCGCGCTTGCCAAGCGTCTTTCCTTTCCACTTATTCAGCGGCGGTTTCATACATGAGTTGGTACAACAAGGTCGCCTGGAGCGAAGGCCTGTTTCTGCGACCGCAGTTGTTTCAGCAGCAGGAGCGGTATCTGGAGCATCTCTCGCACAAACGTGCGGCTGCGCTCAGTCCGTTCTACTGGGGCTTCAGCCATTTCGCCATCGATGCCGAATCTCTGTCGCTCGGCAAGGTCGTGCTCGCCAGCGCGGCCGGCATCTTTGCCGACGGAACACCGTTCGACACGCCCGGACAAACGCCGCCACCGGCGCCGCTCACGATTCTCCCTGAGCATCTGGAGCAGATCATTCATCTCGCGGTGCCGATCCGCACGCCCAACGGCGAAGAGACCAGCTTCGACGAGCCGGGGGCGGCTACCGCGTCTTTGGCGCGCTTCTCTGTGTTCGATACCGAGTTGCGCGATGCCAACTCCATTGGACAGGGATCGAAGACGGTTCAGTTGTCTCGCCTGCGCCTGCGCCTTCTGCCGCAGCGCGAACTGACCGACGCTTGGATCGGTCTTCCTCTTACCAGGGTGACCACACTGCGTTCGGATGGCAGCATAGCCTTGGACACCACGCTCATTCCGCCCGTTGCAGGTTATGCCGGCAGTACGCTGTTGAAAGACTGGCTTACCAACCTGCACGGCCTGTGCCGGCTTCGCGCCGAATCGCTCGCCGCCCGGTTGAGCGGCAACGATGGAAAGTCGAGCGAGGCGGCCGAAGTTTCCGACTTTCTGCTGCTGCAAATCCTCAACCGCTACGAACCCTTGTTCGAGCATTGGCTGCGTGTCGGCGACACGTCGCCCGAGCAACTCTACACAGCGCTGCGTACCTTGAGTGGAGAGCTTGCAACCTTCGTGCGGGCCAGTACCCGGCGTCCGCGGCCGCATCCTGCCTACGAACACGCCAACCCTTACTTGTCATTCAAGGAACTGATTGGCGATGTGCAATCGCTGCTCAATGACGTGCTGGTGCGCAGTGCGCAAAGTATTCCGTTGGCCAATCGCGCCAATGGCGTGCGCGTGGCCAGCGCCGAGCCGTCGGAACTTCAGGCCTTCTCAAGTCTGGTGTTTGCGGTCGCGGCGCATGTGCCACTCGATCAACTCGCTACGCAATTTCCGGCGCGCTGCAAGGTGGGACCGAGTGATCGATTAAGCGAACTCATTCGGTCGCACTTGCCCGGAATCCCTTTGCAGACCCTGCCTGTGCCTCCGCGACAGATCCCTTTCAACGCCGGCTTTGTGTACTTCCAGCTCGATCCTCGCGGACCGCTGTGGGAGCACATGGTCAAGCACGGCGGGCTCGCATTGCATGTGGCCGGGGAATTCCCCGGACTGCGCATGGAGTTGTGGGGAGTGAGGGAGAAATGAATTCCCAGGCAACTCGCGCGGCGCACGCATGCTCGCGCGCCCGTTCGATCAACCGTCATTGTTCATTGAAGGAGCAGCCATGCTGCTGACCAGCCGAACCCTGCGCGTGGAGTCCCCCGCAATTCCCGTTGTCCTGGGCCGCCCGGCGCTCGAACCGGTGCGCCTGTCCGGCCGCGAAGGCCTGAACAGCCTGTTCGCGTACGACCTCTTCCTGAAGACCCCCGATGACCTGAACCTCGGCGCCAGCGGCGCGGCCGACTGGGACCTGGACAGCTTCATCGGCCGCGAGATCAGCTGCACCATCCAGCTGGACGGCATGGGCGAGTTCCTGCCCGGGGCCGTCGGCGCCTCCGTCGACCACCTGGGCGCCGGCGAGCGCCACATCAACGCCCTCGTCACCGGCGCCTGCGTCTGGGGCGAGGAGGGCCGCCATGTGCAGTACAAGCTCACCCTGCGCCCCTGGCTGCACCTGGCCACCCTGAGCACCGACTGCAGGATCTTCCAGAACAAGAGCGCCATCCACATCCTGGACGAACTGCTGGCCGACTATGCGTTCCCGGTCGACAAGCGCCTCATCGAGACCTACCCCAGCCGCGACTACCAGACCCAGTTCAACGAGAGCGACTTCGCGTTCTTCAGCCGCCTCACCCAGGAATGGGGCATCAGCTACTTCTTCGAGCATTCCGCGACCGAAGGGGCCTCCGGTCCCGGCAAGCACCGGCTCGTGCTCATCGACAACATGGGCGCGTACAAGCACAACGACAGCGCCGCCTACCGCGAGGTCCAATACCACGCCCCGGGCTGGAAGACCGATGCCGAATATCTGCACAGCTTCGTCCCCGCGAACCACCTGACCAGCGGCCAGTATGCCAGCCGCGACTACGACTACACCCGGCCCAAGGCCGACCTGACTCAGGGCCGCAAGGACCCGCGCCCGACCGGCCAGGCCGACGCCGAGGTCTACCAGTGGCATGCAGGGCAGGCTGGCAGCCACTACGCCCAGCCCAAGGCCGGCAGCGCCCAGGCCAACGACCCCCAGGCCGAAGGCCGCCAGCTCGCCCTCTTGCGCATGCAGGCCCTGCGCACCCATGGCGCCCGCGCCCAGGCCAGCGGCAACCTGCGCGGCATGGTCCCGGGCTGCACCTTCAGGCTTCAGAAGCATCCGCGCCAGCAGGCCAACGCCGAGTACCTGATCCTGGACACCCGCCTGATGATCGAGGACGTCGCGCAGGACAGCCAGATCCGGGAGGCGGCCGACGGCCGCAAGCAGCACTGGAAGGTCGAGGTCGACTTCACCGCCCATCCGATGTCCGAGCCGCTGCGCCCAGCGCTCACGCAGGCCAAGCCCTTCACCCACGGCCCGCAGACCGCGCTGGTGGTCGGCCCCGAAGGCCAGAACCTGTGGACCGACGAGCTCGGCCGCATCAAGGTGCAGTTTCCCTGGGACCGCATCGGCCAGAAGAACCAGCACAGCACCTGCTGGCTGCGCGTTGCCAGCCCATGGGCCGGCAACCAGCTGGGCGGCGTGCAGCTGCCGCGCATCGGCCAGGAGGTGATCGTCGACTGCATCGGCGGGGACCCGGACCTGCCGGTGTGCACGGGGCGGGTGCACAACCAGAGCAACCTGCCGCCCTGGGCGCTGCCGGGGCAGAGTGCGTTGTCGGGCTTCCGCTCGAGGGAACTCACCAAGGAAGGCGGCAACAGCGCTGCGGGCCGCAGCAATCACCTGATCCTCGATGACACCGAATCGAAGATCCAGGTGCAGCTCAAGAGCGACCACCAGCACAGCCAGCTGAGCCTGGGGCACATCACGCGCATCGAGGACAACGCAGGGCGCAAGGACCCGCGCGGCGAGGGCTATGAGCTGCGCACGGACGGCCACGGCGTGCTGCGCGCCGGCGAGGGCATGCTGATCAGCACCGAGCCGCGCGGCAATGCCCTCCGTCACGCCAAGGACATGGGCGAGACCGTGGCGCGCCTGACGCAGGGCTGCGATCAGCACGAGGATCTGTCCACAGCGGCGAAGCAGGCCGAGGCCCATGAAGCCGGCGATCAGGACGAGGTCGCAAAGGTGATCAAGACGCAGACCGATGCGATCAAGGGGCAAGGTGGCAGCAAGGCCGAAGGCCGGTTCCCCGAACTGGCCGAGCCGCACCTGGTGCTCGCAAGCCCGGCGGGCATCGAAACCACCACCGCCCAATCGACACACATTGCCAGCCTCGAGCACAACGCGCTCACCAGCGGCGGGCACACCAGCATCTCGGCGGGCAAGAGCCTGCTGGCGAGCGCCAAGGAAGCCATTCGCCTGTTCGCCTTTAAGGCCGGCATCAAGCTTGTGGCCGCCAATGCCGACGTCGACATCAAGGCACTGAAGAAGAACATCCACTTGCTGGCCAAGCTGGACATCACGCACACCGCCAACAAGATCACCATCACCGCCAAGGAAGAGGTACAGATCAACGGCGGCACCAGCTACAGCCGCTGGAACAACGCCGGCATCGAGCACGGCACACAGGGGCTCTGGCGGGAGCATGCCAGCATCCACAGCATGGTCGGGCCCAAGAGCCTGCCCGTGCCGGACTCCAATTTTCCTGAGCCGGTGTGCAAGGAATGCCTGCTCAAGGCGCAGGCGGCGGCCGCCGCATTTGGAACCCGCTGATGAGCAGCTCTACTTATCTGCAGGAAGCATTCGCGCCCGAGTTTGCCCAGCAGCTTGTGCGCTGGCAAGAAGCGATGGGCGGCGACTCGTGCTGGGCACTGGTCGACGGCGCACTTGCCGGGGCCGAACGCATCCTGCATCTCTCGGCAGCCTATGGCGATCCTGTCCATGCCTTCGAGGCGACGCATCTCCATGCTTATGACGAACTGGGCCTTTTTCTGTGGCCGCTGGCGTCATTGCTGGAGCGCGACGATGCAGGCGCGCTCCTGAGCGAATTGACGACAGTGCCGGCGGTCAGCTTCATCGCCACATCGATGCCGGCAGGACCGACCGGCGACGCCCTCGCGTGGCTGGCTGGCGCGACCACCACGGACGGATTGCAGTTGTACCTGCGCATCGGTGACTCCCGCGTGCTGGCACCCGCATTGGCCAACCTGACGGTGCAGCAAATGGCGCGGCTCAAGCGCTGCGTCACAGCGTGGGCCGCAACGGACCGTGCGGGCCGACTGGCGCCGCTGCCGCTGGTTGCTACCAGGTCCGGCCCGGAAGTGCCATCAACCGCAAACAGCATCGTGCTCGACAACAGTGCCTACAACAGCATCCTGTCGGCATGCCTGCCCGACATGCTGCACGCCGAACTGTGCCGGGCCGACCCTGAATTCATCGGCGCGGGCGTGCAGGCGGTATCCGCTCATGAATGGTTCACCAACACCCTGGAACGTGCCCGGACCAAGGGCGCCAGCCAGTTCCCAGACCAGGTCGAGTTCACGCGCATTGCCCGGTGGAACTCCGAGACCTTCGAGAACCTGCCGGAACTGGCCTCGACCTGGGAGGCGTTGCGCCAGGGCGGCGTCTCGCTGACCTTACTGCGCCAGCAATGGACTGATGCGCAATGGCACGCCATCGAAGTGCTCACGCAACGCGAGGCGCAAGGCTGAAGTGCGCAAGGCCGAATTGCAAAGGTCGGGTCGGTGCACAGCGTCAAAGCCCCGTCGCGCCGACTTCACGAGGAAAGACTGTTGATGACTGACTCTCCACACCCCATCGAGCCGGCTTCTGCCACGACCAGCAAGAAGGCATCGCTAATAGCTTTGTTCGCATGGGCTGCCTATCTGCCCGTGGTGACCTGGCGGATTGCGACGGCCAATCCGTCCGGAGGCGCAGCCTACGCCATGGCAGCAGCCCTGCCGATTTTGTTTGGTGGGGCGTTGTTTATCGGGGTGATCGCCGCTTCGATCATTGGCGCGTGTACCAAGACGGTCCGGGCAAGCCTCTCTGGGCTTCTATTGGGAGTGCCACTTTCCGGTTTTGTCTATGGAGCCATCGATGAAATGGAGCAATCAAAGCAGCAGGCCATCTCGGCACAAAACGATCGGGAGAGGGCTGCCATTGCTCAGCGCGCTGCTGCCATTGCTCGGCTCGTTGCGGCCGGCGACCGTGAGCCACTACGCGAGGCGTTGGCCAAACCTCCCGTCGAGGCGGAGCTTGTTTGCAAATTGGGCAACCTACAGAGCGATGAGTACGGCAACTCACGTTCGCCACGGGCTTTGAACGCCGCTGGCATGTTGCTTTTCGCGGAGTTGGCCACTGAAACGGACATTTCGATCAGGCAGAAGCAGGTGATCATGTTCGCCACATTGGTGGTATTGGCGGATCGGAATGTGGAGGGGGATGTCGGCCTGCTAGTCGATTGGCTGGCGTTGTGGCGCAAAGCCGTACTGGGCGGGGCCGAGACACTCATGCTCGATACGGAATGGGTGGGCGGGCTCAATTACGGTGACGGTTGTTCGACATATAGCCAGGCAACCCTTGTCGAACAGGTTTTTCGCGGGTGGAAGGATAGCGGAGTTACGGCGTGGTTGGAGGCCGGATTCACATTCACGCCGCTGCAGTTCCGGGTGGTACGCAATACCATCGAATCCGCGGAGATTCTGGAGCGTGTGGTGGAGTCTGGCGTCGACGTGCGTGCTCCCATTCCCGTCTCCCTCGATCCCCGCGCGGCACGTTTCCAGCCTGTACTTGTCGAGCGGGCAGCTCAGTGGACTCGACAACTGGATAACGTCGATCACCCCGAAGAAATCGTAAAGCTGGCCACGGTTCTGGTGAAGCTGGAAGAGGAGGGCGAAGCAAGAAAGGAAGCTTGCAATGCGTTTTTACGGAGTGAGCGTTCCCGTGTTAACGCGTTGGCAGCCAAGGATCATCCCTACTTTCCGTCTGTTGGCATCAAGGATGACACGCCAGAGAGGCTGAGAAGCGGCGCAGCGCTTCGTTTGGTGCTCTGCCCAACCAATCCGCAGGGGAAATGATGGCAATCGACCCCATGCGCCGAGCCGTGTCTCTTGGCCAGATGTTCGGCCGCTTGCTGCAGCTTGCGATGGCTCTTGCGCTGCTGGCGCTTGCCAGCGCGTGCCAGCCGGCGGAACTCACCGAACCGGCCAAGCCCGCGTCCTACGCCGCAGGCATCACCGGCTACAACTTCACGTCGGAGGGCGTGCAGGAGTTCTACGTCAACGGCCAATGGGGCTCGAACCTACCGCCGTATGGCGGAGGCGGCGGTACGACGTGCTGCGTCAACGTGCTAAAGCACTGGCGCCCTGGCCTGGTCGCCAAGATCGATTGGACGATGGGCCGATGGACGACCCCTTACGAGAGCAGAAAACACCTGCCCATAAGAGAGCAAATTGCGTGCTGCTCGGCCGAGCGCACCCTCTCCAAAACCGTCCCCATAGAGCGCTATGACCCTGAAGGCGGCGGACTGCAGGTGTTCTTTCTGCCCAACGACGAAATCAAGGTGTGGGTCAGCAACTACGACCTTGGCCATGAGAAACATCCTTCCGGGATGGCCTATCCCAAGAACCCCGATCCCAAGGAGCAATGATGGCTGTAGAAGCAATCCCCGAAGTGATCCTTGCCGGCTCGCGCCCGCTGAGCGTGAGGGAGAAGATCCAGCGTTCGGACGCCACCGCGTGTATCGACCGCACCGACAAGCACACCTTGTGCGATAGCCACGTCCATGTTGGCATCTTCTTCGACGGCACCAATAACAACATGGAGCGCGATCGGCCCAAGCTAGGCCACAGCAATGTGGTTGTGCTGCATGACGCCTACAAAAATGAGCCGGGTAACGGCTACTACCGGTTTTATGTTCCGGGTGTAGGGACCAAGTTCGAGGCCATCGGCGAGAAAACCGAGACGGCTGATGGCAAAAGTAAGGCCACCGGTGGCGATGCGCGCATCAACTGGGCGTTGATTCAGATGCTCAATGCGATGCATAGAAGCATAGTGGGAGAACGCCTCGTCTCCGACGAACAAGCCAAGATCGACGTCAAGAACGGCCCCATGCACAGGGACACGGATTCCGGGGTCACGACGGCCAACCTCCCGGGCAAGCAGCAGTACTTCATTGCCAGCGGGTTGCTGGACCGGCTGGAGGTCGCCCTGAAGTCGCGCCCGCCCAAGAAGCTGACGCTGGTCAATGTCTCCGTCTTTGGCTTCTCGCGCGGCTCGGCGCAGGCACGCGCTTTTTGCTACTTCGTGCAGCAGCTATTGCTCAAGCGCGGCGAAGGCGGCCAAGGCTATACCCTGGCGGGCGTGCCCTTTCGGTTGCAGTTTCTGGGCCTCTTCGACAGCGTGGCCTCGGTCGGGCTGGCCAACGCCACGCCGGGCTTCAAGGGCCTGGGTGGCTGGGCCAATGGCACGCAGGAGATCGTGGACTGCGTGGAGCGCACCGTGCACCTGTGCGCGGCGCATGAGATACGCACCAACTTCCCCTCGTCGACGGTGCGCATCGGCAACAAGTACCCCTCCAACGCGGTGGAAAAGGTTTACCCCGGCGCCCATTCGAACGTGGGCGGCGGCTATGCGCCGCGCGACCAGGGCAAGAGCATCAACGGTCGCAGAACGCTGCTGTCGCAGATACCCTTGCGCGACATGTACGACGAGGCGCGGGCAAGCAAGGTGCCGCTGCTGAGTGAGATCGAGCTATCCAAGGTAGATGGCGGCACCAAGGTGGTCGCCGATCTCGACATCGCCCCCGAATGCGCCGACCTGTTCAACGCCTACCGCGCCTGGGCCATGCCCGCTGCGGCGGCGGGCAACGTGGAGAAGACGCTGCAGGCCCACATGCGCTACTACTGGCGCTGGCGCATCCAGCATGCCAATGGCATTCACAAGCTGCCCAGCTACGCGCTGGCACTGCGGCAAGACCAGATCGACCTCTGGGAGAGCAACGGCGACTTTCTTTCCGACTGGCAGCAGGCCGAGGGGTTGCAGGCGGCCGCGGAAACCAAGGTCATGGGCTTGGATCCGTCCATCGACCCCAATGCGGGGCTGCCTTCGATGACGCAGGCGCGGCACGATTTTCTGAAGGTGCTGCGTGACTTCAAGCTCAAGGAGTCGGGCAGGGTTCCGCCGCTGGTGGACCGCTTCTTCGACGAGATGGTCCACGACTCCCACGGCTCGTTCTACATGGCCGGGCCGGTGACCGAGTTCGATCGCCAGGAAAAGATCAAGCAGATCGATAAGAAACTCGAAGCCACGCGCCTGAAGATGGGCAACGTTGCTGCCATGCACGGCAAGCGCAAGGTGTTCACGCGGGAGGACGTGGTGTGGACGCTGTCGGACCTGGAGCGCCGGATCTACGAAATCCAGAAGCAGCCGGACAGCAAGGACGACAAGGGCAACCTCTTGGGCATCTATCCGCTGGTAACCGATGCGGACCGAGATCAGCTGCTTGAAATGGAGAACACCGAAACCTCCCTCGCGGTGCGGGCGGTCACGCGCAAGACGCGCCGCGAACTGGGCGGGCATGTTTGCTACCGGGACGTGTTCAACCGGAGCGCAGGGGTGGACGCGACGATCGAACGGGCCGCAACCCCTGCGCAGGTTGCCAGCCCCGCCGAGAAGGCCCTGGCCAGGCAGGCCAGGCCTGCCGAAGAGGCCCTGGCCAGGCAGAAGAAGCAGTGGGAGGCCGAGTCCAGGGAGTTCCAGCGTACGCAGCTGGTCTGGAAGCGCTGATCGATCTTCGCCATCGCAATTGCTCCTTTTCCTTCTCCCGCTCCTTCTACTTTTCATGAGTTCTCTTCAGATCATCCGGGGCCACGACAAATGGCGCCTCTTCCAGTTCCCTTTACTCCTGGATCCCCATGCTTGAAACAAACGCATCCGGTGAAAAGCCCGATGCAACCGAGGCAGCCCCGCAGGCCGATGCCGAGAGCAGTTTTCGGCATACCCCGCCCCTGGGTGACTTGCCTGCAGGCGTGCAACTGGCGCCCGAACCATCGACCCAAGAGCGGCTGGCCGCGATCAGGACTGCCCAGAATCCCTTGCTCGAAGCTGCGCAGCCGCTGCTGCGCGCGCTGGCAGACATGCCAGCCACACTCGACTATGACGGCATCAAGGTCTTCCACAACCTGCTGGCGCGCGAGGTCCTGGCCTTCCAATCGCTTGGGAACATTGCGCAGATCAGGAACGAGCATGTGGTGGCGGCGAGCTATTCGCTGTGCACCGCGCTGGACGAGGCGGCCAACAGCACGCCATGGGGTGGGGGCAAGGGCAGCGAAGCGGGTGTCTGGTCGAACCAGCAGCTGGCGGCGCAGTTCCACGGCGATACCAAGGGCGGAGACAAGTTCTTCCTGCTTGTAGGGCGCATTGCGGCCAGCCCGCAGGAGCACACCGATCTGCTGGAGCTCATGTACCAGATTCTCGGCCTGGGTTTCGAGGGCCGCTACAGCACGGCTAAAGACGGGCGCCGCCAACTCGAAACCATCCGGCATCGCCTTCTCGCCTTGCTGGCATCCGCGCGTGGCGAAGTGCCCACCGACCTGTCACCCCATTGGAAGGGTGCCGGAGCAGAAAAATCCAGTCTGCTGCGCAGTCTCCCGGTATGGGTGACCGCCTCGGTTCTGGCGCTTGTGCTCGTGGGGCTTTTCGCCTGGTACAAATACCAGCTGCTCAGCGCCAGTGCCGATGTGGAGCAGCGTATTGCCGCCATCGGGCGCCTGCGCGCGCCACCATCGCCCGCCGCCAAGCCACTGCGCCTCAAGGAACTCCTGAGCGCAGAGATCGCCCGCGGTACCGTGAGGGTGGAGGAAGACGATCACCAGAGCGCCGTGACCTTCAAGGGCGACGATATGTTCGTGCCCGGCCAAGCCCGACTCAATCCGAAGATCCTGCCCGTGCTCGCCAAGGTGGCGGACGAGATCAATCAGGTCACCGGCACGGTGCGGATCACGGGGCATTCCGACAACCAGCCCATCAAGACCCGCGAGTTTCCGAACAACCAGGTTCTGAGCGAGAAGCGGGCGGCCGCAGCGGCGCAGATTCTGCAAGACAAGGGCGTGGCAGCCTCGCGCATGAAGGTCGAGGGGCGCGGCGACACCGCACCGTTGGACGACGGCAAGACGGCCGCCGCACGTGCGCGCAATCGCCGCGTGGATATCGTCGTCACGCAAGGCGGCGTTACTTCCGCGCCAGCCGCGCATGCCGCCGGCCGCTGAGTGCGGCAGTTCAGGAAATTTCATGCAATACCTCAAAGAGTTCTTGGCCTTTGTTTTCTCGCGGCAGATGCTGGTCTTTCTCGCGGTCGCCTTGCTGTGCCTCGTGATCTGGTTCGTGGGGCCGCTGCTTGGCGTGAACGGCCTGCGGCCGCTGGCATCCGTCAGCGTGCGGGTGACATTCATCGTGCTGCTGCTGGCATTGAGCGTGTTGTGGCTCCTGTCGTGGCGTCTCACCCCGGTGGCCTTGGCCGCGGCATGCCTGCTTGTGTGGCATGCCGGCCCGCTGCTGGCGGTGGGCGCGGCCAGGCCGCTTGCACCGGCGTGGATCCGTGCTGCGGTCATCGCGACGCTGGTGCTGGCGTACACGGCGTACTGGCTCTATCGGCTGCTCAAGGCCATGCAAGAAAACCAGAACTTTCTGGACAAGTATCTGAGCTTCGGCAAGGACCCCGCCAAGGAAGAGCCGGCCCGGGCGCAACTCAAGACAGTCGCAGCGGCCGTCGACCGCGCACTCGAGCAACTGAAGAGCCTGCGTGCCCGCGGCGGACTGGGTCGCCTGTTCGAGGGCAAGCGCTACTTGTACGAACTGCCCTGGTACATGATCGTCGGCACTTCCGAAGCGGGCAAGACGACGGCAGTGCGAAACTCCGGCCTGCAATTTCCCGTGGCCCGCAAGATGGGCAATGCGCCGCGCAGCACGACCCTTGGCGCAGAGGACGGAACCGTTCATTGTGACTGGTGGTTCACCAACGACGCGGTGTTGATCGACACCGCTGGCCGCTACGTCGCGCAGGAAAAAAATTCCGCCGCTGACCCTGCCGAATGGACCGGCTTCCTCGGCTTGCTCCGCAAGCACCGCGCCCGCACACCCGTCAACGGTGTCATCGTTGCGATCAGCGCGGAAGAACTGTTGACCATGGACCCGGCTGCACGCACCGCGCATGCCGGCATGGTCCGCGACAGGCTGGCCGAGTTGCGGGAGGAACTTGGCATTCGCTTCCCGGTTTACGTGGTGGTCACCAAGATGGACCTGCTGCGCGGCTTCGGCGAATATTTCAGTTCACTCACGAGCGAGGGGCGGACCCAGGTCTGGGGGTTCACCCTGCCGTCGGATGGAATGAAGAGCGGCCGCGAGGCCGACATCGCGGCGAATCGCGAAACGCTGCGTGTACGAGTGGGAACCGAACTCGCGCTGCTCAAGCATCGGCTTGCCGCCGGTTTGCGTGCGCGCCTGTGCGAAGAGTTCGACGTCGATCGCCGGCGCAGGCTTTTCGCATTGCCCCAGGAGCTTGCCGGCTTGGCGACGCCATTGGAACAAGTGCTCGACGAGGTGTTTCTCGATTCGCGTTTCGACGACACCCAACGGCACAACACCCTTCGCGGTGTGTATTTCACCAGCGGTGCCCAGGCCGATGTCGATCTGCCGGCCAACCTAGACACGCTGGTGCAGCGCTTGTGGCGCAGCCTGTGCATTTCGCAGCCCGGCGGCGCGCCCGACCGTAGTGCCAGGAACACGGACGCGGTCCGAGGCTCCCCGGCATCGGTTCCCAGCGAATTGGCGCAGCAGCCCAAGGGGCGCGCGCCTTCCGAGGTCGCGGCCGATGCTGAGCAGCCCATAGTTTCGGTGGCAAAAGCCCAAGTCGCTGCCATAGAGGGAGTCGACACGTCGCCGAACCGCGGTCAGCAAGGCTTCTTCATTCAGGACTTGCTGACCAAGGTCATCATTCCGGAGGCGCATCTGGTCCGGCCCAATCTGCGCTGGATACACCGCAATCGCCTGTTGTTGCTGCTGGGGCATTCGTTGGCGGTGGTGGTCTTCGTATGGCTGGCTTTTGCGCTGGTACTGAGCTTTGACAACAACCGGCAATACCTTGCCACCGTGGGCCAGCGCGCCGAGGCTTTGACTGCGCAGGTGCGCGGCTTGTTCGTCAACTTCAAGCCCACGGGCGTACCCGATGTGCTCAATGGTGCGCGCGAGTTGCCGGGCTATGCGGGGCTGGACATCGACAACCCGCCAGTGAGCTTTCGGTACGGGCTCTACACCGCGCCGCCTATCCTGAATGCCTCCGCCGAAACCTATGCGCAATTGCAGGAGCACATGCTGCTGCCGCCCATCCTGCAACGCATGGAGGCGGTGCTGACCCAAAGCCTGCAAGCGCGCGATGCCAAAACATCCTACGAGACTTTGCGGGCCTACAAGCTCCTGCACGACAAGGAACGCTACATGAAGGACGGTGGCGCCCGCGATGTACGCAACTGGGTGTTCAAGGACTGGGAGACGGCCGACAGCGCCGCGGTGTTCGGCGGCCGTGCCTCCATGGTGGGCCACGTGGAGGCACTGTTTTCAGGCGCAAGGCCAGTGCAATCCGCGTCGCTACCCAAAGAGGCTCTGGTGCGCGATGCGCAGCATTTCCTCAATAGCAATACCTCGACCCAGCGTGTCTACGAGCGCGCCAAGACAGCCATGCTGCCCGAGGCGCCGCAGGAGTTCACCCTGGTGCGTGCGGTCGGCCCGCAAGTGGGCACGGTCTTCTCCCGCGTTGACGGATTGCCGTTGGAAAAAGGCGTGCCGGGCTTGTTCACCTATGAGGGCTACCACGATCTTTTCAACAAACGACTGCCCGAATTCGTGAACAGCGCACTCGAAGACGATGCCTGGGTCATGGGACGCGGTGGTCGCTTGGGAGGCGTCGATCAAAAAAAAACGCTGCTGGATGACGCGGCGCGCAAGCTTCAAAGCGATCCATTGCTTGAGGACATCCGTCGTCAGTACCTGACCGAGTATGCGCAGCAATGGGAAAGCTTTCTTGATTCGGTGCGCACGGTGGGCGGGGCGGACACAACCGGCGCCAGCCTTGGGTTCGACCTGAACGTGCTTCGCCAGCTCGCCGCGCCAGACTCGCCTCTGGCGCGCCTGGCGCGTGCAGCGGCGCGGGAGACCACGCTGTCGCGACCTTTGGTCACGCGCTCGCAACAGGACAAGAGCTTTCTGGACAAGGCGACGGACGAGCTGAACAATCAGACCGCCGCGATCGGCAAGAACTTCGGCATCCGTCCCGAAGAACGTCTTGAAAGGCAGATTGTCGACAACCGCTTCGCCGCCTTGCGTGAAGTCGTCACGGGGCAGCCCGACATCGCACTGGGGAGTGCAGGCGCAGCGGGCGCCAAGCCCGGTCTGGAAGCCATATCGGGGCTGCTCAACGAGTTCTATACCCTGTTAGTGGTCGCTGATACGGCCCTTCAGGCCGGAAGTCTTCCGCCGGGCGGCGCCGAGGTCGGCGCCAAGCTCAAACTGGAGGCAGGCAAGTTGCCGGCGCCTTTTCGCGAGGTGTTGAGTGCACTGGCCGCCAGCGGCGGCGACAAGGTCGGTCAGGGCTCGACCGATATTCTGCGCAAGCAGGCGCAACTGCAGCTGGACCGCATCATGGGCCTGATGGCCATGCAGGTGAGTGAGCCGTGCAAGCGGGGTCTCGAGGGCAGGTATCCGCTGGCAGCAGTCGCCCAGGATGCCTCGGTGGAAGACTTCACCTTGGTGTTCGCGGTGGGCGGGGCGGCGGATGAGTTTTTCACCAGGTACCTCATGCCCTTTGTCGACACGAGCGTTCGCCCCTGGCGCTACAAGAGCCCCGACTCTGCCAGTGCCATGGTTGGCGCCGAGAGTGTCGCGCTGGGCGTCGCACCGGCGCCCGCAACCACCGGTCCCACCCTGCTGGGCGAGTTGCTCAAGTTGTTGACGCAGAACGGACCCAATCTCGAGGCGTTCTACAGGGCGCGCCAGATCCGCGATTTGTTCTTTCGCGAGGCGGGCGGCAAGAAGCTCGCGTGGAAGATGGAAATGAGAGTGCTCGACCTCGATCCGACCATCAACGAGTTGATGATCGACATCGATGGCCAGGGACAGCGCTACATCCACGGCCCGGTGCAGCCGATCACCGTCAACTGGCCGGGCCCCCGCGGCGGCTCGATGGCCGAACTCGGTGCCATACCGCGCATTTCGAGTGCCACCTCCAGCGTGACCGCGGTCGGGCCCTGGGCGCTGTTCCGCATGTTCGACAAAGGTCGTGCGATAGATACCGCCACACCGGGGCGGCAGACCATCGAATACAGCTTCGATGGGCGCAAGGCGCTTGTCGACATCAGTTCCGGCACTCAACCGAACCCCCTCAATAGCGATCTGCTGAGGGGATTTCGCTGCCCGGGCCGGGCTGGTTGATTGGCTTTTGCATGCTCGTCAATTCATCGCTCAGCAGGATACCGACGGTGGTTTCATCCACGCGGCCAGCGGGTTGCAGACATTGTGGGGTAGCTCGCCGTGACGCCTGAAGATTCTTCAACTGGCGCACGCCATCGCGCCAATGGCATGGTGCCGCTGCAGCTGCGGCTGGTCCGCAGTCATGGCAATGCACGGGACGGGGTCCTTCAGCTCGCCGCGGGCGGTGTGGGCATGGCCGATGCTCTCGAACTCGGCGGCGAGCGGCTGAATGACATGCAATGGCGCGCCGTCAACCTCTGCCGCATCGCTTGGCAAGGCCTCGGCAACAGCTGGCAACTCTCGAATGGCAGCCGAACGCTCGTTTGCGCGCTGAACGGCGCCCGGGTCATGCCCCATGGCCCTGTGAACATCGCGCCTGGTGACGTCTTGGAGTTGGGACTTCTCCGATTCGTAGTTGAAGCGGCCGAAGAAAGTGAGTTCGCCGGCAGGGAGCGTCGAGATGCACCCCACCACAGTGGCTCCCTCGCCGACCCTCCGGACCGACTGCCGTTTCAGCCGAGCGGCAGCGCGGGCGACGATGCCTTCTTCGATCTGCGTGACCTGGTTCCTCGGACCGATCTTGAAGAGCAGCTGTTGAGTACGCAGGAAGACCCTTTCGCCATACTCGATATCGATGGCGCCGGGGCCCGGCCTCCGACCGAGATCCTGTCGGGGCTGTTGGAAGAGGCGCCTGCGCTTCCGATTCCGCGTGTGCATGCAGGTTGGGGGAGGATCGCTCGCCATCCGAAGCACTCCGACGCGGCGTTGTTCGACGAGCTGCACGACGAGTTCGAACGCGTCGTACGTGATCCGACACAACTTGCCGGGCGGACCGACTGGGAAGGGTTTCTGGCGCCCGGCGGAGAACGGACTGCAGACGGGGAGGAGTCGAGCCGGAAGGCGGGAAGCCTCTGCCGGTTGCTGCAGGGCATCTTGCCGATGGGCGAAGACATCGACCAGGTGATCGATGATTTCGATCCGCTTGGCAGGTCGAATCTGCTCGACGTCGATGAACCCGGCGACGTGCTGCGCTTGTTCGCGCCCGAAGTTGCCCGCAATACCAGGGTCTCCGTCCCCAGCTTGACGCGGCGCGAACACCATGAGCTTTCACCCGACAGTCACGTCCAGATGGGCGGGGCCTATTCCAGGGACGAGGACGTATCACGATGAGCTCACCCGGAACACCCACTGGCCCAGGGCTCCCTCCAAGCACCGGCCAATCCTTTCGAGACTGGGCCCATGCCAGGCCGTTGAGCGAGGCACTGGCGCGCAGCGAAGCCACAGTGCGAGCAGAGCCGCAGAAGGCATCGGCGCGCTGGCTGCTGTTCGAACTGCTGTGCATCCTCGGCCAATGGGAGCGCGCTCTCAAGCAATTGCAGACATGGGCCGAGCTCTCCAAGGACAACGACGGAACGGCGCATGTGATGCGCGGTTTGATCCGCGGCGAGCACCAGCGCATTGAAGTGTTCGCAGGTCGTGCTGATCCCGCGACCGTCACGGCCGACTCGATGCAGGCATCTTCATGGATTTCGGGTTTGAGCGAAGCATTGAAATTGGGCAGTGCGAGCGGGCCAGGCGCAGTGGAGTCCCTCGAAGCGAGCGATCTGGCGCGCGAAGCAGCGCTTGCGCAAGCGCCGGACACGCCCGGCAGGTGCGGACCGCAGACCTTCGCATGGATCACCGATTCCGACTCGCGCCTCGGCCCCGTGTGCGAGGTCTTCCTGATCGGTGCCTACCGGTGGCTGGCGCTTGCCGATCTGGCGAGCGTGACCAAGGCGGCGCCGGCCGGGCTGCTCGACCTGGTCTGGGCGCAGGTTGATCTGGTGCTTCGCGACGGCACGGCTCTCAAGGGCTACATGCCAGTGCGCTACCCCGTGCATGTGGGCGATCGCGATGCCCTGCTGATGGCACGCGAAACGGTCTGGACCGACGTCGGCCGTACGGGTGTGACGGCGCGTGGTCAGAAGATGTGGACGACCGACAGCGGCGACATTGCGTTGCTCGATGTGCGCCACTGCGAGTTCCAGCCCCATGTCGCAGGCTGAAGCAATCGATTCCGGCGCAGCACCGCATGGCGTCTACGCCGGCATCCGGTCGCCCCGGCCGGTGGACGAGAACGTGCAACGCGCCAATGCGCAACTGATGCCAACGCTATTCGACCGCCTTCTGGACGAGGCGCCTGGCCGCGCCAACGAGGCGCCGTCCGAATACACCGTTTCGCCTTCGCAATTGCGCGACATCATCCAGCGCGATCTGGCTTTTCTGCTGAACACCACCAACGCTGAAGACCTGATCGACCGCGAGCGGTATCCCGAGGCCGCTTCATCGACCGTGAATTTTGGCGTGAAGCCGCTGGCGGGCAGCTACCTGTCGGAGCGCAAGTGGGCGGACATCGAACGCATCATTCGCCGCGCCATCACAGACTATGAGCCGCGCCTGCTGCCCGACACCGTCACCGTGCGGCCGCTGATGAGGGAGAGCGCGAGCGATGAGTACAACGTCTTGCTGTTCGAGATCCGAGCCATGATCAATCTAAGGCCTTATCCGCTGGAGCTTACGGTGCAAAGCTCGGTCGATCTGGAGACCAACCGCATGAACATCACCCGCATGTCGCGGGGGCCGACCCGCGCGCTGCGCTGACCCACCGCGCCGCACGTCTCAAAAAGGCTTTCCATGGATCCTCAACTTCTCGCCTACTACAACAAAGAGCTGGTCTACATGCGCGAAATGGCGGGCGAGTTTGCCGCCTCGCATCCCAAGATCGCGCGCCGGCTGGGCATGCGCGGTATCGAGGTCGACGATCCTTACGTAGAGCGGCTGATCGAATCGTTCAGCTTTCTTTCTGCACGCATGCAGATCAAGCTCGATGCCGAGTTCCCGCGCTTCACGCAGCGCCTGCTCGAGGTGCTGTACCCAAACTACCTGAGCCCGACGCCATCGATGGCGGTGGCGCAATTGAACCCGAGCGTGAAGGAGGGCGATTTCACGCGCGGTTTCGTGGTCCCGCGCGACACGGCCTTTCATGCGCGAGTGCCGGCCGGCGAGCAGACGCCTTGCGAGTTCCGCTCGAGCCAGGACGTCATGATGTGGCCGATCGAAATCGTCGACGCCAGGCTGACGGGTGCGCCGCCAGACATTCCTGCGCTCGAACGTTACGTGCCGCCGCACGTGCAGGTCACGGGCGCACTGCGCTTGCGGCTGCGTACCATGGGCGAGCTGAACTTCAGCGCGTTGGTGGGGCTCGACCGCGTGCCGGTGTACCTGCAAGGCAATGAGCAGGTGGCCTCCCACCTGTTCGAGCTGCTGCACACCTCCGCGGTTGCCACCTTCACAGGCGAGCCGGGCAACCTGATGCATCGGCCACACGTGGTGACCGAGGGCGCGCTGGTGCACGAGGGGCTGGCGCCCGGGCAGGGCCTGCTGCCGCTGGAGTGGAACACCTTCCATGGTCACAACCTGCTGCACGAGTACTTTGCCTGCCCCGAACGCTTCTATTTCTTCACGCTGACGCAACTGGCAGCCGGCCTGTCGCGCGTGGCCGGCAAGGAGGCCGAGATTCTGATTCTGTTGACCAAGCCGCCTGGTCCGCTTGGCGGCCTGGTCGACGTCGGGCAGTTTGCGTTGTTCTGCACGCCGGTCGTCAACCTTTTCGAGCGCCGCACCGATCGCATCGAACTCGACACCGCACAGCCGGAGTTCCACATGGTGCCCGACCGCTCGCGCCCGCTCGACTTCGAGGTGTATGCGGTCAAAGCCCTGTCGGGGCAACAGTCGCAGACCACCGCCGCCATGGAGTTTCGCCCGCTCTATCAGACGCTCAACGAAGACGAAGGCAACTACGGCCGCTACTTCTCGGTGCGCCGCGAGCCACGCCTGGCCTCCGACACCGCACGCAAATATGGGACACGGACGCCTTACATCGGGACCGAGGTGTTCGTCTCGCTGGTAGACCAGAACGAGGCGCCCTATGCCGACACCATCCGCTATCTGTCGGTGAAAGCGCTTCTGACGAATCGCGATCTGCCTTGCTTGGTGCCGCGCAATGGCAAGACCGATCTGGCCGTAGCCGATTCGATCCCCGTTTCCGGTGTCGGCCTGATCCGTCCGCCGAGCACGCCAAAGTCGCCCTTCGCGCAACGTGAAATCGCCTGGCGCCTGATTCGCCAGCTCGGCTTCAACCACCTGCCACTGGCCGACATGCCGCATCGTCCGGGCGCGCAGGCACTGCGCGACATGCTGCGTCTGTTCGTCACCACCGACAACGACGTGCAATTGCGGCAGATCGAGAGCCTGGTGGGCTCGCGCATCACGCCTGCCACGCGGCGCCTGCCTGGCGCGGGTCCGCTGATCTACGGCCGCGGTGTGCAATGCACGCTGAGCGTGGACGAAGAAGGCTTCTCCGGTACCAGTCCCTACCTGTTCGGCCTGGTGCTGGAGCACTACCTCGCCCGGCACGTGAGCATCAACGTCTTTACCCAGACTGTGCTGGAGTCCATGCAGCGGGGCACCGTGGCGCGCTGGCCGGTGCGCATGGGTGGCCGGGGAATTGCCTGATGAAGCGCGATCGCGAAACTGCCGCATTCGGCTTGCAGGTACTGCTGGTTCGCTTGCGCAAGGCGCCGTGGAATTTCGGCTTCACGGTGCTGATGCGGCGGCTTGGCGCATTGCACACGGCGCAACCGCGCATCGGCCTTGCAAGCCGGCCGCAGCAAGAGGCGTTTCGACTGGGCCAGACGGCCGCGCTCACCTTTGCGCCGCGTGAGATTGCGGAAGCGGTGTTGCCCGGCGAGACCGTTCCTTCGCCGGGCACCGGCAGCCCACCGGCCCGGCACGGCAACAACCCGCGGGTCCCGACAGTGCGTCTTTTTGGGCTTGGTCTGCTCGGCCCCAACGGGCCGCTGCCGCTGCATTACACGGAGCTGGTGCGCGATCGCACCGAGAACCATCACGACAGCACGCTCGCCGACTTTCTAGACATCTTTCATCACCGTTACCTCACGCACATGTACCGCGCGTGGGCGCAAAGTCAGGCCGCGGCCGGGCTCGACCGCAAGGATGACGAGACCTTCAGCCGCTACATTGCGCGCCTGACGGGCCATGACCCGCTGGAAATCCACGATTCCGTGCTGCCTTCGCATGCACGGCTGGCTGCGTCGACCCATCTGAGCCGCGAGGCGCGCAACCCCGATGGCCTGGCCGCCACGCTGGCGCGTTTCTTCGCGGTGCCTGTGCAGTTGCAGGAATTCGTGATGCATTGGATTCGCATCGATGACGAAGACCAGAGCCATCTGGGGAAGGCACGCACCTCCAGCGTGATGGGCGTGGGCGCGATTGCCGGTGAAGTAGTGCCCGACCGGCAGAACAAGTTCCGGCTCGTGCTCGGGCCGCTTCATCTCGACCAATACCTGCGCTTCACGCCACAGGGCAAAGACCTTCCGCTGCTGGTCGAATGGGTGCGCGGCTTCGTCGGCTACGAGTTCGTCTGGGAGGTCGAGTTGCGCGTGCGCAACGACAGCGCGCCACCGGCGCGCCTGGATGACAAGGAGAAGCTCGGGTGGTCGACCTGGCTGGGCGGTTCCCAAAGCGCAGGCTTGGGCGTGGATGCAAGGCGGCCAGCCGCGAATGCCCGCGACTATGCCGTGGGCATGGTGTTCGAGCCCGAGGAATACATGGGCACGCGCTACCGCACCAGTGCCGCAGCCCGAACAGCCGCTTGTTGAATCCGCTTCATACCTTTGCGACTATGACCCACATTGCCCGTCCCATCCCATCTTGTGATTTTCGTCTGTCAGCGGGTCCCACGCCCGACTGGCTCCTGCCCATCAGCGACGAGGAGCCTTGCGGCGCCAGCCTCGAATACGACGCGGAATACGCCGTGCTTCTTTCGAGCATGACGCCGCGCGGTGAAGCGCAATATGGCAAGTTCGTCGGCACATCCGAGATGCCCAACTGGGCGGAGATCGAGCGCGATTGCCGCCGCCTGTTGCTGCGTACCAAGGACATCAACCTCTATCTGTGGCTGTGCCGTGCCCGCACCCGGCTCGCGCAGGCCGCCGGGCTGGTGCAGGTGCTGGCCATCCTTGCGGACGTGCTGCAAGCATGGCCTGCAGCCATTCATCCGCAACTCGTGGTCGAGGGCCAGGTTGATCCGGACGTGCGCGCCAATGCACTCGCCGCACTGGTCGATCCCGAGGGTTTGATGAGCGACATACGGGATATTGTGGTTGCCTCCAGTACCGCCATGCGGCTGACCGTTCGTGACGTGGACCGGGCCTTTGGCATGCCACGGCCGGCCGATGCGCCGATTCCGGAAACTGTCAGCCTGCAACTGGCTGCACTGCGCACCGCTGCCGCGGGTGACGCCAAGGCACCCGTCAACCTGCTGGCGCAAGCTGCGCGAGAGGTGCAGGTGATCGATGCATGGTGCAAACAACAGCTGGGCGATGCCGCTCTTTCACTGGGGGCCTTGCATCGTTTGCTGGGGCTGTTCGCCGCACCCGAGACGCCGCACGATGCAGAAGCCTCAGCTCCGGCGGTTCATGAGGCCTCGCAGGCTGGAGTGGCCCATCAGCATTCGCCAAACCTCGGCATGCCACTGCAACCCGTCGCAAGAGTCGCCACGCGCGACGATGTCCTGGGCGGCATTCGCGCGGCCCGCGAGTGGTTTGAGATCCATGAGCCAAGCAGCCCCGTCGCCGTGCTGCTCAAGCAGGCCGAGCGCATGGTTGGCAAGCGCTTCTCCCAGGTGGCCGATTCGATCCCACTGGATCTGCTGCAAAAGTGGGAGTCCGAACAGGTTGCCGCGACGGCAGGAGCGAGCGAACGATGACACCAAGTCCAATTGAGTTACTGTTCGGTTCCTTGCTGCTCGGCATGCTGGGCGTGATGGTGGTTGCCTGGATGCTTTCGCGCAGTAATCGCCGGCAATTGGAAGCGAAACTGAACGCGCAACTTCAAGCGCATCTGCGCGTTCTCGATGCTCTAGCCGAACGACACGCGCAGCAGCCTCAGCAACTCCTGTCCGTGCTGGAAGCGTGGAAGCAGGAGCTTTGCGGGACCCTGCACATAATCGTGCGAGCGCTGCCGCAAAGCCCGCCATCATCGTTGTTACCGGCTCAGGGCATGGATGCTGTTGTGCTTGTCGAGCAACTGCACACGCGAATTGGCAACGAGCTCGAGGCGCAGCGCCAGGCGATCGAGCAGGCGAACGCACAGGCCGATCGGGCACTGCAGCAGACCCTTCAGCGCGTGCCGCCACTGGTGCAGCAGGCCATCCAGGTCGAACTCGAATTCCAGGCCCAGCAACAAGCCTATCGCGAGGAAGCCCGTGCAAACGAGCGGCAGCGTTGGCAGGCCGAACAGGATGAGCGCCGCGCGGCGGAACTGCAACTGCTGCTTCGCGCTTTGGCCGCGCAGCCACGCAAGGCGCAACAAGCGGTAGCGGCGGAACCATCCGGACCCGTGCAGCATCCAACGGTGCCGCCGCCGGGCACCTCGGCGGCCCCGGTTCTCGCGGTGTCGGCCCGACCGCCCGAACTGTTGCATACGCCGCTGCCGCGGCCGCAGCCCACCTACGAGCAAGTGGAGCCTGTGCCGGAACTCAGCGACGAAGAACTCGACGCGCTGCCACCTGAACTCCCGGAGCTAGGCAAACCGCGAAAGCGGGTCTTGCCCGCACCCAAGAAGCCCAGCTTGCGCAGTTTGCGCAGTTTGTGAATGGCGACCACCGGTAGAGGCGCCGTCGTCAGTACTTCACGCCAGCAACCGCCCAATGAAAAAAAGCCCGCTACCGATGAGGTAGCGGGCTTTTCAAGCGTTTCCGCGATGTTGGTTGGTGGGCCCTGAGTGACTCGAACACTCGACCTACGGATTAAGAGTCCGCTGCTCTACCAACTGAGCTAAGAGCCCTTGCACAAAACGTTTTGCGTTTTTTGGCAAGACCGCAAGTATAGCCCAAAAATTCCGGGATTCAACGGTTTTGTGCGCGGCGGCGTTAGCATCGACCCTCATCGACGGGCCCCCGGGGCCGCTTCCACCAGGAGAATCTTCCATGACAGATATAACCGCCATGCCCCATGTTGTGATCACCGGGGCCGCCGGCGCGCTGGGGCGCGCAGTGGCACAGCATTTTCTGGCACAGGGCGCGCGCCTTGCGCTGGTCGATCACCGCGCCGACCACCTGGCCGAGGTCTTCCCGGGCCTGGACAATTCGCAGCACCTGTTGCTCGCAGGCGATGTGACCTCGGCGTCCGAGATGTCCGATCTTGCGGGGCAGGCGCTCAAGGCTTTCGGCCGCATCGATGCGCTGGTCCATATTGCCGGCGGCTTCGAAATGGGCGAGGCAACCCACGCACTCACGCGTGCGAGCTGGGACCGCATGATGAATCTCAACGCCTGGTCGTTCGTGGCGGTCACGCAGGCAGTGCTGCCTTCGATGATCGAGCACGGCGCCGGCCGCATCGTGGCGGTCACGGCCAAGGTGGCGGCGCGCGGCTTGCCGGCCATGGCGGCGTATATCGCGTCGAAGAGCGCGCTGCAGCGCCTGGTCGAGGCCATGGCGGCCGAAGCGGCGCCGCACGGCGTGGCCGTCAACAGCGTGGCGCCCAGCGTGCTCGACACGCCGGCCAACCGGCAGGCGATGCCTGACGCGAACCCGGCCGAATGGGTGTCGACGGCGGTCGCGGCGCAGACCATCGCCTTTCTGGCATCCCCCGCCGCCGCCGCGCTGCACGGCCAGCACCTGACGCTCGACACCTGATCCGGCGATCCGTTCGATCAACGGGTTAGCAGGGCCCTGGCGCAACGCCAGGGCCTTTTTTTTGCCCTTTTGGGCCGCCATGGCGGGCCGGCCCGGGGCAGGCGGTTTGTCATGGGTGCGGCCGGGGCGGGCGGGGCGCTTGTCTCGCTTCGGAAGGGGCGCACCGCTCATGTGCACGGGCAGGCCAATTCCTACAGTGACCCCACGGCGAACCATTTGAGCCCGAGGAGGGCAGCAGGCGGCGCCGGTCGGCCACATCACTGGGGACACCATGGAACCGCACGACTTGCTGCCTAGGAATTTCACGAACCTGCTGCGCGAAGACGCGGGGATGTCGTTCATGGAAGTCGCGTTGCTCGGTTCGCTCGTGGTGGTGGTGGGCCTGCTGCTGCTGCTCGCGGCGCGGCGCGGTGCCTGACCACACAGATCAACAACGCGATACGGAGCAGCCCAATGCGTGAATTCGATGCCTTTCTCGAACTGCTGTTGATGCTGGCGACGGATCTCCGCATGTGCGGCCTCCTTGTCCTGCTGGTGATCGCAGCGGTGAGCGATTGGCGCTTCTATCGCATTCCCAACTGGCTGACGTTCGGTGGCATGGCCTTCGCGGTGGTCTACGGAACCATCGCGGCGCGCACGCCGATGGCGGGACTGACGCAGGCCCTGGGAGGCCTCGCAACGGGCCTGGTGATCCTGCTGCCGTTCTATGCGCTGGGGATCATGGGGGCGGGCGACGTCAAGCTGATGGCCATGGTGGGTGCCTTCATCGGCCCCTACCAGACGCTCTGGGCCATTCTCTTCACGTGCATTGCGGGCGGCGCCGCCGCCGTGATCTTTGCCATGCACCGGCGCCGCCTCGGCCACATGCTGACCAACGTGAAGGACACCGTGCACGGCATGGCGATGTCCGGCATGTCCGGCTTTCGGCCCAACGGAACCATCGATACGCGGCAATCCATTGGAAAGCTGCCTTACGGCATCTGCATTTGCGCAGGGACGGTCGCAGAGGTCCTGGCGCACCAACTGGGCTACGTGTAGCCCGCTTCTTTCATTCCACCGCACTCGGAGATTCGCATGAAAAACATCAAGGCACTCGGGCTGCTGCTGTTGGCCCTCCTGACTGGCCTGGCCGCCGCGGTCTATGCGGCGGGATGGGTCTCGCGACAAGGTGGAATCGCCTCGAACAAGGTGGTGGTTGCCGCAGTCGACATCGAGCTTGGCAGCCGGGTCAATCCCCAGATGCTGTCGCTGGTCGACTGGCCCAGCGGCTCGCTGCCGCCGGGTTCGTTCAAGGATGCCAAGTCGCTCGAGGACCGGGTGGTCAAGGTCGGTGTGCTGCGCGGCGAAGCCATCCTGGAGGGCAAGCTCGCGCCCGTGGGCACTCAGGGCGGTCTCTCTGCGGTCATTGCCAGCGGCAAGCGCGCCATGACCGTGCGGGTGAACGACGTGGTGGGCGTCGCGGGCTTCGCATTGCCCGGCAACTACGTCGATGTGATGGTCAACGCGCAGCAGGACAAGAACCGCGGCGGCGAGGAAGGCCGCCAGATCAGCAAGACCGTGCTCGAGAAGGTGCTGGTGCTGGCAGTCGCCCAAGAAGCCAACCGCGACGACACCAAGCCGAAGGTGGTCAGCGCCGTGACGCTGGAGCTCTCGCTCGAAGATTCCGAAAAGCTCGACCTGGCGCGCAGCGTGGGAACCCTTTCGCTGGTGCTGCGGAACCAGATGGACAAGACCACGGTGGCCACCGCCGGCATCACCAAGGGCCAGTTGTTCGGTGAGAAGGAGATCCTGCCGATCGCCACCACCGTGGCGGCGCGGACGGCTCCCGCGCGAGTGCCGCGTATCGGCCCGATGGCGCCGCGCCAAACAGAGTGCGTGGAAGTGATCCAGCACGCAGCCCGCACGCTCAACTGCTTCTAAATACAACGCAGGAGGAACCACAAGTGCAACATCTCTCTTCTTCTTATTCTTCGCCCGCCTGGCTGATGGCGGCGCTCATTGCGCTGGCGGGGCCCGCGATGGCCGCGGACGTGGTGGCTGTGGCGCCGGCGGCGGCTGCAGCAGCCGCGCCAGCTGCGGCGGCGGTGGCGGCACCGGCCGCACCTGCCACCCGGCGCTGCACCGCGATCATCCCGGACGACCAGCCGACCTACGCCGTGCTCGGCAAGTCGGTGGTCATCCCCCTGAAGTCGCGCGTTGCGCGCATCGTGGTCAGCGGGCAGCCGCCGAACCGCGCGTCGGCCGCCGCACCGGCAGCCGCGGGGCAGACGGCCCCCGCCACGGCGGCGACCGCAGGCGACGCCGTCGCCGATGTCGACGTCACGCTGCTGAGCCCCACCGACCTGTTCTTCCGCGGCCGCCAGGCGGGCTCGATGAACGTCGTGCTGCAGAGCGTCGACGGCACCTGCTACATCAAGGACGTGATCGTCACCATCGATCCGGGCGCACTGCAGTCCAAGCTCGCCGAGCTCATGCCGGAGGAGAACCGCATCCGCGTGCGCAGCGCCGAAAAATCGATCGTGCTCACCGGCGAGATCAGCGATGCGCTCAAGCTCGACGATGTGATGAGCCTGGCCATGGCCTACGGCGCCGACGGCAAGAAGGTGGTCAACCTGCTGCGCGTGACGGCGCCGCAGCAGGTGATGCTCGAAGTCAAGATCGCCGAGGTCAGCAAGACGCTGCTCGACCGCCTGGGCGCACGCGTCGGCCTGCAGCGCACGGCCAGCAGCGGGCTCAACACCTATTCGCTGATCTCGGACTTCCTGAGCAGCGGCGCGGGGCTTCTGGACGCATTCCGTATCGGCCGTGCCTCGATCTCCATCGACGGCCAGAAGGACGACGGCCTGGTGCGCATCCTGGCCGAGCCCAACATCATGTCGATCAGCGGCCAGCAGGCCAGCTTCCTGTCGGGCGGCAAGATATTCATCCCGGTTTCGCAGAACTCCAACGGCCGCGCCGGCTCGACCATCACGCTGGAAGAAAAGGAGTTCGGCATCGGCGTGAAGTTCACTCCGACGGTGCTCAACGGCGGACGGATCAACCTCAAGATGGTGTCCGAGGTGTCGGACCTGTCGCAGACGGGGTCACCTTTCACTACCGTGGGCGGTGTGACCGCCGTGCTGCCCTCCCTCACGGTGCGCCGCGCGGACACCACCGTGCAGCTCAATGACGGGCAGAGCTTTGTCATCGCAGGGCTCATCAAGAGCAACTCCACCGAAACCGTCAAGCGTTACCCCGGTCTGGGCGAGGTTCCCGTCATGGGAGCGCTGTTTCGCAGCACCGAGTTCCAGAACGACCAGACCGAGCTGATGTTCGTGATCACGCCGCGCCTGGTCAAGCCGCTGGGCGAATCGCCCCGCATTCCGAACGACAACCACGTGCTCCCGAGCCGCGCCGAGATCTACCTGAACGGAGCCCTCGAAAGTGCCACCCCGGCCCCGCCCGCACCCGCCCGCAACGCCCAGTAAGGAGCACCACCATGATCAAGTCGACGATTCTTGCGCTCACGCTGCTCGTGGCCACCGGCTGCTCCCACGTGACGCCCAACTACGACGCGCGCTTCGGCAATGCCCTGCGCGATGCCAAGAGAGACATGACCATCAACCCCGATGCGGGCAAGGACGGGGACCCGGTCGTGGGCATGGACGGACGGGCTGCACGCGAGTCGATGGTGCAGTACCAGAAGTCCTACAAGGCGCCGCCGCCGGCAGTGAACGTCATCAACATCGGTGGCGGGATCGGTGGTGGAAGCGGCGGTGGTGACGGCCACTAGGCGCCATCGAATGATTCCTGGATTCGAACAGAAAGGAGTTGCCTCACGAAGAAAGCAGTCAACCAACCCAGAACCCAACACTAGTTTTCTTGTTCTCTTACTGCAATTTAAAAGGTGAAAAAAATGAACCAACTTTTTGTCCGTGCCGGCAACTTCATGTCCTCGTTCGTCAAGGAAGAGGACGGCGCGCAGGTGATCGAGTACGCGCTCATCATCGCAGTCGTGTCGATTGCGCTCGTCATTGCACTGCAGGGCCTGACCACCGGAGGCTACTTCACAACCTTCATTACCCGCGTGGGCGCCTGCCTCTCGGGCAACATGGCTGTCTGCAATCCCTGAGCCCGGTATTCGCATTCGCATTGACTGGAACGATGGCGGTGGCGGAGCCGGCTTGTCCGTTGCCCGCCGTCCGTCGTCCCCATGAAGGTCGGGCACAGAGCGAGGTACTCATCATGTTCAAGTTGCTCGTTCGGGATGAAAGCGGTACCCGGGTGGTGGAGTACGCGCTTGTCATCGCCGTGATCTCGATCCTGCTGATCGTCGCATTGCGTCCATTGGTATCGGACACCGGCATCAGCGATCTTGTCGATCTTGTCGATCTTGTCCGCACCTGCCTCGGCGGCGTGACCTGCGGTTGAAGCGCAGGGTTTTTCTCGAACCGAAATCACTGCACAGGAAGCCGATCATGAAAGTCCACACTTCGGGCCATCGCCAGAGCGGCGCGGTGATCGTCACCGTCGCGCTGGTCCTGCTGTTCCTTCTTGGATTCATGGGCATTGCGCTGGACTTTGGCCGGCTCTTCATCGTGAAAACCGAGCTGCAGACCGCGCTGGACAGCTGCGCCCTGTCTGCCGCGCAGGAACTCGACGGCGCCAGCGATGCATTGACGCGAGCCACAAGCGCAGGCAAGACGGCGGCCGATCTCAACAAGATCAATTTTCAAGGCCAAGCGACTGGCATCGCCCCCGCCGAGGTCGTGTTCAGCGACTCGCTGATCGGCACCTACAGCCATACTTTCACGCCCGTGGCGAATGCCAAGTACGTCAAGTGCCTGCACACCAAGTCGGGCCTTGCGCCATGGATCCTCCAGGCCATGAGCGCCGTCAATGGCGACGCCACGTACGCGGCCTCGCAGAGTGTGGCCGCTGTCGCTGTGGCCACCAGGGCGCCGTCGCAGACCAACTGCCTGGTTCCCGTTGGCGTCTGCCAAAAATCGACCGCGCCCGGCTGGGGGTTCGTCCGAGGTGAATGGATCGAGGGCGTGACCAACAGCAATGACGATGTGGAATCCGGCCAGTTTCGCTGGGTGGACTTCACCGGCAGCGGCGGCGGGGCGCGCGAGGTCAAGGATCTGCTGACGAGCAGTGGGCAATGCGGCCTTCCCGGCCTGGCGACAGGCGTCGGCAAGGCGGGCAAGACCAATGGCGCGGTCGCCGCCTGGAATACCCGCTTCGGTATCTATCAGGGCAGCCTTACCGCCGCGGCGGCAGTTCCCGACCAGACCGGTTACGCCTGGTATGCCGACAGCGCCGCCGTCAAAAAGCCGGGTCGGTACGACGACCCCGGTCCCAACGGATTTGCCGCGAAGCGCAATGCATTCGCGCCCTACGAAGGGGACAACAAGAATCCCGACACCTTGAATCTCAAGACCCAGGGAAGTTTCAGTTCCACGGACTACACCAAAGGCGCCAATCGACGCGTGGTCACGACCGCCGTGGTCGATTGTCCGGCGATCACGCTCAAGGGCTTTGCCTGCATGCTGATGCTGCATCCGCTGGAGAAGAACGCGAGCGGAAAGCAGTCGAAGATGTGGCTCGAGTTCATCGGCAGTGCAGAGGCTGCCGGCAGCCCTTGCGCCACCGCAGGGCTGGCTGGCGGCACCAGCGGCCCCAAGGTTCCTACGCTCGTGCAGTAGGAGAGATGCCATGAAGAAGAAGCAGAACGGGGTGGCGCTGGTCGAGTTTGCCCTCGTCCTTCCATTGCTGCTCATCCTGACGTTCATCACCACCGAGTTCGGACGAGCGCTCTATCAGTACAACACCATCGCGAAGTCCCTGCGCGATGCCTCCCGCTATCTTTCCGCCCAGGACCCGTCGATCGCAACCACGGATCCCACCAAGATCACGGCTGCCAAGAACCTCGTGGTCTATGGCAATCCGGCCGGCGGTACCACGCCATTGGTGCTGGGCCTCAGCACATCCCACGTCCCGACCCCGACCTGGCAATTCAAGGGCAGCGCCCCGGCCATCAATGCCGTCACCATCAAGGTCACGGGATACAAGTTCCGCCCGCTCCTCACGGGGTTTTTCGGGCTCACGTTCGGCGATGCGAACGGAGACATCCCGTTCGGGGACATCAGCGCCACGATGCGAGGCCAATCATGAATCGAACAAGGCAGGCCGGGGCGACGGCGGTGGAATTCGCGCTGGTGCTGATGATCTTCCTGACATTCCTGCTGGGCATCATGGATTTCGCACGCATGCTGTGGACCTGGAACGCAGCGGCCGAAGCAACGCGCTGGGGCGCTCGCGCCGCCGTGGTGTGCGACCGGAACGCCACCGTCGTGCTTTCCAACATGCAGAAGTTCCTGCCTCAGTTGACGGCAGCCAACGTGACCATCGACTGGTACGACGCGGCAGGCAACGTCAGCGCAAGCTGTACCTCCGCCAACTGCAGCGCGGTGAATGTCGGCATCGTCGACCTTGACTACCAGTGGATCTCGCCGATCGGATTCGGATCGCATGCCCCGATCCCGATGCCGAGTTTCTCCACCTACCTGCCGCGCGAAATCATGGGGCAGGACCCGAACAGCGCCGCTGTCTGCTCCTGATCCGCATCCAACCCCCGAGCCAAAACATCATGAAAATCGCCATCATCTCTCCCAATCCCGCCCATCTGCAGGACATGCGCAAGGTGCTGGAGGTCCGTTCCCACGTGGTGTCGGTGTTCGAAGGGGGCAAGAGCCGGATGCAGTGGGTGGTCGAGCAGTCGGCGCCCGAACTGCTGCTGGTGGACGGCATGTGCTGCGATCCCCATGAGGTGGCAATGGTGGAGCAGCTCACGCTGCGCAATCCCTCGATTGCGGTGGTGCTGCTGTGCGCGATGCAGACGCCCGAGTTCCTGATTCTTGCGATGCGTTCGGGCGTGCGCGAGGTGCTGCCTTCGCCCCCCGAGCCGGCGGCGCTGGAAGCGGCCGTGGAGCGCATCGCGCTCAAGATGGCCGGCACGCAGTCGCGCGAGACGGGCCAGGTGGTCGCGTTCATGCCGTGCAAGGGCGGCAGCGGCACGACCTTTCTTGCAACCAATATCGGCCAGCAGCTTTCGATGCGCCGCTCGGTGCTGCTGATCGACCTGAACCTGCAGTTCGGCGACGCGCTGTCCTATGTGAGCGACCTGCGACCCACCTCCACGCTGGCCGACGTGGCGCGCGACATCGGCCGGCTCGATGCCTCGCTGCTGGCTGCAAGCACGGTGAAGGTGGCGCCGGGCTTCAGCATTCTTGCCGCGCCCGAAGATCTCTCGCGCGCGCTGGAGGTCAAGGCCGAGCACATCGATGCCATCCTGCAGGTGGCCGCGGCGCAGTACGACTTCGTGCTGTTCGACCTGGGCCTGCGCATCGATCCGCTGGCCATTCGCGTGCTGGACCGCGCGGACCGGATCTTTCCGGTGCTCCAGCCCAGCCTGCCGCACATCCGCAACGTCACGCGGCTGATCCAGGTGTTCAAGTCGCTCGGCTATCCGGCCGGCAAGGTCGAGCTGCTGGTCAACCGCAGCGCCGGCGGCACCGAGATCGGCTTGTCCGACATGCGCCGTTCGCTCGGCGGTGCCACGCTGGTCAGCGTGCCCGACGGAGGCAAGGACGTGGACGCGTCGATCAACCGCGGCGTGCCGCTGGCCGAGATGTCGCGCAGCAGCGCGCTCTGCAAGCGGCTCGTGGAAATCGCCCACACGCTCAGCCCGCGCAAGGAGGAAGCGGCAGGCTTCATCGGCCGGCTCTTCCGCCGAGCCTGACACCGCACTGCGCCCTGCGCATCTTCATCCTTCAACAGCAAGGCAGGTCCACATGTCATTCAGAGAACAGCTCAACGCAATCGAAGCCCCGCCGGTCGTACGCGCGCCGCCATCGCCCCCGGCCGATGGAGCGCTCTTGTCCTACGCCTCGGATTCCTACAAGCTCCTGAAGGAGCGAATGCACCTGAAACTGCTGGACCGGTTCGACCTGGCAGTGCTCGAAACCCTGAAGCCCGAGGTGCTGCGCCATGAAATCTCCGTCATGGTCACGCGGCTGCTGCAGGAGGAACCCGAGGCCCTGAACGACATCGAGCGGCGCACGCTGATCCGCGACATCCAGCACGAGATGCTCGGCTTCGGGCCGATCGAGCTGCTGATGGCCGACCCGACGGTGTCGGACATCCTGGTGAACTCGCACGACCAGGTCTACGTGGAGCGCAGGGGCCGGCTCGAGCTGACGGACGTGAGCTTCACCGACGAGAAGCACCTGCTGCGCATCATCGACAAGATCGTCTCGCTGGTGGGGCGGCGCATCGACGAATCGAGCCCGATGGTCGATGCCCGGCTGCCGGATGGATCGCGCGTCAATGCGGTGGTTGCGCCGGTGGCGCTGGACGGACCGATGATGTCGATTCGCCGCTTCGCGAAGATCCCGCTGAAGATGGAAAACCTCGTGAACGACCTGAAGACGCTCACGCCGCACATGGGCCTGATGCTCGAAGGGCTGGCCGGCGCGAAGATCAACATGCTGATCTCCGGCGGCACCGGCGCCGGCAAGACCACGCTGCTGAACATTCTCTCGGGCTTCATTCCCGCCACCGAACGCATCATCACCATCGAGGACGCGGCAGAGCTCCAGCTGCAGCAGCCGCACGTCGCCCGCATGGAGACGCGGCCAATGAACATCGAAGGCAAGGGCGAGATCACGCAGCGCGCGCTGGTGCGCAACGCATTGCGGATGCGGCCCGACCGCATCGTGATCGGCGAAGTGCGCGGCGCCGAGGCGGTCGACATGCTGCAGGCCATGAACACCGGCCACGAAGGATCGCTGACCACCATCCACGCCAACACCCCGCGCGATGCGCTCGCGCGCCTGGAGAACATGATCAGCATGGCCAACCTGAACCTGCCGCACCACTCGGTGCGCCAGCAGATCGCATCGGCCATCACGGTCGTGATCCAGGTGCTGCGCCTGGTCGACGGCAGGCGCAAGGTCACCAGCATCCAGGAGATCACCGGCATGGAAGGCGAGGTGGTCACGATGCAGGAGATCTTCGCGTTCCGCCAGACCGGCATGGGGCCCGACGGCAAGGTGCGCGGCTACTTCTGTGCCACCGGCGTGCGGCCGAAATTCGTCGAGCGGCTGCACGCCTTCGGCGTGGTGCTGCCCGATGCCATGTTCGATCCCGACAAGCACTACGAATAGGAGGCTCCATGTTCGAGAACCTGGTTGGAGACACGCTCATCACGCTGTCGGTGCTGGTCTTCGTGACGGTGCTGATGGTGATCGAGGCGTTGTACATGCTCTGGCGTTCCTACAGGGGCCCCGGAGTGCAGAAGATCGGCAAGCGGCTGCAGGCGCTGTCGGCGGCCACCGACCGCATGGCGCAAGCGCGGCTCGTGAAGGACCGCGTGCTCAGCGAGGCGCCATGGATGCAGCGCGTTCTGTTGAAACTGCCGCGAGCCCATCGCCTGGACCGCTTCATTCTCCAGGCCGGGCTGGAGTGGACCGTGTCCCATGTGCTGTTGGCGTGCGCGCTGTCCGGCACGCTTGTTTTCTTTGCCATGTCTTCGCTCGCGAACCAGCCCGCATGGATTGCGGCGCTCGCAGGCGCCGCCGGTGCGGCGGTGCCGATGCTCTATCTGAGCTACCGGCGCGGCCGGCGCCTGGAGCATCTCGAAAGGCAGCTGCCGGACGCGCTGGACCTGGTGACGCGCGCCCTGCGGGCCGGCCATTCGTTCGCGAGCAGCGTGCAGATGATCGGCGAGGAAATGTCCGAGCCTATTGCAGGCGAGTTCCGCATGGTGGCCGACGAGGTCGGCTTCGGCGTTTCGCTGCAGCAGGCGCTCACGAACATGAGCGAGCGCGTGCCGCTCACGGACTTGCGCTACTTTGTGGTCTCCGTGCTGATCCAGCGCGACTCTGGCGGCAACCTGACCGAAG
Source organism: Variovorax sp. OAS795 (assembly GCF_040546685.1). Taxonomy (NCBI): domain Bacteria; kingdom Pseudomonadati; phylum Pseudomonadota; class Betaproteobacteria; order Burkholderiales; family Comamonadaceae; genus Variovorax; species Variovorax sp. OAS795. Next base: position 1,912,253 of record NZ_JBEPOH010000001.1, read on the forward strand.
TTCTGAGCAACCTCAGCGGGCTCATCCGCAACCGCCTCAAGCTGCTGGCGCGGGTGCGCGTGCTGTCCGCGGAAGGGCGGCTGTCGGCCTGGATCCTCGGCCTGATGCCCTTTGCATTGGCGGCGCTGATGAATGCCTTCAACCCGCAGTTCATGTCGCCCTTGTGGACCGACCCGATGGGCATCACGGTCGTCAAGTACATGCTCGGCCTGATGGTCATCGGTGTGCTGATCCTGCGCAAGATCGTGAAGATCCGAGTCTGAAGGAGAAATGCCATGCTGTTCCCTGTTCTCGTTTTCGTGGCCGTTTCCCTCGCCATCGGCGGGTTTGCGGTCTGGATGATGCCCTCGCGCACGGCGCAGCGCCTCCAGGCCGTGGCGCCTGCGACCAAGTCGGCCTGGACTGAAACCGCGGTCAAGATCGTCGGGCCCTTCGCCCAGCTGTCTTCGCCCACCGGCGAAGGCGATACCTCGCCGCTGCGCCTGAAATTCCTGAGTGCGGGCGTGCGCCACCCGGACGCGAGCCTCTTCTACTTCGGCCTGAAAACGCTGCTGCCGCTCGGTTTCGCCGGCCTGGCCTTCGTGGCGATGCGCGCGGCGGGGGCGGACAACGGGCTCACCACGCTGCTGTGGCTCGCCATCGCTGCGCTGCTCGGCTGCTATCTGCCCAACATCGTGCTGCGCACGATGATCAAGAGGCGCCAGCGCGAGATCTTCGAGAACTTTCCCGACGCGGCCGACCTGATGCTGGTGTGCGTCGAGGCCGGCCTCGGGCTCGATGCCGCCCTTGTCAAGGTCACCGAGGAGATCCGCGTCAAGAGCGAAGCACTGGCACAGGAACTGCACTGGACCAATCTCGAGATGCGCGCCGGCGGCACTCGCGAAAAGTCTCTGCGCAACCTCGCGCTGCGCACCGCGGTGGAAGAAATCGGAACCTTTGCCACCATGCTGACCCAGGCCGACCGGTTCGGCACCAGCATCGGCGAATCGCTGCGCGTGTTCTCGGACGACCTGCGCCACAAGCGCCAGGTTCGCGCCGAAGAGCTGGCCGCCAAGGTGCCAACCAAGATGCTGTTGCCGCTGGTGCTGTGCATCTTTCCGTGCATCTCGATGGTCATCCTGACGCCGGCCATCATCCGCATGGCCCGCGTCATCGCGCCGATGCTCGGCGGCGGGCAGTGAGCCCGGCGCCTCCGTTCTTCAATGCGGCGTGAGATCCAGCTGGTGCTTGATCGCGTAGATGTAAAGCTCCAGCCGGTTCGCCACACCCAGCTTCTGGTAGATCGACGTGAGGTGATTGCGGAACGTGTGTTCGGTGACGAACAGCCGTGACGCCAGCGTCTTGTTCGGAGCGCCGCTTCCCTCGACCACGGCACGGATCACGTGCCGCTCCTTTTGGGTCAGGCTCGCGAGCTTGGCCGCTTCGGGGCTCACCTTCGCGGGCTTCTTGGGGGAGGTCAGCTCGGAAAACACGCGGCCCATCGCCTGCGCATCGATGCACAGCTCGCCCTTGTGGACGCGCTCGATCGCATCGATCACCTGCTCCGCGGAGGCGTCCTTGCCCAGCACGCCCCTCGCGCCGCGCAGCACGGCAAGGTCCAGTGTCTGCTGCCTGCGCTCCGCGGTGAGGACGAGCGCGCGTGAAATGTCGTTCGACAGCAGCTTCGGCAAGATGTCGAGCGAGCACTGGCCGGCCAGGTCGAGGTCCAGCACGATGACGTCGGGCACGCAATGCTCGGTGTGCTCCAGCGCCTGCTCGAAACAGCTCGCGGTCGCAACGACCTTCATGCGGGGCTGCTCCCCGTCGATGAGCCTGGACAACCCCCACAGCATCGTCTGGTGGTCGTCGACGAGCATGACCCCGATGGGATGACGCGTCATTGCAATGGGTTGCATGTGTGTGCCCCTTGTTCGTCTTCTTCAGATTGGGATTTCGACCAGTACCGCGGTCGAGCCGCCGCTGCCTTGGGTCACCTCGGCGATTCCTCCGAGGGCGGCTGCGCGTTCGGTGATCGAGCGCGGGCGGAAGCTGGAGAAATCCGTCCCGCTGGCTTCGTTCTCGATCCGGATCTGCAGCTTGCCGTCCGTGCAGCCGATGCGGACGCGGCCGCGGTGCGCATGGGTGTGCTTGCAGATGTTGTTGAGGCCTTCGCGCACCAGCTGGAGCACTTCGGCCGTCATGCGGTCGTCCAGGTGGAAGTCGCCGTCGACGACGATCTGGATGTCGATGCCGTAGAGCGTCTTGATGCGCGTCGCCTGGCGGTGCAGGTGCGGAAGGATGAACTCGCAGCGGCTGTCGCCGCCCTGCTTCATGGTCCCCGCAAAGTGGCGCAGGTCCGCCACCACGCTCTCGGCCATGGCCGCCAGCTTGTCCAGGTCGCCGACCAGCGGGTTGTCGGTGGACGCCTTCTTGCGAATCGCGTGCAACCCGAGCTTGAGCCCGATGTAGGGCTGGATTGCGGTGTCGTGCAGGTCCAGCGAAAGCTTCATGCGCTCCTTGGAGGCGGCCTCGGAGGCCATGCCGTCGAGCACCCTGATGGTCTCGATGACCGGAAAGACCTGGTTCACGAGGTGCGCCAGGAAAATCGCATCGGACTTGCGGAACAGTGCTTCGTGGGACGACAGGAAGATCCGTCCCTCGCCCTGGCGCATCGGCAGGGGCGCCGACATGAAGCTGCGTGCCTCCAGCATCGCGGCGACTGCCGCGCTGCGCCGCAGGCCTTTGTCGTCCTGGGGCTGCCAGCGCTGCGAACGGACGTCGAAGGCATGCCCGTCGGCGCTCAGGAAATTCAATGGCCATGCCAGGCGGTTGCTCAGCACGATCTCATCGGCCTCCAGCGCCATCAACGGGGATTCGCAGACATGGTCGATCGTCTCGACGTGGACCGGCTCGCCGTGTTCGCTTTTTCCGAGAGAGCGCAGCACCCAGGAGCTGCCTTCCGTCTCGCGCATCAACAGGATGCAATGGGTTGCATCGAAGAAGGCCAGCGCTTTTTCCATCGTGCTGGCGATCGTGCGGTTGACGCCGAATCTCGGGTTCGACAACCGGCTGACCTGGCTCAGGAGCGCGAGGCGCCGGCGCAGTTCGACCTTCGAGCCGCCCCAGTGCCCGATCATGTGCCCGAGCGCCAACATGAAGGTGGTGCGCATGAGCAGTTGCGGCGTGTCGCTCCCCGTGCCCGTCGCAAGTCCGCATGCGGCGAACGACGCGACCGAGGCCATGGTCATGCGCGCACCTTCTTCATAGCCCCACCGGAAGGACGAGGTGAGAATGGCGAAGAAGTAGAAGAGAAAGTAGAGGCTGCCGCCGCCGCCGGTCACGACGACGATCAGCGTGAACCACAGGATGTCGATCCAGTGGATGGCCTTGCCCTGGAAATACGGCTGGCCCGAGCGCGTACAGACGTAGACGCCGAAGCTGTAGACCACGAACCCCGAAAAGACCAGCCAGATGGTCCTGCCTACCTGCTCCGGGTCTGGATCGCCGGTGTCAACCCCAACCGCCAGCAGCGCCGACACCGACAGCACCAGCCGCATCCGCGCCACCATCAGTGCATCGGCGGTCAGGCTGGAGTCGGGTCCGGAATCCGGGTCGATGGCGGTGGCGGGCATGGCTGGTTCTGCAATGCATGGAACGGCTCATGCCTCGCCGGCTGTACACACCGAAACGCCCCTGCGCCGGGAATGGCTGCTTGGAGACGTAACACCTTGGTTCACTTTTGCGCCACCGTTAATATTGTGAGGATTTCACATTACTACTTTGGTAGTCGAAAGCAATACTTTTTGTTAAGACCCCCGGTGAGTGTGTACTTTTGTTACTAGTTGATGCAGATTGCGAGTTCTGGGCGGCGGATGTATCAGGGGCGATCCGCGCCGTGTTGAGGCCCAGAAAAAAGGGCCCGGAATGCTTCCGGGCCCTCGAATGGTTGGTGGAGAGGATGAGGATCGAACTCACGACCTCCGCATTGCGAACGCGGCGCTCTCCCAGCTGAGCTACCCCCCCAACGCAGGCCGGATTTTAACCAGAACATGTCTCCGCGCGCAGGGGCCGTGCCAAGATCCGCGCCTCAGGAAAAAAGGAGCAGGAACCGCATGGCCTCGTACGAACCCGCCTGGCTGGAAGGCATGTACAACAATCTTGCAAGGGTGAAAGACCACCCCGCCTACTTCGCCCGCTGGGCCGGGGATTCCGAAGCCGCACGCGAGAGGCTGCCGGGCCGGATCGACGTGGCCTATGGCCAGGGCGTGAATGAAACGCTCGACATCTTTCCCGCACCCGTGCCCGGCGCGCCGGTGCTGGTGTTCATTCATGGCGGCTACTGGCGCGCCATGGACAAGCGGGATCATTCCTTCATTGCGCCCGCGTTCAACGACCGCGGCGTGTGCGTGGTGGTGCCCAACTATGCGCTGTGCCCCGGCACGGCCGAGCGGCCGGTGACGGTGCCGGACATCGTCATGCAGATGGCGCGCGCGCTGGCATGGACCTGGCGCAATGCCGCGAGCTTTGGTGCGGATCCCGCGCGCATCACGGTGGCAGGCCACTCGGCCGGCGGCCACATGGCGGCGGCACTGCTCGCGTGCGACTGGAAGGCGCTCGCGCCCGACCTGCCGGCGCAGCTGGTGCGCAACGCGCTGTCGATCTCCGGCCTCTACGACCTTCGGCCGTTGCAGCGCACGCCCTTCCTCGAACACGCGCTGAAGCTCAGCGATGCGGATGCGCTGCGCGCCAGCCCGGCGCTGTGGCCGGCGCCCGCGCGAGGCCAGCTGCATGCGGTGGTGGGAGGCGACGAGAGCGAGGAGTTCCTGCGCCAGAACACGTCGATCCGCGAAGCCTGGGGCCGCAACAGCGTGCCGGTGTGCGAGGCGCTCGACGGGCTGAACCACTTCAGCATCGTCGATGCACTGGCCGACGGCGACCACCGGCTGCACCGGCAGGCGGTGCAGTTGCTCGAAGCCTGATCCGGCTGCGGCAGGGGCGCCTACATCAGCAGGTGTTCGCCCGCGTTGTCGCCGCCCAGCGTGACGTAGTTGACCTTGCGGATGTCCATCAGCGTGCGGCCGCCGGCGTAGCTGATGGAGCTCTGCACGTCCTGCTCCATCTCGACCAGCGTGTCGGCCAGCTTGCCCTTGATCGGCTCGAGGATGCGCTTGCCTTCGACGTGCTTGTACTCGCCCTTGTTGAAGTCGCTGGCGGAGCCGTAGTACTCCTTGAAGAGCGCACCATCGACTTCGACCGTGCGCCCCGGCGACTCCTCGTGGCCCGCGAACAGCGAGCCGATCATCACCATCGAGGCGCCGAAGCGCACGCTCTTGGCAATGTCGCCGTGGTCGCGGATGCCGCCGTCGGCAATGATCGGCTTGGTGGCCACGCGCGCGCACCACTTGAGCGCGCTGAGTTGCCAGCCCCCGGTGCCGAAGCCGGTCTTGAGCTTGGTGATGCAGACCTTGCCCGGGCCGATGCCGACCTTGGTGGCGTCCGCGCCCCAGTTTTCCAGGTCGATCACCGCTTCAGGCGTGCCAACGTTGCCGGCAATCACGAACGAGGCGGGCAGCTTCTGCTTGAGGTAGCCGATCATGTTCTTCACGCTGTCGGCATGGCCGTGCGCAATGTCGATGGTGATGTACTCGGGCACGAGGCCCTCGGCCGCGAGCTGGTCGACCGTCTCGTAGTCCGGCTTCTTGACGCCCAGCGAGATCGAGGCGAACACGCCCTTGCCGTGCATCTCCCTGACGAACTTCACGTTGTCCAGGTCGAAGCGGTGCATCACATAGAAGTAGCCGTTCTGCGCGAGCCAGAGGCAGATCGGCTCGTCGACCACGGTCTTCATGTTGGCCGGCACCACCGGCAGCCGGAAGCTGCGCGCGCCCAGCGTCACGCTGGCGTCGCATTCCGATCGGCTTTCCACGCGGCACTTGCGCGGCAGCAAAAGGATGTTGTCGTAGTCGAAAATCTGCATGAGAAACCAAGCTCCTGTGAAGGTGCGCCGAGGAACGATTTCCGTCGGCGTGGGCGCTTGGTCCCGCCCCGGTCATCGATGCCCATGCAGGCATAAAAAAACCGGGCGACAAGAATCTTGGGCCCGGTAACTGATTATAGGGATGCGCCGAATCGCCTTCTTCCGGGCTTTCGTATAAACCTTATTCGGCGGCCGGTCTGTCCGCCGGCGGAGGGCATGGCCGGGCTGGTGGCGGGCGCACCGCGGGTGGGGGCTCTTTGATGCAGATCAGTGCCGCGCGGTGGGCGCGTCCGACAATGGGGCAACCGCACACACCGGGTGCGGCGTCCCTTTTTCTTGGAGACCGTTTCCATGCTTCGCCACCGCCTCGCTGCCATCGCCACCCTGGCGTTTGTTTCTTCCTCCGCGTTTGCCGCCGACTGTTCCGTCGAGATCGAGGCCAACGACGCCATGCAGTTCAACAAGCCCGCCCTCGAGGTGGGCAAGGGCTGCAAGGAATTCACCGTCAAGCTCAAGCACGTGGGCAAGCTGCCGAAGCAGGCCATGGGCCACAACTGGGTGCTCGCCAAGACCGCCGATGTGCAGGCGGTCGCCGCCGACGGCATTGCTGCCGGCCTGCCGCAGAACTACGTCAAGCAGGGCGACGCGCGCGTCCTGGCGCACACCAAGATCATCGGGGGCGGTGAAAGCGACAGCGTGACCTTCCCGGTCGCCAAGCTGGCCGCAGCCGACAGCTACACCTTCTTCTGCTCGTTCCCGGGCCATTCCTCGATCATGAAGGGCACGCTGAAACTCGCGAAATAAGGCGGCGGGGCGACCCTGCCACCGCGTCGGGCCGTGCCGGCTTCCTACAATGCCGGGATGTCTCTTTTCGGCTCGCTCGACGCCTCAGCCGGCGCCCCCCATTCCCCAACGGCCGACTCGCCGCTGCTCGCCAACCTCAATCCGGAGCAGCGCACCGCGGTCACGCTGCCTGCGGGCAACGCCCTCATCCTTGCCGGCGCCGGCTCGGGCAAGACGCGGGTGCTGACCACCCGCATCGCCTGGCTGCTGCAGACCGGCCAGGTGTCCGCCGGCGGCATCCTGGCGGTGACCTTCACCAACAAGGCCGCCAAGGAAATGATGACGCGGCTGACGGCAATGCTGCCCGTCAATGTGCGCGGGATGTGGATCGGCACCTTCCACGGCCTGTGCAACCGCCTCCTGCGCGCCCACTGGAAGCTGGCCAACCTGCCTTCCACCTTCCAGATCCTCGACACGCAGGACCAGCTCTCGGCCATCAAGCGGCTGATGAAGCAGTTCAATGTCGACGACGAGCGCTTTCCGGCCAAGCAGACGCAGTGGTTCATCGCGGGTGCCAAGGAAGACGGCCTGCGCCCCAAAGACGTCGAGATCCGCACCGAGGACGACCGCAAGAAGGTCGAGCTCTACCAGCTCTATGAAGAGCAGTGCCAGCGCGAAGGCGTGGTCGATTTCGGCGAGCTCATGCTGCGCAGCTACGAACTGCTGCGCGACAACGATCCGGTGCGCGAGCACTACCAGCGGCGCTTTCGCCACATCCTGATCGACGAGTTCCAGGACACCAACCGCCTGCAGTACGCGTGGATCAAGATGCTCTCGGGCACCACGGCGGCCGGCCAGTTCACGCCGGGGCAGAACAGCGTGATCGCGGTGGGCGACGACGACCAGAGCATCTACGCCTTTCGCGGCGCCCGCGTGGGCAACATGGCCGACTTCGTGCGCGAGTTCGACGTGCAGCACCAGATCAAGCTGGAGCAGAACTACCGGAGCTACAGCAACATCCTCGACTCCGCCAACGAGCTCATCAGCCACAACAAGAAGCGGCTCGGCAAGAACCTGCGCACCGACCAGGGTCCGGGCGAACCGGTGCGCGTGTACGAATCGCCCACCGACCTGGCCGAGGCGCAATGGATGGTCGAGGAAATGCGCCAGCTCGTGCGCGACGGCTTCGACCGCAAGGAAATGGCCGTGCTCTACCGCAGCAATGCGCAGAGCCGGGTGATCGAGACGGCGCTCTTCAACGCCTCGGTGCCGTACCGCGTGTATGGTGGCCTGCGCTTCTTCGAGCGTGCCGAAATCAAGCACGCGCTAGCCTACCTGCGCCTGCTCGAGAACAAGGACGACGACACCAGCTTCCTGCGCGTGGTCAACTTTCCGCCGCGCGGCATCGGCGCGCGCACGCTGGAGCAACTGCAGGACGCGGCGCGCACGGCCGGCCGTTCGCTGCACGATGCGGTGCATGCCGTGGGCGGCAAGGCGGGATCGAACCTCACGGCCTTCGTTGCCAAGATCGACGTGCTGCGCGAGCAAACGCAGGGCGCGAGCCTGCGCGAGATCATCGAGCTGGTGCTCGACCACAGCGGCCTTGTCGAACACTACAAGGCCGACCGCGAAGGCGCCGACCGGATCGAGAACCTGGAAGAACTGGTGAACGCGGCCGAGAGCTTCGTCACGCAGGAAGGCTTCGGCCGCGATGCGGTGGCGCTGCCGATCGACGAACTGCGCCAGTCGCTGGCGAGCCAGGGCATCGACCCGAACCGGCCGCTGATGGACGAGCCGCTCGCGCCCGATGCCGAGACGGGCGAAACGCTGAGCCCGCTGGCCGCGTTCCTCACGCATGCCGCGCTGGAGTCGGGCGACAACCAGGCGCAGGCCGGGCAGGACGCGGTGCAGCTCATGACCGTCCACGCCGCCAAGGGCCTGGAGTTCGACTGCGTGTTCATCACCGGCATGGAAGAGGGCCTGTTCCCGCACGAGAACTCGATGAGCGATTTCGAAAGCCTCGAGGAAGAACGCCGCCTGATGTACGTGGCAATCACGCGGGCGCGCAAGCGCCTGTACCTGAGCCATTCGCAAACGCGCATGCTGCACGGCCAGACCCGCTACAACGTGAAGAGCCGCTTCTTCGAAGAGCTGCCCGAAGGCGCGCTCAAGTGGCTCACGCCGAAGAACCAGGCCTTCACGCCGTCGGCCTTCGGGTATGGCGGCGGCTATGCGAGCACGCGTGGCGGGAGCGGCGGCTACAGCGGCGGCAGTGGCTCGGGCGGCTATGGCGGCAGCAAGGACACCTATGCCAGCCCGCCGGTTCCGCCGCAGAAGACCGCGCCCTCGCACGGCCTGCGCTCGGGCATGCAGGTGTTCCACAACAAGTTCGGCGAAGGCACGGTGCTGTCGCTTGAAGGCACGGGCGACGATGCGCGCGCGCAGGTCAAGTTCTCGCGCCACGGCGTGAAGTGGCTCGCGCTGTCGGTGGCCAAGCTCACGCCCGTCTGAGCACTGCCACGTTGCGATGACATTTGCTACCAAACAAATAGCTTAGGCCGTAATAACCACGGGCGTTCGGGCCGGTTCCTGGGGAAGCAACCGCCTTACACTCCCTGCTCGCGAAAAACGAGGGGAGTTAGGGATGTGGTTCCTTGGAATGATTGCCGGCCTCTTCATCGGGGCCCTGGCCGAGTCGCTGCCGGCTGCGCTGATCCTCGCGGTGGTCGGCGCGTTCGCGTTGCCCCGGATCGTCGGCAAGAAGAACCGCGCCGGGCCCGCCCGCACCGAGGCCGAGAGCGCGGCACCACCTTCCACCGGCACGCCCGCGGGCGGCATGCTGGCGTTGCAGCATCGCGTTGCCGAACTGGAACAGCGCGTGAGACTGCTCGAGCAGCGCACAGGGCAGGGTGCCGCCGGGCCCGCGATGGAGCCGCTGCCTTCGCGAGCGCCTGAGCCCGCCGGCGCAGATCTCCACGTCGCGCAGCCGGTACCCATCCCCGTACCCGTACCCATGCCTGTCCCGCGGCCCGCGGCACAGGCCGCTGCGGGTGTCGCTGCCGTGCACGTGCCGGTGCCCGCCGCCATCGGGGCGACCAGGACCGTTCCCGAGCCCGCCGCACCGGTGGCCGCCAAGCCTCCTGCGCCGGTGCCGCCGCCACCGCGGCCCGCTCCGCCCCCGCCTCCCGCGGTCCCCCTGCGCGAGCGGCTGCCCGCGCCCATCGCCAACCTGATCTTCGGCGGCAACATGCTGGTGAAGCTCGGCGTGCTGATCCTGTTCCTCGGGCTGGCCTTCCTGCTGCGCTACACGGCCGAGCGCGTCACGGTGCCTATCGAGCTGCGCTACGCGGCGGTGGCGCTCGTCGGCGCGGGGCTGCTGGCGCTGGGCTGGTTCCTGCGCCGCAAGCGCACCGGCTACGCGTTGATCCTGCAGGGCGCCGGCATCGGCGTTTTCTACCTGACGACGCTGGCGGCGATGAAGGTGCACGAGTTGCTGCCACCCACAGCGGGCTTCGTCTTCCTGTTCGGGGTGGCCGCGCTGAGCGCGGTGCTGGCGGTGCTGCAGAACGCGCCCATGCTGGCCATCGTGGCGGTCCTCGAAGGCTTTGCCGCACCGGTGCTCGCATCGACCGGGCAGAACCGGCCGGTGGGGCTTTTCACGTACCTGCTGGTGCTCGACGTCGGCATCGTGCTGATCGCGTGGTTCAAGGCGTGGCGGGTGCTGAACCTGATCGGCTTCGTCGGCACCTTCACGCTGGCCGCGGGCTGGGCGCACAAGTACTACACCGATGACCAGTACGGCATCGTGCAGCCCTTCCTGCTGGTGTTCTTCCTGATGTTCGTGGCCATCGGCCTGCTGTTCGCGCGCCGCACGCTGTTCGATGCGCCTGTGCAGCCCGCGCAGCCGCTGGCCGCGCGCGCCCTCGACACCTTGCGCCGCGCGGGCCGGGTCGACAGTTCGCTCGTGTTCGGCACGCCCATGGTCGCCTTCGGCATGCAGGTGCTGCTGATGCAGCCCCGGGAATACGGCGCAACGTTCTCGGCCATGGCGCTCGCGGCCTTCTACCTGGTGCTGGGCCGGCTGGTGTTCGCCACGCAGCCGAAGGGCCTGGCACTGCTGGCGGAGGCCTATGCGATCGTCGGCGTGATCTTCGGCACGCTCGCCATTCCGCTCGGCCTGGAAGGCCGGTGGACCGGCGCGGCCTGGGCCGTGGAAGCGGCCGGCATGTACTGGCTCGGCGCGCGGCAGGCTCGCGTGTATGCGCGGGCCTTCTCGTTCCTGGTGTTTGCCGGCGCGGTCTGGAAGCTGCTCGAAGCCACGCAGCTCGATGCGGCCGCCGGCCATCCGCTGCTGCAGGGCTCCGTGATCGGTCCGCTGCTGGTCACGGTCAGCGCCTTCGCGATGTGGACCATTCACCGCCGCGCCAAGCTCGACGAAGGCGGCTGGGAAGCGCTGGTGGGCACCGCGCTGCCGTGGCTCGGCATGGGGGCGCTCACGCTGCTGCTGTGGCAGTGGCTCACGCCGCCATGGGCAGCGGCTGCAACGGCGGTGCTGGCGTCGGCCACGTTCGCATTCGCGGTGCGCTTCAAGCTCCGGCTGCTGGCCTTCGTGACCTACGGCATGCAGGCATTGGCCGTGGCCGGCTTCATCGCAACGCTGCACCGCGTGGCCGAGGGCACCGACGGCGGGCAGGTGCTCGCAAGCGGGTGGCAGGGCGCCGTGGCGGCGAGCCTGATCGCACTCAGCGTGCTCGGCAGCGCCGGCTGGTCGATGCTGCAGGCGCACCGCGCGGCATTGGCGCGCGGCATCCAGCCGGCGTGGTCGGCGGGCAATGCCGTCGCGGTGATCGCGGGCGTGAGCCTGCTGCACCTGGCAATGCTGTTCCAGGTGAGCCTGGCGCAAGCCGCGCTGCTGTGGCCGCTCACGGCCACGGTCGTGCTCTGGGTCGCGCTGCGCCTGGCGCACCGACCGCTGGCGGCGCTGGCAGGCGTGCTGCAGGTCATCTCGGCGCTGCTCCATGCCTTCAGCCAGGTCTGGATCTATTCCGGCAATACACCGCCGCCGGCTTTCGCGCACCTGGGTTTCTGGACGCCGGTGGTGCTCGGGCTCGCGGCCTTGCTGGCCGGTGCATGGATGAGCGGCGAGGCAGGGCGGCACGCCACAGAAGGCACCACCGCCGGCAAGCGCACGCGCTGGATCAACGGCTGGTGCGCCAACGCGGCCGTGCTGTGGCTGCCCGTGATCTGGGGCCTGGCCTGGTGGCTCTTCGGCTGGCTGGATGAATCCAGCGAAGTGCTGCGCCGAAACGGCCTGGCCGGCCACCGCGCGGCCGCCGCCATGGCGATCGTGCTCGTGACCTCCGTGCTGTCCGCTGTCGCCGCGCACCGGCGCGGCTGGCCGCAGCTGGGGCGCGCCACCCTGGCCACCTTGCCGGGCGTGGTGCTGATCGCCGCCTATGGCGCTGCGCTGGCGGCGCCCGGAATCTACGTGCCGTCGAGTGCGCTGGGCTGGATCGCCTGGCCCTTGGCGCTGCTCTGGCACCTGCGCCTGCTGCACGCGCAGAAACGCTGGCTGGCCCCATCGGCACTGGCGCCTTTGCACGTGGCGGGGTTCTGGTTCTTCGTGCTGCTCGCGGCGCGCGAGTGCCAATGGCAGCTCGGAAGCGTGGGCGCCGAATGGTCGAGCTGGCAACTGCTGGGCTGGGCCATCGTGCCGGCGCTCGCGCTGTGGATGCTGCGTTCGCGCGCGCTGCAGCTGCGTTGGCCGTTGACCGAGTACCGCACGGCCTACCTCGAAGTCGCCGCCATGCCGGTGGCCGCCTACCTGCTCGCTTGGGTCTGGATCACCAATGCCGCGAGCCCGGGCAATGCATCGCCGCTGCCCTACGTGCCGCTGCTGAATCCGCTGGAGCTGGCGGAGTGGCTGGTGCTCTTCGCGCTGGTGCTCTGGTGGCGTGCCTTGCCAGAGACCTCGTTCGCGCGCGTGCAGCCCATGGTCGCGAAGGGCGTGCTCGGCCTCACCGGCCTGGCGCTGCTGACCGGCATGGTGCTGCGCAGCTGCCATCACTATGCGGGCGTGGATTGGCGCTTCGACGCGCTCTACGCCTCGTGGCTCACGCAGGCGGCGCTCTCGATCACCTGGGCGGTCTGCGGCGTGGTCGCGATGGTGCTGGGCCACGCCCGCGGCGTGCGCACACTGTGGGTCGGCGGTGCCGCGCTGCTCGGCGTTGTGGTGCTGAAACTGTTCTTCGTCGAACTGGCGGACCGTGGCGGGTTGTTCCGCATCGTGTCGTTCATCGCGGTGGGAGCCTTGCTGCTGCTGGTGGGCTATTTCGCCCCGGTGCCGCCCAGCCGGAAGGAAGCGGAAAAAGATGTGTTGCCCGAAGGAGGTGTTGCGTGAAGCACGGTGAAGGCGCATCGCGCCACACGCTGCGTGTTGGTCTCGCTGCGGTTCTGGCGCCGGCATGGCTCGGTGCAGCCACTGCGCAGCAACCGGCGGCGATTTCGGCAGCGCCCATTGCGTTGCAGGGCAGCGGCCCCTACCACCGCCTCGTGCTGCCGCTCGGCATCCATGCCCATGCCGCCTACGGCGATCTGCGCGACCTTCGCGTGCGCAATGCCGGAGGCAACCCCGTGCCCTATGCGTGGCTTCGCAGCGAGGCCGCCGCGCCACACGTCACCTCGAAGGAGGTGCCGATCTTCGCGCTGCCCGCCGGTGCTTCGGGCACGGCCGACCCGGCCGAGGACGCATCGCTGGGCTTCAGGGTGCGGCCCGACGGCTCGCTGGCCGTGGCACGCAAGCCGGCGCGCAAGCCGGCCGACGCGGCGCAGTGGCTGATCGATGCGAGCCAGCTCAAGGGCAGCCTGCTGCAGGCGCGTTTCGACGTGGCGCCCGACGCGCGCGGCCTGTTCGCCTTCAGGCTCGAGGCCAGCGACGACCTGCGGCATTGGCAGCCCGTGGGCGGCGATGAGCAATTGCTTCGGTTGGCGCATGGCGGCCAGACCATCGAGCGCCTGGCCGTCGATCTCGGCGGCGTGCAGGCGCGCTTCCTGCGCCTGCGATGGAGCGATCCGCAGAACGGCGCGCCGCTCACCGGCGTCGCGATCGACAGCCTGCAGGAGACCGAACCGGTGGCGCCGCTCCAATGGACCGGGCCGCTGAAGCCGGAGCGCTGCGGCACCGACCATTGCGACTACGCGTTGCCGCGCGGCCTGCCGGTGGAGAGCCTGCGCATCGACCTGGCCGACGTCAACACGCTGGCGCAGGTCGGTGTTTCAGGCCTGCTCGCGGCCACGCCGGCCACATCGGCCACCGAGCCCGCATTCGTCCCGCGCAATCCGCTCTATGCATTGCGCCACCCGCAGCGCCGGCCGGCGCCGGCCTCGGCCAGCCCGGGCGAAGTGCCGCTGCTCGACACGGTGGTGTACCGCCTCGCGCAGGCCGGCGGCGAGGCGCGCTCGCCGTCGCTCGCGCTCGACGGCCGGAGCTACTCGCACCTGCGGCTGCGCACGGCGGGGCCGGTGAACGTGCTGGGACCGGTGCCACCGGTGATCACGGTGGGCGCTACGCCGCGCACGCTGGTGTTCCTGGCGCAGGGCGCTGCGCCGTTCACGCTCAGCTGGAACACGGCCCCCGAAAAGAACGTGGTGCAAGGCAGTTCGCCCGGCGCGGCATTGCCGCTGGCCACGCTGCTGCCGGGCTACTCGCCCAGCAAGCCCGTGGTGGCCGACCCGGCGTCCGTCACGCTGCCGCCCGTCCCGGTGGCCGCCGTCGAAGCCGTGGTGGCCGCCGCCGCGCAACTGCCGGTGCCCGTGCAGCCGGATCCGTTCCGCAAGTGGTGGTTGTGGGGTGCGCTGGGCGTCGGCCTGCTGTTGCTGGCCGGCATGGCATGGTCGCTTTTCGCGAGCCTGCGGAATGACCGGGCGCTGGCCGACTGACCGTCGGTCGCGGCCCCTTCAATTCGGGTCGAAGCTGTCGCGGAAGGTGAACCAGGTCGAGCTCATCGACATGGCCGCGAGCACCAGCGCCATGCCGACGATCAGCACGTTGCCGATGGCCGCGGCCGCGGCGCCGCCCCCCACCGCACCGACGCCGATCAACACCGTGGCGACCAGGCCGATGCCGATGCCGGCGAGCAGGAACACGCCGAGCCACGCCAGGCCGAACAGCGCGTAGGCGCCGAAGTTGCGGAACAGCGCGACCACGCTGAAGAACACGCTCTTCACCGGTTCCACGCGGTGCCAGTGCACCAGCGCCGGCGCATGCCACATGGCCAGAGAGAGCGGCAGGTTCAGGCACATGAGGAGCATGCGCGCCACCTGGAAGTCGCTGCTCGCCATCACCTCGGGCGTCACCACCTCGTCGAGCAGGTAGGCCTTGGCAAGCTGGCCGCCGTCGACGAACGTGGTCAGCAGCACCGCCACCACGAAGTACAGGGCCGAGATCACGCCGAGCTTGACCAGCGAGCGCCATTCGGCCCGCATGGCGCCGGCCACGGCAACGAACATCGCCGAGCCGGTGGGGCGCTGCGCATGCCCGTCGGTGCCCACGCCGTCGGCGTTGTCGGTGTACGCCACCGACGTGGCCACCATCAGGCCCAGCGTCATGAACGGCAGCAGGATCGGCGCCAGCACGCTGCCCAGCAGCGGCAGCAGCGACACCGTCGAGATCAGCGCCATCAGCAGGAAGAACAGCGAGATGAAGGCGAGCGGCTGGCGCCAGAAAGTCTTGAGCCCGAGGCGGACCCAAAGGGCGCCGGTTCGCGCCGGCACGAGGTGGAGTTTCATTTTTTCGGAGTCAGGCGGCCAGCGGTTCGAGCGACTGCGCCATGGCGTGCGGATGGGCGGCGCGCTCGCGCAGCACGCGCTCGAAGTGCGCCGGGTCGTGCGGCTTCAGCATGCTGGCTTCGCGCGGCAGGTGAAAGTCCCAGAGGCGCGAAATCCAGAAGCGCAGTGCCGCGGCGCGCAGCATGGCGGGCAGCAGGGCGCGCTCGGCCGCGTTCAGCGGGCGCACGGTCTCGTAGGCCGACAGCAGCGCGTCGGCGCGTTCGGCGTGGTGCGCACCGGTCGCGAGGTCGATGGCCCAGTCGTTCAGGCACACGGCCAGGTCGAACAGCCAGGTGTCGGTGCCGGCAAAGTAGAAGTCGAACACGCCCGTGAGCCGCGGCGCGGCGCCGGCATCCGCGCCGGTGGCGAACATCACGTTGTCGCGGAACATGTCGGCATGCACCGGCCCGCGCGGCAGCGCCGCATAGGCCGACGACTCGGCCACGTGGTTCTGGTAGGCCAGTTCGGCGCGCAGCAGCCCGGCCTGCGGCGCGTCCACGTACGGCAGCACCACCGGCACGGTGTCGTTCCACCAGGCCAGGCCACGCAGGTTGGGCTGGATGCGCGGGAAGTCGCGCGCTGCGATGTGCATGCGCGCGAGCAGGGCGCCCAGTTCGGTGCAGTGGGCCGGGCCCGGTGCGAGTTCGCTGTGCCCCGACAGCCGCTGCACCAGCGCCGCCGGCTTGCCCGCCACCTTGAGCAGCAGTTCGCACGGGGCATTGGCCGCAATGGTCAGTGCATGGCCCGAAGGCGGCTGGACGGCGGGATCGGCCACCGGCTCAGGCACCGGCAGGCCGCGGCCCGCGAGGTGCTTCATGAGGCACAGGTAGTAGGGAAGCTGCTCGGCGCCCAGGCGCTCGAACAGCGTCAGCACGAACTCGCCGCTTTCGGTGGTCGCGAAGTAGTTGGTGTTCTCGATGCCGCCCTCGATGCCGCGGAGTTCGCGCAGGGGACCCAGGCCCAGGCGCTGCACGAGCGCGTCGGCCTCGCCGAAATCGACTTCGGTAAAAACTGCCATGGCGGTGCTCAGCGTGTCGCTGCGGGTTGAAGGCGCGGCACGGTCAGAACTTCATCACGTTCCAGACCCGGGCGCCGTTGCCGTTCGAGTTGGCATCGCCCGAACCCGTGCGCGCGCCCGGATCGTTCGGCCGCACCTCGTAGCCCGGCACGTTGGCCTTGGGCTTCACGTTGATGCTCTGCGTGCGGCCGCCGTAGCGCACCTCGTCGACCGAGGCGCCGCTGTCTTCCGTGTGGATGTGCTCGACCTTCTGGTTGCGGCGGCCGTCGGCCTGCTCCTCATTTTGTAGCGGAGCGGGCGGCACGGCGGCACCTGCGGGTGCGGGCTGCGCCTGCACGGCGGCCAAGGGAGCGGCAAAGGCCAGCGCCAGCAGGATGCGGCGGGCGACCAGGAGTGTGGGGCTAGGCATGAAAGGATTGTAGGCTGCGCACCGCCTGCGGCGTGTCGGCGGGCGGCGCTTGCCGTCGTGGTTCGGAAGGCCGGTCCGGGCACGGCAAAATGGCCCGATGACCGACAAGAAAACGCTGCTGCTCGTCGATGGCTCGAGCTATCTCTACCGCGCCTTCCATGCCATGCCCGACCTGCGGGCCGTTCCCGGCGATCCGAAGAGCCCTGCGACCGGCGCCATCCGCGGAATGATCAACATGATGACGGCGCTGCGGCGCGAGGTCCGCGCCGACTACGCGGCCTGCATCTTCGACGCGCCCGGCAAGACCTTTCGCGACGACCTGTACCCCGAATACAAGGCCAACCGCTCGCCCATGCCCGACGACCTGCGCAGCCAGATCGAACCCATCCACGAGGTGGTGAAGCTCATGGGCTGGCCGGTGCTCTGCGTGCCCGACATCGAGGCCGACGACGTGATCGGCACGCTCGCGAGGACGGCCGCGCAGCAAGGCGTGGAGGTGATCGTCTCCAGCGGCGACAAGGACCTGAGCCAGCTGGTGGACGAGCACATCACGATCATCGACACGATGAACGGCAAGCGGCGCGACGTGGCCGGGGTGACGGCGGAATTCGGCGTGCCGCCCAACTTGATGATCGACTACCAGACGCTTGTGGGCGATGCGGTCGACAACGTGCCCGGCGTCGACAAGGTCGGCCCCAAGACAGCCGCCAAATGGCTGCTCGAATACGGTTCGCTCGACGCCCTGATCGAACGGGCCGCCGAAGTCAAAGGCCAGGCCGGCGAAAACCTGCGCAAGGCACTCGACAAGCTGCCGCTGAGCAAAAACCTCGTCACGATCCGCACCGATTGCAATCTGGCCGGACACGTCACCGGCCTGCCGTCCCTCGCAGGCCTGCCGGTCGGTGCGCCGAACACCGCCGAGCTCAAACCCTTCTACGAGAAGTTCGGCTTCAAGAGCCTGGTCAAGTCGCTCGAGGCCATGGAAGTGCCGCCCGAGCTGATCGAGGAAAACATCAAGAAGCAGCAGGCCCGCGGCGGAGCGGCAAGCAGCGACCAGGCGGGCCTGTTCGACGACTCGACCAATCTCGGCGCCATCGAAGCCGCATCCCCCGCCAGCAACCTCGAATACGAAACCCTCACGACCTGGGAGCAGTTCGACGGCTGGCTCGCCAAGCTCGAGGCCGCCGAGCTGGCCGCCATCGACACCGAGACCACCTCGCTCGACGAGATGGTCGCGCGCATCGTGGGCCTGAGCTTCAGTGTCGAGCCCGGCGCGGCGGCCTACGTTCCGCTCGCGCACAACTATCCCGACGCGCCCGCGCAGCTGCCCATCGACGAAGTGCTCGCCCGGCTCAGGCCCTGGCTCGAAAACCCCCAGAAGAAAAAGCTCGGCCAGCACATCAAGTACGACCGCCATGTGTTCGCCAACCACGGCATCGAAGTGCAGGGATATGCGCACGACACCATGCTGCAGAGCTACGTGCTCGAGGCGCACCGGCCGCACGGCCTCGCAAGCCTGGCCGAACGACACCTGGGCCGCAGCGGCATCTCCTACGAAGACCTCTGCGGCAAGGGCGCGCACCAGATACCGTTCAGCCAGGTCGAGATCGCCAAGGCCGCCGAGTATTCATGCGAGGACAGCGACCAGACGCTCGACGTTCACCTGGCACTGTGGCCGCAGATCGAGCGCGATGAGAAGCTGCGCTTCATCTACCAGCTGGAGATGGATTCGAGCGAGGCGCTCTACCGCGTCGAGCGCAACGGCGTGATGATCGACGCGCCCACGCTCGCGGCGCAAAGCCACGAGCTCGGCACGCGCATCATGGCGCTCGAGCAGGAGGCCTATGAGCTGGCCGGCCAGCCCTTCAACCTGGGTTCGCCCAAGCAGATCGGCGAGGTGTTCTTCACCAAGCTGGGCCTGCCGGTGGTCAAGAAGACGCCGAGCGGCGCGCCGAGCACGGACGAAGAAGTGCTCGAGAAGCTGGCCGAGGATTTTCCGCTGCCGGCCAAGATCCTCGAGCACCGCGGCCTGTCCAAGCTCAAGGGCACGTACACCGACAAGCTCGGCCAGCTGGCCAACCCGCGCACCGGCCGCGTCCACACGCACTATGCGCAGGCGGTGGCGGTCACGGGGCGGCTGTCGAGCAACGATCCCAACCTGCAGAACATTCCGATCCGCACGCCCGAAGGCCGCCGCGTGCGCGAAGCCTTCGTTGCACCGCCCGGCAGCGTGATCGCAAGCGCCGACTACTCGCAGATCGAGCTGCGCATCATGGCGCACATCAGTGGCGACGAGTCGCTGCTGCGCGCTTTCCGCGAAGGCATCGACGTGCACCGCGCCACCGCCGCCGAGGTGTTCGGCTCCACGCCCGACCAGGTGTCGAGCGAGCAGCGCCGCTACGCCAAGGTGATCAACTTCGGGCTCATCTACGGCATGAGCAGCTTCGGGCTCGCGCGCAACCTGGGCATCGAGACCAAGGCCGCGGCCTCCTACATCGAGCGCTACTTCGCGCGCTATCCGGGCGTGAAGGCGTACATGGACGAGACCAAGGCGCTCGCCAAGGAGAAGGGCTATGTGGAGACGGTGTTCGGCCGCCGCCTCTACCTGCCCGAGATCAACTCGCCCAACGGCCCGCGCCGCGGCGGCGCCGAACGCGCGGCCATCAACGCGCCCATGCAAGGCACGGCCGCCGACCTGATCAAGCTCAGCATGATCAAGGTGCAGGACATGCTCGATGCCGAGCAGCGCGCCACCAGGATGATCATGCAGGTGCACGATGAACTGGTGTTCGAAGTGCCCGAGGCCGAGGTCGAATGGGTGCGCACCGAAATTCCGCGCCTCATGGCCAGCGTGGCGGACCTCAAGGTGCCGCTCCTGGCCGAGATCGGCATCGGTCCCAACTGGGACAAGGCGCACTGATCCCCCTCAACCAAGAAGGAAGAACCACGCCCATGAAGATCCAGCCTCGCAAGTTCCTGCTCGCCGCTGTCTGCGCCGCATGGCTCGGCAGCGCTTTTGCCGCACCCGATGCGCGCATCGCCGCGCTCGCCGCCAAGGAAAAACCCGCGCTGCTCGAGACGCTGAAAGAGCTGGTGTCGATCGAATCGGGGAGCCGCGATCTCGAAGGCCTCGAGAAGATCTCCAACCTTGTTGCGGCCAAGTTCAAGGCCATGGGCGGCGAGGTCGAGCTCATCGACCCGAGCGCCGACGCGTACCGCATGGAAGACACGCCCGAGAAGATCGGCCGCGTCGTGCGCGCCACCTTCAAGGGCACGGGCAAGAAGAAGATCATGCTCATTGCGCACATGGACACGGTCTACACCGTGGGCATGCTCAACAAGCAGCCGTTCCGCGTCGAAGGCGACAAGGCCTACGGCCTGGGCATTGCCGACGACAAGCAGGGCGTCGCGGTCATCACGCACACCGTCGCGATGCTGCAGGCGCTGAAGTTCAAGGACTACGGCACGCTCACGGTGCTGATCAACGGCGACGAGGAGATCAGTTCGCCCGGTTCGCGCACGCTCATCACGCGCCTCGGCGGCGAGCACGATGCGGTGCTGTCGTTCGAAGGTTCGTCGGTCAAGGAGGACAAGCTCTCGCTTGCCACCGCCGGCATTGCCTCGGTCGCGCTGAACGTGACCGGCAAGGCCTCGCATGCGGGTTCCGCGCCGGAGCTGGGCGTGAACGCGCTCTACGAGCTCTCGCACCAGATCCTGCAGATGCGCGACCTGTCCGATCCGGCCACGGGGCTCAAGATGAACTGGACCATTTCGAAGTCGGGCAGCAACCGCAACGTGATTCCGGCCAGCGCCTCCGCGGGCGCGGACGTGCGCGTGCTCAAGGTGAGCGACTACGACCGCATCGAGCAGCAGGTACAGGAGCGCGTGAAGAAGCAGCTGATCCCGGAGGCCAAGGTCGAGATGAAGTTCGAGCGCCGCCGTCCGCCGCTGGAGGCCACCGATGCCTCGCGCGCGCTCGCCAAGCATGCGCAGCAGATCTACAAGGACGAACTCGGCAAGCCGCTGGGTGCCGACGACGCGGTGGCCGGCGGCGGCACCGATGCCGCCTTTGCCGCGCTCAAGACCAAGGCGCCGGTGGTCGAGCGCTTCGGCCTGCAGGGCTTCGGCGCGCATTCGGCCGATGCCGAGTACGTGCTGGTCGATTCCATCGAGCCGAGGCTCTACCTGGCCACCCGCATGGTGATGGACCTTTCGCGCAGCAAAGTCGCAGGCAACTGAACTCGCCATGCGCCTGCGCCACATCGAGGTCTTCAACGCGATCATGCTCACGGGCAGCGTGAGCGCGGCGGCAAGGCTCATCAACATCACGCAGCCCGCGGTGAGCCGCACCTTGCAGCATGCCGAACTGCAGCTGGGCTTTCCGCTGTTCCAGCGCGCCAAGGGCCGGCTCACGCCGACCACCGAGGCGCTCACGCTGTATCCGCACATCGAGCGGCTGTTTGCGCAGCTCGACGAGGTGCAGCGCCTGGCCGCCAACCTGCGCGCGGGCAGCGACACCGGCGAGCTGCGCATCCTGAGCGTGCTGGCGCTGAGCTACGAGGTGCTGCCGCGCGCGCTCAAGGCCTTCCGCGAAAAGCATCCGGGCCATTCGATCACCGTCGAGTCGCTGCACTCGCCGCAGATCATGTCGGCGCTGCTGCTGCAGGAGGCCGACGTGGGATTCGTCTTCAGCCCCGCGGTGCATCCCTCGCTCACGCAGGAGACCTTGGCCGACACGCGCATGGTGTGCATCGCGCCCAAGGGCATGCTGCCGCGCGCGCTGGTGCGCAGCGGGTCGGTGGCGCTGCAGGACCTGGTCGACAGGCCGGTCATCGGGCTCGACAGCCGCGACCCGGTGGGCACCAGCCTGAGCCAGGCCTGCCGCCAGGCCGGCGTGGGCTTCCAGCAGGCGGTGGTCACGGTGCAGACCTATCACGCGGCCCTGTCGATGGCGCACCATGGGCTGGGCGTGGCGCTGGTCGATGGCTGCACGGCCCGTTCCGCCGACAGCGCCAAGGTCGACGTGCTGGCGTTGGAGCCGCACATCCCGGTGCCGGTGCGTGCGCTGCGGTTCGCGGGCAAGCCCGATTCGGTGGCGGTGCGTGGCATCACGCGCTGCATGCGCGAGGCGATCGAGCAGGCGGGCTGACGCTCAGGGGCTGGCGGGTTCCAGCGACTCGGCAATCCGCTGCGCAGAGCCGAAGGCCAGCGTGAAGCCCAGTGCGCCATGGCCGGTGTTGAACAGCATGTTCGACGGCGCGCCCGGCAGGCGTCCGATGATCGGCAGCCCCTTGGGCGTGGCCGGCCGCATGCCGGTCCAGGGGTGCAGTTCTTCGAACCGGCTCGCATGCGGAAAGACGGCGCGCGTGGCGGCCGCCAGCGTCTCGATGCGGGTGGCCGGAATGCTTGCGTCATGCCCCACCAGTTCGGCCATGCCCGCCACGCGCAGCCGAGAGCCGATGCGCGCGAACACCACCTTGCGCGCGCTGTCGGTCACGTTGACCCGCGGGGCCGCGCCGGGAGAAGGGTCGACGTCCACCGTGATGCTGTAGCCCTTGAGCGGGTACACCGGCAGGTAGGCACCCAGGGCGCGTCCGAGCTTGTGCGACGCCGATCCCAGCGCCATCACGAAGGCGTCGGCCTCGATGTCTCCGGTGCGCGTCTTCACGGCGGCCACCTTGCCTTCGCTGCGGGCGAAGCCTTGCACGTCGGTGCCGAGCAGAAAGCGCACGCCGCGCGCGCTGAGCACCCGCATGAGTTCGGCGCACACCTTGAGGCAGTCGGCCGCGCATTCGCTGGGCGTGTAGACCGCGCCGGCCATCTGGGTGCGATAGTCGGCGAGCGCAGGCTCGATGGCGACGCACTCGTCGGGCGACACGATGCGCTGCTCGCTGCCCATGGTGCGCTGGAGCTCCAGCTGCGCGCGGGCGCCTTCAAGCGATGCCGCGCTGGCATAGAGCACCAGCTTGCCGGTGGCCGAGAAATCGCAGTCGGGCGCGACGTCGGCCCGCATCGCCTCGAAGCCGGCTCGGCTCAGGGCGGCCAGCGCGAGCAGCTGCGCGGTGGTGTCGCGCGAGGCCCGGGCATTGCAGGCTGCGAGGAAAGCCAGCCCCCAGCGCCACTGCAGCGGATCGAGCTGGGGCCGCAGCTTCAGCGGCGAGGAGGGCGAGAGCAGCAGCTTGGGCAGCTGGCGCCAGATCGACGGATCGGCCAGCGGCTGCACGTACGAGTAGCTCAGCTGTGCGCCGTTGCCGCCGCTGGCGCCCGCACCGGGCGCCGCGCGGTCGATCACCGTGACTTGATGGCCTTGGCGCTCGAGTTGCCAGGCGGTGGCCAGGCCCACGATGCCGGCACCGAGCACGCACACATGCATGGAGGCAACTTTCGGGAAGTGGAGAAGGGGACGCGTCGACTGTAGGGGCCCGGCGCGCGGCCCGGAAATGCCAAAACCGCCGTGGCCCATAGCCAAAGCGCATGCCCCGGGCCGCGGGCGTCCTAACCCATAACCTTTGGGTATGGCCTAGGGTTCATTTGGAATTGTCGGCGTGTGTCACTCCTTCTTACACTGGCCTTCCTGTTCAACCCCTCTGAAGAAGGCTCGCATGAAACTCTCCGCTTTGATGGCCGCCGCCGCCGTGGTGCTGCTTTCCGCCACCGGCGTCCAGGCTGCCGACACGCTGGCCAAGATCGCCGAGTCCGGCAAGATCACGCTCGCCTACCGCGAGTCGTCGGTGCCCTTCAGCTACCTGGACGGCCCCAACAAGCCCATCGGCTTCTCGGTCGAACTCTCCAACGCCGTGGTCGAGGCCGTGAAGAAGAAGCTCAACAAGCCCAACCTGCAGGTGCAGCTGATGCCGGTCACGTCGCAGAACCGCATCCCGCTGATCACCAACGGCACCGTCGACCTGGAGTGCGGCTCCACCACCAACAACAGCGCGCGCGGCAAGGACGTGGCTTTTGCGGTCAACCATTTCTACACGGGCACGCGCCTCCTGGTGAAGAAGTCCTCGAAGATCAAGGACTACGCCGACCTCGCCAAGAAGACGGTCGCCAGCACCACCGGCACCACCAACGCGCTGGTCATGCGCAAGTACAACACCGAGAAGAACCTGGACATGGACATCGTGCTCGGCAAGGACCACGCCGACGCGTTCCTGCTGGTGGAAAGCGATCGCGCCGTGGCCTTTGCCATGGACGACATCCTGCTGTTCGGCCTGATCGCCAACGCCAAGAACCCGGCCGACTACGAGGTGGTGGGCGAGGCGCTGCAGGTCGAGCCCTATGCCTGCATGCTGCCCAAGGACGACCCGGCCTTCAAGAAGCTGGTGGACGACACCTTTGTCGCCATGATGAAGAGCGGTGAGTTCGAGAAGCTCTACACCAAGTGGTTCATGTCGCCGATCCCGCCGAAGAACGTGCCGCTGAACCTGCCCATGAGCCAGCAGCTCAAGGACAACATCAAGGCTCCCTCGGACAAGCCTGCAACCTGACCCGCAGACGTACGCAATGGTTTCCACAAACGTCGTTGGCATTCTGGGAGGCATGGGCCCCGCGGCGGGGGCCGACTTCGTGCGGCTCTTCGTCGAGGCCTGCGCCCATCAGATGCGCGCGCGCGGGGAGCCGGTGCGGGACCAGTCTTTTCCGGAACATTGGCTGGCGCAGGTGCCGGTGCCCGACCGCACCGATGCGCTGGGCTCGGCCGAGAACGGCGCGCACCAGCCGCTGGAGCCGATGCTGCAGGCGCTCGGGCGCCTTGCCGCGCTGGGCAGCCGGTCCGTGGCCATTGCATGCAACACCGCGCATGCCTGGCATGCCCGCCTGCAGGAACGCTTCCCGCAGGTCGAACTGCTCCACATGGCACGCGAGGTGGCGCATCATCTTGCGGCAGAGGACGCAGGCAACGTGGCGCTCATGGCCACCGAGGGCACCTACCGCGTGCGCCTCTACGAACAGGCGCTGGCCGAGGCGGGACTCGACTGCCATGTGCCGCTGGCGGAAGAACGCCGCATCATCACGCGGGGCATCTTCGACGGCGTGAAGGCCGGCAACATGAGGCTCGCTGAAGCGTGTTTTTCACAGGTGGCGCTGCAGCTCGCCGAGCGCCACGGCCCGGTGGCCATCATCATGGGCTGCACCGAGGTGCCGCTCGGGCTGCAGGGCTCGGCGGCCGTGGCCGGGCTGCGCCTGGTCGACCCGGCGCAGGTGCTGGCCGGCGCCCTGGCGCGCCGCGCCTACCGCGCCTGTTGAGGCCGGCAGGGCATCGGCCCTGCGCCGAACGGGCCACGCTGATTTCGCCTACATTGCGGCGTGCGTTTTTGCGCATGCCCCCTTTGTTCGACGATTCAACTGGAGCCCCACCCATGTCCCTTCGCGACGACAGCCGTTCCGACTTCGATTCGCTTCGCCCCGGCGAGAGCACAGAGCAGGGCGCCACGCGCCGCACCGCACTCAAGGCCGCCATCGGCGTGGGCTACGCGGCGGCCGTCGTGCCGGTCATGGCGCAGACCGCGATCAGCACCTCGGCCGAAGGCCTCAAGGCCGGGCCGATCAAGTACACGGTGAACGGCTTCGAGGTGCCTGCCTACGCGGCCGCGCCGGCCGGCAAGACCGGCTTGCCGGTGATCCTGGTGATCCAGGAAATCTTCGGCGTGCATGAATACATCGCCGACACCTGCCGCCGCTTCGCGCAGCTCGGCTACCTGGCCATTGCCCCGGAGCTCTATGCGCGCCAGGGCGATCCGCGCGGCTACACGGACATTCCCAAGCTGCAGGCCGACATCGTGAGCAAGGTGCCCGATGCGCAGGTGCTCGCCGACCTCGATGGCGCACTTTCGTATGCAGCGGCCAATGGCGGCAACATGGCAAAAGCAGGCATCACCGGCTTCTGCTGGGGCGGGCGTCTGGTCTGGCTCTACGCCGCCACCGGCAAGGTCAAGGCGGGAGTGGCCTGGTACGGGCGGCTGGTCGGCCAGCCCAGCGAACTCACGCCGCGGCACCCGATCGACGTGGCGGCCAACCTGCAGGCGCCGGTGCTGGGCCTGTACGGCGGCAAGGACCAGGGCATCCCCCTTGACACGGTTGATAAGATGAAAGCAGCGTTGGCAAATGGGACCCCGGCTGCCAAGGCTTCGAGCTTCGTCGTGTATCCCGAAGCAGGCCATGCGTTCCATGCCGACTACCGCCCGAGCTATGTCAAGAGCGCGGCCGAAGACGGTTGGCAACGCGCCACCGCCTGGTTCAAAGCCAATGGCGTCGTCTGACGGCAGCCAGTAGCCACCCACCGCCGAAGGCCGTCCGAGTGACGGCCTTTCTCTTTGTATGAACGGTATCGGGCATCGATGCCCATCGATATTGCAGCTATGAATTTGATAGTGATCATCGCGGCCACCCTGGTCGCCGGCATCGGAAGCGTGTGGCTCGCGGCCTTGCTCCTGCGCGTGGGCGTGCGCAGTGGTTCGGGCGGCGTCAACTCGCAGCACCTGCTGAGCCTGGCCGCCGGGGCGCTGCTCGCCACCGCCTTCATGCACCTGCTGCCCGAAGCCTTCGAGAGCCGCATCGAGCCCGCGATGCTGTTCGGCGTGCTGCTGTTCGGACTGGTGTTCTTCTTCCTGCTCGACAAGGCGGAGCTCTGGCACCACGGCCACGAGCATCATCACGGCGACCCGGTGCCGGGGCCGGTCGGCCACACGGCGGGCGACCATGGGCATGCCCACGCCGGCCACACGCACCACGATCACGCGCATCACGACCATGCGCCGCGCGCAGGCGGCGGCTGGGCCGTGCTCACCGGCGACAGCGTGCACTGCTTCGGCGACGGCATCCTGATCGCGTCGGCGTTCATTGCGGACCTCCGCCTCGGGCTGGTGGCGGCTGTCGCGGTGCTCGCGCACGAGATTCCGCACCACATCGGCGACCTGGTCGTGCTGCGCCAGAGTTCGGCCAACCAGCGTGCGGCGCTGGTCAAGGTGTCGCTGGCCGGCACCATGACCATGCTGGGCGGCATCGTCGGGTGGTGGCTGGTCGACCAGTTGCACGGCCTCCTGCCGTACTTCCTGGTGCTGGCGGCCAGCAGCTTCGTCTACGTGGCACTGGCCGACCTGATTCCCCAGTTGCAGAAGCGCCTGCCCGCGCGGCAGACCGCTGCGCAGATCGCATGGCTGATCGTCGGCATTGCGCTCGTCACGCTGGTGAGCCGGCTCGCGCATGGCGAGCACGGGCATGGCCATGCGGAACACGGCCATGCCGAGCACGGCCATGCGCATGAAGGCGAAGGCGCCGGGGCGCACAAGGACTGAACGGCACCCGCCGGATACTTTCCGAAACCGACACTGTTGAGTCGGATGAGGCACGGCAGCCGAAAGAGGTGCACCATCGGGGGTCTGACGAATGTCTCGTCCATGCCATCGCCGAGGAACCGATCATGAACAACGTCGACGCCAAGAAGGGTGCCGCCCCGCCATCGATAGAAGATGAGGAAGACGACTCGCCTGTCGATGATTTCGAGGAATCGGATTCCGAGGTCACCGACGACCTGTCGGACGAAACCGGCATCGACCTGACGGATGCCAGCGAACTCGACGCCGACAACGTGCCGGCCGACGAAGAGTTCGACCGGGTGATGAACGCGCCCGACTAGCCCGCTTGCCTGGCTGAACTTTCGACAGCCCCGGCCCTTGTGCGCAAACGCTGCGGGCCGAGCATCTCTGCGGTGAGCCCGAAGCCCGCAATGCGTTCGGGCAGGGGCAGTCCGCGCGCGAGTGCGGCACAGGCTTCGCCCATGGCGGCGGACGTCTGGATGCCGTAGCCTCCCTGTGCCGCGACCCAGAAGAAGCCCGGCGCGCCGGGATCGAAGCCCCCCACCAGGTCGCCATCGGCCACGAAGGAACGCAGCCCCGCCCAGGTGCGCGTGGGACGGCGGATGGCGAGCGTGGTCGCCTCCTCGATGCGATGGATCGCGAAGGCGATGTCCAGCTCCTCGGGCTGCACGTCCTGCGGCTCGACCGGATCGGCGTTGGCCGGGGAGCCGAGCAGCATGCCGGCATCGGGCTTGATGTACCAGCCTTCGTCGGCACCGAACACCATCGGCCAATGTGCAACGCTGCTGCCTTCGGGCGGCGCGAAGATGAAGGCCGAGCGCCGCCGCGGCTCGATGCCGATGGGTTCCACCCCGGCCATCTTCGCAATGCCATCGACCCAGGCGCCTGCGGCGTCGAGCACCACGGCCGCTTCGTACACCACGCCGCCGGCGGTCACGCGCCAATGGCCGCCGACGCGTTCGATGGCCGTCACGCCGGCATCGCACACCAGCTTGCCGCCGGCCTGCCGCATGCCGCGCAGGTAGCCTTGGTGGATGGCATGCACGTCCATGTCGGCGGCGTCGGGCTCGTACACGGCGCCGGCCACCTGGTCGGGCCGCAGCACGGGCACCCTCCTGATCGCCTCTTCGCCGCTGAGACGCTCGGCGCCCGTGTCCATGGCGCGCAGCACCTCCCAATGCGCCTCGAGTTCCGGCAGGTGCGCCTCGTCGGCAACCATCATCGCGCCGCGCGGCGTGAGCAGCGGATGCTCCGAGAAGCCTTCGGGGGGGTGCTCGAGGAAGGCACGGCTCGCCATGGTGAGGGCACGCACCTGCGCCGTGCCGTAGCTTTCCATGAAGAGGGCGGCCGAGCGGCCGGTGGCGTGATAACCCGGCTGGGACTCGCGTTCAAGCAGGATCACGCGGGCATGCGGCGCGAGCCAGTAGGCCACCGAGGCGCCGGCAATGCCGCCGCCGATGACGAGGTAGTCGGCCGCGACGGGCTCTGTCGTGTTGGAAATCATAGGTGAAAGTGTAGGCAAAAATTTGCGGATACGCAAATTTGGCGTTGCCACCATAGGGCGGCTGCTGCGTCGGCCGGAGGAATTTTGCGTCGACGCAATTTGCGCATCCGCAAACCGCGGGCGCCGCGCGCGCGGCAACCCCGCCGTGCGCCGGCCCCCGCACTGGCAGAATCCGCGGTGCACTACAAGAGAGCCAAGCGTGAATCCACACACGGGCACCAAGCCGGGTACCAGGCCGAAGGGCGAGCCGCCGATGCTGGACCGCACCACGTTCGGCAACCGGCTGCGCGCGGCGCGCAAGCGTTTCGGCTGGACGCTGGTCCAGCTGGCCGAGCGTTCAGGCGTATCGATCACCACCATCTCGCGCGCGGAACGCGGGCAGCTCGCACTGGGGTACGAGAACTTCACCGCGCTCGGCCGCGCGCTGGAGATGGACATGAACGCGATGTTCGCCGGTGGCGGCGCCAAGCCCGGGCAGCTCGACGGCCCGGTCGTCACCCGAGCGGGCAAGGGCGTGGTGTACCGCGGCTTGTCGATCACCTACGAATTCCTCGGCACCGCGGCCGCCGGCAAGCAGATGAGCCCGATCGTCGGCATCGTGCATGCGCGTCGCGTGAACGGGCCCGAGGACTACGTGCGGCATTCGGGAGAGGAGTTCGCCTATGTGCTTTCGGGCGCCATCGAAGTGCACTTCGACAACGGCAAGGTCGTGCGCCTCGCGCGCGGGGACTCGCTGTACTTCGACAGCCGCATCGGCCACGCCTATGTGAGCGTGAGCCGGCAGCTTGCGAAGATCGTGGGCATGACCACGGCGGAAAGCGGCCACATGAAATCGGCGCGCGAGGCGCCCGCCCCGCGGCGGCCGCGCAAGGCCTGAGGCTGCGGCCCGCGCAGGCTTACTTTGCGCCGCCCGTGTACTTCGTGACGCTGGTCGCGTTCACGTGATAGCCGCTCACACCCATCATCGAATCGTTGCGCAGGGTCTGCAGCTTGCCCGTGACCCACACGGTGTCCATGGCGCGAAACTTGGCGCCCTTGGACGTGACCACATGCAGGATCTGGTTGGCCGGCGGTGGCGGCGTATGGATGCAGGCGCCGAAGTAGGGCACGAGAAGGAACTCGGTGACCTCGCCCTTGGCTTCCTCGAGCGGCACGATGAAGCCCGGAATCTTGATGTCCGCCCCGTTCATGGCCGGATTGGTCGGCGCGTTGTTCGACACCTCCTGCATCTTCATGAGCAGCTCGTTGGCGCGCGGGTCGCCGTCGTTGAGCGCGCTCAGGTCCATGCCCTTGAATTCCTTGGACGGATCCCAGTCCTTGGGCACGAGCTCTTCCCAGGTGATCTGCCGCGGCTGGCCCGCTGCGGCCTTGGCGGCCACGGGCGGCGCAGCCTTGCCGCCGAGCGGGTTCGATGCGGTGGTGTCCTTCGGCGCGGGTTCCGCGGCCCATGTGGCGGCAGCAAGCCCTGCGCCGGCAAGCAGCAACGAAAGTCGCATGAAAGCCCGGAACGTGAGTGTCTTTTTTGCGATGCGCATGGTTTCAAATCCTCGGTGAGAGGCCATCGGCGAGCGAGAGCCGGTAGGCGCGGATGCCGGGCAAAAGGCTTGCGAGCCAGCCCGCCGCCAGCAGGCTTCCCATCAGCAGCCATTCGTTCAGTGTAGGTTCCGAAAGGCTCAATGTCAGCCCGAACTGCGACTGCAGCCATGGCGAGAGCAGGGCGATGCCGAGCACGGCCATCGCCACGCCGAAGGCCACGCCCAGCACGGTGACCATTGCGCCTTCGAGCGCGAGCAGCGCCAGCACATGGCGCAGGCTCGCGCCGACGGCGCGCAGCACGGCCAGTTCGCGCCGCCTTTCGTTCAGGCCCGCCATCACCACCGAGACGAGGCCCGCGAGGCTCACCAGCGCGACCAGCGCCGACATCAGCAGCAAGGCGTTTTCGCCGATGCCGATGACGCTCCAGAGTTCGTCCAGCGCCACGCCCGGCAGGATGGCCATCAGCGGCTCGCCGGTGTAGGTGGAGATCCAGCGCTGCACGCCGAACACGGCGGAGCGGTTTTTCAGGCCCACGAGCGCGGCCGTCACGTTCTTGGGCGTGAGGTCGAACTTTCGCACCTGCTCGGCCGGGATCTTCACGCCCGGCATCGGCGCGCCGCCCACCCATTCGAGGTGGATCGCCTCCATGGCTTCGAGCCCGATGTGCACCGTGCGGTCGACCGGCGTACCGGTGCGCGCGAGCACGCCGACCACCGTGAAGGGCTTGTCGGCATGCTCGGCGGTGTTGAGTTCGCCGCTGCCGTGCGAGAGCGTGATCCTGCGGCCGACGTGGTAGCCGAGCTTGTCGGCCACTTCGGCGCCCACCACCGCATCGAACAGCGCGCTGAAGGGCTGGCCTTCGCGCAGCTTCAGCTGCTGGCGATCCCCGTAGCGAAAACGGGAAAAGTATTCGGGCGAGGTGGCCAGCACCGCGAAGCCGCGGTGCGAGTCGCCCAGCGAAAGCGGCACCACCCAGTCGACGCCGGGGTGCGCGGCCAGCGCCTGCACGCTCTTCCACGAGATGTTGTTGGTGGCTGCGCCAATGCGGAAGACCGAATACAGCAGCAGTTGCGTGGAGCCGGTGCGCGCACCCACGATCAGGTCGGTGCCCGAGACGGACGATGCGAAGTTCTCGCGCAATTCGGTGCGGATGCGTTCGACGCCGAGCAGCAGGAATGTGGACAGCGCGATCGAGAACACCGTGAGCGCGAGCGTGAAGCGCCGGTTCCAGGCGCTGCGCCATGCGATGGAGAAGAGGGCGCTCATGGGGTTGGGGCCGCCGCGCGGTTGATCTCGGGCAGCAGCACATGGCGCGCAAAGCGCTGCGCGATGCGCTGGTCGTGGCTCACGAAGACGAGCGCGCTGCCGTTCACCGCGCAGGCCGTCAGCAGCACGTCGAGAAAGGCTTCGCGCCTGTCTTCGTCGAGCGCGGAGGTGGGCTCGTCGGCAATCACCACCTCGGGCTGGCCGATGAGCGCGCGCGCCGCCGCGACGCGCTGCTGCTGGCCGACCGACAACTGCATGGCCTGGCGCTTCCACAGGCTGCGGTCGAGTCCCATCTGCGCGAGCAGGTGCTCGGCCTCTTCGCGCGAGCTGCCGGCGCGTGCGGCCTGCGCCTCGCGTCGCTGCGAAAAGCGGCAGGGCAGCAGCACGTTGTCGAGCACGCTCAGATAGGGCAGGAGGTTGAACTGCTGGAAGATGTAGCCCACGTGCGCCACGCGGCTGCGGTCGCGCGCGGCGCCCGAGAGCCGCGACCAGTCATGGCCCAGCAGCGTGACCCGGCCTTCGCCGGCCACCAGCACGCCGGCCAGCAGCGACAGCAGCGTGCTCTTGCCGCAGCCGCTCGGGCCGTGAAGGAAGACCGATTCGCCGGCTGTGATGCGGAAGGCCTCGATGTCGATGCACGGCGTCTTCATGCCGGGCCATGCGAAGCGCAGCGCTTCAACGGCGAGCACCACGCGCAGCGGTGGTGCCTCGCCCTGGGGGGCGGTGCTCACAGGGTCACTTGCCCCAGCCCAGGCGCACCGGCTGCGTGGCCTGCGCGCCGGCCGGGCGCTTGAGCTGTCGCTTGAACTGGCCTTGCGCCGAAGCGATCTGGGAATCGACCAGGCGCAGGCCCTTGAACACGGAGAAAAGGTTCAGGTCGATGAACCTGGCGGCCGCTGCGTTGGTGCAGTTGAAGGAGAAGGTGGCATCGAGGTCGGCGTGGCCTTCGGGCTCGTTCGCATCGGGCTTGCCGAGCCCGAGCGCGGCGGAGCGCAGGTCGACCGGGCCGAGCTTGCAGTTAGCCGCCGGGTCGATGATGAAGAGCTTGTCCGCCGCGCGCAGCTCGGCGACGGCGTCTTCGACGGACTTCTTCTCGGCATCGGTCTTCGGGGCGCGCTCGAAGCCGACGATGTTGTCGAGCGGCGACGCCATGTCGATCACGACCGTGGGACCGTCGACGGCGACGTCGAGCTTGATCTGGCCGTGCACGTGCGCATGCTGCTGCTGGGCCTCGGCCGGAAGAAAGGGGGCCGCGGCCAGCAATGCTGCAGCGAATGCGAAGCCGTTGATGCGCCGTCGAAGTCGGATCTTTGTCATGGTTCTGCGCCTTGCCGGGTCGGCAGCCCCGGCGTGTTGCTCCATTCGCTCCAGCTGCCGGCATAGAGCGCGGTGGTCCCCAGGCCCGCGATCTGCATGGCAAGCAGGTTGGGCACGGCGCTCACGCCACTGCCGCACTGGTGGACCACCGTCGCCGGATCGCGTCCCGCGAGCAGCGCTTCGAACTCGGCTCGCAATTGCGATGCCGGCTTGAACTTGCCGTCGGGGCCGAGGTTCTCGGCGAAGGGCCGATTGAGAGCCCCGGGGATGTGACCCGCAATCGGGTCCAGAGGTTCCACCTCTCCGCGATATCGCGCGGGAGCACGCGCGTCGATCAGGTTCTGGTCAGGCTGGCCGAGCCGGCGCACCACGGCGTCGGTGGTGGCGAGCCTGGCCAGCGGCTCGCCCGGCACGAAGTTCGACTGGAAATGCGCCGGCTCCTCGCGGTCCGTGACTTCGCCGCCTGCGGCCTGCCATGCCTGCAGGCCGCCGTCGAGCACGGCCACGGCGTCGTGGCCCATCCACTTGAGCATCCACCACAGGCGGCCGCAGAAGTTGGCGCCGTTGCGGTCGTACACCACGGCCTGCATGTCGTTGGAAAAGCCGACGCCCGACAACCAGGTCGCGAACTTCTCGCGGCTCGGCAGCGGATGGCGTCCGCCCGATGCCGGCACGCCGTCTTCCTGCGCGACGACCACGTCGCCCTGTGCGCCGGGCACGCCATGCTTCGCGCTGAGGTCGGTGTCGAGGTTGGCATACACCGCGCCGGGAATGTGCGCGGCGGCATATTGCTGTGCGCCCGCTTCAGGCTTCATGAGGTCGAAGCTGCAATCGAAGACCATGAGCCGCGATTTGGCAGCCTGCAGCTGCTGCAGTTGTTCGGCGCTGACGAGGGTGGTGTACATGGTGCGGTTCCTCCGTTGTCGATGAATACGATGCGGTTCAGTGTTCCTCGGCCGGCGCCTTGGGTACCGCGCGCTGGCGCAGAACGGTGGCCGCGATGCCGCTCACGATGATGAGTGCCATGCCGGCCCAGCCGGCGGCGTCGATGCGGTCGTCGAACAGCACCACACTGTAGAACGCCGCAAAGACAATGCCGGAATACTGCAGGTTGGCCACCACCAGCGTTCCCGCCTGGGTCTTGGCCGTGGCGTAGGCGCGCGTCATGCAGAGCTGGCCGAGGGCGGCCAGGAGCCCGATCGGCAGCAGCCACAGCGCGTGTTGCCAGGTCCAGGCGCCGCCGCCCGAAAACCCCGTGGCCGCGGTGGCGAAGGCGCCGGCCACGGCCGAGCCCACTGCAAAGTAGAAGACGGTGCGCAGCTCGGGTTCGCCGATGCGCGACAGCGCGACCACCTGCATGTAGGCGAACGCCGCCGTGAGCCCCGAGAGCAGGCCCAGCAAGCCCGCGAAACCTTCGTGGCCGTCGACCGATGGCTTGAGCATCAGCACCACGCCCACGAAGCCCGCGAGCACCGTCAGCACCAGCGGTCCCTGCAGCGGCGGACGCTCCACGCGGCCGTCGCGGCCAGGCACCGGCACCCACGCCAGCAGCGCGCCGCCGACCAGGAAGGCCGCGATCCAGACGCTGCTCATGTAGTTGAGGGTGACGGCCGTGGCCAGCGGCATGTGCGCGATGGCATAGAACCACGCGCCCAGCGACACCACGCCGATGGTGCTGCGCCAGGCGTGCATGCCGGGATATCGGGTGACCAGCGAGACGCGCCGGTTGCGCGCCAGCAGCCACAGGAACACGATGCCGATCAGGCCGCGTCCGAGCACCATTTCGCCGCTGTTGAACCAGGCCGACGCCACCTTGACCACCACGCTCATGGTGGCGAACAAGAAGGCGCCGAGCACCATCCAGAGTGCTTGCACTATGCGGTCAGGCGTTCTGCATCGCGCTGCGGTACCACTCGTGGAACTGCTGCATGCCGTCTTCCATCGGGCTCTGGTAGGGGCCGCTCTCGTCGTCGCCGCGCAGCATGAGGGCGCGCCGGCCTGCGTCCATGCGCTCGGCGATCTCGTCGTCTTCGACGCAGGTCTCCATGTAGGCTGCCTGCTGCGCCTCGACGAACTCGCGCTCGAAGGCCACGATTTCCTCGGGGTAGAAGAACTCGACCATGTTGAGGGTGCGGGTCGGGCTCACCGGGTGCAGCGTCGACACCGTGAGCACGTGCGGATACCACTCGATCATGACGTGCGGATAGTAGGTGAGCCAGATGGCGCCGTACTTGGGCGGCTTGCCTTCGCGGTACTTGAGCAGTTGCTCCTGCCACTTCTGGTAGATGGGGCTGCCCGCGCGGCCGAGCCGGTTGGCCACGCCCACCGTCTGCACCGAGAAGTTGCGGTCGAACTCCCAGCGCAGGTCGTCGCAGGTGACGAAGCTGCCGAGGCCGGGATGGAAGGGGCCGACGTGGTAGTCCTCGAGATAGACCTCGATGAAGGTCTTCCAGTTGTAGTTGCACTCGTGCAGCTCGACCCGGTCGAGCGCATAGCCCGTGAAGTCCAGGTCGGCGCGCGGGCCGAGCTCGGCCATGTCGGCCGCCACATCGCGGCCCTCGCCGCTGGGGCCGCGCTCGAACAGCAGCCCGTTCCACTCGGTGAGCGGATAGTTGTGCAGGTTCAGGCAGGGGTCCTGGTCGAAATGCGGCGCACCGATGAGCGTTCCCGTGGTGCGCGGGTCGGCGGCGGCATAGGTCCAGCGGTGCAGCGGACACACGATGTTGCCGCCGGTCTGGTTGGCCAGCTGCCCGCGGCCTTGCAGGATGAGCGCCTGCCGGTGGCGGCACACGTTGGAAATGAGCTCGACGCCCTTGGGCGTGTGCACCAGCGCACGGCCCTGGTGCTCTTGCGGCAGCGTGTGGTAGTTGCCCATCTCGGGCACGGCCAGGCGGTGGCCCACATAGCGCGGGCCTTGCGCGAACAGCGTCTGCATTTCGCGCGCGTAGAGCGACTCGTCGAAGTACGCGGAAACTGGAAGTTGGCTCGCGGCCTGCTGCAGTTGAAGACTTAAATCAGACATGAGGACCTGACCAAGCTCCCCACAGGGAGAAAAAGGAGAAAACGGAACGCGCCGTCTGGAGTCCGAAGGGGCGACGGCCCGGAGAGTCGTGCCGGGTTGGCCGGCAAGGGAAGCCGCCATTGTACCCAAGGGCCCATCGCGGCGCCCGTGCTTTCGATATGCCATTGCCGCGCGCCGGCCATGCTTGCCATGGATCGCCGGACCCTCGTGCACGGCGCACTTGGAGGAGGCGGGCGCCCATCCGGTTCCCCGCCCTAAAATGCCCGATTTCACATTGTTC
This sequence comes from Variovorax sp. OAS795, assembly GCF_040546685.1. Lineage (NCBI taxonomy): Bacteria > Pseudomonadati > Pseudomonadota > Betaproteobacteria > Burkholderiales > Comamonadaceae > Variovorax > Variovorax sp. OAS795. Next base: position 1,948,486 of record NZ_JBEPOH010000001.1, read on the forward strand.
TCTCGCATGCCCAAGGTTCCTTCTTCCGCCATGTCCAGCCCGGCAGCCACGCCCGACACGGGGCCGCTGCCGGCCAGCTACGAAGCCGGGCTCCAGGAGTTGGAACAATTGGTTGCAGAGCTCGAGTCCGGCCAACTGCCGCTCGACCAGTTGCTCGGCAGCTACCAGCGCGGTGCCGCACTGCTCGCCTTCTGCCGCGAGAAGCTCCAGGCGGTCGAGGACCAGATCAAGGTGCTCGATGCGGGGAGTCTCAAGCCGTGGACGGCAGAATGAGCGCCGCTGTGAGTGATTGGGACGCCGCACGCCTGGCCGGCTGGAGCGAGCCGCATCTGGCGCATGTCGAGGCGGCGCTTTCGCGCTGGGTCGGCGTCGATGCACCGGTGCTGCTCGGCGATGCCATGCGCTACGCCGTGCTCGATGGCGGCAAGCGGCTGCGTCCGCTCCTGGTGCTGGCCGCGAGTGAAGCCGTGGGCGGCAATGCAGCCGCGGCCCTGCGCGCGGCCTGCGCCACGGAACTCATCCATGCGTATTCGCTGGTGCACGACGATCTGCCGAGCATGGACAACGACGTGCTGCGGCGTGGCAAGCCCACGGTGCACGTCAAGTTCGGCGAGGCCGATGCGCTGCTGGCCGGCGATGCGCTGCAGGCCCTGGCCTTCGAGCTGCTGACGCCCGAGGGCAACGAGATTCCCGCAGCCACCCAGGCCTTGCTGTGCCGCCTGCTGGCGCGCGCCGCGGGCAGCCAGGGCATGGCGGGCGGACAGGCCATCGACCTCGCCAGCGTGGGCATGGCGCTCGATGAAGACCAGCTGCGCGAGATGCACCGGCTGAAGACCGGCGCGCTGCTGCAGGGCAGCGTCGAGATGGGTGCGGCCTGTGCCGCGGCCGTGACGCCCGCGGCACTGAATGCGCTGCGCGACTACGGCGCCGCGATCGGCCTGGCCTTCCAGGTGGTCGACGACATCCTCGACGTCACGGCCGATTCGCAGACGCTCGGCAAGACGGCCGGCAAGGACGCTGCTGCAGACAAGCCCACCTACGTGTCGCTCTGGGGCCTGGACGGTGCGCGTGCGCAGGCACGGCAGCTGCTCGCCGAAGCGCTCGCGGCGCTGGAGCGCAGCGGCCTTGCCGATACCGCGGCACTGCGCGCGCTGGCCCACATGGTCGTCGACCGCGACCGATGAACAGTTCACTGATGGACAAGAAGACCCACGACGATCCCATGGCTGCGCTGCTCCCCACGCTTCACGATCCATCGCCCATCCGCCACTACGACCGCGCACAGCTCAAGCAGCTGTCCGATGAAGTGCGCGCCTGCGTGCTCGACAACGTCTCGCGCACCGGAGGGCACCTGAGCTCCAACCTCGGCACGGTCGAACTCACGGTCGCGCTGCATCACGTGTTCAACACGCCGCACGACCGGCTGGTGTGGGACGTGGGCCACCAGACCTACCCGCACAAGATACTCACGGGCCGGCGCGAGCGCATGCCCACGCTGCGGCAGATCGGCGGCATCTCGGGCTTTCCGCAGCGCAGCGAGAGCGAGTACGACACCTTCGGCACCGCGCATTCGTCGACCAGCATCTCGGCCGCGCTCGGCATGGCCATGGCGGCCAAGCAGAAGGGCGAAGACCGCCACACCGTGGCCATCATCGGCGACGGCGCGCTCACGGCGGGCATGGCCTTCGAGGCGCTCAACAACGCCGGCGTGTGCGACTGCAAGCTGCTGGTGATCCTGAACGACAACGACATGTCGATCAGCCCGCCGGTCGGTGCGCTCAACCGCTATCTCGCGCAACTGATGAGCGGCAACTTCTACGCCGCGGCCAAGAACGTCGGCAAGAGCGTGCTGCGCGCGGCGCCGCCACTGTTCGAACTGGCCAAGCGCTTCGAGCAGCATGCCAAGGGCATGGTGGTGCCGGCCACGCTGTTCGAACAGTTCGGCTTCAACTACGTCGGGCCCATCGACGGCCACGACATCGACTCGCTGGTCCCCACGCTCGAGAACCTCAAGCACCTGGACGGCCCGCAGTTCCTGCACGTGGTCACCAGGAAGGGACAGGGCTACAAGCTGGCCGAGGCCGACCCGGTGGCCTACCACGGGCCCGGCAAGTTCGATCCGCAGGTCGGCCTCGTCAAGCCCGCCGCCGTGCCGAAGCAGACCTTCACGCAGGTCTTCGGCCAGTGGCTGTGCGACATGGCGGCGCATGACGGCCGGCTGGTGGGCATCACGCCGGCCATGCGCGAAGGTTCGGGCCTGGTCGAGTTCGAGCAGCGCTTTCCCGGCCGCTACTACGACGTCGGCATTGCCGAGCAGCATGCGGTGACCTTCGCGGCGGGCCTGGCTTGCGAGGGGCTGAAGCCGGTGGTCGCCATCTACTCGACCTTTCTGCAGCGCGCGTATGACCAGCTGATCCACGACGTGGCGATCCAGAACCTGCCGGTGGTGTTCGCGCTGGACCGTGCAGGCCTGGTCGGTGCCGACGGCGCCACGCACGCGGGCGCCTACGACATCCCGTTCCTGCGCTGCATTCCCAACATGAGCATCGCGTGCCCGGCCGACGAGCGCGAGTGCCGCCAGTTGCTGTCCAGCGCCTATGCGCAGAACCATCCGGTGGCGGTGCGCTACCCGCGCGGCGCCGGTGCCGGCGTCACGCCGCACCTGGCGCTCGACGCGCTGCCTTTCGGCAAGGGCGAAGTGCGCCGCGAAGGCAAGCGCATCGCCATCCTCGCGTTCGGCACCTTGCTGTACCCGGCGCTGGCCGCGGCCGAATCGCTCGATGCCACGGTGGTCAACATGCGCTGGGCCAAGCCGCTCGACGTCGAGCTGCTGCTGCAGGTGGCGGGCGCGCACGATGCCATCGTCACGGTCGAAGAAGGCGCCACCATGGGCGGCGCCGGGAGCGCCGTGCTCGAGGCGCTGCAGGCCGCCCAGGTGCACAAGCCGGTGCTCCAGCTGGGCTTGCCCGACCGGTTCATCGAACACGGCGATCCCGCGAAGCTGCTGGCCAGCATCGGGCTCGATGCCGCGGGAATCGAGCAATCGGTCACGCAACGCTTCGGCGCGGCCCTTTCCGCAGGGAAAACCCCCCCCGGTGCGATGTAGCAGGTTTTTACAATCGCCCAGGCCTAAAAGCCCCGCGATGCGACCACGAGTTGCGTCGTTGTTTTTTCCAATGCACTCGGAGTGAATTTCAATGGATCGTCGTTCCCTTATCAAGAACGCTGGCATCGCCGGCGTCCTCGCAGCAGGCATTGCGCCCGCAGTCCACGCGCAAGCCGCCGTGCGCTGGCGCCTGGCCTCCAGCTTTCCGAAGCCCCTAGACACGATCTACGGCGGCGCTGAAGTTTTCTCCAATGCAGTCAAGGCCATGTCGGGCGGCAAGTTCGAGATCTCGGTGCATGCAGCCGGCGAACTGATGCCCGCCTTCGGCGTGGTGGACGGCGTGCAGCAGGGTTCGGTCGAAGCCTGCCACACGGTGCCTTACTACTTCTATGGCAAGAACCCGGCCTTCGCACTCGGTTCGGCCATTCCCTTCGGCATGAACGCGCGCCAGATGAATGCGTGGATGATGCACGGCAACGGCCGCAAGCTCATGGACGAGTTCTACGGCACCTACGGCATGCTGAGCTTCAACGGCGGCAACACGGGCACCCAGATGGGCGGCTGGTTCCGCAAGGAAATCAAGACCCCGGCCGACCTCAAGGGCCTGAAGATGCGCCTGGGCGGCGGCCTGGTCGGCGACGTGATGACCAAGCTCGGCGTGGTGCCGCAAAGCATCCCCGGCGGTGAAATCTACCAGGCGCTGGAAAAGGGCACGATCGATGCCGCCGAATGGGTGGGCCCTTACGACGACCAGAAGCTCGGCTTCAACAAGGTCGCGCCCAACTACTACTACCCCGGCTGGTGGGAAGGCGGCCCCGAGGTCGACTTCTTCATCAACAAGAAGGCCTTCGATGCGCTGACGCCCGAGAACAAGGCCATCATCGCGGCAGCTTCCGCCATGGCCGCGCAGGACATGCTGGCCAAGTACGATGCCCGCAACCCCACCGCGCTCAAGCAACTGATCGGCGCCAAGACCAAGCTGCTGCCTTTCAGCAAGGAAATCCTCGACGCGTCGTACAAGGCTTCGTTGCAGGTCTACGAGGAAAACAGCGCCAAGAGCCCGGAGTGGAAGAAGATCTATACCGACTTCCTCGCCTTCCAGCGCGACCAGGTGGCATGGTTCCGTGTTGCCGAAGGCCGCTTCGACAACTACATGCAATCCGTGAAGCTCTGAGCTTCGAGGCTGCAAACAAAAACCGCGCACTGCGCGGTTTTTTTATGGGCGCCCGGATGCGCCTTTGCGCGTCGCGCGAGCAGGGCGCAAGCTAGGTCAGAGCTTGCGTGCCTGCTTGAGCTCGGCCACGAGGCGCTCGAATTCGGCAATGAGTTCCGGCGTGGCCGCATAGAACACCGCGAACTTGCCCACCAGCGTGCGCACGTAGATCCGCGGCGCAATCAGCCAGTCGAGCCCGCGCACGCGGATCAGCCTGCCGAAGGCGAGGTCGTCGAGCGCCATGTGCTTGTCCCAGATCCAGCGCTGGTGCAAGCCTTGCCGGTCGATGCGGGTGCGGCTGGTCATGATGTGGAACCAGGTCCAGCCCATCAGCGCAATGCCGGCGAGGAACCAGCCCAGGCCGCCGGTCCGGGCGCTGCCCAGGGCGCCCGCCGACCAGAGCTGCGCCAGCCAGAAGGCGCAGCCTCCCACGATCACGGTGGCCAGCAGCTTGAAGGGCAGCGAAAACGCCTGACCCTCGACGGCGTCGCCCCCCGAGGGCTCGAAACGAAACGGTGCGGGACCCAAGGCGGCTACTTCTTCTCGGGTTCGGTGGCCGCACCGGCCGGGGCCTCTTCCTTGGGCGGATCGCCGAAGGGGTTTTCACCGCCACCGCCGCTCTCTGCGCCGGAGTTCGAATTCATGTCGTCGATCGGCACCTCGATCTGCACCTTGTCGGTGTCGATCTTCTCTTCCTTGGGCAGGAACATCGTGACCGTCTGCGGCACGAAGATCACGATCGCGACCAGGATCAGCTGCATCAGCACCCAGGGAATCGCGCCCATGTAGATGTCGTTCGACAGCACCGGCTTGGCAATCCGTTTCTCCTTGAACAGCGTGTCCGCGATCCCTCGCAGATAGAACAGCGCAAAGCCGAAGGGCGGATGCATGAAGCTGGTCTGCATGTTCACGCACAGCAGCACGCCGAACCACACGAGGTCGATCCCGAGCTTGGCGGCCACGGGCCCCAGCATCGGCAGGATGATGAAGGCGATCTCGAAGAAGTCGAGGAAGAAGGCCAGGAAGAAGATGAACAGGTTGACCACGATCAGGAAGCCGATCTGTCCACCCGGCAATCCCGTCAGCAGGTGTTCGACCCACCTGGCGCCGTCCACGCCCTGGAACACCAGCGAGAACACGCGCGCACCGATCAGGATGAACACCACCATGGCGGTGAGGCGCATGGTGCCGACCATGGCTTCCCAGATGAGCCCCAGCGTCAGGCGCTTGTGGATTGCCGCCAGGATCAGCGCGCCGACCACGCCCATGGCGCCGGCTTCCGTCGGCGTGGCGATGGCGGTGTCGATGCCCGGCAGGCCGCCCATCGAACCCAGCACCGCGAAGATCAGGATGGCCGAGGGAATGATGCCGCGCAGGCACTTGGCCCACAGCTTGGCGCCGCTCAGCGTGCGGGCGCTCTTGGGAATGCCCGGAATGTGGTTCGGCTTGATGACGCCGAGCATGAAGGTGTAGCCCGCGAAGATCAGCACCTGCAGGATCGACGGGCCCCAGGCGCCGCGGTACATGTCGCCGACCGAGCGGCCCAGCTGGTCGGCCATGACGATCAGCACCAGCGAAGGCGGCACCAGCTGCGTGATGGTGCCCGATGCCGCGAGCACGCCGGTCGCGTAGCGCATGTTGTAGCCGTAGCGGATCATCACGGGCAGCGAGATGAGCGCCATGGCGATCACCTGGCCCGCCACCGTGCCGGTGATGGCGCCGAGGATGAAGCCCACGATGATCACGGAGTAGCCCAGGCCGCCCTTGACGGTGCCGAACAGCTGCCCCATGGAGTCGAGCATGTCTTCGGCCAGGCCGCACTTCTCGAGGATGGCGCCCATGAAGGTGAAGAACGGGATCGCCAGCAGCAGGTCGTTCGACAAGATGCCGAAGATGTTGATCGGCAGGTTCTCCATGAACACCGCCGGGAACCAGCCCATCTGGATCGCGAAGAAGCCCGACGCCATGCCCAGCGCGGCCAGCGAGAACGCCACCGGGAAGCCGATCAGCATGATCAGCACCAGCCCGCCGAACATGATCGGCGCAAAGTTTTCCATCTGCATATCTGTGCTGTCCTGTAGTTCTAGTTGTTCACTGCCCGCGGAGCCGGCGTTGCCTGTCCGCTTCGGGGATGGGCCCAGTTCACTGAACAGGCTTCTCGTAGTGCGTGTCCATCTCGATCACGCCCATCAGGTAGGCGATGCGCTTGATCACCTCCGAGACGCCCTGCAGGAACATCAGGGCAAAGCCCAGCGGCAGCAGCAGCATGGCGGGCCAGCGGATCAGTCCGCCCGAATTGTTCGACATCTCGCCGGACAGCAGCATGCTGTAGAAGAGCGGCCAGCTGAGCCAGGCGATGATGCCCATCACCGGCAGCAGGAAGCAGAGCAGTCCGAACAGGTCCACATAGACCGGCCCATGGCCCTTGAGCTTGCCGTAGATGATGTCCACGCGCACATGTTCGTTGAGCTTGAGCACCACCGGTGCGCCCAGCATGACCGTGGCGGCGAACAGGTACCACTGGATCTCGAGCCACGCGTTGGAGCTGGTGTTGAGCCCGAAGCGGACGAAGGCGTTGCCAGCGGAAATCAGCGCCGCGGCAAGCACGGTGAACGCGGCAACCTTGCCGAGCTGGCTGCTGATCCAGTCCATCCAGAACGAAAACTTGAGAAGTGCGGACAAGGGGGTCTCCCGGCCAGATGACGAAAAGTGTGCTGCTGCCTTGTGGGCAAGCGGCACAAAGCCTGCGATGTTAACGCGGCTATGCTGAGTGGCCGCCGATGGCCATCGGGGGGTTTCCCTGAGCACCATAATGAAGCAATGGCTGCGCCACTTCCTCTCCCACACTCGATCGATTCGCCCGACATGCAGCGCGCCGGCCGCGAGCTGCTGTCGCTTGCGCTGATCGATGCGCGCAACCACACGCTCCATCTTTTGTCACTCTATGAACAGGCGATGGGTTCGGCCGCGCTCGCCGTGGCGCGCACGGAAGACACCGGCGTGGTGCCGCCCGTCTGGCTGGCCGGGCACATCGGCTGGTTTGCCGAATGGTGGATAGGCCGCAACACGCAGCGCGCCTTCGGTGCCGATTGCCCCGTGCGCCCGACGCGCCTGGCCGCCATCGATCCCGACGCCGACGAATGGTGGAACCCGGCCCATGCCACGCGCGCGCAGCTCTGGTCGCCGGCCCTGCCGGACCTGAGCCAGACGAAGGCCTATTTGCTCGAAACGCTGGAGAGCACGCTCGAGCTGCTCGAGAACGCGGCCGAGACCGATCCGGCGCTGTATTTCTATCGCCTGGCGTTGTTCCACGAAGACCTGCGCGGCGAACAGTTCATCGTGATGGCCCAGACCCTCGGGCTGCCGCTGGGCGTCGAGCCCATGCCCGCTGCGGTCACGCGGGAGCCGCTGCTGCTGCCGTCCACCCAATGGGAGCTCGGCGAGACCGGCCACCGGGGATTTTCCTTTGCGCAGGAGCTTGGCGCGCACCGTGTCGACGTGCCCGAGTTCGAGATCGATGCCCAGCCGGTCACGTGGAATCAGTACGTCGAGTTCGTCGATGAAGGCGGCTACGACCGCGAGGAACTCTGGCATCCCGAAGGCTGGCAGTGGCTGGCCTCGCAGACGGAGGGGCGGCGCGGGCCGCGCCATGTCGAGCAGATCGGCGCCGCGCGCCACGGCATCGGGGGCTCGGTGCTGCAGCACCGTTTCGGTGCAACCGTGCGCGCGGCCGGCCACCACAGTGCGGTGCACCTGAGCTGGTGGGAGGCCGATGCCTGGGCCCGCTGGGCCGGCCGGCGCATCGCGACCGAGGTCGAGTGGGAAATCGCCGCGCATGTCGCGGCGCGGCGCGGGTTCCGCTGGGCCGATGTGCACGAATGGACCGCCAACACGCTGCGGCCCTGGACTGGCTTCCGGGCCGACCCATGGAGCGCGGGCAGCGAGTTCGATCCCGTGCCCGCATTCGGCAAGGCGCGCGTGCTGCGCGGCGCCTCGTTCGCGACCCGGGCGCGTCTTCGTTCACCGCGGCGCCGCAGCTTCGCGCTGCCCGGCCGAGACGACGGCTTCTTCGGCTTCAGGACATGCGCACTTTGATGTGCCCGGCCGCGCTAGCGATCGCCGCCGCCTGACGAGAGCGGCGGCGCCACTTCCTCCAGCGGCTTGCGCTCCGCATCGGCCGCGAAGCGCAGGGCCAGCAGGCCCGCGGCGATGACCAGCAGCGCGCCGATGAGGTAGCCCACCATCACCGCGCCACGGCTGCCGGTTTCGATCAGCGCGCCGAACAGCACCGGCGCCGCAAAGCCGCCGGCGCCCATGCCGATGGCATAGAAGATCGCGATGGCCATGGCCCGCATCTCGAGCGGAAACACCTCGCTGACCGTAAGGTAGGCCGAGCTCGCCGCGGCCGAGGCCAGGAAGAACACCGCCGACCAGCACAGCGCCTGGCTGCGCGCATCGAGCCAGCCCATCATGAAGGCCCAGCCGGTGAGCGCGAGCCCGACGCCCGCGAGCACATAGGTGAACGCGATCATCCTGCGCCGGCCCACGCTGTCGAACAGCGGACCCAGCAGCAAGGGGCCGAGCACGTTGCCGAGCGCGAACGGAAAGATGTAGAGCGCCACGTTGTCCTCGGCCACGCCGTAGAAGCGCGTGAGCACCAGCGCGTAGGTGAAGAAGATCGCGTTGTAGAAGAAGGCCTGCGACACCATCAGCGCCACCGCCACCATGCTGCGCTCGCGGTAGCGGCGCAGCAGCACGTGCGCCACTTCGCGCATCGACGGACTGTGGTGGCGGCCTCCGCCGTAGGCCACGCGGCCTTCCGCCGCCGGCAACGGGCCGTGCTGTGCGCGCACCTGGGCCTCGATGTCCTCGACGATGCGCAGCGCCTCCTCGCCGCGGCCGTGCGCCATCAGCCAGCGCGGGCTCTCGGGCACGTCGCGCCGCACCAGCAGGATCGCCACCGCCAGCACCGCGCCCAGCGCGAAGCCCGCGCGCCAGCCCCACACCGGACCGATCACGCGCGCGTCCAGCAGCACCAGGCTGAGTCCCGCGCCCAGTGCCGCGCCGATCCAGAAGCTGCCGTTGATCGCGAGGTTCACGCGGCCACGCACGCGCGCGGGAATGAGCTCGTCGATGGCCGAGTTGATGGCCGCGTATTCGCCGCCGATGCCCAGGCCCGTGACGAAGCGGCACAGCGCAAAGAACGCGAAGTCGGGTGAGAACGCCGTGGCCAGCGTGCCCACGGTGTAGACCACCAGCGTGGCCAGGAAGAGCTTCTTTCGCCCCAGCCGGTCGGTCAGGCGTCCGAAGAGCAGGGCGCCGATGACCGCGCCCGCGATGTAGATGGAGCCCGACCAGCCGATCTCGCTGGCGCTGAGGCCCAGCGTGTCTGGCCGCTCGAGCACGGCGCCGAGCGAGCCGACCAGCGTCACCTCGAGGCCGTCCAGCACCCAGGCAACGCCGAGCGCGATCACCACGCGCCAATGCCAGCGCGACCAGGGCAGGCGGTCGAGACGGGCGGGAATGTCGCTGTACACCGCGGCTGTCGTCATGGGCGCCACCTTAACCCAGGCGGGCGGAGGCCTCAGGGGCCGTGCTTCTTGTCGCGCGGGAAGGTCCACCAGGGCAGCAGCGCGCGCAACGACTGCACCTGGCCGCTGGCGGCGGTTTCGTAGCCCGGCAGCGTGCCGAGCAGGTGCTGCCAGTTTTCGCTGCGCAGCACGGCCACGAGCGCCCGCATGGCCGGCTGTTCGAGCGCCGACTTGAGGCAGGCGAGGTGGTAGCGCTCGTGCACCAGGGGCACGAAGCTCAAGCCCTCGGCCTGGGCGGCCGATTCGAGTCCGAGCCCGGCATCGGCCTGGCGCGACGCCACCGCATGCGCCACGGCGGCATGCGAGGTCTCGCAGCGTTCGTAGCCCGCGAGCGCAGAGGGGTCGAGCGCGGCTTGCGACAGCAGCTCATCGAGCAGCACGCGCGTGCCGGTGCCGATCGCCCGGTTGACGTAGCGCGCCTGCATGCGCACCACGTCGGCCAGCGACCGCAGCCGCAGCGGATTGCCCTGCGCCACGATGAGGCCCTGCGTGCGCCGCGCGAAGCCGATGAGCTTGTGCTGCCCCGGCTTGAGCAGCGGTTGATAGGTGCGCTGGGCCAGCGAGCCGCGCGGCGGATGCTCCAGCGTATGAAAGCCCGCGAGCACGCAGCGGCCCTGGTTCAGCGCGCGGATCGCATCGACGCTGCCCGTGAAATGGATGTCCAGGTGCAGCTGCGCCGTGCCCGCGGCATGGGTGCGCAGCAGCGCGAGCGCGTCGTCGTGGCTCGCCTGCAGGCTCAGCACATGGGTGCGGTCGTCGAAGGCGAGGGCGAAGGCGCGCTCCAGTTCCGCGTGCAGCGCCTCGATCTGCGGCGCCAGCCGGGCCTGGGCCTGGCGCTCGGCCCACAGCAGCTTGTCGCCGAATTCCGAAAGCTGCGCGCGCTGGCCCTGCTCGCCCTGCACGAGCGGATGGCCGAGCGTCTGTTCCCAGTGCTTGAGCTCGCCCCACACATGGCGGTAGGACAGGCCGAGCCCGCGCGCGGCAGCCGAGATGGAGCCGTGCTCGCGCACCGCCTGCAGCAGCTGCATCAGCGGATTGCGGATCTGCCGCGAACCGCTGCGGCGGGGGCGGATCGCGTAGGAAAGATCGATCTGGTGCACGAAGGCTGGCGGGCGGGAATGGAGGCCGGCTCATTATGCAGAGCCGTCCGCTGCGCGCCTGCTGCCGTGCGTCAGGCCGTTTCTGCGAGTGCGTCGCCCAGCGCGTTCACGAGGCGGTCGATCTCGGCCTTCTCGGAAATGAAGGGCGGCGCAATCTGGATCGTGTCGCCGCCGTAGCGCACGTAGAAGCCCTTCTTCCAGCAGTTCATCGCGATCTCGTACGGCCGGCGCGCCGGTTCGCCCGGCAGCGCGGCGATCGTGAGGCCCGCGGCCAGGCCGTAGTTGCGGATGTCCGTCACGTGCTTGCTGCCCTTGAGGCTGTGCACCGCGTTCTCGAAATGCGGGGCGAGCGTCTTCACGCGGCCGATCATGTCTTCCTTCTGGAGCACGTCGAGCGCGGCGATGCCGGCGGCGCAGGCCACCGGATGCGCGCCATAGGTGTAGCCGTGCGGAAATTCGAGCATGTAGTCCGGGCCGCCGGCCGCCATGAAGGTGTCGTAGATCTCCTTGCTGGCAACCACCGCGCCCAGCGGCTGCGCACCGTTGGTCACCTGCTTGGCGATGTTCATGATGTCCGGCGTCACGCCGAAGGCTTCTGCGCCCGTGAGCGCGCCGCAGCGTCCGAAACCGGTGATCACTTCGTCGAAGATCAGCAGGATGTTGTGGGCGGTGCAGATGTCGCGCAGCCGCTTCAGGTAGCCCTTGGGCGGAATCACCACGCCGGCCGAACCGGCAAAGGGCTCGACGATCACGGCCGCGATGTTCGATGCATCGTGCAGCGCAATCAGGTCGAGCAGGCGGTCGGCCAGCTCGGCGCCGTTCTCGGACATGCCGCGCGTGAAGGCATTGGCCGCGATCTGCGTGTGCGGCAGGTGGTCGGCTTCCACGCCCTGGCCGAAAAGCTTGCGATTGGCCGCGATTCCGCCGACCGAAATGCCGCCGAAGTTGACGCCGTGGTAGCCCTTCTCGCGGCCGATCAGGCGCGTCTTGCTCGCGAGGCCCTTGGTGCGCCAATAGGCGCGCGCCATTTTCAGCGAGGTGTCGGCGGCTTCGGAGCCCGAGCCGGTGAAGAACACGTAGTCCAGGCCCGCGGGCGTGAGTTCCTTGATCTTGTTGGCCAGCTCGAATGAGAGCGGATGGCCGAACTGGAAGGCGGGCGAGTAGTCGAGCCTCGCGATCTGGCGGCTCACGGCCTCGGTGATCTCGGGGCGGCCATGGCCGAGGCCCGAGCACCAGAGACCCGAGAGGCCGTCGAAGATCTTGCGGCCGTCGCCATCGGTGAAGTAGGCGCCCTTGGCCTCCACGATCAGGCGCGGATCGGCCTTGAAGTTGCGGTTGCCGGTGTAGGGCATCCAGTGCGCGTCGAGCCATGCGGCGTCGGTGCGGAGGGCAGGCGTCGGTTCGATGGCGGGCGTGGCAAGGGTCATGGCGCTTCCCGCACGGGGCGGGCTCCAAAGGGATGATGAGGTATGTGGATTGTTGGCACAGGCTTCAGTGTGGAGAATGGCGCAATATCAATGTTCACTTGACACTTCATGCAAGTAAAAGCCAGCACCCGGCGCGGCACCCCACACAGTGCCGAAAGCCCGCGCAACCGCGCCGTACTGGGGCAGCTCAGCGACATGGACCTGCGCCTGCTCAAGGTGTTCAAGAGCGTGGTCGACTGCGGCGGCATGGCCGCGGCCGAGCTGGAGCTCAACATCGGCACTTCCACCGTGAGCCGGCATGTGAAGGACCTGGAGACGCGGCTTGGCCTCGTGCTGTGCCGGCGCGGGCGCGCGGGCTTCGCGCTCACGGCCGAGGGCCAGCGCGTGTACGACGAGACGCTGCGGCTGCTGGCCTCGGTCGATGCCTTCCGCGGCAGCATCGACGACATTCACAACCGCATGGGCGGACAGCTGGAGGTGGCGCTGTTCGACAAGACGGCCACCAACCCGAAGGCGCGCATCGGCGAAGCCATCGCGCGCTTCACGGAACTGGCGCCCGAGGTGAACCTGGCGGTGCACGTGGGCTCGATCAACGCCATCGAGCAGGGCGTGCTCGAGGGCAATTTCCAGATCGGCATCATTCCGGCGCACCGGGCCTCGAAGAGCCTGGTGTATGCCGACCTGTTCGACGAGACGATGCTGCTGTATTGCGGCGCCGGGCATCCGCTTTTCGGCAGCAACCACTCGAAGCTCACGTGGGCCAAGCTGCGGGAGCATCATTTCGCGGGTCTTGGCTACCACTCGCCCAACATGGAACTGAGCCACCGCGCGAAGCTGTCGCGCAAGGCGACGGGCTTCGACCAGGAGGCGATTGCCACGCTGATTCTTTCGGGGCGGTTCCTCGGCTTTCTGCCCGACCACTACGCGCAGGTGTTCGAGGAGCGCGGGCTGATGAAGGCGGTGTTGCCGGCGCGGTTCAACTACGTGTGCCGGTTCGTGAGCCTGCTGCGAAGGTCGCCGAAGCCGTCACGGGCTGTGCTGGCGTTTCAGGAGTGCCTGGCTATGGCGCATGAGTAAGGGTCGGAAAAAACGGCGCGCTCTCAACCCAGCTGGTCAACGCTGCCCGCTGGGCAGCAACAGATGCTTGGCCCCGATGTGCGCCTCCATCTCGTGCATGTGCGCCTCCGCATCGACCATGTGCTCGGCCATGAGACGCCGCACCTCGGCCGCATCTTCCCTGCGGTAGGCCGACAGCAACTGCGTGTGATAGTCGACATTGGCCTCGCCGAAGTGGTGATGGTCCAGCGCCTTCTTGTAGACCACGAGGTCGCGCAGCAGGTCGTTCAGGAAGCGGCACATGAAGGACAGCACCGGATTGGGGCAGGCTTCGGCCAGCATGGTGTGAAACGCGAGTTCGGCCTCGCGCTGGGTGCGCAGCTCGTCTTCGCTCGTGGGCTCTATCGTGCAAAGGCGCACATTGGCTTCGAGCCGCTCGAAGTGCTCGGGCGTGAGCTTGCCGACCACGCTCACCGCCAGTTCGGGCTCCAGCACCTTGCGCAGCTGGTAGATGTGGTGGCCGTCCAGGTGGTGAAAGTGCAGGAAGTTGCGCAGCGGCTCCGACGCATGGTCGACAGACACCTGCTGCAGATACGCCCCGCCCCCCGGCCCGGTGCGGATGGAGATCAGCCCGCGCACTTCCAGCGCCTTCAGTGCCTCGCGCACCGTGCTCTTCGAATAGCCGAAAAGCTCGATCAACTCCTTCTCGTTCGGCAGCCGGTCGCCCGGCTGCTTGCGCTCGGCCACGATCCAGCGCTTGACGTCCTCGACGATGACGTCGGAGAGCTTCTGCCGCTTGGCGCGGTTTTGCCCAAAGGCCATGGCGTCCTGCGGCGATTTCATGCGTGAAAGGTCATTTCGAGGGTGAGGAAGCACTCGGGAGCAGGGATCAGGCCCGGGCCTCCCGGATTTTGGCACGGCCATTGCTAGCGGGTTTTTACCAGCATATTAATCCTATTTATCCGCTTAAATTCGCTGCCGACTCAGGCCGCGCCGTTTCTCTTTTCGCTCCCTCACCTCCCATCCACGTCCGGAGAATTCCATGCAACGCAGACACCTTCTTCAGCTCGCCGCCCTGTCGGCCGCTTCCGCCTCGCTCCTGGGCAGCCGCGCCGCCTTCGCCCAGCCGGCCGATGCGATCCGCTTCGGTTGCCCGGTCCCGATGTCGGGCGCCTTTGCGGCCAACGGCAAGTTCGCCGACCTAGGCATGAAACTGGCCATCGAGCAATACGGCAGCGTGCTGAAGCGCCCGCTGGCCTACACAGTGCTCGACACCGAAGGCAAGCCGGCCACGGCCGTGCGCAAGGTGCAGGAGGCCTCGCAGCAGCAGGGCGCCAAGTTCTTCGCGGGCGGCATCCTGTCGTCCGAGGCGTTGGCCATGGGCAAGGAGGCCGAGAAGGCCGGCGGCATCTTCATCACCACGGCGGGCGCCGACGAGATCACGGGCAAGGACTGCAACCCTGCCACCTTCCGCTGGTCGGTGCCCACTTTCGGCGCCATCGAGCAGACCGTCCGCCCGCTGATCGCCTCCATGCCCAAGGCCAAGCGCTGGTACACCATCACGCCGCAGTACGTGTTCGGAGAAGGCCTCCTGGGCGCGGCCAAGAACATCTTCCAGGAGAAGGGCATCGAGCACGTGGGCAACAGCTACCACTCGCTCAACGAGAAGGAGTTCAGCGGCTACCTCACCAACGCGATGGCTGCCAAGCCCGACGTGCTGCTGCTCCTGAACTTCGGCGCACAGTCGTCCGCCGCGCTGCGCCAGGCGGTGAGCTTCGGCATGCACAAGAACATGACCATCCTCATGGCCTGGGCCTCGGGCCTGGAGCAGTTCGACGAGCTCGGCGCCGACCTGTGCGATGGCGTCTACTTCGGTGCGCAGTACTGGCACACGGCCGACACCACGCTCAACAAGGACCTGTTGAAGCTCACGGCCGACAAGCTGAAGATCGTGCCCAACTACAGCCTCGCGGGTTCGTATGTCTGCACCAAGATCCTCATCGACGGTATCGTCAAGGCGGGCACCGTCGACCAGAAGGCCGTGATCGCGGCACTCGAAGGCATGAAGTACGACGGCCTCACGGGCAGCGAGGAAATCCGCAAGGCCGACCACCAGGTCATCAAGGACTACTACCTGCTCAAGGGCAAGGCCAAGTCGAAGATGAAGAACGCGGCCGACTATGTGGACGTGGTGAGCGCGGGCAAGTCCTTCCTTCCCATCGACAAGACCGGCTGCAAGCTGGCCTGAGGCCGCCAAGGACACCGGCGCGCCCATGACCGTCTACCTGCTCCAGACCATCAACGGAATCGGCATCGGCATGCTGTATTTCCTGCTGGCCGTTGGCTTGTCCATCGTGTTCGGCCTGCTGCGCTTCGTGAATTTCGCGCACGGGGCTTTCTACCTGCTGGGCGCGTACCTGTGCTTCCAGGCCATGCAGTGGGGTCTCGACTTCTGGGCCGCGCTGGTGCTGGTGCCGCTGTTCGTGGGCGCGCTGGGCTGGCTCGCGGAAAAGCTGCTGCTGCGCCGCGTGTACGCCAAGGCGCACGAGTTTCACATCCTCGTGACCGTGGGGCTCGCGCTGGCGGTGCAGGAGATCGTCATCGTGTTCTGGGGGCCGCTGGGCAACAGCGTGCCGACCCCCGACCTGCTCCAGGGTGTGGTGATGTGGGGCAGCTTCATCTATCCCAAGTACCGGCTCTTCGTGATCGGCTTCACGGCCGTGCTCGCGGTGCTCCTGTGGTGGGTGCTCGAAGGCACGCGCCTGGGCAGCGCGGTGCGCGCGGGCAGCGAATCGACCGAGATGGTGTCGCTGCTCGGCATCAACGTGTTCCGTGTGTTCAGCCTGGTGTTCGCATTGGGCGCGGGCACCGCGGCACTGGCCGGCGTGCTCGCTGCGCCGATCCGCGGGGCCGAGCCTTTCATGGGCGTGGAGGCGCTCAGCGTCGCCTTCGTGGTGGTGGTGATCGGCGGGCTCGGGAGCTTCGGCGGGGCGCTCGTCGGCGGACTCCTGATCGGCATCGTGCAAAGCCTCATGAGCACCATCTGGCCGCCGGGCGCGAGCCTGATGATCTACGTCGCCATGGGTGCCGTGCTGCTGTTGCGTCCGCATGGCCTGCTCGGCCGGACCACCTGAGAATCCCATGCCAAGAAAAATCACTTTCCTTCTGGCGCTTGCCGTTGCGCTGGGTCTGCCGCTCGTGCTGCGCTCGGGCTCGCTCGCGAGCGAGGTGCTGATCTATGCGCTTGCCGCGCTGGGCTGCAACCTGCTGCTGGGCTACACGGGCCTGCTCTCGTTCGGACAGGGCATCTTCTTCGGGCTGGGCAGCTACACCATCGCGATCCTGCTCACGCGCTGGCAGCTGCCGCTGCCGCTCGCACTGCTCGCGGCGGTTGCCATGGGTGCTCTGGGCGCGGCGCTGGTCGGCTGGGTCGCCATCCGCCAGCGCGGCACCTACTTCGTGATGCTCACGCTGGCCTTCGCGCAGATGTTCTACTTCGTGGCGTACACCGCTTCGGGGCTCACGGGCGGGGACAACGGGCTGCTCGACGTGCCGCGCCCCGCCTTCATGGACTCGCCGTGGAAGTACTACGCCTTCGTGGCCGTGATGTTCCTCATCGCCTTCGGCCTCTTGCTGCGCGTGACCGATTCGGTGTTCGGCCGCACGCTGCTCGCCATCCGCGACAACGAGGACCGTGCCGCCGCCGTCGGCTACGACCTCAAGCGCTTCAAGCTGCTGGCCTTCGTGATCTCGGGCGCCGTCACCGGCCTCGCGGGCGGCCTGCACGCGATGATGACCGGCATCGCGCCGCTGTCGAACGCCGAATACCACACGAGCGAAATGATCCTGGTCATCACCGTGATCGGCGGCACCGGGAACCTGTTCGCCTCGGTGCTGGGATCGGCCTTCTACGTGCTGCTGGCCGACTGGCTGTCCACGCTGTGGCCGCGTTGGCTCTTGCTGCTGGGGCTGTTGCTGATCGGCGTGAGCATCGGCATGCAGCGCGGGCTCTGGGGCCTGGGCGAGAGCGCATGGCGCCGGTGGTTCCGCAAGGCGCCACCACCGGCTGCGGCCGTGCCTGCGGTGCAAGGAGACAAGGCATGAGCGAACCCGTACTCATCGAAGCCATCGGCGTCACCAAGCACTACGGCAAGTTCGCCGCGCTCGGCGGGGTCGACCTGAAGATCAGGCGCAACACCGTGCACTCGGTGATCGGCCCGAACGGTGCCGGCAAGACCACGCTCTTTCACATGCTCACGGGCACCGGCAGCACCACCGGCGGCCGCATCCTGTTCGACGGCCACGACGTGACGCACGAGCCGGATCACAAGCGCGTGCAGCGCGGCATGGCGCGTTCGTTCCAGGTCACGAGCCTGTTCGCCAGCCTTTCGGTGCGCGAGAACCTGCGCGTGGCGGCGCAGGGCATCGCGCCGCGCCAGGCCATGAACTGCTGGCGCGCGCCGGTCGGCGAACGCGCCTGCGCCGAGACGGTGGCCGAGGTGCTGGCGCGCGTCGGCCTGGAGCGCCTGGCCGACGTGCCCGCCAGCGAGCTCTCGCACGGCCAGCAACGCCGCCTCGAAGTGGGCATGGCACTGGCCGCGAAGCCCAAAGCCATCTTCCTTGACGAGCCGACCTCGGGGATGGGCATCGACGACCTGGACGACATGAAGCGCCTGATCCGCGGCCTGCGCGATGCGCACACCGTGGTGCTGATCGAGCACAACATGAACATCGTGATGGACATTTCCGACACGGTGACCGTCATGCAACTGGGCCGTGTGCTGGCCGAGGGGCTGCCAGGCGACATCCGGGCCGATGCGCGCGTGCGCACGGCCTATCTCGGCAACATGATTACCGGGGGAAAAGCATGAGCGCCGCGAACATCCTTGAAGTCGAAGGCCTGCACGCCCACTACGGCAAGAGCCACGTGCTGCAGGGCATGTCGATGCGCGTGGGCGAGGCCGAACTCGTCACGCTGCTCGGCCGCAACGGCGCGGGCAAGTCGACCACGCTCAAGAGCATTGCCGGCGCGGTCACGCCCACCGGCGGCCGCGTGCGATTCCAGGGCGCCGACATCGCGGGCATGCCGCCACACCGCATTGCCGCGCGCGGCGTGTGCCTGGTGCCCGAGCACCGCGGCGTGTTCAAGCTGCTGACGGTGGAAGAGAACCTGTTGCTCGGCCAGCGGCGCGATTCGCCCTGGCAGCTCGACGACATCTACCGCATCTTCCCGCGCCTGAAGGAGCGGCGCCGCAACGGCGGTGGCCAGCTCTCGGGCGGCGAGCAGCAGATGCTGGCCATCGGCCGCGCGCTGATGAACCATCCGCGCCTCCTGATCCTCGACGAACCCGTGGAAGGTCTCGCACCCGTGATCGTGGAAGAGATCGTCGCCCAGCTCAAGCTCATCAAGGCGGCCGGCGTGGCGATCCTGCTGGTCGAGCAGAACCTGGAAGTCTGCGTGCAGCTGGCCGACCGCCACTACATCGTGGAGCAGGGCGTGGTCGTGCACGAGGCCGGCAATGCGGCCTTCATGGCCGACCACGAGGTGAAGGACCGCTACCTGGGAGTGGGCCTCGCCTGAGGCATCCGCATCCCTTCTTTGATTTCTACAACGATGAACGCACCAACCCCACTCCGCATCGATGGCGAGCGCCTCTGGAACTCGCTGATGGACCTGGCGAAGCTCGGCGCCACCGAGAAAGGCGGCGTCTGCCGCATTGCACTGACCGAACTCGACCGGCAGGGCCGCGACCTCTTCACCCGCTGGGCGCGCGAAGCCGGCTGCGAGGTGCGCGTCGACCGGATCGGCAACATCTTCGCGCGCCGTGCCGGCCGCGACAACGCGCTGCCGCCGGTGGTCACGGGCAGCCATATCGACACCCAGCCCACGGGCGGCAAGTTCGACGGCAACTACGGCGTGCTGGCCGGCCTCGAGGTGATCCGCAGCCTGAACGACGCGAAGATCGTCACCGAGGCCCCGCTGGAAATCGCCGTGTGGACCAACGAGGAGGGCTCGCGTTTCGTGCCCGTGATGATGGGCTCGGGCGTGTTCGTCGATGCCTTCACGCTCGAGCATGCGCTGGCGCAGCGCGACAACGACGGCGTCAGCGTGGCCGAGGCGCTCGCTTCCATCGGCTACGCGGGCGCCGCGCCGGCCTCGGCCGCGGCATCGCCGGTGGGCGCTTATTTCGAGGCGCACATCGAGCAGGGCCCGGTGCTCGAGGCGAACGAACGGGTCATCGGCGTGGTCGAGGGCGCGCTCGGCCAGCGCTGGTACGACGTGGTGCTGCTGGGCATGGAAGCCCACGCCGGCCCCACGCCGATGGAACTGCGCAAGGACGCGCTGCTCGCGGCTTCCGAGCTCGTGATCGAGGTCAATCGCATCGCACTGGCGCACGCACCGCATGCGCGCGGCACGGTCGGCTGGATCGAGAACTATCCCAATTCGCGCAACGTGATTCCCGGCCGCGTGAAGCTCAGCGTCGACCTTCGCGCGGCGGACGACGTGGTGCTGTCGGCCATGGACGCCGAGCTGAAGGAGGCGGTGCAGCGCATCGCCGCCAGGGGCAAGGTCCAGGCCACGGTGGAGCAGGTGGTCTACTTTCCGCCGCAGCCCTTCACGCCCGCGCTGGTGGCCGCCGTTCGCGGCGCCGCCGAGGCGCAGGGCCTGAGCTGGATGAACGTGATCAGCGGCGCCGGCCACGATGCGGTCTACCTTGCGCGCGTATGCCCGACGGCGATGATCTTCGTGCCCTGCCTCGACGGCATCAGCCACAACGAGATCGAGGATGCGCAGCCCGACCACCTCGAGGCCGGGTGCAATGTGCTGCTGCAGGCGATGCTGCAAAGCGCGGGAGTGGCATTGCAATGAAGGTGCTGATCGCCCGGCTCAACCATGAGACCAACACCTTCTCGCCGGTGCCCACGCCGCTCTCTGCGTTCGGGCCCGATGGACCCACGTTCGGCGAGCAGGCCTACAGGGACAACAAGGGCATGCGCACTGCGATGTCGGCCTTCATCGACCTGGCCGAGCAGGCCGGTGCCACGCTGGTCACGCCGGTGTCGGCCTCGGCCAACCCGAGCGGGCCGGTGGACGCGCAGGCCTACGCCACGCTCACCCAGTGCATCGTCGATGCGGTGCCCGGTTGCGATGCGATCCTGCTCGACCTGCACGGCGCCATGGTGGCGCAGAACAGTGCCGATGGCGAAGGCGACCTGCTGCGGCGGCTGCGCGCCGCGGCGCCCGGCGTGCCCATTGGCGTGGCGCTCGACCTGCATGCCAACGTCACGCCCGCGATGGTCGGCAACGCGGACGTGATCGTCGGCTTCAAGACCTATCCGCACATCGACATGTACGAAACCGGCGAGCATGCCGGCCGGCTGTTGTTCGACCTGCTCGCGGGCCGCAGCCAGCCGGCCATGCGCTGGCATCCGCTGCCGTTGATGGCGCACACGCTGCGCAGCGCGTCGTTCACCGGCGCCATGCAGCGGGCCATCGAGGCTGCGCGCGAGGCAGAACGGTCGGAATCGCTGGCGGTGTCGATCTTTGCGGGCTTCTCGCTGTCGGACATCGAGGCGCCCTGCATGAGCGTGGTGGTGGTCGATGCAGAAGCGCCCGAGCGCGCGCAGGCCACGGCCGACCGCATCGCGGCGCAGATGTGGGCCGAGCGCGAGGCGTTCATCTACCGCAGCGAGCCGTTGGCCGAGTCGATCGCACGTGCGAAGGGCATCGCCGCGGATGCGACGCGGCCGGTGCTGCTGCTCGACCATGGCGACAACTGCATGTCGGGCGGCAGCTGCGACACCATGGACGTGTTGCAGGAGGCCTTGGCGCAGGGGCTGGAGGGGATCGGTGTGGGCCCGCTGTGCGACCCCGCGGCGGTGGGCGAGCTCATCGCGGCGGGCGAGGGCGCCACGGTGAGGTTGGCGCTGGGCAACAAGGTGTCGCTCGAAGGCATCGGGCTTTCCAAGAAGCCGGTCATGTTGACCGGCACGGTGCGCACCATCGGCAATGGCGAGTACGTGATCACGGGCCCCACCTACACCGGCCAGCGCGCCAGCATGGGCCGCACGGTGCTGTTCGACATCGGCCCGGCGCGGATCGTGGTGACCGAGCGCACGCAGGAGCCGTGGGACATCGGCGTGTTCGAATGCGCGGGGCTCGATCCACGCAAGGAGCGCTTCCTGCTGCTCAAGTCGCGCATGTACTGCCGGCCGGTGTTCGAGCCGCTCTCGGCCGCGCTGGTGGAGTGCGACAGCCCCGGCGTCACCAGCTCGGACTACAGCCTGTTCCCGTTTTCCAAGGTGCGAAGGCCGGTGTTCCCGCTCGACGCGATCTGATCGGACCGAATCGTCGGCTACCTATGCAAATTCTTGCATAGGCAATTGGAAGTACACCCCGATACTCCGGCGCTTCAATCCCATGAAGCCCACCGCATGAACACCTTTGCACAGAGCGCCGTCGCGGCCTGGCAACTGCTGGTGTCGGGCGACCCGGTGCTGCTGGCGATCGTCGGGCGCTCGCTCGCCGTGAGCGCGAGCGCCTGCGCATTGGCCTGCGGACTCGGCCTGCTGCTGGGGGCGTGGCTGGGCGTGGCGCGCTTTCGCGGCCGGGCGGCGCTGCTCACGGTGTTGAACACGCTGCTCGCGCTGCCCTCGGTGGTGGTCGGGCTGGTGATCTATCTCCTGCTCTCGCGCTCCGGCCCGCTCGGCTTCCTGGGCTGGCTTTTTTCGTTCAAGGCGATGGTGCTGGCGCAGACGGTGCTGGTGCTGCCGGTGGTCACGGCACTCACGCGGCAGACCATCGAGGACGCCGAGCGCGCGCACGGCGAGCAGCTGCGTTCGCTGGGCGCCGGTCCGCTGGTGCGCGCGCTGCTGCTGGCGTGGGACGAGCGCTATGCGCTGCTCACCGTGCTCATCGCCGCCTTCGGCCGCGCGGTGTCGGAAGTGGGCGCCGTGATGGTGGTGGGCGGCAACATCGACGGCTTCACGCGCGTGATGACCACGGCGATCGCGCTCGAAACCAGCAAGGGCGACCTGCCGCTGGCACTGGCCTTGGGCATCGTGCTGCTGGGCGTGGTGCTGGTGCTCAACCTGGCCATCGCCGCGGTGCGCGGCTGGCGCGAACGGATCGACGGCGGCGGCGGTGAGGGCGGCGGCGTGGCGCCCTGGCGTCGCCCGGAGGTAGGTCCGTGAACGAGCCTGCGCAGCTGGCGAGTGTCGATGCCACGGTCTTCGCGCTGTACGGCATCGATGTGCGGCTGGGGCGCGTCGCGGCGCTGCAGGGCGCGACACTGACCATTTCGGCCGGCGAGCGCGTGGCGCTCATCGGCGCCAATGGCAGCGGCAAGACCACGCTGCTGCGGCTGCTGCACGGCCTGGTGCCGCATGCGGCGGGGAGCTTCACCAGCGCGGCGCCGCCCCGCCACCAGGCCATGTTGTTCCAGCGCCCGCACATGCTGCGCGCGTCGGTGGCGGTCAACGTGGCGCTGGCACTGTGGCTGCGCGGCATGCGCTGGCGCGATGCGCGCCGCGCCGCGCTTCCGGCCCTGGCGCGCGTGGGGCTCGAAGACTTGGCAAGCCGCAATGCCCGTGCCTTGTCGGGCGGCCAGCAGCAGCGGGTGGCGCTGGCACGTGCCTGGGCGCTGCATCCCGCGGTGCTGCTGCTCGACGAGCCGACAGCCAGCCTCGACCCGACCGCCAAGCGCGAGGTCGAGACGCTCATCGCCGAAGCCGCGGCCGGGCGCACGCTGGTGTTCGCGAGCCACAACCTGGGGCAGGTGAAGCGGCTGGCGAGCCGCGTGGTCTACCTCGAGCATGGCCGCGTGCTGGCCGACCTGCCGGTGCACGATTTCTTTCATGGGCCGCTGCCGGAAGAGGCCCGCCTGTTCGTCAAAGGAGAGTTGGCATGAACCTGTCTTTCAAGCACCGCGGCACTGCGGGTATCCGCACTTCGCTGGCCGTGGCGGCATTCTTCCTGTCCGCCGGCGCCGCGAGCGCCGAGACCATCACCATGGCCTCGACCACGTCGACCGAGCAATCGGGCCTGTTCTCGCACCTGCTGCCGGCGTTCAGGAAGGCCAGCGGCATCGACGTCAAGGTGGTGGCAGTCGGCACCGGCCAGGCCATCGACATGGCCAAGCGCGGCGATGCCGACGTGCTGTTCGTGCACGACACCGCGGCCGAGGAGAAGTTCGTGGCCGAGGGCTTCAGCGCCAGGCGCTATCCCGTGATGTACAACGACTTCGTGCTGGTGGGCCCGAAGGCTGACCCCGCGGGCACCCAGGGCAAGGACATCGCCGCCGCGCTGAAGAAGATCGCGACGGCGAACGCGCCCTTCGTGTCGCGCGGCGACAAGAGCGGCACCGACGCGGCCGAGCGCCGCCTCTGGACGCAGGCCGGCGTGGCCGATGCCGGGCAGCCGGTGCCCAACGACCGCAAGGGCACCGGCTACCGGGAATGCGGCTGCGGCATGGGCCCTGCGCTCAACATCGCGGCCTCGTCGGGCGCCTATGTGCTGGCGGACCGCGGCACCTGGCTCAGCTTCAAGAACCGCGCCGGCCTGGCGGTGCTGGTCGAGGGCGACAGGCGGCTCTTCAACCAATACGGCGTGATGGTGGTGAGCCCGGAAAAATTTCCCTCGCTCGACAGCAAGGGCGCGCAGAAGTTCGTCGACTGGGTGATCTCGCCGGCCGGACAGCAGACCATCGCAAGCTACACGATCGGCGGCGAGCAGCTGTTCTTTCCGAACGCGCAAGCCAACTGAACCGCGCGGCGGCCGTGCGCCATGACCTGCGAGGTCATCGACGCCGTGCGCGCCCGGCGCGACCATTCCTTCACCCCGCGATGTTGCGGGCTCCACCCTCGAAAGGAATCGCCGCCATGAACACCGCCGCACACGATGCCGCCGCCATTGCCCAACGCTACATCGCCGTCTGGAACGAAACCGATGCCGCGCGCCGTGCCGAGTTGATCCAGGCCCACTGGGCCCACGATGCGCACTACGTCGATCCGCTCGCGGAGGCCAGCGGCCGCGAGCAGATCAGCGCGCTTGTCGGTGCCGTGCACCAGCGCTACCCGGGTTTTCGCTTCAGCCTGGCCGGCAAGCCCGAGGCGCATGGCGACAACCTGCGCTTCTCGTGGACGCTGGGCCCGAGCGGCGCCGAGGACCTGATCCAGGGCACCGACTTCGCCCGGCTCGACGCAGGCAAGCTGCGCTCGGTGACCGGCTTCCTCGACAAGGTGCCCGTGGGCGCCTGAGCCCTCAGTCCGCCGATCCGGCCGCGCGGCCGCGCCACAGTTTGCGGTAGACGGTAGCGCGGCTGATGCCCAGGGTGCGCGCGGCTTCGGCCACGTTGCCGCGGGCATCGGTCACGGCCTTGCGGATGAGCGCGGTCTCGACGTCGCGCAACAGCGGCCGGGCTTCGGGCGCCGCACTTGGCGACCCTTTGCCGCCGCGCCGCGGCCGCGCCTCGACGCGCAGGCCGGACCAGAGCGGCACTTCGAGCACCGCATCGCCGCGCCGCGCCGCGTCGAACAGCATCTCGAGCGGCAGCGCGAAAAGGTCGTTGCAATGCAGGGCGTGCGGGCTGCGCGACGCCAGCGGCTGGTGCAGCATCTGCCGCGCCGCGGCATTCGCGCCCGTGACCTTGCCGCCCGCGTCGATGCACAGCAGGCCCTCAGTGGCTTCGTTGCCGGGGCAGCCGGGCCACGAGAGATGCAGCCGCAGCTCGCAGGGCTCGTTCATCACCAGCAGGTTCTCGATGCTGCGCGCCGACTGCGTGGCCAGGTGCCGAAGCTCCGGCCGCTCGACCACCTGCACCCCGGTCAGGTCGAGCATGCCGATGCACTCGCCCCGGGGGCCGAAGAGCGGCGCCCCGGCGCAGCTGTAGACGCTGGTGTCCTCGAAGAAATGTTCGCCGCGGTGCAGCCACACCGATTCCTGTTCGGCCAGCGCCGTGCTGATGGCGCTGGTGCCTACTGCGCGCTCCGACAGGTCGACGCCCACGCGCGCGATGTTGCGGGCATGGCGGTTGCTGCCGTCGGCGCCGCCGGGCAAGGGGCCGACATCGGCCACGATGCCCTCGGCATCGGTCAGCACGGCGAAATAGTGCGTGTCGGCGATGGCGCGGGACACCCGCTCGATCACCGGCCGGGCGGCGGCCACCAGCGCCCGGTTCCGCTCGGCCACGTCGCGAACGGCCGACCGGCCCACCGGGTTGAAGTCCACCCGTTGCTGCGGCTGCCGGCCGGCTTCGATGCAGCGCTCCCAGGAGCGGGCGATCCAGGGCTCGATGCGCATGCTGCCGCGGGAGCGCGGGCCTTCACCGTGGATCAGCTCCCGGCGGGCCTGTGCAATGGCGAGCGAGCGCTCGGGCGGCGGCAGGACGGGGGAGGCGGGCATCGGGTCGGGTGTCTCGGTCGGAGGTCTTTTTTCTTGAACTCGCCCCTTGGCAAGTTGTTTCATTTTGAGAATTTCGCGCCAGCTGCGCAAGCGGCGAGGGTTTTGCCTAGGATAGTGCACGGGGCCGGCATCCAAGATGCCACTCGCTGAGCCAGCCATCACCTTCAACGGAGACAGCCAAAATGCAGGTAGCTTTCACGGTCAACGGCCGACCGGCCACGGTCGACGCACCCCCCAACACTTTCCTGGTGCACGCGATCCGCGAGCATCTCCATCTCACCGGCACCCATGTGGGCTGCGACACCGCCCAGTGCGGCGCCTGCACCGTTCACGTGAACGGCCGCGCGGTCAAGTCGTGCAACGTCTTGGTGGGGCAGGTGGCCGGTGCGGAAATCACCACCATCGAAGGCGTCGCCCAGCCCGACGGCACCATGCACCCGATGCAGGCGGCCTTCAAGGAGTGCCACGGCCTGCAGTGCGGCTTCTGCACCCCCGGCATGGTCATGAGCGCCATCGACCTGTGCACCCACCACCCCAAGTCGAGCGAATCCGAGATCCGCGAGCTGCTCGACGGCAACCTGTGCCGATGCACGGGCTACCAGAACATCGTCAAGGCCGTGCAGATGGGCGGCGAGGCGATGGCCTCGGGCACCCCGGTCAAGACCACCGCCACTGCCTGAACGGAGCCAACATCATGGGTGCTTCCGACTTCTCCAACCTGCCCCACATCGGCGAGGCGCTGCGGCGCAAGGAAGACTATCGCTTCCTGACCGGCGCGGGCAACTACACCGACGACATCACGCTGGCCAACCAGAGCCATGCGGTCTTCGTGCGCTCGCCGCACGCCCATGCCGCCATCAAGTCGGTCGACATTGCCGAGGCGCTCAAGATGCCCGGCGTAATCGGCATCTTCAGCGGCAAGGACATCGAGGGCAAGATGGGCGGGCTGCCCTGCGGCTGGCTCATCAACAACCCCGACGGCACCCCCATGAAGGAGCCGATGCACCCGATCCTGGCGATCAACAAGGTGCGCTACGTGGGCGACCACGTCGCCATGGTGGTGGCCGAGACGGTCGAGCAGGCCAAGAACGCGGCCGAGGCCGTGGTGGTCGACTACGACGTGCTGCCCGCGCTGGTGAGCGTGGCGGATGCAGCCAGGAAGGCCAGCGGCGTCACGCTGCACGACGAGGCGCCCGACAACCAGTGCTACAAGTGGGCGCTGGGCGACAAGGCCGCGGTGGATGCGGTGTTTGCCAATGCCGCGCACGTGACCAGGCTCGACCTGGTCAACAACCGGCTGGTGCCCAACCCGATCGAGCCGCGCGTGGCCATCGGCAGCTACAGCCGCGGCACCGACGACTACACGCTGTACGTGTCCAACCAGAACCCGCACGTCGAGCGCCTGCTGATGACGGCCTTCGTGCTCGGCCTGCCCGAGCACAAGGTGCGCGTGATCGCGCCCGACGTGGGCGGCGGCTTCGGCTCCAAGATCTTCCTGTATGCCGAAGACGTGTGCCTGACCTGGGCCGCCAAGCAGCTCAACCGCAACATCAAGTGGACGGCGGAACGCTCCGAGTGCTTCTTGTCCGATGCGCATGGCCGTGACCATGTGAGCCATGCCGAGATGGCGATGGACAAGGACGGAAAGTTCCTCGCGATGCGGGTGCACACCGATGCCAACCTGGGCGCGTACCTGTCGACCTTCTCGACCGCGGTGCCCACCATCCTCTACGCCACGCTGCTCGCGGGCCAGTACACCACGCCGCAGATCTACGTCGAGGTCGACGCGTGGTTCACCAACACGGCGCCGGTCGATGCCTACCGCGGCGCGGGGCGGCCCGAGGCCACCTACCTGCTCGAGCGCCTCGTCTCCCGCTGCGCCTGGGAACTGAACCTGGGCCAGGACGAGATCCGCAAGCGCAACTTCATCACTGCCTTTCCGTACCAGACGCCGGTGGCGCTGCAGTACGACACGGGCGACTTCCATGCCTGCATGGACAAGGCCCGGGTGCTGGCCGATGTCGAGGGCTATGCGCAGCGCAAGGCCGCCACCGAGGCCAAGGGCAACCTGCGCGGCATCGGCTACTCGAGCTACATCGAGGCCTGCGGCATCGCGCCGTCGAACATCGCGGGGGCGCTGGGCGCGCGCGCCGGCCTGTTCGAGTGCGGCGAGATCCGCGTCCACCCGACCGGCAGCGTGACGGTGTTCACCGGCTCGCACAGCCATGGCCAGGGCCATGAAACCACCTTCGCGCAGGTGGTGGCGGCGCGGCTGGGCATTCCGGTCGACAACGTCGACGTGGTGCACGGCGACACCGGCCGCGTGCCCTTCGGCATGGGCACCTACGGCTCGCGCTCGATCTCGGTCGGTGGCGCGGCCATCATGAAGGCGCTGGACAAGATCGAGACCAAGGCCAAGAAGATCGCCGCGCACCTGATGGAGGCGAGCGACGCCGACATCGAGTTTGCCAACGGGGAGTTCACGGTCAAGGGCACCGACAAGAAGATCCCGTTCGGCCAGGTGGCGCTCACGGCCTACGTGCCGCACAACTACCCGCTCGACAAGCTCGAGCCCGGCCTGAACGAAACCGCCTTCTACGACCCGACCAACTTCACATTCCCGGGCGGCACCTACATCTGCGAGGTCGAGGTCGACAAGCAGACTGGCGAGGTCCGCGTCGACCGCTTCACCGCGGTGGACGACTTCGGCACCATCATCAATCCGATGATCGTCGAGGGCCAGGTGCACGGCGGGCTGGTGCAGGGCATCGGCCAGGCGCTGCTCGAGAACTGCGTGTACGACAACGAGACCGGCCAGCTGCTCACCGGCAGCTTCATGGACTACGCCATGCCCCGGGCGGCCGATTTTCCGCAGTTCAAGCTCGACACCGTGTGCACCCCGTGCACGCACAACCCGCTCGGCACCAAGGGCTGCGGCGAGGCGGGAGCCATCGGCTCGCCGCCGGCCGTGATCAACGCCGTGCTCGACGCGCTGGCGCCGCTCGGCGTGAAGGACCTCGACATGCCCGCATCGGCCAACCGCGTCTGGGAAGCCATGCAGAAAGGCAGCGGCAGCGACGCGCAGACCGCGCCGCCGCAAGAGCCCTCGCTGGCTGCCAGCACCCAAGGCCGTCCCGCCCCCTGAACACAGAAGGAACCACACCATGTACCCCTTCACACTCGAACGGCCCTCCACCGTGGCCGATGCGGCCAAGCTGGTCACCGCCGGCGCCAAACCCCTCGCGGGCGGCCAGACATTGCTCGCCTCCATGAAGCTCAGGCTTTCGGCGCCGGAGCGGCTGGTGGACCTTGGCGGCGTCAAGGAACTCACCGGCATCAAGAAGGACGCCGGCTCGATCACCATCGGCGCCATGTCGCGCCACCTCGACGTGGCCAACAACCCGGACGTGAAAGCCGCCTATCCCGCACTGGCCGACCTGGCCTCGCGCATCGGCGACCGGCAGGTGCGTGCGATGGGCACCATCGGCGGCTCCGTGGCCAACAACGACCCGGCGGCCTGCTATCCCAGCGCGGTGCTGGGTTCCGGCGCCACGGTCATCACCTCCAGGCGCGAGATCGCAGCCGACGACTTCTTCCTGGGCCTCTTCACCACGGCGCTGGAAGAAGACGAGCTGATCACCGCGATCCGCTTTCCGGTTCCCAAGCGCGCCGTCTATGAAAAGCTGCGCCAGAAGGCGTCGAACTTCCCGCTCGTCGGTGTGTTCCTCGCGCAGTACGACAGCGGCGTGAGGGTGGCCATCACCGGCGCCGGTAACGGCGTGTTCCGCCACGCCGGGCTCGAAGATGCGCTCAACAAGAGCTTCACGGCGGCGGCTGCCGCGGCGGTGAAGATCGATGCGAGCGACCTCAACAGCGACCTGCATGCCTCGGCCGCCTACCGTGCCAACCTGATCAGCGTGCTGACGCAGCGCGCGGTGACCAAGGCACTGGGCTGAACTCGCCGGGCACCGACCGGAAGGCGTGGCACGCGCGCGTCTTCCACTACGCTTTGCCATGATCTTTCCGACCATCGATTCACTCTCCGCCGGCCTGGTGCAGGCCGGCTACTTTGCCGACCGCCGCCTGGCCACGGCCGTGTTCCTCGCGCTCAAGCTGCAGCGCCCGCTGCTGCTCGAGGGCGAACCCGGCGTCGGCAAGACCGAACTGGCCAAGGCACTGTCGACGGCGCTCAACCGCGAGTTGCTGCGCCTGCAGTGCTACGACGGACTGGAGCAGCGCGAAGCGCTCTACGAATGGAACTACGCCGCGCAGCTCTTGCACATGCGCGCGGCGGAAGCGACGGGCGCGGCGCGCGACGTCGAAGCCGAGGTCTACCAGCCGCACTACCTGATCCGCCGCCCGCTGCTGCAGGCGCTGCAGACACCCGCGCCCGGTGCCGTGCTGCTGATCGACGAAGTGGACCGTGCCGACGAGCCCTTCGAGGCCTTCCTGCTCGAATACCTCGGCGAATACCAGGTCAGCATTCCCGAGCTCGGCACCGTGCGCGCCGTGGTGCCGCCTGTCACCATCCTCACCAGCAACCGCACGCGCGAGCTCAACGACGCGGTCAAGCGGCGCTGCCTCTATCACTGGCTCGACTACCCGGAGCGCGAACGCGAGCTCGCGATCGTTCGCGCCCAGGTGCCCGAGGCCGGCGAAAAGCTGTCGGCCCAGGTGGCGGCCTTTGTCGCCCGGCTGCGCGATGCGCCCTTCGTCAATGCATTCCAGCGCGCACCCGGCATTGCCGAAAGCGTGGAGTGGGCGAGGGCGCTGATTGCGCTCGACACCGTCGAGCTCGACCCCGAAGTGGTGGTCGACACCGCCGGCATCCTGTTCAAGCAGCGCGATGATGTGGCGGCACTCACGCGCGATCTGGCGACCGACCTGCTCAAGCCCGAGGAGCCGGTTGCGCCCTGAGCGCCGCGCACCGAGGCCGCCCGCATGACCGGCATCCAGCAACTCGGCGACGTACGCAGCGGCAAGCTGGCCGGCAACATCACGGCCTTCGGCCGCGCGCTGCGCCGCGCCGGCGTGCGCACCGACGCCATGCGCATCGCGCTCGCGGCCGAGGCGGCCACCCTGGTGGGGGTGGAAAGCCGCCTCGACCTGAGTGCCGCGATGGAAGCCGTGATGGTGAGCCGCGAGCAGGACCGCATGGTGTTCCGCGAGCTCTTCGATGCCTGGTTCCGCGACCCTGAATTGGCCAACAAGCTGCTCGCGCAGATGCTGCCGAGCGCCGAAGGAAAGGCCGAGCCCTCCAAGCGGCGCCCGCGCGTGCGCGAGGCGCTGAGCGCGCCGCGCGATCCGGCCCGGCCCGCCGCGCCCGCCAAGCCCGACAAGGAGGTCGAGTTCGATGCGGCCATGACGTCGAGCGACCGCCAGCGCCTGCAGCATGCGGATTTCAATGCGCTCGGCGCGGCCGAATACCGCCTGGTCGAACGGCTGGCGCGCGACATCGCCTTGCCCATCCCGTCGCTGCCGTCGCGCCGGCTGCGCGTGGCAGGCGACGCGGGCCAGCAGCATGCGCGCATGCACTGGCCCGGCGTGCTGCACGAGGCCGCGCGCACGGGCGGCGAGATCCTGCGCCTGCCCAAGCTGAGCCGCCGCGAGCAACCGCTGCCGCTCCTGGTGCTGGTCGATGTGTCGGGCTCGATGGAACGCTATGCAAGGCTGCTGCTGGCGTTCCTGCATGCATCGACCCGGCGGGCCGGCCGGCGCGACGTGTTCGCGTTCGGCACCCGGCTCACCGACCTTACGCCCGCCTTCAGGCTGGCCGACACCGACGCCATGCTGGGCGCGGCCAGCCTCGCCATCGACGATTTTGCCGGCGGTACGCGGCTCGGCAGCTCGCTGGCCGAACTGCGCTGTGCGCATGCGCGCCGGCTCACGGGCCGCCGCACGCTGGTGCTGGTGATCAGCGACGGCCTCGACACCGGCGAACCCGCGCTGCTCGAGAGCGAACTGCTCTGGCTCAAGCGCCATTCGCGCCGCTTGCTGTGGCTCAACCCGCTGCTGCGTTTCGAGGGCTACGCCCCTTTGGCGCGTGGGGCCAGCGTGCTGCACCGCCATGCAGACGCGATGCTCGCGGTCCACAATCTCGGTGCCCTCGAACAGCTGGCTGCCAGCCTTGCCGCGCTCATGCGGTCCAGCCGATAGCGCCTCACAGAAAATACAAAAGGAAACTCCATCATGGAAATGCTCGGCAATCGCCGTCTCGGCATCACGCAGCAACAGGCCTGGGAAGCGCTCAACGATCCCGAGACGCTCAAGAAATGCATCCCCGGCTGCGACAAGTTCGAGCTCACGGGCGACAACCAGTACAGCGTGGCGCTCGCGGTCAAGATCGGCCCCGTGTCGGCCAAGTTCAACGGCAAGGTGGCGCTGTCTGACATCGTCGCGCCCGACGGCTACAAGCTCACCTTCGAGGGCCAGGGCGGCGTGGCGGGGTTTGCCAAGGGTTCGTCCAGCGTGACGCTGCGGCCGCTGGACGGCGCTGCCGCCGCGCCGCCGGCAGGCGACGGTGCCGATGCCGCACCTTCGCCGGCCGGGTGCGAACTCGACTACACCGTGCAGGCGCAGGTCGGCGGCAAGATCGCCCAGCTGGGCCAGCGCCTCATCGACGGCGCCGCCAAGTCGACCGCCGACGATTTCTTCAAGCGCTTCGAAGCGGAAATGCAGAGCCGCTACGGCCCGCCGCCAGCCGCGGCTGAAGCGGTGGCCGAAGCCCCCGCCGAGAAGGCGGGCGTCATGTCCGGCTTCATGAAGAAGATCGGCCTCGGCAAGAAGGACGACAAGGACGCGTCCGCCGCACCGGACGACGCGAGCTGAGGACACGAAACACGCCATGGAAAATCTCGACGTCATGGTGCTGCGCACGCTGCGCGACTGGCGGCAGGCCGGCAAGCGCGCGCTGCTGACCACGGTGGTGCGCACCTGGGGCTCGTCGCCGCGGCCGGTCGGCTCGATCATGGCCCTGGCGGACGACGGCGCGGTGGTGGGCTCGGTTTCCGGCGGCTGCATCGAGGACGACCTGATCGCCCGCTACAGCCACGCGCATGGCAATGGCGAAGAGGTGCCGCCGGGCACCCCGCCTGCACTCGCCAAGTACGGCATCACGGCCGACGAGGCGCATCGCTTCGGGCTGCCCTGCGGCGGCACGCTGGAGCTGCTGCTCGAGTACGACCCCGACGCGGCCTCGCTCGACACGCTGGTGGCGGCGCTCAAGCAGGGCAAGCTCATGCAGCGCACGGTTGCGCTCGCGACCGGCGCCGTGCGCCTGGCCGAGGCGACCGCGCCCGACGAACTCAAGGTGAACGACACCGAGCTCACCAACACCTTCGGCCCCGAGTACCGCATGCTGCTGATCGGCGCCGGACAGCTGGCCGAATACCTCGCGACGATGGCCAAGTTCAGCGGCTTTGCCGTGACGCTGTGCGATCCGCGCGCGGAGTACCGCACCGCATGGTCGCTGCCCGGCGTGGAGATCACCACCGAGATGCCGGACGACGCGGTGATGGCCTTCAAGCCCGACCGGCGCAGCTGCGTGGTCGCGCTCACGCACGACCCGAAGCTCGACGACCTGGCGCTGCTCGAGGCATTGCAGAGCGAAGCGTTCTACGTCGGCGCCATCGGCTCGCGCCGCAATGCGGAGGCCCGGCGCGACCGCATGATCGAGCACTTCGGCCAGACGCCCGAATCGCTCGCGCGGCTGCGCGGCCCCATCGGCATCTACATCGGCAGCAAGACGCCGCCCGAGATCGCGGTGAGCGTGATGGCGGAGATTCTCGCGGTGAAGAACGCGGTCACGCTGCCGCGCGAAATGGAAGTGGCGCGGGCCAAGGGCATGCAGCAGCTCGCGATGAGCTGAACGGGCCGCCGGTCCGGCCGCGTCAGTCGGCCGACTTCGCCGCGGGCGGCACGTCGCCGCCCTTTTGCCGTTCCCGGAACAGCGCGGCGCGCATCAGGAAGATGGTGGTGATGGGCGCGGTGAGCGCGATGAAAAGCACGATCAGCACGGCGTGCAGGAAGAGGCTGTAGCCCTGCACCGAGAAGTACACGATGGTGGCGATGGTCATGCACCACACGCCCGCCGTGGAACCGAGCGTCGGTGCGTGGATGCGGCGGAAGAAGGTGGGCAGGCGCACGAGGCCGAAGGATCCGATGGCCGCAAAGGCCGCGCCGAGCACCGCAAATACTGCGGTGACGATTTCCGCCCAAAGCGGCAGCGGACCGACGATGAAATCGCTCATTCGATCACCTCCCCCCGCAGCAGAAACTTCGCCATGGCCGTCGATCCCACGAAGCCGAACAGCGCCGTGAGCATGGCCGCCTCGAAGTACACGTTGCTCGCATACACGATGCCCAGCACCAGCATCATCAGCATGCCGTTGATGTAGAGGCAGTCCAGCGCCATCACGCGGTCTTGCGCAGTCGGGCCGATGAGCAGGCGGGCGAGTGCGCAGAGCATGGCCACGGCGAGCAGCAGCAGCGCGAGCTTCAAGGCCCAGAAAAGTACCGGCGTCATGATTCGAAGATCTCCATCAAGGGTCGCTCGTAGCGCGCTTTGATCTGGGCGATGAAGGCGGCTTCGTCGTCGACGTCGAACACATGGATCAGCAGCGCACTGCTGTCGAACGAAATCTCTCCCCAGGCGGTGCCCGGTGTCAGGCACATGATCATGGCCAGCACCGCGAGTCCGTTCGGGTCGCGCAGGTCCAGCGGCACGTTCACGAACTTCGACGCGATGCGCGAGGTGCGGCGCGTCAGCAGCCGCCGGGCCACGAAGAGCGCCGAGTGCAGCATGTCCGCCGAGGCCCGGCCCGCGAGCCGCAGCGCCACCCAGGGCTTGCGCATGCGAACGGCAGCGGGCCGCAAGCCCCTGGTGAGCAGCGGTACGGCAATGGCCAGCACCAAGGCCGATGCCAGCGTGGCAGCATCGAGCGACTGGTTGAGCAACAGCCAGACGGCAAACAGCGCCATCGACAGCGGCGGAGAAGGCAGCCAGCGCTTCACGGGGCCACGCCTTTCGCCGGTGCCGCTACCGGATTGGGTACCTGCCGCGCATTCATCACGGCATTGCGATAGGCCGCGGGCGCGTGCAGCCCTTCCGCGGTGATGAACGCGTGGCGCATGACGGGGCCGGCCCATACCGTCAGGGCGACGCAGGCCGCGAGCAGGCCCGCCACGGGCAGCACTTCGAGCAACGGCAGCGCGGGCATCGTGGGATGAGGCTGGGTCCAGAAATGGCGAATGCCGGTGCGGCTCAGCGCAATCAGGGCCAGGAAGCCCGAGGCGATCAGCAGCGCGAGAAAGATCCATGCCGCCGTGGAGGTGCCGCTGGTCACGAAGGCACCCGAGAGCATGGCGAACTTGCCGACGAAGCCCGAGAGGGGCGGCAGCCCCGCGAGCAGCAGGGTGCAGCCGATGAAGCTCAGGCCCAGGAACGCGACGCCGGCCGGGATGGCGCGGCCATAGAGCGCCTGCGCTTCGTCGTCGAGGTTCACGTCGTCGAGCACGCGCAGGTCTTCCGCCAGGAACGGCGCGTTGCCCGCCTGCTCGTGCGGCGCGACGCTCTGGCCGGCGTTGCGCCAGCGTTCGATCATGTCGGTCAACAGGAAAAATGCGCTCACGGCCAGCGTCGAACTCAACAGGTAATAGAGCGCGCCGGCCCACACGGCCGGTTCCCCGAGGCCGATGGCCGCGAGCAGTGTGCCGGCCGAGACGAGCACGCTGAATCCCGCCAGGTTGGAGAGCCGCTGGGTGCCCACGATGCCGAGCGCGCCCGCAAACAGCGTGGCCAGCCCGATCGCGATGAGGGCGGACTGTCCGAAGGCGGCGGAGCTGCCGGCATCGGGTGCGAAGAGCAGGGTCCAGAGCCGCAGCAGCGTATAGATGCCCAGCTTGGTCAGCAGCGCGAAGACGGCGCCCACCGGCGACACCGCTGCGCTGTACGCCGGCACCAGCCAGAAGTTGAGCGGCCAGGCGCCGGCCTTGGCGAAGAAGGCGGTCGCGAGGATGGCGGCGGCCGCATGCACCAGGCCGCGATCGGCGGGTGCGAGTTCGGCGATGCGCAGGCTCAGGTCGGCCATGTTGAGCGTGCCGGTCACGCCGTAGAGCAGGGCCGCGCCGATCAGGAAGAGCGACGACGCCGCCAGGTTGATGGCGATGTAGTGAAGCCCCGCCTGCACGCGCAGCCGGCCCGAGCCATGCAGCAGCAGGCCGTAGGAGGCCGCGAGCATCACCTCGAAGAAGACGAAGAGATTGAACAGGTCGCCCGTGAGGAAGGCGCCGTTCAGGCCCATGAGCTGCAGCTGCAGCAGCGGATGGAAGTGCACGCCGGCGCGGTCCCAGCGCGAAGTGGAATAGATCGAGGCCGCGAAGGCGACCACGCCGGTGAGTGCCACCATCATGGTCGACAGCCGGTCGGCCACCAGCACGATGCCGAAGGGCGCCTGCCAGTTGCCGGGCAGGTAGATGCCGATCGATCCGGGGCCGTCGCCGGTGTCGGGCGCGTTCACCCAGCGCAGCAGCGCGAGGGCCGCCAGCAGACCCACCAGCCCCGAGGCCACGCTCAAGGCCGACTTGGTGCGGCGTCGCCTTTCGCCCAGCAGCAGCATCAAGGCCGCCGTGAACAGCGGCACGAGGATCGGCACCGCCACGAGGTGCGGCATGCTGAAGTCGAGCAGACGGTCGAGCAGTTGCAGCAGCGCCGTCATTCCGCCGCCTCCTGCCGCTCTTCGCCGTCGACGTGGTCGGTGCCGGTAAGGCCGCGCGAGGCGAGCAGCACCACGAGGAACAGGGCCGTCATCGCAAAGCCGATGACGATGGCCGTCAGCACAAGGGCCTGCGGCATCGGGTCGGCGGTGTTCGCGAGCGTGGCGGTGAAGCCTTTGACCAGCACCGGTTCGCTGTCGTACTTGAGCCGGCCCATGCTGAAGATGAACAGGTTGACGGCGTACGAGATGAGCGTGAGGCCCATGATCACCTGGAAGGTGCGCGGGCGCAGCAGCAGGTACACGCCCGAGCCGGTGAGCACGCCGATGGCGAGTGCGAGCACGATCTCCATCAGTGCACGCCCTCCACGGCCTCGGACTGCGCGCGTGCCTCTTTTTCGCGCTGCTCGTCGGCCCAGCGGTGGCTCCGGATGGATTGGTGCGCCAGTGCGGTGAGGATCAGCATGGTGGCGCCGAGCACCAGCGCGAACACGCCGATGTCGAAGAAGAGCGCACTCGGCACATGCAGCTCGCCCAGCACCGGAAGGTGCAGGTGCGCGGTGTGCGTGGTCATGAACGGGTAGCCGAACAGCACCGCGCCGCTGCCGGTGGCCAGCGCAAGCAGCAGGCCGACGGCGATCCAGCGCCGCGGGTAGATGCGCAGGTGCTCTTCCACCCATTCGGTGCCCGAGACGATGAACTGCAAGAGCAGCGCCACCGACATCACCAGCCCCGCGACGAATCCGCCGCCCGGTGCGTTGTGCCCGCGCATGAAGAAGTACACCGACACCAGCACCGCGAGCGGCAGCAGCAGCCGCACCAGCACCGCCGGCACCATCAGGTAGCCCACGGCCGTGTCCTTGGCCAGGCGCGGGTTCAGGAGGTCGCTGCTTCCGTCGTCGGCCTGCGCGCGTTGCTGCGGCGGCAGCGCCATCGACTCGCGCGCGGGGCGGAAACGGCGCAGCAGTGCATACACGGTGAGCGCCACCACGCCGAGCACGGTGATTTCGCCGAAGGTGTCGAAGGCGCGGAAGTCGACCAGCATCACGTTGACCACGTTGGTGCCGCCGCCTTCGGCGAGCGCGCGTTCGAGGAAGAAGGGCGAGATGCTCTGCGGAAACGGGCGCGTCATCATCAGCCACGCCAGCGCGGCCATGCCGCTGCCGGCGGCCGTTGCCACCAGCAGGTCGCGCCCGCGCCGGCCCCAGGGACGCAGACGGGTGCGTGCGGACTGCACGGCGTCCTTGCTGCGCATCGGCAGCCAGCGCAGCCCGAGCAGGATCAGCACCGTGGTCACGGCCTCGACCACGAGCTGCGTCAGCGCGAGGTCGGGCGCCGAGAACCAGATGTAGGTCACGCAGCACACCAGGCCCGCCCCCGCCGCGAGCATCAGCGCGGCCAGCCGGTGGAACTTGGCCTGCCACGCTGCAGCCAGGGCGCAGACGCCGCCGATGAGCCAGGTCATCGCGAACATGGTCGAGAACGGCAGCAGCTCACGGGTGCCGCGCACGACGGGTGCGGTCAGGAGCGAAGCCGCGGCGCCCGCGCCCGCCACCGCGATCAGCAGCAGCAATTGCGTCTGCATGCGCCGGGTGCCCAGCACGCGGCGGCTGCGCCGGCCCGCTTCGCTGAGTTGCGCGAGCAGGTGCTCGAAGATGACCTGCCCGTCGAAACGGTGCAGCAGCGGTGTGTGCTCCAGTTCGCCGCGTGCGCGTCGGCGGCGTTGCGACAGGTACAGCGCCAGGCCGCCTGCCAGCGCCACGAAGCTCATGGCCAGAGGCAGGTTGAAGCCGTGCCAGACGGCCAGGCTGTATTCGGGCAGCACGCCGCCGACCACGGGGGCTGCGGCCGCCGCGAGCAGCGCGCCGATGGACCAGGCCGGCGCCACGCCGACCACCAGGCAAACCAGCACCAGCAGCTCGACGGGCACGCGCATCCAGTGCGGCGGCTCGTGCGGCTGCCTCGGCACGGCCGGCCCGCAGGGCGGACCGAAGAACACGTCGAACACGAAGCGTGCCGAATAGGCCACGCTGAAAACGCCCGCCACGGTCGCGATGATCGGAAGGCTCACATTGATCCATGGCGTGGCCTGGATGAACACCGTCTCCGCGAAGAACATCTCCTTGGAGAGAAAGCCGTTGAGCAGCGGCACGCCGGCCATCGAGGCGCTGGCGATGATGGCCAGCGTGCCCGTGATCGGCATCAGCCGCAGCAGTCCGCTGAGCTTGCGGATGTCGCGCGTGCCGCTCTCATGGTCGATGATGCCCGCGGCCATGAAGAGCGATGCCTTGAAGGTCGCATGGTTCATGATGTGGAACACCGCCGCCACCGCCGCGAGCGGGCTGTTGAGGCCGAGCAGCAGCGTGATGAGCCCGAGGTGCGAGATGGTCGAATAGGCCAGCAATGCCTTCAGGTCGCGCTGGAACATGGCGATGAAGCCGCCGAGCAGCAGCGTGATCGCGCCCGCGCCGCCCACCAGCCAGAACCACTGCTCGGTGCCCGACAGCGCCGGCCAAAGCCGCGCCATCAGGAACACGCCGAGCTTCACCATGGTCGCCGAATGCAGGTAGGCCGAAACGGGCGTGGGCGCCGCCATGGCGCGCGGCAGCCAGAAGTGAAACGGGAACTGCGCGCTCTTGGTAAAGGCGCCCAGCAGTATCAGCACCAGTGCGGCGGGGTAGAGGGCATGCGCGCGAATCTCGTCGCCCGATGCCAGCACCACGTCGAGCTCGTAGCTGCCCGCGATGCGGCCCAGCACCAGCACGCCCGCCAGCAGGCAGAGTCCGCCGGCCCCGGTGACGGTGAGCGCCATGCGTGCGCCGCGCCGCGCGTCGCGCCGGTGGTGCCAATAGCCGATCAACAGGAAAGAGAACAGGCTGGTGAGCTCCCAGAACAGCACCATCTGGATCAGGTTGCCCGAAAGCACCACGCCGACCATCGCGCCCATGAACGCGAGAAAGAAGGAAAAGAATCGCGGCACCGGATCGGAGGCCGACATGTAGTAGCGCGCATACAGCACCACCAGCGCGCCGATGCCGAGCACCAGCATGCAGAACAGCCAGGCGAAGCCGTCCATGCGGAACACGAGGTTGAGGCCGAGCTCCGGCATCCATTCGATTTCCTGGCGCAGCACATTGCCATTGGCGAGCTGCGGAAAGAACCATGCGGCCTGCACCGCGCAGCCCAGCGCGACGAGTCCCGCAAGCGTCGATTCCCGGTTGCGCGCGTTGGACGGCATCAACGCGGCCAGCACGCTGGCAATGAAGGGAAAAGCGACGAGAAAGACCAGGGGCATTGCGGTCGATTCTATCGACCGACCCCCTGTGGGCCTTCAGTCATCGCCGTAGGAAATGGCCGGTTTTGCCGGCCGGGCCAAGGAAGCCTAGCCCAGTGCGAGTTGCACCGTGCGGATGCCCAGCCAGGTCAGCATGAGCGACCCGCAAAGATGCAGCATGCTGGTGCCCAGCGCCAGCAGCGGGCGCCCGCCGAGCAGCAGCGTGACGACCTCGGCCGAGAAGCTCGAGAAAGTCGTGAGGCCACCGAGAAAGCCGGTGATCAGCAGCAGGCGCCATACGGGGTCGAGCTGCGGCATCGCCTGGAAGGCACCGACCGCCACGCCCACCAGATAGCCGCCGATCAGGTTTGCAGCCAGCGTGCCGTAGGGCACCGGGCCCCCCGTGTTGAGCCACAGGCCCAGGCCCCATCGGGCCATGGCGCCGAACGAGGCACCGACGCAGATCGCAAAAACCGGCAAGACGGGCATTGGTTTTCTTCTCGCTATTTCTCGACACCCATCACCACGTTGGGCAGGATGGTGACGATGCTCGGAAACAGCGTGATCAGCACGATGCACAGCACCAGGCAGAAGAAGAACGGAATGGCCGCCTTGGCGATCACGTTGCTGTCCTTGCCGGTCATGTTCTGCAGCACGAAGAGGTTGAAGCCCACCGGCGGCGTGACCTCGGCGATCTCGACCAGCAGAACGATGAAGATACCGAACCAGATCAGGTCGAAGCCGGCCTTCTGGATCATCGGCAGCACCACCGCGCTGGTCAGCACGATCATAGAGATGCCGTCGAGCGCGGTGCCCAGCACCAGGTACACGAGCACCAGCGCACCGATCAGTGCGTAGGGCGACAGATGCATGCTGTCGACCCACTCGGCCAGTTCGCGGGGAATGCCGGTGAAGGCCATGGTCTTGGTGAGGAAGGCGGCGCCGGCCAGGATGAACATGATCATGCAGCTGGTGCGCGTGGCGCCCATGATCCCTTCCTTGAAGTTCTTCCAGGTGAGGCTCTTGCCCCAGGCCGCGATCGCCAGCGAGCCGAGCACCCCGAAGGCCGCGCATTCGGTGGCCGTGGCCCAGCCCGCCACCAGCACCCAGACGATGAAGATGATCAGCAGCGCGCAAGGAATGAGATTGCCGGAGAGCCGGATTTTCTCCATGAACGTGGTCGGCGGGTCTGCGGGCGGCACCTGGTCGGGATTGCGCAGGCTCCACCAGCCGATGTAGCCGGAGAACAGCAGCATCAGCAGGAAGCCCGGCAGGAAGCCGGCCAGGAAGATCCGGATGATGGAGGCGTCGGCTGCGACGGCGTACACCACCATGGTGATCGACGGCGGAATCAAAATGCCCAGCGTGCCGGCGGTGGCGAGGGAACCGATGGCCAGCTGCTCGTTGTAGCCGCGGCGCTTGAGTTCGGGCAGCGCCACCTTGGCGATGGTCGCGCAGGTGGCGGCCGAGGAGCCCGAGACCGAGCCGAACACACCGCAGCCCAGAATGGTGGTGTGCATCAGCCGGCCCGGCACGCGGTTGAGCCACGGACGCAGCCCCTCGAACATTTCTTCGCTGAGCTTGGTGCGAAAGAGGATTTCGCCCATCCAGATGAACAGCGGCAGCGCCGCGAGTTCCCAGCTCGCATTGCTTTCCCAGAAGGCCGAGAACAGGTTCTTGCCGGGCAGCGTGTTGGTGAAGAAGGCCTGGCCCACCCATCCGACGATGGCCAGCGTCATGGCGATCCACACGCCGCCCGCCAGCAGCAGCATCATGATGGCGAGCAGCAGCGCGCCCATCCAGAGATTTTCGAACATCGGGTGTCTTTTCTTGTAGTTGTCGTTCAGACGTCGGAAGAGAAATCGCCCGCGGCATGCCGCTCTTCGATCGCACGCTGGTAGCTCGGCTTTTGGCCGCGCACCACGCCCACCAGTTCATCGAGCATCGCGATCAGCAGCAGCCAGCAGCCGATGACGAAGGTCGACTGCGGAATCCAGAT
Source organism: Variovorax sp. OAS795 (assembly GCF_040546685.1). Lineage (NCBI taxonomy): Bacteria > Pseudomonadati > Pseudomonadota > Betaproteobacteria > Burkholderiales > Comamonadaceae > Variovorax > Variovorax sp. OAS795. Next base: position 1,990,367 of record NZ_JBEPOH010000001.1, read on the forward strand.
CGGAATGACGACAAGGCCGGTCGCCATTTCCGCGAACTCATAGCTCTCGTAGGTGAAGCTGGTGGCCCAGTAGGTGAGGTAGGCCACCGACACCGAGGCGATCAGCAGGCAAACCACGTCGAGCACGCGGCGCACCTTGGCCGGCACGGCGTCCAGCAGCAGCGTCACGCGAACGAAGTCGCCGTGCCGGAAGGCGTGCGCCATCGCAAAGAACGCGGCAGCAGCGCACAGCCAGGAGACGACGTCGTTGAGCCCGCTCACGTGCCAATTCATCTGCCGGCCCACACCGGCCAGGATCATCAGCACGAAGATCAGGAACACGCAAAGGGCGCCGAGCGCGCCCGCACCGTCGTACAGGCGATCGAGGAAGCGGCGCACGGCTCAGGCCTTCCGAAGTGTGGAGCGGGGCAGCGCCATCACTTCTTCTTGTAGGCTTCGACGATCGCGGCACCCTCGGGACCCGCGGCCTTGAGCCAGTCGGCCTGCATGATGCCGCCGACCTGGCGCATGTCGGCGTCGAGCTTGGCCGAAGGCTTGTGGACCTTCATGCCGCGCTCGGCCAGCAGGCGCTTGTACTCGTCGTTCTTCTCCTGGGCGATTTTCCAGCCGCGGGCTTCGGCATCGGCCGCGGCCTTGGTGACTGCGGCCTTGGTGGCGGCGTCCAGCGCGTCGAAGGCCTTGGCGTTGACGAGGATCGCGTTCTTCGGGATCCATGCCTGCGTGTCGTAGAAGTTCTTGATGTGCTCGTAGGTCTTGGTGTCGTAGCCTGTGGAGCCCGAGCTCATGTAGCTTTCGATCACGCCCGTGGCCATGGCGGCGCTGAGTTCGGCTTGCTGGATCTGCACCGGCTGCGCGCCGATCAGCTCGGCGATCTTGGCGGTGGCCGGGCTGTAGGCGCGCCACTTGATACCGCGCAGGTCGGCGACCGAGCTGATCTCCTTCTTGGAGTAGATGCCCTGCGGCGCCCAGGGCACCACGAAGAGCACCTTGATGCCTTGTGCCGCGAGCAGCTTTTCCATCGCGGGCTTCGAGGCATCGTAGAGCTTCCTCGCTTCGGGATAGGTGGTGGCGAGGAAGGGCACGCCGTCGAGCGCGTAGATCGGGTTCTCGTTGGCGTAGTTGGCCAGCAGGATCTCGCCGGCCTGGGCCTGGCCGCTCTGCACCGCGCGCTTGATTTCGGGCGCCTTGAATAGGGACGCGTTGGCATGCACGGCGATCTTCACCTTGCCGCCGGTGGCGGCGTCCACGTCTTTCGCGAACTGGGTGATGTTCTCGGTGTGGTAATTGGTGGCCGGGTAGGCCGTGGGCAGGTCCCACTTGGTTTGCGCGAACGCTGCGGCACCGAGCGTGAGGCCAGCAAGGGCAATACCGAACTTGTGATTCATGGGCGCTCCGGAACGGATGAGAGTGAAAACGAAAGCGAGCATACGTGCAAATTCCGGGCCATTCCTGAGGCATTTCCCTGCCAGGCGGCTGGGCGTTTGTGCTCCGGCTTGTACCGCTGTGCACGTGACGAACCGCCGGTGGGCGGCCGTGCTCCCCATGCTGCCAAGTGCCGCAAGCCCGGTGAGGCCCGCGGCAGAGGGCGCTTCAATCAGGGCTTGGCGGGCTTCGCATCCGCTGCCGGTGTCTTGGCCGGCTTCGTGGCCTTCTCTGCCTTGTCGCCCTTGGCGGCCGCCGGTGCGCTGGCTTGGCCACCGAAAGCCTGGCCGTTGACCGTGAGCCCTTCGGCCGAGAGTTTTTCTGCCTTCTTTTCCTTCACGCCCTTGATGCGCTGCATGAAGTCGGGCCAATCCTTGAACTCGCCTGTCTTGCGTGCATCGAGGATGCGCTTGGACATGGCCGGGCCGATGCCCTTGATGCCGTCGAGATCGGCGGCCGTGCCCTTGTTGACGTCGACCGCGGCAAACGAAGCAGCCGCAAACAGCATGGCCAGCGTGGCCAGGATTTTCTTCAGCATGATTTCAAACTCCCTGATTGTTGATTTCGTCGTGCCGGCAGGTTGCCGGCTCGCGTTCAACGAGTGCAGGGAAAGGGGCGTTGACGGCGCGGCGTGCCGCCATGGCGCTGGTCACCATTGTTCCGAAACCTGTTCGGAACGTTGCTCAGAGTTCTTCGACGCGGCGCGGCGGATAGCTGTCCCAGGCCTGGCATCCGGGGCAATGCCAGAAGTACTGGTGCGCCTCGAAGCCGCAGGCGGCGCAGCGGTAGCGCATCAGTGGCCGCGTGGCCTGGTCGAGTGCGCGCTGCACTTGCGGATGGAACTGCTCGTGCTCGAAGCGCTCGCCGGCCAGCCAGCGCGAGGCGGCCACCAGCGAAGGCTGTTGCGCAAGGTGCGCGATGTAGCCGTCGCGCGGGGTGAGCGGCAAGCCCTCCGCCGCCGCGACCGCGTGCGCCGGTGAACCGCCGAGCGCCATCAGGGCCTCGAGCACGTCGATCGACGGCGACTCCGCATAGCGGCGCTGGAGCAGCGAGAGTGCCTCGCGCTCGCGCTGCGCGGCCACCGCGGCCTGCTGCAGCGCGGCGGCATACAGGGGCAGCGCGAGTGGTGCGGTGTCGCTCAGCGCGACGAGGGTGTCGAAGGCCGTGGCGGCATCGCCATTGCGCAACTGGAGCGTGGCGGAGTCGATGGCAGGGCGCGGAGCCTGCGGGGCCAGGGCCACGGCCTCGGACAGCAGCCGGTTGGCCGCGGCCATGTCGCCGGCCGCCACCTGTTCGGCCGCCTGCTCGCACAGGTGATGGGCACGGCGCGTGCTGTAGCTGGCCTGGTCGGACTCGTCGAGTTTCTGTGCCACGTCGGCGGCCTGCGTCCATTCGCGCGAGCGCTCGTAGATGGCCAGGAGCGACAGCCGTGCCTCGTTCTCGTAGCGCGTGCCCTCGAGCTTTTGCAGCGCGGCTTCGGCGCGATCGAGCAGGCCGGCACGCAGGAAGTCCTGCGCCAGGGCGTGCTGGGCGCGCTCGCGGTCGCTGCGGCTCAGGTCGCCGCGGCCGAGCAGATGCTCGTGCACGCGCACCGCGCGCTGATATTCGCCGCGCCGGCGGAACAGGTTGCCGAGGGCGAAGTGCAGTTCCTGCGTGTCGGGGTCGTTCTGCACGGCCTCGATGAAGGCATCGATGGCCTGGTCCTGCTGTTCGTTGAGCAGGAAGTTGAGGCCACGGAAGTAGGCCTTCGGGGCTTGCCTGTTCTCGAGCTTGAGCTGGCGGATGTCGAAGCGCGATGCGAGCCAGCCCAGCACGAAGGCGATGGGCAGGCTGATCAGCAGCCAGCTGGGATCAAAGTCCATGTTGGCGTACGGCAGGTAGATCGGTGGCGGAAATGGCGGGCGCCGGCACGGCCACGGGTGCGGCACTCGATCCGGTCGTTGCCGGCGTTTGCTCGGGCGTGGAGGGCTGCTGCGCCGCCGCGGCGGCGCGGTGCTTCCACCAACCCGGCAACATGCCGAGCGCACCGACCACCAGGCCGCCCGCAAAGGCTGCGAGCACCACCAGCACCAGCGGCGCGCGCCAGTAGGTGCCGAAGAAGAAATAGACGGTCGCGTCGTGCTGGTTGTTCAGCGCGAAAGCAAAAAGCGTAAAAAAAATGGCTGCCTTGAGCAGCCACAGGAGGTATTTCATTGCCATTCCCGTTGCCGGGAGCATTCTACGTTTGCATCATCCATGCGATGCAGATCAGGCCTTGCGGCTCTTGGCTTCCTTGCCGGCATCCAGCTCGGCGGTCTTGGCGTCGACGGCTTCGCGCAGCGCCTTGCCGGGCTTGAAGTGCGGCACCCGTTTTTCGGGGATCTGGACGCTTTCGCCTGAACGCGGATTGCGGCCGATGCGCGGCGGACGCCGGTTGACCGAGAAGCTGCCGAAGCCGCGGATCTCGATGCGGTGCCCGCGCACCAGCGCGTCGCTCATCGCGTCGAGGATGGTCTTGACGGCGTATTCGGCATCGCGGTGCGTCAACTGCGCAAAGCGCGCGGCGAGTTCTTCGACGAGGTCAGAGCGGGTCATAGGCCAAACGAAAACGTGGACGAAAAAAAAGACAGAGCGGCCCCAGGGCCTGCTCTGTCTTCCGGCTCAGCTTACTTGCTGTCGTTGTTGTCCAGCTTGGCGCGCAGCAGGGCGCCCAGGCTGGTCGTGCCCGCGTTTTCGCGTGCCGACTGCTGGCTCAGGTTGGCCATGGCGCCTTGTTCGTCGACCATGTCCTTCTGCTTGATCGACAGCTGGATGTTGCGGGTCTTGCGATCCACGTTCACGACGATGGCGGTGACTTCGTCGCCTTCCTTCAGCACGTTGCGTGCATCTTCCACGCGGTCGCGGGAGATTTCGCTGGCGCGCAGGTAGCCGATGATGTCTTCGCCGAGGTCGATTTCAGCGCCGCGGGCGTCCACGGTCTTGACCTTGCCGGTCACGATCTGGCCCTTGTCGTTCACCGTGGTGAAGGTGGTGAACGGGTCGCTGTCCAGCTGCTTGATGCCCAGGCTGATGCGTTCGCGGTCGACGTCCACGGCCAGAACGATGGCTTCGACTTCCTGGCCCTTCTTGTAGTTGCGAACGGCGGTTTCGCCGGCTTCGTTCCACGAGAGGTCCGAGAGGTGCACGAGGCCGTCGATGCCGGCAGCCAGGCCCACGAACACGCCGAAGTCGGTGATCGACTTGATCGGGCCCTTGACGCGGTCGCCGCGCTTGGTGTTCTGCGCAAACTCTTGCCAGGGGTTGGCCTTGCACTGCTTCATGCCCAGGCTGATGCGGCGCTTGTCTTCGTCGATTTCGAGGACCATGACTTCGACTTCATCGCCCAGGGAGACGATCTTGTTCGGAGCGATATTTTTGTTGGTCCAGTCCATTTCGGAGACGTGCACCAGGCCTTCGATGCCGGGTTCGAGTTCGACGAACGCGCCGTAGTCGGCAATGTTCGTGACCTTGCCGAACAGGCGGGTCGATTGTGGGTAGCGGCGCGAAACACCCATCCACGGGTCGTCGCCCATTTGCTTCAGACCCAGCGAGACACGGTTCTTCTCGGTGTCGAACTTGAGGATCTTGGCGGTGATTTCCTGGCCGGCCTGAACGACTTCGCTCGGGTGGCGGACGCGGCGCCATGCCATGTCGGTGATGTGCAGCAGGCCGTCGATGCCGCCGAGGTCGACGAACGCACCGTATTCGGTGATGTTCTTGACCACGCCACGGACCACGGCGCCTTCCTTCAGGGTCTCCATCAGCTTGGCGCGCTCTTCGCCCATGCTGGCTTCGACCACGGCACGGCGCGACAACACGACGTTGTTGCGCTTGCGGTCGAGCTTGATGACCTTGAATTCCATGGTCTTGTTTTCGTACGGCGTCAGATCCTTGATCGGACGCGTATCGATCAGCGAACCCGGCAGGAACGCGCGGATGCCGTTGACGAGCACGGTGAGGCCGCCCTTGACCTTGCCGCTGGTGGTGCCGGTGACGAAATCGCCGGATTCCAGTGCCTTCTCGAGCGCGAGCCACGAGGCCAGGCGCTTGGCGGTGTCGCGCGAGAGGATGGTGTCGCCGTAGCCGTTTTCAACGCTGCCGATGGCAACGGAAACGAAATCGCCGGCCTGGACTTCGAGTTCGCCCTTGTCGTTCTTGAACTCCTCGATCGGCACGTACGCTTCGGACTTGAGGCCGGCGTTCACGACGACGTGGTTGTGTTCGACACGCACGACTTCGGCCGTGATGACCTCGCCGGTGCGCATTTCAGAACGCTTCAGGGATTCTTCGAATAGGTCGGCAAAAGATTCAGACATTTATGGTTCCTTCCGTCAGGCAGGGTTGGCAGGCGCTCATGCGAAATTGCGTGCGGCTGCTGTGGGTCTGGAGACGGCGGTTTTGTGGGCTGGTGCCCGGTTGGTTGAACAACCAGCAGGCCGGTGCGCTGTCGCGCGAGAGGAGCCTGCCGGAGCGGTATGCGCTGCCCCGGAACCCGGTTGGCGCGAGCCGTTCAAGCGGACTTGAACGGCTGTAACTTCAAACCAGCTCAAGCAAGCTTGAACGGCTGAACTTCCTGCCACCAGTTCAACACCTGGTCGATCGATTGCTCGATGGACAGCTGAGAGTTGTCGAGATGGCGGGCATCCTGCGCCGGCTTGAGGGGAGCGACGCTGCGGGACGAGTCCCGGGCGTCGCGCGCTTCCAAGTCGGAGCGAAGACTGTCAAGTGTAGTCGAAATACCCTTTGAAATCAACTGCTTATGCCGGCGTTCCGCCCTCTGCGCGGCACTGGCTGTCAGGAACACCTTCAGCGCCGCGTCGGGGAAGATCACGGTGCCCATGTCGCGGCCATCGGCCACCAGGCCCGGGAGCCGGCGAAAGCGCTGCTGCAGGGCCAGGAGCGCCGCGCGCACCGCGGGCAGCGTGGAGACGCGGGAGGCGTCCATGCCGGCGGCTTCGGTGCGGATGTCGTCGCTCACGTCTTCGCCGGCCAGCAGCACCTTGCCCTCGGCGAAGTGCAGGGGCAGGGCGCTCGCAAGCGCGGCGATCTGCGCCTCGTGCGCCGGATCGGCGCTGAGCCCGGCGCGCCGCATGGCCAGGCCGGTCACGCGGTAGAGGGAGCCGGAATCCAGGTAGTGGTAGCCGAGCAGGCGGGCCACTTCGGCCGCCAGCGTCCCCTTGCCCGAAGCGGTGGGGCCGTCGATGCAGATCACCGGGACTTCGACTGCCTCGGCCACCGAGAACAGGGTCTCGAAGTAGTCCGGGAATGTCTTGGCGACGCAGTGGGGTTCGAGAATGCGCACCGGCACCCGGGCCGGATTGAACGCCGCAAGCGAAAAGCACATGGCCACGCGGTGGTCGTCGTAGGTGCGGATGCTGGCTGGCCGCCAGCCGGCCGGGGCGATCGGGTGCACGCGGATGAAATCGGGGCCGGATTCGACCGTGGCGCCGAGCTTTCGCAGCTCATTGGCCATCGCATCGATGCGGTCGGTTTCCTTGACGCGCCAGCTGGCGATGTTGCGCAGCGTGCTGGGCCCGTCGGCGTACAGCGCCATGACGGCAAGCGTCATGGCGGCATCGGGAATGTGGTTCGCGTCGAGATCGATGGCCTTGAGCGGCCAGGCGCCGCGGCGCACTTCGAGCCAGTTCGGCCCGCTCTCCACTTCTGCGCCCATTTGCCGGGCTGCGTCGATGAAGCGGATGTCGCCCTGGATCGAGTCGGCACCCACGCCTTCGATGCGGATACCGTTCTGGCCGCTGGCGCCCGTGGCAATGGCGCCCAGTGCGATGAAATAGCTGGCCGAGGAGGCGTCGGCCTCGACGTGGATGTCGCCCGGCGAGCGGTAGGCACTGCCGGCGGGGATGGTGAAGCGCTCCCAGCCGTCGCGCCGCACCGTGATGCCGAAGCGCGCGAGCAGGTTCAGCGTGATCTCGATGTAGGGCTTGGAGATGAGCTCGCCGACCACCTCGATGACGATGTCCTTGCGGGCTGCCAGCGGCAGTGCCAAAAGGAGGGCCGTCAAGAACTGGCTCGACACGTCGCCGCGCACGCGGATGGGGGCGTCGAGCGCCAGCGCGCCGTGGTCGACCGGCCGGATGCGCAGCGGCGGGTAGCCGGGGTTGCCGAGATAGTCGATCTGGCAGCCGAGCTGGGTCAGCGCGTCGACGAGATCGCCGATCGGCCGCTCGTGCATGCGCGGCACGCCGCTCAGTTCGAATTCGCCGCCGAGCAGCGACAGGGCCGCGGTCAGCGGCCGCATGGCGGTGCCGGCATTGCCGAGGAAGAGCGGCAGCAGCGGGCCGCCGGGCTTCAATGCGCCACCCATGCCGGTGATGTGCAGCGTGCTGCCCACCGCGTCGATGCCGCAGCCGAGCGCGCGCAGCGCGTCGAGCATCACGCGGGTGTCGTCGGAATCGAGCAGGTCGTGGATGGTGGTGGTGCCGCTGGCCAGCGCCGCCAGCAGCAGCACGCGGTTCGAGATGCTCTTGGAGCCGGGCAGCCGCACGGTGCCTGAAGCCGCCGCGAGCGGGGGAATGTCCAGGAAATCCGTCGAGAACATGTCAGGAGTCCTGCGTGGCGTCGGTATTGGGCTGCCAGCCGGCGCGCACCTTGCTGGCGGCGGCAATCGCATGCTCCAGCGCCTGCGTGTCGGTGGCCGCCATCAGGGCCTCGAGCTCCAGCAGGGCCTGCCGGAAGGCCTGCGATTGCCGCAGCACCTGCTCGCGATTGGCGAGCAGCACGTCGCGCCACATCACCGGGTCGCTGGCCGCAATGCGCGAGAAATCGCGGAAGCCCGGGCCGGCAAGGCCCAGGAACCGGTCGCCCTGCGGCTGCGCGACCAGGGCGTTGATGTAAGCGAAGGCCAGCAGGTGCGGCAGGTGGCTCACGGCCGCGAAGGCGCTGTCGTGTTCCTCGTGCGTCATGGTGACCACGTGGGCGCCGATGCCGCTCCACACCTGCGAGGCGCGCTGCACGTTGGAGCGCAGCGTGGCCTTGACGGGGGTCAGCACGACCTTGCGGCCGGTGTAGAGCGACGCGTCGGCGTGCTCGATGCCCGACACCTCCTTGCCGGCGATCGGGTGGGCCGGAACGAAATGGGAGAACTGGTCCTGCAGGCCGCTGCGCGCGGCTTCGATCACGTCGCCCTTGGTCGAACCGACGTCCATCACCAGCGTGTCGCTGGCAATGCCGTGGCGAATCGCCTTGAAGGTGGCTTCCGAGGCGGCCACCGGCACCGCCAGCAGCACCAGGTCGGACCCCGAGACCGCCAGCAGCGCGGAAGGCGCCACCACGTCGATCACGCCCAGCTGGCGCGCCCGCTCGGTGGTGGAAGGCGACTTGCTGTAGCCGACCACGCGTTTCACCAGCCTGGCGCGCTTGAGCGCCAGCGCGAAGGAGCCGCCCATGAGGCCGCAGCCGATCAATCCCAATTGCTCGAACATGGTGCTTCCTGTCCGGCTCAGGCTTTGACGGGGTAGGCGCCAAGCACCTTGTAGAACGCGCAGAGGCCCCGCAGCTCGGCCAGGGCCGCAGCCACGTTGGGCTGCGAGGGGTGCCCGTCCAGGTCGATGTAGAAGTAGTACTCCCACTGGCCGGTGCGCGCGGGCCGCGACTCGAATCGGGTCATCGAGACGTTGTTGACCTTCAGCGGCACCAGCAGGTCGTGCACGGCGCCGGGGCGGTTGGGCACGGAGACGATCAGGCTCGTGCAATCGCGTCCGGAGGCCGGCGGCATGGCCAGCGTCTGGGGCAGGCAGATGACCGAGAAACGGGTGCGGTTGTAGGAGTCGTCCTGGATGGCATGCGCCACGATGTGCAGCCCGAAGCGGGTGGCGGCGCGTTCGCCGGCCAGCCCGGCCCAGGCCGGGTTGGTGGCCGCGAGCCGCGCGCCTTCGGCATTGCTCGAGACGGCGCGCCGCTCGGCGTTGGGCAGGTGCTTCGACAGCCAGGTCTGGCATTGGGCCAGCGCCTGCGGGTGGGCGAGCACCGCCTCGATGCCTTCGAGCGTGTTGCTGCTGCGCAGCAGATGGTGGCGCACCAGGAGGCTGACTTCGCCGACCACATGGGTGGGCGAATGCAGGAACAGGTCGAGCGAACGCGTCACCACGCCTTCGGTGGAGTTTTCGACGCCCACCACACCGTACTGGGCGCTGCCCGCCGCCGTGGCGTGGAACACCTCGTCGAAGCTGGCGCAGTAGATCAGGTCGGCGGCACCGCCGAAATATTCGATGGCCGCCTGTTCGCAGAAGGTGCCCTCAGGGCCCAGCACGGCGACGCGCTGGGGCGATTCGAGCGCCAGGCAGGCCGACATGATTTCGCGCCAGATGGCCGCCACATGCAGGTCCTTGAGCGGACCCGCATTGCTCTTTTGCATCTTCTCGATGACCTGGGCCACGCGGTCGGGGCGGAAGAACGGGGTGCCTTCGCGCTTCTTGACCTCGCCGACCAGCTCCGCCACATGGGCCCGCTCATTGAGCAGGCTGAGCAGTCGCTGGTCGAGCGAATCGATCTGCACGCGCAGACCGGAAAGGCTTTCGGAGTTGTCGGGAGTAGAGGGCGGTGTTGGAGCGGAGGCGGTCATCGGTGCGAGCAGCTGGGCATGCGCCTAGGCATGCGATCGCTCGAATTCTCGCATGTAGCCCACAAGTGCCTGTACGCCTTCCAGCGGCATGGCGTTGTAGATGCTCGCGCGCATGCCGCCGACCGACTTGTGGCCCTTGAGCTGCAGCAGCCCGGCCTCGCGTGCGCCGGCCAGGAAGGCGTCGTTCCGGGACTCGTCCTCGAGGAAGAACGGCACGTTCATGCGGGATCGGCAGGCTGGGTCGATCCTGTTGGCGTAGAACGACGATGCGTCGATGAAGTCGTACAGCAGCCTGGCCTTGGCGATGTTGCGCTGCTCCATGGCGGCCACGCCGGTGAGCGTGCCTTCGGTCTGCTGCAGCAGCCACTGGAACGTGAGTCCTGCGATGTAGATGCCCCAGGTCGGCGGGGTGTTGTACATCGACTGGTTGTCGGCAACGATCTTGTAGTTGAAAGCGCTCGGGCAGATCTCGAGCGCATGGCCGAGCAGGTCGTCGCGCACGATCACGAGCGTGAGCCCGGCCGGGCCGAGGTTCTTCTGCGCCCCGCCGAATGCGAGGCCGACGCGGCGCCAGTCGATGCTGCGCGAAGCCACGTGCGAGGAAAAGTCGATGACCAGCGGCGCCTTGCTGCCGAGGGCGGCAAGGTCGGGCAGTTGCTGGAACTCGATGCCGTTGATGGTTTCGTTGGTGCACAGGTGCACATACGAGGCGTCTTGCGTGAGCCGCCAGGTCGACGGGTCGGGCAAGCGCGTGTGGTGGTCGGCCGCGTTGCTGGCCGCGATGTTCGCCGTGCAGTAGCGCTGCGCTTCCTTCTGGGACTTGATGCTCCAGCTGCCGGTGATGACGAAATCGGCGGATTTTCCGCGCGACAGGTTCATCGGCACGATGGCGTTTTCGCCGAGCCCGCCACCCTGCATGAAGAGGATGTGGAAGTGATCGGGCACCGCGAGCAGCGTGCGGATGTCGGCTTCGGCCTGGGTGCAGATGGCGCCGAACTCCTTGCCGCGATGGCTCATCTCCATCACGCTCATTCCGCTGCCCTGCCAGTCGAGCATGTCGGAGGCGGCGCGTTGCAGCACCGCCTCCGGCATGGCGGCCGGACCTGCGGAAAAGTTGTACGGGCGCGTGCCGGCTGGCTGGGGCTGCTGCTGTGTCACGTCACTTCTTGGCGGGAGCCTTGGCCGGGGCCTTGGCGGGAGCGGCACCTTGCTGCGCGCCGCCGGTGGGAGCACCCAACGCCTTGGCCACGTTTTCGTCGAGCGCGCGCATCTTGGGTTCGATGGTGCCGCGCGTTTCGGCCACGAGCTTTTCGGTCAGGGCGGTCTGCATCTTGGGATTCAGGTCCTGGTACTTCTTGCTGAGGGGCGAGTTGATCCAGGCCAGCAGCTGCTTGAGTTCTTCTTCGCTGAAGTTCTGCTCGAGCAGCGGCGTGAGGGCGCCGGGTGCCAGCTGCACGGCCTTGTCGCGCACGATCGGGTAGGCGTCGTCGAAATACTTCTTGAGCTCGGCGTCGGCAGCCTTGGCGGCCGATTCGCGCTTGGCTTCGGGCACCTGCGATTGCAGGTACTGCGAACCCGCCTGCGCGATGGGTGCGCTCGACTGCTCGACCAGGCCGCGGGCCAGGGATTCGATGCCGGGGCGTTGCACGTCCACGAACTGCTTGATAAGCGCGGCCTTGTCCTGCGCCATGGCGGCCATCGAGCTGCCAGCCAGGGCGACAGTCAGAAGTGCGAGCTTGAATTTTTTCACTGAGGGTTCTCCGTTGAAGATGTGGAAGTATCGTCCGCGCCTGGCTCGATCTCGCCGTTGGCGTCGTTTTCGACAATACGCTGTAGCCCGCTGAGTTTGGCGCCTTCGTCGAGCCCGATCAGCGTTACGCCTTGCGTAGCGCGACCTAGTTCACGAATCTCGGCAACCCGGGTGCGCACCAGCACGCCCTTGTCGGTGATGAGCATGATCTCATCGTCCGCATGCACGAGGGTGGCGGCAACGACCTTGCCGTTGCGCTCGCTCTGTTGAATCGCAATCATGCCTTTGGTTCCCCGGCCATGACGCGTGTACTCGGTAATGCTTGTGCGCTTTCCGTAACCATTTTCGGTGGCGGTGAGCACGCTTTGCTGCTCGTCCTCGGCCACCAGCATGGCGATCACGCCTTGTCCGGGGTCCAGCGACATGCCGCGCACGCCGCGTGCATTGCGCCCCAGCGGGCGCACGTCTTCCTCGTCGAAGCGCACCGCCTTGCCGCCGTCGCTGAACAGCATCACGTCGTGCTTGCCGTCGGTGAGGGCTGCGCCGATGAGGTAGTCGCCCTCATCGAGATTCACCGCGATGATGCCGCCCTTGCGGGGGTTGTTGAATTCGTCGAGCGTGGTCTTCTTGACCGTTCCCATGGAGGTGGCCATGAACACGTACTGGTCGGCCGGGAAGTTGCGCTTCTCGCCGGTGAGGGCGAGCGCGACGTTGATCTTCTCGCCTTCCTGCAGCGGGAACATGTTGACGATCGGGCGGCCGCGCGAACCGCGGGAACCCGCGGGCACTTCCCACACCTTGAGCCAGTAGAGCCGGCCGCGGTTGGAGAAGCACAGGATGTAGTCGTGCGTATTGGCAATGAAGAGCTGGTCGATCCAGTCGTCTTCCTTCGTCACGGTGGCCTGCTTGCCGCGCCCGCCGCGCTTTTGCGCCCGGTATTCGTTCAGCGGCTGGCTCTTGATATAGCCGCTGTGCGACAGCGTCACCACCATGTCGGTCGGCGTGATCAGGTCTTCGGTCGAGAGGTCGAAGGCGCTGTGCTCGACCAGGCTGCGGCGCGCGCCGAGCTTGGACTGGCCGAACTCGTGCTTGATGGTGCCGAGTTCGTCGCCGATGATGACCGAGACCCGCTCGGGCTTGGCCAGGATGTCGAGCAGGTCGTCGATCTCGGCCATGACCTCCTTGTACTCCGCAACGATCTTGTCCTGTTCCAGGCCGGTGAGGCGCTGCAGGCGCATCTGCAGGATTTCCTGGGCCTGGGTTTCCGAGAGGCGATAGAGGCCGTCCGAACCCATGCCGAATTCGCGCTCCAGGCCCTCGGGGCGGTAGTCGTCGGCGTTGACCACGCCGCCATCGGCGCGCGAACGCGTGAGCATTTCGCGCACCAGCTTGCTGTCCCAGCTGCGGGTCATCAGCTCGGCCTTGGCCACGGGCGGCGTCGGGGCATTGCGGATGATCGAGATGAAGTCGTCGATATTGGCCAGCGCCACTGCCAGGCCTTCGAGCACGTGGCCGCGTTCGCGCGCCTTGCGCAGCGTGAAGACGGTGCGGCGCGTCACCACTTCGCGGCGGTGCTGCAGGAAGACCTCGATCAGGTCCTTCAGGTTGCACAGCTTGGGCTGGCCGTCGACCAGCGCCACCATGTTGATGCCGAAGGTGTCCTGCAGCTGCGTCTGCTTGTAGAGGTTGTTGAGCACCACCTCGGGCACTTCGCCGCGCTTGAGCTCGATCACCAGGCGCATGCCCGACTTGTCGGACTCGTCCTGGATGTGGCTGATGCCCTCGATCTTCTTCTCGTGCACCAGCTCGGCCATGCGCTCCTGCAGCGTCTTCTTGTTGACCTGGTAGGGAAGCTCGTCGACGATGATCGCCTGGCGCTGGCCGCGGTCGATGTCCTCGAAGTGGCACTTGGCGCGCATGACGACCTTGCCCCGGCCCGTGCGGTAGCCGTCCCGGACGCCATTGATGCCGTAGATGATGCCGGCGGTGGGGAAGTCGGGCGCCGGAATGATTTCCATCAGCTCGTCGATGGAGGCCTGCGGATTGCGCAGCAGGTGCAGGCAGGCGTCCACCACTTCATTGAGATTGTGCGGCGGAATATTGGTGGCCATGCCCACCGCAATACCGCCGGAGCCATTCACCAGCAAATTCGGCAGCTTGCTCGGCAAAACCTTGGGTTCTTTTTCCGAGCCGTCGTAATTGTCCTGAAAATCGACAGTTTCCTTGTCGATATCGCCCAGCATTTCATGTGCAATTTTGGCGAGGCGGATTTCCGTATACCGCATTGCGGCCGCGTTGTCGCCGTCGACCGAGCCGAAGTTGCCCTGGCCGTCGACCAGCATATGGCGCATGGAAAAGTCCTGCGCCAGACGCACGATGGTGTCGTAGACCGACTGGTCGCCGTGCGGGTGGTACTTGCCGATCACGTCGCCCACGATGCGGGCGGACTTCTTGTAGGCCCGGTTCCAGTCGTTGTTGAGCTCGTGCATGGCAAACAGCACGCGCCGGTGCACAGGCTTGAGGCCGTCGCGCGCATCGGGAAGCGCCCGGCCCACGATCACGCTCATGGCGTAATCGAGATAGCTGCTGCGCATTTCCTCTTCGAGACTGATGGGCAGGGTTTCTTTGGCGAAGGAGGTCATTGAGCGAGAGGCTGGCGGCAGGAAGGCGAAATTTTACGCTGTGAGGGGTGTCGCACCGCCGCAACACAAGGCGGCTATTCCGCCTCAGTCCTACGCTTCCGGGCCGTCCAGCGGCCTGTTTGCCAAAGACCCTATGGCACAATCGCCTCAACGTTTTGGGTGGTGGTCACTTAAAGCGTCCTTGATTCGCAGCGCGGCTGCGGCTTTTTCCCCAAGAGGAGAACCATGAAGAAACTGAATAAAGTGGCGATGATGTTTGCAGTCGCTGCGCTCGCCACTGCCGCCGGCGCGCAGACCCGTGTCACCGCAGCAAATGGCGGTCCTACGATCGACAACTGGCAGAACGGCACCGGCGAACTGGTTTGGAAGAACGGCACGAACGAACTGTGCTGGCGCGATGCCAACTGGACGCCGGCTACCGCCGCCGTCGGTTGCGACGGTGCCCTGGTTGCCGCAGCTCCTCCCGTTGCAGCTCCTGGCGTGGCTCCTGCGCCTGCGCCTGCCGCTCCGCCGACCGTGGCTGCTTCGAAGGTGACCTTCGCTGCCGACGCATTCTTCGACTTCGACAAGTCGGTCCTCAAGCCTGAAGGTCGCGCCAAGCTGACCGACCTGGTCTCGAAGATCCGTGATGTCAACCTCGAAGTGATCATCGCTGTGGGCCACACCGACTCGATCGGTTCGGACGCCTATAACCAGCGTCTGTCGGTGCGCCGCGCCGAAGCCGTCAAGGCCTTCCTGGTCTCGAAGGGCATCGAACGCAACCGCGTCTACACCGAAGGCAAGGGCGAGAAGCAGCCAGTGGCTGACAACCGCACCAAGGAAGGCCGCGCCAAGAACCGCCGCGTGGAAATCGAAGTGGTCGGCACCCGCGCCACCCAGTGATTCGACTGAATCGCTGAAAAAAACCCCGCCTCGGCGGGGTTTTTTTATGCCTGCTTAATTCCTTTGGGACAAGGGTCGAATGCCTAGGGCCTTCCGGGCCGCATTCTCCGTTTCATAATCACGCCATGACAGATAACGTGAATGCCGATCCGGCGGAACTCGCCAAGTTTTCGGAACTTGCTCATCGCTGGTGGGATTTGGAGAGCGAATTCCGCCCTCTCCATGAAATCAATCCACTGCGGCTTGAATGGATTGACGGTATTGCGCCCATTTCTGAGCGCAAGGTGCTCGACGTGGGTTGCGGCGGCGGCATCCTGGCCGATTCGATGGCCCGAAAAGGGGCCGACGTGCTTGGCATCGATCTCGCGAGCAAGGCGCTCAAAGTGGCGCGGCTGCATGCACTCGAAGCCGGCACGGCCGGCGTCAAGTACCGTGAAATCAGTGCCGAGGCACTTGCGGCGGAGCAGCCCGGCAGCTTCGACGTCGTGACCTGCATGGAAATGCTCGAGCACGTGCCGGAACCGGCCTCGATCGTCCGGGCTTGCGCCACGCTGGTGAAGCCGGGCGGATGGGTGTTTTTCTCCACCATCAACCGCAATCTCAAGTCGTTCATGCTGGCCATCGTCGGCGCCGAATACGTGCTGGGCATGCTGCCCCGTGGCACCCACGAATACGCGAAGCTGATCCGGCCCAGCGAACTCGCCGCCCATTGCCGCGCCGCCGGCCTGGACCTGCGGCATACGCGAGGGATGGAGCACAACCCGTTGACCCGACGTTACTGGCTCAGCGGCGACACCAGCGTCAACTACATGTTCGCGACGCAAAAGCCTGCGCTTGCGGCGGGTTCGCCGGCGGTGACGGCGGCGAAAGTGCAGGCCGTGCTGTTCGACCTGGACGGCACGCTGATCGACAGTGCGCCCGATCTTGGCGCCGCGGCCGACAAGATGCGCACCGACCGGGGGCTCGAATCGTTCCCGCTGGAGCGCTACCGTTTCATGGCGGGCGCGGGAGCGCGCGGCATGCTCGGCGTGGCGTTCGGCATCACGCCGGACGCGCCGGAGTTCCCCGCGTTGCGCGAGGAGTTCTTCGTCGCCTACGAGAACCGCATGCTGCTCAACACACAGGTGTTCGATGGCGTGCAGGCGCTCATCGACGCCATCTGCGCGCGCGGGCTCGCCTGGGGCGTGGTCACCAACAAGTCGGCACGCTTCACCGATCCGCTGACGCGCGCCATTGCGCTTTTTGACAGCGCAGGCGCCATCGTGAGCGGCGACACCACGCCATTTTCCAAGCCGCACCCCGGACCCCTGCACGAAGCTGCGCGCCGGCTTGGCGTTCCCTCCAGCGCCTGCATCTATGTGGGAGACGACGAACGCGACATCATCGCGGGACGTGCCGCGGGCATGCGGACCGTTGCAGCAACTTATGGTTACATGGGCGCCCAGGCCGACGCCACCCTGTGGGAGGCCGATGCCGCAATAACTTCGCCCCTGGAGCTCTTGCAATACCTCAACCGGGCCTAAAATGGTGAGCTTGGGGCTGCACTGGTTTCGACGTGGGTTCGGAATCGCAGCGGGGCATGTCGAGCTGAATGCGCTCGTAAAACAGATTCAAACAAACTAACTGCAAACGACGAACGTTTCGCACTCGCTGCTTAATTGCCAGTGAGCCTTGCAACAGTTGGCCGATGGGCTGGGCAAGGGGGTCTGGAGCAATCCTGACCTCCCGGCTGCAAGGATAATTACATGGGCTGGCTTCGATCCGGGTACCTTGGGTCGGGGCGAGAAAATAGGGTGCTGGCGTCCGGTTTAGCGTGTGACTGCGCGACTCCGGAAGCGAGACTCAAATCAGATCACTAAACATGTAGAACTGCGCGAAGAAGGCTTGCGGACGGGGGTTCAAATCCCCCCAGCTCCACCATATTTCTAGGGCTAGGTCCAATAAAATCAAGGACTTAGCGTCAGAGGCTCCGTCCTCTGCCGTCCCTTTCCGTCCCCCGATTCACACGTTTCTCACACGCATTCAGTCGTCTTTCTCCCATTGATGGTGGTGGTAGCCACACAGGCCGCCGAAGTCATGTTCCGCTGGGCCCAGTGCTTCACCGCACACGACGCATTTGGAATGAGAGATGGTTGCCGAGCAGTGCACACAGACGCTTTCCGAAAGAACGAACGTTTCCAGGAAGCATTCGTGGCAACTCGTGGTGGCAGGTTCACCTCCGTCGGTGGCGGCTAGGTAGTTCTCCGTCCCATAAACCTCTTCGCATGCGTCCTCGATTAGGTCGCTGAATCCGGACTGATCTCCGCATCCGATGCACGTGAACGCTAGATCCTGTTGATCGGCTGCTGTTGTGTCGATCGGCCGCAATAAATCGCTGCCGCACTGTGGGCAGCAGAATTTCTCCGCAAGACGGTTCAGCGCGGGTAATTGCCACTTGATGTTCGCCATCCGCCGCTCGCATTCCTGTTTCTCTTGTGCATACACGGCTGCCTCGGCCAGTAGCACCGACCAAGTCTCTTCACCCAGAAGCGCGACGGGTTGCTCCTTGAGCTCGTTAGTGATGAACGCGCTGACCAAGGCGAAGGTATCGACGACGAGCTTCTTCATCTCAGCTGAAGTCGCAGATTCCTTGTAGTGCTCGAGCCGGTTACGGAGATCTACGATCTTGTCGACGGTGTGCCAATCCACCTGGATTCCAAGCGAATGAAAGCGGACTTTCAAGTCCATCACGTCAGCGGTCTTCTTCCCCTTTCCCACAAACACAAGCCCGGCGGGCGTCAGCTTGGGAACGACGTCCTTCTTGATCAGCACTTCCTCGGAGTCAGGCGGCGAGAGTTGGCGCAGCTTTTCCTTGAACAGGAGCAATATGCCCGCGACCATGTTTCGCACAGTCGAAAGTGCTCGGCGGGGGTCATCAGATTGGAAATCCTCGATCGCAATCTGAAGCGACGAGACGGCGTTTGCTTTGATGGAATCTGTTGTGCTCATTAGCGGTATTGCTCGTGTCCTTGGCTCCCCCGGCATATCACACCGTTGGCAATCCCGGTAAGCACTCGCGCCCGTACTTTACTGCCGGTCGCTCGAAGCCCAACTCCGCACCTTGCTCGACCCAGCGGCCGTAGTGTCGGATCACCATCTCGGTCGATTCGTGGCCCAGGAGCTTGGCAATGTACGCCGGGTTCTCTCCCTGGCTCAGCAGATGGCTTGCAAAAGTGTGCCTCATTTGGTATGGGTTGCGATAGCGCGCCTTGACCCTTTTGCAGGTGCGTTGCCACAGCCGCAGCAACGACTGATCGGTCCATTCGCCCTCTGTGCGCGGATTCAGGAACACCCGGCCTTGCGCGGTTTCGACGGCCGCCAGCTGCGCCTGCAAGGCCTGCCGCGCCGCCAGCAACAGGGGGATGGTGCGAACCCCCGCCTTCGTCTTCGTTCCCTTCTCCTGACCCTCGACAACGGCCTTGTCGATCCGCACAGTTTTGGCCACCAGGTCGACGTCCGGCCAGGTGATCGCGATGAGCTCGCTGGTGCGGACGCCGGAGAACGCCCAGAACTGGAACGCGTGGCGCTCGGCGGTCTGCATCGAGGTCAATAGGGTCAGCAGTTCCTCCATGGTGTATGGGTCGGGCGCGTAGTCCGTTGACAGCGTGTCCCGCGGCAGGATCCGGGCGATCTTGAGCCGGTCGAGCGGATTGAACGCGATCGCCTCATCCGCCACAGCCTCGGAGAGCGCATTCCGTAGCGGCAGCAGCAGGTTGCTCATCCGCTTGCGCGTGACGTGCTGCAGGGCGATCCAGTCGCGCAGGGTGCCGGCGCTCAACGACCCGACCTGCAAGTCGCCGAACTGCGGAACCAGAACGTTGTCGATCGCTTTCCGGTAGCCGTTCCATGTGCTGGGCTGCAAAGACGCCTTGGAGCGCGTTTTGTAGCTTTCCAGCAGGTCTTTCACGCTGGTGGTCTTGCCGGCCCCATGGCCGAAGATCCGGCAGCGTGGCGAGCTCGGAAAATATTCGTCATACCGGAACAGCCCGCGCTCGATCTTTCCGAGGATCTCGGCGCGCAGGCGCTCCGCATAGAGCAGGTTGGCGCGCGTGCCTGGCAGATCGACGATCTCCCGGCACTGTACGCCCTGAAAGCTGAACGCAACGCGGATGACTTCCTTGTTCTTGCGCTTGATGACGGTGATGCCGACGCTCACGCTCGAGCTTTCTTCCGGGGCAGTTCGACCGGCCGGCCCGCGGCCCAGGCATTCACTGCACCGACATTGATCCACAGTTGCTTGCTGCCGACCGGCTGGCGGACGTGCACGTCACGCAGCCAGTGGCCGCTGCGCAGCCGCTTGTCGACCGCATCGGCCGTCTCACCGAACAGCTCGCAGTAGCGGCTCATGGGAACCCATTCGAGAGCGATTGATGACGTCATGCCGGTACTCCCATGCGCGCCGCCTTGCGAGCTTTGCGGGCTTCATTTGCAGCCTTCCACGCTGCATGACCTTTGCCACTCTCCAGCGCCCAGGCGGCTTCTACTTCTTCGTCCGCGACTTCTTGGATGACCTCGTCCAGAGTGTCGCGCTCGTAGACGATGGACGCGTCGCGGATCGCCATGATGTACCGCAATGGCCCGTCGTCTGGGTGCGTCCGTGCCACGCTCCCGCCCAGAGCGTTCATCCGCGCCCGGAGGCTCGCCCAATCAGTCGCACCTGGCGTGAACACGATGCCCTGCAGCAAGGATTCAAGGCGAGCGATCTGCGCCAAATTTGCGGACCACTTGTCCTCCCGGTGAACCAGGAGCCACAGCGAATCAACTTCGCGTTGTGCCGCGGCGTCCAGGACGCGCACCTCGGGCAAAGCCGTTCCGTTCATGCTGTCGCTCCCATGCGCGCGGCTTCCGCCAGGCCATCTGCGCGCTCGTTGCCAATGTGGCCGGCGTGCCCCTTGATCCAGCGCACCTCGTGCTGGCGCTGACGTGCGATCACCATTACTTGCCAAAGGTCAGCGTTCATCACGTCGCAAATCTTCTTGGTGGCCTTGTCCTTGCGAGTCCAGCCATTCCGCTGCCACTTCGCCGACCACAGATTCAGTCCGTCGACGACATAGCGACTGTCGCTGTGCAACACCGCAGGACGGTCGCCGAGCCACAGCAGGGCGCGCAGCATGGCTGTTTGCTCCATGCGGTTGCTCGAAGTGAACGTGTCGGCCTTGCCGCTCCCGGTGTGGATTTCGCGGCCGTTCTCGAAGGCCACGAAGCTCCAGCCGCCGATGGCACTCGGATTCGGCCAGCATGATCCATCCGTGTAGATTTCGATCATGCGAGGCTCCGGATCGCGAAGCCGATTTCGCGGCGGGGGCCTGCACCGGATACGAGCCGAAGGTGGCTGAGTGCCCCTGACTTCGCCCTCACAGCGTGGGCCGCGTAGAAGAATTCCTTCTCGGTGCTATGAAGGCGGCAGACATAGCCGGTGAGGTAGTCGGCACGAGTTTTGCCGTCGCTGAATTCCCCGGTGTCTTCCCTCCGTACGCGATACAGCTTGTACTCGCCGACGATCACAGCGGCCTGGCCGTAGGCGAAGACTTCATCACCGACGGCGAACGCCGCGCTTGCCTTGTAGTTCATCTCGGACGCGCCGTCCAAACCCGGATCCTGCTTCGGCGCGGTACGCACAGCATCTTCTACTTCCAGCCTGCGGGCCTCCTCGCGGCGCGCGCGTTCGTCGCGCGTGATCCCCTTCGTGACCCGGATGTTGCGGCCGACGTAACGGACCTGCATCCAGCGTTCGTCTTGCATCGCCTTGACCTTGCGACCATCGACTTGCACGCCGTTGAAGAAAGTCACGGAGGCGATGGTTGGCAGGTGCTCCGGCGTGATGATCCCGGCCGAGATCAGGGCCTGTATGCTGCCGCTGTAGTGGTCGCCGCCCACGCCTGCGTCGAACTCGAATCCGGACGCCTGGTTGTTGTGGGGGCTACGCATGTTGCTGCTTCCAGTGCGCCGTCAGGCCCGCATTCGTCTGGTCGATGCACAGCTGTGCAGCGCTCAGGTAATCGACCATGTGCTGTTCGGTGAAGGCTTCAAAGTCGAAGCCAGCACTGAAGCCGATGCGCTCCAGCAAGGAGACGATGGAATGCGCCTCGAAGATTCGAACGCGAATTTCGTCGGGCAATCTTCCCTCGATCCCGATGAGCTCGTTGTAAGCCGCGGTCAAACGATTGTCCGCATGCTGAACCAATCCCATCACCATTTCGCTCGTGGCGTCGTCGCGCACATCATCGAGCGAGCTTTGACCGGCGAACATGTAGATCAGCATCGTGAGCATCGAGCCCGAGTGCGACAGGTGGCTTGTGATCCGGTCGAACTGTTGGCCGGTGAGCCTGGCAGTGGTGGCTGGCACCGAGACGGCAGACGTTGCCGCTACGGCCGGCGTCAAGGCACCCCGGCGAGTGGTTCTCTCGGCAAGGGCTTCCATCACTTCGCCCCTTCGAGTGCGTCATCAAGCGAGGTCTTCGCGAGTTGCAGCAGGCGGAGTGCGCCCCGCAGTGCGTCGTCATCGTATTCTCGGATGCTCATTGCGAGCACGGCGATTGCGCAGGCAAAGGGAGCAGAGGCTTCGTCGCACATTTCGAAGTCTCGGGCGTGCACACCGCGGGCGAGGGCGTTCTGTGCGCGTTCAACCACATACAACGCCCCATAGACCAGATCCGAACCGACATCTTGCAGACAAGCTCGGATGATGGCGATCACCTCGGCGCCCATCTTGTAAGCGTTGTCCTCGATCCCTGAGCCTTCGAAAGAAACTGCTTCACGCCGGCCAGGCGATTGCGATGCGGAAGACGCTGCTTCGATGGGCAGTGCCTTCACTGCGTCGTTCACCGGGTCGAGCGCGGAATGCGCCGCGTCCAGCAGTTCAAAGGCACCTTCCAACATGTGCTGCAGGATGCTCCCGTGTGCCAGTTTGATCGCGCCTTCGATGCATGCCAGAGGCACGAACAGACTATCGTAGAGATGCCTCACGTCACCTTGCGTGAGGTCTTCGCGCTGGATCGTGTGCAGGGGAGGCACGAGCACCGAGTGGCAGATGTGCCCAAGCAGCGTTTCGATGTACTCGCCAGTCTCGGCCGCGTCGTGCGCCATCTCGAGTTTTTGATCTGCCTCGGCCATCCAGCGGCGAATGTCCGCGATGGTTACCAGTGGTGCCTGGGGCTCGTTCTCGATTGGCGCGCGCGCCGTGTCGGGTGTAGAGGTCTTCGGCTCGATGACAGCAGTCGCCGCTTTGGTGACTGCTGTTGCCGTCTTACGTGAGGGCGTGCTAACATCCATTTTGTGTTCCGTCTTCTTTGCTAGGGGTCGATTCACATGAAGGGGCCACCGTTGGCGCGGTGTGCCCCTTCGCCTTTTCTGCCTTCACATTTCCGTTGGCGCGGGATTGCTGAAGGCATGAAACCAGTTCGTTGTTGAGAGACCTGAGGTTTTGGCTAGCCTGCTGACGCAGGAGGTCCGCCAAAACCTTTGGTATCCGCAGTGTCAGCCGTAGGTGGCCTTCCCGATTAAATGACATATAAATGGTGTCAGAGCCTGCATTTTGAATGTGACACCATTGTGGTGTCAAGAGCGGTGACACTGTTTTGGTGTAAATTCTTTCGATGGAACTTGACCGCTACACGCGCATGACATTGCGCCTGCCGAAGGAACTTCACACGCGGCTTGAATCGCGCGCTGACGAGACTTCGAAGAGCCTCAACGCCGAGATCGTCGCGCGACTTGAACAGTCGTTTGAAGGCGCAGATACCGTTCCGAAGGCTCAATACGAGGCCTTGCAGAACCAGGTGCAAGCTCTGGAAAAAGCGTACGCGGCAAGTGAAGGATCGCAGAAGCGCATGCTTCAACTCGATGCGATGGAGCGGTCGCTCACTCTGATGCTCGCATCCAACGTGATCGCCCTGGGGCATCGGATACTTCACATACTCGGCACGCTCGGCAACTCCAAAGAAGCCAAAGAGATAAAGGAGATGGAACCCGAGGTTCTCAGCGCAATTGAGGCCGGTAGACTGGCCATGGAACATGACAAAACGAAGGGGGAACTCGACCTCGAGCAGTTGCCGTGGCTGAAGGAGGGACCGCAGTCTCACAAATTGCGACGCACCAACTAGCACCCTTTGGGTAAAGGGAAAGTTCCTGGCAACGCGATTCATGCCCAATCCAAAAACCTGCGCAGCGCGCGCCGGAGGGCAAAACGAAAGCGGGCAGAGGCCGCATTTAAGTCGAGACGCTTGCTTCGCGCGCTCCGGCGCGGCATGGTTGAGCGCTCGCTCCACCACAAGCGGCGTCGAGCCGCCCGGACCGCAAACGCGGGCGACGGACGCGCAGACTCGGAGGGCCATCCCCGGGGCGTCGCAGCTTGCGATCCAAAACTCCAAGATTCACTCCAAGCCCGTGATGAGCACGAAGCAACTTTAGCCGACTGCAGCAAGTTTACTTAAAGTATCCTTGCAGTCTGCTAAGGTATTAGCTTGGAAACTCGGTAAGACGCCCGATCACGACGCCGCAGATGCTGCTATCCGGGGCCATCTGGGTGATCCGATTTGGCCAGTTGGGGTTCAGCGCCTGTAAATAGCGGGTTCCACCATCTACGAGAAGTTGTCGACAGTAGGCCTGCTCATCACGTTGCGCCCGAATGACAACCAGCGATCCGTGATTGGGTGCCCGTGCGGGATCGACATAAATTAACTCGCCCTCCGTGAGTGACGCCTCGCCAGTGGGGTTGTGCATGCTGGCGCCCTGGACGCGAAGTGCAAAAGTGTCTGAGCTATGTGGAATAGGGCATCCCACCCAACCCTCAACATCGGCTTCAGCCATGCTCTCGTAAGTCGTAAACAACGTGGCTTGAGACCAAGCGAGCAACGGAACGGTCCAACCACTATCAAGTTCCGCGCCGCCTTGCGCCACGCGTTTTTCGCCCTCCCCAGTGACGATCCATCTGGCGTTAAACCCGGTGGCTAGTTCCAGCGCGGCCGCAGTCTCGGCTTTGAGACTCTTCACATTCCCAGAAATCCATTGCGCGATTGCGCTTTGGCTTACGCCAACCTCGCGCGCTAACGCGCTCTGAGTCTTGCCGGAGCCTTGGATGGCTTCCTTTACGCGTTGTGAAAAGTGCATTTGCTTATTAAACCGGCTAAACACATTAGTGTGCTTGTGTTCTGAAATGCAGTCTGCTAAAGTTGCAGAACCATGCGAACCAAAGAAGCTATCCACCACGCCGGAAGCGCCGTCGCCTTGGCAGCGCGGCTGAACATCACTCCCGGGGCGATCTCTCAATGGGGTGAATATCCGCCGGACGCGCGACAACTGCAGCTTGAGCGTGTGACGTTGGGAGCGCTGAAGGCGGAACTCGGGTGTCTGGACCGTGTACTCGGCTTGGCCGCTCCCGTACGCGCGTCCGACTTAGCCGCAACTGCGGCTTTGGGAGTTTGACGTGGCCATTCACCGCGCACCTCTGCTCGGCATCGTGCGTGCCTTGGGGCTCATGTCCATTGCGTGCGCCACAAAGCGCACTTCCACGTCGCCATCGAGCCACCTCACATCCAACCGCGTGGTCCGCAGCGTGATGCGTGCGGGTTTGCCGGGAGTCGTACTCGCGTTGGTCGTGACGCTGCTGCGCGAGCTGCTGTGGATCAGGTCCGGGTCATGTGCCGGGGCTTGCTTGGAACTGGTCGGGTAGGTCATGTCTGCAGTTTCGCCAGCCCCAATTGAAAGAGCCAGAAAGGGCATGCAGCTCGCTTTGCGCGCGCTGCAAGAGCCTGGGAAGGCCGGCGCTCTCGCCGTTTCCATGGGGCTGAGTGACTCGACGGTGAGCCGCATCAAAACGGAGCGCCTCGAAGAGGTCCTCCTGTTTCTGGCGCACCTCGGCATCAAGGCGGTGCCGTCCGAATACCAGTGCGTCGACCCGAAGACCTTCGCCGCTTTCGAGGTGCTGTACGCCAAAGCCATGAGCCAGACCACTCCCGCAAAGCTGATTTTCGAGGATGCCGACTGATGCACCGTCCTATGAATCGCGTCATCTACGTCGCGCATTTTCTTTACTACTTGAGGATCCATCGCTCGTGGTCCTCCGCCCAGTGGTGCATGCAACACGAGGGGAGGGCATGGCGATGAGCAACTACACGTTCCAGAATCACGAAGGGCGTGAAATGGTCGCGACTCTCGTCGGCGTCCCAGGAGCCCGACACGTCGAATTCGCCTGTCGCAATTCCACGCGTCTCTCGTTGGGCAGTGTCTCGCTGCCAGTGTTGCTGCGCGATCCTCTGATCGCAGGCGGCTGGTGCTGCATGTTGGCGCCTAGCGGCGACGTCGACGGTTGCGACGAGAAGGACCTCGTGCTCCTCGATGTCGATCTCGTCGAAGAACTCGCTGTTTGGGCGCAAGCAAGTGCCCTTGGCCATGTTGAAAGCGTCGAGGAATGACGCTCTACCAACGACACCCTTTGTCCGCGTCCTGGCCGGACATGAGCGCGGAGGACCATCGAGCGCTCCGCGACAGCATCGCTGCATCCGGGCTGCGGGAGGCAATCGTTCTGCTCAACGGGGAGGTCCTCGACGGGTGGCAGCGGTACACAGCGTGCATCGCCGAAGGCATCGAGCCGCGATTTGAAGACTTCACGGGCGAAGACGGCGACGAAGCTGCCGATTTCATTCGCGACAAGCACACACGCAGGCCGCTGACCCTCACACAGCGCTTGGCGGCCGTTTTGCAGATGAGCCGCTACAAGCCGGCACACCGCCCGAATAAGTCTGCAAATTCTGCAGACTTACCGAAACAGTCTGAGCGCAGCATCCCGGAGATCGCGGCATCCGTCGGCGCAAGCACTCGATCCGCATCCAGCGTGAAGGCTGCACTCGACAACGGGGCCCCCGAACTGGTCAAGGCAGTAACTGCGGGTGCAGTGTCCGCTCACCGGGCCGAAGAAATCTCGAAGCTACCCAAGGACGAGCAGGCCGCAGCGCTTTCCGCTCCACGGGTGCCGCGGTTCCGAGGCAAGCCGATGAAGGGGCCGAAAGCCGACCTGATCCGCGCCGAGTTGAAGGCCGCGGCTCACAGGTCGAAAGCCGAAGAGTCGCAGGCACGCGTGGCGGAGCTGGAGCAGCACGCCGCGGGCCTGAGCCAGCAGCTCGCCGAGGCCTTGCAAACGCAGGCAGCGGCCGAGGCCGACAACGCCGGGATGTCCAAGGTCTTCGAAGCCAACGATCAGCTCGCCGTGGCCGTGGCCGAAGCGAAGAAGTACCGCGACCTGGCGGCCGGCCTGCAGCAACGCATCAACAGCATGATGACGGAGATTGCCGATCTGAAGCGCTCGGTCAAGCACTGGCAGAAGAAGGCGGGTCAAACCGCATGACCGAACTGTTCGACAACGGGGGTGCGCTCGACTTCCCTGCGCCCCGGGATTTCCAGCGTGCCGGCCTGATCGGCATCCGAGAGGGCATCGAGGCCGGTCACAAGAACCAGATGCTCATGGCGCCGACCGGCGCCGGTAAAACCTACCTGGGCCTGCGGATCGCGCAGAAGGCGCTGAAGCAGGGCAAGCGCGCCACCTTTCTGTGCGACCGCATCACACTCATTGACCAGACCTGCAAGCGGGCCTTCGAGTACGGTCTGGGCGATCACGGTGTGATTCAGGGCGACCACTTCCGGCAGGACTGGAGCAAGCGCTTCCAGATCGCCAGCGTGCAGACCATCGAATCGCGCGGATGGCCCGATACCGATGTGCTGATCGTGGACGAAGCCCACACGCAGCGGGACACCTGGGTGGACTACGCGATGAAGAGCGCCGCGCGCGTCATCGGTCTGAGCGCCACGCCGTTCTCGAAGGGGCTCGGGAAGGTCTTCACCAACCTGGTGAGCCCAACCACCATGCACGCGCTCACGGAATCCGGCGTGCTGGTGCCCATGCGCGTGCTCTCGTGTCGCCGCCCGGACATGGCCGGCGCCAAGACGAACAGCTTCGGCGAGTGGCAGCCGGCCGAAGCCTCGGAGCGCGGCATGGAGATCATCGGCGACGTGGTGGCCGAATGGCTGCGCCATGCCGAGAACCGCAAGACCATCGTGTTCGGCGCCACCATCGCACACTGCGAAGAACTGTGCCGCCAGTTCAACGAAGCGGGCATCTTCTCCGCCACCTTCACAAAGGACACCGACAAGCGCGAGCGCGACCAGCTGATCGCCGAGTTTGAAAAGCCAGATTCGTCCATCCGCGTTCTGATCTCGGTGGAGGCGCTGGCCAAGGGCTTTGACGTGCAGGACGTAGGCTGCGTCGTGGACTGCCGACCCCTGCGAAAGTCGCTGTCCACCGCGATCCAGATGTGGGGCCGCGGCCTGCGCTCGTCGCCGGCGACGGGGAAGGAAGACTGCTTGCTGCTCGATCACAGCGGCAACATCACGCGGTTCGCCGAGGACTACACGCGCATTTTCTTCAACGGCCTGGACTCGCTCGATATGGGCGAGGCGCTCGACAAGCAGATCCGGCCGGACGGCCAGGAGGAACGCGAGCGCACCGGGTGCCCGAAGTGCCAGTACAAGCCGTTCCGCCAGCGCTGCATGTCCTGCGGCTTCGAGATCGCGGCGCAGTCGCTCGTCGCCCACGAGGCCGGCGAGATGCAGGAAATCTTTCTGGGGAAAGTGCCGTTCGCTGGCACCAGGCAAGACCTTTGGAATCAGCTGTGCACCTTCGCGAAGCGCACCGACTGGGTGAAGTCGAAAGACGGCTACCCGTTCATGCAGTTCAAGGAGATCACGGGCACCCCGCCGCCTTCGTCCTGGCGCGCTGATGCTGCACCCGTGGTGGCCGTGTCCGATGCGCTCACCAAGCGGCTCAAGGGCAAGCGGCAGAGCCATCACATTGCGGCTGCGGCGATGCGCCGGAAGGAAGCTGCGATCGTATGAGCTTCCTAGACTTCGCTCGTGCGCATGGCGTCGAGATCAAGCCCGACAAGTTCTTTCCCTCGGACAAGATCCGCCGTTGCGGCACTACCGAAAAGCCACGCAGCACGAACGGTGCCTATCTGTGGGACGGGCAGCGCGGCTGGGTGTACCGGTGGGACGCTGAAGGCCGTGTGCATTGGTACAACGACCCGAACGCCAAGGCCTGGACCGAAGAGGAAAAGCGCGCCTGGCGTGCGAAGCGGCAGGCCGCGCGTGAGGCCACCGAGCACGGCTACCGCGTGGCGGCGCAGAAGGCTGCAGAGCTGCTGCGCACCACGGTGCCCGGCACGCACGACTATCTGATCCGCAAGGGGCTCGCCATGGCGCAGGGCCTGGTGCTGCCCGATGGTGGCTTGCTCGTGCCCATGCGCGACATCGTGACCAACGAGCTGCGCGGCGTGCAGATCATCCGCTGGACCGACACCGAAGAAGAGCCCGGGGTGAACCGCTGGCGCAAGAAGATGACCTACGGCATGCAGGCCCGCGGCGCCGTGCTGCGCCTTGGCGCGAAAACGGCCGTGGAGACGGTCTTCTGCGAAGGCTACGCAACCGGCCTGTCCATCGAGTTGGCCGTGCGCTCGATGCGCCTGAACGCCGCAGTGATGGTGTGCTTCAGCGATCACAACCTCGTGTCCGCCGCTGCCTCTGTCACCCGCGGCAAGCGCTACGTGTTCGCCGACAACGACAAGAGCGGGGCAGGGGAGCGCGCAGCCGTGGAAACCGGCCTGCCGTACTGCATGAGCCCGGTACTCGGCGAGGACGCCAACGACATGCACAAGCGCGCGGGGCTGATGCCCGTCTGCGCGTTGCTGATGAAGGTTCGACAGCAGGAGGCGGTGATGCCGTAGGACGCGCGCCATCAAGCACCTTGCCGGTCGGAGCACCAAGTAACGGCAGCAGCAAGGGAAGAGCGGGGAACTGTGAGGAAGTTCTGAAACACCCCGGCAGGCGGCGAAGGCAGCACCTGTGAACGTCAAGGCTACCGGGTCATGTAACGCGACGGGTCACGTCAGTTCATGTGAAGGCCCCCTCTAAGGAGGCTGGGTCTGTCCGCTCGGGGTCAGGTGGTGTTTCTAGGCAGGGTATTAGTTAACAGGAGAGCCAAATGAGCATGAAGGAATTCGATCAGTACCTGAAGGCGTCGGACTTCTTCGCCGACACCATGAACGCGCACCGGGCGGCCACCGCCGAGGTGATCGCCGCCTTCGCCGTGCTGCTCAAGCGCCGGGGCCAGGCGACGGACGTCGAGCTGAACGAGATGTTCCGCAGCCTCGAGGAGGGCACCGGTCGGCCGTCGGTTGACGGTAGCCGGCGCATTCTTGTTGCCCGGATCGGCGACAGCCTGAAGGCCCGCCTGTGACTGCGGTAGCGCGCTGCGTGATCACCGCGCGATCTGCAAAAGCAGAGGTCGACGCGGAGGAGAGCCTTGAACTGTCGTGGATGGGCGTCACCGACCTCCAGAAACACGCCCGCTTGGGCGGCCGGCATGGCCGC
The DNA here is from genome assembly GCF_040546685.1 of Variovorax sp. OAS795. Taxonomy (NCBI): domain Bacteria; kingdom Pseudomonadati; phylum Pseudomonadota; class Betaproteobacteria; order Burkholderiales; family Comamonadaceae; genus Variovorax; species Variovorax sp. OAS795. The sequence continues at coordinate 2,020,119 of NZ_JBEPOH010000001.1, forward strand.
ACCTGGTGGGATACCACTGGGCGCGTCCGGATGAACCATTTCACAGCCACGGAGGTGGCCCGCATCCGGGCCTCGTTCGACGAAGGCGTCGATCTGCGCCGCCGCAACGTCCGCTGCTACTGCGACAGCTGCATCAACCCTCCGCGAATCGTCGAGAACGAGCGCAAGCGACTGGCGTACGCGAGCCGACGCCGCGCTGAACTGACCGCCGAGGGGTACAGGCCCGCCGAAGTGGACAAGCGAGTCCTGGAAGAAATCGATAGGGGGATGGCACTTTGAGCACCGACACCGCAACCATTGATGAGCGCCTCGCGCGTGCGTCGAACACGTCGGACCTGACCGTCACGCCCGACCGCCAGGGCGACGGCTTCATGCTGATCGCCGCCGCGAAGACGCCGCGCGTGGTCGGCCGCCACCTGATCGCTCTCCATGGCGAATGGGATGGATGCGCCAAGCCGCGCAGGATGATGGAGCACGACATCACCGCGCTGCGCAAGACGCTGCCCGCGGGTGTTCCGCCTCTCGTGCTCGCGCCGAAGCACCTGGACGCATGGGCGGAGAACGAACTGAAGCGCCGGCAGCGACAAGCGGAGGGCATCGCGAACGGCTGGTATGAGCAGGAGCGCATGACCTCTGTCGCGCGGCTGAAGAGCCTCGAGCGGGTCAAGGTCGGATTGCTCGACGTGCTCGGCGCCAAGGTCGAGAACCCAGGGCCCAAGGTGCTCGGCGTGCTGGCCTGGTGGCTGGACACCATCTGCCCGAAGTGCGGAGGGACCGGACAGCTGGCAGTGGCCGGCAACGGTCGTCAGGCGAGCAGGCCATGTCCGTCGCGTCACCGCGGCGGCTGCGACGCCACCGGCCAGCGCCCGCTGCCGCATGGTCACGACGGCCGGATCATCGAGCGAGCGATCCTCGAGTGCATCGGCCGCGCGCGTCAGCACATCGGCGCATACCGAAGGGCATTGCACGAAAACATGCGATAGCTTATGCTCTGCGCCCAGGACGCAGGCTAGAACGCCCCGTTCGCTACAACGGTTCATCGACCGCACACAACGCTCCGGGGTTCACGTCCCGATCAGCTGCCTTCGATGGGCAACCGTCTCCCGAGATTCCAAGCCGCCCACTGAGGCGGCTTTTTCGTTTCCGACGTCACCTGATGAGGTTTCGTTAACCGAAACGGCCGGAAGGGCAGTGCATACAGCGGCCCGGCTGTAGTGGCGAATGCGGTTCTGACTACAGGCTTTGATGTCAGCACCATTCCTAGTCGCCTGTTGTGAAGTAGCTCAGTTGGTAGAGCTCCTGGTTGTTACCCAGGCGGTCGTTGGTTCGAAGCCAGCCTTCACAGCCAAATTTCTGCGGAGTAGCTCAGACAGTAGAGCATCGGGCTCATAACCCGACCGTCGAGGATGCGATCGCCTCCTCCGCAACCACTTTCGGCGACAGCCGGCTGGAAGATGTCGAAGCGCCTGCTTAACCGCCAGCGCCGGGCCAGGTCTGGCCCTCAGGACCAAGCTCCAGCCGCCGCCCGTTTACAGCCGGACGCGACCCATGTATCAAGGGCGCGCGAGGCTCAGGGATTCCGAATTCAATTCGCCTTCCAGTAGCTTAATTGGCAGAGCACCGGTCTCCAAAACCGAAGGTTGGTGGTTCGACTCCATCCTGGTTGGCCAGAATTTCAGTGAATGCGCAGGCTGATGCGCTTAGTGATACCGCGTAAGGCGGGAAAAGGTAGTTGGGCACACCGAGCCGTGGTACACGCCGGCGCTGAGGCTGAAACGCTGGCACCCAACCCAAGCCGGGGATAAGCGCCGGCCACTGAAACCACTTGTCTCCCGGTAGCAAAGCAGTTGCCGCCGTTGCCCGCCTCGTGCGGGCTTTCTTACATGAGGTGTCGCATGACCGCTACCTCCTTCATCGCCGGCATGAACGCCCTGCAGAAGGAGCTAGACGGCTTGCCCACTGAGGTTGTTCGCCTGATCACCGGCCTCCTGGAGTTGGTAGACGTGCAGAACGGGAACATCCAGACCCTGCTCGTGGCAAACAAGAGGCTGCTCGATGTGGTCGACCGGCTCAAGGGATGACATGCCAGGCAGACCAGCCCGACCGTGCACACATGCAGGATGCCAAGCCCTGAGCAGGGATGGAACGGGCCGATGCCCCGCCCACCCACGGCAAGCATGGACACGCAATGCCCCCGCGCCCGAGAGGCTGAGGGGCCGTCGAGGTGTGGAGCGCAGGGCAGGTTGGCTGGCAGCGCACCCCCTGTGTGCCAGCTGTGAGGCGATGAGCCCGGCGCGCACCACTGCAGCCGAACAGGTGGATCACATCCTCTCCCTGGCTGAAGGTGGCAAGGACGACGAGTCGAACCTGCAGTCTCTATGCATCCCCTGTCATGAGGCCAAGACCAAGGCAGAGAGCGCACGAGCGCGGTCCCGAGGCGGCCGAAGCCCAGGGGGTGGGTGAAATCTTAGAGGCCAAACCCATGGACACCGTAGCCCTACCCTTTTTCTTGCATCCGCAAAACCAAAAATCATGGCCCGTCCACGCAAGCCGAGCAACGTTCTGGAGCTGAAAGGCGCTTTCAAGAAAGACCCGGCTCGGGGAGCGGCGCGCGCGAACGAGCCAGAGGCAGCGGGCGAAATCGGTGATCCGCCAGCCCGCTTGTCCGACTTTGAACGTGAGTGCTGGGTGGAACTCGTTTCGTCTGCACATGCCGGCGTCCTGTGCGCAGCTGACCGGCTGTTCGTGGAGTATGGCGCGCGGGTCCTGGCCCAGTTGCGCAACCAGGTCGACATCGATCCGAAGCTCGGTATCCGCTTCGAAACCGTCTGCGCGCGTCTCGGCATGACGCCCTCGGACCGGTCGAAGGTGCAGTTGCTGAAGCCGAAGGAAAATGCCAACCCCTACGAAGAGTTCAAGTCCGCCGGCTGACCACGCCGGGAAGGCGCAGTGGTACGCCGAATCGGTTTTGAACGGGACAGTGCCGGCCGGGCACTGGGTTCGGCAGGCTGCGAAGCGCCACCTGGACGATCTGAAGAAGTCGAAGGCCAAGGCATACCCCTTCAAGTTCGAAGCGGACAAAGGGGCGAAGGTTTGCCGCTTCATTGAGAAGCTGCCGCACACGAAGGGCAAGTGGGCCGCCAAGAAGGAGGTCATCAGGCTTCAGCCGTGGCAGTGTTTCCTTGTAGTCGTCGGTTTCGGATGGCTGCGGAAGAAGAACGGCAAGCGCCGATTCCGCACCTTCTATTGGGAGATCCCGCGGAAGAACGGCAAGTCGCTCCTGGCCGGCGGCATCGGCAACTACATGTTCACGGCCGACGGCGAATTCGGAGCCGAGGTGTACTCGGGAGCGACGACGGAAAAGCAGGCGTGGGAGGTCTTCGGGCCGGCCCGCCTGATGATGAAGCGAAACGAGGGTTTGGCCTCTCACATGGGCGTGGAGGTGATGGCGAAGGGCATGGTGGTCCTCTCCAACGGTAGCAAGTTCGAGCCGGTGATCGGCAACCCTGGCGACGGCGCTTCGCCTTCTTGCGCGATCGTTGACGAGTACCACGAGCACGACACTCCGACGCTCTACGACACGATGGAAACCGGCATGGGCGCGCGCGAGCAGCCTTTGATCCTGGCCATCACCACGGCGGGGGCGAACATCGCCGGCCCGTGCCACGAGAAGCACGATGAGGTTTGCAAGGTGCTCGACGGCATCCAGGAGGACGACGAGCTATTCGGCGTCATCTTCGGCATCGACAAAGAGGACGACTGGGCAGATCCGAAGTCGCTCATCAAGGCGAATCCGAACTACGGCGTGTCGGTCGATGCGGACTTTCTGCTCGCCCAGCAGCGCCGAGCGCTGCAGAACCCTTTGCAGCAGAACAAGTTCAAGACGAAGCACTTGAACGTTTGGACGTCGGTTTTCGCCGGGGTCATGAACATGCAGCAATGGGCACTTTGTGCAGACCCATTGCTGGACGAGGAAGAGTTGAAGGGCTGCGACAGCTGGGTGGCGGTCGACCTCGCATCGAAATCCGACCTTTGCGCGGAGCAGCGGCTGTACCGCAGGGACTCTCACGGGAAGGCGCACTACTACCTGTTCGGCTCCTACTGGCTTCCGGAAGAAGCAGTCGAAGAACCTGGCCCCAATGCTGCGCACTACGCGAAGTGGGTCAAGCAGGGGCTGTTGATCCAGACCGATGGGGCAACGGTCGATTTCGAGCAGATCACAGAGCAAGTGATCGAGGACTGCAAGCGCATCAACCCGCGGGAGGCGATCTTCGATCCCTTCAACGCCGTGCAGATGATGCAGGCGCTGATGGCGAAGAACATCGAAGCAGTCGAGTTCATCCAGACGCCCGCGAACTTCGCGGTGCCGCTCGATGAATTGCTGACCGCGGTCAAGGACGGAAGGTTTCACCATGACGGCAACGCGATGACGACCTGGTGCATGAGCAACATGGTTGCGCGGCCGGCGAAGAAGGGGCTTGTGTCCCCGATCAAACAGAAGCCGCACCAGAAGATTGACGGAGCGGTCGCAGCAATCATGGCTATGGCGCGTGCATGCGCCGAAGAGCCGACACAGGAACCTTCAATTCGATGGCTATGAACCTACTCGCACCGCTGACGCGCGCGATGGCGGCAATTCGCGTCCGCCTCGCCGATCCGCAGCGGGCCGGGAAGAGCAGCTTTTTTGGCAGGACTGCCGCTGGCGTTCCTGTCACTCATGAGCTCGCGGAGCAAGTCGCCGCCGTGTGGGCTTGCATGGACGTGATCGCGTCCGCGCTTTCCTCGAGCGACTGGAACGTGTACGCGGGAACGCGGGGCGAGAACAAGAAGCGGGCCCTCCCGGACGACTCGCTGCAGTTCATCATGAACACGCGGTTCAATCCGGAGATGACAGCGCAGGCGGGGAAGCGAGCCGTAGCGCTGGGCGCCGTGGGCTTCGGCACTGGCTATGCGGAGATCGAAACCGACCTGGCCGGCCGGATCATCCGGCTCTGGCCGATCGCCCCCAACCGCGTCGAGCCGCGGCGCGACATGGAAACCGGGCGCTTGTTCTATCGGGTCATGCAGGAGTGGGGCGGCGGCTGGGTGGACATGGAGCCCGACGAGCTCTTCATCATGCGTGGCGCTGGCCTTCTTGGTTTTGCAGGCGACGACACGATCGGGCGAGCGATCCAGACGATTGCCACCGCGATCGCACTCGATCAGTACGCCGCGGGGTTCTTCGGAAACGGCGCTCAGCTGGGGACCGTCTTCACCTACAAGGGAAAGTTGGACGACGCACACTTCGCGCGCGTTAAGGAGCAACTCGACCAGCGCCACACGGGAGTGAAGAACGCCTTCCGTTCGGGATTCTTCGAAGGCGCCGGCGAGTGGGACGTCAAAACCATGGGCGTCGACGCAGAAAAAGCGCAGCTCATCGAGGCGAAACACCTCTCTGTCGAGGAAATCTGCCGCTGGTTTCGTGTCCCGCCGCACAAGATCGCGCACCTGTTGCGCGCCACGAACAACAACATCGAGCACCAGGGCCTGGAGTTCTCGCGCGACACGCTGCGCCCATGGGTCAAGGAAATCGAGCAGGAAGCCGACTACAAGCTCATCCCGTACCGCGGGCCGAGGAAGTTCGTAGAGATTGATGTCGATTGGGCGGAGCAGGGCGACTACAAGAGCCGGGCGGAAGCCTATGCAGTGCTCGCCGGCACAGGTGCCTTCAGCCCGAACATGATCCTCCGCAAGTTGGGCGAGAACACTCTGGGCGCGGAGGGAGACATCCATTTCGTGAACGGCGCGGCTATCCCGCTTGATCGGATCGGAGACGCATACGACCAGGCGCAGGCCACAACGCCGCCGAACCCTGCGCCGCCGGCCACCGACGACACGGCGCAGGCATGGCTCGCATCGGTCTACGCGCGGATTCAGCGGCGCTTCGACAACCGCTCGCGTGCGGACAGCGTTGCCGGTGCGCTCAGCGATGCAAAGACCTATGGCCCCGAGCAGGTAGGCGAACTTGCCGCCGTCCTTGGTGGTCGACTCCAGGCCGCCCAAGAGATGGCCCTGCGAATGGTGAATAGCCCGCTTCTGCCTGAAGACGCGGCGGCCCTGGTATTCGAAAAGGAAACCGCATGACCCAATTTTTCGCGAAGACTGCCGGCAAGCGCGGCGAGATCTACGTCTACGACGCGATCGGCCGGAGCTTCTTCGACGACGGCGTGAGCGCTAAGTCGTTTGCCGAGTCGCTGAAGGCGCTTGGCAATGTCTCCGCGCTGGACTTGTACATCAACAGCCCCGGTGGCTCGGTGTTCGAAGGCTTGGCCATCTACAACCAGATCAAGCGATTCGCCGGCGAGAAAATCGTCCACATCGACGGTATCGCGGCCAGCATCTCTTCGGTGATCGCCATGGCCGGCGACGAGGTGCGCATCGCCGCGAACGGCACGATCATGATCCACGACCCCTGGGGGATGACCATGGGAACGGCAGAGGAAATGCGCAAGACGGCCGACTCGTTGGACAAGACGCGCGACGTCTTGCTCGAGAACTACGTCGCCCGCACCGGCGGCAAGCGCGAGCAGATCAGCGCATGGATGGCGGCGGAAACATGGATGAACGCCGACGAAGCCGTCGAACGTGGTTTCGCGACGAGCAAGGTCGAGGAGAAGCAGTTCAACGCTGCCTTCCCCATGCTCGACAAATTCAACAAGGTGCCGGCAGGCCTGCGCAAGCAAGCCACCAGCGTCGATGCCCGGATGGCGCAGATGTCCATGCGCCTCCAAAAACTGAATCTCGGGGCCAGCCCCAAGACCGCGTAGGGCCAGCCCTCCGCATCACAGCAGCAAGCCGCCTCAGGGCGGCTTTTTCCTTTCTGAAACAGGAGTTTCCATGAAGACTTTCAAGCTGGCCCTCACCGCTGCGGCGGTAGCCATGTCCCTCGGCTTTGCCGAATCCGCCGTCGTCCGCAATGACGCCGCCTCGCTCGAGCAGATGCAAAACCGTCTGATCGAGCTCAACGCCGAAGCCAACAACATCAAGGCCCGAGCCGCCGCCGAGCAACGCGACATGACCGACGACGAGCGCAAGGATCTCGACCAGATCTTCGCGTCGTTCGAAGAACTGTCCGCCGACATCGAGCGCCTGGAACGCCTGGACACCATGAACGCCTCGATCGCCGCCCCTGCTGGCCGGCGCACCGAAGCCGATGGCGCCCCGGACACCCAGGCAGCCGCGAACCCGAACCAGACCCGCGCGCAGATCGAGAGCCAGCGCCAGCGTGCATCGGTCCCTGCGCAGCCGCGCGACAACCGTGAAACCGGCAAGTGGGGCTTCCGCTCGCAAGGCGAGTACTTCTCGGCCGTGGTGAAGGCTTCGCAACGCGGCGCCGCTCCCGATCCCCGCCTGATCGCCAACGCACCGACCAGCTACGGCTCGGAAGGTGTCGGCGCTGACGGTGGCTTCGCAGTGCCCCCGGACTTCCGCACGGCCATCGTTCAGAAGGTCATGGCGGAAGACTCGCTGCTCGGCCGCACCGACCAGATGACGACCAGCTCGAACAGCATCACGGTCCCGACCGACGAAACCACGCCGTGGCAGGCAACCGGCGGCATTCAGGCCTACTGGGAGTCGGAAGGCGGCCAGAAGCAGCAGTCGAAGCCGCAGCTGACCGAGAAGACCGTCAAGGCGAACAAGATCATCGCCCTCGTGCCGATGACCGACGAGCTTCTGCAGGACGCGCCTTCGATGGCCGCCTACGTGGCGAGCAAGGCGCCGGTCAAGATCGACTTCAAGGTCAACCAGGCGCTGATCAGCGGTACAGGCGTGGGCCAGCCGCTGGGCTTCCTGAACTCGGGCGCACTGGTGACGGTGGCTGCACAGTCGGCGCAGACCGCTGACACGGTGGTCTACGACAACATCGTGAACATGTACACCCGCATGCCGGCCTCGGCCAAGCGCACCGCGGTGTGGCTCGTCAACGAAGACGTCGAAGCGCAACTGATGAAGATGCAGTTCCCCGGCACCGGCACGGCCGTCCCCGTGTACCTGCCGCCCGGCGGTCTTTCGGCCGCGCCCTACGGCACGCTGCTCGGTCGCCCGGTGATCACGTCGGAAGCGGCCCCGGCCCTCGGCGATGTCGGCGACATCTCGTTCGTGGACTTCTCGCAGTACATGAGCGTGGTGAAGGCCGGCGGCGTCAAGCAGGACGTTTCCATTCACCTTTTCTTCGACTACGACATCACGGCCTTCCGGTTCGTGCTGCGCGTCGGTGGCCAGCCGTGGTGGAACACCCCGATCACCCGCGCCAACGGCTCCAGCCGCTCGCCGTTCGTGACGCTCGCCGCACGCTGATCCAGTCGGCCCTTCGGGGCCTTCCTCCATCACCTTTCAAGGAACCATCATGAACAAGACCCCTACCGAAGTCGCCGCGATCGTCGGCAACATCGATCCGGACGCCTACGCGGCTTCCACCGTGGCCACGAACGAGTACATCCCTCTGAAGTTCTTTCGCCGTTTCATGGCGATCGTTCAAGCGGGCGACATCGTCGCGACCGGCACCATCGACGCAAAGCTGATCTCGTACACGAACGGCAGCGGCAGCGGCGCGGCCGACATCACCGGCGCTGCCATCACTCAGCTGACCGCGGCCGGCACGGACAGCAACAAGCAGGTCATCATCAACCTGAACACCGACATGTTGGCCGGCAGCACGGCAACTCACTTCAAGCTGTCCGTGACCATGGGCGTTGCAGGCGCCGACCTGAGTGCGGTCGTGCTCGGCTTCGATCCGCTCTACAGCCCGGCATCGGACAACGACGTTGCCACGGTCGACGAGATCGTCAGCGTCTGATGAAAACGGGAGCCCTTCGGGGCTCCTGAACATCCCATGAAGACCATCAAATTTACCGAAGAGCGCGAGTTCGACTATGGCGACGGCCCCGTCCTTCACAAGATCGGCGACGTCGTTTCACTGCGCGACGACAAGGCCCAGCGATGGATCACCCGCGGTGTCGCGTACCAGCTGACGGACAAAGAGATCAAGGCGGAAGGCAAACGCAATGACAACGCCATGGAAAGTTCCGCCGATGTGGCAGGGGCAGACAGTGGCGATTCTGGCGAGCGGTCCGTCGATGTCCCTCAAGGTGACGCTGGCGCTCCTGCACCGGCGCCAGCGCGGAAAACTGCCGGTAGCCGTCGTCAATGACACCTACCGCCTGGCGCCGTGGGCAGAAATGCTCTACGGCGCCGACGCGGACTGGTGGCGGAACAACCGAGATGCCCGGCAGTTAGCCGGCATCAAGGTCTGCTCCGACGATTCGCTCCTGTGGCCCGAGGTGATGACACTGCGGCACACGGGAAAAGTCGGGTTCGATCCGGACCCGCACTGTATTCGCTCCGGCGGAAATTCGGGCTACCAGGCGGTCCATGTGGCAGCCCAAGCCGGTGCCGCGCGAATTCTGCTCTGCGGCTTCGACATGGGCGGCGCGCACTGGCATGACGCCCCGGCGCCGGCCGCGCACCTGTTCGCCACATGGATAGAGCGGTTTCAGACGCTGGCTGACGCGCTGCGCGGCCAGGTCGAAATTCTGAATTGCACCCCAGGGAGCGCGATGAAGTGCTTCCCCATCGTTGAACTGGAATCCGTCAAATGAACATCGTCGTCGTCACGCCGCCGCCCGTCGAGCCTGTGACGATCGAAGAGGCGTTCGTGCATCTCCGCCTGGATGATCCGACGGAAGCCAACCCCGACACCGCAGCCGTCCAGGCGCAGATCGTCAGCGCTCGCGAGCAGTGCGAGCAAATCACCCGCCGAGCCTTTGTGCAGCAGACCTTGCGCCTGACGCGCGGCCCGGATCGCCGGAACGGCGAGCGCCGCGGGTGGGACTGGTTCATCGGCGGTGGGTGTGTGGCTTGGGGCGACATCGAGTTGCTCCGCCCCCCGTTTATCGAAATGGTGTCGCTGAAGTATTTCGACGACGCCAACACACAACAGACCGTGGACCCGGATGACTATTTCGTCACCTCCGACCTGGTTCCGAAGCTCCGATTCGTCGGCGGCTTCAGCACGCCTTCCATCTACCTGCGCGACGACGCCGTGCAGATCGAGTACACCGCCGGCTACGCGCCGGTGCCGGCAGACCCGGACGCCGAGCCGCCGACGGCGATCGACTACCGCGCCAACGTGCCCAGCAGCATCAAGCAGGCGATTCTCCTGGCCGTGCAGCTGCAGTACGACGAGCTCACGCCGGAGAAGCGCAAGGCGCTGGAGAACGCGCGCGACTCGCTCCTGTCCAGCTACCGCGTTCACACGTTCTAGCCATGAGCATCCGCAGCAACGTCGATGCCCGGGAGTTCGACCAGCGGGTCGCATTCGAGCGTCGCGTGAGCACGCCGAGCGGCACTGGCGGCGAAACAGTGGCCTGGACCCGGTTGGGCCCGTCGATCACTGCCACGTATTGGGCCAAGGTGGACGGCGCCAAGGCAAGCGGCGAACCCTACATCGCCGACGGCATCCGGTCGCCAGCCGACTACACCTTCTGGATTCGTTCCGATGTCTTCACCCGGCTCGGCCTGGTGCTGACCGACCGGATTGTCTGGAAAGGCGCGAACTACGACATCAGCGACATGCCGGACCAGCAGCTGCGCGGCCGGAAGATTTCGCTGATCGCGCGAAGGGGCCTCAACAATGGCTAGTTCTGTCACCGTCAAGGTCGAAGGCCTGCGCGAGCTCGGCACCCGCATGAAAGGCCTCTCCGAAGCCATGAACAACCGCATCGCGCGCGCGGCGACCGCGGCCGGCGCGGTGGTGATCCGAGATTCGGCGAAACGCAAGGTTGCCGTCGATACCGGGAACCTCAAGAAAAACATCATCGTCAAGCGCCTGCCGAAGGGCGAATCGCCGCTGACCAGCGAGCACATCGTGACGGTGCGCCAAGGCAAGCTGACCAAGAAGCAGAAGGCAGCAGGCCTGGGCGATGCGTTCTATGGCCGGTTCGTCGAATACGGCACGGCCAAGATGCCCGCGCGTCCCTTCATGCGGCCTGCGTTCGACGAGAGCAAGGAAAAGGCCGTGCAGGCGATCAAGGACCGGATCAGCAAGCGGCTGGCAAAGGCGGGCGTATGAGTCTCGAGCAGAAGGTCTACGACGCGCTGAAGGGGCTCGTCTCCAACCGCGTCTATGCCAGCACGTTCCCCCAGCTGCCGGCGGTTCCGATCACGCCGGCCATCCTCTTCACGTTCATCAGCGACGAGACGATCGACGACATCTGCGGCGATGACACCGCACAGACCGCGAATACGCGGGTTCAGGTGGACATCTATTCGACCGACTTCGACTCCACGCGCTCTCTGCGGATTCAGGCCCTGACGGCCATGGCCGCGGTGACGCCCCCAACCCGCTGCGTGGGCGGCTTCAGCACCTACGAGCCCGATTTGAAGCTGCACCGCGTCAGCCTCGACTTCATCCACTACCCGAGCAGCGCGTAGCCGCTCACCCAAGTTCCCCAGCCGAAGGCCGCCACTGTGCGGCCTTTTTCTATGTCAGTCGCAGTAAGAAAGTAGGTCAATCATGGCAGCAGGCAAACGTCTCAAATTCCAAGGCTCCACGCTGCAAGTCAGCACGGGCGTCTCGGCGGCAAAAACCATCACCGACATCAGCGAAGCCGATCCCGCGCTGGTCACCTCGACCGCGCACGGCCAGGTCCTGGGCGCCGTCGGCCGCATCGCCGCGGTTGTCGGCATGACGGAAGTCAACGGCAAGTTGTACGTCGTCGACAACCCCGACACCAACGATTTCGAACTGGCTGGCGTCGATGCCACCGGGTACACCCCCTACACCAGCGGCGGCACCTTCACGCCGCTGACGATGAGCGCGTTCTGCGAGCTCACCGGTGTGGATCAGCAAGACGGCACGACCGACGAAATCGACGTCACCACCATCTGCTCGACCGCGAAGGAATTCGAAACCGGCCTGTCGGACAGCGGCACCCTCACGCTGAACTACAACTTCGCCCCGAACGAGTCGGTGCAGGCCGCGATTCGCGCTGCCAAGGTGGCCGGCGAGGAAATCGCGGTGCGCATCACCTTCCCGAACAGCGGCGGCACCATCGTCATGATCGGTTCGGTGCAGCAGTCCAGCTTCAGCGGCGCGGTGTCGGGCGTGTGGACCGGCTCGACCACCCTCAAGCTCTCCGGCGAAATCTTCGTCCTGGCAGCCTGATATGCCGATCAACAGCCAATCAGCGCAAGGCCAGCGCATTCACGCCTTCCTGTGCAAGGAGCTGGGTATCCCCAAGACCGCCAAGGTGGTCAAGGTGGAGTACGGCGTCGGCATGGTGTTCACTGTCGCGGTCGATTTCTACCCCGAGGCAGAGAAGCGGTCCAACGAGATCGAAGTGACTTCGCTCTTGTCCGGCGCGCGCGAGTTCATCGCAGGAGTTGCAGAATGACCCGCGACGAACTGCGAGCCAAGATCCTCGCCACCGCCAGCCCGAAGCCCGTTCCGGTCAACGTTCCCGAATGGGGCGACGTCTACGTCAAGCCGCTGCTCGTCGGCGAGATCGAGTCCATGTCTTCGGACGCGGACCCGAAGCTCCAGACCGCGCGCGGCGTGGCGAAGATGCTCTGCGACGTGAACGGCGAACTCCTGTTCGACCCGACCAGCCCCGAAGACCTCTTCGCGATCAACCGCCTGCGCGCGTCCTCGCTCAACCGCATTCATGCGGCCATGGAAGAGGTCAACGCCACCAGCAAGGAAGCGGCGATCGACCTGGGAAACGTCTCACCCCTCGGGACCGCTTCAAGCTAGATCTTGCTGAAGCAATGGGCTGGCCGCTTGCCGCGGTCAACGCTCTCACGGAGCGCGAACTGACCCTGTGGATGGTTCGCGGCCCGCTCTGGCCTCGCCGGCAAGAGCTGCTGCTGATCCAGATGACCAACCTTCTGGCTCAGGTGAACGGCAAAAAAACCCGCATGAGTGACTTCGACATGTTCCAACGCAATCGCGAAGCAGAACTCGACAACGCAGCGAGCGACATCGGCGAACTCACTGGTGCTGGCGTGCGCAAGCTCGGGCAGGGGCGCAAGTAATGGCTGCAGCTGCAGGATCGCTTGTCGTCTCGCTCGGGCTGGATGCAGCCGAGTACACGCGCGGGCTGACCAAGGCCGAGTACCAGGCGCGGCAGTTCGGCGAGAAGATCGGCGCGGCCATCCGCACCGGTGCACAGCTTGCCGTCGCCTCGCTGGCGACTATCGCCACCGGCGCTACCGCCTCTTTCGCCATCTTCGACAGCCTGGTCAAGGGAGCAGGGGACTTCCAAGACCTGGCCGAGAAGACCGGCGCGAGCGCGGACGCCCTGGCCGGCTTTGCCGTGTCCGCTGCCGTTGGCGGGACGACAATGGAGACGGTCGCCGCGGCCAGCATCCGCCTCACCAAGGGCATGACCGGCGTGGATGACGAGTCCAAGGCAGCCGGCGCCGCCATCGGTGCTCTTGGCCTCAAGCTCTCCGACTTCAAGAAGCTGGCGCCCGAGGCCCAGATCGAAGCTGTGTCGAAGGCGCTGGGCGGGTTCGCTGAAGGTGCCGGGAAAACCGCTGTGGCCGTTGCCCTGTTCGGCAAGGCCGGCGCCGACCTCCTGCCGTTCCTGAAGGCCCTCTACGAGGCCGGCGGGCAACAGAACATTCTCACTGCCGAGCAGATCAAGCTCGCCGACGACTACGCCGACCGCCAGGCCAAGTCGCGCGCCGAACTCACCCTGCATGCACAAGCCATCGCCACGCAGTTCATTCCCGCCCTCACGGCGGTGCAGAACGCTGTGCGCGACGTCATCAGCAACCTGATCACCGCCAACGGTGCGCAGAAGGACTTCGCCCTCAACCTGGTCATCCTCGACTGGGCGGAAAAGGTCACGCTCGCGCTGGCCACCGTCGGCGAAACCGCTGTGGCCCTGGCAAAGACGCTCCGCGCCGTGGGCGGCAGCTTCGAGTCCGTCTATGCCGACTCCAAGCTGCTTTCCGCCCTGACGCCGACGGGCGCGATCAAGGCCGTTATCTCCGGCGACAGCATCTCGTCGCTGCTGGCCGAGCGGAACGCCAAGGCCAAGGAAGCGAACGACCGCTACGTCGATCTGTGGAACTACGACGGCGCCAAGGCGACGAAGGCCATCAAGAAGGCTTTTGCCGACCAGCGCGCGGTGATCACCGGCTCGGCCGACCCCGAGACGCAGCGCCTCATGGCCCGCTCGCGCGCGGCGCAAGGCGTGCTGCCAACCCTCAAGTTCGACGGCGCCACACCCAAGGGCGGCGGCGGGGGCAAGGACGACCCCACGAACAAGATCCTCGACAACCAGCTGAAGGCGCTCGAGAACGCCGCCCGGGAAGAGGAAGACATCCTGCGGTCGCGCAACAAGATGCTCGACCTGTACAACGGCGAGAACCTGATTTCGACGCAGGCCTACTACGAAGGGAAGCGCGTTGCCCAGTCTGCCGCGGTGTCGTCGCAACTGGCGCTGTACGACCAGGAAATCGCCGCGCTGCAGAAGTTCCAGGCCGCGGCCGGCAAACAGACCGACCGCGAATCCGCCCAGGGCAAGATCAATGACCTGATCGAGAAGAAGAAGCGCCTGACGCGCGAGGCCGGCGAGACGGCAATCGAGTGGGGCTTCAAGGAGCGCAAGGCCCTCGAAGACCTCGCCAAGCAGATGAACAGCGTCAACGCTGAAGTGCTGGAGCTCACCGGCAACCTCAGCGCGGCCACCAAAATCCGCCTCGAAGACCAGTTCGGCGACATCACCAAGCGCCTCACCGCCAACGGCGACAGCGCTGGCCTGGCGCAAGTCGATCGGCTCAAGCAGCTGAAGCAGGCGCAGGCCGACTACGGCCAGCAATCCGAGACGGTCAGCCGGATCACGGAAGGCCTGCGGATCGAGGAAGAGCGGATCACCCTGGCCCGCCAGCTTGGCACCACGGGTGAACTCGAATCCCTGGCGAAGCTCGGCGAGTCGCGCAAAGCGGCAGTCGCGCAGCTGCAATCCATCGTCGCAGCGCAGGAAGCCATCGCACGCGCCTCCGGCAACCCCGCACTGGTGCAGAGCGCCGAGCGCGCCCGGCTCGAGTTGGAAAAGCTTGCCGCCACGGTTGACCCACTGGCCGACAAGTTCAATACCCTGTTCGCCGACGCCGCGGGCTCCGCTTTCTCGGACTTCATCAACGGCACCAAGACCGCGAAGGAAGCCTTCAAGAGCTTCACCGACACGATCTTCAAGGAACTCACGAACTTGATCGTGAAAGACCTGTTCAAGCAGCTGTTCAGCGGCGGCGGCACGGGCACCGGTGGTGTCGGCTTCAACTTCGGCAGCCTGTTGTCCGGCCTCTTCGGCGGCGGCAAGGCGGCCGGCGGCAGCGTTGCCCCCTCTCGGCATGCACCGCGTGAACGAACAAGGCCCCGAGATGCTCGACGTCAACGGGAAGCAGTACCTCATGAACGGCAGCCGCAATGCCCGCATCACGCCGAACAACAAGCTCGGCGGCGGCATGAACTACTCGCCCACCTTCATCCTCGACCAGCCCGCCAGCCGTGCCACCCAAGAGCAGCTGAGCGCAGTCGCCTACCGCGGCGCGCGCCGTGCCATGGAGCGCACATCATGAGCATCGAAGTTCTCTCCGACGTCATCATCCCGCAGAGCGTGGTGATGGCGGGCATCGTCGGGCGCACCACGCGCAAGAACGACCGCAGCGTCAACCAGGGCGGCTACGCGACCGTCAACGTCGTGCGCGACCTCTCGATGCGCGAATACACCATGGGCGTGAAGCCGATGCTGCTCGCCTTGTGGGAAGCCATCATGGGCATCTACGAGGTGACGGATGCCGGCGCCTACGGGATGCTGCTCGAAGATCCGGTGGATGCGGTGGTGACGGCAACCCAAGGCACGCTGATCGGCTACATGGCCGGCGTGCAATCCGGCGCCACCGGGTACGGCAACGGCACGCCGAACTACACCCTCCAGAAGCTGTACACCGCACTCGGCACGACCCGCAGGCGCGCGCGCGATCTCGGCCGGCCGAAGGGCACGCCTGCGATCCTGCGCGGGGGCTCGCCTGTCGTCGTCGGCGTAGCGGCCGGGAACATCGCGCTCAGCACCGGCCCGGTGAAGATCACGTTCGTGGCGGATGCCTCGCGCACCGTAACCGGCGTCACCGTGGGCGCGACCACGCAAGTGACGCTCGCGACCGCTATCCCTGGCTTCGTGGTGGGAGGCCGGCTGTGGCTGCAAGACCTCACCGGCGCCGACGCCGCACTGCTGAACAGCCTCAGCCACGAGATCACGGCCATCACCGGCGGCGGGCTCAACGTCTACACCCTCGCCACGAACACGGCCGGCAAGACCATCACCGCTGCGGGCACCGGCAAAAAGTACCCCCAGCCCGACGAAACGCTCACTTGGTCGGGCGGCTTCTACGTGCCAGTGCAGTTCGCGAACGACTCGATCGACTGGGACCTGGTTCGGCCAGGCCGGTACGGGGAGCGGCTGATCGACGGTCCCAACATCCCCTTGGTCGAGGTGCGCGAAGAATGACCAAGACCATCTCCGTCCCCTTCAAAGCGCACCTTGCGCAGGGGACCACGACGCTGGCCTGGTGCTGGAAGGCAACCCGCCGGGATGGTTACGTGCTTGCGGTGACGACGTGCGCCAGTTCGCTGCTGTTCGAAGGCGTCCTCTACCGGCCGCGGTACGGCTTCAACCCAAAGGCCATGTCGCAGGAAGCCTCGGGCGCGGTCTCGAACACCGAGGTCGAAACCGTGCTGTCCGACGAGATCACCGAAGAGGACATCTTCGCCGGCCTGTGGGATGGCTGCGTGGTGGAAACCTTCCAGGTGAACTACCGCGACTTTTCGATGGGGAAGATCAACTTCGGCGTCAAGACGATGGGCGACCTGAAGGCGGGGCGCAGTGCGCTCAATGCCGAGCTTCGGGGCCTGACGCAATCGCTGCAGAAAGTCGTCGGCCGCGTCTACACCGCCGGCTGTCCGTGGGTCTTCGGTTCCATCGGCTCGGCCTATGTGCCGGCCTGCAACGTCGACTTGGGTCCGCTGACCGCCACCGGCACGCTCACAAGCGCCACCGACCTCCGCACCTTCGCTGACAGTTCGCGCGGCGAGGCGGCTGACTATTTCGGCGCCGGCCTGCTGACCTTCACTAGCGGACCGAACGAAGGCGTGCAGATGGAAATCTATTCCTTCGCTGCCGGCGTCTTCGTCCTGCATCTGCCGATGCCCTACACGGTGTCCGTCGGCGACACCTACAGCGTTACGCCCGGCTGCCGCAAGCGCTTCACCGAAGACTGCCGCACCAAGTGGGCGAACACGAATAACTTCGGCGGCTTCCCGCAGGTGCCTGGCAGCGACAAGGTGCTGGGGCTCGGTGGTACGGAAGGAACGAACCTATGAGCCGGCTCTTGGGGTGTTGTGGTCCAGCAATCGCAGGCGCCTTGGGCGCCTTTTCTCTTTCTGGGGCCGACGTTGTGGACGTTGCCCGCAGCTTCTTGGGGGTGAAGTACCGCCACCAAGGCCGCAGCCGAGAAGGCGTCGATTGCATCGGCCTGCCCGTGTGCGTGCGCGCAGAGCTCGGCCTTCCGCCCATGGATGCAGTTGGCTATGCCAAGCGCACCGTCGATTCCGAAATGCTCGACTTCTGCCGCGCGAACATGGTTCCGGTCGATCGCGCAAGTCTCCAACCCGGTGACCTGCTGGTGCAGATGACTGGCCAACTTCGGCACATCGCAATCGTCGGCGACTACCCGGGCGGTGGTCTGTCGATCATCCACGCCCATCTGCCGAACAAGAAGGTCGTCGAGTGCCGGCTGGATGACGTGTTCATGAAGTCCGTCCGCGGCTGCTTCCGCTTCCCGGAGGTGGCCGCGTGAGCACCCAGCAGATCCTCGGCGTCGTCGGTGGTGTCGTCGGCGCGTTCTTCGGCTATCCGCAGCTGGGCTTTGTCGTCGGCTCGCTCGTGGGCGGGCTACTTACCCCCGGAGAGAAGACCGAAGGCCCGCGCGTCGATGACCTGAAGGTGCAGGTTTCGACCTATGGCGTCGGAATCCCGCTCATGTACGGCACAGAGCGCGTCGGCGGGAATGTCGTCTGGTCTACCGACAAGATCGAAGTCGAGGAAACCACCGGGGGCAAGGGTGGTGGGCCTGAGAACACGACCTATCGCTACTACGTGCACATGGGGGTCGTGCTTTGCGACACGCCGCGCGACGGCTCGACCGTTTCCATCGTCCAGATCTTCAAGGACGGCAAGCTGATCTATGACGCCCGGTCGGGCATTCCGATTGGCTCTGCGCTCGCCAGCGCTGAGAACCCGCACGCCTATTTCGTCCTGTACCAGGGACACGCTGATCAGCTGCCTGACCCGGGGGAGGAAGCATGGATGGGCGGGCCCGGCTCGGTGCCGGCCTATCGCGGCGTCGTGCGTATTCGCATGAATGCGATTGAGTGCCCCGGTGGGCGCGTGCCTCAGTTCTCGTTCGTGCTGTCAACCAACGCTTCGACGGCTCCGACCGGGCAAGTCATCGTCGATTTCAGCAGCCCTTCGTACAACGTCATCACCGGCTTGGCCAAGTCCGATGGCTCGGTCTGGAACATCGGTCAGTTCACGAACGGAGGCGTCATCACGTTGTTCGTGAGCTACGGCGCATCCACCGGCGAACAGCGCATCACCAACCAGCTGCGCTTCACAGGCACCGATCTCACCTACTACCCGATGCCCGCGATCGGAGCCGAAGAGCCGATTGCCGTCTATCTCTCGGGGGCTGGTTCCGGCTTCGTCAACCTGCTGAATTTGGAGACGATGGTGAGGGTCGGTCTTTACTCGCCCGAGACCTCCTCCGATTTCTTGCCGGGAATGTCTGGCAACCATGTCGAGTTCATGCGCGCGGCTTGCGACCCGACCACTGGCAACTATGCCATCGCATTTCAGGACGCTGACGTCACGCCGGCCGAGTGCCCGCCGCTCATTTTTGAGAATGGCGAGGTGCTGTCCTGCGACCCGATCTCAGGCGTTACAGCCGGCATCGCCTTCTATGACGATGTGCTCTATGTACTCAAGGCCGAGTCGAACCAATGGAAGATCGCCAGCCGCAGCGCGGTTGATGGCACGGAGGTACATGCCGAAGTGGCAGGCGCCGGTCCGGTCGGCTCGGCAAACATCCAGAAATCAGGGCTGTACGCAAGTGCATCGGGACTCTATGCGCTGATCTTTCCGGCCGGTTCTTCCGGCCTGGATGTCTACAAGATCGACACCACGACGATGGCGTGGAGCCTCATCGCCGAACAAGTCCCTGTCGGCTTGGACAACTTCGGCCATTTCCAGCGCGCCTTCTACGCCAGTGATGATGTCGTCGTCGTTGGGCCCACCGTCAATGGCGAGTATTCGGTGGGGTTCCTGCGCCCACTGACGGTTGCGGATGTCAAGGTGTCCGACATCATTGCCGACCAATGCGATCGCGCCGGCGAGTCGCGCTACGACGTGAGCGGGATTCCCGACACGGACACGCTGCACGGCTACAAGCTGCAGAACCCAGCGAGTGCCAGGTCGAACATCGACCCTCTGCTGACCGCCTTCGCGATCTACATCGTTGACGAAGACGGGCTGATCAAGTTCAAGAAGTACGAGGACATCGTTTCGGAGGCGACCGTCACCTATGACGAGCTCGGCCAAGCGGAAGACGGCGCAGAACCCGCAGACGCAATGCCGCTCAACCGCGCGCAGGAGATCGACATGCCGCGCAGCGTGTCGGTCAGCTACATCGAGCCGACCTTCGACTACCAGACCGCGAGCGAGAAGGAAGTCCGGCAGATTACGGAAGCGACGGAAGACATGATCATCGAGCTTCCGATGGCGACAACTTCGGACCACGCCAAGCAAGTGGCCTCGATGATCCTGTTCGCGAAATGGCGAGCGCAGAACACCCGCAGCTTCAAGACGTCGCGCAAGTTCGCCTTCCTGTCGCCCGGGGATGGCGTGACGGTCGAATACCCCCGCGGCACCTTCCGGCTCTGGCGGATCACCAGCATGACGGATACCGGCGCGTTGTGCGAATTCAACGTGGAGCCAGGAGACGCCGAGCTCTACACCCAGACCGCCGTGGGTGCGACAGGGTACGTTCAGCAGGAGGTTGCCCCTCTCGCGTCCCCGACGCGCCTGCAATTGCTCGACATCCCCATCCTGCGCGACGAGGACAACAACGCTGGCATCTACGCGGCCCTCGACAACTACGCCGACGGCTGGACGGGCGCTGAGTTGCTGGTCGGCTACGACGACACAAGCCTTGTGAGCCGCGGCACTGTATCGACCGATGCGCCAATCGGTTTTGCGGAAACGGTACTGGGCAACGCGTCGAGCGGATTTGTCGATGAGTCGAACATCTTCACAGTCAGCATCGGGAACAACGACTTCGAGAGCGTGACTCGCGACGTGCTGCTGGCCAACGGCGCCGAGTTCTGGGCCTACGGCGTTCCGGGCCGGTGGGAAATTGGCGCATCTGCGGTGGGCGATTCGCTCGGGGGCGGACGCTACATCCTCTCGCGGCATCTTCGCGGGCAGTTCGGAACCGAAGCGAATGCTGCTTTGCACGAAGAAGGGGATGTGTTCGTGCTGCTGCGCATCGCCGGGATGCTTCGTCCCTCGACGGGCGCCGGAGACATCGGGCAAGCGCAGAACTACCGCGCAGTGTCCAAGGGCCGCAGCCGCGATTCAGTGGCCTCTCAGACCTACACGAATACCGGCGAAGGCTTGATGCCGCTCAGCCCGGTCAACCTGCGCCGCAGCAATACGAATGACCTCAGCGTAGATCGGCGATCGCGCCTGGCCATGAACAACAGCACCGGGGCGCTTCCTCTCGGCGAGGCGACGGAAGCCTGGGCGTGGGACTTCTACACCTCGAGCGGATTCACGACGCTCATCGGATCGGCGCTCACCACGACGGCGACCGTCACCGCCGCGCAGATCACCTCGGCCGGCGCGACACCTTCCGGCGCGCTCTACGTGCGTGTGAGCCAGCTCGGCGATTCCATCGGCCGCGGCCATGAACTTCAGGCAACCATATGACCACACTACAGACAATCAACGCGGCGGCGAACTGGAACCTTCGGGTCAACGAGAACTTCAAGGCTGTCTCGCCCGCGGCCTCGTTTGGCATCAAGGACTCGGCCACCACGGGCCTGACGCTGGGCTACTACGGCGGCATCATCGACGGCGTCTCCTACGCCGACGGCACGCACTTGCTGACGGCCAGCACCACGCGCTATGTGGTGGCCGCAAGGGCTACCGGCGTCGTGAGTTCTGCCACGGGCACCACGAACTGGAACGACACCACCAACTACAAACGCATGGGCGTTGCGGTGGTGGGGGCCTCGACCATCACCTCGTGGACCGACTGGCGCGAGTTCAGCCCGGGCGTGGGCGGTGCTGGGGTGGGAGATGTCGTCGGTCCCGCCAGTGCCGTGAATGGACGGGTGGCGACCTTCAACGGCGTGACCGGCAAGTTGATTCAAGACGGTGGCACGCTGCTTTCTGACTTGGCGACCACTGCCTATGTCGATGGGCTGCTCCAGGGCTTGAGCTGGAAGAAGGCTGTCCGCGCTGCGACGACGGTGGCCGGCACTCTGGCCTCATCCTTCGAGAACGGGGATGCGATCGATGGCGTCACGCTCGCAACGGGTGACCGGGTTCTGATCAAGAACCAGGTGTCGACGACCGAGAACGGCATCTATACGGTCAACGCATCGGGAGCTCCGACGCGCGCCACCGACAGCGACACCGGTGCGGAGATGGTCAACGCGACCGTCTTCGTCAGCGAGGGGACGACGCTCGCCGATACCCAGTGGACGTGCTCGACGAACGCGCCAATCACAATCGGCAGCACGTCGATCGCCTTCGTTCAATTGTCAGCTGGTGGCGGCGCAGCATGGGGGAGCATCACCGGAACGCTGTCGAGTCAGACGGACCTTCAGGCCGCACTGGATCTGAAGCAGGTGCGTTCGCCATCAATCCAGTCGGTCGCTTCTTCGGCCACGGTCACGCCGACCTTCTCCAACGACATGGTGAAGATCACGGCGCAGGCGGCTGGGCTGACGCTGGCGAACCCCACCGGCACAGCAATTGACGGGCTCGGCATCGTGATCCGCATCAAGGACAACGGCACTGCACGCAGCATCGCCTATGGGACGCAATACCGCGCCATTGGCGTCACCCTCCCGACCACGACGGTGATCAGCAAGACCACCTATCTCGCAATGGTCTTCAACAACGACGATACGAAATGGGATGTCGTGGCTGTGGGGCAGGAAGCATGACGCCGTTCAAGGCCATGAGCCTTGCACAGGCGCTAACTGGTGGTGTGGCGACCACATGGAACCCATCTGACAAGTCAGCGAACATCACGCTTTCGCTGGCAAATCTGCGCGCCTCGGGGAATGGTTCTGCTGGCTCGGCGCGAGCAACAGTCAGCAAAGCGTCGGGCAAGTGGCAATTCGAAGTCACGGCAAGGCAGACAGGCGGCTCCTGGCTCATCGGCGTGGGAAAGATCGGGGCAGGACTTACCAGCTACCCCGGGTCTGACGTGAACGGCTACGGTTACCACGCAGGGAATGGAAACAAATACAACAACGGCTCCCCAACCGCGTTCGGGACCAGTCTCGCGAGCGGCGACGTGCTGGGTGTCACGATAGATTTTGCAACTCTCGCCCTCGTTTTCTACAAGAACGGAGTCTTGGTCGGCACAGCGTTCACCGTCTCGTCCGGAACCTACTTCCCAATGATCGGTGCTGCAAGCGGCACTGGTGCGCTGGGCGACTTGAACACTGGAACATTGGCCTATCCAGTGGGCGGCTTCACCGCTTGGAACTAGTGCTGGACGCTTGCCCAACCCAACCCAACCCGCTTCGGCGGGTTTTTCTTTGCCTGGAGCCCTATGAATCGCAACCTCCGAGACATCGTGACGAACGACCCCACCACCACCGACTGGGGAGAGCTCAACGATCGCGTCGGCAACCTGGAGAACGGCTTCGGCACCTTCAAGAGCGAGCTCGCCGACAACACCGCAGCGACGAAGCGCATCGAGACCAACACCTCCGAGCTGGTCGAAGCCTTCGAGAATCTGAAGGGCGCTTTCAAGGTGCTCAATTGGATCGGCAAGTTCGCGCGGCCGTTGGGCTACATCGCTGGTGCGATCGCTGCCGTGGTGAGCCTGTACACAGCCTACAAAGCGGGCACTGCGGTGCCGCCGAGCATCAAATGAACCCGACCCTTCGCAACCGCCTGCTCGCGGCCGGCGGCGCGGGAACGTTGGCCATCGCTGGTGTGCTGCAGGCCTGGTACGAAGGCGAGGGCCCGACAGTGCGGCAGCCGAGCGGCGTGGTGCTCTCGGTGCCATACAAAGACACGGGCGGCGTGTGGACGGTCTGCCGTGGCGTGACCGGTCCCGAGGTCATCCCGACCAGGCGCTACACCGCGGCCGAATGCCGGGCGCTCGAGGAAAAGCACCTCGCCATCGCTGAGGCCGCCGCACGCCGCTACATCACCAGCTACGACCAGCTGAACAAGTGGCAGCAGGCCGCGCTGATCGACTGGTTCTACAACTTGGGCGCCAATCCCGCCACGCTCGGTTCCACCTTGCGCGCGAAGTTCAATGCCGGCGACATCGAGGGCGGATGCGACGAACTCTCGCGCTGGGTGAAGGGCAGGGTGAAAGGCGAACTCGTGACGCTGAACGGTCTCGTCGATCGCCGCGGCACTGGCGAAGAGCTGTGCCTGCACTGGGGCTCGAAGTGACCTCCGACCTCGCCGAACGCCAGGCCGCAGCCCAGCCGCGCGACTGGCCCGAGGACTTCGACCAGCGCACCACCTGGAATGTTTGCGGCGACTGCAACCGCGTGTTCCTGGGCATCCCCTCGCGCGTTCAGTGCCGGCTTTGCTCTGGCAGGAGGACGATATGAGCCTGACTGCAAAACTCGTGGCCGTCGGGCTGGTCGTGCTAGCGCTGATCGCTGGCTTCTGGAAGCTCTGGCACACCGCCGACCGGGCCGGCTACGACCGCTCGCAAGCCGAATACCAAGCCCGGGCGGAGCTGCAACGCGAATCGAATCGAGGCCGCGCGCGCGTGGCTGAAGAAAAGCACGCGGCGCAGACGGTCTACCGGGACCGCTTCATCACCAAAACCGTCAAGGAGATTCGCGATGTTCCATCGTCTGGCACTGGCTGCCTTGTTGCCCCTCGCGTTGTGCGCCTGCTCAACGGCGCAGCAGCGTGCGCCCGCGAAGATCGACCCGGCGCCTGTAGCGTTCACGAGCCCGTGTCCAGCGCCCGATGACCTAGCAGAGCCAGCGCCCCAGAGAGAGCTGGAAGCGTGGACCACGCTGTGGATTGGTGCATACGGATGTGAGAAAGCGAAGCGGGGAGGGCTAATCGATGCCTGGCCCCGATAGCTCGCAGGTCGTGGAATAAGCTAGAAGCATGACCAACATCCGGAATGGTCCACAATCCGCCGATGATTGCCCCAGTTCCAGCGAAAGTTACATCTCGGATCGACAAGGAGGTCAGTCGCCTGCTGCTGCAAGACGTACCTCGCTATCTGGAGCCATCGGACCCCAGAGTCGTCGGATGGTTAGACGAGTTGGCAAACGCGATGCCTGCTGGACGGAAAGAGGCCTTTTTTACGATGGCCTCGGTGTATCACCTGACTGGAGACCTGAAGACGACGAACGCGATGTACGAACGCGCTCGGACTCATGGAGCGACCGAAGACGAAATTGCCGCTTGTTCGATACCCGCCTATCTAAATCTAGGCTATCCGTCCAAGGCTGCTGCGTTCTGCAAAATGGTGGTTTCCATTCAGAAAAGTAACATCACGATTGGATTGCCTTCGGCTGTATCAACCGGTGCATTTCAATTTGTTGGAGAACTCTTAGAGCAGGCGCGAAAGGCAGAACTGGATCTCACTGCGGTCGAAGACATCGGAGACATACAGGCTATGGTGCGAGCCGCATCGTCCTCCGGTTTTGGAGATGAGCAATACTCGCAAGTTCTAGATGTTGCCGGGGCTGTGATGCGTGAGCAAAGATTGTTCTGGCTGAATGAGTCGCCCCGCTATCATTTCGATGAGGAAATGGAACTCTTGGCGATTCGATATTTGATTGATGTTTCTCCGGAAGATGCGGCGGCGCTTACGGCCGACGTTTCGAAACGCATCGTTGAGCTAGGGCTTGAAGCTGTGCCGCTCTCCGTTGCTTTCGTCGGCGCTGCTGAATCGGTCGAGGCTTGAAATGCCCATCGTTTCGCAAGACATTCTCGATTGTGCTTCGGAGATGACCAAAGCGACAAAAGGCATTGAAGCATTCGTGCGCGCAGCCGTAGCAAGGTCCTATTACGCGGCGTTTCACGACTGCCTAGAGTGGCATTCTTCGCTTCCCGCCCAAGGTCATCTCCCACCTAAATTCCTTGAACGCGGCACGCACGTGGAGCTTGCTTTCAGATTGCTGAATCCCGACCAAAGTCTTAGCAAAGACTTGCAGGAAAGCTCCAAGAAGCGCGGCTTGGCTCTAAGGAATCTTCACGCTGATCGGGTTGTGGCCGACTACAAGCTCAGTCGAACGGTCAACGCCTACGAAGCGCGGACTGCGTTGGCTTCTGCGAGAAAAATTGTTTCTCTGTAGCGTCTTCCTCGCGCGCCTGTAGTCAGCGCATTGGCAAAAGAAAGCTATCGGGTTGTCTCGTCTGGATTTTGACGGTAGAGCGCTCGCGCAGTAGCTCCACGGGACCGATTCCGTCATACACGACCTCATTGGTCTTCAGCGAAATGACGGTCCATCGGTCTCCCGGCGTCACCTTGTAGTCACCGGGCGCCAGGGGCAACTCGCGTTCTTCGTGTACGTGGCTCCCGAGCCAAGACGGCATGCGGAGAATGGTGGGGGGCTCGGAGAAAAATTCAGTTTGACTCATGGTTCATTTTCGCGGCTGCTTCCATCAGTTCCCGCGAGAGGGGAGAGGGCAGGCCATAGGCCTCGCAGTACCAGACTTGGTAGCACCACCGCCCGCCTACTTGTTCAGTCCCGGCGAAGCTGATGGTGTCGAGTGCGCAGGCGACTACTTCGGGCCGCCAGAGCACGCCCAGCGGCGGCGCGACGTCACCGGGTCCCGAGTTCCACAAGCCGAGTTGCATTCGTCCTTCCACCGGCCGCAGCGTCAACATCCCGGACAGCCACGGCTGGTCGACGAACTCCCGCTTGCTCAGCAAGGTGCCGCCGCGGTATCGCGGACGCATCCTGACTCTCATACCGGCTCACTGTCATTCTTGGGCGCCTTGGGCAGCAGGCCCGGGATCCCGTGCATCACCGCACGGATATGGTCGCCCGCGTTCCGGTCCCAGTCGCCGTACAGGTCGCCGGTCCTGGCGCAACGGCCCGACACCAGATCGGCGAAATCCAGCAGCGTCGGGCGCAGAGCTTCGCCGTCGGCAAGTTCTCCTGCGCGTCGTGCCATCTGGGCGATTTCTTCTTCGATGGGAGGCTCGGGCATGGGGTCTTCGGGGGTCGGCGGGTAACACTTTGGTGCTGTACAAATATACAGTAGTTTTCTTAAAATGAACGCATGGAAAGCGTTCCTTCCAACCTCTGGATCGCCGCCTGCGCGCACCGGCTGCAGCAGCAGTGGCATACCGTTGACCCCCTCGAACTGGAGGATGTCGCACGGGATCTGTGGCGCGACGAACGGCTGCGATCGATGCCGCCCGAGGCAGCGGCCGTCGAGTGGCTGCGGCCAATCACCGAGTGACAGGGCGCGCCCAGGACACAGAATCTGGCCATGTGCAACCGCTACATCTCCCCGGATGAGTACGAGATCGAAAGCTTCTGGCATGTCCGCCAGAACAGCCCGCCGGGCTGGGTGAAGGCGGTCTACCCCCGCACGCAGGGGCCGTTCATCCGCCGGGCCAAGGACGTGACGGGCTATGAACGGGAACTGGTCACGGGGCAGTGGGGCCTCATCCCGTGGTTCGCCAAACAGCCGAAGCTGAAGTACCCGACCAACAACGCGCGCAGCGAAGAGCTCGAGGTGAAGGTCAGCTACAAGGACCCATGGAAGCGGGGACAGCGCTGCATCATTCCGGCCGCGGCATTCGACGAGCCGAACTGGGAAACGGGAATGAACGTCTGGTGGCAGTTCAGGCGCGCGGACGGGGCGCCCTGGGGCCTCGCGGGGCTGTGGAACACATGGACCGACAAGGCCACGGGCGAGATCCACGAGAGCTACACGATGCTCACGATCAACGCTGATGCGCACCCACTGATGAGCCGCATGCACAAGCCCGATCCGAAGCTGGCGCCCGACAAGCAGGACAAGCGGTCGGTGATCCCGCTCGAAGCGCACGAGTTCGACGCTTGGCTGGCCGGCACTGTCGAACAGGCAAAGACGCTCCTGAACCTCACCCCGGTCGAGGTGTTCGACGCCCGTCCCATCCCGGCCTAGTAGCGCGCCACCGCCTTCCCTGTCCGCTACAGCGCAGTGCTTCTACCTCAACACTTTCCGGGTAGCGCTACGAGGTACTCCGTCGAAAAAGGAAAATGGGTCGGCCGGCCTGAGATGCTGCTTTTCCGGGCATCGCACCACGACTCAGCCGTGGCAACGTTCTCCGGTGATGAGCACAGGCTTTTCCACCGTCTTATCCACCGCAATGGTGGAGAACTTTCCCTCTGAGCTTCGCGTATCCGGGGTCAACCCCGAGCAAAGTTGTACACATTTGGTAGTACCGCTTACCAGTCAGACTTCCAGGACAAACGTCCCAGTTCTTCACTGCCGTTGCGGTACTTATCGAGCGAGCAGGAAAGGACATTTCTTCCATGTGCTTTTGCCTTCGGCGCGATCCAATGAGGCGTCGAGACGACACGCGCCGGGCTTCGGCGTTCACCAAGGAAGCAAATGACCAACTCCAATGGAAGCGACCTTTTCGCCGGCATGGCCGGAAGCGACACCATCAACAGCGGCAACGGGGAACACGCCGGAGGTAGTGGGGCCAGGAACGATTCGCCGAATGGCGGCACTTCAGGCTGGCCTATGTGCCGCGAGGGACCTCGCGAAGGCAAGCAGATGAGTGACGATTCTCCGGTCGAAGTGTCCGAATGGGCCACTCGACGGGTCGCGTACGCCGCGAAAATCACAGAGCTTCAATACAAGCAGGCAAAACGGATCTGCGACCAGATCAACGGGGTTCCGGTCGGCAATGACGACGCCATGGTGCTGGCCGTCCTCAAGGCGATCTCTACCAATTATGTCGCCGTGGGTCGTGCGCCCGAGTTGAGACTTTGCTCACATGAGGAGGCTGCGGAAATTGACGCCCATCCACCGAGATTCACGGCCCCTAGCAGGACTAGCAAAATCCGTTAAAGCCAGGCATGTTCGGCGGAGAGATTGGCCGCCCCGGGAAGGTTCCTTGGGCTGGGAACCCAGGAGAAACGATGCCAATGAATTTTTTGCGTCGCATTGAGGACGCCTCTTTCCCCCTGGCGATTCGCGACGAGGCGGACATCCAGTGCGCGGCGGTGTTGGCCGCCGCCGAGCTCATTGAAGCGAACCTGCCGGGTCCCGAGAGCTCCACTGACGGCGGCGTGATCCTTCGCATCACACCACAGGGGCGAGCGCAGCTCAACCGTCTCCGAAGTTCACAACCATAGCATTCAAGCGCTCTACCCTCGGTGGTTCTCTAGCGCTGTACGTCCGACCCAGGTGATTCGTTTCACGCTGGCCCGCGGCTGCCGATCGGAGGGGGTTGTGATGCTCGCGTCCACATAGTTAACCGCGCGCAGCATCTCGACGCACTTGACCCGGGCCGGGTCCGACTCTTCCAGCGGGAAGGTCGCGTGTTCTATTTCGTGGAGATAGTCGATGGGCAGCACGGCAGTTCTCTTCGTTGAGAGTTCTTTCGATTCTTCTGCCCCCTTCGGCGCTGACTGCCGCCTACATGCCACCGTTGGTGTGGGAATCGACCTTCCTACAGCTTCGAGGAATCCGCGATCTGGTCAAGCCGCCGGACGGCGACGAGAGCGCTGTAGCCAATTCGGCGCGGATTGTTCGGGCCTGAGCACGCAGGATCAACGTCTCTTCCGCCAACAGTTTCACCTCGGCCTTGAGTGTCTTGGCCTTTGTTGCCAGTTCCACAGTCGTGCGCGGCTCACGCGCTGCTTCTGAGTGTTCGGAGTCGGAGTCCAAGGGCTCTGCATGAGAAAGATTGCTCACATCTACGTGCGTCTCTGCTTGCGCGGCAGACCAGCAGAAGGTCTCAAGCAGCAGTGTGCCTTTGCGGCTAGTGCTCGTCGTAGCCGCTTGGAAAATTGAAGCCGAGCGCAATGAAGGCTACTTCGCGCAGCTTGGCGTGGATCCCGGTCGCCATTCAGCGGGTAGAGCGCCGCAAAGAGTTGCTCCAGCCATTCGCGATTGACCGCACCATTGCAGCGGTGGTACAGCTCATTAATGAATTCGTGCCGCCACGCGTCTGCGCTAGACAAGGGACTTCCTGCACCGATGTGCTTGTGAGGTTTCCACATGAGGTGGAGTTTGACGTGAAGATCACATCAAACGCAAGCCGCCCGAAAATCGAATTAAAGGCCGGGCGAACGAGCGTGACGCGTCGGCCGTTGCAAGCTCGGCCAGGCCATCTTCCGTGATGCGAGTTACCGTAGGCACCGGGTTTGCGTCGCGCACCTCGTGCGACCTAACGACGTTGAACTCGGCCTCGATCAAGCCGGTAGCAATCAGCACTGTCACTTTTCGGATCTCTTCTGGGTCCGTCACGCTGACAGGCAACTGCACCCTTTGCAGCCGGGACAGGAACGAGAGTGGCATTTGATCCTCCGGGACAAATTCTTGGTGTTCTTTGCATCTGCCGATCTGAACCAACAAAGCCTCCAAGCTTTGGGCTCTGGAGGCTCTGAAAGGTCTTCCCGAGGACGGGTCGATCCGGTGCACGATGTGCATCGCCATCGAGAAAACATTCGCTGTCTTTTTGGGGCAGGTGCGCTGATCTTGGCGCAACCCGAGGGCGCATGGAAGCGCAGGTGGGTAACCAACAACTCGTTAAAAAGCAGAACGAAATGCTGCAATTGCAACGATTGGTTGCCGCGCCTCCTGCGGCGTTGTCGCGGGGTAGTTCAAGCCCACGCTTGTCGGTCTAAGTAGCGATTTCGACTTACATGAGAAGACTTCGCTCCGGTGCAGCGTGCCTGCATGGTCAAGTTAGACGAACTTCAGCCCATGTTGCTCGACGAGAGGCCGTTCGACCTGGATCAGCCCGGCTGGATCTACGAGCTGAAAATGGACGGCTACCGTGTGCTGGCCGAGTTCGACGGCTCGGTGCAGCTGCGCACCCGCAACGGCATCGACGCCACGACTTGGTTCCCTGAGGTCACGCACGATCTGACCAAATTGAGGAACGGGCACTGCGTGGTGGACGGGGAGGTCTGTGTGCTCGACGAGATCGGCCGAAGTGACTTCAACCAGCTGCAAGACCGGGCACGCCGGCGCGGCCGGTATCCCGGGGCCCCCACGGTCGTCTACTGCATCTTCGATCTGCTGGTGCACCGCGGCGTGGACATCACCCAGCAGCCGCTGCTCAAGCGCAAGGCCGCGCTGGCGAAGATCCTCAAGCATCCACGACCCTCTCTCATGTACGTCGGCCATTTCGAGAGCGGCGCCGCCCAGCTGTTCAAAGACGCCGTGATCCCGCTGAAGCTGGAAGGGCTCGTGGCGAAGAGAGCCGACAGCGTCTATCTGCCTGGCGTCCGCTCAAGGGACTGGGTGAAGGTGAAGCGGAAGGGCGCGATACCGGCTGAGCGGTTCAAGCGTTGAGCGAGGCGTAACTCAGCCGGCTGCACAGGAATGCGCAGCGTGCGGAGGTCGGATTGCCAGCACGGCTGGCCTCATGCGCTTTCAGTCCGAAAGCTCGCCAGCTCGACGCCCTTATTTTTTGGAAGCGCGGCTTCCGTCTTTCGGTTTCGTGGATTTAGGAAGGGAGCTGAACATCTGTTCGGATTGCAAATCCATTACGTTCTTGAGGGCAGGCGCATTGTTCGAGATCGCTGCGAGCGTGTTGACGCACAGTTCAACAAGAGCTGCTGTCGGAATCACAGCATTGACGATAACTTTGCGCACCTCTGCCTTCTCCGCAGAACTGGGCGCTACGACTTGGTGAAACTGCATGCGACAAACTGAAGGACCGAGCGCTATTCCAGCAACGCCGTCAAAAAAATAAACCGGTGCATTTTCTGCCGAACCCGGCACTAAAACGAATTTTGCTTTCTCTGCGGTGTTCTCATCAGTCATATTAAGTGCGCTATCTGTTAGGTGGGACTATGTCAAGTTCAGGCTTAATCTTGTCCAAAAAATAATAATCAGACGCCGAAATGTTATGCGGTACGAGATCAAGAAGAAGAGAGCGATTGGCAATCTCGTCCGAGGTTCTATTTGCATCGGCACTGAACGAGATGGTCATGTAAGTATCATAGTTAGTACCACTTTTTACGTCGGCGGCAATCTTTTCGGGCGTATGTTCCTCAAAGGAAACGACTGGGAACCCGGCGGTTATCGCGGACAAAAGAGAAGCTTCGGCCTTGGAGTGTTGCTGCCAAGGCTGCGAAGCAACTGGTTGCCAAGCGCTGCGGAAAACCACATCAAAATCAAATGATAATGAGGAACAAAAATCCCAGATAGTCCTAACGGTGAGATTACTCTTCCCAGAAAGAACGCTAGTAACTCTGCTTTTCTTCCAGCCAAGTGCTTCTGCAACTTCGGTGCGGGTTTTCCCAGAATGGGACAGGAGCGCCGCTAAGTGAGCTGCGATCTGGTCTTTTTTTACGACGAATGGATCGAGTGGAGGAAGATCTGCAAACATATCTTCTTCCGTATCGATGCTAGCGTTCGAAACGAGGGCGGATCTGGAATTGTTCATACTATACGATCCGTAAACTCAGACTCTGAAATGCATTTAGTACCGATTTGGCGATGGTTCCTATTTCGCCTATATCGCCTTTGCTGAGTTTTTGAGTTCGTTTGGCCATAGTGCGGAGCAAAATAATATTTTTATTGTGATAAATAAAATACATCCGTATAGCGCCTGCTCCCCATATTCGCCACACCTTTACGGTATTCGGACTGTTTCCAAAGGGCTTAAAGGTAAAGGCCTCGTGACATCTTGTTTTGTCATACAGGGCTGTTAGCGGCTCGCCTGTTTGTGCTCGATTCACCAACGCAATAAAAGAGGTTCGAGCGTCCTGACGGTCATTGGAATTGAGAGCTGCAATGTCTGCGCGCGTCATGCAAGATTGAGGTTGCCGACTCTCCAAAACGGTATAGGTCTTCCACGAGTTGGCCGCGTCTGGCGGCATGGAAAGCGGTTCGGGATGTCCGACCTTGAGCCTCTTGAAGAAGATCGTCATGCATGTTAACTTATAAGTGAATCGCTTGTCTCCCCCTTCCAGAGCTAAGACTCGTCAGCGAAGTTACAGACCCCTGATCGTTACATGCGCAGGCGGCCCACGTCTACCTGTCGACCAAGGCTCAAGGTTGCGGTGAGACTCGAGCCGTCTGGCTAGGCTCTTCTAAGCTATCGCGCAGGTAACGACCTTCTATGGCTCGACCTCACGGCAGGCGGTCTTGATTGATCACCAAGGGCGCGGGAGCTTCCCTCTTCTCGACCCAATGTGATCCCGGTCCGCCCGCCTCAAGCGCCAACTTCAGAACGCGCCTCATGTGCCGTCGGGCATCAAAGTCCGCCTCCATCCATTCGCCCGCGCAGAGGCTCGGCGGGTACTCGTGACCTACGACGTCAGGGCGCCAGCAGAGACGGATCTGTTTCATTGGGGTGTGTTGCCCGCGGCTTGAATCTTTGAAGCGGGAGCGCCGGCGCATGCTAACGCTTCCAACGCCGTGACTATCTCGGCGAGAGTCGATGATTGCTCCAGGCCGGCGAATTCCCTTCCTCGGTACGTCATCGCCAGTTCGATTTCACCAGCCCGCAGGACGTCGCACAAACCCGTGAGCCGCAGCAGGGCGCTCCCGCTGACCTCAGCGACCTCGAAGTTTGCTCGGTCGCTCGGCTCAACGTCGTCTTGCCAATCTTCGAGGTCCTGCAGCGCTTCCTCACGCGTGGCGAAGAGGTCAAGCACTGTAGTGTCGTCATAGTCTCCATCGTGGCCAACCCATGTGATGACGAAAGGGGCGCCGTCCTCGACCAGGTAGAACGCTCTGAAGTTCGCCATATCCAGGGCCAAGGTGTCGGGATGCTTGCGGCCGCGGCGGATAAGCCAGACGCCATTGGGCCCGCGCGCTGAGAGGTGAGGGGCGATCCCGAGCTGCCAAAGTCGGGGCTCGTCGTCCAAGCAGTGCGTGCTGACGTGTGGGCGTCCGAGTCGCAGCAACGTCCCGCCGCACCAAAGGTTCCTGAGGCGGCCGTAGTCGGAGTGCCAGACACCATGCGGCTCGATCTTCCGCATCGTGCGCGTGAGCGCCGGCAGGAGCTGGAGAGTCTTTTTGCCTGCCATCTCCAGTTCGATGGCTCTGGCTACGTACTCCTCGGAATGCTTGAAAGCCCATGGAAGCATCGGCGAGAGCGCTTTCCGATCGAACGCCACGAAGTTCCACTCGATGAGCCCTTTGCGCCTCAGCTTCAGCAGTTCCTCGAGGTGCTCGATCTGAGCGTCGAGCTGCTCGACGCGGAACGGCAATGCGTCGATCGGCCGCTTTGCTCGGCCGGCGCTCAGATCCGGCGCAATCGCATCAATGGCCGCCCTCCAGTCGCAGCCCGGCCCGGTCCACAAGAGTCTCGGATTCGGAAACTCGATCCCGGACGAGTTCTTTTCGGGCGTCCCACGCGTAGCAGCGCACGAAAGGGGCTGCGCCC
This sequence comes from Variovorax sp. OAS795, assembly GCF_040546685.1. NCBI lineage: Bacteria > Pseudomonadati > Pseudomonadota > Betaproteobacteria > Burkholderiales > Comamonadaceae > Variovorax > Variovorax sp. OAS795. The sequence continues at coordinate 2,054,049 of NZ_JBEPOH010000001.1, forward strand.
AGAAAGGCCCGCATCAGCTTTCGTTCTGGGGGCTCGCCGCCCACCGTGTGCACCTCCATGACGAGGTCCAGATCGCCGCACTGGAGCGCGCCTCTCGCGTAGGAGCCGACGACCCACAGCTTGGTTGCGGTGGATGTGGCGGACTCCGGCTTGAGGAAGAACCAGTGTTGGAAGGAGAGGGCGTGGGTGCTGCAAGCGTCGAGGCGCTCGCAGATCCGGATCAGCTTCCTGGTGAACGCTGCTCTCGGAAAGCGCTTTTCTTTGGCGGCCATCGGAACGGGTGATTGACGAGGAGGGCGCCAATCCTAGAGAGCCGGTTTCGCAGGCTCTGCCTGGCAGGCACCCGAGGCCATCGGGGAGCCTTGGAATTCACTCGTTTCTCACACGTTTTTCCGGTCGATGCTGGAGAGCCGCATATATAAAGGCCTCGCAGCCGTTCGCTTGGGGGTTCAAATCCCCCCAGCTCCACCATCCATCGCAAAAAAGCCAACCTGGCACAGGTTGGCTTTTTTTTGCCCTGACGCACGGCTATAGTCACCGGGCGCTGCCGCGCCGCAACCTCTTGCCTTCGTGCAAGGTTTCGGCTGCGATCGCCCCAGATCCGACATCAAAGGACGCCGTGCCCGATTCGCTGACTTCCACGCTCACGAGCTACTACGACGCGGTGCCCTATGAATCGCACCCGTTCCCGCAAACCGCGGTCGAGCACCTGGAAGCCATCGCCTACCTGTTCGGTTTGCAGGCGCCGCCGCCGGCCTCTGCGCGCGTGCTGGAGCTCGGGTGCGCGTCCGGTGGCAACCTGATTCCTTTCGCGGCGCGGCATCCGCAGGCGAGCGCGCTGGGACTCGACCTCTCGAAGGTCCAGGTGGCGCAGGGCGCCGGAGCCATCTCGCGCGCCGCACTGGCGAACGTGGCGCTGCGGGTGTTCGACCTCGCGCAGGTCGATGCATCCTTCGGCCAGTTCGACTACATCGTCTGCCACGGCGTCTACAGCTGGGTGCCGGGCCCGGTGCAGGATGCGATCCTTCGCATCTGCTGCGAGAACCTGGCGCCCGACGGCGTGGCCTATGTCAGCTACAACGTTTACCCGGGCTGGAAGGCCAGGGAGATCGTGCGCGACGCGATGATCCTGCGCGGCGGGCCGCGCGACACGCCGGAAGAAAAATTGTCCTATGCGCGCGGCATGCTCGAATTTCTCGAGCAATCGGCCCGTCCGGACAGCGTCCTCAAGAAGACGCTCGACGAAACCATGCCGATCGTGCGCCGCTCCAGCAGCGACTACCTCCTGCACGAGTTCCTCGAGCCCTGCAATGCGCCTTGCTATTTCAAGGAGTTTGCCGCCCGCGCCGAGGCACGCGGACTGGCCTACCTCGGGGACGCCGAACCCTCGTCCATGTTCGTGCAGAACTACGGCGACAAGGTTCGCGAGCCGCTGCTGCGCGAGTGCGGCGGCAGCCAGGTCCTGATGGAGCAGTACCTCGACTTCCTGGTCAATCGCATCTTTCGCCAGACCTTGCTGGTGAAGCAGGGCCGTGGCGGCGACATCCGTTTTCGCCTCGACCCGGTGCGCGTTCGCGGTCTCGAATATGCCGGCCTGTTCTCGCCCGCGGACGGCGGCGCGCTGACGCTCGATGCGCGCGAGCAGCCGTGCAAGGCACTGCGCAACATCACGGTGACGCTGCGCCTGCCGGTGCACAAGGCCCTGGCGCAGGCGCTCGATAACCGCTATCCGGCCACTGCGTCGCCCGAAGCGCTGATTGCCGCGGTGACCGGCGCCACTGGCGAGCCGCGCGCCACGGTCGAGCCGCTCGTCATGTCGATGCTCGAAGAGCTGCTGATCCTTGGCGCCGTGCGTATCCGCCGCACACCGGTGCACGTCGCCGCCGAAGTGTCGGCGTGGCCCGTCGCGCTGCCGTCGGTGCGAACCGCCCCGGGCATCGCGTTGTCCGCCGGGAATTCGGCCAGCGCCTGCAACCAGTGGCACGAGTCCGTCGCACTCACCGCGCTCGAGCGCAGCCTGTTGCCGCTGCTCGATGGCGCGCATTCCCATGATGCGCTGGCCGACCACCTCGTCAACGAGGTGCGTGCCGAGCGCCTGCGATTCGTCCACGGCGACCAGCCGCTCGCCGACGCTCCGGCGTTGAAGCAATTCGCGCTCAAACAAGTGGCACTCGGCTTGCAGGACTTGTGGCGCAAGGCCCTGCTCGTTGCCTGACACCATCCTCCGCCTTCCACCATCGAACTCAACGAGGGACTTTCTCCATGCAGCAATTCAACTGGACTCCAAGCTTGCGCGCCGCGGTAGCGGCCGCACTCGCATTGGCGGGCGCAAGCGCTTCCAACGCCGCCTCGCAGGCGCCGGTCGCGGCCGAGCACGGCATGGTCGTGAGCGCCCAGCACCTGGCCACGAAGGTCGGTGTCGACGTGCTCAAGCGCGGCGGCAACGCGGTCGATGCGGCAGTGGCCGTGGGCTACGCACTGGCGGTGGTGTACCCGGCTGCGGGCAATCTCGGCGGCGGCGGCTTCATGACCGTGCAGCTGGCCGATGGCCGCAAGACCTTTCTCGATTTCCGCGAGAAGGCGCCCCTGGCCGCGACCGCCAACATGTACCTCGACAAGGACGGCAACGTCATCAAGGGGCTGAGCACCAACGGACACCTGGCGGTGGGCGTGCCCGGTTCCGTCTCGGGCATGGAGTACGCGCGCGAGAAATACGGCACCATGAAGCGCGCCGACCTGATCGCCCCGTCGATCCAGCTGGCCGACAAGGGCTTTGCGCTGGAGCAGGGCGACATCGACATGCTGCGCACCGCCACCAACGACTTCAAGAAAGACCCCGTCTCCGGCGCCATCTTCCTGAACAAGGGCGAGCCCTTCGCGGTCGGACAGAAGCTGGTGCAGAAAGACCTCGCCAAGACGCTGCGCGCCGTCAGCGCCAAGGGGGTCGACGGCTTCTACAAGGGCTGGGTCGGGCAGGCCATCGTGGCATCGAGCCAGGCCGGCAAGGGCATCATCACGCAGGCCGACCTGGACCAATACAAGACGCGCGAGCTGGCGCCGGTCGAATGCGACTACCGCGGCTACCGTGTGGTGTCGGCGCCGCCGCCGAGCTCGGGCGGCGTGATCATCTGCGAAATGCTCAACATCCTCGAGGGCTATCCGCTCAAGGACCTGGGCTTCCGCTCGGCCGAGTCGGTGCACTACCAGATCGAGGCCATGCGCCACGCATACGTCGACCGCAACAGCTACCTGGGCGACCCCGACTTCGTGAAGAACCCGCTCGAGCGCCTGCTCGACAAGGGCTACGCCGAGAAGATCCGCGCCGCCATCGATCCCAGGAAGGCCGGCGTCTCCAAGGACATCAAGCCCGGTGTCGCGCCGCACGAAGGCAGCAACACGACCCACTACTCCATCACCGACCAGTGGGGCAATGCAGTGGCGGTGACCTACACGCTCAACGACTGGTTCGGCGCCAAGGTCACGGCCGACAAGACCGGCGTGTTGCTGAACAACGAAATGGACGACTTCACCGCCAAGATCGGCGTGCCGAACATGTACGGCCTGGTGCAGGGCGAAGCCAACGCCATCGCCCCGGGCAAGCGTCCGCTGAGCTCGATGAGTCCGACCATCGTGTCGAAGGACGGCAAGCCGGTGTTCGTGGTCGGCACGCCGGGCGGCAGCCGCATCATCACGGCGGTGCTGCACACCATCCTGAACGTGGTCGACTACGGCATGAACGTGCAGGAAGCCGTCGATGCGCCGCGCTTCCACCAGCAATGGCTGCCCGACGTGACCAACGTCGAAACCTTTGCGCTGAGCCCCGACACCCGCAAGATGCTGACCGACATGGGCCACAACCTCGGCGTGCCGCAGCCGGCCAACCACATGGCGGCGATCATCGTCGGTGCGCCGTCGCTGGGCGGAAAGCCCGTGGGCGCCAACCGTTTCTACGGCGCGAACGACCCGCGACGCAACACCGGCCTGGCCGCGGGGTACTGATCCTGCACACTCGGGCGGCCATGCCTTGTCGGCGCGGCCGCCTTTTTCATTCCATGCACCTTCAAGACATTCTTTATTCCCAGGGTTTTGGCACGCGGCGCGTGTGCGCGGGCCTGATCCAGCAAGGCCACGTGGCCATCGCCGGCAAGACCGCGGACGATCCGTTCGCCGACCTCGATCCCGAAGGCCTGCTGTTCACGGTCCAGGGCACCGAGTGGGCGTACCACGAGAAGGCCTACCTGATGCTGCACAAGCCGGCCGGTACCGAGTGCTCGCAGAAGCCCTCGACCTACCCGAGCATCTATACGCTCCTGCCTTCTCCGCTGCGGCTGCGGCCCAACAAGGGCGCAGTGCAGGGCGTGCAGGCCATTGGGCGGCTCGACCAGGACACGACCGGGCTCTTGCTGCTGACCGACGATGGCCAGTTCATCCACAAGATGGGCTCCCCCAAGCACCATGTGCCCAAGGTGTACGAGGTCACGGCCAAGCATCCGATCGACGAAGCCCAGGTCGCCAGGCTGCTGGCCGGCGTGGTGCTCGACGACGATCCCAAGCCCGTTCGTGCGGCCGCCTGCGAGTCGGACAGCCCGCTGCAGCTGCGGCTCACGCTCACCGAAGGCAAATACCACCAGGTCAAGCGCATGCTGGCGGCCGTCGGCAATCGGGTCGAAGGCCTGCACCGCTCGCGCATCGGGCAACTGGTGCTGCCCCCGGACCTTGCGCCCGGCCAGTGGCGTTGGCTCAGCGCCGAACAGGTTGCGGCGCTGCGTGAAAAAACACCGGGATAGGCCATTGCTAACCTGCCGGTCAGCCAGCCGTTAGGTCCGGACGTTGATAATCGACAGCACTCTTCCGGAACTTCTCCCTTGCGATTCCTTGCCCGACCGAACGGCCGCCTGGCGGCCTTCTTTTTTTCCTGCCTGACGGTCTGGGCGGCCCAAGCCGCCGGCGCAGCGCCTGCGGAACCCCCGCCGATCTTCGTGCTCAACTCGCTGGATGCCAGCGTCAGCGTGATCAATCCGGCCGACTGGTCCGAGAAGCAACGCATCGCCACCGGCAAGGAGCCGCACCACATCTACATGACGCCGGACGAAAAGTCGGTCATCGTGGCCAACTCGGCGGGCGATTCCCTGACCTTCCTCAACCCCCGCACGGCCGAAGTGCAGCGCGTGGTCTACGGCATCATCGATCCCTACCAGCTGCAGTTCTCGCGCGACATGAAGTGGTTCGTCACGGCCGGCAACCGGCTCAACCACGTCGACGTCTACCGCTGGGATGGCAAGGACCTGAAGCTTGCCAAGCGCATTGCCACCGGCAAGACGCCCAGCCACATCTGGATCGACGGCACCAGCACCATCGCCTACGTGACCATGCAGGACAGCGACGAGCTCATTGCGGTCGACCTGGCCACGCAGACCGTTCGCTGGCGCATGGCCACGGGCCCCATGCCGGCTGACATCTTCGGCGTGCACGGCGACAAGACCCTGCTCGTCGGCCTCACGGGCAGCGACGGCGTGCAGGTGTTCGACGTGGCGGGCGCCGAGCCCAAGCTGGTCGGCAAGATCCCGACCGGCAAGGGCGCGCACGCCTTCCGTTCGGCCGGCGACGGCAAGAGCGTCTTCGTGAGCAATCGGGTGGCCAACACCATCAGCCGGATCGACCTGGCGACGCTCAAGGTGAGCGCAACGTATGCCGTGCCCGGCGGGCCCGACTGCATGGACGTGTCGGCCGACGGCAAGACCCTCTACGTCACCTCGCGCTGGGCCAAGAAGCTCAGCGTGGTCGACCTGGCGACCCAGAAGGTCGTGCGCCAGGTCAACGTCGGGCGTTCGCCGCACGGCGTCTGGACGCTGGACCATGCGAAAAGAATCTGAGGGGGCGGGTCACAGCCGGCTTCGCGGGCTGTCCGGCATCGTTCTTGCGGTCGCATGCGCCGCCATGCCCGCCGCCTGGGCGCAAGGCGCCTCCTGCGAAAAACCGGTCTACCTGACCTTCGACACGGGCCACATGGGCGTCGCACCGCTGGTGGCCGATGTGCTCAAGCGCCAGAACGTCCGCGTCACCTTCTTTGCGGCCGCCGAGCGCACGCAGACCGATGGCGACAGCCTCGACAGCCAGTGGGCGCCGTGGTGGAAGGCCCGGGCGGCAGAAGGCAACGAGTTCGCCTCGCACACCTACGACCACGCATACTGGCGCGGCGACCTCAAGGGCGTCGAGCCGAGCTTCCGCATCAAGCCTTCGGCCGGCGCACTCGCGGGCCGCGAGTTCACCTGGAGCGCCGCCGAGTACTGCGCCAACATCGCCAAGTCGTCGGAGCGGCTGGCCCTCATCACCGGCAAGAAGCCGCTGCCGCTCTACCGCGCGCCGGGCGGCAAGACTTCGCCGCGGCTGCTCGCGGCAGCCAAGGCCTGCGGTTTCGAGCATGTGGGCTGGTCGCCGGCCGGCTTTCTGGGCGATGAACTGCCGAGCGATAAATTCAGCAACGAGAAGCTCCTGGCGCAGGCGCTGGAGACCATCCGCCCCGGCGACATCCTGCTTGCGCACCTGGGCATCTGGTCGCGCAAGGATCCATGGGCGCCGGCCAACCTCGAGCCGCTGATCGTCGGACTCAAGGCCAAGGGTTTCTGCTTCGAAACCCTGCGCCAGCATCCGCAATACCGCGCCTGGATCGCGTCCCACCCCTGAGGCATCTGCCGTGATCGATTGGTTGACGGACGCGTTCTCCGCGCTTCAGGCCTGGTTCTTCGAGATGGTGATCCAGCCGCTGGTCTATGCGGTCGGCCTTGGCGGGTGGACCGAAGACGCCTTCGATGCCACCGGCTGGCTGCTGGTCGGGCTGATCCAGGTGGTGGTGCTGCTTGCGGTCATCGGTCCGCTGCAGCGCTGGCGCGCCGTCGAGCCGGTCACCGACCGCCGCGCCATCCGCATCGACATTCTCTATACGCTGATCCATCGCCTCGGCTTGTTCCGCCTGGCGATGTTCTTCACGCTCGAGCCCTTGTTCGACGAGGCCATCGGGAGCCTGCGCACTGCGGGCTGGGGCACCTTCCATCTCGACGAGGCTTGGCCCGGCGTGACCGACGTGCCGTGGGTCGCGTTTGCGATCTACCTCGTGGTGCTCGACTTCGTCGGCTACTGGATCCACCGCGGCCAGCACCGGTTCAACTGGTGGTGGGGACTGCATTCGCTGCACCATTCGCAGCGCCAGATGACCATGTGGAGCGACGATCGCAACCACCTGCTGGACGACATCGTGCACGACACCCTGATCGTCATCGTGGCGCAGCTGATCGGCGTGGCACCGGGCCAGTTCATTGCCTTCGTGGCCTTCACGCAGCTCAGCGAAAGCCTCCAGCATGCCAACCTGAAGCTCGGCTTCGGCGCCATCGGCGAGCGGCTGTGGATCAGCCCGCGTTTCCACAGGCTGCACCACAGCATCGGCCTCGGCCATGAATCGCACGGCGCAAACACACTGGGCGGGCACAACTTCGGCGTGCTGCTGCCGTGGTGGGACATGCTCTTTCGGACCGCCAACTTCGAGGAGCGCTACGACCCGACCGGCATCCGCGACCAGGTCGAGCCCGGTGCCGATGGCAGGGTGCGCGACTACGGCAGCGGCTTCTGGACCCAGCAGTGGCTCGGCCTGAAGCGGATGGTTGGCCGCGGCTGAGCGCCGCCGACCACCGGGCCGGTTATCCTTCGCACCCAATGCGCCTGCTCCTCGACTCTTTCTGGCGCGCGGTCGCCTATTGCATGCTGCCGCGCGTGATCGTGCTGTCGCTGCTGCCCCTGGGCCTGATGGTGTTGCTGGCCGCAGGATTCGGCTATTTCTTCTGGGACGCCACCGTGGCCTGGACGCGCGAGGCGCTCGATGCCTGGCCCTTGCTGTCGAGCTTCTGGGGCTGGATCGGCCGCCTGTTCTCGGGCGACGCCACAGCCGTGCTCGCGCCGCTGGTGGTCGTGGTCGCCGCCACGCCGGCCATCGTCGTCGTCTCGCTCTTGATCGTGGCCGGCCTCATGGCGCCCCCGCTCACGGCCCTGGTGGCGCTGCGCCGCTTTCCTGCGCTCGAACGCAAGAAGGGCGCTTCTTTCTTCGGCAGCGTGGCGCGCTCTCTCGCCGTGACCGTGCTCGCGCTGGTGGCGCTGGTGGTCTCGATGCCGCTGTGGCTCATTCCGCCGCTGGTGCTGGTGCTCCCGCCGCTGATCTGGGGCTGGCTCACCTACCGCGTGATGAGCTTCGATGCGCTGGCCGAACATGCAAGCCCCGAAGAACGGGCCACCATCCTGCGAACCCACCGGCTGCCGCTCCTGTGCATCGGCGTGCTGTGCGGCTACCTGGGCGCCGCGCCCAGCATCGTCTGGGCATCGGGCCTTTTGTTTGCCGCCGCCTTCTTCGTGCTGGTGCCGCTCGCCATCTGGATCTACACGCTGGTGTTTGCTTTCTCCGCACTCTGGTTCGGCCACTACTGCCTCGATGCCCTGGCGCAGTTGCGTGCACAGCGTGGCGCCTCTGCCGCGGCAACCGAAGGCACACCCGCCCTCGAGGCCGACCAGGCCGTTCTTTCTCAGTGGAAATCCCCATGACCCGCGCATTCGGCCTGATCGTTGTCGGCGACGAAATTCTTTCGGGCAAGCGTGCCGACAAGCACATGCCCAAGGTCATCGAACTGCTGGCCGCGCGCGGCCTGCAGCTCGGCTGGGCCGAATACGTGGGCGACGAGCCCACGCGCATCACGGCGGCGCTGGGCCGGGCCTTTGCGTCGGGGGACATTGTCTTTTCAACCGGCGGCATCGGCGCCACGCCCGACGACCACACGCGGCAGTGCGCCGCCAAGGCGCTTCGCCTGCCACTCGAACTGCATCCCGAGGCCGAGTTGCTGATCCGCGAGCGCATGCAGGACACGGCGCGCGAGCAGGGCATTGCCTACGAGCCCGACCGGCCCGACAACATCCACCGCCTCAACATGGGTGTGTTCCCGAAGGGCGCGACGATCATCCGCAACCCGTACAACAAGATTCCGGGCTTCAGTGTCGATCACGTCCATTTCGTGCCCGGGTTTCCGGTCATGGCATGGCCGATGATTGAATCGGTGCTCGACAGCCGCTATGCGCACCTGTTCACCAGTGGGCAGGGCACCGAAAAATCCGTCATCGTCTTCGGTGCCATGGAAGCCACGCTCACACCGTTGATGGAGGCCATCGAAGCGGCGCACCCGGGCATCAAGGTGTTCAGCCTCCCGAGCGTCGACCATCCCGAGTACGGCCGGCACATCGAGCTCGGTGTCAAGGGGGATGCCGCCCGGCTCGACGCCGCCTATGCGCAGCTGATCGAGGGCCTGCACGCCTATGATGCGAGGCTTGGCCCGGAATTGGTGCGGCCCTCTTGAATGCACCAAAACAGTGATTCCACGCCTTTTTTTGGGGTTTGCCGCCCGCGCCGGAGCCAGTTCCGAACGGGCGACAATGGCACAGAAACTGCATCCCTCGTCCCTGTATTCCTAACCACCATCCAACTCAGGAGAAACTGATGGCAAAGACCGTCGCCGATGTACTCAAGCTCGTCAAGGAAAACGAGGTCAAGTTCATCGACTTCCGCTTCACCGACACCCGCGGCAAAGAGCAGCACGTGACCGTGCCCGTCTCGGCTTTCGATGAAGACAAATTCACCTCGGGCCACGCGTTCGACGGCTCGTCCATCGCTGGCTGGAAGGGAATCGAAGCTTCGGACATGCAGCTCATGCCCGACCCCAACACCGCCAACATCGACCCCTTCTTCGAAGAAACGACGCTGATCCTGACCTGCGACGTGATCGATCCCGCCGACGGCAAGGCCTACGAGCGCGATCCGCGTTCGCTCGCCAAGCGCGCCGAGGCGTACATGAAGGCATCGGGCCTCGGCGACACCGCCTACTTCGGTCCGGAACCCGAATTCTTCGTCTTCGACGGCGTCCGCTGGAAGAACGACATGTCGGGCTGCTTCGTCAAGATCGACTCCGAAGAAGCCTCGTGGAACACCGACAAGGAATACGAGCACGGCAACACGGGCCACCGTCCGGCGGTCAAGGGCGGCTACTTCCCGGTGCCCCCGGTCGACAGCTTTCAGGACATGCGCTCCGAGATGTGCCTGGTGCTCGAATCGCTCGGCATCCCGGTCGAAGTGCATCACCATGAAGTGGCCAACGCCGGCCAGATGGAACTCGGCACCAAGTTCAGCACGCTGGTCCAGCGCGCCGACTGGGTCCAGCTGCAGAAGTACGTGATCCACAACGTGGCCCACGCCTACGGCAAGACCGCCACCTTCATGCCCAAGCCCATCGTCGGCGACAACGGCTCCGGCATGCACGTGCACCAGTCGGTCTGGAAGGACGGCAAGAACCTGTTCGCCGGCGACGGCTATGCAGGCCTGTCGGACTTCGCGCTGCACTACATCGGCGGCATCATCAAGCACGCCCGTGCCCTGAACGCCATCACGAACCCCGGCACCAACAGCTACAAGCGCCTGGTGCCCGGCTTCGAAGCCCCGGTGAAGCTGGCCTACTCGGCCAAGAACCGTTCGGCCTCGATCCGCATCCCGTTCGTGGCCAACCCGAAGGGCCGCCGTGTCGAAGCACGCTTCCCCGATCCGCTGATGAACCCGTACCTCGGCTTTGCCGCACTGCTGATGGCCGGCCTCGACGGCGTGGAGAACAAGATCCATCCGGGCGAAGCCGCCAGCAAGGACCTGTACCACCTGCCGCCGGAAGAAGACGCGCTGATCCCGACCGTGTGCCACAGCCTCGACCAGGCCCTGGAATACCTCGACAAGGACCGTGCGTTCCTGACCAAGGGCGGCGTGTTCACCGATGCCTACATCGACGCTTACATCGAGTTGAAGATGCAGGAAGTCACGCGCTTCCGCATGGCGACCCACCCGGTGGAATTCGACATGTACTACTCGCTCTAAGGGCGAACCCCTGAGGGGGAATCAAGACAAAAGGACGGCTTCGGCCGTCCTTTTTCGTTGGTGCGGAACATCTTGTCACCAACACGGTCGAATTGCGGGAAAATGCACCTTTGACGCGCCACCACCGATATTCATGAAGATTGCCTCACTGATTTTTCTGGCTGCATCGCTCGCTGCCTTGCCCGCGCTCTCCCAGGAGCGCGTGTGGCGCTGCGGCAATGAATACACAAACAACGCGACCGTCGCGCAGCAAAAGGGCTGCAAGGTCCTGGAAGGCGGCAACGTCACCGTCGTGCAGGGCACCAAGCCTTCGGGCGGCGGTTCCGCGAGCAGCGGTTCCGGGCAGGCTGCTGCGCGCACGCCGGCTGGCAGCCCGCGCGTGGAGGGTGTCGACCAGCGCGCCCGCGATGGCGAAGCCCGCTCGGTGCTCGAGTCCGAACTCAAGAAGGCCGAGGCCCGCCAGGCCGAGCTGCAGAAGGAGTTCAACAACGGCGAGCCCGAGAAGCAGGGCAGCGAAGGCCGCAACTACCAGAAATACCTCGATCGCGTGGCCGAGATGAAGGCCGAGCTGGCGCGCAACGAGAGCGACATCGCAGGCATCCGCCGCGAACTCGGCCGCCTCCCGGCCAGGCAGTAAGCCATGGTGTTCGGGAAGAAGGCGACTGGCGCCGGCCTGCGCTTTCAGTCCTTCGACCTGCTGTCCACGCTCATCGCGGTCGTCAGCACCAACGGCTCGGTGCTGTTTGCCAACGCGGCACTCGAAGACGCGCTGGGCACCTCGCGCCGCACGCTCGAAGGCTCACAGTTCGGAGCCTGCTTCCATGAGCCGCAAGTGCTGCGCACCGCCATTGACGGTGCACGCAGCAACGACTTCGCCACGCTGCGCTACGAGGCGTTCCTGCGCCGCGTCAACCACGAACTGATGCCGGTCCAGGTCACGCTGGCGCAGGGCGACAAGGCGGGCGAACTCATCATCGAGATGTCGCCGCTGGAGCAGCAGGTGCGCCAGGACCGTGAAGAACGCCTGCTCGACCAGGCGCAGGCCAACAAGGAACTCATCCGCAACCTTGCGCACGAAATCAAGAACCCGCTGGGCGGCATTCGCGGCGCGGCGCAGTTGCTGCAGATGGAGGTCGAGTCGCGCGACCTCATCGAGTACACGCAAGTCATCATCCACGAAGCCGACCGGCTGCAGACGCTCGTCGACCGGCTGCTGGCACCGCACCGGCGCCCGCACGTGGTGGGCGACGTCAACATCCATGAGGTGTGCGAACGCGTGCGCTCGGTCATCCTCGCGGAATTTCCGCGCGACCTGCACATCGAGCGCGATTTCGATCCGTCGATTCCCGAGTTCCGCGGCGACCGCGAGCAACTCATCCAGGCCACCCTCAACATCGTGCACAACGCCGCGCAGGCCCTGGCCGAGCGCCGCGCGGCGGGCGATGCGCAGATCACTTTCAGGACGCGCATCGCCCGGCAGGTCATATTCAACAAGCAGTGGTATCGATTGGCACTGGAATTGCATGTCATCGACAATGGACCGGGTGTGCCGGACACGATCAAGGACCGCATCTTCTATCCGCTCGTATCGGGGCGGGAAGGCGGGACGGGGCTGGGATTGACGCTCGCACAAACCTTTGTGCAACAGCATCACGGCGTGATCGAGTGCGACAGCGTCCCGGGCCGGACCGATTTCAAGATATTGATACCGCTGCCCTAGCAGCCACGGCAACAAGGAGATGCATGAAGCCGATCTGGATAGTTGATGACGACCAATCGATCCGCTTCGTGCTCGAGAAGGCCTTGCTGCGCGAAGACTTGCCCACGCGCAGTTTCACCAACACGCGCGAGGTGCTCGCGGCCCTCGAGCTCGCCGAAGACGACGATCAGCAGGGCCCCCAGGTCCTGGTGAGCGACATCCGCATGCCCGGCGGTTCCGGGCTCGACCTGCTCGACAAGATCAAGGCCAAGCACCCGGGCCTGCCGGTCATCATCATGACGGCCTTCTCCGACCTGGACAGCGCCGTGTCCGCGTTCCAGGGCGGCGCCTTCGAATACCTGCCCAAGCCCTTCGACCTGCCGCGCGCGGTCGAGCTCATCCGCCGCGCCGTCGACGAAAGCCAGCGCGAGGAAGTGGCCGAGGAGCGCATGGTCGCCGCGCCGGAAATGCTCGGCCAGGCGCCCGCCATGCAGGACGTGTTCCGCGCCATCGGCCGGCTCTCGCAAAGCAACGTCACGGTGCTCATCACCGGCGAATCGGGCTCGGGCAAGGAGCTGGTGGCACGCGCGCTGCACAAGCATTCGCCGCGTGCCAACGGTCCCTTCGTGGCCATCAATACCGCGGCCATTCCCAAGGACCTGCTCGAGAGCGAACTGTTCGGCCACGAGCGCGGCGCCTTCACCGGCGCCCAGACCATGCGGCGCGGCCGCTTCGAGCAGGCCGAGGGTGGCACGCTCTTTCTGGACGAAATCGGCGACATGCCGTTCGATCTCCAGACGCGCCTCTTGCGCGTGCTGAGCGACGGGCATTTCTACCGCGTGGGCGGCCACAACTCGGTCAAGGCCAACGTGCGCGTCATCGCGGCCACGCACCAGGACCTGGAGCAGCGCGTCAAGCTCGGCGGCTTCCGCGAGGACTTGTTCCACCGCCTCAATGTGATCCGCCTGCGCCTGCCGGCCCTGCGCGAACGCGGCGAGGACGTGCCTGCGCTCACGCGCCACTTCCTGCAGGTGAGCGCGCGCCAGCTCGGCGTCGAACCCAAGCGCATTTCCGATGCCGCATTGGCCAGGCTCGCGGCGTTCGGCTTTCCGGGCAACGTGCGCCAGCTGGAGAACATCTGCCATTGGCTCACCGTCATGGCCCCGGCGCAACTCATCGAAGCCAAGGACCTGCCGCCCGAAGTCATGGCCGCGGCAGCCGGCGCCCAGGCCCAGGCCGCGGACGCGACCGGTGCGGCAATGCCTGTGCAAGCCGCGCCGCAGTTTTCACCGTCGAGCCCGGAGCGCGAAACACTCCCGGCCGGTGCCCCTTCGGAACCCGCCGAAGGCCTCGTCGGCGCAAGCAGCTGGGAGAGCGGCCTCGAAGTCGAGGCCCAGGCCCTGCTCGCAGCTGGCCGCACCGACGTCTGGGACGTGCTCTCACGCCGCTTCGAATCGCGCCTGATCCTCACCGCCCTGGCCAACACCCGCGGCCGCCGCATCGAAGCCGCCCAGAAGCTGGGCATCGGCCGCAACACCATCACCCGGAAGATCCAGGAACTGGGTATCGAGTAGTGCCGCGGCGTGCGGACTGGGGGCGAGCTGTTATCTGCTTCGCTGGCCGAGCGTGAGCGAGTCCAGCTGGAAGTTTCCGCTCTTGTCCCAGAGCCAGGTGTCCACGTACGTGTGGCCGCCCAGGCGTCCCGGGCTGGGGAGCGGCGATGCCGCCTTGATGAGCTCCGCGATCTTCGGAGGCACCTCGGGTGCATGGCTCGGCACGCGGCTGAACGTCACGTTCTTCACGTTGCCGTTGGCGTCCAGGTCGGTCTCCACCACCACCACCGCGTAGACGAGCGGGGGGATCTTCCCCTTGTAGATGCGCTGCGGATAGGCGTTGTAGATCTGGCGCGCCCCGGTCTTGCGGTAGGCCCGCACGGCCGGTGTCTGCGCGGTGATCAGGCGAACGGTCGGGACTTCGGACCGGGGGCTGGCCACTTCGTCGGGGGCCGAGGTTGCCGCCTTGCCGCTGTCGGTCTTTTCCGCCGGCTTGAACGCCGAACAGCCGGCGAGCGCCATCGCCGCGGCAAGGATTGCAAGTGCGCGCATGTTCATCATGGTCATCAGACGGTTTGATCGAGGTCGAGTACCACGGGAGCGTGGTCGCTTGGCTTTTCCCACTTGCGCGGCAAGCGGTCGATGATGCAGCCTTTGGCGCGCGGCACCAGCGGCTCGCTCACCAGGATGTGATCGATCCGCAGGCCGCGGTTCTTCTGGTAGCCGAGCATCCGGTAGTCCCACCACGAGTAGCTTTTCTCAGGCTGCTCGAAGAGGCGGAAACTGTCGACCAGCCCGAGCTGCAACAGCGCCTTGAATTGCTCGCGCTCTTCGGTGGTGTGGTGGATGGTTTCGGCCAGGCCGATCGGGTCATAGCTGTCGCGGTCTTCCGGCGTGATGTTGAAATCGCCCACGAGCACCAGGTTCGGGTGCGCCGCCATTTCGGCGCGCAGCCACTCGCGCAAGGCGCGCAGCCAGCCCATCTTGTATTCGAACTTCTCGGTGCCGGGCGCCTGGCCGTTGACGAAGTAGCCGTTCACGACCCGCAGCGGACCCGACGGTGTTTCGATGGTGGCGGCAATCACGCGCGACTGGTCGTCGGTGAAGCCGCCGATGTTCTTCACCACGTCGCGCATCGGCGCCAGGCTCAGGATGGCGACGCCGTTGTAGGTTTTCTGGCCGAACACCGCCGCCTCGTAGCCCGCCGACTTGAGCACGTCGAGGGGAAACTTGTCGTCGCTCATCTTGAGTTCCTGCAGGCACAGCACGTCGACCGGGTTGGCGATCAGCCAGTCGAGCACGTGCTGCAGGCGCGCGGTGAGGGAGTTGACGTTCCAGGTGGCAATTTTCATGAAGATGCGAAGTGGTGGCTATCGGCCGCAAAGGGACGCCAGCTTAGCAAAACCAGTCGAAAAGCCTGGTTACACGGGCGCCAGGCAGGCTGGCGAAGCGTGCACTTTTCGGAGGATCAAGCCAGCGTATAAGCCGTCTTCACCGTGGTGAAGAACTCCTGCGCATACTTGCCCTGCTCCCGCGGCCCGTAGCTCGAACCCTTGCGCCCGCCGAACGGCACGTGATAGTCCACCCCCGCCGTGGGCAGGTTCACCATCACCATGCCCGCCTGGCTGTGGCGCTTGAAGTGCGTCGCATGCTTCAGGCTCGTGGTCGCGATCCCCGCCGACAGGCCGAACTCCGTGTCGTTGGCCGTGGCCAGCGCCTCTTCATAGTCCTTCACCCGGATCACGCTCGCGACCGGCCCGAAGATCTCCTCCTTGTTGATGCGCATCGCCGCGGCCGATTCGCTGAAAAGCGCCGGCGACATGTAGTAGCCGTCCGTCTCCAGCTTCAGCAGCTCGCCGCCCGCGGCCAGCGTGGCCCCTTCGCCCCGGCCGATGGCCACGTACTCCAGGTCCTGGTCCAGCTGCGACCTGGACGACACCGGCCCGATGTCCGTGCCCTGCGCCAGCGCATCGCCCACCTTGATCCTGGCCATGCGCGTCTTCATCGCCTCGATGAACTTCGGATAGATGCCCTCGGTCACGATCAGCCGGCTGGACGCCGTGCAGCGCTGGCCGGTGGAGTAGAAGGCGCTTTGCACGCTCAGCTCCACCGCCTGGGCCAGGTCGGCGTCGTCCAGGATCACCTGCGGGTTCTTGCCGCCCATCTCCAGCTGCACCTTCTTGTGGTTGGTCACGCACTGCACGGCGATGTTGCGCCCCACGCCCACGGAGCCGGTGAAGCTGATGGCGTGGATGCCGGGGTGCTCGACCAGGGCGTTGCCGATGACGCTGCCGCGGCCCATCACCAGGTTGAACACGCCCGCGGGGATGCCCGAGCGGTGGATGATCTCGGACAAGGCCCAGGCGCAGCCGGGCACGAGGTCCGCGGGCTTCAGCACCACGCAGTTGCCGAAGGCCAGGGCCGGGGCGATCTTCCAGGCCGGAATGGCGATGGGGAAGTTCCACGGGGTGATGAGGCCGACCACGCCCACGGGCTCGCGGGTGATCTCCACGCCGATGTGGGGGCGCACCGAGGGCAGCAGTTCGCCCGACAGGCGCAGGCACTCGCCGGCGAAGAACTTGAAGATCTGGCCGGCGCGGGTGGCTTCGCCGATGCCTTCGGCGCGCGTCTTGCCTTCTTCGCGGGCCAGCAGGGTGCCCAGTTCTTCCTTGCGCGCGAGGATCTCGGTGCCGATCTTGTCCAGGGCGTCGGAGCGCGCCTGGATGCTGCCGGTGGCCCAGGCGGGGAAGGCGGCAGTGGCGGCGGCCACGGCGGCTTGGACGTCGGCGGCGCTGCCCTGGGCGTAGTGGCCCAGCACGTCGCCAAGGTTGCTGGGGTTGACGTTGGGGCTGTAGCTGGCGCCGGCGCGCCATTCGCCGTTGATCAGGTTGTCGTGGTTTTGCATGGGGTGTCCTTTGTTCATCGCGCCCAGCGCAGCACCAGCGGGTCGAGCCGCCGCGCGGTCTCGATCAGGCCCTTGCGGGTCTCCGGGTGCATCGTGGGCCAGGGATGGCGCGGCGCTTCGCAGGCGACGACGCCGCCTTCCTTCATCAGCGCCTTGGCCGCGAGGAAGCCCGACTGGCGGTTCTCGTGATTGATCAGCGGCAGCCAGCGCTGGTAGAGCGCAAAGGCCAGGTCACGGTTGCCGGCGCGGTGTGCCTCGATGATCGGGCGGATGCCGTCGGGGTAGCCGCCGCCGGTCATCGAACCGGTGGCGCCGGCGTCCAGGTCGGGCAGCAGCGTGATGGCCTCTTCGCCATCCCACGGGCCCTCGACCGCGTCGCCGCCGAGGCGGATCAGCTCGCGCAGTTTCGATGCGGCACCGGCCGTTTCGATCTTGAAGTAGGCGACGTTCTCGATCTCGCGCGCCATCTTCGCGAGGAACGCGGCCGACAGCGGCGTGCCGGCTGCCGGCGCATCCTGCACCATGATGGGAATGTCCACCGCGTCCGACAGGCGCGCATAGAAGTCGTGGATCTGCGGCTCTGGCACACGGAAGGTGGCGCCGTGATAGGGCGGCATCACCATCAGCATGGCCGCGCCCATGGCCTCTGCGCGGCGGCTGCGTTCGGCGCACACGGTGGTGCTGAAGTGCGTGGTGGTCACGATCACCGGCACGCGGCCCGCCACGTGTTCGAGCACGGTGCGCGTGAGCACCTCGCGTTCGTCGTCCGACAGCAGGAATTGCTCCGAGAAATTGGCCAGGATGCAGAGGCCGTCGGAGCCCGCGTCGATCATGAAGTCGACGCAGCGCTTCTGGCTTGCCAGGTCGAGCTCGCCGATTTCGGTGAATGGCGTCGGAACGACGGGGAAGATGCCGCGGAAGCGGGCAGGGCGAGTGGTTGTCATGTGTGATGAAAAAATGCGGGTCAGGTGACCACGCTGATTTGCCAAGGCACGAACTCCTGCTGGCCGTAGCCGTGGCGTTCGCTGCGCGAGGGCTGGCCCGAGGCGGTGTCCAGCAGCATGCGGAACAGCCGCTCGCCGAGTTCCCCGATGCTGCGCGTGCCGTCGAGCACCTCGCCGCAGTTGAGGTCCATGTCGTCCGATTGCCGCTCCCACAGCGCGGTGTTCGTCGCGAGCTTGAAAGAAGGCGAGGGCGCGCATCCATAGGCCGAGCCGCGCCCCGTCGTGAAGCAGATGAGGTTGGCGCCGCCCGCCACCTGGCCCGTGGCCGAGATCGGGTCGTAGCCGGGCGTGTCCATGAACACCAGGCCGCGTGCGCGCACCGGTTGCGCGTACTCGTACACGTCCACGAGGTTGGTCGAACCCGCCTTGGCAATGCCGCCCAGCGACTTCTCGAGCACCGTGGTCAGGCCGCCCGCCTTGTTGCCCGCCGAGGGATTGTTGTCCATTGCTGCACCGTTGCGCGCGCAGTAGGCCTCCCACCAGCGGATCCGATCGACCAGCTTGCGGCCGACCTCGGGCGTTTGCGCGCGGCGCGTGAGCAGGTGCTCGGCGCCGTAGATCTCCGGCGTTTCCGACAGGATGGCCGTGCCGCCGTGCGCCACCAGCAGGTCGACCGCCGCGCCGAGCACCGGATTGGCCGAGATGCCGGAGTAGCCGTCGGAGCCGCCGCACTGGAGGCCGACGACCAGGTGGCTCGCGGGCACGGTCTGCCGCTTCACGGCATCGGCCTCTGGCAGCATCTGCTGGATCAGCTCGATGCCGCGTGCAATGGTGCGCGTGGTGCCGCCGGTGTCCTGGATCGTGAAGCTCTGCAGGCGCGCGCTGTCCGCCAGGCCTTGCGTCGCCAGCAGCGTGGACACCTGGTTGGTTTCGCAGCCCAGGCCGATGACCAGCACGCTCGCAAAGTTGGGATGGCAGGCGTAGCCGCCCAGCGTGCGCCGCAGGATCGCCAGGCCTTCGCCTTCGGGATCGACTGCGCAGCCCGCGCCGTGCGTGAGCGCCACCACGCCATCGATGTTCGGGAACGGCGCCAGCATCTCGGGATGGATGTCGCGCCTGAAGCGGTCGGCAATGGCGCGCGCCACCGTGGCCGAGCAGTTCACCGAGGTCAGGATGCCGATGTAGTTGCGCGTCGCGACGCGGCCGTCTTCGCGCACGATGCCCTCGAAGGTCGCGGGCTCGGCGGCGTGCACCGTGGGGCGTGCATCGGCCGCGTGCGCGTGGTCGCGCGTGAAGTCGCCCATCGCGAGGTTGTGCGTGTGCACATGCTGGCCGGCGCGGATCGGGCGGCTCGCAAAGCCGATGATCTGCCCATAGCGGCGCACCGCATCGCCCGGCGCGATGGCGCGCGTCGCCATCTTGTGGCCCGGCGGAATGAGCCCGGCCACGGCCACGCCTTCGCTGCCGAGGTGCGTTCCCGCGACCAGCTGGTCGAGCGAGATCACCACATCGTCATCGGCATGCAGCCGGATCACGCGGGCGTGGGAGGGGGGCGGGGACATGGGCATTGCACCGTCACTCGACGATGTTGAAGTCCTTGAGGAACTCGGTCTTCAGCGTGAGGCCCAGGCCCGGCTTGTTGTCGTCCAGCTGCAGGAAGCCGTTCTCGGCCACCGGCTCTCCGTCGAAGATGTAATAGAACAGTTCGTTTCCCACCTCGACGTCGTGCATCGGGAAGTACTCGCTCATCGGCGAGGCCAGCGTGCTCATCGTCAGGTGGTAGTTGTGCATCTGGCCCGCATGCGGAATGACCGGCACGCTGTAGGCCTCGCACAGGGCGTTGATCTTGTGCGCCGCGGTGATGCCGCCCACGCGGTTGGTGTCGTACTGCACCACCGACACCGCCTTGCGGTCCAGCAGCTGCTTGAAACCGTAGAGCGAGAACTCGTGCTCGCCGCCCGAGATCGGGATGCCGGTGAGCTGGTTCAGCTCGGCATAGCCGTCGATGTCGTCGGCGATCACGGGCTCCTCGAGCCAGCGCGGCTCGAACTTCTCGAGCTTGGGCAGCATGCGCTTGGCGTACTCGAGGTTCCATCCCATGTAGCACTCGAGCATCAGGTCGTTGTCGTAGCCGATGACTTCGCGCACCGCCTCCACGGACTTGAGGTTTTCCGCCACGCCCTTCTGCAGGTGCGCGGGGCCGTAGCCGAAACGCATCTTGAACGCGGTGAAGCCCTGGTCGAGAAACTTCTGGGCTTCGGCCTGCATTTCTTTCAGGTCGGTGCGATAGAGCTTCGAGTAGTAGCAGGGAATCTTTTCCTTGGTGCGGCCGCCGAGCAGCTTGAACACCGGCTTGTCGACCGACTTGCCCAGGATGTCCCAGATCGCGAGATCGACCGCCGAGATGGCCGCCATCGTCACGCCCTTGCGGCCCCAGGCATGCGTGGCGCGGTACATGCGCTGCCACAGGTACTCGTAGTCCCACGGGTCCTGGCCGACGACCAGCGGCGCCAGGTACTGGTCGATGATCGCCTTGGCAATCGCCGGCGCGAGCGCCACGTTGCCCAGGCCCACGATGCCGTCGTCGGTCTCGATCTCGACCACGGTCCACGAATGGAAGCGGAAGGTGCTCATGGTTTCCTGCGGTGCGTACAGCAGGTCCATCGCGTTGGAGCAGAAGTTGCCCTGCGGCGGAACGGTCTTGCCCTTCCACTCGAAAACACGGGCGCGCACGGATTTGATCTTCATCTTCTCGTATCTTTCTGAGTCGGTGGTGAATGCTGGGGTCAGGCCGCGAGCGCAGCCTTGCCGAGAAGGCGCGCGGCGCCCATGCGGCTCGCGATGCGGAACGCCTGCCACATGGCTTCGGCGCTGGCCTTGCCCTGGCCGGCGATGTCGTAGGCGGTGCCGTGCGCGGGCGTGGTGATCGGAATCGGCAGCCCGCCCTGCACCGTGACGCCGCGGCTGAAGCCCAACAGCTTGATCGCGATCTGGCCCTGGTCGTGGTACATCGTCACGATCGCCTGGTACTCGCCGGCCTGGGCCTTGAGAAAGATGGTGTCGGCCGGAAACGGACCGTGGAAAGGCGATGCGGTGGGCCAGCTGCGCGCCTGCAGCGCCTTGACGGCCGGCGCGATGATCTCGACCTCTTCGCGCCCGCACACGCCGCCGTCGCCGCCGTGCGGGTTGAAGGCCGCGATCGCGACCTTGGGCTCGGCCACGCCATTGGCCAGCAGCGAGCGGTAGATCAGCTCGGCCGCCTGCTCGATGCGCTCCACGCTCAGGTAGCCGGCCACCTCCTTCAGCGGCACGTGCGACGAGATGCGCGAGGTCCAGAGTTCGCCGAGCGTGTTGAACTCGCAGAAGTAGCCGGTCACGCCCAGGTGATCCGCGAAGTGGTGCAGCTCGTCTTCATGCTGCATGCCGCCCGATCTTCATGGCCTGCTTGTTGAGCGGTGCGAAGCAGATCGCATCGACCTCGCCGGCGAGCGTCGCGTCCATGCACCGGTCGAGCACCTTCAGCACCGCGCGTCCGGCCGGCGCCGCGGCCACGCCGCGCTCCACCAGCGCCGGATCGATGCTCTGTACCGCCAGGAAGGCGGGGCGCGCGGTGTCCCCGCGGCCGCGTACCTCGGCCAGTGTCTTCACCTCGTCGGTGGCGACCGAAAGGCCCGCGATGCGCTGGCCGTCTTCCCAGAGCCAGGGGTCGCCGACCAGCACGATGTTCGTTTCGACCGTGATGCCGGGCCGGGCCAGGAGCCGCGCGATCAGCTCGGGGCCGATGCCGGCGGGGTCGCCGAGCGTGAGGGCGACGACGGGGAGGGATTGCTTGTTCATCGGGTGGGCCTAGTCCAGCTTGATGTGGTTCTTCTTGATGACGTCGCCGAACCGCTTGTATTCGGCGGCGTGGAACTGCGCGAACTGCGCCTGAGTCATCGGCGTGATCTCGGCGCCGATGGCGTCGAGGCGGGTCTTTGTCTCGGGCATGGCAAGCACCTGGTTCACGGCGTCGTGCACCCTGGCCTGCACGGCCTTGGGCGTTGCGGCCGGCATGTAGATGCCGTACCAGGCGCTCATCTCGATGTTCGGCACGCCGGCTTCGGCAAGGGTCGGCACGTTGGGCAGTTGCGGGTTGCGCTTTGCCGTGGTCACGGCCAGAGCGCGGACCTTGTTGTTGCGGATCTGGCCGATCACCGAAGGCATGGTGTCGAAGCTCAACTGCACCTGCCCGCCGACGAGGTCGATCAGCGCCGGGCCGCTGCCCTTGTACGGCACGTGGACGAGATCGATGCCGGCTGCATCCTTGAACATCTCGGCCGCGATGTGCTGCGTGCTGCCCGCGCCGCTGGTGGCGTAGTTGAGCTTGCCCGGCTCGTGCTTCGCAAGCTTGACCAGCGCCTGCACCGAGTCTGCCGGCACGCTGTTGCTCACCACCAGCACGTTGGGCACCGCGCCCACGAAGGCCACCGGCACCAGGTCGCGGTTGCTGTCGTAGTTGAGCTTGAGCAGGTGGGGCGCAATCGCATGGGCCGTGACCACGCCCATCACCATCGTGTGGCCGTCGGTGGACTTGGCGGTGGCGTCCACCGCGAGCGTGTTCGATGCGCCCGGGCGGTTGTCGACCACCACCGCTTGCTTGAGCAGGGGGCCGAGCCGGTCGGCCACGGCACGGGCCATGGCATCGGTGCCGCCGCCCGGCGCCGAGCCGACCAGGACCTTGATGGGGCGCGTCGGCCAATCCTGCGCCTGTGCAATGCCGGCTCCAAATGCCAGCAGCCCTGCCGCCGCGGCGGCCATGAGCGTTCTTTTCATCTGCTTGTCTCCGACTGTTCTTTCAATATCCTCAGGGCCAATCGTAGGCAGGCGATTGATCCTCGTAAACTGAAAGCTCTTGATCGATCAATAACCGGAAGTGATCAAAAAATGGGCTCCATCGACAAGCAGGACACCACGCCGCAGCTGCTCAACCGGCTGCGCATGCGGCAGATCGCACTCATCCTCGCCATCGAGGACCGCCGCACTCTTCGTGCCGCCGCAGGGCAGCTCGGGCTGACGCAGCCGGCGGCCACCAAGATGCTTCACGAGCTCGAAAGCGCCCTCGGGCAGTCGCTGTTCGACCGGGTCGGCCGGGGCTTGCAGCTCAACCCGGCCGGCGAGCGCGTGACCGGCTATTTCCGCAGCATCCGCGGCAGCATGGAGGCGCTCAACCGCGAACTCGGCGAACTGCGGCTGGGCAGCGCGGGCAAGTTCTCCGTCGGCAGCATCATGGCCGCCTCCCCGGGGCACCTGACAGAGGCGCTGCTGGGCCTCAAGGCGCTGTTCCCGCTGCTGTCGGTGGAGATCGCGGTGGACACCAGCGACCGCCTGCTGGCGCAACTGCGCGAAGGTGTGCTCGAAGTGGTCATCGGCCGGCTGGTCAGCCAGCCGGGCTTCGACTGCGTGTTCAGGGCCATCGAGGACGAGGGGCTCGCGGTGGTGGTCGGCAATGACCATCCGCTGGCGCGCAAGCGCAAGGTGGAGTTCGAGATGCTGCTGGACTACCCGTGGATACTGCAGCCGGCCGGCAGCCCGATGCGCGACCTGCTCGAGCACGAGTTCCGCGACCATCACGCGACCCTGCCCAAGGGGCTGATCGAGACCGGCTCCATCCTGACCACCATCAACCTGATCCGCCGTTCGCAGATGATCGCGGTGGTACCCGAAGCCATGGCGCGCCGCGATGCCGAGCACGGGCTGCTGCACATCGTGCAATACCGCATCCGCCAGAAGCTCGAGGCTTACGGCAGCCTCGTGCGCAAGGACCGCCCGCTGACCAAGCCGGCGGAGCATTTCCTGGAACTGGTGCACGCCAGGCCCAAGGCGGCACGCGTGTAGAACTTGTCCTGCATCCACGCTGGCAACCGTCCGTCCCGAAGGCCTGTTGCCCCCGCCAAACTGCTGTCTCCCCACCACCTGGAGACCCCGATGCCGGACGACATGGAGATCCGCATTCCGCAAGATGAAGAGCGAATCGACATCACCGACCTGAAAGAGGTCGACTACTGGAAGTGGTTTGGCGTCAGCGAGGCGCGGCTGCGCATGGCCGTGGCGTCCGCCGGCACCATCAAGGACGACCTGCGGGTCTACCTTGGCCTGCCCTGACGCCGAAAGCGCGCGGGAGGTCGCGCGCGGCCGCACCCGCTGATGGCTGAGTCGAAGCTTGCGATCTACGGCGCCATTGCGGCCAACGTGGCCATTGCCGCGACCAAGTTCGTGGTGGCTGGCATCACCGGCAGTTCGGCCATGCTGTCGGAAGGCATCCACTCCGCGGTGGACACCTTCAACGGCGTCCTGCTGCTGGTCGGCATCCGGCTGAGCCAGCGTCCCGCGACTGCCGAGCACCCCTTCGGCCACGGCAAGGAGCTGTACTTCTGGAGCCTGATCGTCGCGGTGCTCATCTTCGGGCTCGGCGGCGGCGTGTCCTTCTACGAAGGCATCCAGCACATGCGCCATCCCGAGCCGATGCAGGACCCCACCTGGAACTACGTGGTGCTGGCGCTGGCGGCGTTGTTCGAGGGTGCGAGTTTCCTCGTGGCGCTGCGGCAGTTCCGCGCCCAGGCGCGCGGCGCGCCGTTCTGGCGCGCGCTCGAGCAGAGCAAGGATCCCACCACCTACACCGTGCTGGCGGAAGATTCCGCCGCGCTGGCCGGGTTGGCCGTGGCGGCGCTCGGCATCTACCTGAGTCACCGGTTCGACCTGCCGGCGCTCGACGGCGCGGCCTCGGTGGTGATCGGGCTCCTCTTGGCCGGCGTGGCGGTGCTGCTGATCAGCCAGGCGCGCGGGCTGCTGATCGGCGAAGGCATCCGGCCCGAGACCGCGCGGGCAATCCGCAGCCTTGCGATGGCGCAGCCCAGCGTGCGCGATGTGGGGCACGTGCTGTCGATGTACATGGGGCCCGACGAGGTGCTGGTGATCGTCGACCTGAATTTCAAGGAGGGCACGGCCACCGGCGACGCGGCCGAGGCCATCGGTGCCATCGAACGGCAGGTGCGCGCGCGGTTCCCGATGATCAGGCGGCTTTTCATCGAAGCGAGCGAAGCGCCGGTCGACGGCTCGGTGCCAGCCTTCGGTCGCGTCGGCGTCCGCTGACCGCGACTGCCGCCTTTGCCTGAGCGCCTTGCCGGGGCGCCCCCGCCACCATCGGCGTTCACTCAGGAGATTGCAGATGAACACCTCTTCGCAACGCCCGCCGTCCGGCAAGCGCTCCCCCGATGAACCCGAACTCACCCAGGAGGATTCCGTGCCCCTGGACGGAACCGACAAGGAGGGCGAAGAAATGATGAAGAAGGTCCGCAACGACAAGCTCCAGGACCGCGGCGACGCCGAGCGCAAGACGCCCGGGAAGTCCTGACCCGCGGTGCCGGCGCGGTGGCTTTGTCTTCTGGGGAAGAACGGCAATGCCCTACAACCGCGCGCAGCCGGCGTCGATAAAAATCCTCTGGCGCGGAGCGGTTCTCCGGTACGGGGAGTTGCCGGCTGCGGAAAAACGAAGGCACAGAAGGCAGAACGGGGCGGAAGGAAATGCCTGCCCCTACGACGGAGGAAAGAATGAAACTCGACGGCACGGCCGAGTCGGCCATGCAGGAAAGCCTGATGAAGGTGGGCGTCCCGGGACTGGACGATGTTCTCGGCGGCGGCCTCACGGCCAACCGCCTGTACCTGGTCGAGGGCACGCCGGGGGCCGGCAAGACCACCATCGCGCTTCAATTCCTCATCGAAGGAGCGAAGCGGGGCGAATCGGTGCTGTACGTCACGCTGTCGGAAACGGCGCAGGAGCTTGCCGGCGTGGCGCAGTCCCATGGGTGGGACCTGAGCGGCATCGATGTGCGCGAGATGCTTCCGACGGAAGCCGCGCTCGCGCCCGACGAGCAATACACCATGTTCCACCCCTCCGAGGTCGAACTCAGCGAGACGACGTTGAGGATCCTGTCGGACGTCGATGTGCTCAAGCCGTCGCGCGTGGTGTTCGATTCGCTGTCCGAGCTGCGCCTTCTGGCCGGCAGCTCGCTGCGCTACCGGCGCCAGATCCTGGCGCTCAAGCAGTTCTTTGCGGGCCGGCAGTGCACGGTGCTGCTGCTCGACGACATGACCGCCATGAAGCACGACCTGCAGGTGCAGAGCATCGCCCACGCCGTGCTGCGCCTGGAGCAGATCAGCTCCGACTACGGCGCCGCGCGGCGCCGCCTCGTCGTCAGCAAGTACCGGGGACAGAAGTTTCGCGGCGGCTATCACGACTACCGCATCGACCGGGGCGGGCTGTGCGTGTTTCCGCGCCTGGTGGCGGCCGAGCACTCGGCGGCCATCACCCAGGTGCGCATTCCCAGCGGTATCGAATCGCTCGACGCCTTGCTGGGCGGCGGCATCGAGAGGGGCACGAGCACGTTGTTCGTGGGCGCGCCGGGCACCGGCAAATCGACGGTCGCGGTGCAGTTCGCGCTGGCAGCGGCGCAGCGCGGCGAATGCGCCGCCCTCTTTGTCTTCGACGAGAGCATCCATACCCTGCGCACACGCTGCGAGAGCATGGGCATGGACCTCGCGCCGCACATCGAGGCGGGCCGCATCACGGTGCGGCAGGTCGACCCGGCCGAGCTGTCCCCGGGCGAGTTCGTGCACCTGATCCGGCTCGCGGTGGTGGAGGCGGGTGCGGCGGTGGTGGTGATCGACAGCCTGAACGGCTACCTCAATGCCATGCCGGACGAGCGCTTCCTGATCGCGCAGTTGCACGAGCTCTTGTCCTATCTGGGGCAGGCCGGCGTCGCCACGCTGCTGGTGGGCGCGCAACACGGCCTCATCGGCATGCAGATGCAGACGCCCGTGGATGCAAGCTATCTGGCGGATGCCGTGGTGCTGCTTCGCTACTTCGAACTCGACGGCGAAGTGCGCCAGGCGATCTCGGTCCTGAAGAAGCGCGGCGGCGCGCACGAGCGGACCATCCGCGACTTCTCCATGACTTCCACGGGGCTCCACATCGGCGAGCCGCTGCGCAACTTCAGAGGCATCCTGACGGGCATACCGATTCCCATCGATGGCGTGCAGCCCGCATCGTGAGCGCGCTGCCCGCTCCCGTCGAGCAGCGCATCCTGTTGCGCACCGCGACCTCCAGGGACGCTTTCATGGCAAGCGCCGTGCTGGCCCGCGCGCAGGTCACCACGCACACCTGCTCCACGCTGTGCGAACTGGTGCGCGCGCTCGAGCAAGGCGCCGGCGCCATCATGCTGGCGGAGGAAGTGCTGTCCGACCCCGCGGTGTCCACGCTGACCGACGCGCTGGGTTCGCAGCCGCCCTGGTCCGATCTGCCGGTGCTCATCCTGGCGCGCCAGGGCGCCGATTCGCCCATCATTGCCGCGGCCATGGACCGGCTCGCGAATGTGACCGTGATCGAGCGCCCGATGCGCGTGGCATCGCTGATCAGCACGGTGCGCACCGTGCTGCGCGCACGCAACCGGCAGTACCAGCTGCGCGGCCTGCTGGACGGCCTGCGCGAGTCGGACCAGCGCAAGACGGAGTTCCTTGCCACCCTGGCGCATGAACTGCGCAACCCGCTCGCGCCGATGAGCACCGCGCTGACGCTCCTGATGCGCAAGCCGCACGAGCCCGCGGAAGCCCATCGCTACTACGAGCTCATGGGGCGGCAGATCGACCACATGGTGCGGCTCGTCAACGACCTGATGGAAGTCTCCCGCATCACGCGCGGAAAGATCGAGTTGCGCATGGAGGCGGTGGCGCTCGAATCGGTGATCAAGGACGCCATCGAACTGAGCCGGCCCTTGCTCGAAGGCGCGAACCACACATTGAGCGTGGACCTGTGCAGCCAGCCGCTGGTGGTGCGGGGCGACGGCGTGCGCCTGACGCAGGTCTTCTCGAACCTGCTGAACAACGCCGCGAAGTACACCGCGCCCGGCGGGGCGATCCGCATCGTCGCGCGCGAGCAAGGCCATGAGGCCTTGATCGAGGTCTGGGACAACGGCACCGGCATCGCGCCCGACATGCTGAACTCGATCTTCGAGATGTTCGTGCAGGTGAGCGGCACCTCGAAGGCGGCGCAAGGGGGGCTCGGTATCGGCCTGACCCTGGTGAAGAGCCTGGTCGAGCTGCATGGCGGAAGCGTCGAGGCCCGCAGCGAAGGGCTGGGTTGCGGCGCGGTGTTCTGCGTGCGCCTGCCGCTCTCGCGGCTCGGGCCCGGCAAGCCGCAGGCGCCATTGCCGGCCGTCCGCGGGTGGCCCGCATCGCTGCCCGGGTCGGTGCTGATCGTCGACGACAACCGGGATGCGGCCGATGCGCTCAGCGATCTGCTGCGCTCGCTCGGCGCGACCACCCGCGTGGCCTACAGCGGCGCCGCGGCGCTGCGCACGATCGCCGACGGCCCCGTGCCCGGGCTGGCGATCCTGGACATCGGCATGCCTGGCATGGACGGGTGCGAGCTGGCCGAGAAGCTGCGCGCCGACCCCGCGCTCGGCGGCCTGGTGCTCGTCGCACTGACCGGCTGGGGGCAACGCGGCGACAAGGAGCGCATCGCCAGGGCGGGCTTCGATCACCACTTGCTCAAGCCGCTCGACCTGGCGGCGCTGATCTCGATGCTGCAGGGCGTCCCATGAACCACGATGCGAGCACGCTATCGGCGGCGGCCCGGTCGGCCCGCAAGCCATCGCTCTGGCGGCGCAGCCGGCGATGGTTGCTGCCGCTGGTCGCCATCGCGGTGCTCGGGCTCCTGCTGTCGCACGCGCACAAGGTCGATTGGGCGGGCGCATGGGAGGCGCTGCAGCGCTATCCCGCCACGCTGCTGCTGGGCGTGCTGGGCATTGCGACCGGGAGCCACGCGCTCTACGGCTGCTACGACCTGATCGGCCGGCGGCACACCCGCCACGGGGTGCCGCGCTGGCGCACCTGGGCCATCGCCGTGACGAGCTATGCCTTCAATCTCAACCTGGGTTCGCTGGTCGGCGGCATCGCGATGCGCGCGCGGCTCTATGCGCGTGCCGGTCTCGACGAGGCCACGGTGGCGCAGGTCGTGGGGGTCAGCCTGGCGACCAACTGGCTCGGCTACGGTCTCCTGGCCGGCGGGCTGTTCGCGGCCGGCGCCATCACGCCGCCGCGCCAGGCGAGCATCGGTGCGGACGCGCTGCGCGCGCTCGGCGTGCTGATGATTCTGCTTGCCGCCGCCTATGTGGTGGCTTGCGCCTTTTCGCGCGGCCGGCAATGGCAGGTGCGAGGGCGCCGGGTGAAGCTTCCTTCGGCCCGGCTGGCGCTCGTGCAGCTCGCGCTCTCCACCACCAACTGGGCGTTGATGGGCAGCGCCATGTACCTGCTGCTCGGCCGTCAGGTGCCCTACACGACCACGCTGAGCGTTCTGCTGGCGGCCTCCATCGTCGGCGTGATGACGCCGATCCCGGCCGGGCTCGGCGTTCTGGAGGCGGTGTACCTGGCGCTGCTCTCGGGCAGCGTGCGCCAGGGTGCGCTGATGGGTGCCGTGCTGGCCTACCGCGCGCTCTACTACCTGCTTCCGCTGGGCGGCGGCATCGTGCTCTACCTGCTTCTCGAACGCTATGCCGCCAGCCATCCGCAAGGCGGCTCGGAGGCCGACACACCATGGCGCGCGCAAACCCGCTGAAGCGCTACAAGGAGAAGCGCAACTTCGGCGTCACGCCCGAGCCGGAGGAAGGCGGGTCGTCGGCGCCCGGCACGCTGCAGTTCGTGGTGCAGAAGCACTGGGCGACGCGCCTGCACTACGACTTCCGCATCGAGCTCGATGGCGCGATGAAAAGCTGGGCGGTGCCCAAGGGCCCGAGCTACGACACGCACGACAAGCGCATGGCCGTGCACGTGGAGGACCACCCGATCTCCTACAACCAGTTCGAGGGCGAGATTCCGCCGAAGCAATACGGCGCCGGCAAGGTGATCATCTGGGACAAGGGCACCTGGATTCCGATCGGCGACGCGCGCAAGGGCTACAAGGAAGGGCACCTGAAGTTCGAGCTGCACGGCCACAAGCTGCGCGGCAAGTGGGCACTGGTGCGCATGCATGGCAAGAAGGACGACGGCAAGCAGGATGCGTGGCTGCTGATCAAGGAGCACGACGGCTATGCGCGTGCCGCGGCCGAGTTCAGCGTGGTCGACCAGTTCCCGGACAGCGTGGCCCAGCTCCCGATGCCGGAGGGGCCGGCTGCCACTGCACCGGCGGCGGCTTCCCCGGCAAAGCGCGGCAAGGCGGCCAAGGCGGCCAGGACGGGCAAGACGGGCAAGGGCGACATGCCCGCGGAGGCGGTGAAGGCCGCCATGCCTGCCAGCCTGTCGCCGCTGCTCGCCACGCTGGTCGACGGCCCGCCGCCCGACCCGCAGAACTGGTTCTACGAGATCAAGTTCGACGGCTACCGGCTGCTCGCCCGTGTCGACGCGAAAGGCGTGCAGCTGTTCACGCGCAACGGCCACGACTGGAGCGACCGCATGCCGCACCTGGTGAGCGCCATCGAGCGCATGAAGCTCAAGCCGGGCTGGCTCGACGGTGAAGTGGTGGTGCTCAACGAGTCTGGCAGCACCGACTTCCAGGCGCTGCAGAACGCCTTCGACAGCCACAAGACACGCAACATCGTCTACTTTCTTTTCGACCTGCCGTACTACGGCGGCTTCGACCTCACGCGCGTGCCGCTGGTCGAGCGGCGCGCGCTGCTGGAGACGCTGCTTGCCAAGGCGCCGCCGGAAATCCGCTTCAGCGGAATCTTCGACGCGCCGCCCGAAGACATCGTCGCCTCGGCGTGCAAGATCGGGCTCGAGGGCGTCATCGGCAAGAGAAAGAACAGCGCCTATGTGTCGAGGCGCTCGCCCGACTGGATCAAGCTCAAGTGCTCGTTCCGGCAGGAGTTCGTCATCGGCGGCTACACCGATCCCAAGGGCTCGCGCGTGGGCATCGGGGCGCTGCTGCTCGGCGTGCACGACGCCAAGGGCGAACTCATCTACGCAGGCAAGGTCGGCACGGGCTTCAACGATCGCATGCTCGTCGAGATGCTCAAACGTCTTCAGCCGCTGGGCATCGACAAGCGGCCGTTCAGGAACCCGACGGAGAACGACCGGCTCGCGCATTGGGTCAAGCCCGCGCTGCTGGCCGAAGTCAGCTTTTCGGAGTGGACCAAGGACGGCCATGTGCGCCATCCGGTGTTTCACAGCCTGCGCACCGACAAGCCGGCCAAGGCCATCATCCGCGAGAAGCCGGTCCACCAGACCGGTGCCGATCGCGAGCCCGAAGCCCAGGCCGAAAGCGCACCCGCGGCCGCTGCCACGATGCCCGCCAACTTCAAGGTCTCGAACGCCGACCGCGTGGTCGACAAATCCACCGGCATCACGAAGGTGGAGGTGGTCCGCTTCTATGGCCTGGTGGCGCCGCTGATGATGGAGCACCTCAAGGCCCGGCCGGTGTCTTTCGTGCGCGCGCCGCAGGGCATCCAGGGCCAGCTCTTCTTCCAGAAGCATCTGGAGGAGGGCCAGATGGCGGGCGTGCGGCAGCTCGATCCCGCGCTGTGGCCGGCGCATCCCGCGCTGATCGAGGTCGCGGGCCCGCTCGGCCTCTTGAGCGCGGCCCAGATGAACGTCATCGAGTTCCACACCTGGAACGGCCTGAAGACGCTGATCGGAAAGCCCGACCGCATGACCTTCGACCTCGATCCGGGCGAGGGCGTCGGCTGGCCGATGGTGCAGCAGGCCGCCGAACTGATGCGCGTGGTGCTCGACGAACTCGGCCTGCCGTCCTTCTGCAAGACCAGCGGGGGCAAGGGCCTGCATGTGGTGGTGCCGCTGAAGCGGCAGAACGACTGGGACGCGGTGAAGGATTTTTCGGAAGCCATCGTGCGCCACATGGCCCGCACCCTGCCGCAGATGTTCGTGGCGAAGAGCGGGCCGGGGCAACCGCGTCGGGCGCATCTTCATCGACTACCTGCGCAATGGTTTCGGCGCGACCACCGTCTGCGCCTGGTCGGTGCGCGCGCGGCCCGGAATGGGCGTGTCGGTGCCTGTGGAGTGGGGGGAGGTTCCGGCGCTCACGAGCGGCGCGCAGTGGACGCTGCGAAACATCCACTCCCGGCTCGATCGCGGCAACGCGCCATGGGCCGGCTATGCAAAGGCCGCGACGAGCCCGGGCGCGGCGATGAAGAGACTGGGCTTCGAGGCAGCCGGCGCGCGCAAAGGGCGCTGAGGCCTGGTCAGAGTTCGATGAAGGCCGAAGTGGCTTTGTTCAGTGCCAGCTTGCCCTTGGCGGTGATGGATTCCACCTGGGCCAGATGACGGATCGCGCGATCGTCGGGCGTGTGGGTGGCGGAGGGGGGAATGAATGCAGTCACCAGCTCTGCGGCCCGCAGCACGCGCAGCCGGTCGATGTCGGCGGGCGTGTGGATGACGTATGGCAATCTCTGTTCGGCGATGACCCGAAGAAACTCCATGGACATGAGCCGTCTCCTTGTCTAGATGGGTGGACGAGCATTTTGCGGAGAAATTCATGGCCGTGGTGAGTCATCGCACTGCACAAACCGGCCGTATTTGTATCAATGTGTTTTGGCCCTGCGGCGCGTTGAAAACGCGCAGGCGGATCGTGCTTTCGAGGTTACCGGTACCCAGCCGCGGCAGGCTTGAAAACGCCGCTGTTCAGCGCTTCGGCGCAGGCCCGGCGACGCGTTCGAAGGTCACGAAGCTGAACTGCAGGCCTTCCTTCGCCGAGACATGCGATTCGCGCTGCGTCTCGCGCCATTCGGAAGGCGAGAGCTCGGGTGCATAGGCGTCGCCGTCATAGTCGCGCGCGATCTCGGTCACGACCGCCTGCCGTGCCAGCGGCTCGGCTTCGGCATAGATCTGCGCGCCGCCGATGACCCACACCTCAGGCGCCTGCGATTCCTCGCAGAGCGAGAGGGCCTCCTGCAGGCTGCCGGCGCGCTGCGCCCCTTCGACGCTCCAGTCGTCCCGCCGCGTGATGACGATGTTGCGCCGGCCCGGAAGCGGGCGGAAGCGCGGCGGCAGCGAGTCCCAGGTCTTGCGGCCCATGATGACGGGCGCCGTGCCGGTCTGCCGCTTGAAGTGCGCGAGGTCTTCGGGCAGGTGCCAGGGCATGGTGCCATTCGCGCCGATCACGCCGTTGGCCGCGCGGGCGAAGATGAGGCTGATGCGCGGCGAGGTCATGGGGCAGACGCTCCGCTCACACCGCCACCGGGGCCTTGATGGCCTCGTGGTGCTGGTAGTCGAGCACTTCGAAGTCTTCGTACTGGTAGTCGAAGATCGACGCCGGCTTGCGCTTGATGCGCAGCGTGGGATACGGGTAGGGCGTGCGGCTCAGCTGCAGCGCCACCTGCTCGGCATGGTTGCTGTAGATGTGGCAGTCGCCGCCGGTCCAGATGAAGTCGCCCACGTCGAGGTCGCATTGCTGCGCCACCATGTGCGTGAGCAGCGCATAGCTAGCGATGTTGAAGGGCACGCCCAGGAAGATGTCGGCACTGCGCTGGTAGAGCTGGCAGCTGAGCTTGCCGCGCTCGCCCGGCGCCTGCGGCGGCGCCACGTAGAACTGGAAGAACGCGTGGCACGGCATGAGCGCCATCTTCGAGAGCTCGGCCACGTTCCATGCGCTCACGATGATGCGGCGCGAATCGGGGTTGGTCTTCAGGGTCTTGATGACCTCGGAGATCTGGTCGATGTGGCCGCCGTCGGGCGTGGGCCAGCTGCGCCATTGCACGCCGTACACCGGGCCCAGGTCGCCGTCTTCGCGCGCCCATTCATCCCAGATGGTGACGCCGCGCTCCTTGAGCCAGTTGTTGTTGCTGGAGCCTGTGAGGAACCACAGCAGCTCCTGGATGATGGATTTGAGGTGCACCTTCTTCGTGGTCACCAGCGGAAAGCCTTCGTTCAGGTCGAAGCGCATCTGGTGGCCGAACACGCTCTTGGTGCCGGTGCCGGTGCGGTCGCTCTTGAAGACGCCATGGGTGTCCACGTGGCGCATGAAGTCTTCGTACTGGGAGCGGACGGGGCGGGCGGGCAAGGTCATGTTGGGAATTTTACGGGGCGGCGCTAGCATTGGCCGATGACCGGCCATGACCACTCCCACGAACACTCCGACGACCACAGCGAACTCGGCGAAATGGACCTGCGTGTTCGCGCCCTGGAAAGCGTGCTCACGCAGAAAGGCTACATCGATCCGGCCGCGCTCGACGCGCTGATCGACACCTACCAGACCCGCATCGGCCCGCGCAACGGGGCCAGGGTGGTGGCGCGGGCCTGGGTCGACCAGACCTTCCACGATTGGCTGATGGCCGATGCCACGGCCGCCATCGCCTCGCTAGGCTACACCGGCCGCCAGGGCGAGCACATGGTGGCGGTGGAAAACACCGATGACCAGCACCACATGGTCGTCTGCACCCTGTGCAGCTGCTACCCCTGGCCGGTGCTCGGCCTGCCGCCCACCTGGTACAAGAGCGCGCCGTACCGTTCCCGCGCCGTGAAGGATCCGCGCGGTGTGCTGGCCGATTTCGGCACCGCGCTGCCCGAGTCGACGCGCATCCGCGTCTGGGATTCGACCGCCGAGGTGCGCTACCTCGTGATTCCCCAGAGGCCCGCGGGCACCGAGGCGTGGAGCGAGGACGAACTCGCCACCCTGGTTTCGCGCGATTCGATGATCGGCACGCGGCTTGCCGACGCGCCGACCGCGAGGAGCGTCGCATGAGCTACGTCACGCATGCCGACCTCGGCGGCCAAGCGGGCTACGGCCCGGTCACGCCCGAGCCCGAAGGCGAACTCTTCCACGCCAGCTGGGAGCCGCGCGCGCTGGCCCTCACGCTGGCGATGGGCGCCACCGGCTCCTGGAACATCGATGCGAGCCGCGCCATGCGCGAGACGCTGCCGAACTACCGCGACCTGAGCTACTACCAGGTCTGGCTCGCGGCGCTCGAGCAGTTGATGCTGCAACGCGGGCAGGTTTTTCCCGACGAGATCGCGTCCGGCGAGATGCGCCATCCGGCCGCGCCGGTCGCGCGTGTGCTGCAGGCCGGCAACGTGCCCGCGGTGCTCGCCAGGGGCGCGCCCACCGAGCGCGCCGCGCCGGGCCCCGCGCGCTTTGCCGTGGGGCAGGCCGTGCGGATGCACATCGGCAAGGCCGACCATCACACGCGGTTGCCGGGCTATGTGAAGGGCAGGCGCGGCACCATCGAACATGTCCACGGCGCGCATGTGTTCGCCGACGCGAATGCACAGGGCCTCGGCGAACAGCCGCAATGGCTCTACACCGTGGTCTTCGAGGAAGCCGAGCTCTGGGGCGATGCGGCGCCGCGACAGAACCTCTCGGTGTCGGTCGATGCGTGGGAAAGCTACCTGGAGCCCGCCGCATGAGGACCGACCTGCCACCGCTGGCGCTTGCACCCGGCATGCCCCGCGATGCCGACGGCCCGGTGTTCCGCGAGCCGTGGGAAGCGCAGGCCTTCGCGATGACGCTCGCGCTGCACGAGCGCGGCCTGTTCACCTGGGTCGAGTGGGCCGAGGCGCTTGCGGCGCAGATCGCCGCCGCGCAAGCCGCGGGAGATCCCGATGCAGGCGACACCTACTACCGGCATTGGCTCGCCGCGCTCGAAGGCCTCGTGGCCCGCAAGGGTGCGAGCTCGGGCGACGAACTCGCACGCTACCGCTACGCCTGGGACCACGCGGCCGATCGCACACCGCACGGCCAGCCGATCGAGTTGCGCCGAGAGGACTTTTCCTTCTAGACGCGGATCACCCGCCCGGGATTGAGGATGTTCTTCGGATCGAGCCCGCGCTTGATCGCACGCATCATCTCCAGCGCCACCGGCGACTTGTGCTTCTCGAGCTTGTCGACCTTGAGCGACCCCACGCCATGCTCGGCCGAGAACGAGCCGCCGAACTTCTCGACCGCGTCGTACACCAGCGTGTTGATGCGCTCTTCCTCGTTCTTCAGGAAGGCCCTGGTGTCGATGTTCTCGGGCGCCTGCACGTTGTAGTGCAGGTTGCCGTCGCCCAGGTGGCCGAAGTTCACCAGCCGCACGCCGGCGATCTCGCGTGCCAGCAATGCATCGGTTTCGGCCACGAAGGCGGGGATGCTGGAGACGGGAATCGAGATGTCGTGCTTGATGTTCAAGCCCTCTTCGGCTTGCGCGAGCGGGATGCTCTCGCGGATGTGCCAGAGCTGGTGCGCCTGCGCGAGGTTCTCGGCCACCACCGCATCGGTCACGCAGCCGTCTTCGAAGGCGGTTTCTAGCAGCGCCTCGAAGCGTGCGCGCGCATGGTCTTCCGATTCGTTGTCGGAGTTCTCGAGCAGCACGCAGTAGGGCACCGCCTCGTCGCCGATGAAGGGCACGCGCAGCTGCGGCATGTGCTTGTCGACCAGGCTCAAGGCAAACCTGCCCATCACTTCGAAGCCCGTGAGTCCCGAGCCCAGGTGCTTGTGCGCCAAGCCCAGCAGCGTGACTGCATGGTCGAGCGAGGGCACCGCGGCCCACGCCGTGAGTTGCGCGGCAGGCAGCGGGTAGAGCTTCATCGTCGCGGCGGTGATGATGCCCAGCGTGCCTTCGCTGCCGATCATCAGGTCGCGCAGGTCGTAGCCGGTGTTGTCCTTGCGAAGGCCGCTGGTGCCTTCCCAGATCTCGCCCTGCGGCGTGACGACTTCGAGGCCCAGGCACAGCTCGCGCGTGTTGCCGTAGCGGACCACCTGCGTGCCGCCCGCGTTGGTCGCCAGGTTGCCGCCGATGGTGCAGCTGCCTTCTGCGGCCAGGCTGAGCGGAAACAGGTAGCCCTGCTTCTCTGCCGTCTCCTGGAGCGTCTGCAGGATGCAGCCGGCTTCTACCGTCATCGTGAGGTTGGCGGCATCGACGGTGCGGATGGCGTTCAGCCGCTGCAGGCTCAGCACCACCTGCGTGCCGCTGTCGTCCGGGATGGAGCCGACGGCCAGGCCGGTGTTCCCGCCCTGCGGCACGATGGCCGTTCCGGCCGCGGCACAGGCCTTGACCACGTCGGCCACCTGTTGCGTATTGGCAGGGCGCACCACCGCCAGCGACTTGCCGCGTGCGCGCTTGCGCCAGTCCTGTTCGTAGGCCGTGAGGTCGCCTTCGTTCAGCACGTGCTGCGCCCCCACGATGGCGCGCAGCTGGTCGATCAGGGGAGAAGAAGTCGTCATTGGCGTCATTGGGTCGAAGCCTCCAGTTGGCGGGCCGCCTTGGCGTTGCGCAGGCGCAGCCGGACGTGCATTGCGCAGGCGGTGAAGAGCGCAAGGCACAGCAGCACCTCGGCCAGGGCGAGCAACTGGCCCACGCCGTTGGTGTCGCTCCAGGCGCGCACCACGCCCTCGGTGAAATAGAGCCAGATCATCAGGCTGACCCAGCGGTAGGTGTACATGCGGTTCTTGTAGAGCCCCGCAAGCGGAATGACGAGCGGCAGCACCTTGAGCGCCAGCAGCGAGCCGCCGGGCCGAAGCGGCGCCAGCCACAACTCCCACGCCAGGCCCAGCACGATGAGGCCCACGAGGCTGCCCACGGCAAGCCAGCGGGTGGCGCTGACGGAAGAAGAGGCGTGCGGCGTGATGGTTTGCATGGATGGAACACCGCGGAACCGGCGGCACGAAGCGTGCGGAGTCTGGGAGAGGGTTCGGGTTCTTATGATACCGGCCATGAATCGTCAGCAGCTGTGGAGGGATCTTTCGCGCTTTCCGTGGGGCGACACCGCGGCCGTGCTGGGCGAGCGCTTCCGCGAAGACCGGCTCGGGCTCACGGCCAGCAGCCTCACCTTCACCACCACCATTGCCATGGTGCCGTTCTTCACGGTGGCGCTGGCGCTCTTCACCGTGTTCCCGATGTTCGCCAAGCTGCAAGGCGGGCTGCAGCGCTGGCTCATCGAAAGCCTGATTCCGGACAATATCGCGCGCCAGGTGCTGGGCTACCTGAACCAGTTTTCCAGCAAGGCCGGCGGCCTGGGCATCGCGGGGCTGGTGGTGCTGCTGATCACCGCCATTGCGCTGATCCTCACCATCGACAAGACGCTCAACAACATCTGGCGCGTGCGCTCACCGCGGCCGTTCGCGCAGCGCGTGCTGATCTACTGGGCGGCCATCACGCTCGGCCCGCTGATCCTGGGCGTGAGCCTCTCGACCACCTCGTATGTGTTTGCCGCCTCGCGCGACGTGGTGGGCGGCAGCATCCTCAAGCTCTTCTTCGACACCTTCGAGATCGTGCTGCTCGCAGGCGGCATGGCCTCGCTCTACCACTACGTGCCAAATACCAACGTGCGCTGGGCGCACGCCTGGGCGGGCGGCATCTTCGTGGCGGCGGCCATCGAGATCGCCAAGCGCGTGCTGGGCTACTACCTGAGCCTGGTGCCGACCTATTCGGTGCTCTACGGTGCGTTCGCCACGGTGCCGATCCTGCTGATCTGGATCTACGTGGCCTGGGTCATCGTGCTGCTGGGCGCCGTCATCGCGGCCTACCTGCCGAGCCTCCTGACCGGCGTCGCACGCCGCGGCGGGCGTGCCGGCTGGCCGCTGCAACTGGCCATGGAAGTGCTGCAGCACCTGGCCCGGGCGCGCGCCACGCCGGCCAAGGGCATGGGCGCCGCCGAACTGGTCACGCGGATGCGGGTCGACACGCTGCAGCTGGTGCCCGTGCTCGAGACCCTGGTGGCCATCGACTGGATCGCGCCGCTGGCCGAAGAAACCGACGACGAGGACCCGCGCTACGTGCTGCTGGCCGACCCGTCCACGCCCATCGAGCCGCTGCTCAGGGAGTTGCTGATGCCGCGCGCGGAGCCGCTCGAAGACCTGTGGCAGAAAGGCCCGCTGCACTCCCTGCGGCTGGGCGATGTGCTATTGATCTGATAGCAACCGATCTCGACCCGTTCGAGCCAGTGGAGCGTCGCAAAGCTCTTGAAACGGCGCGGATCGACGGCAGATTCCGGGGCAGTCGTGGTGTTCATTGCGAGGGTCTCCTGGCCGCCCGGGGCGCTTTGTCCATAATGGCCACGACCTCCGCGCCGCACCCCTGCGGCTTTGCATTCACACCTTCACCGCACCAGCCTTGAGCGCTCTTCCCGCCGCCCCCGATTCCGCCGAGCCGGCCCGCGATGCGCCGTGGGTGGTATGCCTGTGCGCCGAGTGGTGCGGGACCTGCCGCGACTACCGGCCGCTCCTCGAGCAGGTGGCACGTGCGCATCCGCAGTTCCGCTTTGCCTGGGTCGACATCGAAGACCACGCCGAGATTGCCGATGCCTTCGACGTGGAGACTTTTCCCACGCTGCTGATCGCCGGTGCCGACGGCACCCGCTTCCTGGGCCCGCTGCTGCCGCATGCCGAGACGCTCTCGCGCATGCTCGGCGCGCTGCAGGCGCCAGAGGCTTCCAGCCTGGACGTCGACCTGCTGCTCGCGGTGCTCGACAAGCGCCCGGCCGACTTCGCGCTCTGACCTCACGCGCACTGACCTCACGTTGACGCGCTGGAGCGCGCGCGGCCCAGCTTGCGCCGTCCCCCGCTGACGATGGCAGCCACCAGGTGCCGGACGAACGCTTGCGCGAGCGGCGTGAGCGTGCGGCCCTCGAGCGCCAGCACCTGCAGTTGCCGCTGCTGCAGCGGCGCCTCGGCAAAGGGGCGTGCCACCACCGTGCCCGCGTCGATGAGGTGCGTCACCGTAAGGTGGCCCGACAGCATCACGTCCGGCGTGCGCAACAGGGGCAGCAGCACCGACGAGAAGTTGCTGACGAAGATGGCGCGGTACTGCAGGCCCTGCAGGCTGCAGGCCTGGTCGAACAGCTGCCGCGCCGTCACACCCTTGTCGCCCACCGCCAGCGGATAGCGCACCGCGTCCGCCACCGACACCACGCGTTGCCGCGCCAGCGGATGGTCGGGGCGCAGCACCGCGAACACCGGTGCGTTGGCGGAGTGCTCGATCGTGAGGCCGGGCTCGGGCGCCACCACGTACTTGAGGGCGATGTCGGCCTCGCCGCGTGCGAGCAGCGCGCTCACGCCGTCGGGCGACCCCACGTGGAGTTCGAGCTGCGTGCCCGGATGCGCCGATTCGAAACCGCGCATGACCTGCGGCATGAAATGCGCGGCGAAGCCCTCGGTGCAGGCCATGCGGATGCGGTGGGCGCTGCGGCCGCCGAGGTCGCGCACCTGCTCGATGACCTGCTCGATGTCGAGCTGCGCATTGCGCAGGTGCGCCGCGAGCCGCTCGCCGGCCGCGGTGAGCGCCATGCCGCGGGCATGGCGCTCGAACAGCGGCGTGCCGAGGCTGTCCTCCAGCTTCGCGATCTGACGGCTGACCGCCGAAGAGGCCACGAACAGCCGCGCCGCGGCCTGGCTGACCGAGCCGCTGCGCGCCACTTCGAGGAAATGGCGCATCGGAATGCTCAGGAGCGGGGGTGTCATGGAATCGAGCCTTGCCTTGGAGGCAATGGTAGCTTGCAAAAACGATGCTGGAAGCATTGCCCGCCAGGCCTTTTACTTGCTGCACCCGCTGGAACAGGAAAACCCTTCATGCCACGTACCCAGAGCCTTGCCGCTGCCGCCGCCTATTTCGACGATGGCGGCTTCTTTGCCGACCTGCAGCGGCGCGTCGCGTTCCGCACCGAGAGCGACACCGGCGCCGCGACGCCCGCGCTCGGCGCCTACCTGAGCGACGAACTGGTGCCGCCGCTTTCCGCCATGGGTTTCGCGTGCGACATCGTCGAGAACCCGGTGGCCGGCGGCGGGCCGTTCCTGATTGCGCGACGCATCGAAGACCCCGCGTTGCCCACCGTGTTGAGTTATGGCCACGGCGACGTGGTGAGCGGACAGGACGCGCAGTGGGACGAGGGCCTCGGCCCCTGGACACTCACACAGCGCGGCGACCGCTGGTACGGCCGCGGCACGGCCGACAACAAGGGCCAGCACACCATCGCGCTCGGTGGCCTGGCCGCGGCGCTGCAGGCGCGGGGCGGGCGCCTGGGCTACAACATCACCTGGCTCATCGAGACCGGCGAAGAGGCCGCGTCGCCGGGCCTGCACGCGGTGTGCGAGCAGCAGCGCGACAAGCTCGGCGCCGACCTGTTCATCGCCAGCGACGGACCGCGCGTGAGCGCCGCACGGCCCACGCTGTTCCTCGGATCGCGCGGCGCCGTCAACTTCAGCCTGCGGATGCGCGCACGGTCGCGGGGCTACCACTCGGGCAACTGGGGCGGCGTGCTCGCGAACCCGGGCACGGTGCTGAGCCACGCGGTGGCTTCGCTGGTGGATGCGCGCGGGCGCATCCTGGTCGAGGCCTTGCGGCCGGCGTCCATTCCCCAAGGCGTGCGCGAGGCGCTGGCCGACATCGCGATCGGCGGCGGCGCCGACGATCCCGCGCTCGACGAAGGCTGGGGCGAGCCGGGCATGAGCCCGGCCGAGCGGCTGGTGGCGTGGAACACCATCGAGGTGCTCGCACTCGGCGCGGGATCGCCGCAGCGGCCGGTGAATGCGATTCCGTCCGACGCAGTGGCGCATTGCCAGCTGCGCTTCGTGGTCGGCACGCCGTGGCGCGAACTGGCGAAGATCGTGCGTGAGCACCTCGATGCGCACGATTTCGGCCACGTGGACGTGCAGGTCACGCTCGAAGGCGCCGCCACGCGGCTCGACGTGGAGAACCCGTGGGTCGCCTGGGCCCGCCACTCCATCGAGCAAAGCAGCGGCCAGCGCGTCGACCTGCTGCCCAACCTCGCGGGCTCGCTGCCCAACGACGTGTTTGCCGACCTGCTGGGCCTGCCCACGCTGTGGGTGCCGCATTCGTACCCGGCCTGCGCGCAGCACGCACCCAACGAACACCTGCTGGCGCCGCTGGCGCGCGAAGGCCTGCAGATCATGGCAGGCCTTTATTGGGACTTGGGCGAGCCCGGACTCGCGCCATGGACCATTGGAAAACCGCAGCACGCCGCCGCCTGATCCCTTCTCTTCCCGGACGAACCCATGAAAACTGCTGCTCTCTTCCACCGCCTTGGCGGCCTGCTGGCTTGCGCTTCGGCACTCGTCGCCTTCCATGCGCCCGTGCTCGCGCAAGGCAACTGGCCCGACAGGCCCGTCAAACTGGTCGTGCCCTTTCCGCCCGGCGGCGGCACCGACATCGTCGCGCGGGCGATGGGGCAGGCCCTCTCGGAGAAGCTCGGCCAGCCCGTGGTCATCGACAACAAGCCCGGCGCCTCCACCATCATCGGCACCGACGCGGTCGCCAAGGCCGCGCCCGACGGCTACACGCTGCTGCTCTCGGGCTCGACCAGCTACAGCGTGAACCCCGCGCTGCGCGCCCGGCTGCCCTACGACCCCGTGCGCGATCTCGCGCCCATTGCCATCGTGGCGCGCACGCCGCTGGTGCTGGTGGTGGGTGCGGGAACGCCGTGGCGCTCGCTGCACGAACTCGTCGCCGCCGCCAAGGCCAAGCCCAAGAGCATCCGCTACGCGACCTTCGGCGCGGGATCGGGACCGCACCTTGCGGGCGAGTTGCTCGCGCTGGCCGCCGGCATCCAGCTGCAGGACATTCCGTACAAGGGCAGCAGCCAGGGATCGATGGCGGTGATCGGCGGCGAGATCGAAATCGGCATCGACACCGTGGCGGCCGTGGCGCCGCACGTGCGCTCGGGCAAGCTGCGCGCGCTGGGCATCGTGGGTGCGACGCGCTCCAGCATGCTGCCCGAAGTGCGCACCCTCGCCGAGCAGGGTCTCCCCGATGCCACCTTCGATGCCTGGTACGGCTTTGCGGCGCCTGCGCGCACGCCGGCACCGGTCCTCGAGAAGCTGTCACGCGCAGTCACGGCGACGATGGGAAACCCCGCCCTGCAATCTCAGCTGCGCGCACAGGGCATGGAGCCGGTCGCCATCGGCGGCGCGACGTTCCGCAGCCAGATGGAGGGCGAGATCTCGCGCTACCGCGCGCTGGCGCATCGCGCCGGCATTGCGGCGGAATAGCCAGCGGTAGGCTCAGGCAGGCGTTCCGACGAAGTCGCGCAGCGCGAACAGCACTTCGTCGGGCGCCTCGTTCATCAGCGAGTGGCCTGCATGCACGGTCACCACCTTGGCCTGCTTCGCCTTGCCGGCCAGCGCCTTGGTGGCACGCGGCGGCGTCATCTGGTCCGCATCGCCGAGCAGGAAGAGCACGGGGCACTGCACGGCCTCGATGGCCTTTTCGCCATTGGCGTAGTCGTTGCAGGCCTTGAAGCCGATGTGGAACACATTGGCGTCGCGATTGCTCGCGAGCACGCGGCGCATGAGTGCGCGCGAGCTGCCATAGAGCCAGGTACCCGGACCCAGCGCCGACGGCGGCGGCGCGAGCAGCGAATGCGAGAAGGTGTTGACCATCGTGATGGCACGCTGCGGATCGTTGAGCGCCCCATCGAGCAGCGCGGGCGACACGGTCATCGGATAGGCCGTGCCCACCAGGGCCAGGTGAGTGACCCGCCCGGGTGCGCGCGAGGCGGCCTCGAGTGCGATCAGCGAGCCGAAGCTGTGGCCCACGAGCGCAGCCTTCTGCACGCCGGCCGCGTCGAGCAGCGCGATGACGAACTGCGCCGCATCTTCCACGCTCGCAGGCGGCGTCCCTTCGCTCTTGCAGTGGCCGGGCAGGTCGACCGCGAGCACGTTCCAGCCGTGGTTGGCGAACCAGCGGCTCTGGAGAATCCACACGCTGTGGTCGTTGAGCACGCCGTGGATGAAGACCACGGTCGGCTTGTCGGCGTCGAAGGTCTTGCCGCCGGTGTAGCAGTAGGTGGTGTGGCCGTTGACTTTGTAGTTCATGTCTTGCTCCGCCGTGCGTTGTGTTGCTGCAGTTCAGGGCGCGTGCACAGGCCGCGGCTGTGGTACTGGCTGATCGACAGGTGCTCTGACCAACGCTCCCGCTGGCGGGGTGCCTTGCGCAGCGAAATAAAGGAGGAGGCCGCAGGCCGGGGGACATTCGCGGAGAAAGGTACCCCGTCGGCGGGAGCGCGCCCTGAATGACCCAGGACACGACGAACAAAAAAGCCAGTTGTCATTCCTACGCTCCCGCCTTTTCAGCAGCCTTCAGCGCACGCTTCAAGTCGTCGATCAGGTCGGCCGGGTCCTCGAGCCCAATCGAGAGACGAATCGTCCCTTGGGAAATGCCCGCGCCCGCCAACGCCTCGTCGGTCATGCGGAAGTGCGTGGTGCTGGCCGGGTGGATCACGAGGCTGCGGCAGTCGCCCACGTTGGCCAGGTGGCTGAAGAGCTTGAGCGCCTCGATGAACGCCTTGCCCTGCGCGCGGCTGCCCTTGATGTCGAAGCTGAACACCGCGCCGGCGCCGCGCGCGCCGTGGCGCAACAGCTTTTGCGCCAGCGCGTGGCTCGGATGCGATTCGATGAGCGGATGCCCCACGCGCGACACGAACGGATGAG
Organism: Variovorax sp. OAS795; assembly: GCF_040546685.1. NCBI lineage: Bacteria > Pseudomonadati > Pseudomonadota > Betaproteobacteria > Burkholderiales > Comamonadaceae > Variovorax > Variovorax sp. OAS795. The sequence continues at coordinate 2,098,490 of NZ_JBEPOH010000001.1, forward strand.
TCGCGAGAAACTCGACCACCTTCTGCGTGTTGTCGATGTGCCGCTCCATGCGAAGCGGCAGCGTCTCGATGCCCTGCAGGATCAGCCACGCGGTGTGCGGACTCATCGATGCACCGAAGTCGCGCAGGCCTTCGCGCCGGGCGCGCAGCAGGAACGCACCCACGGTGCTTTCCTCGCTGAAGACCATGTTGTGGAAGCCGTCGTAGGCCTGCGTGAGCTCGGCGAACTTGCCCGATTTTTCCCAGTCGAAACTGCCGCCATCCACCACCACGCCCCCGATCACCGTGCCGTGGCCCGAGAGGAACTTGGTGGCCGAGTGGTAGACCAGGTCCGCGCCGTGGTCGAAGGGCTTGATGAGGTAGGGCGATGTGAGGGTGGAATCGACCAGCAGCGGCACGCCCGCGGCATGGGCAATGTCGCTCACCGCCGGAATGTCGAGCACGTCGAGCCCCGGGTTGCCCACGGTTTCGCCGAACAGCAGCTTGGTCTCGGGGCGGATCGCGGCCTTCCAGCCGTCCAGGTCGCCTGGCTTGACGAAGGTGGTGTCGATGCCGAAGCGCCGCATGGTGTAGTGCAGCAGGTTCTGCGAGCCGCCGTAGAGCGCGGTGCTCGCCACGATGTGGGAGCCGGCGCCCATGAGCGTGGCGACCGACAGGTGCAGCGCGGCCTGGCCGCTGGCGGTGGCGATGGCGCCGATGCCGCCTTCGAGTGCCGCCACGCGCTGCTCGAGCACCGCATTGGTCGGGTTGCTGATGCGCGAATAGACGTGGCCCGCGCGCTCGAGGTTGAAGAGCGCAGCCGCGTGGTCGCTCGACTCGAAGACGAAAGAGGTGGTGAGATGGATAGGCACCGCGCGCGCGCCGGTGGCGGGGTCGGGTGCGGCGCCGGCGTGCAGCGCCAGGGTGTCGAATCCGGGGTCGGAATAGCCGGGCATGGAGACCTTTCTGGGTTCGTTCGCAATGCCCCGTTACGTCTGCTAATCATGCGCGCGCAACATGGGCGTGGGAGTCGGCGCCGATTGTGGGCTATATTCAAATCGGCACCGCCGCCGAGAACGATTCCCGAGAGGAGCACACGATGAAAGTCAGCGACATCCTTCGCGTCAAGGGCAACACGCTCTTCACCATCACGCCTGACGACCCGCTGGCCGAAGCAGTCAAGACCATGGCGGAAAAGGACATCGGCTCCCTGGTGGTCATGGAACACGGCGACCTGGTCGGCATGCTCACCTTCCGGGAAGTGATCCTGGCCATTGTCGACAACGACGGCCAGGTGGGCGGCACGCTGGTGCGCAAGGCCATGGACGACGCACCCGTCACCTGCACCCTGGAAACCGACCTCGACGAGATCCGCCGCATCATGCTGGAGCGCCACGCGCGCTACATGCCCGTGATGGACAAGCGCATGCTGATGGGCGTGATCAGCTTCTACGACGTGGCCAAGGCGGTGGTGGACAGCCAGAACTTCGAGAACAAGATGCTCAAGGCCTACATCCGCGACTGGCCCGAAGAACAATAGCCGGGCCGCGCGGCAGCGCTCGGCGGTTTCTTCATTCCTTGATGTTGGCCGACTGCACGATCTTCTGATTGCGCGCGTATTCGGCCTGTACGAACTGCCCGAATTGCTCCGGCGTGCCGCTCCCGGGCAGGGCACCTTGTTCGGTCAGCTTGCTGCGCACCGGCTCCTCGGCAAGCACGGCATTCAATTCCTGGTTGAGCCTGGCGACGACCGCGGGCGGGGTCCTGGCGGGGGCGAAGATGCCGGTCCAGCTCACCATGTCGTAGCCCTTGAGGCCGGGCATCTCGTTGAAGGTCGGCACGTTCGCCAGCGCGGCGAGGCGCTGGCCGCCGGTGACGCCCAGCGCCTTCAGGCGGTTGCCGTTCACGTGCGGAATGGCGCTGGTGCTGACCAGCATCGCCAGGTCCACCTGGTTGCCGATCACGTCCGTGGCAATCTGCGCTCCGCCCCGGTAAGGCACGTGGGTCACGAAGATGCCGCTGCGCTGCTTCAAAAGCTCCATGGCCAATTGCAGCACCGTGCCCACGCCCGAGGTGGCGTAGTTGTAGGCGCCGGGCTTGGCCTTGGCGAGCTTCACGAAGTCGGCGTAGCTGTGCGCCTCGAGGCCGGGGCGCGCCACCAGCACCATGGGCGCGGTGTTCAGCATGCCGACCGGCGCCAGGTCCTTCAGCGGATCGAACTTGAAGGCCGAGGGGTTGACCAGCCGACCGATGGCGATGGCGCTGTCGGGCCCGACCACCAGCGTGTAGCCGTCCGGCGCCGCGTTCACGGCCTTGGCCACGCCGATGGCGCCGCCCGCACCGCTCACGTTCTCGATGACGACCGACTGCTTCAGCCGCTCTCCCAGCCGGGTCGCGATGAGGCGGGCGTTGACGTCCACGCTGCCGCCGGCGGTGTAGGGAACGATCAGCGTGATCGGCCGGGCGCCGGGCCATGCGCCCTGCGCGAGTGCCACGGAGGGCAATGCCGTACAAAAGGTCGCGGCAAGTAGAAGGCGGCGGGAGTGGTTCATGGCGTGGGTCATTCCTGTTTGGCGGGAAGCGGCTCTGGCGCAAGGCGTGCGCGCAGCGTGTCGAATTCGTGGCTCCACTGCGTGCGCCACGCGCGTCGCTGCGTGTCGTCGATCCACGCACCGTCCAGGCCGTTGTGCATGAAGCCGCGCAGGTCGTCCAGCCCGAAGCCGAAGTCGCGCGCCATCATCAGCCAGGCCGCTGTGGGCGTGACCTTGTGCAGCGTCGGGTCGTCGGTGTTGGGGTGGATGCGGAGGCCCAGCGCGGGCATGCGGCGGATCGGGTGGTCGAGCGCCCAGCGCTCCGGGGGCAGCGTGCGCAGGTAGTACGAGTTGGTGGGCACCACGGTGAAGATCACGCCGCGTTCGGCGCACTGGCGCGCGAACTCGGGCTGGTCGACCACCGTGTAGCCGTGGTCGATGCGGTTCACCTGCAGCACGTCGAGCGCGGTGCGCACGTTGGTCCATGGCATGCCGAACTCGCCCGCATGCGCCGTGGCCTTGAGCCCCGCGCGGCGTGCCTCGGCGTAGGCCTTCGCAAACAGTTCGGGCGGCCGGTCGACCTCGCGGTAGTCGATGCCGATGCCGATCACCTCGTCGCAGCGGTGGGCCTTGACCCACTCCACCATTTCCACGGCGGCTTCGGGGCTCGCCTCGCGGTCGATCGCGGCGATGAGCCGGCCGGCGATGCCGAATGCCTGCTGCGCGTCCTGGATGGCGCGGACGATCGCGCCCTGCGCCATGGGATACGAAATGCCCGAGCCGTGCACCGTGCCGGTCGGGTTCCAGAAGAACTCGGCATGGCGCACGTTGTGGGCCGCCGCGTCCTCGAGGTATTCGCGCGTCAGCCGATAGAGGTCGTCGGGGCCGCGCACCAGCTGTGCATCGAGTGCGCGCAGCACACGCAGCACGCCGACCGGTTTTTCTCCGCGTGTATAGAAGCCCTCGATCTCCTCGGCCGCGAGCGGCGAACCGGCACGGTGGTTGAGCTGCTTGAAGGTCTCATGGCGCACCGTGCCGAACAGGTGGCAGTGCAGCTCGACTTTCGGCATGGCATGCAGCATCGATTCCAGCGTGAGCGGCGGCAGGATGGGGCGAGTCATGCCGTCCAGTCTAGGCAGCTGCGTGCCATAAGCAAAATTTTGAATTTCTATAATTCGATTCACTGGATTGATAACGGGAACGCCATGGCCTCCTTGCCGCTTCGGGCGCTCACCCTGCGCCAGCTTCAGTTCTTCTCGGTGCTGGTGGAAGAAGGGCACTTCGGCCGCGCGGCGCGCCGCCTGGCCATCACCCAGCCGGCGCTCAGCAATGCCATCAAGCAGGTGGAAAAACTGCTGGGGGCCGAACTGCTGACCCGTTCCACCCACCGGCTGGAACTGACGCCGGTGGGCGCCGAGGTGCTCGCGCGCACCGATTTCCTGGTCAACACCTTCGAGGTGGCGCTGCGCGACATCGAGAGCACCGTGCAGCGCGGCCGGGCCTTCGTGCGCGTGGGCGTGATCCCGTCGGCCAGCGCGCGCGTGACCGCCGCGGCCGCCGAATTTCTCGAGGCCGGCAAGCGCGAGGTCGAGATCGCCTGGCGCGACGCGCCGTCGACGGTGTTGCTGGCCGAACTGCGCAGCGGGCAGCTCGACATGGCGGTGGCGGCCATCACCGAACCGCCGGGCGGCCTGGCCTGCATCGACCTGTTCCGCGATCCGCTGGTGCTGGTGGTGCGGCGCGGCCATGCGCTGGCCGCGGCCGGCGATGCCAGCTGGGAGGCCATCGGCAAGGAGCGGCTGGTGCTGTTCGAAAGCGGCAGCATGCCGGCGCTCGGCAACCCGGCGCGCGCGCAATTCGAGCAGGGCGCCGAGCCCTATCGCGTGAGCTATTCCGAAACGCTCTATGCGCTGGTGCGCAGCGGCCAGGCGCTGGGGCTGATGCCGCGGCTCTACACCTCGTCGTTGCGCGACCCCGACCTGGTGGTGCTGCCGCTTTTGAAGCCGCGCATCGAGCGGCGCGTGGTGCTCGCCTACCTGCCGGGGCCGATGCGCAACGTGGCGGCACAGGCGCTGATCGCGTTCCTGCGTGAGCGGCTTCCGCAAGCGGGCGAATCTCCGGCGCGGCGGGTGGCCGCCAACAAGGCAAGGCGCAGCCGGCGATGAAGCCGCACGGCCGGTTCAGTGCAACTCGGCCGCGGCGTGGATGGTCTCGCGCAGGCGCGGGTAGATCTGCGTGTTCCACTTGCTGCCGCTGAAAACGCCATAGTGCCCGACGCCGGCCTGCAGGTGATGAACCTTGAGGTAGGGCCGGATGCCGGTGCAGAGGTCTTGCGCCGCCACCGTCTGCCCGACCGAGCAGATGTCGTCGCGCTCGCCTTCCACCGTGAGCAGGGCGGTGCGGCGGATGGCTGCCGGGTTTACCGTGCGGCCCTTGACCGTGAGCACGCCGCGCGGCAGGTCGTAGGTCTGGAACACGCGTTCCACGGTCTCCAAATAGAACTCCGCCGGCAGGTCGTTCACCGCCAGGTATTCGTCGTAGAAAAGGCCGATGGTGCGGGCCTTCTCGATGTCGCCCTCGACCAGGTGGCGGACCATGTCCTGGAACTGCTTCTTGTGGCGCTCGGGGTTCATGCTCAGGAAGGCCGCCAGCTGAAGGAAGCCCGGGTAAACGCGCCGCATCATCCCGGCATGCGGCCACGGCACGTGGCTGATGAGGTTGCGGCGGAACCACTCGATGGGCTTGCTGTTGGCGAGCTCATTGACCCCCGTCGGGTTGACGCGGCAATCGACCGGACCGGCCATGAGCGTGAGGCTGCGCGGCGTGGCGGGGTTGTCGTCCTCGGCCATCAGCGCCGTGGCGGCCAGCGCGGACACGCAGGGCTGGCACACCGCGACCATGTGCGCGCCGGGACCGACAGCTTCGAGAAACCCGATCAGCTGCAGCGTGTAGTCGTCCAGGCTGAAGCCGCCATGCCACAGCGGCACGTCGCGCGCGTTGTGCCAGTCGGTCAGGTACACGTCGTGGTCGCGCAGCAGCGTGCGCACGGTTTCGCGCAGCAGCGTCGCGAAATGGCCCGACAGTGGTGCGACCAGCAGCACGGGCGGGTGCACGGCCTTCGTCTCCTTGCGGAAATGCAGCAGCGTGCCGAAGGGCGAGACCAGCGTCTTTTCCTCGTGCACCGCGGTTTCCACGCCGTCGACCGGCACGCTGGCGATGGCGTAGTCGGGACGCGAATGGGTCAGCCGCATGCGCGAAAACACATCGAACTGCGCGGCCATGCGCCTCATCATGGTGCGGTCGGTGCCGTCCTTCCAGAGGGCCTGGCCGAGGTACTGGGCTGCGAGCCGGGAGGGCGAGAGCAGGTCGGCTTGGTTCTGGTAGGCCCGGTACAACATGAAAGTAGTACAGGCAAGTTGCGGGCCAAGCGGTGGCACAGCCCTTGCACGGCCTTGGGAGCCAACCGGCAGCAAGCCAGCAAGCCCGTCAAGGAGATCCACGATGGCCAAACCCGTTCTCACGATCAGCAGCAAGAACTACGGCGCCTGGGCGCTGCGGGGCTGGCTGATGTGCAGGCTGGCCGGGCTCGAGTTCGCCGAGAAGATCATCCCGCCCGACGATCCGGCCATGAAGGCCGAGATGCTGCTCTTGTCTTCCTCCATGCTGGTGCCCTCGCTCCAGCACGGCAGCGTCAAGGTGTGGGACACGCTGGCCATCGGCGAATACCTGAACGAGATCAAGCCGAAGGGCGCGCTGCTGCCCGCGGACATCCAGGCGCGCGCGCACTGCCGCGCCATCTGCGGCGAAATGCATTCGGGCTTTGCCTCGATGCGCGGCGCCTTGCCGATGAACATCAAGGCCCGGTTTCCCGGCTTCAAGATATGGTCGCGCGCGCAGGCCGACATCGACCGCGTCGTCGCCATCTGGCGCGAATGCCTCAAGACCTACGGCGGGCCTTTTCTCTTCGGCAAGCTGCCGGGCATGGCCGATGCGATGTATGCGCCGGTGGTCACGCGCTTTCTGAGCTACGACGTGCCGCTCGACAGCGTCTGCACGGCGTACTGCAAGCGCGTGATGGAACTGCCCGCCATGCGCGAGTGGGTGGCCGCCGCGAAGGAAGAGCCCGAGGAGATCGACGAGCTCGATGCGGAGTTCTGAGCCGGCGCGGGCTTCGGCAATGCTGGCTAGTGCCGGAACATGCGCAGGTCGAGCGGGCGTTCCTCGCCGAGCCACATCGCATGCGCCGTGTGGTCGGCAAAGTCGTCGCCCGTGACGCCGTGCACGAAGATGTCCAGCCCGTTGCGATGGGCCTCCAGCCATCCGATGACCTGGTCGAACTCGGCCGCGTCGAAAGCCAGCTGGCAGCTCCAGTGCGTGTGCGGGCCGACCAGCCGCTCGTGCACCCGGCCCACCACCACCATCAGTTCCCGGCCCGCCTGCTCGCACAGTTGCCTGGCCTCGGCCAGCGTGGCGGGGCCGAAGTAGACGTGGGCGTGGTATTGCGAATAGAGGTTCTCGGGGCGGCGCGGCATGCGGTCATTGTGAACCCAACCGGAAGCGCCCGCTGTAGCGGAACACGTCGCCGAACCAGCGGTGGCGCAGCACCATCTTCATGGTGAAGCGATCGGCGTCCTCCGGGTCGGGCCGCTCCTCCACATAGGCGGTGCCCATCAAGAGGCCGAGCGGCAGCGGCAGGTGCAGCCCGCCGATGCGCCAGACGTAGCCGAGATCGCGGAACACCAGGGCGCCGTCTTCCGCGCTCACGGCCAGGCGCATGCCGATGCCGAAGCGCACGTACTCGATCACCTCGCTGCCGCCCGCCGGCGCATGCGCCATGTGCGAGCGAAAGTGGAACGGTGCGCGGCCCTCGAAGCTGAAGATGCGGTCCCAGTACAGGCCCGCGTCGCCGGGGCTGCAGCGGTAGTGCACCTCGATGGGAACGCCCGCGCCGGTGAAGGGTACGAGCGCGCCGAACAGCCGCCCCACCGGCATCAGCACGCGCGCCCAAGGCGCGTGATGCACCTCGTCCATCGTGCCGCGTACGCACACATGGGCGTTCGAGAACGGGGCCATCGTGTAGTGCCGGCGGATCACGCCGCCCAGCTGGTCCCAGGCAGGGCCGAGCACCTGCTGGAAGACGGGCCGCAGGTCTTTCATGCGACCGCCGCGGCGCTTTCGCTGCGCGCCTTGTAGAAGCGCAGGATGTGCTCGGAGAAGTCGCCCAGCAGAAATTGCGCGACGCGGTCGGCATACCAGTTGAAGCGCGTGCTCACGCGCCACGAAACGTCGATGCGGAGTTCCGTGCCGCCTTCGCGCGGCGTGAGCGTGTAGGCCGAGTCGCGCAGGTCGAAATAGTGTCCGCCGATGACCACGTGGTCGTCCAGCGCGCCGGCGGGAAACGAGTCGGGCGAAAAGCGGTAGCGCCAGCTCACGCGCTGCAGCGGCCGCCACTCGGTGACGATCTCCTCGAAGTGCACGTTCTTCTGCCATTGCACCTTGCGCACGCGGCCTTCAGGCGTGTCTTCGGTCACGCCCGCCACCGGCATCGGAACGCCGATGCGGTAGGCCCAGGCATCACCGACTTCGCTCGGGCGGATGTCGCGCGCATCGTTGAGCTCATGCCACACGCGCTCGGCAGGCGCGGCAATGAAGAGCGTGCGCGAGGTGCGCGAGATCTGGTCAGGGTTGGGCCAGTGCGGCTCTATGGCGCCCAGCACCAGCGGCAGCACTGCGAAGCCGTAGAGCGCAGGCTTCGGCCAATGGGTGATGCGGCAGACGATGCCCATCGCAAGGCCGCCGAGGCTTCCCATGACGCTGAACAGGGGCACGATGACGATGGCGCAGATGATTCCCTCGATGTAGACCAGCAGCGTGCCGAGGACGAACAGCGCGGTCGAGACCCACGGCACGCAAACGTAGTAGCCCCAGCCGCGCCGCTTGATGCGCTCGGCCATGTACACCGTGACCGCGCCGCACACCGCCGGCGCCAGGAAGACGAAGGAACCCAGCATTGCGGAGTAGCGCTGGCCCGGCAGGCCGCCGAAGGCGATGCGCAGCACCAGGGCTGCCGCTGCGCCGGCGAGCAGCGGCGAGACCCACGCAAAGGGCATGTGGGGGACGCGTGTGTCGCGCAACGGTGTGCCACCGGCGGGGCGGGCGGCCAGTTCCTGGGAGCCGGCTTCCGGCGGTTCTGTGCTCATGGAATTTTCTCCTCCTCGTGTGTTGTTCTGGGTCCGGCGCAATCAGCCGCTGCGCTTCGCGGTCACCATGCAGTAGTCGAAGTCGCGCCAGAAAAGGCCCAGCACCAGGGCGCAATAGCTCGCGACGATGTGCTTGCGGCGCCACGGGCTTAGCCGGCCGCGCGCCTTCCAGAGTTCGGCCAGCGCAAAGCGCGTGGCAAGCGCCGGAATGTGCAGCGCGCTGGGCGCCACGCGCCAGCGCAGCGACCGCACCTCGATCTGTTCGAATCCGCTCGCCTGCAATGCGTCGACAAAATCGCCGCGCACGGCCAGCGTGGGGACGGCCCAGCTGTCGGCCCACAGGCGGTGCAGCCAGCCGGCGGCGCGGCCGGGCTCGCGCTGCAGCAGGAAGCCGTCGATCACCACGAGCCGCGCGCCGGGCTTCAGCAGGCGGGCCGCCTCCCGCGCGAAATCGGCCTTGGCCGTGCCGCTCGCGTAGCAGGCGCTTTCGAGGGCCCAGGCGCCGTCGGCCTGTGCGGTGGGCAGGCCGGTGCGCGTGTAGTCGGCTTCGAGGTGGGCCATGCGGTCGGCCACGCCGGCGCCCGCGTCGAGCCGTTGCGCAATGCGGTTCTGCACCGGCACGTTGGTGACCGTGACTGCATACAGCGAGGGGTCGTCGCGCACCAGCGTGCGCGCGGTGGCGCCGGCGCCACAGCCCAGGTCGACGACGCAGCGGCGATGCGGGCTCTTCTTTGCGTTCCCGGGCTCGCCGAGCTGCAGCGCACGACCTACCGCGCGGTTCATTTCCACCAGCATGCCCTCGCGCCGGAACGGGTTGAGCCCGAGCCGCCAGAAGCCGAAATGCATGTTGTAGCTGGGACTCCATGCGCGGTAGTCGTCCGCGACTTCGGTGAAGTAGTCCTGCGTGTCGGCCTTGCTGACCGGCGGGGCAGCATTGGGTTGGGCATCGGCCGTGGGCGCACCGGCGGTTCGGTGCACGAGAAGGTCGGGCTCGAAGACATTCGGCATGAGAACTCCTTTTCAGATCCGGCAGTTGCCGCCGGCGCAGGTGCGGGACGACCGCGCCGCCTTGCCGGCCACGAGGGCCACGAGCCAACGCGGCAGCCGGTAGCGGTTGTGCGCAAGCACCGCATAGGCGCGGTCGGCCATCGGCGCGATCCAGGGCAGGTCGAGCAGGAAGCTGCCGCTCGGCAGGCCGACCGCGTCGCGGCAGGCGCGGATGGCCGGCACGCCGACAAACACCTGGCCTGCGGCATCGACCGCGTGGATGGCCGCCATGAGTGCTTCGCGCGGTGCCGGCCCCGCGTTGAACCCCGCGGGCGAGCAGTCCACAAGGTCCAGCCGGGCTGCGGCATCGCGTGCCTTCATGGCGCTCATCTCTGCCGTGCAGAGCACGCAGGTCGCATCGAAGTAGACGGTGAGGGGGTAAGCAACGGCAATCATTCGGAGTTGTTTTCGTTATTTCTGTTAAAACAGAAATAGTTGGGCAAAAAAAAGGAGCCTCAGATCATCGGCAGGCTGGCATGGTGGGCATCGGCATCGCCGTCTTTCCTGGGGGCCGGGACGGCATCTCCGCGCACGAACTTCTGCACGCTGGCGCCCAGCGTCAGCACCTTGTCGAGCGTGCCCGGTGAAAGCCGCAGCATCTCGTCGGCCCAGGTGGCCAGCTTGCCCATCAGGTCCATGGTGGAGCGGATGCGGTCTTGCGCATCGGCGGGCTCCTTCTGGAAATCGGGGCTGGCGACAATTTCGCGCAGCATGCGGACGGTGGGATCGAACTCGCGTTCCTTGCGCTCGCGCACCACGGTGCGGAACAGCTCCCACACGTCGACGCTGGTTTCGAAATAATCGCGCCGGTCGCCGAGGATGTGCGTGACCCGCACGAGGTTCCACGCCTGCAGTTCCTTGAGGCTGTTGCTCACGTTGGAACGCGCCACGCCGAGCGTCTCGGAGAGCTCTTCGGCGTGCATGGGCTTGCCGCGCACGAACAGCAGCGCATGGATTTGCGACACCGTGCGGTTGACGCCCCACATCGAGCCCATTTCACCCCAGTGAAGAACGAACTTGCGTTGGATGTCGGTGAGTTCCATGGGCCTGAGTCTAAGATTCCAGAAATTTCTGTCAAGAGAGAAATACAAATTTCGTTTGCGTCCCCAGTCCAAGGAGGATACTGTATTTATATCCAGTATTTTCGACGTGAAAGGACCCGCCATGCCGGCCGCCTACATTCCCCTCCATGCCATCAAGGGCCGCGGCGCCGCCACGCGCCTGGCCCACCGCTTTACGCGCGACGAGCGCAACGCCTTCGACGACGGCTGGGGCACGCTCGAAGAAGGCGCAGCCGAGGCGGAGGACCTGCAACCGCTCGCCACCGAAGTGCGCTTCGAAGACGTGAAGTCGGTGCTGAACGAAAACGACTCGCCCGACGTGTCCTTCGACCGGTCGCTCAACCCGTACCGCGGCTGCGAGCACGGCTGCATCTATTGTTTTGCGCGGCCCACGCACAGCTATCTCAATTTGTCGCCGGGGCTCGACTTCGAGACCAAGCTCATCGCCAAGCGCAACATCGTCGAGGTGCTGCGCACCGAGTTCGGCCGCAAGGGCTACAAGCCGAGCCACGTCGCCATCGGTACGGCCACCGACTGCTACCAGCCCATCGAGCGCGATCTGCGGCTCACGCGTTCGGTGATCGAGCTGCTGAAGGAGACACGCCATCCGTTCGCGCTGGTCACCAAGTCGAGCGCGGTGGAGCGCGACCTGGACCTGATCGCACCCATGGCCGCCGAGCGCCTGGCGGCCGTGTACATCACGGTGACCACGCTGGACGGCGACCTGGCCCGCAAGCTGGAGCCGCGCGCCGCCGCGCCGCACCGTCGGCTGCGCACCATCCGCACCCTGGCCGAAGCCGGCGTGCCGGTGGGCGTGAGCGTGGCGCCGCAGATTCCCTTCGTGAACGAAGACATGGAACAGGTGCTCGAAGCCGCCTGGGAAGCCGGTGCGCGCAGCGCGTTCTACACCGTGATCCGGCTGCCGTGGGAGGTGGCGCCGCTCTTCAAGGAATGGCTCGCGCTGCACTATCCGCAGCGTGCGGACCGCATCATGGCGCGCATCCACGAGATGCGCGGCGGCAAGGACTACGACGCCGACTTCGCCACGCGCATGAAGGGCACGGGCCTGTGGGCCGACCTGATCCGCCAGCGCTTCGAGAAGGCGGCCAACCGCATCGGCTTCAACCGCGAGCGCATCGAACTCGACCTCAGCGCGTTCCGGCCGCCTGGCGCATCGGGGCAGGGCAGCCTGTTCTAGGGTCGCTGGGGGTAGAGGCACCGGCGCCGCACCAGTCGCCGCCGAGCGCCTTCACCAGGAACACCGAGGTCAGCAGGCGCTGGCCCTGCAGCTGCGAGGCCTGGCGCTCCACGGTGAGCAGCGACTGCTGGGCGGTGATCACGTCCAGGTAGGTCGAGGCACCGCCTTCGTAGCGGCTCGTGGCCATGTCGAGCACGCGGCGCGCCGCCCCAACCGCGGCCTGCGCCTGGGTGGTCGCGCGGTCGAGCGCGGCAAGTCCGGTGATGCCGTCTTCCACCTCCTGCATGGCGGTGAGCACCGTGCGGCGGTAGTTGCCCACGGTGGCGTCGTAGCCGGCCTTGGCAAAGTCGACGTTCGCGCGCACCCGGCCACCGTCGAACAGCACCTGCGTGGCCGACACGCCCACCGACCACAGCAGGCTCGGCCCGTTGAACAGCGTCTCGATCATGCGGCTGTCCACACCCACGGTCGGCGAGATGATGAAGCTCGGGTAGAAGGCCGCGGTGGCCACGCCGATCTGCGCATTGGCCGCGGCCATCGCGCGCTCGGCCGAGGCCACGTCGGGCCGGCGCTGCAGCATCTCGGACGGCACGCCCAGCGGCACCGCCGGCGGCCTGATCTCGCGCAGGTCCGCGGCCAGCGCGAAGCTCGGCGCCGGCGTGCCCGTGAGGGTGGCCAGTGCGTGCTCGTACTGCGCACGCTGCTTCTTCAGCACGTCGACCTGCGTCAGCGTGGTGTCGAGCAGCGCCTGCTGCTGCGCCACGTCGAGGCCCGACACCGCGCCCAGCTCATGCCGCGCCGTGACCAGTTCGAGCGCGCGCCGCTGCAGCGCAATGGAGCGCGAGAGCACGTCGAGTTCGATGTCGGTCGAGCGCAGGTTGAAATAGTTGTTCGCCACGTCGGCGGTGAGCACGAGCCGGGTGTTCTCGAGGTCGGCGGCCGATTGTTCGGCCGAGGCGGTGGCGCCTTCGACGCTGCGCTGCACGCGGCCCGCCAGGTCGAGTTCGTAGCTGGCGTTGAGCGACAGCGCGAAGTCGTTCTGCACCGTCGACGAATTGGCGGTCGCATAGTTGGTGAGCGGCCGGTTGGCGGAAATCTTGAGGCGCGATGCGCGGGTGCCGAGCCCGAGCTGCGGAAACTGGCTGGCCGAACTGGCCGACACCGTGGCGCGCGCCTGGGCCAGCCGCGCGTTGGCCACGGCCAGCGTCGGGCTGCCGGCCAGCGCCTGCTCCTGCAGCGCATCGAGCTGCGCATCGCCGAAGCGTTTCCACCATGGGCCCTTGTCGGCGCTGTCGTCCGGTGCGGCCTGGCGCCAGGGCGCCTCGAGCTTCCAGCTCACGGGCAGCGGCGTTGCGGGTGCCTTGTAGTCGGGGCCGACCGCGCAACCCGCGGCCAGCATTGCCGCGGCCAGGGCAGCAGCGAATGGGCGCAGTTTCACGCCGGTTCCTTTCGCGCGGGCGGCTTGGCCTGTGCGGGCGCCGGTGCATCGGGCGCGACCGTCACCACGTCGCCCTCGGCCAGGGAATCGGAGGGGTTGAGCACCATGCGGTCGTTGCCGCCGATGCCTTCGACCAGTTCGACGTTCTCGCCGTAGTTGCGGCCCAGCGTGACGGGACGCAGCTGGATACGGCCTTCTGCATCGACCACCGCGATGCGCGTACCTTCAGCGCGAAACAGCAGCGCGTTGGCCGGCACGGTGAGCGTCCGGGCCGCGGCCAGCGGCAGCGAGACCTGCACGTAGGCACCCGGCAGCAGCGCGCCGTCGCGGTTGGGCAGCGACACCTCCACCTGCATCATCCGCGTGGTGGCGTCGATCGAGCCCGAGGTGCGCGCCACCTCGCCGTTGAAGCGCTGGCCGCGCAGTTCGGCCTGCGTCACCACCACCGGCTGGCCGGCCTTGACCAGCTGTGCATAGGCCTGCGGCACGTTGATGTACACGCGCAGCGGATCGGTCTGGGCCAGCATAAAGAGCGCGCGTCCGGCGCCGCCGCCCGCACCCGCATCGATGAGGTCGCCCACGTCGACGTTGCGGCGCGTGATCACGCCCGCGAACGGCGCCACGATGCGCTTGAAGCCTTCGGTCTGGCGCAGCCGCTGCACATTGGCATCGGCCGCCGCGACGTTCGAGGTGGCCTGCGCCACGGCGCTGCGGCGCTCGTCCAGGTCCTGCTGCGAGACCACGTCCTTTTTGCGCAGGTTTTCCCAGCGCTCGGCCGTGCTCTTCGCGAGTTCCAGGCCTGAAGCGGCCTGCGCGCGCGCCGCGATCGCCTGCGACAGCTGCTGGTCGATCTCGGGGGTTTCGATCTCCGCCAGCAGCTCGCCCTTTTCGACGCGACTGCCGATGTCCCGGGTCCAGCGCTTGAGATAGCCGCTGGCCCGTGCCGAGATCGGCGATTGCACGAAGCCCTGCAGCGTGCCGGGCAGCGCCAGCGTCTGGCCGGCGGTGGGCGTGCGCGGCAGGGCCGTCTGCACATGCAGCTTGGCACGTTCGGCGGTGCCGGCCTCGAGCGCACGCGCATTGGCCATGCGCACGATCACCGTGCGCGCCGCGCCGAGCGCCAGCAAGACAAGCACGATGACCACCAGCCAGCGCGTGCGCTTCACGATCTGCCGCCGCCGCAGCAGCTCGCCTTCGCCCTCTTCGGCCGCGATGGGATGGATGGCCAATGCCGAATGGCGTTGCTCCGTCATGGAATCAGTTCTCCTGGGGCGCAGGGCCCGCGTCGGTTGGCGCCGCATCGTGTGCCTGCTCGCGCGCTGCCTTGCGGTGCGCAAGCCGACTGTGCACTCCCGCGAACACGGCGGGCACGAAAAACAATGTCGACACCGTGGCAAAGAGCAGGCCGCCGATCACCGCGCGGCCGAGCGGCGCGTTCTGCTCGGCGCCTTCGCCGAGCCCGAGCGCCATCGGGATCATGCCGATGATCATGGCCAGCGCCGTCATCAGCACCGGCCGGATCCGCGTGGCGCCGCCTTCGAGCGCGGCCGACAGCGGTGGGATGCCGGCCTGGAGCCGCTCGCGCGCGAACGACACCAGCAGGATCGAGTTGGCCGTCGCCACGCCCATGGTCATGATCGCGCCGGTGAGCGCGGGCACGCTGAGCGTCGTGCCGGTGATGAACAGCATCCATGCGATGCCGGCCAGCGCCGCGGGCAGGGCGGTGATGATGATGGCCGCGTCGAGCCACGACTGGAAGGTGACCACGATCAGCAGGTACACCAGCACGATGGCCATGGCCAGCCCCACGCCGAGCCCGATGAACGACGACTGCATCGTCTGCACCTGGCCGCGGATGGTGACCTGGCTGCCGCGCGAAAGCTTCGGCCGCATTTCGTCGACCAGCACCTGCACCTTGGAGGCGACGCTCGCGAGGTCGGTGCCCTGCACGCTCACGTAGACGTCGATCACCGGCGCGATGTTGTAGCGCGACATCACGGCCGGCTGCCGCGCCGCCTGCGCATCGACGAGGTTGCCCAGCAGTTGCTGCGAGGCGCCGCCCGCGGTTGCCGCGGCGCCGGTGCCCACCGGAATGTTGAGCAGCGAATCGAGCGAGTCGATGTTGTATTGCGGCGTCTGCACGGCAATGCTGTAGACCACGCCGTTCTGCGGGTTGAGCCAGAAGGCGGGCGCCGTCTGCGAGCTGCCCGAGAGCGCGATCAGCACGTTCTGCCCCACGTTGGCCGCGGTGAGGCCGTATTGCTGCAGCCGCGAGCGGTCCATCTGCAGGCTGAGGCTGGGCGCATCGAGCCGCTGGTGCACGTGGGCATCGACCGCACCGGGAATCTGCCTGATGGCCTTGGTGAGCTCGGCCGCGCGGGCCGCATTGCCGGCCATGTCGGCGCCGCTGAACTGCACGTCGATGGCGGCGGGCAGGCCGAAGTTGAGAATCTGCGTGACGATGTCCGCGGGCTGGAAGAAGAACTCGATGCCCGGAAAGCGCCTGGGCAGTTCGGCGCGCAGCAGGGAGACGAACTCTTCGGTCGGCCGGTGCCCCTCTTTCAGCGAAAGCAGCAGTTCGGCGTCGAAGGTGCCGATGGTGCCGGCATTGCTGTACGAAAGGTTGATGCCGCTGTTGGGAATGCCCAGGTTGTCGAGGATGGTCTCGAGCTGGTCGGCCGGCACCAGCTCGCGGATGGCGGCTTCGACCCGGTCGGTGAGGCGCGCGGTTTCCTCGATGCGGGTGCCGGTGGGCGCGCGCACGTGCAGGCGGATCTGGCCCGCGTCCACGGTCGGGAAGAAATCGCGGCCCAGCACCGGATACAGCAGGCACGACAGCAGGCAGAAGCCGAGGAAGAGGCCGATGAAGCCGCCGCGCCTGGACAGCACCACCGACAGCAGCAGCGTGTAGGCGCGGCGCACGCGCTCGAAGCGGCGGTCGAAGCTGCGGTAGACGCGCTGGAGTACGCTGGGCCTGGTTTCGGCCGCCGGTTGCCCGGCCTGCGCGCCGCCCATCAGCAGCATCACCAGCGTGGGCACCAGCGTGCGAGAGAGCAGGTAGGAGGCCAGCATGGCGAACACCACCGCTTCGGCCAGCGGCACGAACAGGAAGCGCGCCACGCCCGAGAGAAAGAACATCGGCACGAACACGATGCAGATGCACAGCGTGGAAACGAAGGCTGCATTGCCGATCTCGCCCGCGCCGACCTCGATGGCTTCTTTCAGCGGCGTGCCCATGTGCAGGTGGCGCTCGATGTTCTCGATGGTCACGATCGCCTGGTCCACCAGGATGCCCACCGAGAGCGCGAGCCCGCCGAGCGTCATGAGGTTGAGCGTTTCACCGAGCGAATACAAGACCAGGATCGAGGCCAGGATCGACAGCGGAATGGTGAGCGCGATGATCAGCGTGCTGCGCCAGTTGCCCAGGAAAAGCAGCACCATCGCCGCCGTGAGCGCCGCCGCCAGGATGGCCTCGAACACCACGCCCTTGACCGCCGCCTTCACGAACACCGACTGGTCGAACAGCGGCGTGATCCTGATGTCCTGCGGCATGGTCTGCGCGGCCACCGGCAGCATGGCGCGGATGTTCGCGACGATGTCCAGCGTGGAGGCGCCGCCGTTCTTCAGCACCGACAGCAGCACGCCGCGCACGCCGTCCTGCCGCACGATGTTGGTCTGCGGCGAGAAGCCGTCGCGCACATAGGCCACGTCGCGCAGGTAGGTGGTGGCGCCGTTCACCGTGCGCACCGGCAGGTCGTTGAGGCCGGCCACCGCATCGGGCGAGCCGTTCATGCGCACGCTGTACTCGGTGGCGCCGAACTTGGCGGTGCCAGAGGGCAGGATCAGGTTCTGCGTGTTGACCGCGTTCACCACGTCGGCCGGCGTGAGCCCGCGCGCCTGCAGCGCCTGGGTGTCCAGGTCGACCGAGATCAGCCGGTTCTTGCCGCCGTAGGGAAAGGGAATGGCCGCACCCGGCACGGTGATGAGCTGCGGCCGCAGCTGGTTCACCGTGGCATCGAAGAGCGAATTCTCGGAGCGCGTGGGGCTGGACAGCGCGAGCTGCACCACCGGCACGCTGGAGGCCGAGTACTTGATCACCAGTGGCGGCGTGATGCCGGGCGGCAGCTGGCGCACCTGGGCCTGCATGGAGGCCACCACCTGCGAGATCGCCATCTCGATGTTGGCCGTGGGCTGGAAGAACACCTTGATGATCGACACGCCCGCGAGCGACTGGGACTCGATATGCTCGATGTCGCTGACCGTGGTGGTCAGCCCGCGCTCGACCTGGCCCGAGATGCGCTGTCCCATCTCCTGCGCCGGCAGTCCGGTGTAGTTCCAGATGACGCTGACCACCGGGATGTTGATTTCCGGGAAGATGTCGGTCGCCATCCGTGCCAGCACGAACGGCGTGGCCAGCACGATCAGCATCGCCATGACGATGAAGGTGTAGGGGCGGCGCAATGCGAGCTGGACCATGGGCGAGACTCTTTGCTTCCGGCGGTAAAAGGTGTCGCATCATAAGGAAGTAGATTTAAGTACGGCTGATGCACGGGGATTGCCCCGTGGTTGCACCAAAAGGGGTACGTATGAGTGGGCTATGGCTGGTGGTGATGGGTGTTTCGGGCTGCGGCAAATCGAGCCTCGCCGCGGCGCTGGCGGTCGGATTCGAGCTGCCGCTGATCGAGGGCGACGACTTCCATCCGTCCGCCAACGTCCAGAAGATGAGCCAGGGCATCGCGCTGACCGACGCGGACCGTTCGGGCTGGCTTGCGACGCTCGGGCACACGCTGGCCGACGCGTCGCTGGGCGCGGTGCTGACCTGCTCGGCACTCAAGCGCAGCTACCGCGACCAGCTGCGCGCGGCCGTGCCGGGCTTGCGCTTCGTGTTCATGGACATCGAGCGCGCGGAGGCCGAGCGCCGCGTGGCCGCGCGGGCGGGCGCCGGCGAGCACATGTTCCCGGCGAGCCTCGTGGCCAACCAGTTCGCGACGCTGGAGTCGCCGGTCGGCGAAGTGGGGGTGGTGGCCGTCGACGCGACCGCGCCGCTCGGGCAGCTGGTCGCGCAAGTGAAGGCGTGGCTGCCGGCGGGCTGACCCGCCCCGGCGTCAGCCGATCACTTCGGGCCAGTGGGTGTGGAAGAACTGGCCTTCGGGCTTGTCGGTGCGCTCGTACGTATGGGCGCCGAAGAAGTCGCGCTGCGCCTGCAGCAGGTTGGCCGGCAGCCGCTCGGTGCGGTAGCTGTCGTAGTAGGCGAGCGACGCGCTGAACGCCGGCACCGGAATGCCATTGCCCACCGCCAGCGCCACCACCTCGCGCCAGCTCTGCTGGGTACGATTGAGCAGGTCCTTGAAGAAAGGGTCGAGCATCAGGTTGCCGAGTGCCGGATCGGTGCGGTAGGCATCGGTGATGCGGTTCAGGAAGCGCGCGCGAATGATGCAGCCGCCGCGCCAGATGGACGCGATGCCGCTCAGATCGAGCTTCCAGCCCTTCTTTTCGCCCATGGTCTGGATCAGGTCGAAGCCCTGCGTGTAGCTGATCACCTTCGACGCATAGAGCGCGTCGTGCACCTTGGCCACCAGCGCCTTCTTGTCGAGCGAGAGTTCGATCTTGGGCCCCTGCAACACCTTGCTGGCCGCCACGCGCGCCTTCTTCTGCGAGGACAGCACGCGTGCCTCGACCGCCGCGTTGATGGTGCTGATGACCACCGCGTTCTCGGCCGCGTTCATCAGCGTCCACTGGCCGGTGCCTTTCTGGCCCGCCTTGTCGAGGATGAGTTCGACGATCGGCTTCCCGGTTTCCGGGTCTTTCTGTTCGAGCGCCTTGGCGGTGATCTGGATCAGGTAGCTCTGCAGCTCGCCTTCGTTCCATTCGTTGAACACCGAGGCCGTCTCGTCGGTGCTGAACCCGGCGGCCTTGAACAGGCTGTAGGCCTCGCAGATCAGCTGCATGTCGCCGTACTCGATGCCGTTGTGCACCATCTTCACGAAGTGGCCCGCGCCGCCGGGGCCGATGTGGATCACGCAGGGCTCGCCGTCCACCTTGGCCGCGATGCTCTCGAAGATCGGCTTCATCACCTCCCAGGTGGACAGCGGCCCGCCCGGCATGATCGACGGGCCCTTGCGCGCGCCTTCCTCGCCGCCCGACACGCCCGCGCCGATGAAGCGCAGGCCCTTGCCCGCAAGGTAGGCATCGCGGCGTTCGGTGTCGGTATACAGGCTGTTGCCGCCGTCGATCACGATGTCGTCCTTGTCGAGCAGCGGAATCAGCTGCTCGATGACCTGGTCGACCGGCGCGCCCGCCTTCACCATGATCTGGATCTTGCGCGGCCTGGCGAGGCTCTGGACGAACTCCTCGAGGGTGGTGGCGCCGACCAGCTTCTTGCCGGGGTTTTCTGCCAGGAACGCTTCGGTGGTGGCTTCGGTGCGGTTGTACACGCTGACCTGGAAGCCGCGGCTTTCCACGTTCAGCACCAGGTTCTGGCCCATCACGGCCAGGCCGATCAATCCGAAATCGCTTTTGTCGTTGCTCATGGCCCTTCTTTCGTCTGCATGGATGTGACGGGCATTGTGCCGGGGGCGTCCGGGCGCTGCCACGGGAGGGCGTCTATACCCGCTTGGCAAGTGCGCGTGGCTTGGGTATGTTGGCGCGATGAATGGAAACGCCTCGCCCATGGCCCACGCGCCCGTGGTCCACACCTGGTCCACCGACGCCGTGCCGCCGCCGCAGCGGCTCGACTACTGGATCGGCGCCGTCTGCGAAGGCTTTCTCGAAATGGACGTGACCAGTCGTCTTGGCGGCAGCTTCGGCGCCACGCTCGAATCGGCGCCGCTCGGCGCCATCGGCGTGAACCGGGTGCGCGGCAGTGCGCAGGACGTGTACCGCACGCGCCGCGCCATCGCGCACAGCCGCAGCAACTACTACTACCTGCTGTGCAAGACCGATTCGCCCTGGGTCGCCGTGCAGGACGGCCGATCGGCGCGCATGCTGCCGGGCGACGTGGTGCTGGTCGATTCGCGGCGCTGCTATGAATTCCATCTGCTCCAGTCCGCCGATACGCTGTCGTTCGAACTGCCCACGGCCTGGGTCGAATCCTGGCTCCCCGATGCCGGCAGCCAGGTGGCGCGGCGCATCGACGGGCAGTCGGGCTGGGGCCGCGTGCTGAGCGGCTTTGCCCAGCAGCTGTCGCCCGAGAGCGTGTTGGCGCCGCCGCTGCCCGCGGCGTTGCTGGCCGACCAGCTTGGCGGGCTGCTCGCCTTGGCCGCCGGCACCGCTGGCGACACGGGCGGCCCGGCCGCGCCCGGCGAAAGCGCCCGCGCCGCGCTGCGCCGCCGCGTGCTCGACGCCACGCACGAACGCCATGCCGAGCCGGGCCTCACGGCGGCCGGCGTGGCGGGTGGACTGGGCATCTCGGAACGCAGCCTGCACCGCAGCCTCGGCGAAGGAGCGACCACTTTCGCGGCCGCGCTGGCCGGCTTTCGCATGCAGGTGGCGCGCCGCATGCTCGGCGACCCGCGCTTCGATCGCCTGGGCATCGCGGAGATCGGATTCCGCGTCGGCTTCACCGACGCATCGCACTTCATCCGGCAGTGCCGCCGGCACTTGGGCCTGACCCCGGGTGCCCTGCGGCGCCAGCGCTGAGAGGCATCGGCTGCGCAAGAGGCGCAAAGCGGCCATCGGGGTGGCAGCTTGCGGCCATTCGTTCAGGCCCATGTTCCCTAAAGTCCTCGGCATTCAACGACGCCCCAGAAGGAAACACGCATGTCCGATACCTATGTTCTGATCCATGGCGCCTGGCACACCGGGGCCGAGATGGAGGCCGTGGCCGCCGGCCTGCGCGAAGCCGGCCACGTGGTGCATTGCCCCACGCTCGCGGGCAACCGCGCCAGCGACGACCGCTCGCGCACCGGCCTTGCGGATGCGATCGAATCGGCCGTGCGCTTCATCGAGGACAAGGACTTGGCGGAGGTTCGCCTGGTGGGCCACAGCTATGGCGGGATGGTGATCTCGGGCGTGGCGGACCGCATCGCGCAACGACTCAGGCGCCTGGTCTACGTCAACGCGTTCGTGCCGCTGGACGGCGAATCGCTCAACGACATGGTGCCGCCGCACTACGTCGGGATGTTCGATGCGGTAGCCGCAGCCAACAAAAACGCGGTGACCCTTCCGTTCCCGATCTGGCGCGAGGCCTTCATCAACGACGCCGACCTGCCCTTGGCGCAGGCGAGCTACGAGAAGCTGAATCCGCATCCCTACCGTACCTTCACCGACAAGATCCGCCTGCGCGAGCCGCTGGCAGCGCTGCAGATCGGCAAGTCCTACGTCAACTGCCAGCAGGACACGGCCTTGCCGCACAGCCTGCCGTGGCATCCGCGCCTGTCGGAACGGCTCGGCCTGTTCAGGCTGGTGGAGTGCCCGGGCAGCCACGAGATGTTCTTCTCGAACCCGAAGCGGCTCGCGCAGGCGATCCTGGAGGCGGGGCGGGACTAGGGCCCGTCGGCAGCGTCAGGCCTGGGCGAACAGCGCATCGAACACGCGGATCGACGCATAGGCATCGTTGGCCGCATAGCGGATCTGCGCTTCGGTGAGTTGCTTGTTGGCCCAGTTCGACGTGGTCGCCTTGCGCGACTTGACGAAGCGCCGGTTGAACACCAGCGCCACGGCCGCCTTCACGCCCACCGATTTGCGGTAGCCCCGACGGCGGAATTCGCTGTCGATGTCGAACACCGCCTTGGGCTCGATGTTCAGGCGGTTGCGTATCAGGGTGAGGTCGGTCGACAGGCCGAAGCCGACCTTCCTGAGCTCGGTCGACGCGATCAGCGCCGCCACCACCGGGTTGCATTCGGTGCGGTGCAACTGAAAGAGCCAAGCGGTTTCGCGCGTGGAAAACTGCACCACGTGCGGGCCGCCGGACACTTCGTTCTTGGCGAAGGTGGGCTTGGATTCGGTGTCGAAGCCCGCAACGCCGGCGGCCAGCAGCACGGTGGCCGCATGCTCGGCCTCGGCCAGCGTGGAAACGACTACGATGTCCTTCAGCCCCAGGCCTTCGAAGGCGTCGAGCAGAGCGATCTGCTCGCGCTCGGGAAGGGGCGGCAAGGCGAGGGTGTCGTCGCTCAAGGGGAGGCTGCTTTCTTTTTCTTCACTGGAGCTTTCTTGACTGCGGCTTTCTTCACTGCAGTTTTCCTTGCGGGTTTCTTCCTGGGTGGCTGGCCGGAGCGCAGTGCCGCCTCGTAGGCGCGGCGGCCCCAGAGGGCGGCTTCCTCGCGGTCCTCGAAGAGATCGGCGGGCGCTTGACGGTACGACATGGGCATCGTCTTGCCGTTGCGTTCGTAGGTGAAGGGCGGCAGGTTCTGCTTGTCGAAATGCTCGGCGCTTTCGGCGTCCGACTTGAGGTAGAGCGTGTCTTTCAAGACGATGGCGATCATCCGGCCTTCGTGGAAGATGCCGTGGCCGCCGAACATGCGCCGCGGCTCGATGCGGCCGAAGCGCTCGAAGATCTCGTGCAGGCTGTCGACGAATTCACTCATCGCGCAAGCGGCTCATGCGGTGATCTCGATGCGGTTGCCGTCGGGATCGAGCACCACGCTCTCGTAGTAGCCGTCGCCGGTGCGGCGCGGCCCGTCGACGAGCGGGTAGCCGTCGGCCTCAAGGCGCTGCGTGAGCGCATCGACCGCCGCATCGGAACCCACGCTGATCGCCAGGTGGGTCCATCCCATGCGCTGTGCGCCGGGTTCGGCGGGCACGGGCGAGAGCGTGCGAGTGGTCATGGCTTCGATGCGGGCCCCGTCGCCCAGGCTCAGGAAGCAGGAAGCGAAGCCCTTCGCGGGATTGACGTAGCCCTCGCCGGGCGTGGCGCCGAAATAGTCGATGTAGAAACGCTTGCAGCGTTCGAGGTCGGTGGTCCAGAGGGCGATGTGGTCGATGCGCATGAGAGACGAGAAAGAAAGAGCTCAGCCGATGCGTCGAGGCTGGCGCGGCGGGCTCTGCGGATACCAATGGTAGGCCACCCGTTCGCGCCCGCTCGAGGGGTGCCGGTCGATGGTGCCGCGCACCAGGCCGTAGCGCTCGTAGAAGCGTTGCGCCGCGGTGTTGCTCGTGGCCACGTGCAGTTTCCAGCCGAAGGGCATGCGCACGCTGGCTTCGTCGAGCAGCGCCTGCCCGAGGCCCTGGTTGCGCAGGTGAGGCTCGACGAAGAGCTGCGCCACATATTCGCGCCGCGCCAGCATCACCATGAATGCGAGCACCTGGCCTTCGCGCTCGGCCAGCACGACGTCGGCGGGCGGCACGAACTCGGTCTGGACGCGCCTGAGCCAGTGCGTGATCGGCTCGATCACCGTGGCCCTGCGATTGGCCGCGATCCAGGCCCGGCGCCAGATGCCGGCGAGCACCAGGTTCTCTTCGGCGGCGCCGTCGCGTGAGCGCAAATGGAAGGCAGGAATCTGTGCTGCGGACATGCGCTCCATGATACGGCGGCCCTGCGCGGAGGTCGATCAGCCGTTCAGCGTTTGTGCATGGTGGGCGATGTGGTCCGCCATGAAGCTCTGGACGAAGTAGTAGCCGTGGTCGTAGCTCGCGTGCCTGCGCAGCGTGAGCGGCTGGCCGGCGGCAAAGCAGGCGGCCTCGAAGGCTTCCGGGTACAGCTGCTCGGCAAGGAATTTGTCGCCCAGGCCCTGGTCGATCAGGATGCCTTGCGGGTAGGGCGCGGCGGTTTGCGATTTCATGAGCGCGCTGGCGTCGTGCGCAAGCCATTGCGCGCGGTCGCCCCCCGGCTCGCCCAGGTAGCCGGCGAACGCCTTCTCGCCCCACGGGCACTGTGTGGGCGCGCAGATGGGGGCAAAGGCCGACAGCGACCTGAAGCGCCCCGGGTGCCGCATCGCGAGCGTGAGCGCGCCATGGCCGCCCATCGAATGGCCGCAGATGCCCAGCCGCTGGTCGTCGATGGCGAAGTGCCGCGCGGCGAAGGGCAGCAGCTCATGCACGATCCAGCTTTCCATGCGCCAGTGGGCGGACCACGGGGCTTCGGTGGCGTCGAGATAGAAGCCCGCGCCAATGCCGAAGTCGTAGCTGGCGGTGGCGCCGGGCAGGCTTTCGACGGCGCTGCCGCGCGGGCTGGTGTCGGGCGCGATCAGCGCGAGGCCCAGGCTGGCGGCCATGCGCTGGGCGCCGGCCTTCACTGCGAAGGTTTCCTCGTTGCAGGTCAGCCCCGCAAGGTAGAGCAGGGCGGGCACGCGGGCGTTGGCAGCCTGCGGCGGCAGGTACACCGAGAAGCGCATCGGCAGGCCGATTTCGTGCGAGGCGTGCTCGTAGAAGCCTTGCACGCCGCCGAAGGCGTGGTGCTCGGAAAGGGTCTTGAGAAAGTCGGTCATCGTGCGGTCTTGTCGTTGTGAAGCGCGGGAACCAGTTCGAGCACGGCGTCGGCAAAGATGCGCGGTGCCTCCTGCGGCATGTTGTGGCCGACGCCGGGCACCAGCCGGTGCGAGCGCGGCCCGCTGAAGCGGTGCGCGTGGGCCGATGCGTCGGCGGGCGGCCGCACGCCGTCGTCGAGGCCGTCGAATGTGATGGCGGGCACCGATATCGCAGGCTGCGCGGCCAGGCGGCGCTCGATGCCGGCATACGCCGGGTCGCCGGCCACGAGCCCGAAGCGGTGGCGGTACGAGTGGATCACCACCTCGACGAAATCGGGATGGTCGAAGGCCGCCGCGCTGCGCTCGAAGGTGGCGTCGTCGAACTTCCAGGTCGGCGACCAGAGCTGCCACAGCAGGCGGGTGAGCGCCTTGCGGTCTTTCGCCAGCCCGGCACGGCCGCGCTCGCTGTGGAAGTAGTACTGGTACCAGAGGCTGTGCTCGTTGGCGGGCGTGTCGGGCACCATCGCGTGGGCGATGTCCTGGATGTTGTAGCTGTTGAACGAGACCAGCCCCGCACAACGCTCGGGCCACAGCGCCGCCACGACGCAGGCAGCGCGGCCGCCCCAGTCGTAGCCTGCGAGCACCGCGCGCGGAATGGCCAGCGCATCGAGCAGCGCGAGCAGGTCGGCGCCGAGTGCGGCCTGTTCACCCGAGCGCGGCGTGGCTTCGCGGAGGAAGCGCGTGGCGCCGTAGCCGCGCAGGCAAGGCACGATGACGCGGCAGCCCTGGCCGGCGAGCATCGGCGCCACCTCGGCGTAGGCGTGGATGTCGTAGGGGAAGCCGTGCATCAGCACAACGGGCGGGCCGTCAGAGGGGCCAGACTCGTGGTAGGCGATCTCGAGAACGCCCGCCTCGATCTGGCGCAAGGGCTCCATGCGGTTCATGGCGGGCGCTCCCTGCGAGCTCAGTAGAGCACCACGCCGCGTATCGACTCGCCGCGCTTCATCAGGTCGAAGCCCTTGTTGATGTCTTCCAGCGGCATGGTGTGCGTGATCAGGTCGTCGATGTTGATCTTGCCTTCCATGTACCAGTCGACGATCTTGGGCACGTCGGTGCGCCCGCGGGCGCCGCCGAAGGCCGAGCCTTCCCACTTGCGGCCGGTGACCAGCTGGAACGGCCGCGTGCTGATTTCCGCACCGGCTTCGGCCACGCCGATGATGATGCTGCGGCCCCAGCCCTTGTGCGTGCATTCGAGCGCCTGGCGCATCACCTTGGTGTTGCCGATGCACTCGAAGCTGTAGTCGGCGCCGCCGTCGGTCAGCTGGACGATCGCATCGACGATGTTCTCGTGCTCCTTCGGATTGAGGAAGTGCGTCATGCCGAACTTGCGCGCCATGGCCTCGCGTTCGGGGTTCAGGTCGACGCCGATGATCTTGTCGGCGCCCACCATCCTGGCGCCCTGGATCACATTGAGGCCGATGCCGCCGAGGCCGAACACCACCACGTTGGCGCCGGCTTCCACCTTGGCCGTGAAGATCACCGCGCCGATACCGGTGGTCACGCCGCAGCCGATGTAGCAGACCTTGTCGAAGGGCGCGTCCTCGCGGATCTTGGCCAGCGAGATCTCGGGCGCGACGGTGTAGTTGCTGAACGTGCTGGTGCCCATGTAGTGGAAGATGGGCTTGCCGTCCAGGCTGAAGCGCGAAGTGGCATCGGGCATCAGGCCCTTGCCCTGCGTGCCGCGGATCAGCTGGCAGAGATTGGTCTTGCGCGAGAGGCAGAACTTGCACTGGCGGCATTCGGGCGTGTAGAGCGGAATGACGTGGTCGCCCTTTTTCAGGGTGGTGACGCCGGGGCCCACGTCGACCACGATGCCGGCGCCTTCATGGCCGAGGATGGCCGGGAAGATGCCTTCCGGGTCGGCGCCCGAGAGGGTGTAGTAGTCGGTGTGGCAGATGCCGGTGGCCTTGATCTCGACCAGCACCTCGCCGAACTTGGGGCCTTCGAGGTCGACGGTTTCGATGGTGAGGGGGTCTCCGGATTTCCAGGCGACGGCAGCTTTGGTTTTCATGGGGATTCAGGCAAAGAGGAAGGTGGCAGGCAAGGATACCCAGGCCGCGTTCATGCGGGGCTGGCGGCAAAGATACCCGACATTCCGACAAAGCCGGGCAGGTGGCGAAAGTCCCAGGCCCAGCTTCGCAAGGCCGGGTATGCGTCGAGCGGTATTCCGCCTTCGCCGGCCAGCGCCACGTAGGGAAAGCAGGCGAGATCGGCCACGGTGGCGTGCGGCCCGGCCAGCCACTGGAAGCCGTCGCTGGCGCGTTCGGCCAGGTGATCGTCGAGCAGTCGAAAGACCTCATGCGCACCGCGGCGGCAGGCCTGGACATCAATGGCCTCGTAGCCGAAAACATCGTGCAGCCGCGCCGCCGAGGCCGTGCGGGTGATCTCTTCGGCCGTGGCAAGCCACATCGCGACCTGGCCGCGCAGTGGCGGATCGGCGGGGTACCAGCGGGCCTGGGTGTCGTATTTGCCCGCGAGGTACACGAGGATGGCCTGCGCATCGCGCAGCACGAAGCCGTCGTCGTCGATCACCGGCAGCTGGCCGAGCGGATTGACCTGCGCCAGGAACGCGGCCGACTTGTGCTCCCGCCCCGGATGGAAGTCGACCGGCACGCTCTGGTAGGCGAGGTCGAGCCAGGCGAGCATCTGCCGCACCTTGAAGCAGTTGCCCGACAGCGCGTAGTCGTAGAGCCGGATCATGCCGCCGGCCTCACGCCGAAGCGCATGCCACGTTCGCGCAGCCAGCGCCGGTAGGTGACCGAAGAGGTGTCGCCGCGCGTCGGCGTCTCGGCGCGGCCTTCGAGCGGCATGCGCTTGAAGGCATGGTTCTCCAGGATCGGCTTGTCCTGCCCGAAGATCGCCTGCTGGAACGCAATGAGCTCGGCATCGGTCGACGTGTCGTCGTAGCAGGCCAGGAGCGTGTGGGCGATCACATGCTCGTCGTCCAGCGGTTGCAGGAACAGGCCGATGGCGTCGAGTGCGCCGTCGCGCGAGCTCGACTTGTAGAGCATGGCGGTGAGCGGCTGCATCACCCGGTACTTGTAGATCACCTCGCTGCCGCTGCCATGGGCGGCCGAGGCGCGCGGTTGCCAGAAGCGGCAATCGGTGGCCCAGATCTCGCGCGTGGCGGGATCGACCTGCACCTGGTAGCGGGCCACCTCGGTGTGCGGCACCTGGCCCAGAATGCCGCCGTGCACGAAGGGGAAGTGCGCCATGTCGAGAAAGTTCTCGATCACGCGCAGGCGCGACACGGCCACGCCGATGCCGCCGCAATCGACGGTGCGGCGCCCGGCTTCGCCGTATTCCGGAAAGTCGAACAGCGGCCTGGCCGGCTTGCCGCCGGGGCAGACCCAGAGATAGCCGTGGCGCGACTGGACCGCCAGAACCTGCGAGCCCAGGCGGCATTGCGGCTTTCCGGACGCATCGCGCCACAGGTGAAGCGTTTCGCCGAGCAGCCGCACGGGGCGGGGCGCTGTGTCGCTGGTGCCGGCCAATGCGGCGGCGGGGCCGGCGACCAGCCAGTCGTCGAGCATGTTGGGGTCGTCGGTGTTGAAGGGCATGAAGTTCTTTTTTTTCCGTCAGGCTGACGGCTGCGATGCCTCGATCTCGCCGCGCAGCACGCGCGCGGCGATGTGCAGCGCCTTCATCGCTTCGGAGCCCAGCGCGGCCGCGGTCCAGAGGTGGATGAAAGCCAGCCGGGGTTGCGCATCGAGCACCAGCGCCGCGGTGTCCACCTGCCCGAGCGCGCCGCGGAGGGCGGGAGACGACGCATCCGGCGCGAAACCCCGGCTCGCGAGCGCGTCGCGCACGCCGGCTGCATCGGCGCGCACCGAGAGCGTGCGGCAGAAGGTCCAGCCCGGCGGCACGGCATCGTCGAGCGCCGGAGCGGATGGCGGCGCCGCATCCGCAAGATTGACCCACAGCATGCCGGCCGCCTCGATGGCGCTGAAGGTCTTCGCGCAGACGGCGGGCGGGGTCATGTCGGGGTGCGCAGGAATGCGCATGCACTGGCCGCTGCCCGCGGCGTACTGCCAGCCGTGGTACGCACAGGCGAGGCGGTTTTCCACCACGCGCCCCAGCGTGAGGCGCACGCTGCGGTGCGGGCAGCGGTTTTCCCACGCCTGCACCGTGCCGTCGGCCGAGCGCCAGAGCGCGATTTCCTGGCCTTGCGCAAAGCCGGCGGCGATGTTGGCGCCGGGGCGCAGCCCGGCCGAGCGTGCCACCGGATGCCAGGTCGAAATGCTGCTGTCTGTGCTGCTGTCTGCGCTCATGATGCGCGTTACCTTATCGCAAGTCGCTGGCAGGGCGCTCGCCCATAATGGCGGCTCGCTTCGACGCCATCATCATGAAAATACTCGTCCTCAACGGCCCCAATCTCAACCTGCTCGGCACGCGCGAGCCAGAGCAATACGGACGCGACACGCTGACCGACGTCGAGCGCCTGTGCGCCGCGGCGGGTGCAAAGCACGGCGTGGAGATCGAATGCCGCCAGTCGAACCACGAAGGCGTGCTGATCGACTGGATCCAGGAGGCGGGCCGCGAGGTGGCCGCAGGCAGCATGCTCGGGGTGGTGATGAACCCGGGCGCCTACACGCACACATCGATTGCGCTGCACGACGCGATCAAGGGCGCGAGCGTGCCGCTGATCGAGCTGCACATCTCGAACGTGCACGCGCGCGAGGAGTTTCGCCACCGCTCTTACATTTCGCCCGCCGCGCGCGGCATCATCGTGGGGCTCGGCGTCAAAGGCTACGCACTGGCGATCGCCGCACTGGTGCCCTGAGGGCTCGACGCCCCTGCGAACACCCGCCATCAGCGGGTCAGTCGTTCTGCTTGGGAGCGGCGGCCTTCCAGCTGCGGGTGATATGGCCGTGCGCATCGACGCTTTCCAGATGAACGTCGAAGCCCCACAGCCGCGCCACGTGCTTCAGCACTTCTTCCGCATCGTCGTGCAGCGGCAGGTTGTTGCGCTGCGTGTGGCGCAGCGTCAAGGCCCGATCGCCGCGCATGTTGACATTCCACACCTGGATGTCGGGCTCCCTGCTGCCGATGTCGTACTGGCGTGACAGCGATTCTCTCAGCGCGTGATAGCCGCTGTCGTCGTGAATGGCGGACACCTCGAGCTCGGGTTCGCTCTGGTGGTCGCGGATCGCGAACAGCCTGAAATCGCGCATGGTCTTGGGGCTCAGGAACTGGCCCACAAAGCTCTCGTCCTTGAAGTTGCGCATCGCGTAGTCGAGCGTCTTGACCCAGTCGGTGCCGGCGAAATCGGGGAACCAGCGCCGGTCTTCCTCGGTCGGGTTTTCGCACACGCGCCGCAGCTCGGTGAACATCGAGAAGCCGAGCGCGTAGGGGTTGATGCCACTGTAGGCACGGTGTCCGACCGGCGGCTGGAAGATCACGCCGGTGTGCGAACTGAGCCATTCCATCATGAAGCCGTCGGCAAGCTGGCCGCGGTCGTACATGGTGTTGAGCAGGGTGTAGTGCCAGAACGTGGCCCAGCCCTCGTTCATGACCTGCGTCTGGCGCTGCGGATAGAAATACTGCGCGATCTTGCGCACGATGCGCACCACCTCGCGCTGCCAGGGTTCGAGCAGCGCGGCATTCTTCTCGAAGAAATAGAGCAGGTTCTCCTGCGGTTCGGAAGGAAAGCGGCGGGACGCGTCGGACTTCCGTGGCTTGCTCGCTCTTGCGGGGCAGGGTGCGCCAGAGGTCATTGACCTGCTGCTGCATGTGGCGCTCGCGTTCGGCGCGCTGTGCGCCTTCGCGCGCGAGCGACCGCTTCTGCGGCCGGCGGTAGCGGTCGACGCCGTAGTTCATCAGCGCATGGCAGGAGTCGAGCAGCTGCTCGACGGCGTCGACGCCGTGGCGTTCCTCGCATTCGGCAATGTAGTGGCGCGCGTACACCAGGTAGTCGATGATGGACGAGGCATCGGTCCACATCCGGAACAGGTAGTTGCCCTTGAAGAAGCTGTTGTGGCCGTAGGCCGCATGCGCGATCACCAGGGCCTGCATGGCCATGGTGTTTTCTTCCATCAGGTAGGCAATGCAGGGGTCGGAGTTGATGACGATCTCGTAGGCCAGTCCCATGTGGCCGCGGCGGTAGTTCTTCTCGGTGGCAATGAACTGCTTGCCGTACGACCAATGCCTGTAGATCATGGGCATGCCGACGCTCGCATAGGCGTCCATCATCTGCTCGGCGGTGATCACCTCGAGCTGGTTCGGATACACATCGAGCCCGAAGCCCCTGGCCGTCTTCGCGATCTCGGTGTGGTAGGTCTCGATGAGGTCGAAGGTCCAGTCCGAAGGGCTCGGCAGGCGCTCCAGGCGTTCCAGCGGAGGGTGGTCGAAGGTCGTCATGCGGGCACCCCTTCCTTCTTGAAGAGGTCGCGGAACACGGGGTAGATGTCCCGCGCGTCCGACACCTTGCGCATCGCGAAGTTGGGCTGTATGCCCTGCAGCTGCGCATATTCCTGCCAGAGGTTCTGCTCGGTTTCGGCGACCTGCACGTACGCGTAGTAGCGCACCACGGGCAGGATGTGGTCGACCAGCAGTTCGCGGCAGCGTCCGCTGTCCTGGTGCCAGTTGTCGCCGTCGCTGGCCTGCGCGCCGTACACGTTCCATTCGCCGCTCGGGTAGCGTGCCTTGATGATCTCGTCCATGAGCACCAGCGCGCTCGACACCACGGTGCCCCCGGTTTCCGTGGCGTGGAAGAATTCTTCCTCGGTCACTTCCTGCGCCTGCGTATGGTGGCGCAGGAACACGAGGTCGATGCGCTCGTAGTGGCGCGTGAGGAACATGTACAGCAGCATGAAGAAGCGCTTGGCCATGTCCTTGCGCGCCTCGTCCATCGAACCCGACACGTCCATGAGGCAGAACATCACGGCCTTGGCGCTGGGCACCGGGGTCTTCACGCGGTTGCGGTAGCGCAGGTCGATGGGATCGATGTAGGGCACGTGCCGCATGGTGCGGCGCATCTCTTCGATCCGCTCCTCGGTTTCGCGGATCTCGTTCTTGATGAGTCCTTGCGTGGCCTGCGGATGCGACTGCAGGTGCAGCAGGTGGGCTTCGAGGCGCTTGAGTTCCTTGCGCGGCTCGCCGCCGAGCGCAATTCGCCGGGCCAGGGCACCGCGCATCGAGCGCACCACGTGCAGGTTGTTGGGAGAGCCGTCGCTCGTGAAACCAGCCCGGTGGCTCTTCCATTCGGGCACCTCGGCGATCTGCGTGCGGATGAGATGCGGCAGCGCCAGGTCGTCGAAGAAGACGCGCATGAATTCCTCGCGCGTGAGGCGAAAGACGAAGTCGTCCTCGCCCTCGCCGCCGTCCCCGGCCTCGCCGCTGCCCGAGCCGCCGCCGGCCTGCCCCTCGGGCCGCGCGATGCGGTCGCCCTTGAGGTACTCCTGGTTGCCCGGGTGCACGTACTCGCGATCGCCGCCGCGCGCATGGCCGAACACGGGCTCGGACACGTCGTGGCGCGGCAGGGTGACATCTTCGCCTTGCTCGAGTTCGCGGATGTTGCGCCCGCTGACCGCACGCCGCACGGCCTCCTGGATCTGCCCCTTGTAGCGCCGGAGAAAGCGCTCGCGGTTGCCAATGGACTTGTTCTTGCCCGAAAGCCGGCGGTCGATGATCTGCTGCAGGATGGCCACGATGATGTCAAAGCTCCTTGCAAAAAGGGGGCGAAGCCTTCGCCTCGCCGCTATGAACTGTCGCTACGAACTCTTGCGCACCCGCAGGTACCACTCGCAGAGCAGACGCACCTGCTTGGCCGTATAGCCCTTCTCGACCATGCGGGTGACGAAATCTTCGTGCTTCTTCTGCTCGTCGGCGCTGCTCTTGGTGTTGAAGCTGATCACCGGCAGGAGTTCCTCGGTGTTGGAGAACATCTTCTTCTCGATGACGGCCCGCAGCTTCTCGTAGCTGGTCCATGCGGGGTTGCGCCCGGCATTGCCGGCACGCGCACGCAGCACGAAGTTGACGATCTCGTTGCGGAAGTCCTTCGGATTGCCGATGCCCGCGGGCCGCTCGATCTTCTCGAGTTCGGCGTTGAGCGAGGCGCGGTCGAACACCTCGCCGGTGTCTACGTCGCGGAACTCCTGGTCCTGGATCCAGTAGTCGGCGTAGGTGACGTAGCGGTCGAAGATGTTCTGGCCGTATTCGCTGTAGCTCTCCAGGTAGGCGGTCTGGATCTCCTTGCCGATGAACTCGGCATAGCGCGGCGCCAGCAGCTCCTTGATGTAGCTGATGTATTTCTGCTCGGTTTCCGGCGGAAACTGCTCGCGCTCGATCTGCTGCTCGAGCACGTACATCAGGTGCACCGGGTTGGCCGCCACCTCGGAGCTGTCGAAGTTGAACACCTTGGAGATGATCTTGAAGGCGAAGCGCGTGGAGACGCCGCTCATGCCTTCGTCGACCCCGGCGTAGTCACGGTACTCCTGGATCGACTTGGCCTTGGGGTCGGTGTCCTTGAGGTTCTCGCCGTCGTAGACCTGCATCTTGCTGTAGATGCTGGAGTTCTCGGGTTCCTTCAGGCGCGTGAGCACCGACAGCTGGGCCATCATGCGCAGCGTGCCGGGCGCGCAGGGCGCCTTGGCCAGCGATGAGTTGCGCACCAGCTTCTCGTAGATCTTGATTTCTTCCGAGGCGCGCAGGCAGTAGGGCACCTTGACGATGTAGATCCGGTCGAGGAAAGCCTCGTTGTTCTTGTTGTTGCGGAACGCCTTCCATTCGCTCTCGTTGCTGTGCGCCAGCACGATGCCGTCGAACGGAATGGCGCCGAAGCCTTCGGTGCCCTTGAAGTTGCCTTCCTGGGTGGCCGTGAGCAGCGGGTGCAGCACCTTGATGGGTGCCTTGAACATTTCCACGAATTCCAGCAGGCCCTGGTTGGCCAGGCACAGGCCACCCGAGTAGGCATAGGCGTCGGGATCGTCCTGCGCGTAGGTCTCTAGCTTGCGGATGTCGATCTTGCCCACCAGCGAGGAGATGTCCTGGTTGTTCTCGTCGCCGGGCTCGGTCTTGGCGACCGCGATCTGCCGCAGCACCGACGGATAGCGCTTGACCACCTTGAACTGGCGAATGTCGCCGCCGTACTCCTCGAGCCGCTTGACGGCCCAAGGGGAAAGAATGCGGTTCAGGTAACGGCGGGGGATGCCGTATTCCTTCTCGAGGATCTCGCCGTCCTCGACGGCGTCGAACAGGCCCAGAGGCGTTTCGTTGACCGGCGAGCCCTGGATCGCATAGAACGGCACGTGCTCCATGAGCTGCTTCAGGCGCTCGGCGATCGAGCTCTTGCCGCCGCCGACGGGTCCGAGCAGGTAGAGGATCTGCTTTTTCTCCTCGAGTCCCTGCGCGGCATGCCTGAAGTACGACACCACCTGCTCGATGGCGTCCTCCATGCCGTAGAACTCCTTGAACGCCGGGTAGATCTTGATGACCTTGTTCGCGAAGATCCGCGACAGCCGGGAATCGTTGCGCGTGTCGACCAGCTCGGGTTCGCCGATGGCCTTGAGCATCCGCTCGGAAGCAGTGGCATACGCTGTGGGATCGCGTTTGCAGATATCCAGGTAGTCCTGCAGCGACAGGACCTCCTCGCGGGTGCGCTCGTAACGGGCGGCAAAGTTGCTGATCACATCCATGGTCACGCCTCCATCAGGTCTGCGGGTTCAGTGGCCCCGAAAGCCTGCAGCCAAATGCGTCGCAACTTTTTAAAGGTGTGCCCGCCCATGGCTGCAAGCCGTGGAAAACTCCCTTAATCACATCTTCACAAACAGCATAAAGCAAAGAGTGCACCCGGAAAATTCTTTGTTAAATGAGAACCACAGTGCCGAGTAAAGTTTCCGAGGAAAACCCGCAGCATTTGGCAATTCCAGCTAAATTTCAGGGTTCGGCAACCGAACTTCGCGCGACCCTTCCGTCCAGTGAAAATACCTATGGCGATCGGCATATGCAGCCATTGCATCTTTTCCGGCGAAAGCACCTCCTAAAGAGCCTCATGCGGCCCAAAACGGTTACATACCAATAACGCGCCGCATCCTGTTTAGGTTTATTGCTCAATCGAAAAATATATAAAAGCAATCCCCGCGCCATCTTTTGATGGGCATGTCGCGCATGTGGGCGTGGGAAAGCGCGCCAAGGCGTGGTCAGCGTGTTTCCGGGGGGAAGGAACTGCCTTGGTGCGTGGCACCGAACAAGGTCGGTGGGCACCGTTCGCGTGCGCGAGGGTGGGCAGTGCGGGCGGGGAGGGAAGCGGCCGGCGCAGCGTGCTGCGCCGGCGGCATCAGGTGCGTGGGGCCGGCCTGTTGCTCAGCTGAAGGCTCAGCTGAAGAATTCCTTGGCCTTGTCGAGCCATCCCTTGTCGGTCGGGCTGTGCTTGTCCCCGCCCTTCTTGAGCGACTCGTCCAGGTCTTTCAGCAGCTTGCGCTGGTGCTCGGTGAGCTTGACCGGTGTCTCGACGCGCACGTGGCAGTACAGGTCGCCCGGATAGCTCGAGCGCACGCCCTTGATGCCCTTGCCGCGCAGGCGGAACTGCTTGCCGCTCTGGGTGCCATCGGGGATGTCGATGGCCGCGGCGCCCTTGAGCGTGGGCACGCTGATCTCGCCGCCCAAGGCGGCGGTGGTCATGCTGACGGGCACCACGCAGTGCAGGTCGTCGCCGTCGCGCTCGAACAACTCATGCTTCTTGATGCGGATCTCGATGTAGAGGTCCCCGGGCGGGCCGCCATTGGTGCCGGGCTCGCCGTTGCCGGTGCTGCGGATGCGCATGCCGTCGTCGATGCCGGCCGGGATCTTGACCTCGAGCGTCTTGTTGTTCTTGATCTTTCCCTGGCCATGGCAGGTGGTGCAGGGCTCGGGAATGATCTTGCCGCTGCCGTGGCAGGTGGGGCAGGTCTGTTGCACGCTGAAGAAGCCCTGGCGCATCTGCACTGCGCCGGCACCGTGACAGGTTGTGCAGGTTATGGGCTTGGTGCCGGGTTTGGCGCCGGAGCCGTGGCAGGTGCCGCAGTCGTCCCAGCTCGGGATGCGGATCTGCGCTTCCTTGCCGTCGGCCGCTTCTTCCAGCGTGATCTCCATCGCGTAGCTCAGGTCGCTGCCGCGAAACACCTGGCGCCCGCCGCTGGTGCGGCCACGGCCGCCGCCGAACACGTCGCCGAAGATGTCGCCGAAGGCCTCGGCAAAGCCGCCGAAGCCATCGGCGCCCGGGCCGCCGCGCATGTTCGGGTCGACGCCGGCGTGGCCGTACTGGTCGTAGGCCGCGCGTTTCTGCCCGTCGGACAGCATTTCGTAGGCTTCCTTGACCTCCTTGAACTTGGCTTCGGCATCCTTGCTGGTGTCGCCGTGGTTGCGGTCCGGGTGGTGCTTCATCGCAAGCTTGCGATAAGCCTTCTTGATCTCCTCCTCGCTCGCGTTCTTGGGGACGCCGAGGGTTTCGTAGTAGTCGCGTTTTGTGGCCATGGCAGGTTCTGTCGGGGCGGGCGGGAAGCCGTAACTTGAAGCGAGAAAGGCTGGAGCACCCGCTCAGGTGATCCAGCCTTGTAGGAAGGGCCGAGGATCAGCCCTTCTTGACTTCCTTGACTTCGGCGTCGACCACGTTGTCGTCGGCCGGTGCACTCGCAGCTTCCGGGCCAGCCGCGGCACCCGCGCCGCCGGCGGTGCCTGCCGCGGCCTGCGCGTCGGCGTACATCTTCTCGCCGAGCTTCTGGCTTGCGGTCATCAGCGTGTTGGTCTTGTCCTCGATCGTGGCCTTGTCCTCGCCCTTCAGGGCTTCTTCCAGGTCCTTGATCGCGGCCTCGATCTTTTCCTTCTCGCCGGCGTCCAGGCTCGCGCCGTGTTCGCCCAGCGACTTCTTCACGCTGTGGACCATGGCTTCACCCTGGTTGCGGGCCTGCACGATCTCGAGCTTCTTCTTGTCGTCGGCGGCATTGATCTCGGCGTCCTTCACCATCTTCTGGATCTCTTCTTCCGAGAGGCCCGAGTTCGCCTTGATGGTGATCTTGTTTTCCTTGCCGGTGCCCTTGTCCTTGGCGCCCACGTGCAGGATGCCGTTGGCGTCGATGTCGAAGCTCACCTCGATCTGCGGCGTGCCGCGCGATGCCGGCGGAATGCCTTCGAGGTTGAACTCGCCGAGCAGCTTGTTGCCCGCGGCGAGGTCCCGCTCGCCCTGGAACACCTTGATGGTCACGGCCGGCTGGTTGTCTTCGGCGGTGGAGAAGGTCTGCGCGAACTTCGTCGGGATCGTGGTGTTCTTCGTGATCATCTTGGTCATCACGCCGCCCATGGTCTCGATGCCCAGCGACAGCGGGGTCACGTCCAGCAGCAGCACGTCCTTGCGGTCGCCCGAGAGCACCTGGCCCTGGATGGCGGCGCCGACGGCCACGGCCTCGTCGGGGTTCACGTCCTTGCGCGGTTCCTTGCCGAAGAAGGCCTTCACCTTTTCCTGCACCTTGGGCATGCGGGTCATGCCGCCGACCAGGATCACGTCGTTGATGTCGGACACGCTGATGCCCGCGTCCTTGATGGCCAGGCGGCAGGGCGCAATGGTGCGCTCGACCAGCTCGTCGACCAGGCTCTCGAGCTTGGCCCGGGTGAGCTTGATGTTCAGGTGCTTCGGACCCGTCGCATCGGCCGTGATGTACGGCAGGTTGATGTCGGTCTGCGCGCCGTTCGACAGCTCGATCTTGGCCTTCTCGGCGGCTTCCTTCAGGCGCTGCAGCGCGAGCACGTCCTTGCTCAGGTCGACGCCTTGCTCTTTCTTGAACTCGGCAATGATGTAGTCGATGATGCGCTGGTCGAAGTCTTCGCCACCCAGGAAGGTGTCGCCGTTGGTCGACAGCACTTCGAACTGCTTCTCGCCGTCCACGTCGGCAATCTCGATGATCGAGATGTCGAAGGTGCCGCCGCCGAGGTCATACACGGCGATCTTGCGGTCGGCCTTGTCCTGCTTGTCGAGGCCGAAGGCCAGCGCCGCGGCGGTCGGCTCGTTGATGATGCGCTTCACGTCCAGGCCCGCGATGCGGCCGGCGTCCTTGGTGGCCTGGCGCTGGGCGTCGTTGAAGTAGGCCGGAACCGTGATCACGGCTTCGGTCACGGGCTCGCCGAGATAGTCTTCGGCAGTCTTCTTCATCTTGCGAAGAATGTCGGCGCTGACCTGCTGGGGAGCGATCTTCTTGCCGCGCACTTCCACCCATGCGTCGCCGTTGTCGGCCTTGGCGATGGTGTAGGGCATCAGGTCGATGTCCTTCTGGACTTCTTTCTCTTCGAACTTGCGGCCGATCAGGCGCTTGATCGCGTACAGCGTGTTCCGGGGGTTGGTCACGGCCTGGCGCTTGGCCGAGGCGCCGACCAGCACTTCGCCGTCTTCCTGGTAGGCGACGATCGACGGCGTGGTGCGCGCACCTTCCGAGTTCTCGATCACACGCGTGGTGTTGCCTTCCATGATCGACACGCACGAGTTGGTGGTGCCGAGGTCGATGCCGATGATCTTTGCCATGTTCTTACTCCTGAAAGCCTGAAAAATATGTTGTTATGAACTTGTGGATAACCCGGCGCGATTCAAGGTATGAAGCGGGGATTTCCTGTGGGAATCTTGTGTGCGGTTGCGCGCTCGACTACTTGGGCGCGCTGACCGTGACCAGCGCCGGGCGCAGCACGCGCTCGTTGATGGTGTAGCCCTTCTGGAGCACGCTCACCACGGTGTTGGGTTCCTGCTCGGGCGCGGGCACCACCGAGATGGCCTGGTGCTGGTGCGGGTCGAATTTGGTGCCGGGGGCTGGGGCCACTTCGATCACCTTGTTGCGTTCGAGCGCGCTCTTGAGCTGGCGCAGCGTGGCTTCGGCGCCTTCGCGAATCTGCTCGGGGGTTGCATCCTGGATGGCCAGGCCGGCTTCGAGGCTGTCCGTCACGGGCAGCAGGCTCTCGGCAAAGGCCTCGACCGCGAACTTGCGGGCCTTGGTGATCTCGTCGTCGGCGCGGCGGCGGGCGTTCTGCACGTCGGCCTGGGCACGAAGATATTGGTCGGCCAGTTCGGCGTTCTTGGCTTGCAGAGCGGCAAGCTCGCCTTGGGCCGCGGCCAGGGCGTCTTGTGCCTCGGCTTCGTTGGCAGCCTGCGCGGCTTCCAGTTCTTCGGGGCTTGGCTCGCCTTGCAGCATTTGGGAATTCTGTGCGGATTGTTGCGGGTCAGACATTTTTCAAAGAACCGGCCTGCGCCGGGAAACAAGCGATAGCCAGCCACTTGGGGCTGCTCGGGGGCTTTTCAAGCGAAAAAATGCGGCCTGAGTGGCCGCGACGACGGGGGTGAAGTGAATTTCACCGGAGACACCGCGGAACCGGCTTTGCCGGGCCGCTGGTGTCGCCCCCGGCAGGGGTTGGCGAAGCGGACACGAAGTGCCGCGCAGCCTGGGGGCGAGCTTGCTCAGTGCGCGTCGAGGAGTTCGACGTCGAACTTCAGCGTGGCGTTCGGGGGGATCACGCCGCCGGCGCCGCGTGCGCCATAGCCGAGGGATGCGGGAATGATCAGCGTGCGCTTGCCGCCGATCTTCATGCCGGCAACGCCTTCGTCCCAGCCCTTGATGACCTGGCCGGCGCCCAGCGAGAAAGCGAATGGATCGTTGCGGTCACGGCTCGAGTCGAACTTGGCGCCTTGAACGCCGTCGTTGTAGAGCCAGCCGGTGTAGTGCACATGCACGTGCTGGCCGGCCTTGGCTTCGGCGCCGTCGCCCACGGTGGTGTCTTCGTATTGCAGGCCGGAGGGAGTGGTTGGCATGTCGAACGCTCCTTGCGTCTATGAAATGGATGAATGGATAAGCAGACCGAAGGCGCGAAGTTTACCGACGCTCCGGGCCCCGCCCGCCGACCTGCTCAATTGCCTGTGTCCAGGGGCGGGCTGGAAGACGGTGCCGCAGGAGAGGACGATGAAACGGAGGGGGCCGCCGGTGCCGGGGCTTGCGCCGCGGCTGGCGATGGCGGCATCGAAGCAGAAGCAGAAGGCGTGGAAGATGGCGCCGTTGCCGGCGCCGCAGCCTTCTTGACCTGTCCCAGCT
Source organism: Variovorax sp. OAS795 (assembly GCF_040546685.1). NCBI lineage: Bacteria > Pseudomonadati > Pseudomonadota > Betaproteobacteria > Burkholderiales > Comamonadaceae > Variovorax > Variovorax sp. OAS795. Next base: position 2,138,380 of record NZ_JBEPOH010000001.1, read on the forward strand.
GCCACTTGCCCGCGAAGGCCTGCAGGTCGGACAGCCGCTTGAGCAGGTCCTGCCCGCTGACGGTGAGGCTGTAGCCGTCGCCCCCGTGGCCGACGAGGCCGGCCTCGCGCAGCTCCTTGATGCGGGTGTTCAGCGTATTGGGGGTGATGCTGCCGACGCTGTCCTGCAGCAGGCGGAACGTCTGGGCATGGCCATCGCGCAAGGCCCAGAGCACTCTCATCGCGTAGCGGGCCTCGAGAAGCGCGAGCAGCTGGCTGACGGCTGCGTTTTCCTTGATGCTCATCGACTTCATCTCCTCGGGGCTGGTGGCCTGCTTGTGGGGCTCGTTGGCCGGCGACTATAGCGCAGGGATCACGATGCTACTAGTTTTATAGCTACGGGTGCATGCTGCACGGGGCCCCTGAGACAAAGCTTCACAATTTGCCGAAATTGGCCATGGCCTCGCCCAAGCGCACCGCGCGGGTGGGCGACCATTGCGGATTGAAGGCCAGCGCGGGCGGCGGAAACAGCATGACGACGGTGGACCCGAGCAGGAACCGCCCCATCTCCTCGCCTTTCCTGATCACGACCTGCTGGTCGCCGTAGTGCCACTCTCGCAGCTCGCCGCCGCGCGGCGGATTGACCACGCCGTGCCACACGGTCGCCATGCTGCCGACGATGGTGGCCCCCACCAGCACCAGCACGAAGGGCCCGCGCGCCGATTCGAAGACGCAGACCACGCGCTCGTTGCGCGCGAACAGGCCGGGCACGCCGCGCGCGGTGGCCGGATTCACCGAGAACAGGTCGCCGGGCACGTAGATCATGCGCAGCAGCCGCCCGTCGCAAGGCATGTGGATGCGGTGGTAGTCCCTCGGGCTCAGGTACAACGTCGCGAAGCTGCCGTGCGCGAACTGGTTCGCAAGCGCCGCGTCGCCGCCGACCAGCGCGGTGGTCGTGTAGTTGTGGCCCTTGGCCTGGAAGATCTGGTGGCCCTCGATGGGGCCGAACTGGCTGATGGCCCCGTCCACCGGGCACACGAGGTCGGCCTGTGCGAGGGGCCGCACGCCGGGCTTGAGCGCGCGCGTGAAAAACTGGTTGAAGCTCTTGTAGTGGTGGATGTCCGATTCGAGCGCCTCGTCCATGTCGACGCCGTACTTGGCCACGAAGCGCCGGATGATCCACGTGGTGACGGCGCCGCGTTCCTTGCCTGCGACCCAGCCGGCGAAGTTCGTCAGGGCCTGCTTCGGAAACAGGTATTGGTGCAGTACGGCTGAGCGGTCGGACACGGGTGAAAGGCCGGTAAAGCCTGGAATGCGGATCGGAGGGGCATTCTATAAAGGGGCCGCGCGGCCGGACGTAGGAAGCTTCCCTTGGATGGAGCCCTCTTCGTCCGCGCCACGGCGCCCCTCGGCAGGCACGCAGCCGGGCTCAGTCCGCCTTGATGCCGGCCGCCTTGATCACCTGGGCCCACTTGTCGACCTCGGCCTTCTGGAAGGCCGCGATCTTTGCCGTGCTCAGGTCGGCCGGCTCCATGCCGAAGCCCTTGAGCTTTTCCTGCATCTCGGGCGTTGCGAGGATCTTGCGGATCTCGGTGTGCAGCCGGTCGACGATGGGCGCCGGCGTCCCTGCAGGCACGAAGATCGCCTGCCACGACAGCACCTCGAAATCCTGCAGGCCCGCGATGCCGGATTCCGCGACCGTGGGCACGTCGGGCATCGATGCCAGGCGCTTGGCCGAGGTCACCGCGATGGCGCGCAGCTTGCCGCTCTGCACGTGCGGGCCGGCCACCACGGTGGTGTCGAACATCATGTCGACCTGGCCGCCGATCACGTCCTGGATCGCCGGGCCGCTGCCCTTGTACGGAATGTGCGTGAACTTCACGCCCGACTTGAACGCCAGCAATTCGAGCGACAGGTGCTGCGAAGTGCCCGTGCCGGCCGATGCCGACGAGAGTCCGCCCGACTTGGTCTTGCTGGCTTCCAGCACGTCCTTCAGCGTCTTGTAGGGGCTGGCCTGGTTCACCACCAGCACCAGCGGGTTGGTGCCGATGAGCGTGACGGGCGCAAACGACTTTTGCGGGTCGTAGCCGAGCTTCGGGTACAGGCTGATGTTGATCGCGTGCGAGCTGATGGTGCCGCCCACCATCGTGAAGCCGTCGGGCGCCGCGCGCGCGCCGATCTCGGAGCCGACGCTGCCGCCGGCACCGCCCTTGTTGTCGATGATCACGCTCGTGCCCAGCACGGTGCCGAGCTTCTGGCCGATCAGGCGCGCCAGCACGTCGGTGGTGCCGCCTGCGGGAAACGGCACGAGGTAGGTGATGGCCTTGCCCGTGGGCCAGTTGCCGGGGCCTTGCGCGAATGCGGGCAGGCCCGCGGCCAGCGAAGAGGCGAGGGCGGTTCGGATCAGTGTGCGGCGTTGCATTGCAGTATCTCCTTTGATGATGTGCTTGAGGGAATCGTCACGGTGTGTCGACGATCTCGATCCAGTTCGGGTTCTTGCCCGCATCGGTGCGCGACGGCTTGCCGAGTGCGCCGGTCGCGGGGTCGATGGCGTAGAGCGAAATGCCGTGCGATTCCTGGCCGGCGGCAATCAGGTAGCGGCCGCTCGGGTCGATCGCAAAGCCGCGCGGGCCTTTCTCGGTCGGTGTGTTGCCGAGCGGCTGCAGCTGCCCGGTGGCGGCATCCACCTTGAACGCGGCGAGCGTGCTCGACGTGCGCTCCGAGGCATACAGGAAGCGCCCATCGGGCGTCAGGTGCAGGTCGGCCGCCCAGGGCTTGCCCGTGAATCCCGGCGGCAGCGCGGTGGTGCTCTGCTCGAGCTTGAGCGTGCCGCGCGCGGCGTCCCAGGCGTACACCTGCAAGCTCGCATCAAGCTCGTTCAGCAGGTAGACGCGGCGCTGGGCCTTGTCCCACACGAAGTGGCGCGGCCCCGATTTGGGCGTGCTCGTGGTCAGCGCCGGATCGTTGGCCGACAGCAGCCCCTTCTCCGCATCGAAGCGCCAGCTGGACACGTTGTCGGCGCCCAGGCTGGTGGCCAGCACGAAGCGGTTGCTGGCATCCGCGTGGATCGCGTGCGCATTCGGCCCGGTCTGCACCAGTTGCTGGATCGGGCCCACCGCGCCGTCCTTGCCGATGGCGTTGACCGAGATCTTGCCGCCCTGGTAGGAGGCCGCGAAGAGCCACTTGCCGCTCGCATCGAGGTCGATGTTGGCCATGCTGTCGGCCAGCGGCGCTTCGCCGAGCTTCTGCAGCTTGCCCGTGGCGGCGTCGATCGACATCGAGACCACGCGGAACGGCTGCGAACGAAGCGCCGCGTACAGCACGCGCTTGTCGGGGCTCACCGCCATGGGCATCACGGTGCCGCCGACGTTGAGCGTCTGCACCGGCTTGAGCACGCCCTGGGCGCGGTCCAGTTCGAGCACCGAGATCTCCTGGCTGTCCGCGTTGGACACGTAGACCCAGGTGGCCGCGGCCGCGTGGCCGATGGCAGCCAGGGACAGCAGCGCGGCGGCGCCGCGGATCATGGCGCGCGGCAGGCGGGTGCGCAAGGAGATGCGGGCGGGGTGGATCATGGAGGTGTGCCGGTTCATGGCTTGATGTTCAGCTTGGCGATCAGCGCCTTGAAATAGGCGTTGTCCTTGGCCAGCGTTTCCTTGAACACCGCGCCGTCGGTGTAGACGTAGCCGAGGTTCTGCTTGTCCATCACTTCATGCATCAGCGGTTCGGCCGCCGTCTTGGCGGTGATCTCGCGCAGCCTGGCCATGACTTCGGGCGGCGTGTTCTTGGGAGCGCCGAGGCCGCGCCAGGTGCCGATCGACAGGTCGATGCCGCGCTCCTTGGCGGTGGGCACGTTGTCGAAGCCTTTCACGCGCTTGTCGGCCATGACCATCAGCACCTTGAGCTTGCCGGACTGGACATGCGTGGTCACTTCGGCCGGGCTCACCGCCACCGCCTCGATGTGCCCGCCCAGCAGCGCCAGCACCGCGGGCGCGGCGCCCTGGAACGGGATGTGGCCGAACCGGGTGCCGGTCTTGTCTTCCAGCGCCGCCGCGGCCAGGTGCCAGATCGAGCCGTTGCCAGAATTGCCCACGCGCACGCCCTCGGGCGACTTCCTTGCCGCCGCCAGGAATTCCTCGATCGTGTTCCACGGTGCGTCGGCCTTGACGGTGATCGCGGCCGGGTCTGCGTTGAGCTGCGCGATCGGCTGGAAGTCGTCGTAGTTGAACTTGGCCAGGCCCAGGTGCGGCAGCGTCAGAAGCTCCACCGTGAGCACCGCAAGCTTGTAGCCGTCGGGCCGGGAGTTGATCACCTCGTTCCACCCGATGGCGCCACCGGCGCCAGGTCGGTTGACGATCACGATGCTCTGCGAGATGTGCTTGCGGCTCGCTTCGGAAAAGGCGCGCGCCAGGCCGTCGGTGCCGCCGCCGGGCTGGTAGGGCACCAGGAGCTCGATGGCATGGGTCGGGAAGCTGCTGCCATTGCCTTGCGCGGCGGCCACTGCCGCATATCCGAACGAGAGGCTCGCGGTTGCCGACATGGCGGCCAGGGCGCGAACGAATCTGCTTCTTTTCATTGGTTGTCGTCTCCGTTGTTGATCTTGATTCCGCGAGCCTCGGAAGGAGGCTGGACGGCTGTCTCCCGTCAGGGCATGTACTGTCCGCCGTTCACCTCGATCACCTGGCCCGTGACATAGCCCGAAAGCTGCTCCGAGGCGAGATAGAGGAAGGCGCCCACGCATTCGTCCGGGGTGCCGATGCGCGCCATCGGGATGCCGGCGCGGAACGATTCGAGCATCGCGGGCGTCGAGAAGCGGTCCTGGAACGGCGTCTGGATCACGCCGGGCGCCACCGCGTTCACACGGATCTTGTCGCCCACGAGTTCCCTGGCGAGCCCGTGCGTGGCGGTGCTCACGAAACCCTTGGAGCCCGCGTAGAGGTAGGCGCCCGGTCCGCCGCCGGTGCGTGCCGCGACCGAGGTCACGTTGATGATGTTGCCGCCGCCGTGGCCGCGCATCACCGGAACCACCTCGCGCGCAAACGCGAGCACGGAACGCGCGTTGATGTGCATCACCTCGTCGAACAGCGCGTCGTCGAACTCGGCGATCGGCACCCGCTTCACCAGGCTGCCGGCGTTGTTCACCAGCACGTCGATGCGGCCGAAGCGCGACGCGGTCTGCTTGACGCATTCGCGGATCGCGGCCGTGTCGCGCACGTCGGCCTGGAGCGCGAAGGCGTCGCCGCCGGCCGCGCGGATGGTCTCGACGACCTGGTTGGCGGCGTCGGCCGAGCTGTTGTAGTGCACCGCCACGCGCATGCCGCGCGCCGCGAATGCAATGGCCACCGCGGCGCCGATGCCGGTGCTGGCACCGGTGACGAGTGCGGTCTTGCCCTTGAGATCTTCCATGGTGTTTCCTTTCGGGGTCAGGTCACGGGAGCCGGGTTGAACAGCACCAGTGCGTTGTGAAGCTTCCACTGCTCGGCCCAGGTTTTCTTCCTGCCGCTGGCCACGTCGAGCATCAGGCGGAACATCTCCCAGCCCACGTCCTCGATGGTGGCATCGCCGTCGGCGATGCGGCCCGCGTTCACGTCCATCAGGTCATGCCAGCGGCGCGCCAGGTCGCTGCGCGTTGCGACCTTGATCACCGGCACCTCGGCCAGGCCATAGGGCGTGCCGCGCCCGGTGGTGAACACATGCAGGGTCATGCCCGCGGCCAGCTGCAGCGTGCCGCAGATGAAATCGCTGGCTGGCGTGGCGGTATAGAGCAGGCCCTTCTGCCGGGCTTTCTCGCCCGGCGGGACCACGCCGGAGATCGGCGCGCTGCCGCTCTTGACGATCGAGCCCATGGCTTTCTCGACGATGTTGGAGAGCCCGCCCTTCTTGTTGCCCGGCGTGGTGTTGGCGCTGCGGTCGACGCGGCCGCGGTCCAGGTAGGCGTCGTACCAGGCCATCTCGCGGATCATGGCTTCGGCCACCTCGGGCGTGGTGGCGCGCGAAGTGAGCTGGTCGATGCCGTCGCGCACCTCGGTCACTTCCGAGAACATCACGGTGGCGCCGGCGCGCACCAGCAGGTCGGTGCAAAAGCCCACGGCCGGGTTGGCCGTGACGCCCGAGAAGGCATCGCTGCCGCCGCACTGCACGCCCACCACCAGCTCGCTCGCGGGCACGGTCTCGCGCCGCCGCGCATTGAGCCGCTCCAGGTGCTCCTCGGCCTGCCGCATGATCGAATCGATCATCGACATGAAGCCCACGTGCGCGTCGTCCTGCAGGCACACCACGTCGAGCCTGGCATTGGCCGTCTCGCCGATGTCGGCCACGTTGCGCTCGTCCACCAGCGCAATGCTGCCCGGCGGCAGCAGGCGCTCGGGCTGCAGCTTTTCGCAGCCCAGGCTGATGACCATCACCTCGCCGCCGAAGTTCGGGTTGAGGCTGATGTTGCGCAGCGTGCGGATCGGGATGACCGCGTCGGGCGCGTCGATGGCCACGCCGCAGCCGTAGCTGTGCGACAGGCCCACCACATCGTCGACGTGGGGGTACTTGGGCAGCAGCTCGGCCTTGATCCGCTGCACCGCGAAATCGACCACGCCCGCCACGCACTGCACCGTCTGCGTGATCGCGAGGATGTTGCGCGTGCCCACCGATCCGTCGAGGTTGCGATAGCCCTCGAAGGTGTAGCCCTCCAGCGGCGGTTGCGCGGGCGGCTTCACGGTGGCGATGGGCAGGCCTTCGAGCTCGCGCGCCGCGGGCATCCGGAGCAGGCGCTCGTGCACCCAGCTGCCGCGCGGAATGGCCTTCAGCGCATAGCCGATCACCACGTTGTAGCGCACGACCGCATCGCCTTCGGCCAGGTCGGCCAGCGCGACCTTGTGGCCCTGCGGCACGTTGTCGACCAGCACCAGGCCGTCGGCAAAGGCGGCGCCGGCCTTCAGGCCGCCATCGTTGGCCACGATGGCGACGTTGTCCGCCGCGTGCATGTGGATGCGGTGCGGCGGGCGCACTGCGGAGGAAGGGGACACTGATGAGTCGGCCATCGAAACGAACTCCACGTTGCTTGTGTTTGCCGTCACTTGACCGCGTTGACGAGGTCCGGCAGCCACATCGAGAACGCCGGAACGTAGGTCACGAGCATCAGGCAGATCAAGAGGGCACCATAGAACGGCCAGATCGACCGCATCACCTGCCCGACCGATACCCCTCCGATCGCACAGCCTATGAACTGCGTGGTGCCCACCGGCGGCGTGTTGAGGCCCAGGGCGCAATTGATCAGCATGACGATGCCGAACTGCACCGGGCTCATGCCGAACTGCATCGCGATGGGCAGGAAGATGGGCGTGCAGATCAGGATCGTCGCGGCCATGTCCAGGAAGGTGCCGAGCACGAACAGCAGCACGTTGATCATCAGGAAGATGACCCACGGATCGCTCGAGACGCTGGTCATGAGCTCGCCGGTCTTCTGCGGCACTTCGTACAGCGCCATGAAGTAGCCGAAGGCCGACGAGATTCCGATCAGCAGCAGCACCACGCCGGTCGTCTTGCAAGCCTTGGCGCAGGCCTTGAAGAAGTCCTTGCGGCTGAGCGAGCGGTAGACGAACACGGTCACGCCCAGGGCCCAGAGCACCGCCGTCGCGGCCGACTCGGTGGCGGTGAACACGCCCGACAGGATGCCCACGAGGATGATCGCCACGATCATCAGGCCCGGCAGCGCGCCGATGAAGGCCGCGAGCACTTCGCCCCAGCCGGGAAACGCGCCGCGAATCGGGTAGCCGCGGCGGATGGCCACGTAGTAGGCCGCGCCCAGGTTGCACAGCGTGAGGATCAGCGCGGGAATCAGGCCCGCGAGAATCAGGCTCAGCACGCTGACCGATGCGATGCCGGTGGTTGCGAGCGTGAAGATGATCAGGTTGTGCGACGTGGGCATCAGTGCGCCCACCAGGGCCGCGTGCGTCGTCACGTTGACGGCGTAGTCGGCGTCGTAGCCTTCCTTCTTCATCAGCGGGATCATCACCGAGCCCATGGCCGAGACGTCGGCCACCGGAGAGCCGGCCACGCCGCCGAACAGCGTGCAGCCGATCACGTTGCTCATGCCGAGGCCGCCGCGCACGTGGCCCACCAGGCTGTTGGCAAAGCGCACGATGCGCTGGGCGATACCGCCGTAGAGCATCAGCTCCCCGGCGAACACGAAGAACGGGATCGCCAGGAACGAGAAGATCTGCATGCCGCCGACCATCTTCTGGAACACCACCGCAACGGGCAGGCCCGCATAGAGCACGGTGGCGACCGAGGCCAGGCCGATCGAGAACGCGACCGGCACGCCCAGCACCAGCAGCACCAGGAAAACGAGGGAGAGGACAGTCAGTTCCACGCGGGCACCACTTCTTCATCGCGCAGCAGGGCGACGATATGTTCAATCGAAAAAAGCACGATCAGGAGGCCCGCGATCACGAGCGCCAGGTAGTCGAGCCCCACCGGAATGCCCATCATGGGCTTGATGTCGCTCCACTTGAGCGTGGTCCAGACCCAGCCGCTCCAGGTCATGATCCCGCCGAAGAGCGCGACCAGTGCATGAATCAGGATCTCGATCTTCAGGCGCAGCGATTCGGGAAGCAGCACCACCAGCGAATCGAGCCCGATGTGGCCCGCATCGCGCACGCCCACGGCAACGCCCAGCGCGGTGACATACAGCACCAGCTGCAGCGCGAGCCCTTCGGCCCAGGTCGGCGTGTCGTTGAACACATAGCGGCCGACCACCTGGTATTGGACGCACACGATGATGGTGATGAGCATCGCCACGGCGAGCATCAGGCTGGCCTTGGACAGGAACGCGCAAAAGCGCGAATACGCGTGGTCGGACGGCGGGCGTCCGTGCGGATCGACCAGGTCTTCGAGTTCGACCGGCACGCCGGTCGCCATCGTGTCTACCGCGGGGACGGTAAGAGTCATGGGAATTTCCCTGAATTTGGGTGAAAGGGCCCTCCCCGGAAGCGGGAGGGCCGGGGCGCGTTACTTGTTGTCCTGAACGGCCTTGACGAGGCGCTGCAGATCGGGCGTCGAGATGAACTTCGTGTACACCGGGGTCATGGCCGAGCGGAACGATGCCTTGTCGACGTCGGCAACGATCTGGGCGCCGCCCTTGGTCACCACTTCGAGCGACTTGGCTTCCTGCTCGTCCCACTTCTTGCGCTGGAACGCGACCGATTCCTTGGCCGTGGCGCGGAACAGGTCCTGGTCGGCCTTGGGCAGCTTGTCGTAGACGGCCTTCGACATCACCAGCATTTCAGGCGCCATCGAGTGCTCGGTGCGCGAATAGAACTTCACCGCTTCGTAGTGCTTGAAGCCGTCGTACGAAGGAATGTTGTTTTCAGCTGCGTCGATGAGGCCGGTCTTGAGCGCGGTGAACACTTCGCCGGCGGGCATCGGCGTGGCGTTGGCGCCCATGGCGCTCACCAGCGCAACCCACAGGTCGGACTGCTGCACGCGGATCTTGAGGCCCTTGGCATCGGCCAGCGTCTTGACCGGCTTCTTGGCGTAGATCGAACGCGCGCCGCTGTCGTAGAAGGCCAGGCCGACCAGGCCTTCATGCTCGCAGCCCTTGAGGATCTCTTCGCCGATGGGGCCGTCGAGCGACTTGCGCATGTGCGCGATCGAGTCGAACAGGAAGGGCATCGTCGGCACCAGCGTCTTGGGGCAGATCGAATTCAGGGCGCTGATGTTGACGCGGTTCATCTCGAGCGCGCCGATCTTCACCTGGTCGAGCGTTTCTTTCTCGCTGCCGAGCGCGCTCTTGTTGAACACCTTGATCTTGTACTTGCCGTTGCTGCGCTTCTCCAGCAGTTCGCTCATGTGCTTGACGGCTGCGACCGTGGGGTAGTCGTCGCTGTTGTGCACGTCGGCCGAACGGAACTCGACCGCATTCGCTGCCATGGCCAGGGCGCCGACGGCCAGCGCGATGAGGTGGCGGGTGTATTTCATTTGTCTTCCTCTTGGGGGTTGGTGGTTGAAAGCAATCAGAAACGGCATTCGGGTTCCGGCAGCCCCTGGACACCCGGGCGCAGCGCAAAGACGCCGCCCGCCAGCGGCTGGTCGGACAGGTCGCCGCCGGGGCGGATCGAGGTCACGTAGAGCGTGTCGAGCGTCGGACCGCCAAAGGCGCACATCGCGGGCTTCTTCACCGGCACGGCCAGCGAACGGTCGAGCCGCCCGTCCGGCGTGAAGCGGTGCACGAGCCCGGCGTCGTTGCCGCAGATCCAGTAGCAGCCGTCGGCATCGACGGCTGCGCCGTCGGGGCGTCCCGGCAGCGGCTTCATGTCGACGAACACGCGCCGGCCGTGCGGCGTACCGGTATCGGTGTCGTAGTCGAAAGCCCAGATGGTCTGCACCGCCGGGTGCGAATCCGAGAGGTACATGGTCTTGCCGTCGGGGCTGAAGGCGAGGCCGTTCGGAACGATCATGCGGTCGAACTGCGCGCGCAGCGCGACCTCCGCGTTGACGTCGCCCTGGTAGCGGTAGACGCGGCCGACCTCGTGGGCTGCCGCCATGTCCATCTGCATGGTGCCGGCCCAGAAGCGGCCCTGCCGGTCGCAGCGGCCGTCGTTGAAGCGCATGCCGCGCTCCGCATGGACAGCGCCGGCGACCGGGCTTGCGGCCAGCGTGCCGTCGTCGCGCGTGGCGATGGCGAAGAGGCCGCTTTCCATGCCCGCGATCCATTCGCCCGGGTGGCCCGCGCGCGGCGCGATGCAGGCCAGCATCTCGTCGCCGGTCCACGAGCGGTGCGCGCCCGTGGCGGCGTGCCAGCGGTGCAGTTGCCGTGCCGGAATGTCGACCCAGTAGAGCGCCTGCTCTTCGGCGCGCCAGACCGGGCTTTCGCCGGTCGCGCACTGCACATCGAGGACGAGTTCGGCCTGCATGCCGGTGGTCATTGGTCGCCGAACGGGCCCTGCGCCGTGAACGCGCCGCCCTGGTAGATGGCGTTGGGATCGGTCGGCGCCACGGGAGGCTGGGCCTCGACCTTGTCGCGGAACACTTCGGAGCTGTCTTGCGGCACGAAGCCCAGGTGCGCCGCCGCGCTGTTGTCCCACCACAGGTCGCGATTGGCCGACATGCCGTAGACGACGGTGTGCTTCACGTCCGGCGTGAAGATCGACTTCTCCATCAGCGTGGTGAGGTCGCGGTAGCTGAGCCAGGTGCTCATCATCCGGCGGTTGAGCGGCTCGGGGAACGAGGAGCCGATGCGGATGCTCACCGTCTCGATGCCATAGCGGTCGTAGTAGAACTGCGCGACGTCTTCGCCGAACGACTTGGACAGGCCGTAGTAGCCGTCGGGGCGGCGCGGCACGGCGGCATCGAGCCGCTCGTCCTGCTTGTAGAAGCCGATCACGTGGTTCGAGCTTGCGAACACCACGCGCTTCACGCCATGGCGGCGGGCGGCTTCATAGATGTGGAACACGCCCTTGATGTTGGCTTCGAGGATTTCCTCGAACGGGCGCTCGACCGAGACGCCGCCAAGGTGCACGATGGCGTCGCAGCCCTCGACCAGCGCATGGACCGCGGCCTTGTCGGACAGGTTGCAAGGCACCACCTCCTCGTGCGCGCCCTCGGAAGGCGCGAGCGCGGCGATGTCGGAAAGGCGCAGGATCGCGGCATAGGGGCGCAGGCGTTCGCGCAGCACCTTGCCCAGGCCGCCGGCCGCGCCGGTCAGGAGAATCCGATGGAGCTTGTTGTGCGAGGCTTGTGGAGTCGTCGACATATGTGAGCGTTCAATGGTTGGTTCTGGCGCGCTGGAGGCCCACCTGCACCAGCCGGCCCGCGGACCCGAGGCGGCCTCGTCGGGGCAGGGGAGTCGTCCGACCGGCGGCGGTCCAAATAACCGGCCGGCGGATAGAACAGCACTGGCGAAGGTTTAAAGTGATAAGTTATCTGTTGTCGTACAACTAAGAGGGGATTATTATCGTGACCATGGTCCAAACGGCTACGGGTAATCCCTCAATTTCTGGCGCGTCAACCGAAGTCGGAGGCGGCGGCTCCTTCGTGGGACGCCCGCGTCCGCGCGGTCTCGCCCATGGCCTGGTGGAAGACCTGGGCGAGAAGATCCGCTCCCAGTCGCTGCGCCCGGGCGACAAGCTGCCCACCGAATCGGCCATCATGAAAACCTTCGGCGTGAGCCGCACGGTGGTGCGCGAGGCGCTGTCGAAGCTGCAGGCCGCCGGGCTGGTCGAAACGCACCATGGCGTCGGCACCTTCGTGCTGCAGCCGCGCGCGGCGGGCATGTTCCGGCTCGATTCGGCCGACATCGCCACCTCGGTGGACGTGCTGGCCGTGCTGGAGCTGCGCATCAGCCTGGAGACCGAGTCCGCCGGGCTGGCCGCCACGCGCCGCACTGAAGAGAACCTGCTGGCCATGCGCCAGGCGCTCGACGATTTCGAGCGCAACGTGGCGGTAGCGGGGGACACCGTGGCGCCCGATTTCCGCTTTCACCTGCAGATCGCCCAGGCCACCGGCAACCCGTATTTCGCGGACATCATGAGCCACCTGGGCACCACGATCATTCCGCGCACGCGCATCACGGCCATTCGCAACTACGACCGGCGCGGTGAATACCTGAGCCGCGTGAACCGGGAGCATGAAGAGATCTATGCGGCCATCGCGCGCCGCGATCCGGAGTCGGCCCGCGCGGCCATGCGCATCCACCTGACCAACAGCCGCGAGCGGCTGCGCCTGGCGCAGGAAGCGGCCCAGCAGGCCGCCGCCAAGACGCCGCCCGCAACCACCTGAGAGAAATTTCGGGTGCGACGCTGGACAAGCGTCATCTGTAGTTGTACGATGACTGACAACACAACCCTGCAGGAGACCTGAATGAGCTTGAAACGACGTGACCTGATGCTCGGCGCCCTGGGCGGCGGCGTGCTGGCCGCCGGCGGTGTGCATGCCGCCGACGCCTGGCCCACCAAGCCGCTGCGCATCGTGGTGCCGTACCCGCCGGGCGGTTCGTCCGACATCATCGCGCGCTCCATCAGCCAGCCGCTGTCGGAAGCGCTCGGCCAGCCGGTCATCGTCGAGAACAAGCCGGGCGCCAACGGCAACCTCGGCGCCGATTTCGTCGCCAAGTCCAAGCCCGATGGCTACACGCTGCTGCTGTGCGACGTCGGCGCGCTGGCCATCAGCCCCTCGGTCTACACGCGCCTGCCTTTCGATCCTTCGAAAGACCTGCGCGGCGTGACGATGCTGGCCTATTCGCCGCACCTGCTGGTGGTGCATCCGTCGGTCCAGGCCAACAGCCTGAAGGAACTGATCGCGCTGTCGAAGAAGTCGGAAATCAATTTCGCCGTCACCGCCACGGGCAGCGCGCCGCACCTTGCCGGCGTGGCGCTCGAGCGCGCCAGCGGCGCACGCTGGCAATACGTGCCCTACAAGGGCGGCGTGCAGGCGGTGCAAGACACGGTTGCCGGCCAGACCCAGATTCTCATGAACGGCATGCTGGCCACCTTGCCGCACGTGCAAAGCGGCAAGCTCAAGGTGCTCGGCGTTTCCAAGTCGACGCGCATGCCGCTTATCGGCAACGTGCCCACCATCGCGGAGCAGGGCGTTCCGGGGTTCGAGTCGGGCACCTGGCAGGGCATCAGGGTTGCCAAGGGCACGCCCGATGCGATCGTGCAGCGCCTCAACAAGGAACTCATCACCGTCATTCGCGCCGCCGACATCCGCTCGCGCCTTGCAGGGCAGGGTGCCGAAGTGGTGACCATGGCGCCGGCCGAGGAAGAGCAGTTCTTCAGCAAGGAACGCGCACGCTGGGCCAAGGTAGTGGCAGATGCCGGCATCAAGCTGGATTAAGAAGCTCTCCGTCGTCTTCGCGCATTTCAAATCAGATCATTTCTCCCCTTCAACCCACTTGTCCATTGGTGCCTCGATGAACCCTCAAGAACTTAAATCCATCATGGGCTCCGGCCTGCTCTCGTTCCCGTTGACCGACTTCGACGCGAACGGCGATTTCAACCGCAAGGGCTACGAGAAGCGTCTCGAATGGCTCGCGCCCTATGGCGCCAGCGCGCTGTTCGCGGCCGGCGGCACGGGTGAATTCTTCTCGCTCACCGGCGACGAGTACCCCGGCATCATCCAGAGCGCGGTCGACACCTGCCGCGGCGTGGTGCCGATCATTGCCGGCGCCGGCGGCCCGACGCGCTTCGCGATCCAGTGCGCACAGGCGGCCGAGAAGGCCGGCGCGCACGGCATCCTGCTGCTGCCGCACTACCTCACAGAAGCCGGCCAGGAAGGCCTGGCCGCGCACGTGGAAGCGGTGTGCAAGAGCGTGAAGTTCGGCGTCATCGTCTACAACCGCGCCGCCAGCCGCCTCAAACCCGACACGCTGGCCGGCCTGGCCGAGCGCAATCCGAACCTCGTCGGCTTCAAGGACGGCGTCGGCGACATCGAAGCCATGGTCGCCATCTACCAGAAGATGGGCGACCGCTTCGCCTACCTGGGCGGCCTGCCCACGGCCGAGGTCTATGCAGCGGCCTACAAGGCCCTCGGCACGCCGGTGTACTCGTCGGCCGTGTTCAACTTCATCCCGAAGACCGCGGTGCAGTTCTACGAAGCCGTGCGCGACGACGACATGGCCACCCAGCATCGGCTGCTGAAGAACTTCTTCATGCCCTACCTCGAGCTGCGCAACCGCACGCCGGGCTACGCCGTGAGCATCGTCAAGGCCGGCGCCAAGATCGTCGGCCACGATGCCGGCCCGGTGCGCGCGCCGCTGACCGACCTGAAGCCTGCCGAGATGGAACAGCTCAAGGTGCTGATCGACGCGCTCGGCCCGCAGTAACCGCACCTGCCACCAGCAACAACAACGGAGACAACACGGCATGCTCATGAAAAAGCTTCTTCTCATCGCCGCCTCGGCGGTCCTGTTCAGCGGCTGCGCGATGGTTCCGGCCAGCGGTGGCGCTTCGGCCGAGCCGGCGGTGGCCGCGGCCGCCGAGCGCCTGCGCATCGCGATGATCGACCCGACACCGGCCGCCCTGGGCGCACTGGTGTCCGACGACCTGAGCTACGGCCATTCGGGCGGCAAGGTCGACACCAAGGCCAGCTTCATCGCGGACCTGGTGGCCGGCAGGTCGGACTTCGTGTCCATCACGATCACCGAGCAGACCGTCAAGGTGGTGGACGGCCAGACGGCCATCGTGCGCCACACGCTCGCGGCCGACACGCTCGATTCGGGCAAGCCCGGCAAGGTGGCGCTGAAGATTCTCGGCATCTGGCAGAAGCAGGGCGGCGACTGGAAGCTGCTGGCCCGCCAGGCCGTGAGAATCTAGCCACTGCATCTCCAGGTTCGCGCAAATGACACTTTCATCCGCCTCCACTTCCTCCGTCTCCGGCGCGCCGGTCGTCACCGGCATGCGCGTGGTTCCCGTCGCGGGCCACGACAGCATGCTGATGAACCTGAGCGGCGCGCACGGCCCGTTCTTCACGCGCAACCTGCTGATCCTGACCGACAGCGCGGGCCACACCGGCGTCGGCGAAGTGCCGGGCGGCGAGAAGATCCGCCAGACCCTGGAGGATGCGCGCGACCTCATCGTGGGCCAGCCCCTGGGCAAGCACCACGCGGTGCTCAACAGCATGCGCAGTGCCTTCGCCAACCGCGACAGCGGCGGCCGGGGCCAGCAGACCTTCGACCTGCGCGTGACCATCCATGCGGTCACGGCCGTCGAGGCGGCGCTGCTCGACCTGCTGGGCCAGCACCTCGAAGTGCCGGTGGCCGCATTGCTGGGCGAAGGCCAGCAGCGCGACGCGGTGCAGATGCTGGGCTACCTGTTCTACGTGGGCGACCGCAACAAGACCGATCTGCCGTACGAGACCGATCCCGGTGCGGACAACGACTGGTTCCGCCTGCGCCATGAAGAAGCGATGACGCCCGAAGCCATCGTGCGGCTGGCCGAGGCCACGCATGCGCGCTACGGCTTCACCGACTTCAAGCTCAAGGGCGGCGTGCTGCGCGGCGAGGAAGAGGTCGAGGCCATCCGCGCGCTGCACGAGCGCTTTCCGGACGCGCGCGTCACGCTGGATCCGAATGGCGGCTGGCTGCTGGCCGACGCGATCCGCCTGTGCCGCGACCTGCATGGCGTGATGGCCTATGCCGAAGACCCCTGCGGCGCCGAAGGCGTGTTCTCCGGCCGCGAGGTGATGGCCGAGTTCCGGCGCGCCACGGGCCTGCCGACGGCCACCAACATGGTGGCCACCGATTGGCGCGAGATGGTGCACAGCCTCTCGCTGCAATCGGTCGACATTCCGCTGGCCGATCCGCACTTCTGGACGATGCAGGGCTCGGTGCGCGTGGCGCAGCTGTGCCAGGCCTGGGGCCTGACCTGGGGATCGCACTCCAACAACCACTTCGATGTGTCGTTGGCGATGTTCACGCACGTGGCGGCCGCGGCGCCGGGCAAGGTCACGGCCATCGACACGCACTGGATCTGGCAGGACGGCCAACGCCTCACGAAGGCACCGCTGCAGATCGAAGGCGGCTACGTGAAGGTGCCCACGCGCGGCGGACTGGGCGTGGAGCTCGACATGGACGAGGTCGAGAAGGCGCACCAGCTGTACCTGAAGCACGGCCTCGGCGCGCGCAACGACGCGCAGGCCATGCAATACCTGATCCCCGGATGGACTTTCGACAACAAGAAACCCTGCATGGTCCGTTGAAGGTTTAGTCTCTTCACGTTTCGATTTTCCGCAGCCGGACACGCAGTGCTCCGGCTTCTTTCTTTCCATCGAGCAGCAAGGAATATCAGTGCAAAACCACGACAACCTGATCAACGGCGAATGGCGCGCCGGCGCCAGCTACAGCCCCAACGTCAACCCCAGCAACCTTGGCGACGTGCTGGGCCACTACGCCCAGGGCAGCGCCGCCGACGTCCAAGCCGCCGTGGCCGCCGCCACTGCCGCCTTCCCCGCCTGGGCCACCGGCAGCATCCAGGCGCGCTCCGACGCCCTGGACAAGATCGGCACCGAGATCCTCGCGCGCAAGGAAGAACTGGGCACCCTGCTTGCGCGCGAAGAAGGCAAGACGCGCGCCGAAGGCATCGGCGAAGCCACCCGCGCCGGCCAGATCTTCAAGTTCTTCGCCGGCGAGTGCCTGCGCCTGTCGGGCGAACTGCTGCCCTCGGTGCGCCCCCACATCGGCGTGGAGATCACCCGCGAGCCCGTGGGCGTGGTGGGCCTCATCACCCCGTGGAACTTCCCCATCGCCATTCCGGCCTGGAAGATCGCCCCGGCCCTGGCCTTCGGCAACTGCGTGGTCCTGAAGCCCGCGGACCTCGTGCCCGGCTGCGCCTGGGCCTTGTCCGAGATCATCCACCGCTCGGGCATCCCCGCGGGCGTGTTCAACCTGGTGATGGGCCGCGGCAGCGTCATCGGCAACGCCCTGGTCGAGCATCCTGGCATCCACGCCATCAGCTTCACGGGTTCCGTGGGCGTGGGGCGCAACATCGCCGTGCAGTGCGTCACCAACCACAAGAAGGTGCAGCTGGAGATGGGCGGCAAGAACCCGCAGGTGATCCTGGACGACGCCGACCTGGCCCAGGCGGTGGAGCTGAGCGTGCAAAGCGCCTTCTACTCCACCGGCCAGCGCTGCACGGCGTCCAGCCGGCTGATCGTGACCGAGGGCATCTATCCGAAGTTCATCGAGGCGATGAAGACGCGCATGGCCAGGATCAAGGTGGGCGATGCGCTGGCGCAGGGCACGGACATCGGGCCGGTGTCGTCCAGGTCGCAGCTGGACCAGGACCTGGAGTACGTGGCCATCGGCCGGGGCGAAGGGGCCACGCTGGCCGCGGGCGGCGAGCTGCTGAAGCTGGAGACGGACGGCTACTACATGTCGCCGGCGCTTTTCAGCGAATCGGCCGCGGCGATGCGCATCAACAAGGAGGAGATCTTCGGGCCGGTGGCGAGCGTGATCCGGGTGAAGGACTATGAAGAAGCGCTGGCCACGGCCAACGACACGGAGTTCGGCCTGTCGGCAGGGATCGCGACCACGAGCCTGAAGCATGCGACGCACTTCAAGCGCCACAGCCAGGCGGGCATGGTGATGGTGAACCTGCCCACGGCGGGGGTGGACTATCACGTGCCGTTCGGCGGGCGCAAGGGTTCGAGCTACGGGCCGCGGGAGCAGGGCAAGTATGCGCAGGAGTTCTTCACCACGGTGAAGACGGCTTATACGCTGGCTTGATGTTCTGCTGGCCGGGCGCGCCGCGCCCGGCCGTTCGTTTCAGCGAACCCTGCGCGCCAGCGAGCGCCGCAGCCCCAGTGCGAGCAGCACGCCGCACACGCCCGCCACCGCAACGATGGCGGCCGCCGCGGGCCAGCCCGCCGCGTCCACCGCGCCCCCGACCACCACCGGGCCGATCATCTGGCCCAGGTTGCTCCCCAGCATGAGCAGCCCCATCGACATCGGTGCCAGCCGCTCGCTCGGCGCCACGAGGGCGGAGGTGCCGATCAGCGTCGCCGGCAGCAGGCCGCCCGCGCCCGAAAACGCCAGGCACAGCGCAAAGGCCGGCACCGCACCCAGCACCGGCAGGAAGATGCCGAGCGCCGCGAGGCCCATCAAGGCGCTTGCGGACGCCGCCAGCAGCCAGCGCGGCGCGCCGCGCCCGAGCAGCACGCCGGCCACCAGATTGCCCGCCACGTTGACGCAGCAGGCCACCGCACTCAGCGATCCGGCCATCGCCGTCCCCACGCCCATGCGCTCGATCAGCAGCACCGGCAGGAAGCTGAAGAGCGCGAAGAACTGCAGGCTGTAGACCACGAACGACGCCGAGATCAGCGCCGGCGCACCGGCTTTCAGCGTGGCGGCTGCGTCGCGCGCCATGCCGCGCCACGACACGAGCGCCTCGCGGCCGAGCGGGCCGCGCGGAACGCCCATTGCCAACAGCATCGCGAGCACTGCGGAAAGCGCGGCATTGCCGAGCCAGAAGCCTCGCCACTCTTCGAGCAGCGAGCCGCTGAACAGCGCCATCGCAATCCCCGCGGGCATGAAGCAGCTCCAGATCGCGAAGGCCAGGTCCTTGCCGCCCGGCGCAACCATGCGCCGCAGCACCGAGGGACCGGCAATGGTGATCAGCACGAAACCCAGGCCTTCGACGATGCGGCTGGCCAGCAGCACCGCAACGCCGTTCGCGATGGCGCCGGCCGCACTGCCCATGGCTATGGCCAACAGGCCGGCCACCAACAGGCGCCTGTCGCCGGCACGCGCGACCCATGCGCCGACAGGCACGGCGCCAATCACGCCCAGCAGCGAGAACATCGCCATCAGCCATCCGACCATCGAGAGATCGAGGCCGAAGTCCGCGCGCAACTGCGGCACCGCGATGGCGACCTTGCCGACCTGAAGGGAAGCGGCCACGCCGGCGGCAACGACCAGCGCCACGCCGCACCAGTGCGTCGAGGAAGGGGGGAGGGACGGCGCCGAGGACGGCGCGCCGGCCATTTCGAATTGCTTTTGCATGCCGCCACTTTGCGGCGGATGCCCGATCGATGAAAGCGAATAATATCGACCGACCCAATCGATTGAAGTGATCATGCTGGACATCCTCACACTGAGCCAGATGCAGATGTTCGTCGCGGTGGCGGACGCCGGGAGCTTTCGCGCCGGCGCCGCCCGGCTGCACCGCGTGCAATCGGCCGTGAGCCATGCCATCGCGAACCTGGAAGAGCAGCTGCAGGTGCGGCTTTTCGACCGCTCGGGCCACAAGCCGGTGCTCACGCCCACGGGCAAGGCGCTGCTGGGCGACGTGAGGGTCATCCTGTCGAAGGTCGAGGCCTTGCGCTCGCGTGCGCACGGGCTGGAGCAGGGCATCGAACTCGGGCTGGCACTGGCGGTGGACACGCTCTTTCCGCCGGCCATGGTGGCCAATGCCCTGCGCGGGATGCATGCGGTGTATCCGGACATCGCGATACGCATCGAATACAGCTCGATGGGCGGCACCATCGATGCGCTGACCTCGGGGCGATGCGATCTCGCGGTTGCGGCCTTCGGCCATGCCGATGAAAAGATCAGCCGCGAATTCCTGATGCAGCTTCATACGGTGGCCGTCGCCGCGCCGTCGCATGCGCTCTCGGCGCATGCAGGGCGGCAAGGCGGCGCGGGCCTGGATGCCGCCCTGGCGGAGCAGGTGCAGATCGTGGTGGAAGACCCGAGCATGCTGAGCCAGGGCTACGACATCGACGTGCTCTCGCCCGCGACCTGGCGCGTGACCGACATGTACATCAAGCTCGAACTGCTGCGCACCGGCCTCGGATGGGGAAAGATGCCGGCATGGCTGGTGGCCGGCGACCTGGCCGCCGGCACGCTGGTGCGGCTGCCGGTGAGCCGCATCGGACCCGGCGGCGGAACGGAACAGCCGTCGTACTTCTGCCACCGCGCCGACCAGGCGCTCGGCGCCGGCGCCACGCTGCTGCGCGACTGCCTCATTGCGGAAGTGCAGACGGCGGCGCTGTCCGGCGGCGGCGCAACAGCATCTCGAGCAGTTCGAAGATCCCCTCGCTCAACAGCGCCAGCGCCGCGGCCGGCAGCGCGCCCGCCAGCAGCAGCTCGCGGTCGTTGAGCGCCAGCCCCGTCACGATGCGCTCGCCGAAGCCTCCGGCCCCGATGAAGGCCGCGATGGTCGCGGTGCCGATGGCAATGGCCGTGGCGGTCCGCACTCCCGCCAGCAGCGTGGGGAGCGCCAGCGGCAGCAGCACCAGCCGAAGGCTTTGCGGCGGCGTCATGCCCAGGGCAGTGCCGGCCATGCGCAGCCCGTTCGGCACTTCGGCCAGGCCGGTCACCGTGTTGCGCATGATCGGCAGCAGCGAATAGAGCGTGAGCGCAATCAGCGCGGGCAGCGCACCGATCGCGCCGAGCAGCGAGATCAGCACCGCCAGCAATGCGAGCGACGGCACGGTCTGCAGGATGCTGGCGATGCCGAGCACCAGCGCGCGCAGCCGCACGTGCGCAAACACGAGGATCGCGAGCGGCACGCCGAGCAGGATCGCAATGCCCACCGACACCACCACCAGCAGCAGATGCTGCCGTGCGAGCTGCCAGAGATCGGGGCCGAACAGCTTGGCTGCGAACCCCCGCCTCGGTTCCCGGGGCTGCGCCTTGCCACCCGCGTTGGCCAGGAAGTCGCGCGCAATCGCGTCGAAGGGCACGCTTTGCAACTCGGCGCGCGCATTCATCGCGATCATCGCTTTTTCGTCGATGCGGCCTTCGAGCGCCTGCAGCGCGGCCCATGCCTTCGGCAGCCGCGCCGGCAGGTCGAGCCGGTAAAGCACCACGGCGTCATAACGGGGAAAGTACTTCCTGTCGTCTTCCAGCACGCGCAGGCCGAGGTGGTCGATCTTGGCATCGGTGGTGTAGATGTCGATCGCATCGATCTGCTTCGCGGCCATGGCTTCATAGGCCAGGCCGTGGTCGAGGCCGGTCGGCGCCTGCGTGAAGCCGTAGCGCGCGGCCAGGCCCTTCCAGCCGTCGGCGCGGCCGATGAACTCGTTCGAGAGGCCGAGCTTGAGTTCGGGGTGCCTGGCCAGGTCGCTGAGCGTGCGCAGGCCGAGGCGTTCGGCATCCGCCGCCCGCACCGCCAGCGCATAGCCGTCATTGAAGCCGAGCGGAATGGCCACCCCCAGGCCCAGCGGCGCCAGCGCCGCATTCATCGCCTCGCGCGTCTCCGCCGGCGAACCCTTGAGGATCTCGAGGGCGATGGTGCCGGTGTATTCGGCATAAAGGTCGATCGCACCCGAGCGCAGCGCTTCGTAGACGATGGCGGTGTTGCCCAGCCCCTGCCGCAGCACGGGCGGCGACGGGGTGTGCGGCGCTGCCGTCTGCGCCAGCAGCTCGGCCAGGATGTACGACTCGGTGAAGCGCTTGGACCCGACGCGCAGCGTGCCCTCGCCGGGTTGCGCCGATGCCGCGGCGCCGAGCCAGGCCAGGGTGAGCAGCAGCAGGGCGCTGCGAAGGATGCGATGGGGCAGGTGCATCGGGGGCCAGTGTATAGACATCGCCCCCGTGGGCGCACCCGCCAATCTCCTACAACCCCTGGTGCGGGCTACCGATGCTTCGTGGATGAGATCTCACCCATCATTGCCGCCATGAAGAAGAAACCCGAGCGCCAGCCAGACCCCGACGTGCACGGCCTGCGCGAACTTCCGGGCCTCAGGGTGGAGGGCTACAGCCTGCAGCTGCGCGACAAGGACGGCTTTGTCGGCGACCAGGCCAGCCAGACGGCGTTCAGGGAATTGCTCGAACGCTGGCGCAAGCGCCGCCGCAAGACCGGCACCGATCCGCTGGGCAAGCAACATTCGCGCGACCTCAGCAAGAAGCAGCTGGACCGCGTGCTGCGCGAGCCCTCGGACGCGGGCGACCTGATGCACGGCGCCATCGAGGAATTCGCCGAGGAACTGGCCTTCGTGATCCAGCGTTTCACGCGGCAGCCCTCATGGAAGAAGGTGGAGCGCATCGTGGTGGGCGGCGGTTTCATCGAAAGCGACGTGGGCGAGCGCGCCATCCTTCAGACCGCGGCCATCCTCGAGGACATGGGCGTGCACGTGCAGCTCGGCCGGCTCTCGCACGACGTCGACGACGGCGGCCTGATCGGCTGGGTCCACCTCACGCCGAAGGACATGCTGAAAAAGCACGACGCCATCCTGGCCGTGGACATCGGCGGCACCAACGTGCGTTGCGGCATCGTCAAGACTCGCCGGCGCAAGGCGTCGGACCTGTCGCTGGCCAGGGTGGTGCGGCGCGAGAAATGGCGCCATGCGGACGACGGCCCGAACCGCACCGACATGGTCGAGCGGATCGCGCTGATGCTGGAGGACATGGTCCGCTATTGCGAGCGCAAGGACATCAGCCTGGCGCCCTTCATCGGCATTGCATGCCCGGGCCTGATCCGCAAGGACGGTTCGATCGAGCGCGGCACGCAGAACCTGCCGGGTGACTGGCAGAGCCGCGCGTTCCACCTGCCCAGCGCGCTGTGGCAGCGCATGCCGATGATCGGCTCCGGCCCGACGCTGATCCTCATGCACAACGACGCGGTGGTGCAGGGCCTGAGCGAGCTGCCGTTCATGCGCGATGTTTCGCACTGGGGCGTGCTGACCATCGGCACCGGCCTTGGCAACGCGAGCTTCACCAACACCTTCTAGCCCCGGTGCCGCGGCGGCCCCGGACGGCGCGGCACCGCCGAGCGCCTTGTAGATTGCCACCAGGCCGACCGCCATGCGGCTCGCGCTCTGCACCTGGTCGCGCCGCGCCTGCAGCAGCGTGCGGCGGGCGTCGAGCTCGACGCCGAAATCCGTCAGCCCGTTCGCATAGCGCGCATGCGCCAGCGTGAGCGCGTCGCGGCTGTTGCGCTCGCGCTCGACCAGCTCCGCATGGCGCTGGCGCTCGGCCGTGTAGGCGCTCAGCGCCGAATCGATCTCGTGCCACGCCTTGAGCACCGCCTGCTGGAAAGCCACCGCGGCCTCCTGCTGCTGCAGCTCGCGCAGGGTCACGGTGCTGCGGCGACGTCCGTGGTCGAAGATCGGCAGGCTGATCGAAGGGCCGACGTGCCATTGGCGGCTGCCCCATTCGCCGAACCGCTCGCTGCCGGCCGATTCGAAGCCGAAGCCCGCACCGAGCGTCACGCGCGGGTAGAGGTCGGCCACGGCCACGCCGATGCGGGCGGTGGCGGCATGCAGTTGCGCCTCCGCTGCGGCAATGTCGGGGCGACGGCGCACGAGGTCCGAAGGCAGCCCGAGGGCGAGGTCGGGCAGTTGCGGCGCGGCCAGCGCCTGGCGCGTGTCGATCGTTCCGTCCGAAGGCGGCTCGGCGAGTTCGGCGTTCAGCGCGCCCGGCAACGCGCCGGCCAGCAGCGTGATCTGGTTCATGGCCTGCGCTTCCTGCTGCAACAGCATCGGAAGGCGCGCCTTGAGCTCGGCCAGCTGCGTGCGCTGGCGCGTGGGGTCGAGGTCGGCCACCAGGCCGCCGTCGGCACGGGCCTGCACCAGCTCGAGCGCTTCGGCCGCGGCCGCGACGTCGGCGCGCGCCAGCCGCAGCTCGCGCTGCGCGCCGCGCAACTCGAAGTAGCTGCGCGCCACCTCGGCCTGCACGCTCTGCTGCGCCTGCCGCAACAACGCGGCCGAGGCGCCGGAGTCCGCATCGGCGGCCTCGATGCTGCGCCGCACGCGGCCCCACAGGTCGATTTCCCATGATGCATCGAAGCCGGCCTGGTAGAGGTTGTAGGGCTCGCTCAGATTGCGGATCAGCTGGTCGCGGTTGGCCACCGACGAACCCAGCGCATCGATCATGCGTGTGGCGGCGCCGGTTTCGCTTTGCCGCTGCCGGTTGATGCCGCCGCTGGCGCCGAGCTGCGGTCCCTGCTGCGATGCCGCCGCGGTGCGCTGGACGCGGCTTTGCGCAAAGCGCAGCGCGGCGGTCTGGAGGTCATGGTTGGCCTGCAGCGATAGCGCGAGCAGGCGGTCGAGCAGCGGATCGCCGAAGGCTTTCCAGTCGCCGGACGGGGTGCCCACGGGCGCGGCATTCCGCTCGGGCCCGAGCAGTGCCGGCGAGCCGCCGTGCCCTGCAGACCAATCCGCCGGCGCCGGCGCTTGCGCAGGCCGGTGGTCCGGCCCCACGGCACAACCGGCGAGAAGGAGCATGAGCGCGGAACAGGAAACGAGGAGGCGTGAGGCAGGCATGGGAAGCTCCGGGGTTCAGGCCAGGCGATGGCGAAACAGCCAGGCTGCCAGCGGCAGCGTGACGATGGCGATGATGGAAAGCGGAACGAGGTCGTGCCACACCGTGCCCAGGCCCACGCCCTCCAGGTACACGCGCTGCACCAGGTCGATGGCAAAGCGCAGCGGGTTGGCCATGGTGATCGACTGCAGCACCTGCGGCATGTTGCGCACCGGCGTGGTCAGGCCCGACAGCAGCATCATCGGCATCAGCAGCACGAAGGTGTAGAGCATGGCCTGCTGCATGTTGGCCGACACCGCGGAGATCGACAGGCCGATGCCCACGCTGGCCACGGTGAAGAAGACCAGCCCGGTGTAGAGCGTGGCCAGCGAGCCCGCCATCGGAATGCCGAACCAGAACAGCGCCACCAGCAGGATGAGCGTCGATTGCGCAAGGCCGACCAGCACCGGCGGCAGTGCCTTGCCGATCATGATTTCGAGCGGCGACATCGGCGTGACCAGCAGCTGGTCGAAGGTGCCTTGCTCGCGCTCGCGTGCCACCGAGAGCGCGGTGAGCAGCAGCGTCTGCAGCATGCTGAGCGCCGCGATCAGGCCGGGCAGCAGGTTCCACCGTGTTTCGAGGTTTGGGTTGAACCAGGCACGCGACTCGATGGTGAGCGGGTTCGGCGGCGCGCCGGCGCGCGTGCGCAGCTCGGCGTTGTACCGCTCGACCACCGCGCTCACGTAGCCGGCCGCAGAACCTGCGGTGTTGGAGTTGCGCGCATCCAGGATCAGCTGGACGGCCGCGGGCTGGCCCGCGCTGAGCTGCTGCTCGAAGTTGGGCGCAATCTGGATCACCAGCAGCGCCTCTTCGGTGTCGATCACCTCGCGGATGTCGGCCTGCGTGCGCAGCGTGGCCACGCGATGGAAGACGCCGGTGCTGTCCAGGTGTGCGATGAGTTCGGTCGATGCGCCCGTGCGGCTCTGGTCGAGCAACGCATAGGGCACGTTCGAGAGGTCGTAGGTGGCGCCGTAGCCGAAGATCAGGCTCTGCATGATGGCCGGCACGAACAGGATCACGCGGCTTGCCGGATCCTTGAAGATGGCGAGCAGCTCTTTCCGGCAGAGGTTCGCGATGCGCAGCAGGAAGTCGGTCATGGCAGCGGGTCCTTCAGTCGAGGCTCTTGCGCGTGACGGCGCGGGCCAGCAAAAGCAGCCCCACCGCATAGGCGGTCAGGATCGCGCAGTTGCGCCAGATCAGCGGCCAGACGTCGCCCGCAAGGAACAGCGTCTTGATCAGGTCCATGAAATAGGTGGCCGGCAGCACGTGGCCGATCACGCGCACGGCGGTGGGCACGTTGCGCAGGTCGAACAGGAAGCCCGACAGCATCATCGACGGCATGAAGGTCGCGATCAGTGCCACCTGGCTGGCAAGGAACTGGTTGCGCGTGACCGACGAGATCACCAATCCCAGGCTCACCGCCACGATCAGGTAGAGCATCGAGCTGAGCACCACCACGAGCAGCGAGCCGTGCATCGGCACTGCAAAGAGAAAGCGCGCAGCCAGAAGGCACAGCGCCAGACCCAGCATGCCGACCGCGAAGTACGGAATGATCTTGGCCAGCAGTATTTCCACCGGCCGCACCGGCGTGACGAACAACGCCTCGAGCGTGCCGCGCTCCCATTCGCGGGCCATGACCAGCGCGGTGAGAAAGGCGCCGACCAGGGTCATGATCAGCACGATGAGACCTGGCACGAGGTACCAGGTGCTGGTGTTCGCGGCGTTGAACCACATGCGCTGCTCCACGGTCACGCGGCCCGTTGCGGGAGCGTCCGCGCCGCCGGCCCTGCCGCCGCGATCGGCCCGGCGCACGGCCGCCTGCGCGAGGGCGCCGCTCACATAAGCCTGGATGATGGACGCGCGCCCGGCGTCCGCCCCGTGAACGATGAGCTGCACGCGCGCGTTGCCCGCAGCGAGCGAACGGCTGAAATCGGAGGGCACGCGCACGATGCCGTCGATCTTGCGTTCCCGCATCAGGGCCTCGGCGTCGTGCATGGAGGCCAGCAGCACGGGCGCGATGGTCGGCGAGAGCTGCAGGCCCGCAATGGCTTCGTGCGCCGTGGGCGAGGGGTCTTCGAGCACCACCCCCACCGGCGCGTTCTTCACGTCGAGCGACATGCCGTAGCCGAAGATCAGGATCAGCACCATCGGCAGCAGGATGCCGATGGCCAGGTTGCTGCGGTCGCGCAGCAGCTGGCGGAATTCCTTGCGCGTGAGCGAGACCAGCCGCAACCAGAATTTCGCGTTCATTGCACGGCCTTTGCTTGCGTCGAGGATTTCCTGCCTTGCGTGCGCGCCTTCTCGACGATGCCGATGAAGGCCTGTTCCATGTCGATGCGCCTTTCGCCTTCCTCTCCGTCGAGCGCCTGCAGGCGCACTTCACGCGGCGTGCCGATGGCCAGTACCTTGCCCGCATCCTGGATCACGATGCGGTCGCAGTATTCGGCCTCTTCCATGAAGTGCGTCGTGATGACGATGGTGGTGCCGCCTTCGGCCAGCGCCGTGATGCGGCGCCAGAACTCGCGCCGCGCCAGCGGGTCGGCGCCGCTGGTCGGCTCGTCCAGGAACAGGATCTCGGGCTCGTGCAGCAGGCCGGTCGCCATCGCCAGGCGCTGCTTGTAGCCGCCGGGCAGCTGTCCGCTGGGCGCGTCGAGTTCACGTCCCAGGTCGAACTGCCTCAGCACGGTGTCCATGCGTTCGCGCAGCCTGTCTCCGCGCAGCCCGTAGGCGCCGCCGAAGAACGAGAGGTTCTCGCGCACCGTGAGGTTGCCGTAGAGCGCGAACTTCTGCGACACGTAGCCGATGCGCTGGCGGGCTTGCGCGCGGGCATGGCGCAGGTCGACGCCGGCCACGCGCAGCTGTCCGCCGCTCGCAGGCAGCAGTCCGCAGAGCATGCGGAAGGTGGTGGTCTTGCCCGCGCCGTTGGGGCCGAGCAGGCCGAAGATCTCGCCGCGCCGCACCGAAAAGCTGGTGCTCGCCACGGCCACGAAATCGCCGAATCGGCGCACCAGGTCTTTCACCTCGATGACGATTTCACCGGGCTGTCCCTTGGCAGTTGCAGGGCCCGGGGGCGCGGCCGGCGCCATGTCTGTGGGAGCACCCCGCTGCGTGCGCAGCAGCATCATGAAACCGTCTTCGAGGCGAGGCGGCACCGGCTCGGCGCGTGCGCCCGCCAGCAGTGCGGCAAGCGCCGCGTCGGTCGCGCCCTGGCGGCGGATGAAGTGCACCTCGCCGCCGTGCGGCACGGCGTCGACGATGTCCTGGTGCGCGTCGAGCAGGCGGGCCTGCATCCAACGCGGCGCCTCGCCGGCCGGCGGCGTGGCGACGAAGCACAGGCCCTCCGCGCGGCCACGGATCTCGGCTGGCGTGCCCTCGGCGATCAACTGGCCTTCCTGCAGCACGAACACCTGGCTGCAGCGCTCGGCTTCGTCGAGGTATGCGGTGCTCACGATGACCGAGAGCTTTTCGTCGTCGACCAGCTGCTGCACGATCTGCCAGAGCTCGCGCCGCGAGAGCGGATCGACGCCCACCGTGGGCTCGTCGAGCAGCAGCAGGTCGGGCGAACGCACCAGCGCGCAGGCCAGGCCGAGTTTCTGCTTCATGCCGCCGGAGAGTTTGCCCGCCGGACGAGCGGTGAAGCGGCCGAGGTCGGTCATTTCCATCAGGCGCGCATAGCGCTCGCGGCGTTTTCCGGCAGAAACCCCGTGCAGGTCGGCGTAGAGGTCGAGGTTCTCCTGCACGCTCAGGTCTTCATAGAGCCCGAAGCGCTGGGGCATGTAGCTGATGCGGTCCTGCACCGCTTGAGGGTCGGCGGACACGTCGATGCCGAGCACGCGCAGTTCGCCCTCGTCGGCGCGCATCAGGCCGGCCATGAGGCGCAGCAGCGTGGTCTTGCCCGCGCCGTCGGGTCCGACCAGCGCGGTGAGCGTGCCTGCCGCCACGTCGAGCGACACGCCGCCGAGTGCGCGCACCACCTGCTTCGAGGCCTTGGCGACGAAGCGCTTGTGCAGGGAGCGGGCGGCCACGGCGGGCCCGGTGGCATGCATCAGGGCTTGCCGGTGGATGCGGGGGCGGCGAGCTGCAGCCGCACGGTGGCCGGCATGCCGAGCCGCAGGCGGTCTTCCCTGTCGTCGACCATGACGCGGATCTCGTAGACCAGGCTGCTGCGCAGCTCCTCGGTCTGCACCGTCTTGGGCGTGAACTCGGCCACCGACGAGATGTAGCCCACCTTGCCCATGATCGGCTGGCCGGGCTGGCTGTCGGTGGTCACGCGGGCTTCCTGGCCGGGTTGGACGCGGCCGAGGTCGGGCTCGGCCACATAGGCGCGCACCCACTTGGGATCGGTGATCGCGAGCGTGAAGGCCGGGCGCTGCGGAGAAGCCATGTCGCCGGGCTCGAGCAGGCGGGCGCGCACCACGGCGTCGATGGGGGCCTTGAGCTCGGCCTCGGCCAGCTGGTGGTTCATGAGCGCGAGGTCGGCGCGCGCGGATTCGAGCTGGGCCTGCGCCTGCGCGATGTCTTCCTTGCGCGGGCCGGCGACGGCGAGCTGCTGCGCCCTGCGCACGTTGTCCAGCTGCGCCAGCGCCACCTTGCGGCGGGCCTGGGCGCTGTCCAGGTCCTGCTGGCTCACGGCGCGGCCGGCGGTGGTCTGGCCGATGGACTGCAGGCGCGCGAGCTGCTGCTGCGCAAGGTCGGCATCGGCCTGCGCCGCGGCCACCTGGGCGCCGGCCTGCGCGAGTTCCTCGGGGCGGCTGCCGGTCTTCAGGCGCAGCAGCGCCTGCTCCTGCACGCCGATGCGCGCCTGCGACTGCGCCACGCGCAGCGCGAGCGACCGGGTGTCCAGCCTTCCGAGCAGCTGCCCGGCCCGCACACGGTCACCCTCGCGCACCGCGAGTTCGGCGACGCGCTCGTTGGCGTTGAAGGCCAGCGAGACCTGGCGCAGGTCGACGTTGCCGTACAGCACGAGCTGGCTGGACGGCTCGGCCGAACGATGCGCGTACCACCAGCCACCTGCGGCGGCGGCCAGCACCAGGACGGCGGCGGCAATGAGGGGTTTCTTGTTCATGAGAGGCGGGCTCCTGCCGGGTTCCAGATCGGGAGAGGCCCGGATCTTATCAAATTCAAATTTGAATTTGAAGTATTTTTTCAATTCGATTAATCTCGGGCCATGGCTTCCCGTTCTTCCAGCACTCCTTCTCCCGCCCCGCGCCCGGCTGCGGCGCGCATTCCCCGCACCTCCCGGCCCGACGGCAGCACCACGCGCCTGCACATCCTGGAAACCGCCGGCCAGCTGTTCGCGGAGCGCGGCTTTGCCGAGAGCACCAGCAAGGAAATCTGCACCCGCGCGGGCACCAACATGGCGGCCGTGAACTACCACTTCGGCAGCAGGGACGGGCTCTACGAGGCCGTGCTGATCGAGGCGCACCGCCAGCTCGTGAGCATCGACGAGCTGGTCAGCCTGGCCAGCGCCGCGGCCGATCCGCGGCTCAAGCTGCGCGCATTTCTCACGCACCTGATCGAGATGGGCAGCCAGCCCAAGGCGCCCTGGGGATTCCGCGTCGTGCTGCGCGAGGCGCTCTCGCCGTCGCCGGCCCTGCCGGTGATGATCCGTCAGGCGGTGTTGCCCAAGGCCAAGCTGATCCGAGGCTTGATCGGCGGCATCATGGACCTGCCGGACGACCATCCCTCGGTGCAGCGCGCCATGCTGTTCGTGGTGCTCCCGTGCATCGTGATGACGGTGGCGCCCAGGAACCTGCGCAGCGAGGTGCTCCCGGCGCTGAAGAATGCCGAAGGCCTCGCGGACGACCTGATGCGCTATGTCTTCGCCGGACTCGACGCCATGGCAAAGGAGGCCAAGGCCGCCGCGCGCCCTACAGCTGGAAAGCGACGGTGAGCAGCAGCCCTTCGGCCACGTCGCGCAGCAGGCCCGGGCGCCGCGCGCGGTAGGGCTCGCCGGCGGAAGCCGTGGTGCCGATCCACTCGGCCAGCCAGTCGATCTCGCGCGGGCCGTAGAACACCACCGCCGCCTCGTGGTTGAGCAGCAGGCTGCGCAGGTCCAGGTTGATGGAGCCGCACATGGCCAGCTCGTCGTCGACCACCACGGCCTTGGCGTGCGCCATGAAGGGCAGCATGCGAAAGCTCACGCCCGCGCGCGCCAGGTCGCGCATGGCGCGCGTGCGCACGAAGTCGGCCAGCCGGTGGTTCGACTGCGCGGGGATGGCGATGGTCACTTCCACGCCGCGCCGCGCGGCCAGCCGCAGCGCATCGCGCAAGCCGTCGCCGGGCACGAAGTAGGGCGTGATCGCGAGCACCCGGTGCTCGGCCCGGAAGCAGGCGTCGATCAGCAGCGCGTGGGCCGTGTCCTCGGTCTGGTCGGGGCCGCTCGGCAGGAACTGCGCCATGGCGCCGTCCGTGCTTTCATCGATGTCGTCGGCCGTGATGGCGCGCGCCTTGCGCCCGCGCACCGAGCTCCAGTCGTGGTCGAACTGGCGCGCCGCGGCCGCGGCCACGCTGCCGCGCAGGTCGAAGGAAAGATCGCGCCAGGCTTCAGGGTACCTGTCGTTGCCGGTGAAGTATTCGCCCGCCAGGTTGCGCCCGCCCGACCACAGCCAGCCGTCGTCCGCGATGGTGAACTTGCGGTGGTTGCGCAGGTTGCGCGGCCCGATGCGGCGCAGGCTGAAGAAGGGGCGGAACACCGCGACCTCGCCGCCCGCCGCGCACAGCACTTCGAAGTGGCGGCGCGGCAGCGTCAGCGCGCCGAAGCCATCGAGCAGCACGCGCACCTTGATGCCCTCGCGCGCACGCTCCGCCAGCCGCGCGATGATTGCGCGGCCCAGCGCGTCGTCGCCGATGATGAAGGTGCACACGTCGATGCGCTCGCGCGCACCGTCGATCACCTGCCACAGCGCCTCGCGCGCTGCCTCGCCATCGGCATGCAGGCGGATCGCGCAGCGCCCCGGCGGCGCAAGGCCGAAGCTCTCGATCAGGTCGGCCGCCCAGTGGCCCGGCGGCACCGAGCGCGGCGGCCGCGGAGAACCGGCCGGGCGCAGCTTGCGCTGGCCGAAGAGCAGGTAGATCGGCAGGATGACGTAGGGCATGAGCACCAGCCCCATGACCCACGCAATGGCCGTGGTGGGCGCGCGCTGCTCGCGGCGCGCGCGCGTGGTCAGTATGTAGACCAGCAGCGCGAAGGTGACGACAAGAAAATGCTGTGAGGGTGAAGGCAGCCAGTCGAGTCGCGTGTTCGGCATGCGGCAATGATGCCTGAGGATCCGCGGGTTGCCGCCAGCGGTCAGCGCGGCACCAGGAACGAGGCCACGTCGCGCCCTTCGGAGGCCAGGAACTGCATCATCGGCTCGACCACCGTACGCACGGCGTCCCGCTCGCCCATGCGGCCGCGCCAGGCCACGAGGCGCGGCGTGGCCGGCGTCATCCGCGCACCCTTTCGGTCGGCGAAGATGCAGGCCATGTAGAAGGCGATGTCCGCGAAGGAGTAGGGTCCGGCCAGGTACTCGCGCGCGGCCAGCAGGCTTTCCATCTCGTCGTAGTAGCGGGCGCACGCGGCGCAGGCCGCCACCGCGGGCGCGCTCTGCATGTCGTGCTGCAGGCCGAAGAGCCGGATCACGTTCGGGAAGAAGACCTCGTCCGACTTCTGCTCGAGCTGCCGCGCGCGGGCCCGTTCGGCAACGCCCCGGGGCCACAGCGCGGGCGCGGGGTAGCGGTCTTCGAGGTACTCGAAGATCTGCGTGGAGTCGAACAGTTCGACTTCGTCGTCGACCAGCACCGGGACCTGCTGCTTCACCGGGCTCACGCGCAGCACCTCGGGGTGCTTGGGCTCGTAGGCGTCGTCCTTGGTGAACGGCACCATGACGAGGTCGAAGTCGATGCCTTTCTCGAGCGCGGCGATCTGCACCTTCGCGCCGAACATGCTGAGGGGGCCTGAGTAGATTTTTGTAGCGGTCTTCGTCATGCCCCCGACTTCACCAGAAATGGCGCGTCAGGTCGAGCCCCAGACCTCCTGCGCCGTCTCGACCACGAGGCGCAGCTTGTTGCGCTGCGCTTCCACCGCGATGTTGTTGCCGTGCACCGTGCTCGAGAAGCCGCATTGCGGCGACAGCGCGAGCTGTTCGATCGGGGCGTACTTGGCGGCATCCTCGATGCGGCGCTTGAGTTCGTCCTTGTCTTCCATCTGGCCGAACTTGGTGGTCACGAGGCCCAGCACCACGGTCTTGCCCTTGGGCAGGTAGCGCAGCGGCTTGAAGTCGCCCGAGCGGGCGTCGTCGTATTCCATGAAGTAGGCGTCCAGGTCCATCTCCTTCAGGAGCGCCTCGGCCACCGGCTCGTAGTTGCCGGCCGCGGCATGCGTGCTCTTGAAGTTGCCGCGGCACAGGTGCATGGCCAGCAGCATGCCCGGCGGCTTCTGCGCCACCACCTTGTTGATGAAGGCGGCATAGCGGTGCGGCAGTTCGTTCGGGTCGTCGCCGCGCTTGCGGGCCGCCTCGCGCATGTGCTCGTCGCACAGGTAGGCCAGATTGGTGTCGTCCATCTGCACGTAGGTGCATCCCGCCGCGGCCAGCGAGCGCAGTTCGTCGCCATAGGCCTTGGCCACGTCGTCGTAGAACACCGGGTCGAGTTCGGGATACGCGTCCTTGCTGATGCCTGCGCGGCCGCCGCGGAAGTGCAGCATCGTCGGCGAGGGAATCGTCACCTTGGGCGTGCGGCCCGCCGAGACCTGGCTCTTCAGGTACTGGAAGTCCGCCAGCTGGATGTCCTTGACGTGGCGCACCTTGTCGATCACGCGCATGGCAGGCGGCGCGAGTTCCTCGGTGCCGTCGGGCCTGCGGATGGTGACCGGGATGTCGGTCTTCACGCCGCCGAGCTGGTCGAGAAAGTCGATGTGGAAATACGTGCGGCGGAACTCGCCGTCGGTGATGCTCTTCAGCCCGATGTCTTCCTGGAACCGGACGATCTCGGTGATGGCCTGGTCTTCGACCTTGCGCAACTGCTCGGGCGTGATCTCGCCCTTGGCTTTCTGCTCACGCGCCTCGAGCAGGTATTTGGGGCGCAAGAAGCTGCCGACGTGGTCGTAGCGGGCGGGCAGGGCGGCGTGCTGGGACATGGGAATCTCCGTCGTGTCTGAAAACGAGTCGATCATCGTATCGCCTTGGAAACCATCTTGCGTGTATACACATAAGTCAGTGTTTACCCTTGATATCTGTGTATTCTGTGGAATTTTCTTTGTTTATGTATACATTGCGTATCCATGAAAACGCCCGCGAACGCCTTTCCATTGAATGCCTGGTATGCCGCCGCCTACGACGTCGAAGTGCGTCATGCGCTGCTGCCGCGCACGATCTGCAACGAAAAGCTGGTGCTGTACCGGCGCACCGACGGGCAGGTGGCCGCGCTCGAAGACGCCTGCTGGCATCGGCTGATGCCGCTCTCGCTCGGCCGCCTCGAAAGCGACGAGCTGGTCTGCGGCTACCACGGCCTGGTCTACAACAGCCAGGGCCGATGCACCCACATGCCGAGCCAGGAGACGCTCAATCCCTCGGCCTGCGTGCGCAGTTTCCCGGTGGTCGAGAAGCATCGCTTCATCTGGATCTGGCCCGGCGATCCGGCCAAGGCCGACCCCGCGCTGGTGCCCGACATGCACTGGAACGACGACCCGGCCTGGGCCGGCGACGGCAAGATGATCCGCGTGGCCTGCGACTACCGGCTGGTGGTCGACAACCTCATGGACCTGACGCACGAGACCTTCGTGCACGGTTCGTCGATCGGCAGCCGCGAAGTCGCCGAGGCCCCCTTTGTCGCCACCCACGGCGACCGCTCGGCCACCGTGACGCGCTGGATGGAAAACATCGACCCGCCGCCGTTCTGGGGCGGCCAGATCCGCCATGCGCGCGGCTACATCGGCAAGGTGGACCGCTGGCAGATCATCCGCTTCGAAGGGCCGTGCACGGTGAACATCGACGTGGGTGTGGCCGAGGCGGGCAGCGGCGCGGTGCCGAAGGACGGCAACCCCGGCGACCGCAGCAAGGGCGTGAACGGCTACGTGCTCAACACCATCACGCCCGAGACCGACAAGACCTGCCTTTATTTCTGGGCCTTCGCGCGCAACTACTGCCTGGGCGAGCAGCGCCTCACGCACGAGCTGCGCGAAGGCGTGGCCGGCATCTTCCGCGAGGACGAGATCGTGCTCGAGGCGCAGCAGAAAGCCATGGACGAGCGTCCCGGCCACCAGTTCTACAACCTCAACATCGACGCCGGCTCGATGTGGGCGCGCCGCCTGATCGACCGCATGATCGAGAAGGAAACACCCGCGCGCGCCGCGATTCCGATCCGCCCCGCGGGAACGCAGACGGCATGAAAACCGCGGCCGTATCCCCCATCGAGCCTGGCGACGGCGGCAGCTCGCAGGCGGTGAAGGCGCAGCTGCGCTTGCGCGAAATGATCCTGGCCGGCGAGCTGCCGGGCGGTGCGCGCATTGCTGAAGTGGCCATCTCCGAACAGCTCGGAGTCTCGCGCACGCCGGTGCGCAGCGCGCTGATGCGGCTGGAACAGGAAGGCCTGCTCGAGGCGCTGCCCAACGGCGGCTATGCGGTGCGAACCTTTTCCGAGCGCGACGTGGCCGACGCCATCGAACTGCGCGGCACGCTCGAGGGCCTGGTGGCGCGTCTCGCAGCCGAGCGCGGCGCCCCGCCGGTGGTGCTGCGCGAGGCGCGCGCCTGCCTGGCGCGCATCGACGAGCTGCTGCGCGAACCCGCGCTCGACGACGCGGCTTTTTCGCGCTACGTGACGCACAACGAGAAGTTCCATGCACTGCTGTGCGAGATGGCGGCCAGCCCGGTCATCGCGCAGCAGCTCGAGCGCGTGGTCAACCTGCCGTTCGCTTCGCCGTCGGGCTTCGTCGTCGTGCAGGCCAACTCGCCCGCCGCGCGCGACATGCTCGTGATTGCGCAAGACCAGCACCTGCAGGTGCTCGACGCGATCGAGGCCGGCGAAGGCTCGCGCGCCGAGGCGCTGATGCGCGAGCACAGCCGCATTGCGCGGCGCAACCTGCGCGATGCGCTGCACGGCATGCCCGGCGGCGCCGAGCAGCGGCCTCTGCCCGGCGTGCAGCTGATCCGCCGCCGCGGCTGAGCGGCCGGTTTCCCTTTCCGCTGGTTCTCTTCCCGATGAAAAACGATCTCCAATGGATGCAGGCGCAGGTCGTTGCGCTGCGCGACGTCACACCCACGGTGCGCGAGTTCGAGCTGCGGCCCGAGACGGGCTTTGCCGCCACGTACGAGCCCGGCTCGCATC
Source organism: Variovorax sp. OAS795 (assembly GCF_040546685.1). NCBI lineage: Bacteria > Pseudomonadati > Pseudomonadota > Betaproteobacteria > Burkholderiales > Comamonadaceae > Variovorax > Variovorax sp. OAS795. Next base: position 2,174,389 of record NZ_JBEPOH010000001.1, read on the forward strand.
TGCAGGTGCAGGTGATGGCGGGCCATGGCAAGCTGCAGACGCGCTCGTACTCGCTGGTGGGGGAGGGCGACGGCCAGTGCTGGCGCATTGCGGTCAAGCGGCTCGACGATGGCCGCGGCGGCTCGCTCGCCATGTGGCGCCTGGCCGTGGGCGACCGGCTGCAGGTGGGCGCGCCGCAGAACCACTTTGCGCTGGACCTCTCGGCGCCCGGGTACCTGCTGGTGGCCGGCGGCATCGGCATCACGCCGCTCGTGATGATGGCCCAGCGCCTGGGCGATCACGCACGGCGCAGCGGCGTGCCGGTGAGGATGCTCTACGGCGCGCGCCATGCGGGCGAACTCGCCTACCTCGAAAAGTTGCGCGACGCATTGGGCGGCCAGGTCGAGGTGCACGAGGGCGCGGCGCCGATCGACTTCGCGGCCGCCATCGCGGCCCTGCCTCCGGGGGGGCAGCTCTACACCTGCGGTCCGGTGCCGATGCTCGAAGCCGTCAAGCGCGCCTGGCAGGCGGCGGGCCGCGCCCCGGCCGACCTGCGCTTCGAGACCTTCGGCAGCAGCGGCCGGCTTCCGACGCAGGCCTTCACAGTGCGCATTCCCCGGCATGGCCTGGCGATCACCGTGCCGGCGGATTGCACTTTGCTCGAAGCGCTCGAAGCCGCCGGCGTACAAACGCTCTCCGACTGCAAGCGCGGCGAATGCGGCCTGTGCGCCATGGACGTGCTGGCGGTGGAGGGCGAACTGGATCACCGCGACGTGTTCCTGGGCGCGCACGAGAAAGAGGCGGGCACCCGCATCTGCGCCTGCGTATCGCGCGCGGTGGGCACCCTCACGCTCGACTCCGCGTACCGTCCCGACAGCTGAAAACACGCTGCGCGATGATCGCGCAGTTCATTTGTTGATCGCGCAACAAAGCCAGCCGCCCGGAGCGAAGTAGGTGATTGCCTGCTCCGCCGCATGTTGCAAAGTGTTGAAAAATAGACCGGTCCGCTTTCGCCTTCAAGGAAAACTTCATGCAAAGACGCCAACTCATCCAGACCGCAGGCCTCACGGCGCTTGCGCTTTCCATGTCGCTCGCCAGTGCGCAGGACACCAACAAGTTCAAGATCGGCCTGATCCTGCCCATGACGGGGCAGCAGGCGTCCACCGGCCGGCAGATCGAAGCGGCGGCGCGGCTGTACATGGCGCAGAACGGCGACACGGTGGCGGGCAAGAAGATCGAGCTCATCATCAAGGACGACGTGGCCACGCCCGACGTGACCAAGCGCCTGGCGCAGGAGCTCATCGTCAACGACAAGGTGAACGTGATCGCGGGCTTCGGCGTCACGCCGGCCGCGCTGGCCGCCGCGCCGCTGGCCACGCAGTCGAAGACGCCGCAGGTGGTGATGGCCGCCGCCACGTCGAGCATCACCGAGGCTTCGCCCTACATCGTGCGCACCAGCTTCACGCTGCCGCAGGTGTCGGTGGCCATGGGCGACTGGGCACCGAAGAACGGGGTGAAGTCGGTGGTCACGCTGGTGGCCGACTACGGCCCCGGCAACGACGCCGAGAAGTTCTTCAGCGAGCGCTTCCAGCTCAACGGCGGCAAGGTGGTCGAGAAGCTGCGCGTGCCGCTGCGCAACCCCGACTTCGCGCCGTTCCTGCAGAAGGTGCGCGATGCCAAGCCCGATGCGCTGTTCGTCTTCGTGCCCTCGGGCGCGGGCGCGGCGGTGATGAAGCAGTTTCTCGAGCGCGGCATGGACAAGGCCGGCATCCGCATGATCGCCACCGGCGACGTGACCGATGACGACCAGCTCAACGACATGGGCGACGGCGCGCTGGGCGTGGTCACCTCGCACCACTACTCGGCGGCGCACCCGTCGCCCGCCAACAAGAAGTTCGTCGACGCTTTCCAGAAGGCGAACCCGAAGATGCGCCCCAACTTCATGGCCGTGGGCGGCTATGACGGCATGCGCGTGATCTACGAAGCGCTGAAGGCGACGAAGGGCCAGGGCGGCGGCGACGCGCTGCTCGCGGCCATGAAGGGCCAGATCTTCGAGAGCCCGCGCGGTCCGGTGTACATCGATGCGCAGACGCGCGACATCGTGCAGGACGTGTACCTGCGCAAGGTCGAGAAGAAGGACGGACAGCTCTACAACGTCGAGTTCGACGTGATCAAGGGCGTGAAGGATCCGGGGAAAGCGAAGTAGATACGGGATCGGACAGCCGAACGCAGAGCTCGCGAAGGTTTCGCAGGAAGTCGCAGAAGGAGACCCAGAATGAACGTGGTTTCTTCTGCGGCTTCTGCGTAGTTTTGTCTTCCTTCTGCGTTCGGTTCCCGTATTCGCGACTGCATCCAGGACAAGCCGCATGCTCACCATTCTCTTCGACGGCATCGCCTACGGCATGCTGCTCTTCGTGCTCGCAGTCGGGCTGGCCGTGACGCTCGGGCTGATGAATTTCATCAACCTCGCGCACGGGGCCTTTGCCATGGCGGGCGGGTATCTCACGGTGTTTGCGATGCAGAAGCTCGGCGTGCCGTTCCTGGCCTGCCTGCCGCTCGCGTTCATCGTGGTGGCCCTGGCAGGAGCGCTGCTCGAGCGCACGCTCTACCGGCCGATGTACGGCAAGCCGCACCTCGACCAGGTGCTGTTCTCCATCGGCCTGGCGTTCATGGCCGTGGCGGCTGTCGACTACTTCGTCGGTTCGTCGCAGCAGAACATCCAGCTGCCCGAATGGCTGCGCGGGCGCACCGAGGTGGGCGATGGCACATTGCTGCTCGGCATGGGGCACTACCGCCTCTTCATCATCGCCGTGTGCGCCGTGCTCACCGTGGTGCTTCAGCTCATTCTCTCGAAGACACGCTTCGGCAGCCGGCTGCGCGCCGCGGTCGATGACCCGCGCGTGGCGGCGGGGCTGGGCATCAACGTCAACGTCGTCTTCCTGCTGACTTTTGCGGTGGGCTCCGGGCTTGCGGGGCTGGGCGGTGCATTGGGCGCAGAGATCCTCGGGCTCGATCCGACCTTTCCGCTCAAGTACATGATCTATTTCCTGATCGTGGTGTCCGTCGGCGGCACCTCGTCCATCACCGGGCCGCTCGCGGCTGCGCTGCTGCTCGGCATTGCCGACGTGGCCGGCAAGTATTTCATTCCGAAGATGGGTGCGTTCACCGTCTACCTGCTCATGATCCTGATCCTGATGTGGCGCCCCCAGGGCCTGTTCACGCGCAAGGGAGGCCGCTGAATGAGCGCACCGTCTTCGTACGAATCTGCATTGCTGCGCAAGGCCCGCTGGCGCCCGCTCGAGTTCGTGGTGTGGGCCGCGGCCTTCGCACTGCCGTTCGTCATGCCTTCGCATTCGCTGCTGGTCAACGAGATCGCCATCGTCGCGCTGTTCGCGATGTCGCTCGACCTGATCCTCGGCTACACCGGCATCGTCTCGCTCGGCCATGCGGCCTTCTTCGGCTTCGGGGCCTACACCGCCGCGCTGTTCGCCAAGCTCGTGATGCCGGACCCCACGGTCGGACTGGTGGTCGCCACCGTGCTGTCGGCCTTGCTCGGGCTCCTGGCCAGCGTGACGATCCTGCGCGGCAGCGACCTCACGCGGCTGATGGTCACGCTCGGCACCGCGCTGCTGTTGCTCGAACTCGCCAACAAGCTCGACTGGCTCACGGGCGGCGCCGACGGCCTGCAGGGCGTGGTGATGGGGCCGGTGCTCGGGCTGTTCGAGTTCGACCTGTTCGGCCGCACGGCCGCCTGGTATTCGCTCAGCGTCATGCTCGTGCTGTTCCTCGTGATGCGCCGGCTGGTTCACTCGCCGTTCGGCGCCACGCTGAAGGCGATCCGCGACAACCGGCTGCGTGCCATGGCGATCGGCATCCCCGTGGTGTCGCGGCTCGTGGTCATCTACACCGTGGCGGCGGGCATTGCCGGCGCCGCGGGCGCGCTGCTGGCGCAGACCACGGGCTTCGCCTCGCTCGACGTGCTGGCCTTCGATCGTTCGGCCGACGTGCTGCTGATGCTGGTGATCGGCGGCGTGGGCTGGCTCTATGGCGGCGTGGCGGGCGCCATTGTCTTCAAGCTGCTGCAGAACTGGCTTTCGGCCGTGACGCCGCAATACTGGATGTTCTGGATCGGCCTCTTGCTGGTGCTGCTGGTGCTGGTGGGGCGCGACCGCGTGCTCAAGCCGTGGACGTGGCTGGGCAAGAGGAAGGGGAGTCGCGCATGACCGAGACCGTGCTCTCGACGCAAGGGCTGGTGATGCGCTTCGGCGGCATCACGGCGACCAACGACGTGACGATGGAACTCAAGCGCGGCGCGCGCCATGCGCTGATCGGACCCAACGGCGCCGGCAAGACCACGCTCATCAACCTGCTGACCGGCGTGCTCACGCCGACCTCGGGCCGCATCTCGCTGCTGGGTGAGGACATCACCACGCTGGCGCCGCACAAGCGCGTGGCGCGCGGGCTGGTGCGCACCTTCCAGATCAACCAGCTGTTCGACTCGATGACTCCGCTGGAGACGCTGGCGCTCGTGGTGTCCCAGCACCAGGGCATCGCGTCGCAATGGTGGCGGCCGCTCGGGGCCACGCAGGCCGTGACGGAACGTGCGGCGGAACTGCTCGAGCAGTTCCATCTGGGCGACGTGGCGCAGCAGCAGACGAAATTCATGGCCTACGGCAAGCGCCGCTTGCTGGAGATTGCCATCGCGCTGGCCTGCGAGCCGCGCGTGCTGCTGCTGGACGAGCCCGTGGCCGGTGTGCCCGCCGGCGAGCGCGAGGAGCTGCTGGAGACCGTGGCGGCCTTGCCGGCGGACGTGTCCGTGCTGCTGATCGAGCACGACATGGACCTGGTGTTCAGCTTTGCCGATCGCATGACAGTGCTGGTCAACGGCACGTTGCTGACCGAGGGCGATCCCGAAACCATTGCCGCCGATCCGAAGGTCAAAGAGGTTTATCTGGGCCATGGAGAGCATGCTCATGTCTGAGCTATTGCGCATTGAGAATCTGAGCGCGGGCTACGGCGAAGCCGTGGTGCTGCACGACGTGGCGTTTGCGCTCGGCGAGGGCCAGACGCTGGCGCTCCTGGGCCGCAACGGCACGGGCAAGACCACGCTGATCAACACGCTGGCGGGGGCCACGCGGCAGCACGGCGGAACCATCACGCTCGGCGGGCAGGCGCTGCACAAGCTGGCGCCGCACCAGCGCGCGGCGGCCGGCATCGGCTGGGTGCCGCAGGAGCGCAACATCTTCAAGTCGCTCACGGTGCACGAGAACCTCACCGCGGTGGAGCGGCCGGGCAAGTGGCATGCGCAGCGCGTCTACGAGATGTTCCCGCGCCTGGCGGAGCGCAAGACCAACCTGGGCACGCAGCTCTCGGGCGGCGAGCAGCAGATGCTGGCCGTGGGCCGCGCGCTGGTGCTCAACCCCAGGCTGCTGCTGCTCGACGAGCCGCTTGAAGGCCTGGCGCCGATCATCGTCGAGGAGCTGCTGCGTGCCATCCGCCGCATCACGCAGGACGAAGGGCTGGCCGCGGTCATCGTGGAGCAGCATCCGCAGGCCATCCTCGCGATTTCCGATCACGCGGTGGTGCTCGATCACGGCACCATCGTCCACACCGACAGCGCCGCGGCATTGCGCAGCCAGCCGCAGGTGCTCGAACGGTTGCTGGGCGTGGCCCGATAGCGATTCCAACGAAGAAGAAGGAGACAGACACATGGCGATCCCGAAGACACTGATTCGCGGGGGCGCCATGGCGGCCTCGGCAGTGCTGCTGGCGGCGTGCACCACCACCGGTCCGCAGAGCCTTGCGCTCGGTGCGAACCCGGCGGCCGCCTGCGCGGCGCTCGTGGCGCCGGTCGCACCCGCGGCCATCGGCCTGCCGAGCGGCGCGGCGACCATCGACTCGGCCACGCTGGTGCCGGCCTCCGCGCTCGCGGTTGCGGAGCGTGGCCCCAGCCCCGCATCGCGCATCACGCCGCCGACGCCTGCGCATTGCAAAGTGTTGGGCCGCATCGCGCCGCTCGATGCCAACGCGCCGCCGATCCTGTTCCAGGTCAACCTGCCGCTCGCATGGAACGGCCGCAGCGTGCAGTACGGCGGCGGCGGGTTCAACGGCGTGCTGATCACCGGCCTCTCGCTGGTGCCGGCCGGCCGCTTCGACCAGCCCACGCCGCTCGCGCAGGGCTACGTGACCTACGGCACCGACTCCGGCCACCAGAACGTGGCCGGCCAGCCGCCGCAGGCCTTTGCGCTCAACGACGAGGCGCTGGTGAACTTTGCGCACGCTTCGTACAAGAAGGTGCGCGACGTGGCGGTGGCGCTGATGCAGCGCGCCTACGGACAAGCGCCGCAGAAGCTGTACTTCGTCGGCAGTTCCGAAGGCGGGCGCGAGGCGCTCACCATGGCGCAGCGCTACCCGCAGGATTTCGACGGCATCTTCAGCCGCGTGCCAGTCATCAACTGGACCGGGCTGCAGCACGCCGGCACGCGCAACGGCATCGCCACCTTTGGCGAAGGATGGCTGCGGCCGGCGCAGGTGCAGCTGGTGCATAACGCCGTGCTCGCAGCTTGCGATGCCGCGGACGGCGCCGCCGACCGCATCGTGTCGAACCCGGTGGCCTGCCTGCAGCACTTCGATCCCGCGACCCTGCGCTGCGCCGCCGGCACCAGCGGCGACAACTGCCTCAACGATGCGCAGGTGCAGGCGGTGCGCACGCTGCGCTCGCCGTGGCGCTCACCGGTGCCGCTGGCCAACGGCGTGACCGCGTATCCGGGCTGGGGCATCGGCGGCGAAGGCACGCCGGCCTTTGCGTCGATGGGCGGCTGGAACGCGTGGTGGACCGGCACCTCGGCGCCGACCGTGCCGCCGCAGCAGAGCAACGGCATCGCATGGTTCTACGGCAGCGGGGCGCTGCAGTATTTCTACGCGCGCAATCCGAGCCTCGATGTGCGCAACTACCGCGCGGAAGACTTTGCCGCGCGCATCGCCACCGTGTCGCAGCTGATGGATTCGACCAACCCCGACCTTGCCGCCTTTGCAGCGCGCGGCGGCAAGCTGCTGGTGCTGGAGCACATGGCCGACTACGCGCAGAGCCCGTTCGCGGGCATCCTTTATTACGAATCGGTGGTGGCGCGCATGGGGCGCGACAGCACGGACCGCTTCATGCGCCTGTACACCGCGCCCGGTGTCGACCACGTGGGCAGCGGCGCACCGGCCAACGTCGACATGCTCGGTGCCTTGGCCGATTGGGTCGAGCGCGGCCGCGCACCGGCCGGCCTGCAGCTGGCCGAGCAGGGGGTGCAGCCGCCCTTCAGGACCGTGCGTGCCCGCCCCCTGTGCGAGTGGCCGCTTTGGCCGCGCTTCACGGGCGGCGATGTGTCGCAGGCCGCGAGCTTCCAGTGCAGCAGGTAGCGAAAGCGGCCTGAACGGCTCACATCGCGCAGCTGCCGGGACCGCACGATGCGGCGCCGGCAGTGGCCGCTTCCGGCGCGGGCAGGGGCGGAACGAGCTTGGGCAGTTGCGCCTTCCATTCCTCGGTGCGGCCGAGCCAGGGGCCGATCTCGATGCGGCTCGCGGTGCCGTCGGCCTGCGCCAGCACGAAGGTCGGAAAGCCCTGGCCGCCCGCACGCTGCAGCCACTGGCGGCTTTCGGCCATGTGCTTGGAGGTTGCTTCGCCCGACAGTCGCGCGAAGGCGGAGGCAAAGGCCTCCGGATCGAAGCCGAGCTCCTGGGCCGTCGCAGCGAGCACCTGCGCGTCGGCGATGCGCCGGCCTTCGACGTAGTGCGCGCGCTGCAGCCGATGGATCATGTCCAGCCCGCCACCGGCGCGCAGCGCCTCGGCCGCGAGGATGGCGGTGGTCGGCGGTTCCGAGTCCATCACCGCGCCGATGTCGCGCAGCAGGCCTTCGAAGTAGGCTTCGCCGAAGGGCTGTCCCGTGAGCTCGGCGATGCGGCGGTCGTGCGGCATCACGTACTCGCGCCACTGCGGCGTGATGGCGCGCCGGTTGGCACCGGTCATCATGCCGCCGCCGTGGAACGCGACAGCAAGGCCCGGCACGTTGCGCGCCGCGTCGACCAGCGGTGCGGCCGCATAGCACCAGCCGCACATCGGATCGAAGATGTAGTGCAGCGTGGCGCCGGACGCGGGAGGGGTGTTGTCGTTCATGGCATTCGTTTCCTTTGCCCGGATGTTAGGTTCCGGCAACAGGAACAAAAACCCCGCTTTTGCCAACGGACAGTTTCTGATTCCGTTCGAGTCAGGATGTGGCCGGCCGATCCGTGGCGCACCGTTCCAGGTGCGCGACCAGCAATTGCGCCGAGAGCGACAGGGCCGCCTCGTCGCGAAAGCAGATCGCGAAGCGGCGGCGCGCCCAGACGTCGGTGAGCGGCATCAGCCGCAGGCGGTAGGTGTCGGCAAAGGGCTGCGCCACTTCCGCAGGCACCACGCTGATCGCGAGCCCGGCGCGCACCACCCGCAGGGCGGCGTCGAAGTTGGTCACCAGGACGCGGTACACCAGCGGCTTGCCGGCCACCGCCGCCTCGCGCGCGAGCATCAGCTGCACGGCGCTCAGCGCGGGCATGCCGACGAACTCGTGGTCCAGCACGTCCTCGAACCGCACCTTGCCGCGGCGCGCCGCGGGATGCGAGGGGTGGGCCACGATCGCCAGGTGGTCGCTGCGGTAGCTGCGCCGCTGCAGGCCGTCGAGGTCGGCGGCGTCCCAGCACAGGCCGATCGACGCGCTGCCTTCGCGGATGCCGCGCACGATCTCCGGGCTCACGCGCTCTTCCATGTCGACGCGGATGCCGCGGTGCGCCGGGTTCTGCAGAAAGTTGGCGACGTCCTCGGCCAGCGATTCGGCCAGCACCGAGGCCGAGGCGAGGATGCGCACATGCCCCCGGGCGCCGCCGGCATAGGCCGCCATGTCCCGCTCGATGCGCTGGGCGCTGCCGAGCATGGCGCGCGCATGTTCCAGCAGCGTTTCGCCGGCGGCGGTCGGCACCACGCCGCGCCGCTTGCGCAGCAGGAGGGGCGTGCCGACCGCGTCTTCGAGCTGCGCCAGGCGCTTGCTGATGGCCGAGCCGACGATGCTGGCCTGCTCGCCCGCGCGCGCGATGCTGCGCGTTTCGCACACGGAGACAAAGAGGCGGAGGGTGGTCAGGTCGAGGTCGCGCATGGTGTTCCGGTCGATCGGGTGTGGTATTCCATTTTGGAACGAATTGGCTTCCAAGATCTATTTTCTGAATCAAGACGGAACTTCTAATATCAGGCCCAGCCTTCAAAGGAGACACCTTGACCGACACCTCGATGGCGCCCTTGGCGCACGCCTTCCTGCCGCCTTGCGCGGTGGTCCGCGAAGTGGGCCTGCGCGATGGCCTGCAGAGCATCGCGAGAACCTTGCCCACGGCACAGAAGCTCGAATGGATCCGCGACGCGCATGCCGCCGGGCAGCGCGAGATCGAAGTCGGTTCCTTCGTGCCGGCGCGCCTGCTGCCGCAACTGGCCGACACGGCCGAGCTGCTGGCCTATGCAAAGACGCTGCCGGGGCTTTTTGCCTCGGTGCTGGTGCCCAACCTGCGGGGCGCGGAACTCGCCATTGCGGGCGAGGCCGATCTCATGATGGTGCCGCTGTCGGCCAGCCATGCCCACAGCCTTGCCAACCTGCGCAAGACGCCCGACGAGGTGGTGGCCGAGGTCGCCCGCATCCGCGCCGCGCGTGATGCTTCCGGTTCGAAGACTCTGATCGAAGGCGGCGTGGGCACTGCGTTCGGCTGCACCCTCCAGGGCCATGTGGAGACCGGCGAGGTGCTGAGGCTGATGCAGGCGCTGCTCGACGCCGGCGCCGACCGCGTGAGCCTGGCCGACACCGTGGGCTACGCGGATCCCGCCATGGTCCGCAGCCTGTTCGAGCGCGCAAGGCGCATCGCGGGCGACCGGCTGTGGTGCGGCCATTTCCACGACACGCGCGGCCTGGGGCTTGCCAACGTGTATGCGGCGCTCGAAGTCGACATTGCGCGATTCGATGCCTGCCTGGCCGGCATCGGCGGTTGCCCGCATGCGCCCGGCGCCAGCGGCAATGTCGACACCGAAGACCTCGTCTTCATGCTCGAGAGCATGGGCGTCGGCACCGGTGTCGACCTGCCGAAGCTGCTCGACCTGCGCCGGCGCGTGGCCGGGTGGCTCGAGGGCGAGACACTGCAGGGCACCGTGTGGCGCGCGGGCTTCCCGAAGACCTTCGCCACGACAGCGGGTGCAGCGGCGGGAGCCATGGCATGAACGCGACCCCCGAAGAAAAACGCCTGCCGCTCACCGGCATCCGCGTGGTCGAGTTCACCCACATGGTCATGGGTCCGACCTGCGGCATGGTGCTGGCCGACCTGGGCGCGGAGGTGATCAAGGTCGAGCCCATCGATGGCGACCGCACGCGGCAGCTGCTGGGCGCGGGCGCCGGTTTCTTCCCGATGTTCAACCGCAACAAGAAAAGCATCGCGCTCGACCTTCGGCATCCGCAGGGGCTGGAGGCGGCGCTGCGCCTGTGTGCCACGGCGGACGTGGTGGCGCAGAATTTCAGGCCTGGCACCATGGACAAATACGGGCTCGGCCATGCTGCGCTCAGCAAGCTGAACCCGCGGCTGGTGTACGTGAACCACACCGGCTTCCTGCCCGGCCCCTACGAGCACCGCACCGCGCTCGACGAGGTGGTGCAGATGATGGGCGGCCTGGCCTACATGACCGGCCGGCCCGGCGATCCACTGCGCGCGGGCACCAGCGTGAACGACATCATGGGCGGCATGTTCGGTGCCATCGGCGCCATGGCCGCGCTGATGCAGCGCGCGCAGACAGGCAAGGGCCAGGAAGTGCAGTCCTCGCTGTTCGAGAACAACGTGTTCCTGGTCGGCCAGCACATGCTGCAGTACGCCATCACGGGGCAGGCCGCGGCGCCGATGCCCGAGCGCATCTCGGCCTGGGCGCTGTACGACGTGTTCACCGTGAAGGACGGCGAGCAGATCTTCCTGGCCGCCGTGAGCGACGCGCAATGGACGGTGTTCTGCGATGCCATGGGCTTCGACGACCTGAAGGCAGACCCCGCCTTGCGCACCAACAACGACAGGGTCCGCGTGCGGCCCGCGCTGTTGGCGGACCTGCGCAAGCGCCTGGCCGACCGGCCGGCGGCCGAGCTGTCGGCGATCTTCGAGGCGCGCGGGCTGCCTTTCGCGCCCATCGTGCGGCCCGAGGATCTCTACGAGGATCCGCACCTGAAAGCCACCGGTGGCCTGGCCGACATCCGCCTGCCCGACGGCGAACGCGCGGGACAGACGGCGCAGACCGCGCTGTTTCCGATCACCTTGGGCGGCGAGCGCCTGGGCGTGCGCCTGGACCCGCCGACGCTCGGCGAGCACACACGCGAACTGCTGGCCGAACTCGGCTACGCGGAGTCGCAGATGGCGGCCATGCGGGCCGAGTCGGCCGTCGCCTGATTTCCTCGGAACCATAAAGAGAGACAAAGCCATGCAGAAGATTCTTCCCTCCCTGACCCGCCGCGCCGTCCTGGGCCTTGGCACCTGCGCTGCCGCCGTCGCCGCATGGCCCGCGCTGGCACAGGGCTCAGACAAGCCGGTCCGCTTCATCCTCCCCATCAGCGCCGGCTCGGGCGTGGACGCCATCGTGCGCGCGGCCTCGGTGGCGCTCGGCAAGGCGTTCGGCCAGCCGGTGGTGGTCGAGAACCTGCCCGGTGCGGGCGGCATCACCGGCACCTCGGCGCTCGTCAAGGCCGCGCCCGACGGGCTCACGCTCGGCATGGTGTCGAACAACCACGTGATCAATCCGGCCGTGTACAAGAAGATGCCCTTCGACCCCATTGCCGACGTGACGCCGATCAGCGTGGTGGGCGCGACGCCGCTGGTGCTGGTGGTCAACCCCAAGCTGCCCGCCAGGAACGTGAAGGAACTGGTCGCGCTGCTGCGCGCCAAGCCCGAGAGCTACAACTACGCGTCGTCCGGCAACGGCACCATCATCCACCTGGCCGGCGAGATGTTCATGGACGAAGCCGGTGTGAAGGCGCGGCACATTCCCTACAAGGGCACGGGCCCGATGGTCACGGACATGATCGCGGGCCAGGTCGAGATGGGCGTGGTGGCATTGCCCGCGGTGCAGGCGCACCTCAAGAGCGGCGCGCTGCGCGCGATCGGGCTGTGCGGACCGGTGCGCTCGCCGGCCGCACCCGACATGCCGACCCTCGCGGAGCAGGGCCTGCCCAACTACGCGGTCGAGGGCTGGTTCGCGGTGATCGGCCCGCCGAAGATGCAGGCCGCCGACATCCGGCGCGTGCACGACGCCGTGGCGGCGGCCTTCGCGAGCGCCGAGGTGCGCGAAGCCATGGACAAGCAGGGCAACGTCATCAAGCCCACCTCGCCCGAGCAGGCCGCGAGCTACTTCCGTGCGGAAGCGGCGCGCTATGCGGCGCTGGTGAAGAAGGCCAACGTGGTGATCGAGTAGGGGGTGCCAAGGCTGCACGCCGCGTTCATGCCGCGCTCGTGAACTTGAGCCCGAGGATGCCCGCGATGATCAGGCCCACGCAGACCAGCCGGGCCGCATTGGCCGGCTCGTGGAACAGCACGATGCCCAGGATCACCGTGCCCACGGCACCGATGCCGGTCCACACTGCGTAGGCCGTGCCCACGGGCAGCGAGCGCATGGCCCAGCCCAGCAGCACCACGCTGAGCACCATCGAGGCGGCCGTGCCGATCGACGGCCACAGCCTGGTGAACCCTTCGGTGTACTTGAGGCCGATGGCCCAGCCCATTTCGAGCAGGCCCGCCACCAGCAGAACGATCCACGCCATGCGCGCTCCTTGAAGTCCGGTTCTACGGCCGCACGGCACTGTAGAGGGCACGCACGAAGTCCGACTGCGTGATCATGCCCGTGAGGCGTTTTTCATGGTCGATGATGGGGATATGGTGGTGGCCGCCCTCGGAGAACAGCGGCACCAGGTCGACCACCGGACGGTCGGCGCTGGCCACGCGCACCTGCCGGGTCATGATCTGGCCCACCACCTCGGGCTTGTTCGACACCACGGTGCGCGTGGCGCGGATCAGGTCGCGCAGGCGCCCGGCAATGCCCTCGTGGTGTTCGAGGTCGAGCAGGCGGAAGAAGTCGGCCTGCGTCACGATGCCGACCACGCGCCGGGTGCGGTCGATCACCGGCAGCGCCTTGATCCGGCGCTGGTTCATCAGCATCCAGGCCTCCTGCAGCGGCGTGCCGAATTCCACTGACACGGGTTCGCGCGACATGATGTCGCTGCAGTGCAGCGTGCCGAGCCGCCGCTTGTACGACTCGAGTTCGGTCTGCTGGATCAGCGACTCGAGGTCGTCGCGGCTGATGTCCAGCACCTGGTTGTAGCGCGCCAGCACCGCGTCGATGTCGGCCTGGCTGAAGCGGGCATCGGCTGGAGGCGGGCGCACCACGTGCGGATAGCGCCTGCCCGTGAAGGAGTTGTAGGCCACGCCCGCGAGCACCAGCAAAAGGGAATTCGTGAACGTGGGAAACAGGGCCGCCGAGAAGTGATCGGTGTGGGTCAGCACCGCGAGCAATGCCGCGGCGCCGCCCGGGGGATGCAGACTGCGCGTGGCGAACATCAGCCCGATGGCCCCGCCGACGGCAATGGCCGCCGCCCAGGCCGGGTCGGGGATCCACCGGATGCAGGCGATGCCCACCAGGGTGGACAGCGTATTGCCGACAACCACCGACCAGGGTTGCGCCAGGGGACTGGCGGGCACGGCGAACACCAGCACCGCGCTCGCGCCCATCGGCGCGATCAGCCAGATGCTGACATCCACCGCCTGGGCCATCCAGCGGCACAGCAAGGCGGTGATGAGCAAGCCGATGGCGGCCCCGGCCACGGCACGCATGCGCTCGCGCGCATCGACGGTGTTGCGGCCCGGCAGCCAGGCGCGCGCATGCGTCAACAAGGCGGAAAGCTGCGGCATGGCGTCAGGCCTCCGCGGCGACCCGGCGGCCGATCTCGGGCCACTGCCCGTGCAGCCACACCCAGGCGACAAGGCCGATGCCCAGCATCAGCGTGGAGGTCAGCGCCAGCGCCAGCGTGGAGTGCATGACCAGCGGCGCCACCACGCCGGCCACGACGCCGTTGGCGGTGGAGCCGATGACGGCCTGCAGCGACGAGGCCATGCCGCGCCGCTCGGGGTGCAGGTCGAGCACCAGCAGCGTCACGACGGGCACCATCAGCGCCCAGCCGAAAGCGAACACCGCGAGGGGCCACAGCGCCCACACGGCATGCGCGGTGAAGAGCCAGTTGGCCACCACGTTCACCAGCGAGGTCACCAGCATGATCAGGAAGCCGTCGCGGATCTGCCGCTTGGGGGCCACCTTGCCCGCCATGCGGCCGCTGGCCCATGCGCCCGACATGATGCCGCCGATGGTCAGCAGGAAGAACCAGAAGAACTGCGTGGGTGCGAGCGCCAGGTGGTCGCCGAGGAAGGCGGGCGCGGCCAGCACGTAGAGGAACATGCCGTTGAACGGAACGCCGCTCGCGAAGGCGAGCAGCAGAAAGCGCGGGTCCGAGCAAAGATCCCAGTAGCCACGCATCAGGTGCCGCACCTGGAATGGCTGGCGCTGGCTCTGGTGCAGCGTTTCGGGCAGCAGCTTGTAGTTGGCCACGAACAGGATCACGCCGACCGCGACCAGGAACCAGAAGATGGCGTGCCACCCGGCATGCACGAAGAGAAAGCCGCCGACGATGGGCGCGATGGCCGGCGCCACGCCGAAGTAGATGGTCACCTGGCTCATCACGCGCTGCGCGTCGGCGGGCGGGAACATGTCGCGGATCACGGCGCGCGACACCACGATGCCGGCACCGGTCGAGAGGCCCTGCAGCCCGCGGAACAGCACCAGCTGCGCAATGTTCTGCGACAGCGCGCAGCCCAGCGAGGCGAGGGTGAACACCGCGAGTCCCCAGAGCACCACCGGCCGGCGGCCGAAGCTGTCCGACAGCGCGCCGTGGAACAGGTTCATGAAGGCAAAGCCGAACAGGTAGGCCGAAAGTGTCTGCTGCATCTCGGCCGGCGTGGCGCCGATGGAGCGCGCAATGCCCGAGAAGGCCGGGATGTAGGTGTCGATGGAAAAGGGACCGAGCATGCCCAGGACGGCGAGCAGCACGGCGAGCGCCCAGCGCGGAGCCTGCCAGAGCTTGGCGGCATCGGGATTCATGAGGATTGCTCCATTTTTCTTATCGGTAGGGGCCAAAAAGAAAGCGCCCTTGCGGGCGCCTCCTCGTCAGAGAGAAATACCGGAGACCGGATCAGAGCGTATCAATAAAGCTGCGCAGTTTGTCGGAGCGGCTCGGGTGCTTGAGCTTGCGCAGTGCCTTTGCCTCGATCTGGCGGATGCGCTCGCGGGTCACGTCGAACTGCTTGCCGACTTCTTCCAGCGTGTGGTCCGTGCTCATCTCGATGCCGAAGCGCATGCGCAGCACCTTGGCTTCGCGCGGGGTCAGGCTGTCGAGGATGTCCTTCACCACGTCGCGCAGGCCCGCCTGCATCGCTGCCTCGATGGGCGCCGTGTTGCTGCTGTCCTCGATGAAGTCGCCCAGGTGCGAATCGTCGTCGTCGCCGATGGGGGTTTCCATCGAGATCGGCTCCTTCGCAATCTTCATGATCTTGCGGATCTTGTCTTCCGGGATCTCCATCTTGGCGGCCAGGATGCCGGCGTCGGGCTCGAAGCCGAACTCCTGCAGATGCTGGCGCGAGATGCGGTTCATCTTGTTGATGGTCTCGATCATGTGCACCGGAATGCGGATGGTTCGAGCTTGATCCGCGATGGACCGCGTAATCGCCTGGCGGATCCACCACGTGGCGTAGGTCGAGAACTTGTAGCCGCGGCGGTATTCGAACTTGTCGACCGCCTTCATGAGGCCGATGTTGCCTTCCTGGATCAGGTCCAGGAATTGCAGGCCGCGGTTGGTGTACTTCTTGGCGATGGAGATCACGAGGCGCAGGTTGGCCTCGATCATTTCCTTCTTGGCATCGCGCGAGGACGATTCGCCCTCGTTCATGCGCTTGTTGATTTCCTTCAGCTGCGTGAGCGGCACCACCACGCGCGACTGGATGTCGGTGAGCTTCTGCTGGAGCTCCTGCACCGGCGGAATGTTGCGCGCGAGCACGGCGCTCCAGGGCTTGCCGGCGGCGGCCTGCTTCTCGACCCACTTGAGGTTCAGCAGGTTCGACGGGATGCGGTTGCCGTTCTTGTCGTAGCCCGAGAAGTCGCGGATGAACTCGTCCTGCGGGAAGCCGCACTTGTCCACGATGATGCGGCGCAGCTCGCGCTCCTTCTTGCGCACGTCGTCCACCTGCGTGCGAACCAGGTCGCACAGCTTCTCGATGGTCTTGGCCGTGAAGCGGATGGTCATGAGCTCTTCCGACAGGGCCTGCTGGGCCTTCTGGTAGGCCGGCGTGCCGTAGCCTTCCTTGTCGTAGATCTTGTGGACCTTCTCGAACATCGACGCGATGCGGTCGAAGCGCTCGAGCGCGTCGCGCTTGAGTTCCTCGAGCTTCTTGGTGAGCGCCTTGGAGCCGCCCTTGCCGTCGTCGTCGTCTTCCTCGTCGAACTCGTCGAAGTCTTCCTCGGCCACGTAGTCGTCGGCCTCGTTGGGGTTCGAGAAGCCGTCCACCACGGTGGAGATGACGACCTTGCCTTCACGGATGTCGGCGGCCAGGCGCAGGATTTCGGCGATGGTGGCGGGGGAGGCCGAGATGGCTTCCATCATGGCCATCAGGCCGCCTTCGATGCGCTTGGCGATTTCGATTTCGCCTTCGCGCGTCAGGAGCTCGACCGTGCCCATTTCACGCATGTACATGCGCACCGGGTCGGTGGTGCGGCCGAACTCGCTGTCCACGGTGGAGAGCGCGGCTTCGGCTTCTTCCTCGGCCTCTTCGACCGTGGTGGCGGTGGGCGCGGTATTGTTCAGCAGCAGGGTTTCGGCGTCGGGCGTCTGCTCGTACACCGCCACGCCCATGTCGTTGAGCATGGTGACCACGACTTCCATGGTCTCGGCGTCGACCAGCTTGTCGGGCAGGTGGTCGGAGATTTCGCCGTGCGTGAGGTAGCCGCGGGTCTTGCCGAGCGTGATCAGGGTCTTCAGGCGCGAGCGGCGCTTGGCCAGGTCTTCCTCGGAGAGCACGGTCTCGTCCAGGCCGAACTCCTTCATCAAGGCGCGTTCCTTCGCCTTGCTGATCTTCATGCGCAGCGGCTTGACCTTTTCCTCGGTGGTCGAGGCGACCGCCGGTTCGTCGCCGGCCAGGTCTTCCTCGATGTCCGACAGGTCGATGTCGCTCTCGGGCGCGTCGTTGCCGGCCTTGGGCTTGCGGCCGCGCTTGGCACCGGTGGCGGGCGCGGCGGCGCCGGCCGCCTTGGGCGGACGGCCTACTTTCTTGGCGGCAGGGGCGGTGGCGACCGTCTTGGCGGCAGCTTTTTTCGGATCGTCGATGGGGGTCGATTTCGTGGACACGGTTTTCACTTTCGTTGCGGCTGCCGATTTGGACGCGGCGGCACCCGTCTTAGTTGCTGGCATAGCGCCAGCTTTCAACGGTTTTTCTGCGACAGGCTTTGCGGCGGCGCCTTTGGCGAGTGAAGGAGCAGGCTTCTTTGAACTGGGCATACGACCTCGTTACAGCAAGATGGACCAAGCGAAATCACAGGCGCACCGCACGCGGGCAGCGCCACCACGGCCCGCGCACAGGCACGGGCCATACTCAAAGCCCGCGCGCAGGCACGGACAAGACAATTGGGAAAGAGGAAGAAAATTCCTCGTCAGGCAAGATGTCGGGCGAACATTTGGTGTGCAGTCCTTGCGGTTATTGACCCTTTCCGACGGATTCTTTCCGTTGGAGTGCGTTGCGCTAGGGGTCGGCCCGGAGGTGCTGCTGTCGCTCTTACCTAATTTCGCCAGTTGCGAAGCCTTACATTATAGCCTATTGCGCAAATTTCAAGCAGTTTTATGACCCTGACGGCTTGAGGCGGGCGCGCAGCTCCAGCCTTCGCGCCTCGAGCGCCTTGTAGCGTTCCAGTGCCTTGGGGTCCGAGCCCACGGCGGCAATGGCCTCGCTCTGCTGGGCCTTGAGGAGGTCGTCGAGCATGAAATCCAGCACGCTCGACAGCTCCCTGGCGGCATCGGCCAGGTGCTGGTCTTCTTCGCCCTCGGCCGGCGGCGCGCTCTCCGCAACGCTCATGAGCCGCTCCGCCAGCGCCTCGAAATCGAGCCCGCGCATGCCTTCGCGCAGTGCCGCCCAGGGCTGTACGCCGTGCTCGTGCAACTGGCTGTCGAGCCAGGTGAAGAGCGCGCCGTGCGGGCCGGGCAGGTCGCAGAGCATGACGTGCAGTTCGTGCGACAGGGCATCCCACTGCGCCATGTTCGACAGCAGCAGCCGCACCGCCACGTCGGGACGGCTCGGCGGCTTGCCTCGTCCGCGCAGCGGCTCGATGGGCGCCTCGAACTTGCCGCCCCAGCGTTTGCCCTTGATGAACTTGCCGCGCGGCTTGCTATCGTTTTCGTAGCGCGGGGGCTCATACTCCGACGGCGGCGGCATGTCGGCGTAGTCGAAGGGGTCGCCAGGCTCGCCGCCATGCCGCGCGGCCGGCGCCGGGGCCGCCTTCCGGGGCCCGGGCGTAGCGGCCCAGAGTTCCGACAAGGCGGCCGCGTCCAGCTGCACCAGCGTCGCGATCTCGCTCAGCAGCTGCCGCTTGAGCGCCCCGTCGGGCATGGCGCTCCAGAGCGGCCGGACATTGCTGCTCATGTGGGCGCGGCCTTCGGCGGTGGTCAGGTCGCAGCCGTCGCGCGCGGCCTCGATCATGAAGCGCGAGAGCGGCGTGGCCTCGGCCACGAAGCGGGCGAAGGCATCGGCGCCGAATTCGCGGATGAAGCTGTCGGGATCGTGCTCGGCCGGCAGGAACAGGAACTTGATGCTGCGCACGTCGGTGGCATAGGGCAGGGCGCCGTCGAGCGCCTTGCGCGCGGCCCGGCGCCCGGCCGCATCGCCGTCGAAGCTGAACACCACCGACTCGGTGAAGCGGAAGAGCTTCTGCACATGCTCCGTGGTGCAGGCTGTGCCCAGGGTGGCCACCGCGTTCGGGAACCCGAGCTGCGCGAGCGCGACCACGTCCATGTAGCCCTCGGTCACCAGCGCATAGCCGCGCTCGCGGAAGGCGGCGCGCGCCTCGTACAGGCCGTAGAGCTCCCGGCCCTTGCTGAACACGGGCGTTTCGGGCGAGTTGAGGTACTTCGGCTTTTCGTCCCCCAGCACCCGGCCGCCGAAGCCGATGCATTCGCCCTTGACGTTGCGGATCGGGAACATCACGCGGTCGCGGAAGCGGTCGTAGCGCTTGGCGTCCTCGGCGCCGTCTTCGGTGTTGACGATCACCAGCCCGCTTTCGGCGAGCAGCGGGTCGTCGTAGTCGGGAAACACGCTGGCCAGGGTGCGCCAGCCCGCGGGCGCATAGCCGATGCCGAACTGCTTGGCTACTTCGCCCGAGACGCCGCGGCCCTTGAGGTATTCGATGGCGCCCGGCGCCTGCCGCAGCGCCTTGCGGTAGGCCTCGCCGGCCTTTTCGAGCACGTCGGTCAGCGTGGCCTGCTTCTGGCGCTGGTTGGCGGCGCGGGCCCGCTCGGCCGGGGAGGCGTCGTCCTCGGGCACCTGCAGGCCGTACTGGCCGGCCAGGTCATGCACCGCCTCGACGAAGCCCATGCCCGCGTGCTCCATGAGAAAGCCGATGGCATTGCCATGCACGCCGCAGCCGAAGCAGTGATAGAACTGCTTGGTGGGGCTGACCGAGAAGGAGGGCGATTTCTCGCCATGGAACGGACACAGCCCCATGAAATTGGCGCCGGCCTTCTTGAGCTGCACATAGCGCCCGACGATTTCGACCACATCGGCGCGCGCGATGAGTTCCTGGATGAAAGAGGCGGGGATGGTCATGTAGGCGAAGAGCGGCAAATCATACGCAAGCGGCCGGACGCCTGCGCGCCGACGCCATACTCGGCAGGATCCGGAGTCCACGGATGACGACGCCCAAACCATTGCACCACGCCCCGCCGCTGCTCCTGCGCCATCCCCTGAATTTTGTCTGGGATGCGCTCAAGGCCTTCCGTGCCAACCAGGGCCTGCTGCTCGCGGGCGCGGTGGCCTATTACGCCCTGCTGTCCATCGTGCCGCTCCTGATCGTGAGCGTGATCGCGATGTCGCACGTGATCGAGCAGGCCGAGCTGCTGCGCACCATCGGCCGCTACCTCGAATGGCTGCTGCCGGGGCAGTCCAAGGCGATCGTGACGGAACTGTCGAACTTTCTCGACCATCGCGATGTGATGGGGCCGGTGCTCGTGGTGACGATGATCTTCTTCAGCTCGCTGGCCTTCAGCGTGCTCGAAAGCGCCATGGCGGTGATCTTTCACCACCGCAAGGCCGACCACAAGCGCCATTTCCTGGTCTCCGCCGTCATGCCGTACCTCTACATCCTGTGCCTGTGCGCAGGGCTGCTGCTGGTCACCCTGGTGTCCGGCGCCCTGCAATTGGTCGGGCAGGAAAGCGTCGACCTGTTCGGGCGCGACTGGTCGCTGTCGGGTGTCTCGGGGCTGCTGCTCTACCTGCTCGGGCTGGGCGGCGAGATCTTCATGCTGACCTCGCTCTACCTCGTGATGCCGGCGGGCCGAATGTCGCTGCGCCATGCGCTGCTCGGCGGCGTGACGGCCGCGCTGCTGTGGGAGGGCACGCGGCATGTGCTGATCTGGTATTTCACGACGCTCTCGCAGGTCAACGTGGTGTACGGCTCGCTCACCACCGCCATCGTGGTGCTGCTGAGCCTGGAGATTGCCGCCACGCTCGTGCTGCTGGGCGCCCAGGTCATCGCCCAGTACGAGCGCCTGGACCGCACCGGCAGCACGGCGGTGCCGCCGATCACCGGGGCGGAAGTCGAATCGCTCCGTCGAGACGAATCACCTCCCCGTTGAGCATGTCGTTCTCGATGACGGTAAAAAGTCCGGAATCCCGGGCGGGGATCTCATCGGGACAAAAACTGATCCCGAAGTGGACTGAACTCCATCTCCCGATCAAGGTGCTTTGCGCCCAAAGGTCGCGAACTCAATGATCAGAATGATAAGCAAGGCGCCAAGCCAATAGGGCAGGCTGCTAAAAGCGAAGCTGGCGATCTGGAAGGGCAGTGCCTGCGTATAAACCTCATCCGTGGGCGGCTGCTCGCGTTGCTGTAACACCGACCAGATCAAATGCGCTACCACGCCTACCAGCCAGACGATGGCCGTCCATCTGTAAATGTTTTGCGGCTTGTTTTTCATGGCACGTTTGGCGGATTGAAGGGCCTTAGCGCGTCGACGACCCCGGGAGGAATCGGGCCGCCTTTGGGAATGTAGTAGTCAGTGGCTCCGGGTGCGCGCATTGCATCGCGCGCTACACCCCCAGGGAAAGGAGACATGTTCGTGTTCACGCCACTGGCTCGCAATGCAGTGTCCGTTCTGACTGCGCAGTTATCGAGTAACCCCACGCAGTTCCTACAACTGTTGCGCGACAAGTTGTCGAGGGCCGCCCTATCTTGCTCAGGCGTGCGAGGGATGATCGTCACCTGTTGATCGCGGAACTGACTTTGTGAATCAAGGTAGCTCAATGGAGAACTGCCTAGTGGAGTGTTATTGCCGTAGCTATAGATGCCCGCCCCAGTGACACCCAGCGCGGTGTGGCCAAAAGGGTTGGTGGCCTCGCGACGGCCGCCTGTGACCACGACTAGATCAAGACCCGTCGGGTCGACGTAGTTCGCCGGATTGCCATCGACATAGACGGCATGAGCGCCGCTCAGCAGACCGATAAATATCGACCCAGCGATGGTCAGTTTTCTTGCCCAATTGCTCATGGTTCTATCCCCCTGAATTGATCTTGGCTTTATTGGGTTATGCCGCCAGCCCTGGCACGTTGGATTCTCTCGCGGTACGCGGCCTTCGTGGCGGGAGTTGGTGCTTGGAAGCCCAGCGCTTTGGCCTTGTTCCCCCAGTACTGCCACCCGTTGTCCAACTGCTCGAACCGCGGCCGCAGGCTCATGGGTATGTCGGATGTTTGCGGGTACTTGTCGATGAATAGTCGTTGCCCTTAAACCTCTGTAGCCGAGGTAGGCATGGATCATTGCATCGATATCTTTTGGGTAGTATTCAAGCGCGAGCAGGGCCAGCCTGATGCGCGCTTCGTCAGCTTCATTGCTCTTGTGGGCCTCGTAGTCACCCAGCAGCGAGTCGATGATGACGGTTGCGGTTTCCTTCCTGGTGAGTGGCTGCATGTAGATGCCGCTTGCGATGGCCCGCGGCGTGAGCGTTGGAAACTGTTTCTCTTGCCACGGATCCTCGGCCCAGCTGCCGCCGTTGGTTGCTTCCACGCCAAACCAAAGGCCGTTGTCGCCGCGAAACTTCACATAGAGATGCTGGGGCGCCGTGGTGATCGTGACTGGAATTCCGAGCTTCTGTCCGAGAATGACGAACAGCAAGGGCATGGAGACACAGTTGCCCTTCCGAGTATTCAGGTAGACGGAAAGCAGCCTCGCGCTCGGATTGAGATCGTCTGCGAGGTTGTACAGGAACGGTTGCCGACCACTGATCGAAGACGGTCGGTAAAGGTAGTCGCGCAAGGTCTTGAACTTGTCCAAGTTGCTTGCGCCGAGCGGAAAGAGAGCCTTGATCTCCAAGGCCATCACATCGAGTTGCCTGAGCAAAGCGGCCTTGTCGGTTGCCGGGTCGATCATCTGGTCTATGGTCAGCTTGATGACGCCCAAGTCCATTTGAGACTCAGGCTGCTCAAGGATCGCCCGGATAATCTTGTACTGTGAGTCATAGGCATGTGTAATGCGCTGCGCGTGAGCTTGTGGTGGCAACAGCGCCAGCAATGCCCACGACAGAAACCACAATCTCCCAGCGAACGAAGGTAAAGAGATGCTTCGCACGGGCGGACTTTATCGCGCCCGCATCCGACGTGATCCCAGTTTTCGTTCCGGCGTGCCGACTAAATCACGTCTCGATCAAGTGACGACTTGATAGTTACGCAGGCACGCGGCGAACACATCATCACGGCGGCCTCGGGCCCTGCTGCCAGGCGATGCGGCAGCAGTGCCCCAACCCGCTAGCTGCCATAAATCAGTACGCTAAAAAAGGGAGCGAAGCTCCCTGTTTATGCGCGTTTTACCGGGGAGGAAGTCGAATCGCTCCGTCGAGACGAATCACCTCCCCGTTGAGCATGTCGTTCTCGATGATGTGTTTCGCGAGCCTGGCGTAGTCCTCGGGCGTGCCCAGGCGGGAGGGAAAGGGCACGCTGGCGGCCAGTGCGTCCTGCACTTCCTGCGGCATGCCGAAGAGCATGGGCGTGCCGAAGATGCCGGGGGCGATGGTCATGTTGCGGATGCCGTTGCGCGCCAGGTCGCGTGCAATGGGCAGCGTCATGCCGACCACGCCGCCCTTGGAGGCGCTGTACGCCGCCTGGCCGATCTGGCCGTCGTAGGCTGCAACCGAGGCGGTCGAGATCAGCACGCCGCGTTCGCCCGTGGCTTCGGGCTCGTTCTTGCTCATGGCCTCGGCCGCGAGGCGGATCATGTTGAAGCTGCCGATCAGGTTGACCGTGACAGTCTTGCTGAACACCGCCAGCGCGTGGGCGCCGTTCTTGCCCACCGTTTTCTCGGCCGGCGCAATGCCCGCGCAGTTGACCAGGCCCACCAGCTTGCCGAGCTTCAGCGCGGCTGCAACCGCGGCCTGGCCGTCGGCCTCCTGGCTCACGTCGCACTTGACGAAGACGCCGCCGATGTCTTTCGCGACGGCCTCGCCTTTTTCAGCCTGCATGTCGGCAACGACCACCTTGCCGCCGTTTGCCGCCAGCATGCGCGCCGTGCCTTCGCCGAGGCCCGAAGCGCCACCGGTCACGATAAAAACCTTGCCGTCGATCTGCATGGAGAGTCTCCTGAAATGAGACTTGCATTATCGAAGACGCGCGCCGGCCAAAAAAAAGGCCTCATCCGAAGATGAGGCCTGAATTGGATCCGTGAGGACCCAAGGAGACAACTGGTAAAGCCGGCAGCTTAGCGCTTGCGCGTGCTGGTGGCGGTCTTGGCAGCGGCGACGGCTTGCGACGACACGGCGTTGAAGTTGGCTTCGGCGACGTCGGAAGCCTGCTTGACAGCCTTCTGGACCGATTCGAAAGCGTTGTTGGCGGCAGCCACGGCGCTCTTCAGCACGGCAACGGCGGTTTCCGAACCGGCAGGTGCGTTCTTGGAAGCGCTGTCGACGAGGCCGACGAAGGTTTGCTGGGCTTCAGCGGCCTTGACTTCGAAAGCCTTGGTGAATTCGGCGCCGGTGCCTTGGGCGATGTCATACAGGTGACGGCTGTAGGCGGCGGTCTTTTCGGCCAGGGGCTGGAACAGGCTGGCTTGCAGCGTCAGCAGTTCTTGCGCGTCCTTGACGTTCAGGGCGGCTTGGGCGGTGCCGGCGGCTTCGGCCAGGGCAGCCTTGGAAGCGGTCACGTTCAGCTCGACGAGCTTCTCCACGCCTTCGAATGCCTTGGTGGTCAGGCCGAACAGGGTTTCGAGGTTTGCTTTTTGGGCGGCGAGGATTTGGTCAGCGGTCAGGGCCATGTGGAAACTCCAGAAAAGGGATGGTGGTCGGGTCACGGTGCGCTGCCCCTCGTCACTTATGTTGCGGTGCAGCATGGCCTCAAGTATAGGCAGCACAGATTTCTGATCAAGGGGGTTTTGCTGCTTTGCAGCAATTTAGAACACACTTTCTAAATTCGGCCGGCGCTCCAGAATGCAGGCCATGCGCGCCTTCTATTCCGGCCAGTTCGTCTTGCCGCTGCCTCCGGGCCACCGCTTTCCCATGTCGCGCTACGCCATGCTGCGCGACCGCCTGCTGGAGCACCTGCCGGCCATCGACATGGACCCGGCGCCCCGCGCCACCGATGGCGAGCTGGCGCTGGCCCACACGCCGCAGTGGATTGCCGCCATCAGCGACGGCAGCGTGAGCCCGCAGGCCATGCGGGAGATCGGCTTTCCCTGGAGCGAGACCATGGTCGAGCGCTCGCGCCGCTCCACCGGCGCGACCATCGCGGCCTGCCGTGCGGCCTTTGCCGGCGGGGTCGCGGCCAACATGGCGGGCGGCACGCACCATGCCTATGCCGACAAGGGTGGGGGATTCTGCGTCTTCAACGACGCCGCCGTGGCTGCCCGCCTCATGCAGGCGGAGCACGGCCGCAGCGGCCGGCAGCTGCGCATCGCGGTGATCGACCTGGACGTGCACCAGGGCAATGGCACGGCCAGCATCTTCAGGAGCGACCCGAGCGTCTTCACGCTCTCCATGCACGGGCAGAAGAACTTCCCATTCCGAAAGGAGACGAGCGACCTGGACGTCGAACTGGCCGACGGCTGCGGCGATGCCGACTACCTCGCCGCGCTCGAACATGCGCTCGACGAGCTCGACCGGCGCTTCGCGCCCGGCCTGGTGATCTACCTGGCGGGCGCCGACCCCTTCGAGCGCGACCGGCTCGGGCGGCTCAAGCTGAGCTTCGACGGGCTGGAGGCGCGCGACCGGCGGGTGTTCGACTGGGCTTGGCAGCGCCGCATTCCGCTGGCGTTTGCCATGGCGGGCGGCTACGCGACCGACATCGCCGAGACGGTGCAGGTGCAGCTGGGCACCTTCAGGGTGGCGCTCGACTACTGGCGCCGCTGGCAAAATGCCGCGCGATGAGCTCCGCCAACAAACCCACGCCGCATTCCCGAAGCAGCTACCGCGCGTTCCGCAGCATCCCGACGCGCTGGGCCGACAACGACATGTACGGCCATGTCAACAACGTCGTCTACTACAGCTGGTTCGACACGGCGGTGAATGCGCTCCTGATCGAGCGCGGCGCACTCGACATCCACCAGGGGCAGACCATCGGCTTCGTGGTCGAGACGCAGTGCAACTATTTCGCCCCCATCGTCTTTCCCCAGACGGTGGAAGCCGGCATCCGGGTGGCCCAGGCGGGGCGTTCCAGCGTGCGCTACGAGATCGCGCTGTTTGCCGAAGGCGTCGATACGGCTGCCGCCCAGGGCCATTTCGTGCACGTGTACGTGGACCGGGCCCACGCAGCGTCCGGTGCCACTGCCCGAGGCGCTGCAACGCGTGGTCGATTCGCTGAAAGCCTGACCCAAAAGCAATCGGCGCCCGCGGGCGCCGATGTGTCCTTGCCACGCGGCCGTTTTCAGGCCGCTGGGCGCTTCGTTCTTACATGGACTTCTTCATGGCCTTGATGTCGGCCTTTCCTTGCGATTCGTCGGCCTTGGCCTGCTTCACGCAGGCAGCCTTGGCATCGCCGGCCTGGTCATCGCACTTTTCCTTGGCGACTTCGTAGTTGGCCTTGACCTTCTCTTCAGCCACCTTGCGGGCATGCGAGTCGCTGGGCTTGTACTGCTGTTCCAGTTCGGCCTTGGCAACGTTTTCCTTGCCCTTGGCTTCCTTCTGGCAGACGTCCTTGGCATTGTCCTTCAGCGCGTCGCACTGGGCCTTGGCCGCCTTGTAGTCGGCTTCGATCTTGTCCTTGCCGGCCTTGTACTCGTCCTTGGTCATCGCGCCGGCCTGCGTGGCCATGAAGCAGGTGGAGGCGAGCGCGAGCATGAGCAGATGTTTTTTCATTGGTTTTTCCTTCGGGTTGAGATGAATCTGGAGGTTGGGAACCGAGGGACGCCCCTGGGCGCCCCGCTTGCTCAGTACTTTTCGTACCAGAGAGCGTCCGGCGAGCGGCCGTCGCGGGTTTCCCATTCCTTGACCTGTTTTTCGGCCTCGTCGCGGCTGATGCCATGGCGTTCCTGGATACGGCCGAGCAGCTGGTCGCGCTTGCCCGCAATCACGTCGAAGTCATCGTCGGTCAGCTTGCCCCATTGCTCCTTCACCTTGCCCTTGAGCTGTTTCCAGTTGCCTTCGATGGTGTCCTTGTTCATGCGAATCTCCTTCAGTGTTGACTCGGCCGACTCATCGGTCTGCCGTGAAGACACTGTCGCGTCAGCCATTCACCCTGACGGTAGGACGCCCTGTGCTGGGGCCGTAGGCACAAGCCGACGCTGCCCGTGATAATCGGACGCACGCCGAAAAAGACCGGGACAACGCGCGCCGCCAAAGCACCATGATCATTCACAGCCTGCTCGACACTGACCTCTACAAGTTCACCATGATGCAGGTCGTGCTGCATCACTTCCCGGGAGCCCAGGTCGAGTACCGCTTCAAGTGCCGCAACCCGGGCATCGACCTGGCGCAATTCGCGGGGCAGATCCGCGAAGAGGTGCGCAGCCTCTGCTCCGTGCAGTTTCGCGACGCCGAATTGACCTACCTGCGCTCGATGCGCTTCATCAAGAGCGACTTCGTCGATTTCCTGGGGCTGTTCCGGCTCAACGAGAAATACATCAGCATCACGCCCCAGCCCTCGGGCGAGCTCGAGATCCGCATCAAGGGCCCGTGGCTGCACACCATCCTGTTCGAGATCCCGGTGCTCGCGATCGTGAACGAGGTCTACTTTCGCAACACGCAGAAGAAGCCCGATCTCGAAGAAGGCCGGCGGCGCCTGGAAACGAAGATCGGCCAGCTGCAGGATGCCGGCCTCGCCGACCTCAAGATTGCCGACTACGGCACGCGCCGCCGCTTCTCCAAGGACTGGCACGAAGAAGTTCTTCGCACCCTCAATGCCAGGCTGGGCGCCGTCACCTCGCCGCCGGTGCAATCCCGGCCCGGCGCGCGGCTGCCCCAGCTCGCGGGCACCAGCAACGTGCTCTATGCCATGAAGCTCGGCCTCATTCCGCTCGGCACCATGGCGCACGAATACCTGCAGGCCTGCCAGGGGCTCGGGCCGCGGCTGCGCGACAGCCAGATCTTCGGCTTCGAGAGTTGGGCCCGCGAATACCGCGGCGACCTGGGCATTGCGCTGTCCGACGTCTACGGCATGAGCGCCTTCCTGCGGGACTTCGACCTCTACTTCTGCAAGCTGTTCGACGGCGCGCGCCACGACAGCGGCGATCCCTTCCAGTGGGGCGAGCGCATGCTGGCCCACTACATCGCCAACCGGGTCGATCCGCGCACCAAGACGCTGATCTTCAGCGACAGCCTCACGGTGCCGCGCACCATCGAGCTCTACCAGCAGTTCCGCGGCCGCTGCCAGCTGGCGTTCGGCATCGGCACCAATCTGACCAACGACCTGGGCTACGAGCCGCTGCAGATCGTCATCAAGATGATCACCTGCAACGGGCAGCCGGTGGCCAAGCTGTCGGACACCCCGTCCAAGAACATGTGCGAGGACGAGAAATACCTCGCGTATCTGCGTCAGGTTTTCGAGATCGAGCAGCCGCCGGCCTGACGTCCGTCTGGTACGGTACGGCCCGATGAAAAAAATAGTTCGCTTGGCGGCGGCCGCAGTGCTGCCGATGATGTTTCCCGCGCTTGCCATGGCTGCCAGCCTCGACGGCAGCAGGCTGTCGGCGCCCTGGGGAATCCCCTTCGCAGGCCTTTTGCTGTCGATCGCGCTGATGCCGCTGCTCGCCCCTTCGGTCTGGCATCACCACTACGGCAAGATCTCGGCGGCCTGGGCGCTGGCTTTCCTGCTTCCCTTTGCCGTGATCCACGGGGTGCCGCTGGCCGGCTCCCAGCTGGTGCATGCGTTGGTCGAGGAATACATCCCCTTCATCATCCTGCTCACGGCGCTGTTCACGGTGGCAGGGGGCATCCACATCCGCGGCAACCTGCATGGCGCGCCCGGGCTCAATACGGCCATTCTTGCGATCGGCGCGGTGCTCGCGAGCCTCATGGGCACGACCGGCGCCTCGATGCTGCTGATCCGGCCACTGGTGCGCGCCAACGACAACCGCGTGAGCAAGGCGCACGTGGTGGTGTTCTTCATCTTCATCGTGTCGAACGCCGGCGGCTCGCTCACACCGCTGGGGGATCCGCCGCTGTTCCTCGGCTTCCTGAAGGGCGTCGACTTTTTCTGGACGGCGCGCAACATCCTGCCCGAGACGCTGTTCCTGGTCGGCATGCTGCTGGCGCTGTTCTATGTC
Organism: Variovorax sp. OAS795; assembly: GCF_040546685.1. Taxonomy (NCBI): domain Bacteria; kingdom Pseudomonadati; phylum Pseudomonadota; class Betaproteobacteria; order Burkholderiales; family Comamonadaceae; genus Variovorax; species Variovorax sp. OAS795. Next base: position 2,203,475 of record NZ_JBEPOH010000001.1, read on the forward strand.
ATCGACCGCTACCACTACCGCAAGGAGGGGGTGTTGCCGTTCGACCCGACGCCCGACACACGCCGGGTCGGCTTCGACGGTGCCGCCAATTTCTGGCTGCTGGGCGGCGTGGTCTTCCTGGTGCTGCTGTCGGGCCTCTGGAAATCGCCCGTGGGCTTCGAGGTGTTCGGCACGCGCGTCGGGCTGCCGGGACTGGTGCGCGATGTGGGCCTCGTCGCCATCACGCTGGTCTCGTTCAAGACCACGGCGCCCAAGGTGCATGCCGACAACCAGTTCGAATGGGGACCGATGGCCGAAGTGGCCAAGCTGTTCGCGGGCATCTTCCTGACCATCATCCCGGTGATCGCCATGCTGAAGGCCGGTGCGCACGGGCCGTTCGCCGCCGTGATCGCGGCCGTGACCAAGCCCGACGGCCAGCCCGATCCGGCCATGTATTTCTGGGCCTCCGGCATCCTCAGCTCGTTCCTGGACAACGCGCCGACCTACCTGGTGTTCTTCAACACCGCGGGAGGTGATCCCGTGGCGCTCATGACCACCTACGCCACCACGCTGGCCGCCATCTCGGCCGGTTCCGTGTTCATGGGTGCCAACAGCTACATCGGCAACGCGCCCAACCTCATGGTCAAGGCCATTGCCGAGAGCCGCGGCGTGCGCATGCCGAGCTTCTTCGGCTACATGGGCTGGTCCGTCGCCATCCTGATTCCGCTGTTCGTTCTTTCCACCTTCATCTTCTTCCGTTGAGAGCCAACACCATGAGCAAGCCCAAGATCCTTGTTGCCCGCGCGGTCTTTCCCGAAACCATCGAGCGCCTCTCTCAGCACTTCGAGGTCGAGTCCAACCAGTCTGACGAGAGCTGGAGCAAGGAGCAGCTGATCGCCAGGCTCCAGGGCAAGCAGGGCGCCTTCACCACCGGCAGCGAGCGCATCGACGCCGCGGTGCTCGACGCCTGTCCCGACCTCAAGATCTGCGCCAACATGGCCGTGGGCTACAACAACTTCGACGTCGACGCGATGGCCGCGCACGGCGTGCTCGGCACCAACGCGCCCGACGTGCTCACCGAAACCACGGCCGACTTCGGGTTTGCGCTGCTGATGGCGACGGCCCGCCGCATCACCGAGAGCGAACACTTCCTGCGCGCGGGCAAGTGGCAGAAGTGGAGCTACGACATGTTCGCCGGCTCCGACATCCACGGCTCGACGCTCGGCATCATCGGCATGGGCCGCATCGGGCAGGGCATTGCCCGGCGCGGCGCGCACGGCTTCGGCATGAAGGTGGTCTATCACAACCGCTCCCGCCTGGACGCCGCGCTCGAAGCCGAATGCAAGGCCAGCTATGCAAGCAAGGAAGAGCTGCTCAGGACCGCCGACCACGTGGTCCTGGTCGTGCCGTATTCGCCGGCGTCGCACCACACCATCGGCGCGGCCGAGCTCGCGCTCATGAAGCCGACCGCCACGCTGGTGAACATCGCGCGTGGCGGCATCGTCGATGACGCGGCGCTGGCCGTGGCACTGCGCGAGAAGCGCATTGCGGCCGCGGGGCTCGATGTGTTCGAGGGCGAACCCAAGGTCCACCCCGACCTGCTGACCGTGCCCAACGTGGTGCTCACGCCGCACATCGCAAGCGCCACCGTGCCCACGCGCCGCGCCATGGCCGATCTTGCGGCCGACAACCTCATTGCCTGGTTCGGCGGCAAGGGCCCGCTCACGCCCGTCACGCCCGTTCCGCCGGCCGCCAGGTAATCAACGGCGAGCAGCGACGCGGCACTCCGACCTTGGCACTTCCCGACTTGATCCTTCTCCTGCTGGCTGCGCTCGCGGCCGTGCAGCTCGCGCTCCTGGTGTGGCTGCTCGCGCGGCGGCAGCCCAGGCCCGACCACGGCCAAATGCTGTCGGTGCTGGCCGCCATGGGCGCGGCCAACGAACGCACCGAGCGCGAGCTGCGCCATGAGATCGGCGAGAGCTCGCGCGGCGCTCGGCAGGAAACGGCGCAGGCCTTTGCCACGTTCCAGCAGGCGCTGGTGCAGCAGGGCGCCGAGGCCACCCGCACGCAGAATGCCCAGCTCGACGCCTTTTCGCTGCAGCTCGCCTCCTTGCAGAAGACGCTGGCCGACACGCTCAACACCCAGCTGCAGGGCCTCGCCGAATCGAACGCGCGGCGCCTGGCCGAAGTGCGAACGACCATGGAAACGCAGCTCGCGCAGCTGCAGCAGACCAACGCCGCCAAGCTCGACGAAATGCGCAAGACCGTCGACGAGAAACTGCAGAGCACGCTCGAGGCGCGCCTGGGCGAGAGCTTCAAGCAGGTGGCCGACCGGCTCGAGCAGGTGCACAAGGGCCTGGGTGAAATGCAGACCCTGGCGGTCGGCGTCGGCAACCTGCAGCGGGTGCTGACCAACGTGAAGACGCGCGGCGTGTTCGGCGAAGTGCAGCTCGAGGCGCTGCTCGAGCAGGTGCTCACGCCCGACCAGTACGCCAAGCAGGTCGAGACCAAGCCGCGCAGCGGCCAGCGCGTCGACTTTGCGATCCGTTTCCCCGGCCGCGGCGACGATGGCGCGCCGGTATGGCTGCCCATCGACGCCAAGTTTCCGCGCGACGACTACGAGCGCCTGATCGATGCGCACGAGCGTGCCGACGCGGCCGGTGCCGAACTTGCAGCCAAGGCGCTCGAGGCGCGCGTGCGCAGCGAGGCCAGGTCGATCGCCGAAAACTACCTGGCGGCGCCGCACACCACGGATTTCGCCATCCTCTTCCTGCCTGTCGAAAGCCTCTATGCCGAAGTGCTGCGACGGCCCGGCCTGATGGACGCCATCCAGCGCCAGCACCGCGTGACGCTGGCCGGGCCGACCACCTTGCTGGCCATGCTCAACAGCCTGCACATGGGCTTTCGCACGCTGGCGCTGGAGCACCAGGCGTCCGAGGTCTGGAAGGTGCTGGGCGCCGTCAAGACCGAGTTCGAGCGCTATGGCGAATGGGTTTCGCGCATCAAGGAGCAGGTGGCCAAGGCTTCCGACACGCTCGACAAGGCCGACACGCGCGCCAAGCAGATGCGCCTGGCGCTGCGCAAGGTGGAGGCGCTGCCCGAGTCGCAGTCGCAGCTGCTGCTGCCGTCCACCGCCGACAGCGAAGGTGGCGAAGGCGGCGACATTCCGTGAAAGGCTCCGAACTGCTGCGCGTGATCGGCGCCCAGGTCTGCCTGCACGCCACCATGGCCGGCATGCGGCTCGCAACGCCGCTCCTGGCACTGCAGCAGGGATACAGTGCTGCGGCGGTCGGCGTGCTGATCTCGCTGTTCGCGCTCACGCAGGTGTTCCTCGCGCTGCCCGCGGGCCGCTTTGCCGACCGGCACGGGTTCAAGCGGCCGCTCTGGCTTTCGGTCATTGCGGCTTCGGCCGGTGCGGGCCTCGTGGTGGTCTTTCCGGTTTTTCCGGCCATGTGCGTTGCGGCGCTGCTGACCGGCGGTGCCACCGGCGCAACCGTCATTGCGCTGCAGCGCCACGTCGGCCGTTCCGCCACCAACGCCACGCAGCTCAAGCGCGTGTTCAGCTGGCTGGCAATTGCGCCCGCGGTCGCCAATTTCGTCGGCCCGTTTGTGGCCGGCATGCTCATCGATCACGCGGGGCGCGTGCCCGCGGACATGCTGGCCTTCCGGGTCTGCTTCGCAGTGATGGCGGCCTTTCCCATCCTGTGCTGGCTGTTTGCCCGCAGCGCGCACGAGCCGCCGCCCACGGAAACCGCAGCTGGCGCGGCAGGCACGCGGGCCTGGGACCTGCTGCGCGAGCCGATGTTCCGCCGCCTGCTGTTCGTGAATTGGCTGCAGTCGTCGAGCTGGGACGTGCATGCCTTCGTGCTGCCGGTGCTGGGGCACGACCGCGGCATCAGCGCCTCGGTGATCGGCTCCATCCTCGGCGCCTTCGCCATTGCCGCGGCCGTCATCCGGGTGGTGCTGCCCCTGGTCGCGTCCCGCGCCTCGGAGCGCAGCGTGATCCTGGTATCCACCCTCGTCACGGCCGGGGTGTTCGCGGTGTATCCGCTGCTCGACTCGGCCTGGACCATGGCCCTGTGCTCGGTGATCCTGGGTTTTGCCCTGGGGGCGGTGCAGCCGATGGTGATGAGCATGCTGCACCAGATCACGCCGCACACGCGCCACGGCGAGGCGCTGGGCCTCAGGCTCATGACCATCAACGCGTCGAGCGTGGCGATGCCGATGCTGTTCGGATCGCTCGGCGCGCTGATCGGGATCGCGGGCGTCTTCTGGGTGGTGGGCGGCGTCGTTGCGTTGGGCGCGCGGGCCACCTGGGGCCTGAAGGCGCCCTTATAGCTTGTAGAAGCGCTTGATCGCGTCCCAGGCGTCGTCGGCCGCATCGACGTATTCGAACAGCTTCACGTCGGTCGGCGAGATCACGCCTTCCTCGATGAGGAAGTCGAAGTCGATCAGCTTCTTCCAGTAGGCCGAGCCGAACAGCACGATCGGCACCGGCTTGGACTTCCGGGTCTGCACGAGCGTGATCACCTCGAACAGCTCGTCAAGCGTGCCGAAGCCGCCCGGGGAAACGCCACCAGCGCCTTCGCACGCATCATGAAATGCATCTTGCGGATGGCGAAGTAGTGGAACTTGAAGCTCAGCGCCGGCGTGACGTAGGGGTTGGCTTCCTCCTCCATGGGCAACGCGATGGCCAGGCCGACCGAGATGCCGCCGCCCTCGTGCGCGCCGCGGTTGGCCGCCTGCATGATGCCGGGGCCGCCGCCGGTGCAGACGAACAGCTTGTCCTCGGGGTCCTTGTCGCTGCTGTACTGCGCCACCAGCTTGCCGAAGGCGCGCGCCTTCTCGTAGTAGTGCGAGCTGCGCGCCAGCCGCCGCCAGCGCTCGGCCGCCACCGCGTCGCCCGCGGCGTCGGCCTGCGCGACGAGCGCGGCTGCCTCTTCCTCGCTGCGGAAGCGTGCGCTGCCGAAGACCACCACGGTGTTCTCGATGCCGTGGGCGCGCTGCTCCAGGTCGGGCTTCATCAGCTCCAGCTGCATGCGGATGCCGCGGGTTTCGCGGCGCAGCAGGAATTCCGGATCGGCGAAGGCGAGGCGCGAAGGATCGGGATCGAGCGGAAGGCCTTTTTCGGAGTGCGACTTGAGGGTGGCCCAGGCGTCCGCGAGGCGTTTGTCGTGGAGATCGTGCGTGTTGTTCATGGAGGAATCAGACAGGAAGACTCATGGATTGTGCAGCCTTGCAACCGGCATGCCCGCCGGTTCAGAAAGTGCCGTGCCGGCCCGCGCCCTGAACGAAGCGCCGGGCGCCGGCCGCGCCCTCGGCCGCGACGATCGGCACGCCCAGGCGGCCTTCCTGCCGCAGTGCCTCGGCCAGCGGCAAGTCCCATTGTGCATAGGCGGAATGGCGGTCCGCCAGCATGCATTGCTGGGGAAAGGACGCGATCTCGTGCGCCAGCGCTTCCGCCGCCTGGCGCGACTGGCCGCGGGGCACCACGCGGTCGACGAGGCCCATCGCGCCCGCCTCCCTGGCGTCCACGGCCCTGCCGGTCAGGATGAGGTCGAGTGCGCGGCCCATGCCGACGAGGCGCGGCAGCCGAACCGTTCCGCCATCGATCAGCGGCACGCCCCAGCGCCGGCAGAACACCCCGAGCACGGCGTCTTCCTCGGCCACGCGCAGGTCGGCCAAGAGCGCGAGTTCCAGCCCGCCGGCCACCGCATGGCCGCTGATGGCGGCGATCAGCGGTTTTGAAAGCGCCATGCGGGTGGGGCCCATCGGAGCGGAGCCGCCGCCTTCGGGATCGAGTTCATTGCGCCGGGCCGGATCGCCGACCGCGCCCAGGTCGGCGCCCGCGCAGAAAGTGCCGTGTTCGCCCCACAGCACGGCGACACGCTGACTGTCGTCGGCCTCGAAGCGTTCGAAGGCGGCGCGCAGCGCATCGGCCATGGGACGGTCGACGGCGTTGCGCTGCCTCTGGCGGCTCATGACGATGGTGCTGACCGGCCCATCGGTCTCGGTTCGGACGCTGGCGGAGGTGTTCATGGCCGAAGGGTAAGCCCGCCAACGGAAAAAGGCTCCTTGCGGAGCCTTTTCGTGATGCGCCGGCCAGCCGGCCGGAAGCGCTCAGACGCGCTTGCGGTATTCGCCGGTGCGGGTGTCGATCTCGATCTTGTCGCCTTGCGCAACGAAGAGCGGCACCGGCACTTCGAAGCCGGTGGCGATCTTGGCGGGCTTCATGACCTTGCCCGAGGTGTCGCCCTTGACGGCCGGCTCGGTCCAGGTGATTTCGCGCTCGACGCTGGTGGGCAGTTCGACCGAAATGGCCTTGCCGTCGTAGAACACCACTTCGACCGCCATGCCGTCTTCGAGGTAGTTGAGGGCGTCGCCCATGTTCTCGGCTTCGACTTCGTACTGGTTGTACTCGGTGTCCATGCAGACGTACATCGGGTCGGCGAAGTAGGAGTAGGTGCACTCCTTCTTGTCGAGCACGATCTGGTCGATCTTGTCGTCGGCCTTGAAGACCACTTCGGTGTTGAAGTTGGCGATCAGGCTCTTGAGCTTCATGCGCACGGTGGCGGAATTGCGGCCGCCGCGGCTGTATTCGGTCTTCAGGACGACCATCGGGTCCTTGCCGTGCATGATGACGTTGCCGGCGCGGATTTCTTGAGCGATTTTCATGTCAGGTTCTCTGGATGTTGGCCGCTCGGTGCACGGGGCCATCGGCGACGCTTGCAGTGTTGCAAAAGCCCTTGCCGAGCGTGATTGGCCCCGCGGTACATGTCCCGCGGCAGGTTTGGCGGACAGCATCTCGGATCTGTGTAAATCCGGGCCGAAATCCGCAAAGCCCGCTATTTTAGCTTTTTCCGGCGACCAGATGCCGCAATTGCGTGACCAGGTCTTGCTGGGAGCACAGCTTTTCGCGCGCCGCCTGCGCGGTTTCGCGCCAAGGGCCTTCGGTTTCCGCAGGGGGCAGGGGAGCGTCCCCGAAGCCATTCCAGGCGTGGTGGAACTGGCGCAGCGTGGGAGGCGCGCCAATCCAGTCCAGCCACGCCCCCAGCTTCACGTGGTGCGCGTCGTCGTCCTGCGGATAGATCTGCCAGACCAAAGGAGCGCCGGCCCAGAGCGCGCGCACGAGCGAATCCTCGCCGCGCACGAAGTTCAGGTCGCAGGCCCACAGGAGATGGTCGAAATCGAACTGCGTGAGGTAGGGCAGGTACGAAATCGACAGCGCGCCGAAGCCTTGCGGCGACCGGCCGGCGGGCAATTCCGGGCTCGCGAAGAAGGCGCCCAGTGCGTGCGCCGCGCGGCCGGACGTCACCAGGAGCCGCGTTGGCTCGGTACCGGCAGCCAGCTGCTCGAGCAGCTGGGCCAGCGCGGGCGGCTCGTAGCAGAAGAGGGAGACGAGGCACTCGCCCTCCCGCCAGGGGATGTCATGCGCAGCGAGCCATTGCGCGCGATCGAAGCGCGCCCGGCGCTCCAGCAGGCCGGGCTCCCGCAGCAGCCCTCCGGTGGCGGGCGTGAAGCCCGGGTAGAAAAAGCGCTTGGTCAGCCCCGCGCCCGGCCCCTTGAAGACGGGGGAGGGCAAGCCGTGCAGCCGCTCCACATAGGGCTCGGCCGAGAGGTATTCGAGATTGATCCAGCACCGGGCCGGCGCGCCTTCGGCCGGAGCCTCGGCGAATCGCGCGACCAGTTCGGGCGCCGGGTCGCAGCCGAAGGCTTCGATCAGCACGTCGGGCGGCGGGGCCGCCGCGGCCCGGGCGACGGCGGCGGGGTCGAGCCAATCGACCACGCGCACGCCGTCGCAGCCCGTGGGCGCCATCCAGCGCAGTGCCGTGGCATCGTCGATCCACAGGCGCACGCGCTCGCCGAGGGCCGCCAACTGGCTGGCCAGCCGCCAGCACACGCCCAGGTCGCCGTGGTTGTCGATCACCCTGCAGAAGATGTCCCATTGCATGGGTGGGAGTGTGCCTTTCTTCGGGGTCGCGACACGCCACAATAGCCGCCATGTCAGATGTGCATTCCGATCAATTGCTCAGCGAAGTCGCTGCCTTGCCGCAGCTGCCGGGCGTCTACCGCTATTTCGATGCCGCCGGCGCGGTGCTCTACGTGGGCAAGGCGCGCAACCTCAAGAAGCGGGTTGCCAACTACTTCCAGAAGAGCCATGGCGGCACGCGCATCGGCCACATGATCTCGAAGATCGCGCGCATGGAGACCACGGTGGTGCGCTCCGAGGCCGAGGCGCTGCTGCTCGAGAACAATCTCATCAAGACGCTCAAGCCGCGCTACAACATCCTGTTTCGCGACGACAAGAGCTACCCGTACCTGAAGATCGCCTCGCACGCGTTTCCGCGCCTGGCGTACTACCGCGGCGCGGTCGACAAGAAGCACCGCTACTTCGGGCCGTATCCGAGCGCCTGGGCGGTGAAGGAATCGATCCAGCTGCTGCAGAAGGTATTCAAGCTGCGCACCTGCGAAGACACGGTGTACGCCAACCGCACGCGGCCCTGCCTGCTGTACCAGATCAAGCGCTGCACCGGGCCGTGCGTCGGCTACATCACGCCCGAAGCCTATGCGCAGGACGTGGCGAGCGCCGAGGCCTTCCTGATGGGCGACACGCAGCTGGTGCTGTCCAAGCTCGAGGCGCGCATGACCGAGCACGCCGAAAAGCTCGAGTTCGAGCAGGCCGCCGAGCTGCGCAACCAGATGTCGGCAATCTCGCGCGTGCTGCACCAGCAGTCGATCGAGATCGCTTCGGACAAGGATGTGGACATCCTCGCCGTCAAGGTGCAGGGCGGCAAGGCCTGCGTCAACCTGGCGATGGTGCGCGGCGGCCGCCACCTGGGCGACCGGGCGTACTTTCCCGTGCATGTGGAAGACGCCGCGCAGATCCACCACGGCGAACTCGATGCGGAGGAGGGCGCACTGCCCGTGCCGGCGGACCCGATCGAGGTGCAGGTGCTCGAAGCCTTCATCGCCCAGCACTACATCGACGTGCCGGTGCCCGCCACGCTGGTGCTGAGCCATCTCGTCGGCCGCGAGCTGATCGAGGCGATCTCGCAGCAGGCCGGCGGGCGGGTGACGGCCGTGTTCCAGCCGCGCGAGCAGCGGCGGCACTGGCTCGAAATGGCGGAGACCAACGCCGGCCTGCAACTTGCGCGTCTGCTGGCCGAAGAGGGCTCGCAGCAGGCGCGAACCCGCGCGCTGGCCGATGCGCTGGAGCTCGCGCCCGACGACCTCGACAACTTCCGCATTGAATGCTTCGACATCTCGCACACCGCGGGCGAGGCCACCCAGGCCTCCTGCGTGGTGTTCGAGCACCACACGATGCAGAACCGCGAATACCGGCGCTACAACATCGAGGGCATCACGCCGGGCGACGACTACGCCGCCATGCGCCAGGTGCTGCACCGCCGCTACGGCAAGCTGGCCGAGGCCATGGCGGCCGAAAGCGATGCGCCGCCCATGGGCGATGCTGCCGGCGTCGGCAGCGACGCGCCTCCAAGGACCAAGGCCGCGCGCATGCCCGACCTGGTGCTGGTGGACGGCGGCAAGGGCCAGGTCTCGATGGCGCGCGAGGTGTTCAGCGAACTGGGGCTGGCGCTGTCGCTCATCGTGGGTGTCGAGAAGGGCGAAGGCCGCAAGGTCGGGCTCGAGGAACTGGTGTTTGCGGACGGCCGCGAGAAGGTCTACCTGGGCAAGGATTCCGCAGCGCTCATGCTGGTTGCCCAGATCCGCGACGAGGCGCACCGCTTCGCCATCACCGGCATGCGCGCCAAGCGCGCGAAGGTGCGCGTGGGCGGCAGCCAGCTCGAAGACATTCCTGGCATCGGGCCGAAGCGCCGCGCGCGATTGCTGCAGCGTTTTGGCGGAATCCGCGGCGTGGCGGCCGCAAGCGTCGAGGACATCGCCTCGGTCGAAGGCATTGCCACCGACCTGGCCGAGGAAATCTACCGCGCACTGCACTAGCCCGATTGCCCCCGGGCTTTCGGCGCGCCGCGTGTGCATGACACAATCGCCCGCATGTTCTGGACCCTCCCGACCATCATGACCTGGACGCGCATCGTCGCGATTCCATTGATCGTTGGTGTGTTCTACCTGCCGATGGCCGAGCCGATGCGCAACCTGATTGCCACGGTGATGTTCATCGTCTTTGCCGCCACCGACTGGCTCGACGGCTACCTCGCGCGCAAGCTGAACCAGACCTCGTCCTTCGGCGCCTTCCTCGATCCGGTGGCCGACAAGTTCCTGGTGTGCGCCGCGCTGCTGGTGCTGGTGCACCTGCAGCGCGCCGATGTGTTCGTGGCGCTGATCATCATCGGGCGCGAGATCGCCATCTCTGCGCTGCGCGAATGGATGGCACGAATCGGCGCCGGCAAGAGCGTGGCGGTCCACATGATCGGCAAGGTCAAGACGACCGTGCAGATGGTCGCGATTCCGTTCCTGCTCTATGACGGGCATCTGTTCAAGGTCATCGACACGGGCCTCTGGGGCCAATGGCTGATCTGGATCTCGGCGGTGCTTACCGTGTGGTCGATGGTCTATTACCTGCAAAAGGCCATCCCCGAGATCAGGGCCCACAGCAAATGACGGCGGCGGTTGCCGTACCCGGTCCGGGCGGCTCGGGCTGGCTGCGGGCCATGCCGGCGGTCTTCGTGCTGATCTGGAGCACGGGTTTCATCGTGGCGCGCTATGGCATGCCCTTTGCGCCGCCGCTCAAGTTCCTGGCCGTGCGCTATGCGCTTTCCCTCGTGTGCTTCGGCATCTGGGTCGCGCTCGCGCGGGTCGCCTGGCCCAAGGAGCGCGCGCAGTGGGGGCACCTGGCGGCCACCGGCGTGCTGATGCAGGCGGGTTACCTGGGCGGCGTATGGGCTGCGGTGCACGCCGGCATGGGCGCCGGCCTGGTGGCGCTGCTGGTCGGCATCCAGCCGGTGCTGACCGCCATCTGGCTCTCGTTCAACGGCGGGCGCATCTCCAGGCGCCAATGGGCCGGGCTGGTCCTCGGGTTTGCGGGCCTGGTGCTCGTGGTATCCCGCAAGTTCGGGCAGGGTTCCGAGGTCAGCGCATTGACCATGGGGCTCGCCGTGATGGCGCTGCTTTCGATCACCGCGGGCACGCTGTACCAGAAGCGCTTCGTCGCGCCCTGCGACGTTCGCAGCGCAAGCGCCGTGCAGATGGCGGCGGCGCTGGCCGTGTCCTTGCCTTTCGCGCTGATGGAGACCCAGGCCATCGAATGGAACGCCTACTCGATGGGCGCCATGGCGTGGTCGGTGCTGGCGCTCTCGCTCGGCGGCAGTTCGCTGCTCTACATGCTGATCCAGCGCGGCACGGCCACCGCGGTCACGAGCCTGCTCTACCTGGTGCCTCCCTGCACGGCGGTCATGGCCTGGCTGCTGTTCGCGGAGCCGATCACCCTGGTGACGCTGCTCGGCATCGGGCTCACCGCCGCGGGCGTCAGCCTGGTGGTCCGCAGCGAGCGCTGACCCGGCGCCTACCTATTGCTCAGCGCGGCGAAGCGGCCTTGCCGGGCTTCCAGGGCTCGCCGCGAAACTGATCCGCCAGGTGGTCGAGCAGCAGCCGGACGCGGCGCGGCGTCTTGGGCCGCCAGGGCGCGATCCAGTGGATGTCCGCATCGGGCATGGCGTAGTGGGGCAGCACGCGCACCAGTTCGCCGGAAGCCAGTTGCGGCGCAATGTCCCACAGGCTGCGCAGCATGATGCCGTGGCCCGCCAGGCACCAGTCGCGCACCATCTCGCCCGAATTGCTGGTCAGCGGCCCCTGCGCGCGCACGCGCGCGGTGCTGCCGTCGCGCGCGTGGCGCAAGGTCCAGAGCGCAAACTGCCGCTGGTTGACTTCGCCGTTCTCGCGCGCCACCAGACAGTCGTGCATGCCGAGCGCCTCCACCGAGGCCGGCATGCCGCGCCGCTCTATATATGCAGGCGAGGCGGCCAGCACCCGCTGGTTGCGCGCGATGCGGCGGGTCACCCAGTCGGCCTCGCGGCGCTGCTGCACGGCCCAGAGCCAGAGCGCACCGTCGTAGCCTTCGGCGCCGAGATCGGGCAGCCGCTCGGTCAGCAGCAGTTCGATCTGCAGCGCGGGATGGCGCGCCTGGAACGTGGCCAGCGCGGGGCCGAGCCAACGCCGGCCAAAACCGAACGTGGCCGCCAGCCGGATGTTGCCGACGAGTTCGTTCTGTCGTTCGCCCAGTTCGCTTTCCAGCGCCGCAAAGCCTTCGAGCAATGTCCTGGCGTGAAGGCAGACAGCCTCACCCTCGGCCGTGACGCTGAGCCGGCGCGTGGTGCGTTCGAACAAGCGCTGCCCCAGCCTGGCTTCGAGCGAGCCCAGCCGCTTGGTGACCACCGAGGGCACGACATCGAGCGTGGCCGACGCGCCCGCGAGGCTTCCCTGCTCGCGTATGGCCAGCACAAGTTCCAGGTCGCCACGGTCCATCGCCAACTGATTCATGCCAATTCGGAAAGTATGAATTGGCTGATTGTTGCTTGATGGCCGCATGTGCGCAACGCACAATCGCCGCGTGACTGCTTCATTCTTCGACTTTCCCCCATTCGACATCGAGCGCGACGGCGTGCGCGTGCACGGCCGCATCGGCGGGCGAGGCGCGCCGTTGCTTCTCCTCCATGGCCATCCGCAGACACACCTCATCTGGCATCGCGTGGCACCTGCGCTGGCCGAGCGGTTCACGGTGGTCGCGCTCGACCTGCGCGGCTACGGCGACTCGGGCCGTCCCGCGGACGATGCCGCCCACAACGCCTACAGCAAGCGCGAAATGGCGCTCGATGCGCTCGCCGCCATGCGCCACCATGGCTTCGAGCGCTTCGGCGTGCTGGCCCATGACCGCGGCGCGCGGGTGGCGCACCGGCTGGCCGTGGACCACGCGGCGGCCGTCGATCGCATGTTGCTGCTGGACATCGCACCCACGCTGGCGATGTACGAGAACACCACCGAGGCATTTGCCCGCGCCTATTGGCACTGGTTCTTCCTGGTCCAGCCGCCGCCGCTGCCGGAGGCGCTGATTGCTTCCGATCCCGCGCGTTTCGTGCGCAGCGTGATGGGAGGCCGCCATGCAGGCCTTGCGCCTTTCTCGCCCGAAGTGCTGGCCGAGTACGAGCGCTGCGCAGCCATCGAGGGCACGGCCGAATCCATCTGCGCCGACTACCGCGCCTCGGCCACCATCGACCTCGCGCACGATCGCGCCGACATTGCCGCGGGCCAGCGCCTCGCGCAGCCGCTTCGCGTGCTCTGGGGCGAGCACGGCGCGGTGGGCAAATGCTTCGACGTGCTGGCGCTCTGGCGCGAGCGCGCGCTTCAGGTCTCGGGCCGCGCGCTGCCGTGCGGCCACTACGTTCCCGAGGAAGCCCCGGCCGAGCTGCTCGCCGAGGCACTCCAGTTTTTCACTCCGCTCCAGCAAGAAGGAACCCGATCATGACCACCCACAGAATCGCAGTCATCGCCGGCGACGGCATCGGCAAGGAAACCATGCCCGAAGGCCTGCGCGTGATGGATGCCGCGGCGCGCAAGTTCGGCATCGACCTGAAGTTCGACCACTTCGATTTCTCCAGCTGGGACTACTGCGAGAGGCACGGCAAAATGCTGCCCGACAACTGGAAGGACCAGATCGGCGGGCACGACGCGATCTACTTCGGCGCAGTCGGCTGGCCCGAGAAAATCGCCGACCACGTGTCGCTCTGGGGCTCGCTGCTCCTGTTCCGCCGCGAGTTCGACCAGTACATCAACCTGCGTCCCGCACGGCTGATGCCGGGCATCACGGCTCCGGTGGTGCGACGCGACGGCACGCCGCGCGCGCCCGGCGAGATCGACATGTACATCGTGCGCGAAAACACCGAGGGCGAATACTCGAGCATCGGCGGGCGCATGTACGAAGGCACACCGCGCGAGATCGTGGTGCAGGAAACAGTGATGTCGCGCGTAGGCGTCGACCGCGTGCTCAAGTTCGCATTCGAGCTGGCGCAGTCGCGGCCCAAGAAGCACCTGACCAGCGCCACCAAGTCGAACGGCATCTCGATCACCATGCCGTACTGGGACGAGCGCGTGGCCGAGATGGCGAAGAACTATCCGGGCGTGGCGCAGGACAAGTTCCACATCGACATTCTCACCGCGCACTTTGTGCAGCGGCCCGACTTCTTCGACGTGGTGGTGGCGAGCAACCTGTTCGGCGACATCCTCTCCGACCTCGGGCCGGCGTGCACGGGCACCATCGGCATCGCGCCCAGCGCCAACCTCAACCCGGAGCGCACCACGCCATCGCTGTTCGAGCCAGTGCACGGCTCCGCGCCGGACATCGCGGGCAAGGGCATTGCCAACCCCATCGGACAGATCTGGTGCGGCGCGATGATGCTCGAGTTCCTGGGCCACAAGAACGCGCACGACGCGATCCTGGCCACCATCGAAAAGGTACTGGCGCCCCAGAGCGGCGCACCTCGCACACCCGACATCGGAGGCCGCGCGAGCACCAGCGACCTGGGCAAGGCCATCGCCGAAGCCCTTTGAAATTGAGCCGCGAGAAACGCCCCTAAAATCGCGCGCTCCGCTGTTCTGCATGGCCTCGTGTCGTATTGACACCCTGCAGACCAGTGGTTGTAATCCTCGCTGGCAGCGCGCTGCCGAGGCGTCAGTCCTGCCAGGCTTCTTGCGTCGCGTCGTTTCGCGGCCGGCTCGCAGCTGACGAAGCCGACAAACTTTATTTCTTCGACAAGGGGCCCTTGTGAACAAGACCGAACTGATTGAGCACATCGCAAAAAACGCCGATATTTCCAAGGCAGCCGCTACCCGCGCGCTGGAATCCACCATCGGCGCCATTCGCACCACGCTCAAAAAAGGCGGCTCGGTGTCGCTTGTCGGTTTCGGCACTTTCGCAGTCGGCAAACGCGCTGCCCGCACGGGCCGCAATCCGCGCACCGGCGACGCGATTAAAATCAAGGCAGCCAAGATTCCGAAGTTCCGTCCGGGCAAGGCGCTGAAAGACGCGCTGAACTAAGACGTAGACTCGGAGAGTATTCCCGGTGGGGTGCTTAGCTCAGTTGGTAGAGCGGCGCCCTTACAAGGCGTAGGTCGGGGGTTCGAGCCCCTCAGCACCCACCACCCACCCGATGCAAAGGCGAACACTGGTTCGCCTTTTTTATTGCCGTCCGACATCCGTCGAAAAAGAGTGTTCAAGCATGTTTGATTTTTTCCGCAAGTACAACAAGATCGTCCTGATTTTCTTGTTCTTGCTGATCATTCCCTCGTTCGTCCTTTTTGGCGTGGAGCGCTACCAGGGCTCCGGCGACGAGAAGGTTGCACGCGTCGACGGCCACAACATCACCCGGCCCGAGTGGGATGCGCAGCATCGCATCGAGACCGACCGCATCCGGCAGCAGTCGCCGAATGTCGATGCGGCGCTGCTCGAATCCGACGTGATTCGCTACGGCACGCTGGAGCGCATGGTGCGCGATCGCGTGCTGGCCGCGGCGGCGGCCAAGTCGAACGTCACGGTGTCCGAAGAGCGCCTGTCGCGAATCTTCGCGCAGGACGCGGGGCTTGCGGCATTCCGCACGCCGGACGGCAAGTTCGACCGCGAGGCGTTCCAGCGCGTGACGGGGCGCACCCCGGAGCAGTACGAGGCCGCGATGCGTTCCGACCTGGCCACGCAGCAGGTGCTGCTCGGAATCTCGGGCACGGCGTTCACGCCGCCCGCATTGGCCGCGGCAACGATCAACGCCTTCTACGATCGCCGCGAGATCCAGGTCGCACGCTTCACCCCCGAGAGCTTCGCATCGAAGGTCACGGTCAGCGACGCCGACATCGAGGCGTACTACAAGGCCCACACCGCGCAGTTCCAGGCCCCCGAGCAGGCCAATGTCGAATACCTCGTGCTCGACCTCGAGGCGGCCAAGAAGAACGTTTCGGTCAACGAGGCCGATCTCAAGACCTACTACGAACAGAACGCCGCCCGCTTCGGCACAAAGGAAGAGCGCCGCGCCAGCCACATCCTGATCACCGCGCCCGCCAGCGCGCCGGCGGCCGATCGCGCCAAGGCAAAAGCCAAGGCCGAGCAGTTGCTGGCCGAAGTGAGGAAGGCGCCTGGCACCTTTGCCGATGTCGCGCGCAAGAATTCGCAAGACCCGGGGTCGGCGGAGAAGGGCGGCGATCTCGACTTCGTGACGCGCGGCGCCATGGTCAAGCCGTTCGAAGACGCGATGTTCGCGCTCAAGAAGGGCGACATCAGCGACGTGATCGAAACCGAGTTCGGCTACCACATCATCCGCCTGGCCGACATCAAGCCGGCCGTGGTGCCTCCGTTCGAACAGGTGCGCGCCACCATCGAGAACGAGCTTCGCGCGCAGCAGGCGACGCAGGAATTCGCCAAGGCGGCGGAAAGCTTCACCGATGCCGTCTACCAGCAGCCGGACAGTCTC
This sequence comes from Variovorax sp. OAS795, assembly GCF_040546685.1. Classification (NCBI taxonomy): domain Bacteria; kingdom Pseudomonadati; phylum Pseudomonadota; class Betaproteobacteria; order Burkholderiales; family Comamonadaceae; genus Variovorax; species Variovorax sp. OAS795. The sequence continues at coordinate 2,219,884 of NZ_JBEPOH010000001.1, forward strand.
AAGCCCGCGGCCGACAAGCTGAAGCTCACGATCCAGACGGCGAACAACGTTGCGCGCACACCGGCACCGGGTGTCACCGGCGTGCTGGCCAATCGCAACTTCCTCAATGCACTGTTCGCGGCCGACTCGCTGCAGCGCAAGCAGAACACCGAGGCGATCGAGATCGGTACCAACCAGCTCGCGGCCGGCCGCGTGACGCAGTACACGGCTGCGCATCCGGTGCCGCTGGCCGAGGTCAAGGACAAGATCCGGGCGCAGCTGGTGACCGAGCGTGCCGCCGTCATGGCCAAGGCCGATGGCGAAGCCAAGCTCGCCGCCTGGACCGCAAAGGCCGATGGCGCGACCTTCGGCGCGCCGCTCACCGTGTCGCGCCGCGAATCGCAGAACCAGCCGCTTTCGATCATCGACGCCGCTTTGCGTGCCGATGCAGCCAAGCTGCCTGCGCTGGTGGGTGTGGACTTGGGGACCCAGGGCTATGCCGTGGTGCGCGTGACCAAGGTCGTTGCGCGCACACCCTCGGCGCCCGAGCAGGCGCAGCAAGAGAACGCGCAGATCGGCCAATCGATCACCGCGGCAGAAGAACTCGCGTATTACAACCTGCTCAAGGAGCGTTTCAAGGCCGAGATCCTGGTGCCGAAGCCGGCCGACACGCTGCCCGCCGCAGGCCGTTGATGCCGCACGCGGTGTCGCGTCCGGGTCGCTGATCCGGCGCGCCGTCGCACGTGGGACAAGCGCGCCCTGAGCTTGTCGCCAGAATCGCCTGCATGGGAACCCTCTATCTCGTGCGCCATGGCCAGGCCAGCTTCGGTGCCGCCGACTACGACAACCTGAGCGAGCTGGGGCACAAGCAGTCGGTCCGCCTCGGCGAATATTGGCGCGAGCGCGGCATGCATTTCGATGCCGTGATCACCGGCACCTTGAAGCGCCATCGCCAGACTTGGGAGGGCATTGCCCAAGGACTCGGCCTCGACCGCGAAGACGTGCTTCCCTGGCCCGGACTCAACGAGTACGACAGCGAAGCAGTGATTGCCACGATTCACGAAGGCAAGCTCGAGAAGCCCGATTCTCCCGAGATGTACCGGCACCACTTCCGCCTCTTGCGCGACGGACTGGGCGCCTGGATGCAGGGCAGGACCCAGCCCGCCGGCATGCCGAGCTACGTGGATTTTCTGGCCGGCGTGACAACGGCGCTCGACCATGTGCGCGACCGGCACCATGGCGCCAAGGTGCTGGTGGTGTCGAGCGGCGGCCCGATCAGCACGGCCGTCGGCCATGTGCTCGGCACCAGCGCCGAAACCACCATCGAGCTCAACCTGCGCATCCGCAACACGGCAGTGACGGAGTTCGCCTTCACGCCCAAGCGCCACATGCTGGTGACCTACAACACCCTGCCGCACCTGGACGCCCCGGCGTGCGCGGACTGGGTGACCTACGCCTGACCGAGCGCGGCCTCAGGCCTGCCAGACGCCGTAGCCGCTCTTGCGCAGCGCGATGCCGAGCTCGACCTCCATCGATCGCGCATCCTCGTAGCTCATCGGGTTATAGCGCTCATAGAGGGAGGGCAGCAGCCGCAGGCCGAACGCCTGCACGAAGCTGTTGGCCTGGATGCCGGCCTTGTGCTTGTCGAAGCGGATGTCCGGGTCCAGCCCGGTCATTCCAACGTAGACAAAAGGCTTGCCGAGCTGGTACTCGGGATTGGCGCGCCTGAAGCGCCCGTGGTTCCATACGCGGTCGTCGAGCTCGACCACGTAGACATGGTGCCTGGCTCTGGGCTTGCGCGGCATCGGCCCGCAGGTGTGCCCGTGACGCTAGCTCTTGCGCTTGATCAGGCCGTAGAGGAGCAGCAGCACGATCGCGCCGAGCACGGATGCGATGAAGCCTGCGCCCTGTCCCGCCGTGTACCAGCCCAGGGCCTGGCCCACATAGGTCACGATCAACGACCCTGCAATACCGATCAGTGTCGTCACGATGAAACCCGCGGAGTCGTCGCCCGGCTTGACGGCGCGTGCCACGAGACCCACGATGAACCCGATCAGAATAGTCCAGACGATGCTCATGAAAAATCCTTTGGCGGTGAATTGGAAGCGCGTGGAAAGCCTGCCCACCGGTGCGGGCGCGTTCATGATAGCGGAGCAGCGCCGGCGCGAGGCCCGGTGAGCGGCGTCAACCCCTCGTTCGGGGCGCTTGGCGCCGATTCCATGCCGCGCATGCTGCAGCGTCCTACAGGGCCAAGCCCCGCGCGGCGCTATACCCCGAACCATGCTCGAGAAACTGCCTGAGGCCATCGGACACGCGCTGCAAGGGGTGCGCGCGGGACTGGACAAGATCGTCTTCAACACGCTCGGCATGCGCCAGGGGATGTCGTCGATCGCACTCACCAGCGTGGCTTTCGTCGACCACGGCCCCTTGCCGGCGCGCTATACGGCGGATGGCGAGGGCCTGTCGCCGCCGCTGCAGTGGGCCGATGTGCCGGTGGAAGCGAGCTCGGTGGTCGTGGTGGTGGAGGACGCGGATTCGCCAACGCCCAATCCGCTGGTGCACGCGATCGTGGTGGGGCTGCGGCCGAGCGACGGCAAGCTCGACGAGGCAGCCATTCCGAGCCGCGACAACGATGGCGCACCGGGCCTGCATGCCGGACGAAACTCCGGATTGCAGGCCGCCTGGCTGCCCCCGGACCCTCCGCCGGGGCACGGGCCGCATCGCTATGCCTTCCAGATATTTGCACTCGGCGGCGCGCCCCTGTTTTCCGCCACGCCAGGGCGCGACGAAGTCTTCAATGCCTTGCGCGAACATGCGATTGCCAGTGGCCTGCTGATCGGGACCTGCGAAAGGCCGGACGGGTCGATCAAGATCCCGGAGACCGCACCTGCCGGGCCGCTTGCGGCAGGCTGAGTAGATTTTCAGCCACATGCGCTGGCCGGGGTAGAGAAAACACGGGTTTTTGCCGCTACAATTGCTGGCTCTGCGGTGGCTGTAGCTCAGCTGGTAGAGTCCCAGATTGTGATTCTGGTCGTCGTGGGTTCGAGTCCCATCAGCCACCCCAAAATACCTTCCCGACTGCTATTGCGCAATAGCGTCCATGGAAAACCACTACGCCGGGCCCGTCCTGGCGTTGTCATTTCCGGTAACCGCTTGTGCCGTGTCCGGAGTCTCCCCCTTGCTTTTGTTCTCTAAAAACGTTCGGCGTCGGCGGGCTTTGCGTTGTGCGCTGCGTCAATCTGCTCACTGTGGTGTTTTTCTCCTCATGGCCTGCTTGTTTTAAATTGGAACTGAATTAAAATCCGCCCGTTTCCAATTTTCAGGAGTCCAAAAATGGCTTCGACCCTTGCCGATATCAATTCTCAGATCAAGAAGTACGACGAGCAGATTGCGCAATTGCGCAAGCAGGCCGAAGACCTTCGCAACCAGGAGCGTGCGGGCGTCATTGAAGACGTGCGGAGAAAGATCGCCGAATACGGCCTGACGGCATCCGACCTGAAACTGAGCGCTCGCGGTGTCTCCGTCAAGCGCAGCGCTGGCGCCCCCGCCCCAAAGGCAGCCGCCAAATACCGCGGCCCGACGGGCGAAACCTGGTCTGGCGGCCGAGGCCGCAAGCCGCGCTGGGTGACCGAAGCATTGGCCGCCGGCAAGTCCCTCACCGAATTCGAGATCAAGTAAGCGTCCGGTCAGGCCCTCGGCCCGATAAAAAAGCCCGCATGTGCGGGCTTTTTTATTGGTGAGTCGCCAGGTCGTGCGCAGGCTCAGTTCACCATCACGAGTTTTCCTTTGACGCCGCGTGAGCCCATGTGGGCATAGGCGGCCTTCAATTGAGCCATCGGCATCGTGCTGTCGATCACGGGCTTGATCTTTCCCTGGCCGTACCACTGGGCCAATTCGGCCATCATTTGTGCATTGGCCTTGGGTTCGCGCTTGGCGAAATCGCCCCAGAACACGCCGACCAGCGAAGCGCCTTTCAGCAGCGTGAGATTCAATGGCAGCGATGGAATCGGCCCCGATGCAAAGCCAACGACCAAATAGCGCCCGCGCCAGCCAATCGAACGAAAAGCCGGCTCCGCAAAATCACCGCCGACGGGGTCGTAAATCACATCGGGGCCCTTGCCGTCGGTCGCGGCCTTGATGGCGTCGCGAAAGCCGCCTGGAAGCGCGTGCGTGGTGTAGTTGATGGTGGCGTCCGCGCCAATGGAGCGGCAGAGCTCGCATTTCTCGTCGGTCGAAGCTGCTGCAATGACCTTGGCGCCTGCCGCCTTTGCGATCTGGATGGCTGCGGTGCCCACGCCGCCTGCGGCGCCCAGCACGAGCACCGTTTCTCCGGCCTTCAATTGCGCGCGGTCCATCAATGCGTGCCATGACGTCGCATAAATCATGATGAAGGCGGCGGCGTCCACGTGGCCGAAGCCTTCCGGCAGCGGCATGCACATTTCGGCAGGCGCCAGGGTATGGGTCGCGAATCCGCCGGTACCCGAGAGGCATGCCACGTTCTGCCCGACTTTCAGGTGCGTGACACCTTCGCCCACCGCCTGCACCACACCCGCGTATTCGGAGCCTGGCACGAAGGGCAGCGGCGGCTTCATCTGGTATTTGTTCTGGACGATCAGCAGGTCGGGGAAGTTGAGGCTTGCGGCCTTGATCTCGATCAGCACCTGGCCAGGACCCGGTACGGGTGTGGGCAGTTCTTTCCAGGTCAGCGCGTCGACGCCGGTGGGGTTTTCGCAAAGCCATGCGTGCATGCTCGGGTCTCCTTTGAGTCAGTCGTGTGTGGGCAATGAATGCGAGGGCGATGATAGGGGGCGCGGCAGGGCGTCCTTGTCCCTGCTGCGACGCCCCCGCCGCCTACAATCCGGGCACCGAAAAGCACCATGAAGATACTTATTTCAAATGACGATGGCTTTCAGGCTCCGGGCATCGTCGCATTGCACGACGCTCTGAAAGACATCGCCGATGTCGAGGTGGTTGCGCCCGAGCACAACAACAGCGCCAAGTCGAACGCACTCACGCTGGCGGCGCCGCTCTACGTGCACAAGGCGCATAACGGTTTCCGCTATGTGACCGGCACGCCGGCCGACTGCGTGCACATCGCCCTCAAGGGCCTGCTCGACTACCGGCCCGACCTGGTGGTGTCCGGCATCAACAACGGCGCCAACATGGGCGACGACACCATCTACTCGGGCACCGTCGGCGCCGCCATGGAGGCCTATCTGTTCGGCATTCCGGCGATCGCGTTCTCGCAGATCGAAAAAGGCTGGGCGCATGTCGATGCGGCCGCGCAGGTCGCACGGCGGCTGGTGCAGCAGATCGAGCGCGAGCGCATGCTCCAGGGCGGCGCCTTCCTGCTCAACGTCAATGTGCCGAACCGCCCGTTCGACCAGCTCAAGCCCATGAAGGTGTGCCGGCTCGGCCGCCGCCATGCCGCCGAGAAGGTCATCACGCAGGAAAGCCCGCGCGGCGAGACCATGTACTGGATCGCCGGCGCCGGCAGCGCCAAGGACAGCGGCGAAGGCACCGACTTCCATGCCACTGCTGGCGGCCACATCGCACTGACACCGCTGCAGATCGACCTCACAGATCATGCCAACCTGGGGCAATGGCGCGAGACGGTTGCCCGTCTCGGCAATTGACATGGCCACGCAACGGCCTGGATTCCCGGTTCGCCTGACACCCACCGCTTCTGCCGCCACACGCGGGCGGCTGCCTGCCGTGCCCGCCAAGCCGATGGTGTCGACCACGCCTTCCATGGCGTCGGATGCCGTGCGCGCACGCATGGTGCAGAAGCTTGCTGCCCAGGGCATCACCGATCCGCGCGTGCTGCGCGCGCTGGGCGCGGTGGAGCGGCATCGCTTCGTCGACAGCGCACTGGTCAACCAGGCCTACGAGGACACGAGCCTGCCCATCGGGCTGGGCCAGACCATCTCCAAGCCCAGCGTGGTGGCCCGGATGATCGAACTCCTGCTGGGCGCACCCGCGCTGGCCGGCAAGCCGCAGGAGCGCCTCGGGCGCGTGCTCGAGATCGGCACCGGATGCGGGTACCAGGCGGCGGTGCTGAACCACGTGGCCACGGAGGTCTACAGCATCGAGCGGCTGCGCGGCCTGCACGAGCGTGCACGTACCAACCTGCGGCACTTCCGGTTGGCGACGGTGCACCTGATGCTGGGCGATGGCATGGTGGGGTATGCCAAGGGTGCTCCCTACGCGGGCATCATCGCCGCGGCGGGCGGCGAGGCGGTGCCGGAGGCCTGGACAGAACAACTCGCAGTGGGCGGACGCATCGTGGCGCCCACGCAATCGGCGGGGGGCGGACAGGCCCTCGTCGTCATCGATAAAACCGCCCGTGGACTCGAGCGCCGCATTCTTGAGGCGGTTCACTTTGTCCCCCTAAAATCGGGCATCGCTTGAAGGAACAACAAATGCAGGGTTTTGGCAATCGGAGTTGGTGCGCTGGTATCACGTTGGCCGTTGTGCTCGTGATCGCAGGCTGCGCCGCACCGCGAGGGCCGGCACCGGTCGAAGACCGCGGCACCATGACGCGTGCGCCGAATTCGGCACCCGGGGGCCCGCTCATCACCACGGATGCCTCGGGCAAGCCGCTTCCGGGCATCGAGAACTATGGCAAGCCGGGCTACTACGCCGTGCGGCCCGGCGACACGATTCGCCGCATCGGCATCGAAACGGGCCAAAGCTGGCAGAACATCGTTCGCTGGAACAATCTCGAGAATCCCGACCTGATCGAAGTCGGGCAGGTGCTGCGCGTGGTTCCGCCGGTGGGGCCGGCGAGCGGCGCCACTTCGCTGGCAACCGCGCCCGCTACCGCGGAAGGGGTGGTCACCAAGCCCGTGGTTCCGCCGTCGGTGGTCGTGCCCTCGGCGCCCGCTAGCGCGGCGGCCGGCAAGCCGCCGGTCACTGCGTCGCCATCGGCTCCGGCTGCAAACTCGGGCGACGAAGACCTCGGCTGGATCTGGCCGGCGCATGGCACGCTCATCGCGGGCTTCGACGACGCCAAGAACAAGGGCTTCGACATCGGCGGCAAGGCCGGCGACGCCGTCCTGGCTGCAGCCGACGGCCGCGTGGTGTATGCGGGAGCCGGCCTGCGTGGCTATGGCAACCTGATCATCCTCAAGCACAACAACACCTACCTCACGGCGTACGCGCACAACCAGACGCTGCTCGTGAAGGAAGACCAGTCAGTGCAAAAGGGCCAGAAGATCGCCGAAATGGGCAACAGCGACGCCGACCGCGTCAAGCTGCATTTCGAGATCCGCCGCCAGGGCAAGCCGGTCGATCCCGCGCGCTACCTGCCGAGCCGGTGATGCCATGGCCGCCTCTCGCCTGCGTCGCACGCTTGCTGTGCGTCGGCCGGCGGGCCGGGGTGGCGCTGTAGAGAGCGGTCCGGAAGAAGCTGCGCCGGCAAGGCCAGCTTTCGCACCGGATCCCGATGCGGTGGCAGAGCCGACCATCGGCGGCGAGGGCGCCGATGCCCTGACGATCTACCTGCGCCAGGTGCGGCGCACCGAACTCTTCACGCCCGAAGAGGAATACCGGGCCGCATCCGCCGCACGCGCCGGCAGTTTCGAGGCGCGGCAATCGATGATCGAGCACAACCTGCGGCTGGTCGTGAACATCGCCAAGGCGTATCTGGGCCGCGGCGTTCCGCTCTCCGACCTGATCGAGGAAGGCAACCTCGGCCTGATGCATGCCATCACCAAGTTCGAGCCCGAACGCGGTTTTCGCTTTTCCACCTACGCGACCTGGTGGATCCGCCAGGCGGTGGAGCGCGCAGTCATGACCCAGTCGCGCGCCATCCGCCTGCCCGTGCATGTGGTGCGCGAACTGCAGCAGGTGCTGCGGGCCCGCCGGACGCTCGAAGGCGACGCGGAGTTCCTGGCGCGCCGTCCCGACGGTGTGCGCGTGGAAGACATCGCGGCGCTGCTGGGCCATGAAGTACAAGCCGTTTCGGAGCTGCTGGCACTTTCGGAGGCACCGCGCTCGCTGGATGCCGGCGATGCGCGCGGCGAGGAAGGCTTCACCCTGGCCGACACCGTGGCGTCCGACGACGAGCAGGGCGATCCGACCGATGTCACGCAGACCCACGAGGTCGCGCGCCTGCTGGATCAATGGGTTCACGCGCTCGATGCGCGCGAGCGCGAGGTGCTCGAAGGCCGCTATGGCCTGCATGACCGCGAGCCCGAAACGCTCGAGGTGCTGAGTGTTCGCCTCGGACTGACGCGCGAGCGTGTGCGGCAGATCCAGAACGAAGCCCTGGCCAAGATGCGGCGGCAAATGGTGCGTTCGGGCGTGGAACGCGACGCCCTGCTGTAGCTTGGGCGCCGCGGCCACGGAAGGCCGGCCCGGCGCTGAGACAATCGGGGGATGACGGAATCCATCGCAGAAAAGAAAGTCCCCACCAAAACACCGGCCACGGCGCCTGACGAGTGGCTCGCGGTCGAGTCGCTCGATCTCGACGCGCAAGGCGTTGCCCACAACGCCGAAGGCATGGTCGTGTTCATCGAGGGTGCTCTGCCCTTCGAAGAGGTGCAGTTCAACGTTCATCGCCGCAAGAACAACTGGGAGCAGGGCACGGTCACCGCCATCCGTCGCGAATCGTCGCAACGGGTGCGCCCGGGCTGTCCGCACTTCGGCCTGCACACCGGCGCGTGCGGCGGCTGCAAGATGCAACACCTGGACGCGGCGGCGCAGGTGGCGGTGAAGCAGCGCGCCTTGGAAGACAACCTGTGGCACCTCGGCAAGGTGCGGCCCGACAACGTGTTGCGGCCGTTGGAAGGACCCGCATGGCATTACCGCTATCGCGCGCGGCTCTCGGTGCGCCATGTGGTCAAGAAGGGCACGGTGCTGATCGGTTTTCACGAGCGCAAGAGCCGCTATCTCGCCGACATGGAGGTCTGCCCGGTGCTGCCGAAGCAGGTCAGCGACATGCTGATGCCGCTGCGCGCGCTGATTGGCTCGATGGATGCGCGCGAGACCTGCCCGCAGATCGAACTCGCCTGCGGCGATGCGCCCGGCACCACCGTGCTCGGCACCATTGCGCTGGTGCTGCGGCACCTGGAGCCCCTCTCCAGCGCGGACATCGGCCGCCTGAAGGACTTTGCGGCGCAGAACGCAGGCGTCCAGTGGTGGCTGCAGGCGCAAGGGCCCCGAAACCGTGAAACTGCTGGAAGAGGGCGGTGCGCCGCTCTCCTACGAACTCCCCGAGTTCGGCGTGACCATGCCGTTCAAGCCGACCGACTTCACGCAGGTCAACCCGCACATCAACCGTGCGCTGGTGGGCAAGGCCCTGCGCCTGCTCGACGTGAAACCGCAAGAGCGCGTGATCGACTGGTTCTGCGGGCTCGGCAACTTCACCTTGCCGCTGGCGAGCCGGGCGCGCGAAGTGCTGGGCATCGAAGGCAGCGAGACCCTGGTCGCGCGTGCGGGCGACAACTTCAGGAAGAACCAGCCCGCCACCTCCGCACGGCGGGCGCTTTCACCGGCGCGCTTCGTAGCCCGCAACCTCTTCGAGATGACGCCTGCGATGCTCGTGGCCGATGGCAGCGCCGAGAAATGGCTGGTGGACCCGCCGCGCGAGGGCGCCTTTGCGCTGGCCAAGGCCATGGCCGACCTGCACCTGCAGCCCGAACTGCGAACCGATGGCTGGACGCCGCCGAAGCGCATCGTCTATGTGAGCTGCAATCCGTCCACCCTGGCAAGGGACGCGGGGCTGCTGGTGCACCAGGCAGGCTACCGCTGCACCTTCGCGGGGGTCATCAACATGTTCCCGCACACGGCGCACGTCGAGTCGATCGCGGTCTTCGACCTGGCATGAAAAAAGGGCCCGCCGGGCCCTTTTTTTATATGGCGCACGCGGCGCCTTCTTGCGGCTCGTTCGCTCAGTCGCGTTCGCCGCCGGCAATGCCGAGCAGGGCCAGCAGGCTCTGGAACACGTTGAACAGGTCCAGGTAGAGCGCGAGGGTGGCGCTGATGTAGTTGGTCTCGCCGCCGTCCATGATCTGCTTCAGGTCATAGAGCATGAAAGCCGAGAAGATGCCGATGGCAGCCACCGAGATGGCCATCATGCCGGCGCTCGAGCCCACGAAGACATTGATGATCGCGCCCACCATCAGCACCAGGGCGCCGACGAAGAGCCACTTGCCCATGCCGGACAGGTCGCGCTTGATCACGCTGGCCAGCGAAGCCATCACGAAGAACACGCCGGCGGTGCCGCCGAACGCGGTCATGACGAGTTCCGGGCCGTTCTTGAAGCCCAGCACCATCGCGATCAGGCGCGACAGCATGAGGCCCATGAAGAAGGTGAAGGCCAGCAGCACCGGGACGCCGGCGGCCGAGTTCTTGGTCTTCTCGATGGCGTACATGAAGCCGAAGGCGCCGCCGAGGAAAACGATGAGGCCCAGGCCGCCGGTAAGAGAGCGGGTGAGGCCGGTGCTCACGCCGATCCAGGCGCCCAGCACGGTAGGCAGCATGCTCAGTGCCAGCAGCCAGTAGGTGTTGCGCAGCACGCGTTGGCGCTCAGCCTGCGGCAGCACCTGGCCGTAGCCGGTGGAGGTGTCGAGGGTGGTAACGCGGTCGTTCATGGACGTAGCTCCTTGGGTTGCTGCAATGACGCAATTGGGCGCATTCTAGGGGTCTGCAAGAGGGTGGAAGCGAAAAGACCGTATGGCCGATGGTCCTAAGCCTGGCAGACGCCTGGGGGCGTTGGCCGTTATGCTGTCAGGTTTTTACGAACCGCTCCCGACATGAAGACCAAGCATTTCCTCGAACTTGCCGATGTGAAGGCCATTGCCGCCGCCGCCGAGGCCGAAGCCCTCAAGAACAACTGGGCCGTGACCATTGCCATTTCCGACGACGCCGGCAACCTGCTGTGGCTCCAGCGCCTGGACGGCGCCGCGGCCCTGTCGTCGCATATCGCTCCCGCCAAGGCCCACACGGCCGCCATGGGGCGCCGCGAGAGCAAGGTCTACGAAGACATCATCAACGGCGGCCGCACGGCGTTTCTCACGGCACCCGCGGTGCAAGGGCTGCTCGAGGGCGGCGTGCCCATCGTGAAGGATGGCCAGGTGATCGGCGCCGTGGGCGTGAGCGGCGTCAAGTCGAACGAAGACGCCCAGATTGCCAAGGCCGGCATCGCCGCCCTCGGCCTCTGACATCGAGCGCACCGCACGGCATGTCCGTGCCGCGGTGCGCCGGTCGAAAAGCAAAACGCCGACTTCGAGGTCGGCGTTTTTCATGGATCTTCAGCGTGAAAAAAAAGCTTGGCTAGTCGGCGAACCGTTGGCTAGCAAAAAACGACCCTTGGAGATCGAATCTCCTCGAGTCGCCCCACGATGAAACTTGCGCGAAGGGCGGGCTGACTTCTTTCCTTACTTACTTGGTAAGGATCAGCTTGCCGAGTTTGGTGGCCTGCAGGCGATAGAGAGAACCGTTGTGCATGATGCCCACGGTCTTGCTTCCCTTGAGAAGCGCCGTGCTTTCGACCATGGGCGCCGGACGCGCTGCCTGGACGGATGCATGTCCGCCACCCGATTGATCGAGCGATGGGTGGCTCAGAACAGAAAAGGCGTTGGGCTTGGCTTGCATTTGGAATTCCCTTATCGAGGCGATGAGTGAATGATAATGATTCGCAATAAAAAGTCAATCGATGCGATCGAGTTTTTTTATCTCTCGCGCGGCTTTCTTTACTTTGCGTCGGGCTCGGTGATGAAGCCGATCTTGCGTACGCCGGCTTCGCGCGCCGCGGACATGGCCTTGGCCACGCGCTCGTAGCGCACGGCCTTGTCGCCGCGGATGTGCATCTCGGGCTGCGGGTCCTTGGCGGCCTCGGCGGCGAGCCGCGCAGGCAGTTCGCTGTCTTCGACCTTCTGTTCATTCCAGTAGTAGGCGCCGTCCGCCGTGATGCTGAACAGGATGTTCTGCGGCTTGGCCTGCTCCGGTTCGCTGGTGGCGCGGGGCAGGTCGATGTTCACTGCGTGCTTCATCACCGGCACGGTGATGATGAAGATGATCAGGAGCACCAGCATGACGTCGACCAGCGGCGTCATGTTGATCTCGTTCATCACCTCGTCGGGTTCGTCCTGGGTACCGAAAGCCATGATGCTCAGCCCTTCTTGAGCGGAACCACGATCGCGTCGCCGCTGCCGCTTTGCACGCGTGCGCCGGTCACGAAGTAGGCGTGGAGGTCATGCGCGAAGCTGTTGAGCTTGGTCAGCACGAACTTGTTGCCGCGCACCAGCGCGTTGTAGCCCAGCACCGCGGGGATGGCCACCGCAAGGCCCAGCGCCGTCATGATCAGCGCTTCGCCAATGGGGCCCGCCACCTTGTCGATGGTGGCCTGGCCGGCCGTGCTGATGCTCATGAGCGCGTGGTAGATGCCCCAGACGGTGCCGAACAGGCCGATGAAAGGGGCGGTCGAACCGACTGAAGCGAGGATTGCCAGGCCGGTCTGCAGGCGGGCGGTGAATGCGTCGATCCCGTTGCGCAGCGCTCGCGTGATCCAGTCGCTCACGTCCAGCGCGTCGTGCAGGTGGGCCTTGGTGTTGCGGTGGTGCGCAGCCGCTTCGCGGCCTTCGAGCGCCAGGGCGCGGAACGGGTTGCTGTCGTCCTTGCCGAGCTTGTTCAGCGCGGTCGCGAAGTCTTCGCTGTGCCAGAAATCCTGCGAATGCTTGGCAAGCCGCTTGTAGCGGATGACGTCGAGGGCCTTGATGATGATCACGATCCACGAGACCAGCGACATGCCGATCAGCAGCACCGCCACGGCCTTGGTGACGAAATCGCCCTGGTTCCAGACGTTCATCAAGCCGAATTGGGAATCCATACGAAATTGCTCCAGAGAAAAAATCAGTTCAGTTTGAATGAGAAGGGTGCCCGCAGCAGGTAGGTGGTCTGCGCATTGCCGCCCGTTTGCCTGAAGGGGGTGACCTGGGCAGTCCGGGCGGCGCTGAGCGCCGCCTCGTCGAGCCGTTCGAAGCCGCTGGACTTGAAGAGTTCGACGCGCTTTGCGAAGCCCTCGCTGTCGAAATAGATCGAGACCACGGTGGTTCCGGCCTCGCCCAGGCGCTTGCTCATGGTGGGATAGGCGAGCCGCGGTTCCCTGACGTAGCGCGTCTGGCCTTCGGTGATTTCGATCGTCCGTGGTGCGGGCGGCGCGGGCGGTGCCGGCGGAGGCGCCGGGGGAGCAGGCGGCGCCGGGGCTTCGGCCACGGGCACCGGTGCGGGCGGCGGAGGTTCGGGCACGCCCACGGGCGCGGCAGGCGCGGGTGTCGGCTTGGGTTCGCGCACCGCGACCGGGCGCGGCGGCGGCTTGACGGCCTCCGGCTTGCGCTGAGGCGGCGGCGGGGGAGGAGGGGGCGGCGGCTCGGCCGGCTTGGGAGGCTCCACGAACTGGCTCAGTATCTCGACGGGAATCACCACTTCCGCGGCACGGCGCAGCAGGCCGCTTTGCAGCGCCCACAGCGCCGCCGCATGAAACAGGATCACGCCTCCGGCAATGAGTGCATTGCGCGAAAGGCCCAGGACAGAGGGGGGAGGGGCAAAGCGGTCAGACACGATCAACCCATTCGAATGCGGGCGCGCCGAAAACGTGCCCCGATTGCAGCAAAACCGCTACGACTACCGATTACTTACGAAAGATCCACCAGACCGAGCCCGCGACGAAGATCAGGCTGCCGCCGAGTGCCGAGAAGAGTTCCATGCCTTGCTTTCCGAAATGGAGGTGGCAAGCTGGATCGCGCTCGTTCCTGATTCGCGGTTCAACGCGGCGACGGGATGCGAGGCGCTGCACTGCGCGACGATATCGCGCGCACATCCTTCACATTGGCCACACTGGGTGGCCACGCCAAGCTCGAATTGGACTTCGTCGAAAGTCATGCCCGCGCGCACGTGACGTGCGATTTCACGGTCGGAGACTCGGCGGCAGACGCAAACGATCATGGTGGTGAAAGCGGCAGTGGCTGGCTGGTTGGTTCGAGCCGATTATAAATACGAATCTCTCGCATTTTCAATAACTATCCCGAAGGTAGGTCTTCCGTACGAGTTGGCTGGGTGTTGGAAAGGCGCAACAGCCAAATCTCAATGCGAATGATTAAGAACTACGTTCGCATACACTTCAGCCCGATTTCGGCAAGCCAAGCCCGGTGCAAGCATCGACGCGAGCCAGCCATCCATTCAAACCAGCCGTTTCGGGCTTTCTGGGAGGTTATCTTGGCCAATGTTGTCCGCCGGCGCGCTCGTGTGTCGCGTCCCGTGTCTTCTTCTGCAGCCGCCGTGGGCGCCACGGCAGTTGCAATCCCGCGAGAAGCGGCGATGCTTCCCTTTGGCGCCCTGATGCTGGCAGCCTCGGTCAGCAGCTGGGCGCAGACGCCACCGGCCACAGTGCAGGGCGGGACCCTGGGCACCGTCACCGTCACGGAGCAGGCCGAGACGCAGGGCAAGGACCAGGTCCAGACCAGGAAGACCAACATCGGCAAGGGAACGCAGGATATCCGCGACATTCCGCAGTCGATCAACGTCATCACCGAAAAGCTGATCGACGACGTCAAGCTCGACACGCTCCGTGATGCCTTGCACTACTCGGCCGGCATCACCTTCGCCGCGACCGAGAACGGCACCGACCAGGACATCCGGCTGCGCGGCTTTCCGGTGGCCACGGTCGGCGACTTGCTCATCGACGGCATGCGCGATCCCTCGCAGTACGACCGCGACACCTTCAACCTGGAACGCATCGAGGTGCTGCGCGGTTCGGCATCGATGATCTTCGGACGGGGCTCCACCGGCGGCGTGATCAACCAGGTGACCAAGAAGCCCCTGCTCGCCGACCAGACCGACGTGGAGGCCACAATCGGCTCGCGCGGCTACTACCGCACGACGGCCGACTTCAATGTGCGCACCGGCGAAACCTCGGCGCTGCGCATCAACGGCATGTGGAACAAGGCCGACAACGGCGGCGCCAAGGTCGACAAGTACGGCATCGCGCCTTCGTACAGCTGGGGCCTGGGCACGGCCAACGAATTCACGGTCGGGCTGTTCCACCTGAACGTGGACAACGTCCCGTTGTCGGCGGTTCGCTGGGTGGCGACCGGCCGGCAGGGCATCACGGGCTACAACGCGAGCGGCGTGCCGACCATCGGCAGCCTGGGAACGCTTGCACCGACCAAGCCGGGCAGCTTCTACGGCACCGCGGCCGACCAGCTCCTGGGCAAGGCGACTTACGGCACGGCTTCATGGCTCCATCGCTTCGACGACGGAGGCGAACTGCGCACGCAGGTGCGTTCGGGCACCTTCTCGCGCAACCAGTGGTCCACCGCAGCGGGTGCCAGCACCACCTTCGGTGCGCCGACCACGCTGGCCAATTTCAGCGACTACACCGTGCTCACGCGCAGCGGCCTCACGCCGCGCAAGGACGAGTACAAGGGCACCTACCTGCAGAGCGACTACAGCAAGGAGCTGAACTGGGGCGGCATGAAGCACCAGCTGCTGGCCGGCATCGATGCTTCGAAGGAAGAGGCGAGCCGCTACCAGAACGATGCGTTCTTCAACAACAGCTTCCGCGGCCGCGCGCTCGGCTCCCGGCCCAACACTTTCGTCGGCACGCCGAACGACGGCGCGGGCCTGAGCGGCACCTTCGTGGAGCCGGTGTACCGCGATTCGAGTTCGTACTCCGCAAAGTCTGTGGGCCTCTACCTTCAGGACCTGGTGCAGGTTGCGGACGACTGGAAGGTCTTGGGCGGTGTGCGCTACGACCGCCTGAGCGGTGATTTCAACCAGTACAACTACACGAATCCCGCGTGCGTGAGGCCCACGCCCGCGCCGCGCGGCTACACGCAAACGGCAAACTGCACCGACCCGCGTGAACGCTATTCCGCCGGCAGCCCGCTGCCGACGGTGGCCAGCACCCATCTGTCGCAAGGCGCCTGGAGCTACCGGGCCGGCGTGCTCTACCAGCCCTCGACCACGCAGTCGTATCACCTGTCGTACAGCACGTCGTTCAATTCGTCGGCGGACACCTACCAGTATGTGTCCCCCCAGACGGCGGGAACGCCGCCCGAGAAGAGCCGCAACATCGAACTCGGCGCCAAGCTCGACTGGCTCGACGGCAAGCTCTCCACGCGGGCGGCGCTGTTCCGCACCGAGAAGACCAACGAACGCACCACCGATTCGGACTTTGCCAACAGTTCGTACCTGCTGTCCGGCAAGCGGCATTCGCAGGGCCTCGAGCTCGACGTGGTCGGGCGCCTGACCTCGCAATGGGAGGTGTATTTCTCGTACTCCTTCATTCCCAAGGCCACCATCGACCAGGTGGGCAGCACCGCAACGCCGGGGACCGTGGGCTCGCGCGTCGGCCTGACGCCCAAGCACAGCGGGGCCGCCTGGATCAGCTACCAGGCCACGCCCAAGTTCCGCATTGCGGGCGGCGTGCGAGGCGCGTCCGAGAACCGCCCGCTGCAGGGCGCCAGCGGCGCTGCCAGCCTGGCCAACAGCACCCCGGGCTACGTGGTGGGCGACATGATGCTCGAATACAAGTTCACGCCCGACCTGTACGCGCAGCTCAACATCAACAACGTGACCAACAAGCTCTACGGCGATCAGCTCTACCCGGGCTTCGCGATCGCGGGTGCCAAGCGCACGGTGCTCCTCACCGTGGGTGCACGTTTCTAGAATAGGCCGGCACAAACGATCTTCCGCTCTTCATGCTCTTGCACATTCGCGAAGTCCTTTCGCCTGACGAAGTTCGCCATGCCAGGGAAATCCTGGGCCAAGCACCCTGGGAGGACGGCCGCCTGACCGCTGGCGAGCAATCGGCCAAGGCGAAGAACAACGAGCAGTTGAGGGAAGACTGCGAGGAAACCCGCGCGGTCCAGCAATTGCTGCTGCGCGGGCTCGAGCGGCACCAGATATTCTTCTCCGCCGCGCTTCCCAAGCAGATCTCGCCGCCGCTGTTCAATCGCTACGGCGGCACGTCGAACAGCTTCGGCAATCACGTGGACAGCGCGGTGCGATTCCTGCGCGACGGCACGGGCCGGGTCCGGACCGACATTTCCTGCACCGTGTTCCTGGCCGGACCCGACGAATACGATGGCGGCGAACTCGTGATCGAGGACACCTTCGGCACCCAGCGCGTCAAGCTCGCAGCCGGCGACATGGTGCTCTATCCGGGCACCAGCGTTCACCGGGTGCTGCCGGTGACGCGCGGCTTCCGGATCGCGAGCTATTTCTGGATCCAGAGCATGGTGCGCAGCGACGAGCAGCGCCGCCTGCTGTTCGAGATGGACAACCACCTGCGCCATCTGCGCAGCCAATATGGCGAGACCGATCCGGGCGTGATCGGCCTCACCAGCACTTATCACAACCTGCTGCGCATGTGGCTCGACGTCTGAGCCGCGGCGTGGCGCCTGCAACGCCAGGAGATTCATTCATGAACAAGTCACTTCTTTGCCTCGCGGCCGCATCCGCGGTCCTCTGGTCGGCATCCGCATCGGCCCAGTTCGTCGAGCACGACGCGGTCAAGTGCGCGCCGGTCCCCAAGGAGGAAATGCGCCCGCAGATGGAACTGCAGCGCAAGCTGACCTCCGAAGGCTGGAAGGTCCGCCAGATAAAGAACTTCAACGGCTGCTACGAGGTCTACGGCTTCGACGAGAAAGGGCAGCGCGCCGAAGTGTTCTTCGACCCCAAGACCTTCGAGAAGGTCGGGCAGGTGAAGCAGCCGTCCTGAGGATCGGCTCGGTGCCTGCGGCTTCCGGGCGTCCATCGACGCCGGTCTGGGCGCTTTGGCTGCGTGCGACCCATTGGGCGCTGGTGGCCGCCATTGCCGTGGCATGGTTCAGCGGCGAGGCGCTGCTGCGCCAGCATGAGTGGGCAGGCTACGCAGCACTGGCTTTGGTCGCCGGCCGCTGCGTCGGTGGCGGGCTCGGCGGGCACTATGCGCGCTTTCGCCAGTTCGTGCGATCTCCCCCCGCGGTGGTGCGCTATGCGGCCGAAGTATTTGACGGGCGCGAAAAGCGCTACCTGGGCCACAACCCGCTGGGCGGCTGGATGGTGCTTGCGCTCTTGGCGACGGTGGCTGTCGTCGGCGTGACGGGGTGGATGTATTCGCTCGACATGTTCTGGGGACTGGCGTGGGTGGAATGGCTTCACCGCACATTGGCCTGGATGCTGGTGGCGCTGATTGCGCTGCATGTGGCCGGCGTCGTCTTCACGAGCTGGCGGCACAGGGAGAACCTGGTGGCCGCCATGGTCAGCGGGCGCAAGCGCGCCAAGTCGCCGGGCGACGTCGACTGACGCCGGCCGCCCGGCTCGCCGATCAGCCGAGTTCGCCCATTTGCGATTGCAGGTAGTTCTGCAGGCCGACCTTGTCGATCAGCTCGATCTGCGTTTCCAGGAAGTCGATGTGCTCTTCCGTGTCGTCCAGGATTTCCTGCAGCAGGTCGCGTGAGACGTAGTCGCGCACCGTTTCGCAGTAGGCGATGCCGTCCTTGATGGTGGCTTGGGCGCCGGTTTCGGCGCCCAGGTCGCAGCCCAGCAGTTCGGGCACGTCTTCACCGATGTTCAGCTTGCCCAGGTCTTGCAGGTTCGGCAGGCCGTCGAGCATGAAGATGCGGTCCATCAGCTTGTCGGCGTGCTTCATTTCGCCGATCGATTCCTCGTATTCCTTCTTGGCCAGCTTGTCCAGGCCCCAGTGCTTGAGCATGCGGTAGTGCAGGAAGTACTGGTTGATTGCGGTGAGCTCATTCTTGAGCTGCGCCTGCAGATGTTCGATGACCTTGGGGTCGCCCTTCATGTTTTTTCCTTGTTCTCAAAGTAGGGATTGTGAGAGGGGCAGGCGAGCAGTTGCAAGCAAACCCATGCTGCAACGGTCTGCATGCGTTTGATGGTGATACACGTTCGTATTCGAGCATCGCGTGACGCAAGCACGGCCTTGTCTTTCATAGACCTCGGCGATACATTCGATAGTTCTTTACTATGAATTTGTCCTATATGGTAGGTATACTCATGGCTCGCACTTATTTTTGTCCACCTGCAGCATCCAAGGAATCACCATGTCCCTGATCAACACCCAAGTCCAACCCTTCAAGACCCAGGCCTACCTGAATGGCAAGTTCATCGACGTGTCCGACGAGACGCTCAAGGGCAAATGGTCCGTGCTGATCTTCATGCCCGCAGCCTTCACGTTCAACTGCCCGACCGAAGTCGAGGACGCGGCCGACAACTACCCCGAGTTCCAGAAACTGGGTGCCGAGGTCTACATCGTGACCACCGACACGCACTTCTCGCACAAGGTCTGGCACGACACCTCGCCCGCAGTCGGCAAGGCCAAGTTCCCGCTGGTGGGCGACCCCACGCACACGCTGACCAACGCCTTCGGTGTGCACATCCCCGAAGAAGGCCTGGCGCTGCGCGGCACTTTCGTCATCAACCCCGAGGGCATCATCAAGACCGCCGAAGTGCACTCCAACGAAATTGCCCGCGACGTCAAGGAAACCCTGCGCAAGCTGAAGGCAGCGGTCTATACCGCCGCCCATCCGAACGAAGTCTGCCCGGCCAAGTGGAATGAGGGCGACAAGACCATTGCACCGTCGTTCGACCTCGTCGGCAAGATCTAAGCGTCCCGCGCGAAAGCCCGGGCGCTCACGAGGCCCCGGGCTTTTTTGTTCCCAGTTGATAGTTTTAAGATATCGAAAGAGAGTCCGTCATGCTCGACGCCAGCACCAAACCCAGTTGAAGAGTTACCTCGAACGCGCCACCCAGCCGATCGAGATCGTCGCCTCGCTCGACGACAGCAAGGCCTCGGGCGAGATGCTGTCGCTCCTGAAGGACGTTGCCGAAGCGTCGCCGCTGGTTAAGCTGACCGAAAGCCGCGACGACAACCATCGCAAGCCTTCCTTCTCGGTCAACCGCCCGAGCGAGAACCACGGCCCGCGTTTTGCCGGCCTGCCGATGGGCCATGAATTCACGTCGCTGATCCTGGCGCTGCTGCAGATCGGCGGTTATCCGCCCAAGGTCGAGCAGGCGGTGCTCGACCAGATCCGCGCGCTCGACGGCGATTTCGAGTTCGAGATCTACGTTTCGCTCACCTGCCACAACTGCCCCGACGTGGTTCAGGCGCTGAACCTGATGGCGATCCAGAACCCGCGCATCCGCACCACGATGATCGAGGGCGGCACCTTCCAGGACGAGGTCAAGGAACGCCAGATCATGGCCGTGCCGACCGTGTTCCTGAACGGCACGGAGTTTGGCCAGGGCCGCATGAGCCTGGAAGAAATCCTTGCGAAGATCGACACCAGCGGCGTAGAGCGCGAGGCGCAGAAGATCGCCGCCAAGGACCCGTTCGACGTGCTGATCGTCGGCGGTGGCCCCGCCGGTGCCGCGGCGGCCGTGTATGCGGCGCGCAAGGGCATCCGCACCGGCGTGGCTTCGGAGCGCTTTGGCGGGCAGGTGCTGGACACGCTGGGCATCGAGAACTTCATTTCCATCAAGGAAACCGAGGGGCCCAAGTTCGCCCATGCGCTCGAGGAGCACGTGCGCGACTACGACGTCGACATCATGAACCTGCAGCGCGCCAAGGCGCTGGTACCGGGCAAGGACCTGATCGAGGTGCAGCTCGAAAGCGGCGCTTCGCTCAAGAGCAAGTCGATCATCATCTCGACCGGCGCCCGCTGGCGCAACATCAACGTGCCCGGCGAGCACGAGTTCAAGAACAAGGGCGTGGCCTACTGCCCGCACTGCGACGGGCCGCTGTTCAAGGGCAAGCGCGTGGCCGTGATCGGCGGCGGCAACTCGGGCGTCGAAGCGGCCATCGACCTCGCGGGCATCGTCGGCCATGTCACGCTGATCGAGTTCGACACTGCGCTGCGCGCCGACGCCGTGCTGCAGCGCAAGCTCAAGAGCCTCCAGAACGTCGACGTGTTCACCAACGCGCAGACCACGGAGATCACCGGCGACCAGAAGGTGAACGGCCTGGTCTACAAGGACCGCGCGACGGGCGAGCTGAAGAAGGTCGAGCTCGAAGGCGTGTTCATCCAGATCGGCCTGGTGCCCAACACCGACTGGCTCAAGGGCGTGGTTGAACTCACGAAGCATGGCGAGATCGTGGTCGATGCCAGGGGGCAGACCTCGGTGCCGGGCGTGTTTGCGGCCGGCGACGTGACCACGGTGCCGTTCAAGCAGATCATCATCGCGGCCGGCGATGGCGCGAAGGCGGCGCTGGGTGCGTTCGATCACCTGATCCGGACCTCGGCCCCGGCCGAGCAGGCTGCCGCCTGAAGCCCAGCAGCGGCGGGCAGGCCGGGCGGCGGGTTCAGTAGACCAGCCGCTCCGGCTTGAGCTCCTGCAGGATGGTCGTGGCGATTTCCTCGATCGACTTGGTCGTCGTCGAAAGCCACCGGATGCCCGCGCGGCGCATCATCGCCTCGGCCTCGCTCACCTCGTGGCGGCAGTTCTCCAGGCTGGCGTAGCGCGAGTCGGGCCGGCGCTCGTTGCGGATCTGGCTCAGCCGCTCGGGCTGGATCGTGAGCCCGAAGATCTTCTTGCGGTGCGGCATGAGCGCCGGAGGCAGCTGCCGGCGGTCGAAATCTTCCGGGATCAGCGGATAGTTGGCCGCCTTCAGCCCGTGCTGCATGGCCAGGTAGAGCGACGTGGGGGTCTTGCCGCTGCGGCTCACCCCCACCAGGATCACGTCGGCGCCTTCGAGGTCGCGGTTGCTCTGGCCGTCGTCATGGGCCAGGCTGAAGTCGATGGCCGCGATGCGGGCGTCGTATTCCTTGCTCTTGCTGACGTCGCTGAAGCGGCCGATCCGATGGTTCGACTTCACCGCCAGCTCGATTTCCAGCGGCCGCACGAAGGTGCCGAACATGTCGAGCAGCATGCCCTTGCAGCCGGTCTCGATGACTTCGAGCACCTCCATGTTGGCCAGCGTGGTGAAGACGATGGGGCGAACGCCCTCCAGCTCGGCCGTGTGATTGATCTGCCGCACGGCCTGGTGCGCCTTGTCGACGGTATCGGTGAACGGCAGCCGGACATGGCGCGGCTTCATCTCGAACTGCGCGAGCACGGCGTTACCGAAAGTTTCGGCGGTGATGCCGGTGCCGTCGGAAATGAAGAAAACGGTGCGTGTGTGCATGGTGTAGCTCTTGCGGCCTTGTCCTGCGGCGCGTGCAACCTCGCCACGCCTACAATCCGGGCCATTATCGGGAATCCGCTTTCCCTTGCCCTAATTCTTTCCATGCACGCCGCGCCCGCACCCAAAGCAACGACAACGATCGTGCCGCGCCGCCTGCATGCAGCACCGGTTTCAACTTCTGGAGCTTTCCCATGTCTGCACTTTTCGACGCGACCGCCCTGGTCGTACCGTTTGAAAACCTGAGGATGACCGACGTCGAGTCGGTCGGCGGCAAGAACGCCAGCCTCGGCGAAATGATCTCGCAGCTGCCTGAGGGCGTGCGGGTGCCCACGGGCTTCGCGACCACGGCGCACGCCTTTCGCCAGTTCCTGGCGCACGACGGGCTGGCCGACAAGATCAGCAAGCGGCTCGCCGCGCTGGACACCGAAGACGTGCGGGCGCTGGCCGTGGCCGGCGCAGAGATCCGCGCCATGGTCGAGGCCCAGCCGTTTCCGGCCGACCTGCAGAAAGCCATCGCCGAGGCGTTCGCGAAGCTGAGCGAAGGCAATCCGGCCGCCTCGTTCGCCGTGCGCTCGTCGGCCACCGCCGAAGACCTGCCCGACGCTTCCTTTGCCGGCCAGCAGGAGACCTTCCTCAACGTGGTCGGCATCGACGACGTGCTGCACAAGATGAAGGAAGTCTTCGCATCGCTCTACAACGACCGCGCCATCAGCTATCGCGTGCACAAGGGCTTTGCCCACGACGTGGTGGCGCTCTCGGCCGGAGTGCAGCGCATGGTCCGTTCCGATCTCGGTGCAGCGGGCGTGATGTTCACCATCGACACCGAGTCGGGCTTCGAAGACGTGGTGTTCATCACCTCCAGCTACGGGCTGGGCGAGACGGTGGTGCAGGGCGCCGTGAACCCCGACGAGTTCTATGTGCACAAGCCTACGCTGCGCGCCGGCAAGCGCGCGGTGATCCGCCGCAACCTGGGCTCCAAGCTGATCCAGATGGAGTTCGCCACGCCCGAAGAGAAGAAGGCCAGCGGCAAGCTGGTCAAGACCACCGACGTCAAGACCGAGCAGCGCAACCGCTATTCGCTCAGCGACGCCGACGTGGAGCAGCTCGCCAGGTACGCGCTGGTGATCGAGGAGCACTACGGCCGGCCGATGGACATCGAGTGGGGCAAGGACGGCACCGATGGCCAGCTCTACATCCTGCAGGCCCGTCCCGAGACCGTGAAGAGCCAGCAGCAGGGCAAGGCCGAGCAGCGCTACAAGCTGTTGGGCAAAGGCGCCGTGCTGGCCGAAGGCCGCGCCATCGGCCAGAAGATCGGCACCGGCCCCGTGCGTCTCGTGCACAACATCAGCGAGATGGACAAGGTGCAGGCCGGCGACGTGCTCGTCACCGACATGACCGACCCCAACTGGGAGCCGGTGATGAAGCGCGCCGCCGCCATCGTCACCAACCGCGGCGGGCGCACCTGCCACGCGGCCATCATTGCGCGCGAGCTCGGCATTCCCGCCGTGGTGGGCTGCGGCGACGCCACCGACCTGCTGAAGGAAGGCACGCTGGTGACCGTGAGCTGCGCCGAAGGCGACACCGGCTTCATCTACGACGGCCTGCTCGAGACCGAGGTCACCGAAGTGCAGCGCGGCGTGATGCCCGAGATCGACATCCAGTTGATGATGAACGTGGGCAACCCGCAGCTCGCCTTCGACTTTGCGCAGCTGCCGAACCACGGCGTGGGCCTGGCGCGGCTCGAATTCATCATCAACAACAACATCGGCGTGCACCCGAAGGCGATCCTCGACTATCCGAACGTCGACAACGACCTGAAGAAAGCCGTCGAGTCGGTGGCCCGCGGCCACGCCTCGCCGCGCGCCTTCTATGTCGACAAGGTGGCCGAAGGCATCGCGACCATTGCGGCAGCGTTCTGGCCCAAGAAGGTCATCGTGCGCCTGTCCGACTTCAAGTCGAACGAGTACCGCAAGCTGATCGGCGGCAGCCGCTACGAGCCGGAAGAAGAAAACCCCATGCTCGGCTTCCGCGGTGCGGCGCGCTACCTGAGCAAGGATTTCGGCGAAGCCTTCGCCATGGAATGCGAGGCGCTGAAGCGCGTGCGCAACGACATGGGCCTGGTCAACGTGCAGATCATGGTGCCCTTCGTGCGCACCCTCGGCCAGGCCGAACGCGTGACCACGCTGCTGGGCGAGCACGGCCTGAAGCGCGGCGAGAACGAGCTCAAGCTGATCATGATGTGCGAGGTGCCGAGCAACGCGATCCTGCCCGAGGAGTTCCTGAAGTTCTTCGACGGTTTCTCGATCGGCTCGAACGACCTGACCCAGCTCACGCTCGGCCTGGACCGCGACTCCGGCCTCGAGCTGCTGGCTGCCGACTTCGACGAGCGCGACCCCGCCATCAAGGCGCTGCTGAGCCGTGTCATCAAGGCCTGCAAGGCCGAGGGCAAGTACGTGGGCATCTGCGGCCAAGGCCCCAGCGACCATCCCGACTTTGCGCTCTGGCTGGCGGAGCAGGGCATCGAATCGATTTCGCTCAACCCCGACAGCGTGATCGATACCTGGCAGCAGCTCGCCAAGCGTTGAACGGCGCAGGGGCGCGCTGCGCCCCTGTCGCGCGACAGCCACCGGGAAATTCCTGCCTCGCCGTCAGCTGAAATGAATCAGAATGTGTTACTCGTGTCAGACCTGTAAGCTCACAGGGCTGGCTCGGCCGCTTGCGGAATGCGCATGGCGAAAACCGCTCGTGGCTGCGCCCGCCGGCATATTGCGGAAGAAACCATCATGATTCTTGTCAAGACAGACGCCGGACAGCAGGTTCTCAAAGATCGCTCGGTACCCCTCTCGCCGCGCCAGCGTACCGCGTTCATCCTGTTCGACGGCAAGCGCTCGATCGACGAGGTGATTGCCGGAACAGGCATCGCGCGGGAGGAGGTCGATCAACTGGTCACGCTGGGCCTGCTCGGACCGGCGGCGGGCAGCAAGGCCCCCGTCCCAGTGCCGGCAGTCGACACGCCGGCGGGTGGCAGCGCACCCGCTGCGCCAGTGTCGGCACCCGAGCCAAAGCCGGCCGAGACCGTGCCGCCTGCGGCCGCTCCCTCAGGGCGCAGCAAGCAGCAGCGCTACAAGGACGCCTATCCGATCGCGACCCAGTTGACGGGCGCCCTCGGACTGAAGGGCTTCCGGCTCAACCTGCAGGTCGAGGGCACCGGCAGCTACGACGACCTGGCCGCGCTGGCACCCAAGATCCGCGCCGCCGTGGGCCCCGAGAAGGCAGCCGCCCTCGACAAGGCGCTCAACGACTGAGCTGGACAAGCATTGCACCAGCCGTGCTACAATAGCCGGCTTTGCCTTGCCACACTGCGCCCGACGCTGCAGGTGGCTTTTCCTCTTCTACGGAAGAATCCACAAGGAGTGCCATGCGTCACTACGAAATCATTTTGCTGATCCACCCGGATCAGAGCGAACAAGTTCCGGCCATGCTGGAGCGCTACAAGGGCCTCATCACGGCCGGCGGTGGCAAGATCCACCGCGTTGAAGACTGGGGCCGCCGCCAGCTGGCCTACCAGATCAACAAGCTCAACAAGGCGCACTACCTGTGCGTCAACATTGAAGCAGAGCAAACCGTGATGGGCGAACTCGAACACGCGTTCAAGTTCAACGACGCCGTGCTGCGCCACCTCACCGTCCAGAAGAAGAAGGCCGAAACCGGTCCTTCGTCGATGATGAAGACGGTCGAGCGCGAAGAAGCACGCAAGGCCCAGCAGGCCGAATACGCCGCCAACAACAGCTGATGGCGTGACCGCTGCCGCTGCTGCGGCAACCGGGGTCAATCAGCTTGTGCTGACCGCCTCTGTTGCCGAACTCGGAGCCTTGCGATACACGCCCGCCGGCCTTCCCGCCATCGACCTGAAGCTCGAACACGAATCGACGCTCCAGGAGGCAGGAAAGTCCAGGCAGGTGAAGACGGCCCTCAAGGCCGTTGCCTTCGGCGCCATCGCCGAACGGCTCGCAACGCAGTCGATGGGAAGCCTCTGGCGTTTTCAGGGATTTCTCGCGACACCGGGCAACGGCAAGCATCCGGTCCTGCACATCCAGGATTTTCAGCAAGATTAATTTTCGACAAGAGGTCCCCAAATGGCCACGTTCAAGAAATTCAACAAAGACAAGCGCCCGAAGCGCAACACCCAGTCGCTGCTGTTCAAGCGCAAGCGCTTCTGCCGTTTCACCGTCGCTGGCGTCGAGGAAATCGACTACAAGGACATCGACACGCTGCGTGACTTCATCAGCGAAAACGGCAAGATCATCCCCGCACGCCTGACCGGCACGCGCGCGATCTACCAGCGCCAGCTCAACACCGCGATCAAGCGCGCACGCTTCCTCGCGATGGTGCCGTACAGCGACCAGCACCGCGTCTAAGGAGCCGTCACCATGCAAATCATTCTTCTGGACAAGGTTCTGAACGTCGGTGCCCTGGGCGATATCGTCAAGGTCAAGGACGGCTACGCCCGCAACTTCCTGATCCCGACGGGCCGCGCCCGCCGCGCCACCGCCGCCAACAAGGCCGAATTCGAAGCCA
Source organism: Variovorax sp. OAS795 (assembly GCF_040546685.1). Lineage (NCBI taxonomy): Bacteria > Pseudomonadati > Pseudomonadota > Betaproteobacteria > Burkholderiales > Comamonadaceae > Variovorax > Variovorax sp. OAS795. The sequence goes on from NZ_JBEPOH010000001.1 coordinate 2,246,573, forward strand.
AGCGCGTCGAACTCGAAAAGGCTGCGGCCGCCAAGCTGGCCGAAATGCAAGCCCAAGGCGAGAAGCTCGGTGGCACGACCGTCAAGCTGACCCAAAAGGCCGGCGTCGACGGCCGCCTGTTCGGCTCGGTCACCAACGGCGACATCGCCGAAGAACTCGGCAAGCAGGGCTACAAGGTTGCCAAGTCGCAAGTGCGCCTGCCCAACGGCCCGATCAAGGTCGTCGGCGACAGCACCGTGAGCGTTGCGCTGCACACCGACGTGGTGGTCGACATCACCGTCACGGTCTACGGCGAAACCGCCTGACCGCCCACAGCGCCTGGTGCGCTGCCACAAAAGCCGCCTCCGGGCGGCTTTTGTCTTTTGGCCGCCGCTTTTGTCCAGTGGCTGTCCACAGGGTTTTGCACAGCACGTTCACAGAGTTATGCGTAGCGCCGCAGCCCCGGCGCGCGTAGCATCCCCGTTCACTCATCAAGGTCCCATGTCCGCCGTTTTCTCCTATGCCGACAACGACCCGTCGGCCGATCGCCAGGTCGGCAAGCTTCGCATTCCGCCTCACTCGATCGAGGCCGAATCGAGCGTGCTCGGCGGGCTGCTGCTCGACAACGGCGCGTGGGACCGCATGGGCGACCTGCTGGTGGACGGCGACTTCTACCGCCATGAGCACAAGCTGATCTACGCGGCCATCGGGGGGCTGATCAATGCCAGCAAGCCGGCCGACGTGATCACCGTGTACGAGCAGCTGCAGGGCCTTGGCAAGGCGGAGGAAATCGGGGGCCTGGTGTACCTGAACTCGCTCGCGCAGTACGTGCCGAGCGCAAGCAACATCCGACGCTACGCGGAGATCGTGCGCGAGCGCTCGATCCTGCGCAAGCTCGTGTCCGCGAGCGACGAGATCGCGACCAACGCCTTCAACACGCAAGGCAAGTCGGTCGACAAGATCCTGGACGAGGCCGAGCAGAAGATCTTCAACATCGGCGAAGAAGGCACGCGGATGAAGCAGGGCTTCCAGAGCATGGATGCCCTGGTGGTCGAACTGCTCGACCGCGTGACGGAGATGGCGGAGAACCCGAACGACATCACCGGCGTGCGCACCGGCTTCTACGAGTTCGACAAGATGACCTCGGGCCTGCAGCCGGGCGACATGATCGTGCTGGCGGCGCGTCCCTCCATGGGCAAGACCTCGCTGGCCATCAACATCGCCGAGCACGTGGCGCTCAACGAAGGGTTGCCGGTGGCGGTCTTCTCGATGGAAATGGGCGCTTCGCAGCTCGCGGTGCGTATCGTCGGCTCCATCGGCCGCATCGACCAGGGGCACCTGCGTACCGGCAAGCTCAGCGACGAAGAGTGGCCGCGCCTGACCGAGGCGATCGAGAAGCTGCGCAATGTGTCGCTGCACATCGACGAGACGCCGGGCCTCACCACCAGCGAGCTGCGCGCCAACGCGCGCCGCCTCGCGCGCCAGTACGGGCGGCTGGGGCTCATCGTGGTCGACTACCTGCAGCTCATGAGCGTGTCGACCAGCATGAACGACGAAAACCGCGCCACAGCGGTGGGCGAAATTTCGCGGGGCCTGAAGATGCTCGCCAAGGAGCTCAAGTGCCCGGTGATCGCGCTGTCGCAGTTGAGCCGCGGCGTTGAAAGCCGCACCGACAAGCGTCCCATGATGAGCGACCTGCGCGAATCCGGCGCCATCGAGCAGGACGCGGACATCATCATGTTCATCTACCGCGACGACTACTACGACAAGAACAGCAAGGAGCCGGGCGTCGCCGAGGTGATCATCAGCAAGCACCGCAACGGTCCCACGGGCACCGTCAAGCTGACCTTCCTGAAGCCGCTCACCAAGTTCGAGAACATGGCCAGCTACGGCAGCAGCGACGACTACTGACGCTGCCCGGCTATTGTGGTTGCTGCTCGAGCCGCTTTGCTTCCGCCGAGCGGGCCTTCACCTGGCGCAGCATGTCGGCCAGCGTCTTGCCCGCTTCGTCGCGAAAGCGCTCTGGCAGCACCTCGACCGCGTCCATGCGGTCGATGCGAAAACCGCGAAAGTCGCTGCGCAGTTCGCACCAGGTAGACAGCGTCCAGACCTTGCCCCAGTAGAAGCAGCCGAGCGGGCGCACGGTGCGTTCACTGGCATCGCCCGACACGTCACGGTAGCTGAGGCGCAGCTTCTGGCGTGCCTCCACGGCCTCACGCAAGGTCTGGAGCCGATTGCGCATGGCATCGTCCAGGCCCAGCGCGGGCGCATAGAGCGCCAGTGCTTCCGCCGAGACGCGGGCCGCCGCGGGCAGGACCGAGAGGATCTTGCCCAGCCCGGTTTCGATGTTGCGTGCCAGCGCCGGATCGACCCAGCTCTGCGCCAGCCGTGCCGCAGCCACGAGCGCTGAAGCCTCCTCCTGCGTGAACATCAGCGGCGGCAGCTCGAAGCCCGCGCCGAGCCGGTAGCCCACGCCGGCTTCGCCTTCGATCGGTACGCCCTGGTGCTGCAGGTCGGCCACGTCGCGATACACCGTGCGCTCCGACACTTCCAGGCGCTGCGCGAGGAAGGCGGCCGTGGTGAGCCGGCGGCCGCGGATCAGCTGCACGAGCTGGAAGAGGCGGTCGGCGCGGCGCATCAGCGCGCTCCTTGCAATTTTGGTGCGACCTCGCGGGGCCAGCCCTGGGGTGTACTCATGAAACTCCGATGTGGATCGCCACCTTGTCCGGCCCCTCGTAGGCTTCGAAATCGCTGCGGTAGCGGCGCGTGATTTCCGGGTGCGCCTCGAAATACTGCCAGATGCGCTCCCAGGTGGCGACCACCATCTGCGGCATTTCACCCTGGCCCTCGAAGACGAGGTAGTCGCCGGGCTCGATGGCTACGCTGCCCCTTGCATCCGCGACGGCCACGCCTACCGTCACGTCGAAGGCGCCATCAGCATCGGATTCGTAGCTGGAATAGACACCGAAGATACGGGCGTCGCTTGTGCGATCGGGCGTCGACCGGTAGGTCTCTTCGCCGAAGAAGCGATTCCACAGCGCGCCGATGCGGGCGGTCGCGGGATCGTCCTCCGCGCGGTTGGTCGTTCGGCCGGTGAGGCCGGCGACGTGGAAAGCGCCATGATGCTGGCGGACGGGGTCCATCGGGTGTGTCTTCTGCATGGGTGATGTCGGGATTGTGGCGCTCAAAGCGCGAGCGCCTTCAGGTCGGCTTTCATGGTTCGAGCGATCAGCATCATGTCGGCATCGCTGACTTCGAACATGCCGAAGCGGAACTTGTAGCCCCATTGGCTCGGGTTCTCGACGAAGGCAAGGTGCTCGATCAATGGAGCGATGGGCGCCTCGCGCGAAGGCGCGTAGGCCACGTCGCGGCGCCAGGGGATGAAGCCCCCGCCCATATCGAATTCGTAAGGCTCGCCAGGTTGCGCGATGCCGATCGACACGAAGCTCTGCAGCTTGTCCGTGCCGCCGAACACCGTGGCCGGCGCGTAGTAGGCCACGCGGTCGCCGGCTGCAACGCGCTTGAGCGGCCCCAGCTTGCCATGGCCGACCTGCATGAAGCCGAGCGGCTTGTGGTCGCGCCCGCGCCGGGCGTGCTCGGCGCTGGCAACGGCGATCCAGTTGCGCTGTGCCATTGCGGTTCACTCCAGGGCGTGAAGGCCGACTTCGTTGCCCTCGGTGTCGCGCAGATGCGCGATGAAGCCCATGCCGGGCGGCAGTGCGGACTTCGGCTCGACGATCTGGCCACCTGCTTTCTCGACGCGCGCGAGCACGGCATCGATGCTGGGCATGCAGTCCAGGTAGATGCGGATGCCGCTGCCGGCGCGTGCGCTGGCGTTCGCGCCGGCCTGGAGGGCGCCGCCCGTGGCCGGGTCGTCGTAGGGGAACACGGCCAGCGTCTCGCTGCCAAAGGTCTCGCGGCGCAGCTTGCGGCCGAGCACGGTCTCGTAGAAAGCCTGCGCGCGGTCGAGGTCGGCGACGGGAATCTCGAACCAGCTGATGGCGTTTTGCATGAAGGACTCTCTTTCGTTGTTGTTGAAGGAGCCTCGATGGTGCGGACCGCCTCCTGACAACGTCTTGTCAGGAGCCTGTCACGACGGGCAAGAAAAAAGCCCGCGATGCTCGGCGGAGCATCGCGGGCCCGATCGGGGCGGACGAAGCGCCTAGAGCACGTCGCTCGCGAAGTCGGCCAGGCGCGAGCGTTCGCCGCGCGCCAGCGTGATGTGCCCGCCGTGCGGCCAGCCCTTGAACTTGTCGACCGCGAAGGTCAGGCCCGAGGAGCCTTCGGTCAGGTAGGGCGTGTCGATCTGCGCGAGGTTGCCCATGCAGATGATCTTGGTCCCCGGGCCGGCCCGGGTGATCAGCGTCTTCATCTGCTTGGGCGTCAGGTTCTGCGCTTCGTCGATGATCACGTACTTGTTCAGGAAGGTGCGCCCGCGCATGAAGTTCATGCTCTTGACCTTGATGCGGCTGCGGATCAGCTCGTTGGTGGCCGCGCGGCCCCATTCGCCGGCGCCGCCGCCGTCGCCCTTGGCGAGGAACTCGAGGTTGTCGTCGAGCGCGCCCATCCAGGGGCCCATCTTTTCTTCCTCGGTGCCGGGCAAAAAGCCGATGTCCTCGCCCACGCTCACGGTGGCCCGGGTCATGATGATCTCGGTGTAGCGCCGGTCGTCGAGCACCTGCGTCAGGCCCGAGGCCAGCGCCATCAGCGTCTTGCCAGTGCCGGCGGTGCCGGTGAGCGTGACGAAGTCGACCTCGGGGTCCATGAGCAGGTTCATCGCGAAGTTCTGCTCGCGGTTGCGCGTGTTCACGCCCCACACGGCGTTCTTGCCCGAGCTGTAGTCCTTCAAGGTCTTGAAGACGGCGGTCTTGTCGCGGATCTCGGTGACGCGCGCATACATGCTCGGCTCGCCGGGCGCCTCGAAATAGACGAACTGGTTGATGTACAGGTTGGGCACCAGCGGCCCGCTGACGCGATAGAAAGTGTTGCTGCCGCTCTGCCAGCTTTCGACCGTCTTGCTCTGGCGGGTCCAGAAGTCGGGCGGCAGCGCGAGCGAGCCCGCATAGAGCAGGTCGCCGTCTTCCAGCGTCTTGTCGTTCTGGTAGTCGTCGGCGGCAAGGCCGAGGGCGCGCGCCTTGACGCGCATGTTGATGTCCTTGGACACCAGCACCACCTCCTGCTTCGCACGCCCGGGCTGGTCCTTGGCATAGAGGTCGCGCAGCGCCTGCACCACGCCCAGGATCTGGTTGTCGGCCTTGCCCTGGGGCAGGCTGACCGGCAGCGAGTAGTCCAGCGGCTCGGTCTGGAAGAACAGCTTTCCGCCAGCCTCGCGGTGCCCCGTGGTGTCGAGCTTCAGGCCCTTGGCGATGTCGGCGTCCTGCGTGCCGGCCAGCGCATCCAGCGTGCGGCTGGTCTGGCGGCCGTTGCGCGCCACTTCGGTGGTGCCCTTCTTGTGGCCGTCCAGTTCCTCCAGCACGATCATCGGCAGGAAGATGTCGTGTTCCTCGAAGCGGAACAGGCACATCGGGTCGTGCAGCAGCACGTTCGTGTCGAGCACGAACAGCTTGGCGGCGCCGTTCGACTTGGCGCGCTTGGAACGGGTCGGAACCTGCGGCGCCGCCACAGGCGAAGGCGCGGGCACGTAGACAGCAGGCGGCGCCTCGGGTTCGCCGCGGGCTGCGGGGCGCTGCTCGTGGTTGCGGTCATTGCCGCGTTCGGGGTTGCGCTCCGGGTTGCGGGAAGGAGCGGGTTTCGACCTGCCGCGGGCCGAAGGTGCGGCCTCGCCGCTGCCGCCTGCCGCCTCGGCGGTATTCCGGTCGAACAGTTCGAGCGGCTGCGAGCCGCTCGGGGAAGCCGAATCGGCACGCGATTCGCCCGAGCGGCGCGAGCCCCGGTGAGAGGAGCGGGCGGGTGCATCGTGCGCATCCGGCGAGAGCAATGCGGCGCGTTTCGTGGGGGCGGGGGGCAGTGGCATGTGTCAGGTCGCTCGCAGGAAGTGGAAACCAGAAAACGAAAAAGCCGCCTGTAGACCAAGGCGGCTTTGTTCGGGGGATGCGGTCGTGGAGCTCAACGGCATGAGGCCATTATGCACACCCGCAGCGGCGCGTCTTGCGCTGTTTGCACCGTCCGTTGGGCAATTCCCACGGCCTGAAGCAAAAGCGCACAGACCGCGCTTCTTGTAACGGTCAGGCGGCCTTCTTGAGCGCCTTGACGGCCTTCAGCACGTCGTCGACATGGCCGGGGACCTTGAGCCCGCGCCATTCGGCCTTCAGGATGCCGTCGGCGCCGATCAGGAAGGTGCTGCGCTCGATGCCCTTGACCTTCTTGCCGTACATGATCTTGTTCTTGACCACGCCGAACATGTGGCACATTTTTTCTTCCGTGTCGGCGATGAGTTCGAACGGCAGCTCGAGCTTGGCCTTGAACTCGTCGTGCGACTTCATGTTGTCGCGGGACACGCCGAACACCGTGGCACCGGCCTTTTCGAAGTCCTTGTAGCGATCGCGAAACTGCATGGCTTCGGTCGTGCAACCCGGAGTGTTATCTTTCGGGTAAAAATACATGACCAGCACGTGGCCGAGATGCGAGGTATTCGAGACTTTCAGGCCACCCGTGGCGTTGGCGTCGAATTCAGGAATGGGTTTGTTGACAACGATCGCCATGAATCTTGTTTTCTCCGTTGGTTTCCATTGGATCGGGCGCTTTGAGGCACACTCGACGAAATGGAGGATTGGTCGTTGCTAACTGAGGGCAGCAGGCCTGTTCGCAACCCGGTATTTTACCCCGAAAACCTCCCCCTCAGCCAACCTGGGGTGGTTCGACCAGCAGGGCGGCGATCACGTGGCGGCCTTCGCCGGCCAGGATGTTGTAGGTGCGGCAGGCTGCCGGGGTGTCCATGGTCTCCACACCGGTGCGCTTGGCCATGAGGGGCTGGAGCCACGCCGCTTGCGGAAAGCGGATGCGGGTCCCGCTGCCGAAAATGATCAGTTCCGCGCCCAGCGACGCCAGCTGGGCGAAATGCTCGGGCCCCAGCTGGTCGAAACGGGTGCAGTCCCACGCAAAGCGTTCGCCGCGCGAGCCCACCACCACGCTGCCCTCGACCTTTTCGTTGTTGATCGCGACCCAGCCGGGGCCGTGGGCGGTAAGGGACTGGACGTCGGATTTGTCGGGCTGGAGCTTCATCGGGGCACTGGGAACTGTGGTCAAATTATAGGTTTTCCCCAGTGACACGAGGCCCTCCAGGGCCTTTCGACATCGAGTAACCCGCGCCCGGGAGGGCCCTTTGAAGCAGTTCAAGAAATCGGCCAAGCTGGCCAACGTGCTCTACGACATCCGCGGCCCCATCATGGAGGCCGCCCAGCGGATGGAGGAAGAGGGCCAGAAGATCATCAAGCTCAACATCGGCAACCTCGCGGTGTTCGGCTTCGATGCGCCAGAGGAAGTCCAGCAGGACATGATCCGCAACCTGCCGGGCTCGGCGGGCTACTCGGACAGCAAGGGCATCTTCGCGGCGCGCAAGGCCGTGATGCACGAGACGCAGAAGCAGGGGATTGCCGGCGTCACGCTCGACGACATCTACCTGGGCAACGGCGCCAGCGAACTCATCGCCATGGCGACCAACGCGCTCCTGAACGACGGCGACGAAATGCTGCTTCCGGCGCCCGACTACCCGCTGTGGACCGCCGTGACCAGCCTGTCGGGCGGCAAGCCGGTGCACTACCTCTGCGACGAGGACAACGGCTGGATGCCCAACCTGGACGACATCCGCGCCAAGATCACGCCGCGCACCAAGGGCATCGTGGTGATCAACCCGAACAACCCGACCGGCGCGCTGTATACCGATGAGTTGCTGCGCGGCATCGTGGCCATCGCGCGCGAGCACGGGCTGGTGATCTTCGCCGACGAGGTCTACGACAAGGTGCTCTACGACGACGTCCGGCACACGGCCATCGCGAGCCTGTCGAACGACGTGCTCACACTCACCTTCAATTCGCTTTCCAAGAGCTACCGTTCCTGCGGCTACCGGGCCGGGTGGCTGGTGGTGTCGGGCGACAAGAAACCGGCGCGCGACTACATCGAGGGCCTCACCATGCTCTCGAACATGCGCCTGTGCGCCAACGTGCCGGGCCAATGGGCGATCCAGACTGCGCTGGGCGGCTACCAGAGCATCAACGACCTGGTCGGCAAGGGCGGCCGGCTGCGGCGCCAGCGCGACCTGGCCTACGAACTGATCACGGCCATTCCGGGCGTGAGCTGCGTCAAGCCCAGCGCCGCGCTCTACATGTTCCCCAAGCTCGATCCGAAGGTGTACCCCATCGACGACGACCGGCAGTTCTTCCTCGAACTGCTGAAGGAAACCAAGGTGATGCTGGTGCAGGGCACCGGCTTCAACTGGGCCACGCCCGACCATTTCCGCATCGTGTTCCTGCCGCACGAGGAAGACCTGCGCGAGGCCGTCCAGCGCATCGCCAGGTTCCTGGAGCAGTACCGCTTGCGCAGCAAGACCGGGTCATGAAATCCGCCCGCGTGGCAAAGAGGCCCGGGGCGTTGCGCCGCAATGCACCGCCGCATGCGGCGGCGACCGGACCCTGCCGCGCAAGCTGAGCCCCGCCGTGAGCGTGCCGCCTGCCACCCCATCCAAACCATCAACGCGAATCTTCCAATGAAACCCATCCAAGTAGGCCTGCTCGGTGCAGGCACCGTCGGCAGCGGCACCTTCAAGGTGCTGCTGCGCAACCAGGAAGAAATCAAGCGCCGTGCGGGCCGCGGCATCGAGATCACGATGGTGGCCGACCTCGACCAGGCGCGTGCGCGCGAAGTGGCGGGCGAGGGCGTCGAGGTGGTCAGCGACGCGCGCGCCATCATCGCCAACCCCGACATCGACATCGTCGTCGAACTCATCGGTGGCTACGGCATCGCGCGGCAGCTGGTGCTCGAGGCCATCGCGGCCGGCAAGCACGTGGTCACGGCCAACAAGGCGCTGCTCGCCGTGCACGGCACCGAGATCTTCGCGGCCGCGCACGCCAAGGGCGTGATGGTCGCGTTCGAGGCCGCGGTGGCGGGCGGCATCCCGATCATCAAGGCGCTGCGCGAAGGCCTTACAGCCAACAGCATCCAGTGGCTGGCCGGCATCATCAACGGCACCACCAATTTCATCCTTTCGGAAATGCGCGACAAGGGCCTGGACTTCGCGACCGTGCTCAAGGAAGCGCAGCGCCTGGGCTACGCCGAAGCCGACCCCACGTTCGACATCGAGGGCGTCGACGCGGGCCACAAGGTCACGCTGATGAGCGCGATCGCCTTCGGCATTCCGGTGCAGTTCGACAAGGCGCACATCGAAGGCATCACCAAGCTCGCCGCGCAGGACATCAAGTACGCCGAGCAGCTCGGCTACCGCATCAAGCTGCTGGGCATCACCAAGCGCACCGCGCAGGGCATCGAGCTGCGCGTGCATCCCTCGCTGGTGCCGTCGAAGCGGCTGCTCGCGAACGTCGAGGGCGCCATGAACGCCGTGGTGGTGCATGGCGATGCCGTGGGCACCACGCTCTACTACGGCAAGGGCGCGGGCAGCGAGCCGACGGCCAGTGCCGTGATTGCCGACCTCGTCGACATCACGCGCCTGCACACGGCCGACGCCGCGCACCGCGTGCCGCACCTGGCCTTCCACCCCGATGCAATGAGCGACCTCCAGGTGCTGCCGATGACCGAGGTCGTCACCAGCTACTACCTGCGCCTGCGCGTGGCCGACCAGGCCGGCGTGCTCGCCAAGGTGACGGGCCTGCTCGCCACCGCAGGCATCAGCATCGACGCGGTGCTGCAGCGCGAAGCCGACGAAGTGGGCGGCGAAGGCTCGACCCAGACCGACCTGATCATCCTCACGCACGACGCGCGCGAAGGCACCGTGAACGACGTGCTCGCCGAACTGCAGGCACTGCCCACGGTGCTGCAGCCGATCGTGCGCATCCGCAAGGAAGAGCTGTCCTGAGGACGGCGCAAGAGAAGCAACGTGAACTACCTGAGCACCCGCGGCCATCCGGACCGCAAGCGTTTCTGCGAAATACTGCTTGAAGGCCTGGCGCCCGACGGCGGGCTGTATCTGCCCGAGCACTACCCGCAAGTCGACACCGCCACGCTCGCCAGGTGGCGCAGCCTGCCGTATGCGGAACTGGCGTTCGAGATTCTCTCGCTCTACATCGACGACATTCCGCCGGCCGACCTGAAGGCCATCTGCGCCAGGACCTACACCCCCGCGGTGTTCGGCACCGAAGAGATCGTGCCGCTGCGCGAGCTCGAGGACGGCGTGTACCTCGAGGCTCTGTCCAGTGGCCCCACGCTTGCCTTCAAGGACATGGCGATGCAGCTCCTGGGCAACCTCTTCGAATACGAGCTGGCCCGCCGCGGCGCGGAGCTGAACATCCTGGGTGCCACCAGCGGCGACACCGGCAGCGCCGCCGAATACGCCATGCGCGGCAAGAAGGGTGTGCGCGTCTTCATGACCTCGCCCGACGGCCGCATGAGCCCGTTCCAGCAGGCGCAGATGTTCAGCCTGCAGGACGAGAACATCCACAACATCGCCATCACCGGCGTGTTCGACGACTGCCAGGACATCGTCAAGGCGGTGTCGAACGACCTCGGCTTCAAGCGCAAGTACCGCATCGGCACCGTCAATTCCATCAACTGGGCGCGCCTGCTCGCGCAGGTCGTCTACTACTTCGCAGGCTATTTCCAGGCCACGGCCGCCAACGACAAGCCGGTGAGCTTCACCGTACCGTCGGGCAACTTCGGCAACGTGTGCGCGGGCCACGTGGCGCGGATGATGGGCCTGCCCATCCAGACGCTGGTGGTCGCCACCAACGAGAACGACGTGCTCGACGAGTTCTTCCGCACCGGCATCTACCGCGTGCGCGCGGCGGTCGACACGCATGAAACGTCGAGCCCGTCGATGGACATCAGCAAGGCCAGCAATTTCGAGCGATTCATCTTCGACCTCGTGGGCCGCGATGCCGCCAGGTTGCGCGCGCTGTTCGTCGAAGAACTGGGCGGCCAGGGCCGCTTCGACCTGAGCGCGGACGCCGCCTTTGGCGAGGCTGCGCAGCGCTTCGGCTTCAAGAGCAGCCGCAGCACGCATGCCGACCGCCTGGCCACCATCCGCGACACCGACAAGCGCTTTGCCACGCTGGTCGATCCGCACACGGCCGACGGCCTCAAGGCCGCGCGCGAACACCTCGTGGCCGGCGTGCCGATGGTGGTGCTCGAGACCGCGCTGCCAATCAAGTTCGCCGCCACGCTGGTCGAAGCCCTGGGCCACGAGCCGGAGCGGCCGGCCAGGTTCGAAGGCATCGAGGCGCTGCCCAAGCGTGTGGTCAAGCTCCCGGCCGATGTGGAGGCCGTGAAGGCCTATATCGCCCAGAACTGTGACTGAGCCTTGCCGCAAGCCTCGCCTTGCGATGGCTTCCCCGCATCTGCATCTGCATACGCCTGCCGCATAGTCGGCGGCCACAGGAATTCGACATGAAGGTGATCGGCTTTTCCGGGTACTCGGGTTCGGGCAAGACCACGCTGGTCGAGCGCCTGATCCCGGTGCTCAGGCTGCATGGGCAGCGCGTGTCGGTGGTCAAGCATGCGCACCACAAGTTCGACATCGACCATCCCGGCAAGGACACCTACCGCCATCGCGAGGCGGGGGCCTTCGAGGTGGTCGTGGCATCGGACAAACGGCTGGCGCTGATCCGCGAGTTCGAGCAGCCCGCGCAGCTCACCGTGCACGACCTCATTGCAGAACTGCATGACGGCGTCGACTGGGTGCTGGTCGAGGGCTTCAAGCACAGCGACCTGCTCAAGATCGAAGTCTGGCGCGCCCCCGAAGACGGCCAGCCGCCGCGGCCGTCGAAGTACATCGACGATGCCTTCGTGACCGCCATTGCCACCAACGCGCCCGCGAGCCTGCCGGAGCCCACCAACCTGCCCCTTTTCGACCTCGACGACATCGAGGGCATCGCGCAGTGGTTGATCGACAGCGGCAGCCGCTTCGAATACAACCCCGAACACCATGGCTGATTCCGTGACTCCTTCGCGCCCGCCGCTGATGGCGCTCGACGACGCGCTGGCAAGCCTGCTCGGCAAGGCGCAGCCCAGGCTGGCCGCCGAAAGCGTCGCCACCTTCGACGCCGACGGCCGCGTGCTCGCGCAAGACCTGGTGTCCGCGCTCACCGTGCCGCCGCGCGACAACAGCTCGATGGACGGCTATGCGGTGCGCGTGGCCGACTGCGCCGCGCCCGGCGCGGTGCTCCAGGTGGCGCAGCGCATTCCCGCCGGCACCGTGGGCACGCCGCTCGCGGCCGGCACCGCGGCACGCATCTTCACCGGCGCGCAGATACCCGAAGGCGCGGATGCCATCGTGATGCAGGAAGACACCCAGGCGCTGCCCCAGGAGGGCACGCTCGGCACGGTTCGCATCGAGACCGTTCCCGCCGCCGGGCAGTGGATTCGCCGCGCGGGCGAAGACGTGGCCTCCGGCGACGTGGTGCTGCGCAAGGGCGAGCGCCTGACACCCGCCGCGCTCGGGCTCGCTGCGAGCGTGGGTTTCGATCGGCTCCAGGTGGCGCGGCGGCCGCGCGTCGCGTTGCTGTCGACCGGCGACGAACTGGTGATGCCCGGCGAAGTCGCACCCGAGGCCATGAAACCCGGGGCAATCTACAACTCCAACCGTTTCTTCATGCGCGCCTTGCTGCACCGGCTCGGCTGCGAGGTGAACGACCTGGGCATCGTGCCGGACAAGCGCGACGCCACGATCGAGGCGCTGCGTGGTGCGGCCGAGCACAGCGACCTGATCATCACCACCGGCGGCGTCTCCGTGGGCGAGGAAGACCACATCAAGGCCGCGGTCCAGGCGCTCGGCGAGCTGCAGCTGTGGTCGCTCTCCATGAAGCCCGGCAAGCCTTTCGCCTATGGCTCGATTGCGAGAGCCGGAGGCGAAGCGCAAGGTCGCTGCCACGTCACGGGCCTGCCCGGCAATCCGGTGTCCAGTTTCCTGACCTTCCTCCTGCTGGTTCGCCCCTTCCTGCTGACGCTGCAGGGCGCCACGCGCGTGGCGCCCGAGCCGGTGCACATGCGCGCCGACTTCGACTGGCCGCGCGCCGACAAGCGCCGCGAGTTCCTGCGCGCGCGCCGCAACGCCGCCGGCGGGCTCGACCTGTTCACCAACCAGAGCTCGGGCGTGCTGACGTCGATGGTCTGGGGCGACGGCATCATCGACAACCCGCCGGGCCAGGCCATCCGGGCCGGCGACACGGTGAAGTTCATTCCCCTGGCTTCGCTGCTGGCCTGAGACGCACCCATGAAGGTCCAGATCCGTTACTTCGCCTCGGTGCGCGAGGCACTCGACGCCAGCGGTGAAACCGTCGACACCGCCGCTGGCACGCTGGCCGCGCTGCGCGACGAACTCATCGCCCGCGGCGGCGCCTACGCCACGGCGTTGGCGCGCGGCAAGGCCGTGCGCATGGCGCTCGACCAGGCCATGAGCGACGAGGCGGCCGCGCTGCGCGAAGGCTGCGAGGTCGCCTTCTTCCCACCCGTCACCGGCGGCTGAGCCCGGCGTCCAGGGCCACGAGGCGATCTCGCAACGCGTCGGTTGCGCGGGTCATCGGCGAGCGCAGTTCGCCGCTCATCGATCCGCCGTGCGCCAGGAGCGCCTTGACCGGCCCCGGGTTCGGTTCGGCAAACAGCAACTCGATCAGCGGCCGCAACGGCTGCCACTCGGCGCGCGCTTGTGCAAGCCGGTTCTCCGCGAGCAGGCGCAGCACCTGCACGAAGCGCCGCGTCTGCACATGTCCGCTTGCCGCAATGGCGCCCGCGCCGCCTTCGGCCACCGTGGCGAAGATCTGGTGGTCTTCGCCAGACAGCACCTGGAGCCGGCCGTCGGCAATCAGCGCGCGCGTCTTGGCCATGTCGCCGCCGCAGTCCTTGACGCCGCGAATGCGCGGGTGTTCGGCCAGCGCCAGCAGCGTTTCGCGCGCCAGGGTCGCACCGGTGCGGTAGGGAATGTCGTAGATCAGCACCGGCACCGGGCTGGCGTCGGCGATGGCCCGGAACCATTCGAGCAGGCCGGCTTGCGAAGGGCGGATGTAATGTGGCGCGGGCACCAGCAGACCCGCCAGACGGTGTTCGGCCAACTGGCGCACCCAGGCCGTGGTCTTGCCCAGGTGGTAGCCAGAGAGGCCCATGACGATCGGCAGTCCCTCGGCGGCAGCCTGCACGGTTTCGAGTGCGGCGAGCTGTTCGGTCTCATCGAGCGCGGCGGCCTCGCCCGTCGAACCGCAGACCACGAAGCCGGCCACGCCGTCGCCGGCGAGCCGGCGCGTCAATGCCGAGAGCGCGGCATGGTCGATGGCGCCGCCGCGAAACGGCGTGACAAGGGGGATCCAGAGGCCCGAGAAATCAGGGCTGGCGGAGAGAGATGATGATTGCGGCACGCGTTTCCTCACGGGAATCGACCGATGGAAAAAGAACCGTCGTTCGATGCGCGCGCAACCCGATGGGGACCAATGCCTTGGCAGGTTCCGTCGCTCATCCGACGACGGAACCGCAGCTCCGGTCAGACGAGCTTTGGTTTTTTGGCTTTGCTGCCCTGGCGCGCACGGCGGCTCTCAAGGTGCGTAAGCACCGGAGAAAGCGTGGCGTGGCAAGGCATTGCCGAAGTCTAGCGCGGTGCCACAATCCCGGCATGAGCGATGCACGCGTTTCGATCCAGACAGCCGATTTCGACCTCGGACAGGAGGTCGCCGCGTTGCGCGCCGGCGACAAACGCGTGGGCGCGGTCTGCAGCTTCATCGGCACGGTCAGGGATCGCAATGACGGCAGCTCGATCGCCTCGATGGAGCTCGAGCACTATCCCGGCATGACCGAGAAGGCCATCGAGGGGATGATCGACGAGGCGCACCGGCGCTTCGACATCCTCGGCGCACGTGTGATCCACCGCGTGGGCCTGCTGCGGCCGCCCGACCAGATCATGATGGTGGCGGTGATCTCGGCCCACCGGGGCCAGAGCTTCGAGGCCTGCGAGTTCCTGATGGACTATCTCAAGACGCAGGCGCCGTTCTGGAAGAAGGAACAAACGCCTGAAGGCGCACGATGGGTGGATGCGCGCGTCAGCGACGACGCGGCGCTGGCGCGGTGGGGTATCACCGCCAACAACGCCTGATCTCTCTCCCCTCTCGCAGAGGGAGAGGGGGCAAGGGAGGTCAGAGGGGCTTGAACCCGCTCGACTGGATGATCCGCTCCCAGGCCTGCGTGTAGGTGCGCACGCGGCCTGCGAACTGGCCCTGCGGCTCGTAGGCCACGGTGAGGCCTATCGTGGTCAGCTTCTGCTTCACGTCGGGCATGGCCAGCACCTTCTGCAGCGCCTCGCCGTACTTGTCGATGATCGGCTGGGGCGTGCCGACGGGCGCGAAGATGCCGTAGTAGGGCAGGTCTTCGAGGTTGGAGAAGCCCAGTTCGGTGAAGGTCGGCACGTTCGGCAGCACGGCCTGGCGCCTGGCGCCGATGGAAGCCACGATGCGCACCTTGCCCGCCTTGTGGTTCTCGATGAAGTCCGGCACCGAGGCGATGCCCGCGGTGATCTGGTTGCCCAGCATGTCCGCCGTCATCGGTGCGCTGCCGCGGTAGGGCGCGGGCTGCACGTCGATCTTGTATTTTTCCGAGATCATCTTCACCAGGAACTCCGGAATCGAGGCCGGCGCCGGGATGCCGATGGTTTCCTTGCCGCCGCGCTGGGTGCGAACCCATTTCACGTACTCGTCGAGGCTCTTGGCCGGCGTACCGCCCGAGACGGCCAGCACGTTGGCGAAAGTGGCAAAACCCGCCACGGGCACGAAATCGGTCGCCGGATTGAAGCCCGGGTTCTTCACCACCTGCGGCAGGATCGAGATGGAGTGGTCGTGCGAGAGGAACAGCGTGTGGCCGTCGGCCGGTGCGGCCTTCAGCGCCTGCGCGGCGATCTGCCCGCCGGCGCCGGCGCGGTTCTCCACCACCACCGGCACGCCCAGCACGTCCTTGAGCTTCTCGCCCAGCGTGCGGGCGATGGCGTCCGTGCCGGCACCGGCGGGAAAGCCGACCAGCAGGCGGATGGGGGTGCCTTGCGCCTGCGCAAGACCGGACAGGCCCAGGGCCGCTACAAAGAGGCCGACGCCGAGCGCCCGGCGAACCGGATGGGGGCTCTGCATTGAAAAAACCATGATCGACTCCATTCGAAAGATGAGCAGGCACAGTGCAATACCCGTGCCGGAGACGCCGGACACCTTGAATCGCGTCCGAACAGTCCTATTTTGAGTGCAGGAACACCACCATGCGACAAGACAAACTCACCACCAAATTCAACGAAGCGCTGAGCGATGCGCAGACGCTCGCGATCGGCAACGACAACGCCTACATCGAGCCGGCCCACCTGCTGGTCGCGATGCTGCGCCAGGACGACGGCCCTCGCGCCTTGCTGGAGCGTGCCGGCGTCAACGTGCACGGGCTGGCGAACGCGGCCGAAGCCGCCATCAAGAAGCTGCCGCAGGTGCAGGGACACGATGTCGTGCAGGTCGGTCCGGAGCTGGGCAAGCTGCTGCAGGCCACCGAGAAAGAGGCCATCAAGCGCAATGACCAGTTCATTGCGGGCGAGCTCTTCCTCCTGGCCGTGGCCGACAGCAAGTCGGACATCGGCCGCATCGCGAAGGAAAACGGACTGAGCCGCAAGTCGCTCGAATCGGCCATCGATGCCGTGCGCGGCGGCCAGGGCGTGAACAGCGCCGACGCCGAGGGCCAGCGCGAAGCCCTCAAGAAATACTGCCTCGACCTGACCGAGCGCGCCCGCCTGGGCAAGCTCGACCCGGTCATCGGCCGCGACGAGGAGATCCGGCGTGCCATCCAGGTGCTGCAGCGCCGCACCAAGAACAACCCGGTGCTCATCGGTGAGCCGGGCGTGGGCAAGACCGCCATCGTCGAAGGGCTGGCCCAGCGCATCGTCGCGGGCGAGGTGCCCGAGTCGCTCAAGGGCAAGCGGGTGCTGTCGCTGGACATGGCCGCGCTGCTGGCCGGCGCCAAGTACCGCGGCGAGTTCGAGGAGCGCCTGAAGACCGTGCTGAGCGAGTTGGCCAAGGATGAAGGCCAGACCATCGTCTTCATCGATGAGTTGCACACCATGGTCGGCGCCGGCAAGGCCGAAGGCGCGATGGACGCGGGCAACATGCTCAAGCCGGCGCTTGCGCGCGGCGAGCTGCACTGCGTGGGCGCCACCACGCTCGACGAATACCGCAAGTACATCGAGAAGGACGCCGCGCTGGAGCGCCGCTTCCAGAAGATCATCGTGGGCGAGCCGAGCGTCGAAGCCACCATCGCCATCCTGCGCGGCCTGCAGGAAAAGTACGAGGTGCACCATGGCGTGCAGATCACCGACCCGGCCATCGTCGCCGCGGCCGAGCTGTCCGACCGCTACATCACCGACCGCTTCCTGCCCGACAAGGCCATCGACCTGATCGACGAGGCCGCGGCCAAGATCAAGATCGAGATGGATTCCAAGCCCGAGGTCATGGACCGGCTCGACCGCCGGCTGATCCAGCTGCAGATCGAGCGCGAAGCCGTGCGCCGCGAGAAGGACGAGGCCTCGCAGAAGCGCTTCAATCTCATCGAGGACGAGATCGCGCGCCTGCAAAAAGAGATTGCCGACTACGACGAGATCTGGCAGGCCGAGAAGGCGCAGGCGCAGGGCAGCGCGAAGATCCGCGAGGACATCGACAAGATCAAATTCGAGATCGAGGAGTGGAAGCGCAAGGGCGACTTCAACAAGCTCGCCGAGCTGCAATACGGACAGCTGCCCGCGCTCGAGAAGCGCCTGCGCGAAGCCGAGGAAAACGAGGCCAGCAAGGGCAAGTCGAGCGCGCCCACGCTGCTGCGCACGCAGGTCGGCTCCGAAGAAATCGCCGAGGTCGTGGCGCGCGCCACCGGCATTCCGGTCGCCAAGCTGATGCAGGGCGAGCGCGACAAGCTGCTCGTCATGGAAGACAAGCTGCACGAACGCGTGGTGGGGCAGGACGAGGCCATCGGCGCGGTGGCCAACGCCATCCGCCGCTCTCGCTCGGGCTTGAGCGACCCGAACCGCCCGACCGGCTCCTTCCTGTTCCTCGGCCCCACGGGCGTGGGCAAGACCGAGCTGTGCAAGGCGCTGGCCGGATTCATGTTCGACAGCGAAGACCACCTCATCCGCATCGACATGAGCGAGTTCATGGAGAAGCATTCGGTCGCCCGCCTGATCGGCGCGCCGCCGGGCTACGTCGGCTACGAGGAGGGCGGCTACCTGACGGAGGCCGTGCGCCGCAAGCCCTACAGCGTGGTGCTGCTCGACGAGGTCGAGAAGGCGCACCACGACGTGTTCAACGTGCTGCTGCAGGTGCTCGACGACGGCCGCCTGACCGACGGCCAGGGCCGCACCGTGGACTTCAAGAACACCGTGATCGTGATGACCAGCAACATCGGTTCGCCGATCATCCAGTCGATGGTGGGCCAGCCGGCCGAGGAGATCAAGGAAGCGGTGTGGGACGAGCTGAAGAACTACTTCCGCCCCGAGTTCCTGAACCGCATCGACGAGACCGTGGTGTTCCACGCGCTCGACGCGAAAAACATCGAATCGATTGCCGCGATCCAGCTCAAGGTGCTGAAGGCCCGGCTCGCGAAGCTGGACCTGGGCCTGGAGGTCTCCCCCGCGGCGCTGGCCGAGATTGCCAAGGTCGGCTTCGATCCGGTGTTCGGCGCACGGCCGCTGAAGCGCGCGATCCAGCAGCGCATCGAGAACCCGCTGTCGAAGCTGCTGCTCGACGGCAGCTTCGGCCCGAAGGACACGATCGAAGTGACAACCGACCCGATCCGGACCCCTGGCCAGTTTTCGTTCACCAAGGCCGGGGAACCATCGGAGGCCATTGCGGCCTAAAGTCGGATGATGAACTTCATTTTTCGCGTCATTCTTCTGCTTTTGGGCCTGGTGTTCGCGGCCAGCCTCGCCGTGGTGGTCACGCTGCTCGCGGCCATGTGTGGTGCGCGCTACGCCTGGGGGCGGATCACGGGCCAGCCTGTGACGCCATGGATGGCTTCGATGGGCGGACGTTTCAATCCGCGCTCGGGCTTCGAGCGCTTTCGCAAGGCGGCGCAGCCGGCCGAGCCCACCGCGGCCGACATGGCCAATGCGCGTGCGCGCGGCGAATCGGTGCGCAGCCCGTTGTCGCTGCGTCCCGCCGGCGACGTGACCGACGTGCGGGCCCGGCCCGCGCGCGGCGAGTAGCGGCGCGGCGTATGTTCAGGCGCGGTACAGCGCCTCGATCTCTTCCGCGTAGGCCTTGTAGATGCTGGAGCGCCGCACCTTCATGGTCGCGGTGACTTCGCCGTCGTCGTGGTCCAACTCTTTTGTGAGCAGGTGAAAACGCCGGATCTGCGACACCTGCGCGAGCTTCTCGTTGCCGCGTGAAATTTCTGTTTCGATCAACGCGCGCACGCGCGGCTCGTCGACCAGCGAGCGGAAGTGGGTGAACGGAATGCGTGCCGCTTCGGCCCACTTGCCGACCGTTTCGTAGTCGATCTGCAGCAGTGCACCGACGAACTTGCGGCCGTCCGCCACCACGATGCATTCCTTGATGAAGGGGCTGCCCTTCATGGTGTTCTCGATCTCCGAGGGCGTGAGATTCTTGCCGCCGGCCGTGATCATGATGTCTTTCAGGCGGTCGACGATGCGCAGCTGGCCGTCTTCTTCGCGCACCACGTCGCCCGTATGGAGCCAGCCGTCGCGCAGCGATGCAGCCGTGGCCTCGGGGTTCTTGTAGTAGCCCTCGAACACCATCTCGCCGCGCACCAGCAGTTCGCCCGCTTCGCCCACGCGGTGCTCGGTGCCCAGCGTGGGCGGGCCCACGGTGCCGATCTTCACGGCGTCGCTGCGATGGCCGGCAATCATGCCGGTCGATTCGGTGAGCCCGTAGACCTCCACCAGGGGCAGGCCCAGCGTGCGAAAGAAGCGCACCACGTCGGGCGGGATGGGTGCCGCACCGGTCAGTGCGATGCGCGCGCGCCGCAGTCCGATGAAGTTCTGCAGTGCGCGCAGCACCGTCCAGTAGTGCAGGGCGAAGCGGCCGCGCTCCGCCAGGGTCCATGCATGGCGCGGTTTCTCGGCCAGCGGCGCGCAGGCGGCCATCGCGCGGCCGAACAGCGCGCGTTGCAGCCGTCCGGCCTCCTGCATCTTGATGGTGATGCCAGCGTGCAGCTTTTCCCAGATGCGCGGCACGCCGAGGAACATCGTGGGCGCCACTTCGCGCAGGTCTTCCTGCACGGTGCGGATCGATTCGCCGAAGTTCACCTGCGAGCCCAGGTAGAGCGGCACGAAGGCCGAAAGCATCTGCTCGGCCACATGGCACAGCGGCAGGTACGACAGGTGCGTGGTGGCGCCATCGAGCGCCAGCCGCTCGGCGATGCCGGGCACCACGCCGCGGATGTTGCGGTACGAAATCATCGCGCCCTTGGGCTTGCCCGTGGAGCCCGAGGTGTAGATCATGAGGCCGATGTCGGCCAGCGACTGGTGCGCCAGCGCGGCGTCGATCGGCCCGTCGCCCTCGCGTGCATGCACTTCGGCGCCGGCCCGTTCCACGTCCGCAAAGGTGGCGATGAGTCCGCGCACCTCGGGCGGATAGCTCGCGAGCCCCTTGGTCTCGATGACGACGATCTTGCGCAGGCGCGGCAGCTGGTCGATCGCGTCGAGCACCTTGTCGGTCTGTTCCTGGTCCTCGCAGACGATCACCTCGATGTCTGCATGGCCGATCACATAGGCCACCTCGTTGCTGGGGCTGGTCGGATACACGCCGACCGTCACCGCGCCGATCAGGCCCGCGCCCATCTGCGCGAGCAGCCATTCGACGCGGTTCTCGGAGATCACGCCCAGGTGCCCGCCGCGGCGCAAGGCCCATCGCATGCAGGCCGAGGCCGAAGCGGCTGGCGCGCTGCAGGTAGCCGGCCCAGTCGAGCGGGTGCCAGATGCCGAAATCCTTTTGCCTGATCGCAATCTGCCGGGGCTGCCGGCGCGCCTGCTCGCGCAGCATCTGCGGCAGCGTGAGCGGGGGGAGCGCTGCTGAGGTCATCGGTGTTTCCGTTGGCACTGCGCTCATGACAGCCAGCGCTTGCGGCGCTTGTAGTGCTTGAGCGTGCGGAAGCTGCGCGATTCGCCGCTGCCGCCCACGCCCAGGTAGAACTCCCGCACGTCGGGATCGGCCGCCAGCCGTTCGGCGCTGCCGTCGATCACCACCTTGCCGCTTTCCATGATGTAGCCCGTGTGCGCAATGGCCAGCGCCACGCTCGCGTTCTGCTCGACCAGCAGCATCGAGGTGCCGCGCTCGGCGTTGATGCGCGCGATGATCGTGAAGATGTCTTCCACCAGCTTGGGCGAAAGGCCCAGCGAGGGTTCGTCCAGCAGGATGAGCTTGGGCTGCGCGACCAGCGCCCGGCCGATCGCGAGCATCTGCTGCTCGCCCCCCGAGAGATAGCCCGCCAGGCCCTTGCGCCGTTCGTGCAGGCGCGGGAAGTACGCGTAGACGTCGTCGAAATTGCGCGGCGGCGCGGCACCCTGGCGGCCGGCCAGCGCGTAGGCGGCGGCGACCAGGTTTTCCTCCACCGTCAGGTCCTCGAACACGCGGCGGCCTTCCATCACATGGCTGAGCCCGCGCCGCACCAGCTGCTGCGGCGCGAGCTGCGCGGTGGGTGCGCCATCGAACACGATACGGCCCGCTTCCACCTCGCCGTCTTCCAGCGCAAGCAGCCCCGACACCGCCTTGAGCGTGGTCGACTTGCCGGCGCCGTTGCTGCCCAGCAGCGCCACGATCTGCCCGCGCGGCACGGCCAGCGACAGGCCGCGCAGCACCTGCACGACCTTGTTGTAGACCACCTCGATGTTGTTGACCTCCAACACGAGGTCCGGCGGTGCCGCGCGCGCGTCCATCAGTCCAGCGAGATCCAGTCTGACGCGGCCACCATCTTCTGCGCCTTCATGTCGGCCTTGTAGACGCGGCCCACCGGGATCGAGTTGCCCTTGATGGTGATCGGCGTGCCGATGATCCCGCCGGTGTCGAAGTCCTTGATGGTGTTGAGCGAGGCCTTGAGGTTCCTGGCGTCCAGCGGCTTGCCTGCCTCCAGCGTGCGCCTGGCGGCTTCGGTGAACAGCATCGCGGTGAGAAAGCCTTGCGTGTACGCGGTGCTCTGGTACTCGGGGCGCAGCGCGCGGATCTTGTCGAGCATCGGCGCCTTGGCCGAGGTGTCGTAGTAGTAGCGGTAGGGCATGACGCCCATGAACCCGTCGGCGCCTTCGCCCATCTTCATGACAGTGGAACTGTCCATGGTCCAGAAGGTGCCCATCCATTTGCTGGTCATGCCCATCTGCTTGCCCTGCTGGATGAACTCGGGAATGGGCGCCAGGATGTAGCCGTGGAAGATGGTGTAGTCGGGCGCGGCGCGGCGCAGCTTGATGACTTCGGTCGACACGTCGACACTGCCCGGCGGCGTCATGAGCTTGACGGGGACCGTCAAGCCCAGCTTCCTGGCGGCGGCCTCGCTGGCCTCGATGGGATCGCGGCCGAACTCGGAATCCGAGTACACGAAGGCCACCTTGGCGCCGGGCTTTTCCTTGGCGATGTGCCGCAGCAGGATGCCGATCTGTTCGGTGTAGTCGGGCCCCACCAGGAACTGGTTCGGGTACTTGGCGGCGTCGTTCAGCTCGGTCGCGAACGAGGCACCGGCCATCAGGATCTGGCCGTTGCGGTCGAGCTCGGGGTTGATCGTCTTGGAGAAGCCCGTGGAGTCGCCGTAGTAGAGGTTGACCTTGTTCTGGCTCGTGATCTTCTTGAAGGCCGCTACAGAGACGTCGACCTTGTAGCCCGTGTCCTCGGGCACGTAGCGCAGCTTGCGCCCCTTGATGCCGCCCGCATCGTTGACGATCTTCACGTAGTCGGCAATGCCGGCGTTGATGCCGACGCCCGCGAAGGCGAACACGCCGGTCATCGGGATCGAACCGCCGATGACGATGTCCTCGCTGCCTTGCGCATGCGCGAACGGCACCGCGGCCGCGAGGCCGGCGGCAATCAAGAGGGCGCGGCGGTGTTGGGAAAGCTTCGGTGTCTTGGGCATGCTTGTCTCCTGCGGTCTAGTTACGGAAAGGCCATAGATGAAAGAAGCGGCGGATGCGCCGCCACACTTCTGCGAGCCCATGCGGCTCGAACACCAGAAATCCGACGATCAGCAGCCCGAACACCACGGTGCGAACGGGCGAGAGGAACACGGCCATCTCGACGCCGCCGGGCAGCAGGTCGACCACCAGCTTGAGCAGCTCGGGCACCATGGTCATGAACACCGCGCCGAGGATGCCGCCGAGGATCGTGCCCATGCCGCCGACGATGATCGCGGCCAGGAAAGAAGATCGACATCAGGAGCGGAAAGCTCTCGGGCGTGACCACGCGGAAGAAGTAGGCCCACAGCCCGCCGGCCACGCCGGCGTAGAAGGACGAGAGGCCGAACGACAGCAGCTTGTAGCGCAGCAGCGGAATGCCCAGCACCTCGGCCGAGATGTCGCGGTCGCGGATCGCGATGAAGGCCCGGCCCACGCGCGTTCGAAAGAGGTTGGCCGCGCCGAGCACCATCAGCAGCATGACGGGCACGATCACCCAGTAGAGGCGGAACGAGGTGTCCAGCGGCAAGCCGAAGAACTGCGCGGGCGGCAGCGAGAGGCCCGATGTGCCGCCCGTGAGCTTGAGGTTGGCGAACAGGAAGTGGGCGATGAACGAAGCGGCAATGGTGGCAATGGCCAGGTACAGGCCCTTCACGCGCAGCGAGGGAATGCCCACGACCAGGCCTCCGAGCATGGCGACCACGCCGCCTGCGGCAATGTTCAGCAGGAAGGGCGTGCCGAGCCGTGTGTGCATGATGGCGACGGTGTATGCACCCAGGCCCATGAAGGCGGCCTGGCCCAGGCTCACCAATCCCGTGTAGCCCGTGAGGATGTTGAGCCCTGTCGCGCTGGCCACGTTGATGGCGACCAGGCACGCGAGGTACAGCCAGTAGTCGCTGGCCATGAACGGGAACAGCACCAGCAGCGCCGCGCCCATGGCCAGCCACGCCTTCTGTGTGCGCGAGTCGAAGAGCGCCGCATCCGCGACGTAGCTTTGCTTGAGGGTGCCTATGCGCATGGGTCCGCCATCTCAGAGCCTCTCGATCTCGCGCGTGCCGAACAGGCCGTAGGGCCGCACCATCAGCACGAGGACCAGCACGATGAAGGTTGCGAGCAGCTTGTATTCGCCGCCCAGGTACGAGCCCGCGAGCGCCTCGACCAGGCCGATGAAGAGCCCGCCGACCAGCGCGCCCAGCACGCTGTCGAGCCCGCCGACGATCACCACCACCAGCACCGACAAGCCGAACACGCCCATCGACGACGAGATGCCGCCGATCGCGCCGACGATGATGCCGGCCACGGCCGCGATCATGGCCGAGGCGACCCATGCGAGCGAGAACACGCGCGGCACGTTGATGCCCATCGAGTACGCCGCGGCCTGGTCGGATGCAGTCGCCCGCAACGCCACGCCGCCGCGCCAGAAGCGAAACAGCAGCAGCACCATGCCGATCAGCACCACCGCGATCAGTGCGCCGTAGGCGATCTTGGGCGCGAGGAACGCTTCGCCGATCATCACCGGCGCGTTCGGCAGGAACTCCGGCAGCCGTCGCTGGTCCGCGGTCCAGACGATCTCCACCAGCCCGACAAGGATCGACGCCAGCCCCACCGTCACCATGAAGACCGAGATCGGCGGCTCGCCCAGCAGCGGGCGGATCATGGTGCGCTCGACCACCGCGCCCAGGAGGCCGGTGCCGATCACCGAGCCCAGCACCGCGAGCCAGACCGGCAGGGAGAAGCTCGCGGCAAAGGTGAAGAACAGGTAGGCGCCGATCATCAGCATCTCGCCGATCGCGATGTTGACCACGCGCGTGGCCTTGTAGACCAGCACGAAGGCCAGCGCCGCGAGCGCATACAGGCCGCCGCCGGCAATGCCGGTGAGCGCGATCTCGAACAGGTAGGCCCAATCCATCATGCCGCCGCCTGTGCCGCGGCTTCGCCGCGCAGCCTGCGCCGCAACTCGCCGACGTCGCCCGCGCCCAGGTAGGCGCGGATCACCTCCGGATCGGCCTGCACCTGCGCCGGCGTGCCCTGCGCAATCACCTGGCCGAAGTTGAGCACCACGACGTGGTCCGACAGGTCCATCACCATGCCCATGTCGTGCTCCACCATCAGCACCGTGATGCCCCACTCGCGCCGCACGTCGAGGATGAAGCGGGCCATGTCCTCGGTCTCTTCGCGGTTCATGCCGGCCACGGGCTCGTCGAGCATCAGCACCTTGGGCTGCATCGCCAATGCGCGCGCCATCTCGACCCGCTTCTGCAGGCCATAGGGCAGGGCGGCGACGGAGGCATGGCGGATGTGGTCGATCTCCAGGAAGTCGATGATCCGTTCCTCCACGTCGCGCCGCAGCTCGGCTTCTTCCCGCCGCGCACGGCCGAGGTAGAACAGGGCGTCGAACACGTTCGACTTGAGGTGCGCGTGGCGGCCGAGCTTGATGTTGTCGAGCACCGTCATGCCGCGGAACAGCGCGATGTTCTGGAAGCTGCGCGCAAGGCCGAGCGCGGCGCGCTTGGGCGCGGGCAGGCGCGTGATGTCTTCGCCCTCGAACAGGACACGGCCTTCTGCGGGCCTGTAGAAGCCCGAGATCGTGTTGAAGAGTGATGTCTTGCCCGCGCCGTTCGGCCCGATCACCGCGGTGATCGAACCGTGTGCCACGCCGAAGCCCACGTTCGTCAGCGCCTTGACCCCGCCGAAGGCGAGCGTCAACGCCTCCACCCGCAGCACGGAGGCGGCAGGCGCAAGGGAGTCGTCCCGTGAGGGCGCGTCAGGCATGGCTAAGAGGGGAGCGGTACGGTCAGGGTTTGTGTCCACGAGCAGAAAAGCTACTGGCGCGTAAAATTCCTACTGATGGGTAATGTCATGGTTCGCCGCAGGCCGCGGCATCAGGACTTTCCCCGCCCGCACAAACCCCATGCCCAGCCCAGCCCTCATCGCATCTTCCACGTCCTCTCCCTGGGAGCCCGCGGGCAAGCGCGCGCAGCAGCGAGAGGTCAAGCGCAATGCCGTGCTGCAGGCCGCGGCCCAGCTGTTCAACGAGCGCGGCTTCCATGCCACCTCGCTGGACGACATCGCCGAACGCCTCAACGTCAGCAAGCCCACGGTCTACTACTACGTCGAGAGCAAGGACCAGATCCTGCTGGAGTGCGTGAAGATCGCGCTCGACCTGATGCAGGCCGGCATCGACGAGGTGCGCGCCGCGGGCGGCAGCGCCATCGACCAGCTCGAGGCCTGCATGCGCATCTACTCGAGCGTGGTCACGCAGGACTTCGGCATGTGCGTGATCCGCATCGGCGAAGACCCGCTGCCCGATCCGCTCAAGAAGGAGCTGCGCCGGCTCAAGGCCGGCATCGACGGGCAGTTCCGCCGGCTCATCGCGGAAGGCGTGGCCGAAGGATCGCTTGCGCCCTGCGATCCCAAGATGGCCGCGTTCATGCTGGCCGGCGCGCTGAGCTGGATCGGCCGCTGGTATCGCCCCGATGGCGACCTCACACCCACGCAGATCGCGGACCAGGGCATCCAGCTGCTGCTGAACGGTGTGCTGCATCGCCCGGCTCCCGCCGCGCGCCGCAAGTCCGTTGCGCGCAAACCCGGGTGAGCATCGCCCGGCCCAGTTCTTTTCAATCCAGGAGACCCACACCATGACCTCGCGCGACATCTTCGTGGTCGGCACCGCCCGCACAGCCATCGGCACCTTCGGCGGCGCGCTGAAGGACGTGCCCAACACGCAACTGGCCACCACCGCGGTCAAGGCCGCCATCGAACGCAGCGGCGTGGCGGCCGATGCCATCGGGCACGTGGTGATGGGCAACGTGATTCCCACGGACGTGAAGGACGCCTACCTGAGCCGCGTGGCCGCCATCGATGCGGGCTGCCCGATCGAGACGCCGGCCTTCAACGTGAACCGCCTCTGCGGCTCGGGCCTGCAGGCCATCGTGTCGGCGGCGCAGGCCATTGCGCTGGGCGACTGCGACATCGCCATCGGCGGGGGCTCCGAATCGATGAGCCGCGGCCCGTACTTCGACACGTCGGCGCGCTACGGCGCACGGATGGGCGACGCGGTGCTGGTCGACTACATGCTGGGCATCCTTCACGACCCGTGGGAGAAGATCCACATGGGCATCACGGCCGAGAACGTGGCCGCGCGCTACGGCATCACGCGCGAGCAGATGGACGAACTGGCCGCCACCAGCCAGCAGCGCGCCGCCGCCGCCATTGCCGCGGGCCGCTTCAAGGAGGAGATCGTTCCGGTCGAGGTGAAGACGCGCAAGGGGGTCGTGCTGTTCGACACCGACGAGCACGTGCGTGCCGAGACCACCGCCGAGGCGCTCTCGAAGATGAAGCCCGCGTTCAGGAAGGATGGCCTGGTGACCGCGGGCAATGCCTCGGGCATCAACGACGGTGCCGCCGCCGTGGTGCTGGCCGAGGGCGGCCGCGTGAAGGCGCTGGGCCTGAAGCCGCTGGCGCGCCTGGTCGGCTATGCGCATGCCGGCGTCGAGCCCGCCTACATGGGCATCGGCCCGGTGCCCGCCACGCGCAAGGTGCTGGAGCGCACCGGGCTGAAGGTGGGCGACTTCGACGTGATTGAATCGAACGAAGCCTTCGCGGCCCAGGCCTGCGCAGTCATCAAGGAGCTCGGGTTCGACCCCGCCAAGGTGAACCCGAACGGCTCCGGCATTTCGCTCGGCCACCCGGTGGGCGCGACCGGCGCGATCATCACGACCAAGGCGATTGCCGAGCTGCATCGCACCGGCGGCCGCTATGCGCTGGTCACCATGTGCATCGGCGGCGGGCAGGGCATTGCCGCCGTCTTCGAACGCGTTTGAAGGCACACTGGCGGACATGCTTCGCCCACCACTCCTGATCGACCCCGATGAGGTCGAGATCAGCGCCATCCGGGCGCAGGGCGCGGGCGGCCAGAACGTCAACAAGGTCTCGAGCGCGGTGCATCTGCGCTACGACATCCACGCGTGCTCGCTGCCCGCCGACGTGAAGGAGCGCCTGCTCGCATTGCGCGACAGCCGCATCACGCAGGAGGGCGTGTTCGTGCTAAAGGCGCAGCAGCACCGCACGCAGGAGATGAACCGCGCCGATGCGCTCGCGCGCCTGCAGGCCGTGGTCGACAGCGTGGCGACGCCGCCGCGCGTGCGGCGCCCCACCAAGCCGACCTATGGTTCCAGGCAGCGCCGGCTCGAGGGCAAGAGCCAGCGTTCGCAGATCAAGAACCTGCGCGGACCGGTGCGGGATTGAGCTTTAAGGCACTCCTAAGCCGGCCGACACGCACGCCAAGCACAATGGAGGCCATGAGAGCCTTCCTCCGCCGCCTTGTGCCGGCCGTCCTGCTTGTGTCGGGTGCGGCCGCCCTGCCGGGCTGCGGGCCGTCCAGTGACGCCGGCCCGGCTGCCCTGGGCGCGGTGCAGGAACTCAAGTGGGAAGAGCTCGTTCCCAAGAACTGGGACCCCACCAAGCGGTATCGCAACATCAGCCTGGAATCGCTGCGCGACAACGACCCGCGCGCGATCCAGATGCTCGACGAGATGCGCGCCGTGTGGGACAACGCACCGGTCAACGTGGCGCTCGACGGCACGGCCGCGCGGCTGTCGGGCTTCGTGGTTCCACTGGACAACACGCAGGGCGGCATCCGCGAATTCCTGCTGGTGCCCTACTTCGGGGCCTGCATCCACACCCCGCCGCCGCCCGCCAACCAGATCGTCCACGTGATCGCGGCCGACACCGTGAAGGGCCTGCACGCGATGGACACGGTGCGGGTCAGCGGCCTCTTGAAGGCGGCGCGCTATTCGTCGGTGGACATGGGCGTGAGCGGCTACGAAATCAGGTCGGCTTCCGTCGAGCCTTTTGTCCCGGCGCGCTGAAGCGCTTCGGGCTGCGCCAGCGCGGCCAGGGCCTCTGCATCGGTTCGGTAGCTGAAAAGCATCGGGCCCGGCGCGAGCAGCCCCGCGCGCTCCAGCACCTGCATGGCCGGCAGTTTCAGCCCGCTCAGGTGCAGGCGCACGCCCTTGGTTTCCATCATGCGGCGGATCGAGCCGAACACCTCGGCGCCGGTGATGTCGATCCGGTTGATGGGCTGCGCGAAGAGGCACACGTCGGTCAGGTCGGGACGCTCGGCCAGGGCGACCGTGAGCGCGCGCTCGAGCGTCGAGGCCGAGGCGAAGTCGAGCTCGGCATCCATGCGCAGCGCGTGGAGGTGCGGCGCCAGCGGCGGCAATTTCCAGAGATGCCGGTCGCGCAGGCTGCCGTCGGGGTGCAGGCCCACCTCGATGATGCGCGGATGCAGGTGGCGGTACATGTAGTGCGCCATGCTCGCGAGCAGCCCGCCCAGCACGCCCCAGTAGATGCTCGGCGCCGTGGCGATGGTCAGCACGAAGGTGCCGAACGAGATGCCGGCCTCGATGCGCGAGACGCGCCACAGCGCAACGAAGCTCGCGGGCTTGACCAGGCCGAGAATGGCCGTGACCACCACCGCCGCCAGCACGGCCTGCGGCACGTGATAGAGCAGGGGCATGAGCCACAGCAGCGCACCGGCCACCACCGCCACGCTGAACAGCGTGGCCCACCCGGTCTGCGCGCCCGCATAGAGCGTGATGGCCGAGCGCGAGAACGATGAACTGGTGGGAAAGGCGCCCGTGAAACCCGAGGCCAGCTTGGCCAGCCCCTGGCCGATCAGGTCCTGGTTCTCGTTCCAGAGCGTGCCGGCGCGCGCGTTGTCGACCTTGGCGCTGGATGCGGTCTCCAGAAAGCTCACCAGCGTGATCATCAGCGCGGGCAACACCAGCGCGCTGAACGTGCCCGAGGGCAGCAGGCCCGGCCAGTAGAAGGAGGGCAGGCCCGAAGGCAGGCTGCCCACCACGGCGCCGCCGCGCAGCGCATAGTTCACGGACCAGCTGATGGCCGCGGCGCCGGCCACGAGCGCCATGGTGGTCGGGAAGCGCGGCACCAGCCGCTTGCCGAGCCACAGCACCGCGATGCTGCCGAGCCCGAAGCCGATGGCGACGAAATCGGGCGGCGGGCCGCCCTGGAGAACTTGCGGAACGGTGCGCCCCGTGAAGCCGAGCAGCGCCGGCAGCTGCGAGATGGCGATCAGCACTGCCGCGCCCTGCGTGAAGCCGATCAGCACCGGCGAATTGACCAGCCGCAGCAGCCAGCCGAAACGTCCGGCGCCCAGCACGATCTGGATGGCGCCCGAGATCAGCGTGAGCCACACCGCCATGGCCACCCATTCGCTGCTGCCCGGCACCGCCAGCGGCGCGAGCGAGGCGCCCACGAGCAAGCTCGTGAGCGCCGTGGGGCCGACCGACAGCCGCTGCGACGAACTGAAGATCACCGCGATGAGCGCCGGGAACAGCGCCGCATAGACGCCCGTGACCAGCGGCATGCCCGCCAGCGCCGCGTAGGCCACGCCCTGCGGAATGACCATCAGCGCCACCGTGATGCCGGCCATGGCTTCGTTGCGCAGCAGCGCGGCGGAGGGGCGCGGCCATGCGAGGCACGGAACCCAGCGCGCGAGGCGCTGGCGCAGAGAAGAAGAGGAGGAGGGGGAGGGGGAGGCCGGATTCATGAAGCGTTACGGGCGCACGGGAGAGGCGGGGCGGCCCATGCGCGGTGCGCCGCGCAGGTGGCACGCGGGGGCGCCGTCAGATCAGCGAGCTGGCGTTCTTCAGCACGTAGTCGCAGGCCTTGGACTTCAGCTTGGACGACAGCAATTTCAGGTTGAGCGTCTTGCCGTCGCCGCCCTTCAGCAGGCCTTTTGCGCCGCTCTCGAAGTTTTTCTCCTGCTGCTTCTGGCCGGTGATCCTGGCAAGGAGCTTGTCTTTCACCGAGGCCGCATCGCCGCCCAGGTAGTTGTTCTTGACGCAGTACTGCAGCACGCCGGCCGCGCTGCCGATGGTGCTGGAGCCCATGGCGGGCATCTTGAAGCCGAGGTCCTGGCCGAGCGACGCGCCGGCCTGGTCCTTGAGTTGGCCGAGCAGGTCCGACTGGGCCATGGCCGGGAAGCTCGCCGCGGTCAGCGCGAGGGAAACCAGTGCGAAGCGAAAGCGCATGATGAACTCCCGTCTGAGGGTGTTTAGGGGGATTCCATCGTCAGCATACCCCTCGCGGAACGCGGGCTCACGCGCGGCGGAACAGCAGCACGGAATTCGTGCCGCCGAAAGCAAAGGAGTTGCTCAGCGCCGCTTCGAGCATCGGGGCGCCCGAATCGTGCTGCGTCACCAGGTTCAGGCTGCAGGCCGGATCGATCTCGCTGCAGTGGGCATTGGGCGGCAGTTGCCGGCGGTGCAGCGCGAGCACCGTGATGAGCGCCTCGATGGCACCCGCGGCGCCCAGCAGGTGACCGTGCAGCGCCTTGGTGGAGCTGACGCGCAAGCGGTCGAGATCGCTGCCCCAGACCTCTGCCAGCGCATTGCGCTCCACCACGTCGCCGATGCGCGTGGCCGTGCCATGCGCATTGCAGTAGCCCACGTCGCGCGGCTGGAGCCCGGCCTGCCGCAGGGCCGCGCGCAATGCGCGGGCCTGGCCCGGGGCGTCGGGCTTGGTGAGGTGCGTGGCGTCGCTGCTCAAGCCCCAGCCGGCCAGCGTCGCATAGCTGCGGGCGCGGCGGGCGCGTGCGCGCTCGGCGGACTCGAGCACCAGGAAGGCGGCCCCTTCGCCCAGCGCAAAACCGCTGCGGTCACTCGCGAAGGGCCGCACCGCCGAGGCTGCTTCGCCGGGCTGGAAAGTGGCCAGTGTCTGCATCGCCTGCCAGGCCAGCACCACGCCCGGCACGATGAGTGCCTCGCTGCCGCCGGCAATGGCCAGGTCGACCTCGCCGCGCTGGATGGCCTTGGCGGCTTCGGCAATGGCCACCGACGACGAGGCGCAGGCGACCGAATAGGTGAGTACCGGGCCTTGCACGCCATGGCGCATGGCCACGTGGGCCGCGGGCGCATTGGGCATGAAGGCGGGAATGGTGAGCGGCGAAACCCGCCCGTTGCCGCGGTACGCCGCTTCGAGCGCCGCGGCACCGCCCATGCCGCATCCGGCATAGACGCCGACGCGTTCGGGATCGGCATCGCTCATCGGCAGGCCTGCATCGCGCACCGCGAGATCGGCCGCGGCCACGGCAAACTGGCTCACGCGGTCGACGCCGGCGAGTTGCAGCTTGGTGAACCAGTGCGATTCGTCGAAGGCGACGGTGGCTGCGGCGGCGGGCTTGGGCAGGTCGGGAAAGATCGGCTGGATGGCCGATTGGCCATCGAGCAAGGACTGGAACAGCGCGTCGGGCTCGCCGCCATGCGGCGCCATGACGCCAAGCCCGGTAACGCGGACCTCGTGGTTCACGCTGTCTTCGCGGCCCTGACCTTGTCGACCAGCAGGGCGAGCTGGCCCAGCGTGTCGACGTTGGCGTCGTCGTCGGGCATGGTGATGCCGAAATGGTCTTCGATGGCGAACAGGAACTCGGCCAGTGCGAGCGAGTCGAGCCCGCCGGTTTCGCGCATCGAGGCGTCGGGGTCGAGCTTGGACGGTTCGATGCCGTACTTCTCGTGGATCAGGTCCTGCAATTCCTTCAGCGAACTCATCGTGCGATGCCTGTTGTCTTGCGCCGGCCGCTGATCGATCGCCGCCCCCCGGGGCGCTCCATGGATCGACCCCTTCCTCGCTCGGCTTGTGGGTCAGTGATGGCCAATGATATCCGCTCCGACCAGGGAATTGCCTCGGCGCCTGCCCTCCGGGCGCCACCGCAGCGAAGGCAGCGCGAAGGCCATTCCCAGCAGGGCGCCGGCCAGCGCATCGAGCACCACGTGCTGCTTGACGGCCAGCGTCGACCAGGCAATGGCGGCAAACCAGGCCCAGTTGGCAAGGCGCAGAAAGACCGGCGTGCGCGCTTCGCGCAGCACATGGTCGAGCCGGATCGCCGTGAAGATGGCCACGGCCACGTGCATCGATGGGCAGGCGTTGCCCGCGGCGTCCACGCCCTGCAGCATCGCAAAGCCCGGGTAGCCCGACACGTCGATGGCGAGCGGCGGTACCTGCGTGGGCCAGAAGTAGAACAAGCCCAGGCCCGTGAGGCACAGCGCGCCGATCCACAGGCCGTACACCACCAGTTCGCGAAAACCAAGCTGCAGCCCGGGCGCGACGCCCACGTAGAACCAGAGCGACAGGTAGGCGCCCAGCGTGTAGGGCTGGAACGGAATCAGGCGGTCCAGCGCCGTGAGCGGCATCACCGCGACCGGGTGGACCGGATTGCGCAGCAGGTGGAAGTAGCCGATGAAGAAGAGCCAGGTGAAGACCGTGGTGCCGATCGCCTTGAGCCAGAACAGGTTGCGAGCGCGCTCGCCGATGTCTTGGGTCCAGGTCAGGGGGCGATGCGATCGCGAATTGGGCGCCATGGGCAAGTCGGTGGATGGTCCGTGGTTTCTTCGGCCCGCCGATCTTGCCAGAGCGCCGTGACGGCTTGCCGCCATTCAGGAGAGGGCGGCGGAGCGCTTGCGGTGCTGGAACGAGGTCGGCGAACGACCGGTGGCTGCCTTGAACATGGCGCAGAAGGCGCTGTCGGTCGCATAGCCGCTGGCCGCCGCCACCTGGCTCACGGCCATGCCGCGTGCGAGCAGCGGCAGCGCATGCGCCATCACCGCCTGCTGGCGCCATTGCTGCCAGCTCATGCCCAACTGGTCGCGGAACAGCCGCGCCACCGTGCGCTCGCTGGCGCCGATGGCAGCGGCGCGCTCGGCCAGCGTAGCCCGGTCGGCGGGGTTGCGCAGCAATGCCTCGCACAGCTGGCGCAGCCGTTTGTCGGCGGGCAGCGGAACGTCGATGCGGATCTGCGTGGCGCGCTCCAACTCGTCCACCAGCAGCGGGGCGATCATGCGTTCGCGCTGCGCCGCATGCGGGTCGGCCGGCGGGAGGCCGTCCGGCGTGGTGTCCAGCGCCAGCATCAGCGCGCGCAGCAGCGGGCTGATCTCGAGCACCTCGCACTTCTCCCATGGCGGGCCGAGCCAGGCGTGGAGGTAGACGGTGCGCAGCTCGGCATCCTCGATCAGCATGATGCTGTGCGGCATGTTGGCCGGCACCCAGACCGCGCGCGACGGGGGCACGATGTAGCTGCCGTCTTGCGTGCTGAGCCGGATCACGCCGCGGGTCGAGAAGGTGAGCTGCGGCCAGGGGTGCTGGTGCAGCTCGACGAAGGTGTCGGCGCTGAGGAAATGCTCCTTCGCGCGCAGCGGCCGCACGGCGTCGGGTGCGAAGAGGTGCGGCGTGAGGGAAGCCACGCTGGTGACCGGAGAAGGGGTGGAAACGACGCTTGGCATGGTTTCGACAAATGTTGTCGCTGTATCGCCATTCTGCCGCGACTGGCCGGCATAGCATCGGTGCCTGCCCCGTTTTTTGTAGCAATCCATGTCTTCATCGCCTTCCTCCACGGCCGCTTCCCCCACCAATTTGCGAGGCGACGCCCAACTGATCGGACTGGTCGGCCTGGCCCATGCCATCAGCCACTTCAGCCAGCTGATCCTCGCGCCGCTGTTCCCATGGCTGAAGGACGCGTTCAACGTGAGCTACACCGAGCTTGGCGCGGTGCTGACGGTGTTCTTCGTGGTGTCATGCGTGGTGCAGGCGGCCTCGGGCTTCATCGTCGACAAGCTCGGTCCGCGGCCGGTGCTGTTCGTGGGACTCGGTGCGCTGGCGCTGGCGGCTTTCGGTTATGCGCTGGCCCAGAGCTACTGGATGCTGCTGCTGTGCGCCGTGGTGGGCGGCGTCGGCAACGGTGTGTTCCACCCGGTCGACTACACGCTCTTCAACCGCAAGGTGGCACCGACGCGGCTCGGCCATGCCTACAGCGTGCACGGCATCACGGGCAGCCTGGGCTGGGCGCTGGCGCCGGCCTTCGTGGTGCCGATCGCCATCGCGTTCTCATGGCGCGTGGCGCTGGCATCGGCGGGCGTGCTGGCCATCGTGGTGCTGCTGGTGCTGTGGGCCTACCGCAGCGTGCTCGCGCTCGACGTGAAGACGGTGCAGAAGGCCACCGGCCATGGCGAGCCTGCTCCCATCGGCGGCGAGTTCGACTTCCTGCGCATCCCTGCCGTGTGGATGTGCTTCGGCTTCTTTTTCTTCTATGCGGTCGTGATCAGCGTGGTGCAGACCTTCGCGCCCGTGGCCGCCGGCCACCTGCATGCGGTGCCGGTCGCGCTGGTGGCGGTGTGCCTCACGGTCTACATGGTGGCCAGCGCGGCCGGCATGGTGGTGGGCGGCTTTCTCGCCTCGGACCCGTCTCGCTGCGAACGCATCGTGGGAATGGGCTTCGGTGTTGCGGCCGTGCTGGCATTGGTGCTGGCCTTTGCGCAGTTTCCGCCGGTGATGGTGCCGGTGCTGTTCGGCGCCATGGGCTTCGTCTCGGGCGTGGCGGGGCCTTCGCGCGACCTGCTGGTCAAGCGTTCGACGCCGCCCAACGCCACGGGCCGCGTCTACGGCGTGGTGTATGCCGGACTGGACATCGGGCAGGCCCTGGCGCCGCTGGTGTTCGGCCGCCTGATGGACCACGCCCAGTACACGAGCGTGATCGTCGGCCTTGCACTGGTGCAGGCCGTGCTGATTGCCAGCGCCTTCAACGTCACGCGCGTGCGGCGCACGGCGCTGGTGACGGCCTCGGCCTGACCGTTCCGGCAGGGCGCCGGGCGCGGGTGTGGCCGATATCATCGGCCGCATGCAGTCCTTGTATGTCTATGTGATCGCCGGTGCCGCACTGGCGGGTTTCGTGCAGGGGTTGTCGGGCTTCGCCTTCGGCCTGGTCGCCATGTCGGTCTGGGCCTGGACCCTGGAGCCGCAACTGGCGGCGGTCCTTGCCCTCTTCGGCGCGCTCACCGGCCAGGTGATTGCCGCCGTCACCGTGCGGCGCGCTTTCGACAGGCACCTGCTGTGGCCCTTCGTGGTCGGCGGACTGGCCGGCGTGCCGTTCGGCGTGTGGCTGCTGCCGCACCTCGATCTCGTGGTCTTCAAGGTCTGCCTCGGTGTGCTGCTGGTGCTGTGGTGTCCTGCGATGCTGATGTCGCGGCATCTTCCGAAGATCACTTTCGGTGGCCGAATCGCCGACGGCATCGCCGGAACCATCGGCGGCGCCATGGCCGGCATCGGCGGCTTCTCCGGCACCATTCCCACGCTCTGGTGCACCTTGCGCGGCTTCCAGCGCGACACGCAGCGCGCGGTGATCCAGAACTTCAATCTCTCGATGCTGGTGGTGGCGTTCGCGCTCCACCTGGCAAGCGGCAGCATCGGCATGTCGACGGTGCCGCTGCTGGGGTTGGTGGCACTGGCCGTGGCGGTGCCGGTGCTGCTGGGGGCGCGGCTCTACATCGGCATCAGCGAGACGGCGTTCCGCAAGCTGGTGCTGGGCTTGCTCACTGCATCGGGTGCGGCCATGCTGGCGTCGGGCGTGCCCGCGCTGCTGCAGCGCGGCTGAGCGACTGGCTCGGGCTACGCCGAAGGCAGGATCTCGCGCACGCGTGCCCACGGCCGGCACATCAGCGTGCCGCGCGGCGACACGACGATGGGGCGCTGCAGCAGGATCGGATGCGTGGCGATGAAATCGAACAGCTGGTCGTCGGTCCACTTCGGGTCGGCCAGCCCCAGTTCTTCGTAAGGTGCCTCCTTGGCGCGCAGCAGGTCGCGCGCGCCCACGCCCATGGCCTTTGCCAGCGCGCGCAGCTTCTCCTTGGACGGCGGGGTTTCCAGGTACAGGACGATCTCGGGTTCCACGCCGCTTTCGCGGATCAGGCCCAGCACGTTGCGCGAGGTGCTGCAGTTGGGCTTGTGGAAGATGGTCATCGGATACGCGGGGGTCGGCGTGCGTGCGCTCATGTCTGTTCGCCCTTCGTGAAAGGATAGCGCGCGGCCCAGAATTCGGCCAGGCGCGGATCGGCATCGACCCGCCGCACCACGCCGGCCATGCGCGGTGCTTCGCGATAGAAGCGCCGTCGTCCCGGCGTCCAGCGCGACAGCACGGTGACGTACAGGTCGAGCATGCTCAACTTCTCGCCGAGCAGGTACGGCGCAGGGTCGTCGATCTGCGTGTCCATGAGGTGCCAGCAATGCGCAATGCGCTCGGCCGTGCGTTCGAGCATCACCGCCTGGGCCGCCGGGTCGGGCGTGAGGCGCGTGGGTTCGTCGCGCACCCAGTACATCGCGTAGATGGCCGCAGGCAGGTAGACCATCCACCGCAGGTAGCGCGTGCGCAGCGGATCGTCCGGCACGGGGCAAAGCCCGGCTTCCGGATAGCGGTCGCCGAGCCAGATCAGGATCGCCGCGCTCTCGGTCATCACTTCGCCGGAGGGCAGCACCAGCGCAGGCACCTGGCGCATCGGGTTGACGCCCGCCATCCGCTCGCGCTCGGCCTCGCTCTCCCAGGGCGAGACGTCGACGGCATCGACCTCGGCGCCGATCAGCGTGAGCGCCGCGTGGACGGGCGTGGCGCCCGAGCCGGGAGCGCCGTAGAGGATGTAGCGGTCTTTGGAAGCGGATGCAGAAACCATCCGCAAAGATTACTGCAGCCGCACGCCGGTTGTCACGCGGTCGCCAGCAATGCGTCCACCGCCTTCAGGCCTTCGAGCGTCTTCACGCAGGCTTCGGCCACTTCGGTGCCCTTCACGGCAAAGTGGCGGTGGAAGTACTTGCGATGCTCCACATGCTCGTGGAAATGGTGCGGCGTGAGCACGGCCGAGAAGATCGGCACGTCGGTTTCGAGTTGCAGCGACATCAGCGTGCTGACCACCGTGCTGGCCACGAACTCATGGCGGTAGATGCCGCCGTCCACCACCAGCGCGCAGCCGACGATGGCCGCGTACCGGCCCGAATTGGCCAGCCGCTTGGCATGCAGCGGAATCTCGAAGGCGCCCGGCACGTCGAACACGTCGATCAGCTCGCGCGCCACGCCCAGCCGTTCCATCTCGGCAAGGAAGGCGTCGCGCGCCTGGTGGACGATGTCTGAATGCCACTGCGCCTCGACGAATGCGATGCGCTCGCCGCGCGGTTTGCCCGACGCGTCGATGGCCGAAAGGGGAAGGTCGTTGATCTGACTCATGGTGTGCCTCTTGAAAGCAGGTTTCCTGAATCAGGGCGCACGAAACCGCAGGGCAGACCGCGCGCTCCATGCAAAGCGCGCGGGCCGACCCGCATTTCGCGCTCTCTTTCATCCGGACTGTGACCGTCGGCTTCGGAATTGCACCGAAATCTGCTGACCCCGCAGCCCAATGCAGGCCGCGGGCGCTCGCGGGCTTGTGCGAACGAGTCGCCATTACCGCCGGTGGGGAGTTTCGCCCCGCCCTGAGAACGCTGTCCCCGAAATGCCGGAGACCCCCGGATTCTAGGTAGGGGCTGCGCGAGGCGCTGTCACCTCGGTTCATAAACCCTACGGCGCCACGGAAGTCCGCTTCTGCGAGCGCCAGACGAAACACGCCTTCGTGCAGTTCCTCACGATCGGATTGCGAATGGCAGCCAGGAGCCTTTCTGCTGCTTCTTGGCGCCGGCAAGTGCTTCCACAATGGATCGAATAGCTCCTCGATCCTCCGGAAATACGCTTCCGAGCATGAAGAAACTGCACGCCATCGTCGCTTCTCTCTACGCCTCTCTTTGCATCGCCGCGATGTTCGTGATCCCGATGAACAAATACGAGTGGATGCTCGAAGAGCCCGAGGCTCTCGCCGACGGGCTCACCTTTTGCGGCTTGCCCCTGGACGACGACCTCGAGGTCAGGGTCATCTCCTTCATCGTGCTGTTTCCGCTCATCGTTGCGGGCGGCGCGCTCTCTTTGAAGGTGCGCAAGGTTCACTCCACCGCATGGCTTGCGCTGGTGCTGCTTTTTGTTTGGGGGTGGCGTTTTCTTGTTTACTACCCGTTTTGCCCGGGCCGGGAGACTTACTAGGATTGGCCGACCTGATAGGCAAGTGGTGCACCGGTCTTGTTCTTCAGCATGCCTAAGAAGACCAGACGATCACCGATCCGGTCAACGTCTACAGCCATGCAAGCGATTCAAGTCGCTTGGTGCTGGCGCTTTCGGGCAAATGACGTCTCACCGTGGCGTTTGGTTCGCCAACGAAGGCCTCGCGCATTCCAGGCGTCCGCCCGATAGGGTCCGTTCAGCGTCGTGCGGCCAGGAACTGCGTCATGCGGTGCAATTCCTCATCGAGCGCTTCGCGAAACGCAGCGTCGCGCGGCTTCTTGTCGACATAGCCGAAGGCGGGATGCAGCCGGCCTTCGGACGCTGTCACATTGCCCCAGCCGATCACGCGTTCGTGCCAGAGCAGCGGCAGCGCGTAGTAGCCGAACTGCCGCTGGGGCGCGGGCGTGTAGGCCTCGAACTTGTATGTCCAGCCCCACAGCAGTTCGAAGCGGCGGCGGTCCCACACCACGGGGTCGAACGGTGCGAGGAGGCGCACCGCTTCGTCGGGCGCATGACGCCGCGAAGCGGGGTTCTCATCGGCGGGCCAGTACCAGGTGGTGCCCTCGATCTTGCAACTGGCGAGTTGTTCCTCGCGTGCCAGCCGCAGCGCGGCCTGGGTTTGCGCCGAGAGGTGCGGCGCGCCGTAGCCGAGCAGCCGCACGAGATAGGTGAGGCTTGCGGCCGGCAGCGGTGCGTACTTGCGAACCACCAGGTCGATGAGCGCGGCGGCGCGCCGGGCCCGGCCGGCGGGGCTTTCGTCGGCGGGCAGATGAGTCACGGCCTCGTAGACGCGCGTGCCGCTGTCGCGCCGCACCACGCGCAGCATGCCCCGGTAGTGCAAGCCGTCGAGCAGGCGCGTGGTCGCGTTGCTCGAGCCGCCCCAGTAGTTCTTCACCCGACCGTGCGCAAAGTGCTGTTCAACTTCGCGCGGATGCACCGGTCCTCGTTCGCGCACGAAGGCCAGCACATCGGTGGCCTTGCGGCGGGTCTCGTCGTCCCAGGGCTGCCTGGCTTCGCGCGGATGCATCAGCGCCAGGTGCTCGCGCGGCAGGAAGCCGTAGTTGACGAGGCAGTCTTCCTCGATGGCAAGCCGCGTGTAGCGGGTTTCGAGATCGCCCGCGCGGTAGTCTGTCACGCGGTGGCGCAGTGTCAGGTCCTGGGCGCGCGCGGGTGCGCGGATCGGGTCTGCCTGAACGAAGCCGAGTTTGCGGATCGCGCTCGGCAGCGTCGTGGGTTTGAACAGCGTGCGCGCGATGGCATAGCGGCGCAGGTCGTCGAGAGTCGGGGTGGCCATGGGCGAATTGCAGCACAAGCTTCGCGGCGCTGCTGTTCTCCGACCAGTCCTTGATCTGCCAGCACCACGACCGCGCTCAGTGGGCACAGGGCGCCGGGTACTCCCCGCAGCGAAATAAAGGAGGAGGGCGAAGCCCGGGGGACATTCGCGGAGGGGAGTACCCGGTGGCCTGTGCACGCGCCCTGAATGCCTCCTCCGACAACTGAACCTAGACGGCTTGCCTGTGCCGTTCGATACACACGTCGAGCGTTTCGCTCCCGGCCCGCTGCCACCAGTCGAGATTCGAGAAAATCTCCACCTCGCTGAACCCGGAAAATCCCGCGTCTTCGACCCAGCCGCGGATCTTCTTCAGCTCGACCACGCCATCGCCCATCATCCCGCGATCGGAAAGCAAGTCGCGCGTGGGCGTGAGCCAGTCGCAGACGTGGTACGCCAGAAGACGCTCACGGCCGGCGCGCGCAATCTGCTGCTGCAGCTTCGGATCCCACCACACGTGATAGATGTCCAGTGCCACGCCCAGCATGCCGGTCTTGCCCGCGTCGAGCTCGTCGCAGATGTCGAGCGCGTGTTCCAGCGTGTTGATGCAGGCGCGGTCGGCGGCCTGCATCGGATGCAGCGGCTCGATGGCCAGCGGCATGCCGACCTCGCGGGCATATTCGAGCGACGCAGCAATGCCGTCGCGCACTTCGCCGCGCGCACGGCCGATGTCCTTGTAGGCGATCTTGCCTTCGAGCGCGCCGGGAAGGGCGCCGACCACCAGCACGAGGCAGGGCGCGTCCAGCGTCCTGGCTTCGTCGATGGCGCGGCGGTTGTCGTCCAGCGCGGCCTTCAGGCCCGCTGCGTCGGGCGCCGGAAAGAAGCCGCCGCGGCAGTACCCCGAAAGGCCGATGCCGTGCGCCTTCAGTTGTTTGGCGACCTTGTCGAGCCCGACCGCAGCCACCTGGTCGCGCCAGGGGCTGATCGCGCGGATGCCGCGCCCGGCGCATTGGTCGATGATGCGGTCGAGCGGCACCTCGGCGCCGAGTTGTTTGCGGACGGTCGCCGTGTTGATCGACAGCCAGTCGTGGTTCTGGGAGAAATCGCGCATGGCTTTTTCGATCAGCCTTCCACGCCGTGCAGAGCCAGCAGCGTCTTCATCCGCCGCACCGCCAGCTCCGGCTGCTCCAGCAGGTTGGCCGCATCGGCCAGGCGGAACAGCTCGGCAAAGTGCTGCAGGGATCGCGTGCTCTGCTGGCCGCCCACCATGGTGAAGTGCGTCTGGTGGCCGTTGAGCCAGGCCATGAACACCACCCCCGTCTTGTAGAAGCGCGTGGGCGCCGCAAAGATGTGGCGCGACAGCGGCACCGTGGGCCCGAGGATCGCGTGGAACTTCTCGGTGTTGCCTTGCGCCAGCGCGCCCAATGCGGCGCTCGCGGCCGGCGCGATGGCGTCGAAGATCCCCAGCAGCGCGTCGCTCTGGCCATGCGTCGGCTCGCTGCCGAAGCCGTCCCCGGCAATCAGCTCGGCGTAGTTGAAGTCGTCGCCCGTGTACATGCGCACGCCCGGCGGCAGGCGGCGCCGCATCGCGATCTCCTTGTCCTTGTCCAGCAGCGAAATCTTGATGCCGTCCACCTTGTGCGGATGCGCGGCAATCACGTCCAGCGCCGTGTCCATCGCCGCATCCGCGTCCTTGCTGCCCCAGTAGCCCGCCAGCGCCGGGTCGAACATGTCGCCCAGCCAGTGCAGCACCACCGGCTGCTTCGCCTGCGAGAGGATGCGGTCGTACACGCGCTCGTAGTCCGCCGGGCTCTTTGCCACCCGCGCCAGGGCACGGCTCGCCATCACGATGAGCTTGCCGCCCAGCGCCTCGATCGCAGCCATCTGCTCCTCGTAGCCGCGGATCACGTCATCGACGCTCTTCACCGCGTCGATGTCCAGGTGGTCCGTGCCGCAGCCCGAGGCCACCCGCGCGCCCGGCACGTCCTTGGCGGCATCGAGCGAGCGGCGGATCAGCTCGAGCGACGTCGGCCAGTCCAGCCCCATGCCGCGCTGTGCCGTGTCCATCGCCTCGGCCACGCCCAGGCCCAGCGAAAACAGGTGCCGGCGGTAGGCGATGGTCGCGTCCCAGTCCACGGCCGATTGCAGCCACGGATCGATCGCGGCCAGCGGATCGGCCACCACGTGCGCGGCCGAGTAGGCGATGCGGTTGAATGCCACGCCCGCCTCGGGCTTCACCGGCGCGGTGCCGCGCAGGGCATAGGTCGCGAGGGTGCCGCTCGCGGCGGGAAGATTCAGGGAGAGTGCCATGACTGCCGCCTCAGATCTTCAGCTGCGGCACGTCGATCCAGCGGCGATCCTGCCACGACGCGAGCGCCGCCTCCACCAGCTGCACGCCCTTGGCGCCTTCGGGCAGGGTCCACTTGTAGGGCTCGTTCTCCACCACGTGGCGGATGAAATGCTCCCACTGGATCTTGAAACCGTTGTCGTACACCTGCGAATCCGGAATCTCCTGCCACTGGTCGAAGAAATTCATCATCTGCTTCTCGTCCGGGTTCCACACCGGGCGCGGCGTGGCCACGCGCGACTGGGCGCGGCAACTCGAGAGGCCCGCCACCGCCGAGCCGTCGGTGCCGTCCACGTGGAAGGTCACCAGGTCGTCGCGGCGCACGCGCGTGGCCCAGCTCATGTTGATCTGCGCGATCACCGGTTCGCCGTTGTGGCCCGTGAGCTCGCAGGTGGCGTAGGCCGCATCGTCGGCCGTGGCTTCATACGGC
The DNA here is from genome assembly GCF_040546685.1 of Variovorax sp. OAS795. Lineage (NCBI taxonomy): Bacteria > Pseudomonadati > Pseudomonadota > Betaproteobacteria > Burkholderiales > Comamonadaceae > Variovorax > Variovorax sp. OAS795. The sequence continues at coordinate 2,289,739 of NZ_JBEPOH010000001.1, forward strand.
TGGCCGGCCTCGTCCCAGCGCTTGGGGATGTGCGTGGCGCCAATGCACGAGACCGACTTCACCTCGCCGAACAGGTTGTCCAGCACATAGCGCCAGTGGCACATCATGTCCAGGATCATCCCGCCGCCGTCCTCCTTGCGGTAGTTCCAGCTGGGGCGCTGGATCGGCTGCAGGTCGCCCTCGAACACCCAGTAGCCGAACTCCAGGCGCACGCTGAGCATGCGTCCGAAGAAGCCCGCGCGGCGCAGCATGTCGAGCTTGCGCAGGCCCGGCAGAAAGAGCTTGTCCTGCACCGCGCCGTGCTTCAGGCCCGAGCCTTCGGCCAGGCGCGCGATCTCCACCGCCTCGTTCAGGTTGGTGGCAATGGGTTTTTCGCAGTACACGTGCTTGCCCGCGCGGATGGCCTTGGCCAGCAGGGTGGGGCGCATCTGCGTGGTGCCGGCGTCGAAGAAGATCGTGTCGTCCTTGTTCTCGAGCGCCTTGTCCAGGTCGGTGCCCCAGCGCGCGATCTGGTGGGTCTTGGCGAGCGCTTCCATCTTCTCGGCGTTGCGGCCGATGAGGATCGGGTCGGGCATGACTTTGTCGCCGTTGGACAGGGTGACGCCGCCTTGCGCGCGAATGGCGCAAATGGAGCGGATCAGGTGCTGGTTCATGCCCATGCGGCCGGTGACGCCGTGCATGATGATTCCGAGACGTTGGGTGGCCATGGTTTTCTTCCTTGGGATGCGGAGGTAGGGAGCTTCAGTAAACGGAACGCATGGCGTCCCACGAGATGCCTGCGCCGGGCTTGCCGGTGGCAAAGCCGGGCGCGGTGGCGAGCGACGACAGAGCCAGCTGTCCGCCGCGGATGGCGAGGCGCACGGCGCCGTCGCTCAGTTCGTAAAGGCCGGGATGGGTCGCCAGCAGTGCCTGTTGTTCGGCCTCTGGCGCGGCCGCGAGTCCGTCCACGTAGTGGTGCCCGTTGCGCTCGACGTGCGAAAGGCCGAGCCATGCGACCAGCGCGAGGTCTTGCTGCACGCCGACGCCGGCCTGCATGGTCAGGTCTTCGCCCGAGATGAAATGGCGTGGCTTGCGGTCGGCCGCATTCCATTGCGTGCAGCGCGCCGCATTGATCACGGACTTGTAGAAACCCTTGCAGCTCTTGCTCGATACGCCCGTGTAGCCCAGCGCGCGGGCTTGAACGAAGGCGTCCAGCGTGGCATCGGATTCGTCGATGAGCAGCGGAATGCGCTTGCCCAGCGCGGAGATGTCGCGCTGCAATGAGGCATCCCGGCGCAGGGGCTGTTCGACAAAGACGGTTCTCTGCGCGAGCTTCCAGAGCACGGGCGTGGACAGCATGCGGTCCAGGAAAGCGGTGAAGTCGTCGGCGTCGGCGTACTGTTCGTTGCCGTCGAGCGTCACGAGTTGCGCATGGCCGTCGATCACGCGCGCGATGCGTTCCAGGCGCGCGATGTCCTGCGCGATGTTGCCGCAAAGCTTGAGCTTGAAGTGCGTGAGGGCGTAGCGGCGAACGGCGGCGGCCAGGGTTGCGGGCAATCCATCGGCGGGCGCTTCGGGCAGCGCATCATCGTCCTCGATGGCGTCGGCCAGGCCGACCGTATGGCGCGCTGCGATGCGATCGCGGGGTGACCGGCTGGCCAGGTACGCCGGCATGTCGAAGCCGACGAGATCGTCGGCCAGTCCGCTGCCCGCAATGTCGATGCCGCACAGGTTGGCGTTCATGGCCGCCGCAAAGCTCGCGCCCATGTGCAGGCAGAGCGCATCGAGCACGGCGCGGTCGATCAGCGCCGGACCGTAGCCCGCGACCAGGGCCTGGAGTCCCTTTGCGCGTGCGCTGTCCTGGAGCGCGGCGTGGTTGGAGGCGAAGTGCGTCCACGCGGTCTGCGCGTCGTCCTCGGCGCAGTAGGCGTCGCGAGCGTCGCGCAGCGAAAAGCGCAGCTGCTCGAAATTCTGCTCGTTGGTGAGCGTGGGGTTCTTGTCGAACCATTTGGGCACCATCATCTCGGCCGCGCACCCCTCGGCGGTGCGGCCGTCGGCAAAGCGGATGCGCACGCGCACGTACACCTGCGGGCACGCGGTCACCGTGGCCGCTCCGAAGCGGAACGGCAGCCGCAGCGCCACGTCGCGCTCGGCAAGGCGGATGTCATCGATGTGGAAGCGGGGCGGGGTCATGTGACTGCGCTCAGTGGTCCAGGATGCCTTGCGAGAAGAAATGCGCGCGCACCACTTTCGTGTAGGCCCCGAACTCGGCCGAGCCCATCATGTCGAGCGTGCGCGGGCGTGGCAGGTCGATGTCGTAGATGGCGGCGATCGACCCCGGCCGCTCGCTCATGACGATCACGCGGTCCGACAGGAAGATGGCTTCCGGGATGCTGTGGGTGATCAGCATCACGGTCTTCTTCGATGCCATCCAGATGCGCTGCAGTTCCAGGTTCATCTTCTCGCGTGTCATCGCGTCGAGCGCGCCGAAGGGCTCGTCCATCAGCAGCACCGACGGGTCGTGCAGCAGCGCGCGGCAGATCGATGCGCGCTGCTGCATGCCGCCCGAAAGCTGCCAGGGGTACTTGCCCTCGAAGCCCTTGAGCCCGGCCATCGCCATCAGCTCGCGGGCGCGGGCCTGCGACGCGGCCTTGGGCAGGTGGCGCATCTCGGCCTGCAGCAGGATGTTGTCTTCCACGCTGCGCCATGGCAGCAGCACCGCGCTCTGGAACACGATGCCCACGTCCTTCTGGGGCCCCTTGATCGGCTTGCCGGCCAGCGCGAGCTCGCCGCCGCTGATGGGCAGGAGCCCGGCCACCATCTTGAGCAGCGTGCTCTTGCCGCAGCCCGACGGCCCCACCACCGAGACGAACTCGCCCTCCGCGATGGCGAAGTCGAGCGGCTTGAGCGACTCGACCGGGCCGTCCTTGGTCTGGTAGGTCTTCGAGACGCCCCGCGCTTCGATCAAGACATTGGTGGACATGGAACTTTCGGGAGTGCGAGGGCTGAACGCGAGGGCTGCGTGCAAAGGCGGGCGGTGCGCTTACTGCGGAAGGAAGTCGAGCGTCACGTAGTCTTCAGGCTTGCCGCGCGTCGACGGGTCCATGCCGCCGTACTGCACCAACAGGTCGAGTGAGTCGTTCACGTTCTTCATCGCGACGCGGAAGGGGCGCTGGTTGGCCGTTTCCTTCGTGTGATAGAGCCCGATGCTCTGCTTCATGCCGACGATCAGCGTGTCGCGCACGCCGGCTTTCGGATTGGCCTTCAGCATTGCGTCGACCGCCGCTTCGGGGCTTTTCTCGGCGGCTTCAGCGGCCTTGGTGGAGGCCCGCATGAAGCGCTTGACCAGGTCGGGGTTCTCGGTCAGCAGGTTCTTGTTGGCGATGATCCCGGAGCTGATCTGGTTCACCCCCGAATCGGCAAAGCGGATCGGCGTGACGGGCTTGCCGGTGGCGTCCTGCAGCTTGATGGCCTGGTCCATCACGTAGCCGAGCAGCAGGTCGGCCTGGCCGTTGATGACCGCATTGAGCTTGGTCTGGCCGTCGCCCGAGACGATCTTCACCTGGTCGGGCTGGATGTTGTTCACCTTGAGGAACAGCGGCCACATCTGCGACATCGAGTCGCCGGGCGTCGTGGCCACGGTCTTGCCGATGATGTCCTTCGGCGTCTTGATGTTCTTCTCCGAAAAGCCCATGACCGACATCGGGCTCACCTGGAACAGCACGCCGGTCGACTTCAGCGGCGCGCCCTTGGCGGCGGCCTTGATCATGGTGGTGACGTCGATGTAGCCGAAGGTGGCCGACTTGGCCGCCACCGCCTGCGCCGTGACAGCCGAGCCGCGGCCTTCCTGGATCTCCAGGTCGATGCCTTCGTCGGCATAGAAGCCCTTTTCCTTGCCGAGGAAGAAGGGCGCATGCTCGCTGTAGAGGTACCAGTTGAGCATCAGCGTGACCTTGTCCTTCGGCTTGTCCGCCTGCGCATGGACGGGCGCGGCGGCGAAGGCGGCCAATGCCGTCACGGCGGCGGCGAGCATCGAGGGAAGCAGTTTCTTCATGGCGTTGTCTCCTGGGGTTGTGTGGGGAGGGCGAAGGAACTCATTGGGTGTGGCGCTGCGATGCGTGCCACGGAATCATCAGGCGCTCGACCAGGTCGACGGCGACGAAAAGAATCACGCCGATGCTCGACAGCACCACCAGTGCGGCAAACATCAGCGGCAGGTCGAAGTTGCCGTTGGCCACCTGCAGCACGTAGCCGATGCCCGAGTTGGAACCGACGAACTCGCCCACCACGGCACCCACCACGGCCAGGGTCACGGACACCTTCAGGCCGCTGAAGATGGAAGGAAGGGCCTGCGGCAGGCTGATCTTCAGGAAGGTCTGCAGGCGGCTCGCGCCCATCGAGCGCGAGAGGTCGAGCATGTCGGGCTCGACCGACTTGAAGCCCATCACCGTGGAAACCACCACCGGGAAGAAGCCGAGCAGAAAGGCCGAGATCACCTTCGGAAAGATGCCGAAGCCGAACCACACCACGAAGAGCGGCGCGATCGCCACCTTGGGGATGCTCTGCGAGAACACCAGCAGGGGGTACACGTAAGACTCCACCAGCCGCGAATAGGCGATGACCATGGCAATCGGAATGCCGATCACGATCGTGAGGCCGAAGCCGCCCAGCGTCGCGAGCGTGGTCTTCCAGCTTTCGCCCAGCAGGCGCGGCCATTCGGCGACCAGCTGCTTCACCACCGCGAGCGGCGGCGGCACCAGGTAGGCCGGAATCCTGAAGAGCCGGATCGCGAGGTCCCACAGCACCAGCAGCAGCAAGATCAGCAGGAACGGCCGCAGGGCCGGGGAGAGCAGGAGCTTGCGGAGCATGGCGGCGGCCGGCGGGTCTGGCGGGACGGGTGGAGTGGGCCGGCTTACTGCTGGACCGAGAGGCCCGCGGCCTTCACCAGCTGTGCGTTGCTGCCGATCTCTTCCTTGATGTAGGCGTCGAACTGCTCGGGCTTGAGCGTCCACGCGTCGGCACCCAGCTTGAGGAAGCGCTCCTTGACCTCGGGCGTGGCCAGCGCCTTCACCACTTCGTCGTGCAGGCGGTTGACGATGTCGCGCGGCGTCTTGGCGGGCGCCATCATGCCGATCCAGAAATTGAACTCCGAGCCGGGCACGCCGGCCTCGGCGGTGGTGGGCACGTCAGGCAGGGCGGCGGCGCGCTTGGGCGAGCCGACGGCCAGCGCCAGCAGCTGGCCTTCCTTGATCTGGCCGATGACCGGCGCGATGGGGGAGAAGTAGTAGTCGACCCGGCCGGCGAGCACTTCGCTCACCGCTTCGCCCGAGCCCTTGAACGGGATGTTGGTCGCGTCGATCTTGGCGGCCATCTTGAACTTCTCGGCGTTCAGGTGGGTGGCGCTGCCCTGGCCGGCGGAGGCGAAGTTCATGCTGCCCGGCTTGGCGCGCGCGGCGGCCAGCAGCTGCTGCAGGGTCTTGATGCTCTTGGTGGGCGAGATCACGAGCGCGTTGGGCAGCGACGAGATCGGCGTGACACCGGCGAAGTCGTTCACCGTGTCGAAGGGCAGCTTGGCGAAGGTCGAAGGGCTCACCGTGTGCGAGGACGAATGGATCATGATCGTGTAGCCGTCCGGCGCGGCCGTCGCCACTGCCTGCTGGCCGATGGTGCCGCTCGCGCCGCCCTTGTTCTCGATCACCAGCGTCTGGCCCATGCTGGCGCCCATCTTGTCGGCGATGGCGCGCGCAATGATGTCGGTGGTGCTGCCGGCCGCAAACGGCACGATGACGCGAATGGGCTTGGTGGGGTAGCTGCCCTGCGCCGAGGCCAGCCCCGGCATCAACCCGGCAAGGCAGGTGAGCGTGGCCAGTGCGGTGGTGCGTACGAGTTGCTTCATGAATGTCTCCGCGCGGACGAGCCGCCTTGTCTGTCGAATAATTCACCAGTAAGTGAATTAGCGATTTTAGAAAGGCTGCCGCCGCAGCGCAACCGCTGCCGATCGGTAGATACCCGGAGATGCCTGGAGGTCCGCGCGAGGGCTCAGTGCAGCACGTAGCCCAGGACCAGGTCGGTCATGTGCGAGAGCCGCTGGGCCATCGCCTTGGGTGCACGCAGGTCGCGGCCGAAGATGGCCGACAGCGTGTGGTTGTTCGACAGGTAGAAGTAGCAGAGCGAGGCGATCGAGATGTACAGCTGCACCGGGTCCACGCCGGCGCGAAACAGCTTGTCGCGCTTGCCGCGCTCCAGCACCGTGTCCAGCAGCTGCACCAGCGGCGAGTTCATCTCCTGGATGCGTTCGGAGCGCTTCAGGTGCGCGGCGCAATGCAGGTTCTCGCTGTTCAGCAGCGTGATGAACTCCGGATGCTCGAGGTAGTAGTGCCAGGTGAACGACACCAGCTGGCGGATGGCCTCGACCGGATCGATCTCGTCCAGGTGCAGGCGCTGCTCGGCTTCGCGGATGTCGGCGTAGGTGCGTTCGAGCACCGCCAGGAACAGGTCGTCCTTGCTGCCGAAGTAGTAATAGATGAGTCGCTTGTTCAGCCCCGCGCGCGCGGCGATGCTGTCCATGCGCGCACCGGCCAGGCCTCGTTCGGCGAACTCGTCGCGCGCCGACGCAAGAATGGCGAGTTGCGAGCGGTCGGCATCGCGCGAGCGCGGCTCGATCGTTTCGGGTAAGGAGTCCTTGGTGGCCTTCATGGCGCGAATTTAACCATTTGGTGAATTAACGCAAGGCGTTGAGGGCGGACGCACATAATTGCCAGAGACATTTGCAGCGGAGGTTCGACTTCTCATGAGTACATCACAACCCGCCGGCCCCCCGATCGTCGTTGTTTGATCGAACCGCTTCCACGCGCGCCACGCTCGCGTCGATCACGCGCGCTGCGCAGGCCAAAAAAAAGCCGGCATGTGCCGGCTTTGTGATTCGGGAGCGCGATGCACGCGCAGTGCCCGAGCGCTTACTTGACGTGCTTGCCGATCAGCGCGGCCAGTTCGAACATCGAGACTTGCGGCTTGCCGAAGATTTCCTTCAGCTTGGCGTCGGCGTTGATGTTGCGCTTGTTGGCCTTGTCTTGAAGGTTGTTCTTCTTGATGTAGTCCCAGAGCTTGCTCACGACGGCGGTGCGCGGCAGGGGCGTCGAGCCGACCACGGCGGCGAGTGCCGGGCTGGGGGTCAGGGCCTTCATGAACGCGGCGTTGGGCGTGCGCTTCTTGGCGGGGGCGGCCTTCTTTGCAGGAGCAGCCTTCTTCGCGGGAGCAGCCTTCTTCGCAGGAGCAGCAGCCTTCTTGGCGGGCGCAGCCTTCTTGGCCGGTGCGGCCTTCTTCGCAGGAGCCGCAGCCTTCTTGGCGGGAGCGGCCTTCTTTGCCGGAGCTTTCTTGGCCGGAGCCTTCTTTGCAGTTGCCATGGTTGATTTCCTTTTTTGGTTGAACAGTCACCAATGAAAAACTTGCGTCTCCAGTGGCATTGCGGATGCTAAAGGAGAAGAAACGCGTTTCCAAGGGAAAAAGAGCTTTTTTCATTGGGAGCTGTTGTTTTTTCAGAGGGGAGAACCCGTGGTTTTCAGCTTCGGCGTTCGGGCCACGTCGCCAGCACCACGCCCACCAGCGCAAGCGCGAATGCGATGAGCTGTGCCGACGAGAGGCTTTCGCCCAGCACCAGCACGCCGACGAGGGCCGCGCTCACCGGCAGCATCACCGTGAAAACGCCCGCTTGCGCTGCGGGCACGTGGCGCAGGCCCGTCATCCAGAGCCACACCGTCCAGATGCTTGCGGCCAGCGCGTAGACCACCAGCAGGGCCCATGTGCCCAGGCGCACGGCCGAGAAGTCGAACTGCAGTGCGAACCAGATGCCGAAGGGCATCGACAGCACGAAGCCCCAGAGGTTGATGAGCGAAGAGATGCGCTTGGGGCCGAGGTGCCCGGTGAGTGACTTGCCGATCACCGCATACGCCGATTCGCACAGCACCGCGCAGAACACCAGCAGGTTGCCGAGCCAGGGCATCGACGCGTGCGAAGAGCCTTCTGCATTGGCTTGGACGTGCGCCGGCACCAGCGCGAGCAGCCCGATGCCGATGGCTGCGCAGCCGATCGCGAGACCGATGCGCACGGTGATGCGCTCGCGCAGGAAGAGCCAGCTCGCAACCGCCACGACCGCCGGAATGGACGCCATGATCACACCGGCCGACACCGCGCTCGTGAGGCTCACGCCGAACAGCATGCAGATCGAGAACAGGAAGTTGCCGAGGAAAGATTCGAGAAAAACCAGGCCGCGGATGCGCCGGCTCATGGGCCGTTCGGCCAGCGGACGCCGCAGCCAGTGCGGCATCGCGAGCGCGGCGATGCCGAAGCGAAGCCACGCGAGCAGCAGCACCGGGAATGCGGCGACCAACGGTTTGGAGAGGGCGACATAACTGCCGACGAGCGACATGCTCAAGGCCAGGCAGCCGTAGGCGACGAGGCGGCTGGAGGCGGGGACGGCGGTGTTCAATAGACTGGATGCTTGTTGTGGGACGATGGATTCAATGATGCCGCAAACGCCGAAATCCGAGGGCCTGCAGGGTGCGCACGCGCTGCGCCACGTGTTCGTCTATGGCACGCTGCGCCGCGGCGGGCGCAACGACATTGCGCGCTTCCGGCCCGAGCCCTTCCACGTGGCCGATGGCGCAATCGCGGGCACGCTCTACGACCTGGACAGCTATCCGGGCGTGGTGCTGGGCGGAAAAGGGCGCGTCGTGGGCGAGATCTACCGCATCGAACCCGAGGTGGAAGCCGCGCTCGACCTGCTCGAGGAAGTTGCCGACGATGGCTCCGGCGAGTACATCAAGCGGCATGTGACCGTGGCCGCAGGCGCACGGCAGTTCGAGTGCCTGGTGTACGAAATCCATCCGTCGCGCATCGCGCGGCGCGCAGTGATCAGGAGCGGCGACTGGATCGCGCACGCGGCTGCACGTTGATGGGTTTCGGCACCGCCGTTTCACGCCTGAGAGAGACGTTGCATATTGCGAAATGAACAGCTGCTGCGCTGCAATATTTTTTCTCAATATGAGAAAAATAATTTCGCATGGAGAAATACACGCCTAAGTGGTTGATAGTGCTCGCATAAAAATATGTCTTCTATAAGACATAAGAGTCTGCGTTGGGTTTACAGTGACTGCACGGCCCCAGCGCCCAACCTTCAATCAACCTCACGGAGTGACCATGCCCCAGACCCTCACAGAACAACTGAGCCGCGAACAGCAAATTGCCGCCCTCGAGAAAGAATGGGCCACCAATCCCCGCTGGAAGGGCATCAAGCGCGGCTACAGCGCTGCCGACGTGGTGCGCCTTCGCGGCTCGTTCCCGATCGAGCACACGCTGGCACGCCGCGGTGCAGAGAAGCTCTGGGAGCTGGTGAACAACGAGCCCTACGTGAACTGCCTCGGCGCGCTGACCGGCGGCCAGGCCATGCAGCAGGTGAAGGCCGGCGTGAAGGCCATCTACCTGTCGGGCTGGCAGGTTGCCGCCGACGCCAACACCTATTCGGCGATGTACCCGGACCAGTCGCTGTACCCGGTGGATTCGGTGCCGACGGTGGTCGAGCGCATCAACAACACCTTCCGCCGCGCGGACGAGATCCAGTGGTCCAAGAACGTGAACCCCGGCGACAAGGGCTATGTCGACTACTTCGCCCCCATCGTTGCCGACGCTGAAGCCGGCTTTGGCGGTGTGCTGAACGGTTTCGAGCTGATGAAGGCCATGATCAAGGCCGGCGCCGGCGGCGTGCACTTCGAAGACCAGCTCGCCTCGGTCAAGAAGTGCGGCCACATGGGCGGCAAGGTGCTCGTGCCGACGACCGAAGCCGTGCAGAAGCTCGTCGCCGCACGCATGGCGGCCGACGTCTGCGGCACGCCGACGCTCGTGATTGCCCGCACCGATGCCGAAGCGGCCGACCTCATCACCAGCGACTACGACGAGAACGACAAGCCTTTCCTCACGGGCGAGCGCACCGCCGAAGGCTTCTACAAGACCAGGAAGGGCATGGACCAGGCCATCAGCCGCGCCGTCGCCTATGCGTACTACGCCGACCTGGTGTGGTGCGAAACCGGCACGCCCGACCTCGAGTTCGCCCGCAAGTTCGCCGAAGCCGTGCACAAGGTGCACCCCGGCAAGATGCTGGCCTACAACTGCTCGCCGTCGTTCAACTGGAAGAAGAACCTCGACGACGCCACCATTGCCAAGTTCCAGAAGGAACTGGGCGCCATGGGCTACAAGTACCAGTTCATCACGCTGGCCGGCATCCACTCGATGTGGTTCAACATGTTCGACCTGGCGCAAGACTATGTGCAGCGCGGCATGTCGGCCTACGTCGAGAAGGTGCAAGAGCCCGAGTTCGCAGCGCGCGACCGCGGCTACACCTTCGTGTCGCACCAGCAGGAAGTGGGCACGGGTTACTTCGACGAGGTGACCACCGTCATCCAGGGCGGCAAGTCCAGCGTCACGGCGCTGACCGGCTCGACCGAGGAAGAACAGTTCCACTGACCCGCTGATCGCCTGAACAGACGATTCGCTGTCACCATCCAGCCCGGCCTTGTGCCGGGTTTTTTTTGTGGGACCCGCAAAACCCGCCCGCCAATGGCCTGGGCGGCCACCGGATAGAATTGCGGCTCTCTGCACCCAACAAGAGCGAGAAAGGCACCTTGGTTATGACACCGCGAACTACTCCGCAAGGACCCAGCGGCTTTTTCTTCATCTCCGAAGAAAAGGGCCGGTAGCCCGCGCTCGCTGGTTTCTGCCAGCACCCCAACCAAGCAAAGCGCGGCCAGTCACCGCGCTTTTTGTTTTTCTGCCCGAGGTTTTTCATGATCCAGATCACGCTTCCCGACAACTCGCGCCGCGAGTTCCCCGGCCCGGTTTCGGTGGCCGAAGTTGCCCAGTCCATCGGACCCGGGCTCGCCAAGATGACGGTGGCCGGCAAGATCGACGGCAAGCTCGTCGACGCCAGCGACATCATCGACCGCGACGCCAGGCTGCAGATCATCACGCCCAAGGACGACGAGGGCCTGGAGATCATCCGCCACTCGACGGCCCACCTGGTCGGCCACGCGGTGAAGCAGCTCTACCCGACGGCCAAGATGGTCATCGGGCCGGTCATCGACGAGGGCTTCTACTACGACATCTCGTACGAGCGCCCGTTCACGCCCGAGGACATGGCGGCCATCGAGGCGCGCATGAAAGAACTCATCGCGCAGGACTACGACGTGGTCAAGAAGATGACGCCGCGCGCCGAGGTCATCGAAGTGTTCAAGTCGCGCGGCGAGGACTACAAGCTGCGCCTGGTCGAGGACATGCCCGACGAGCAGGCCATGGGCCTGTACTACCACCAGGAATATGTCGACATGTGCCGCGGCCCGCACGTGCCGAACACGCGATTCCTGAAGGTCTTCAAGCTCACGAAGCTGGCCGGCGCCTACTGGCGCGGCGACGCCAAGAACGAGCAGCTGCAGCGCATCTACGGCACGGCCTGGGCCGACAAGAAGCAGCTCGACCAGTACATCCAGCGCATCGAGGAAGCCGAGAAGCGCGACCACCGCAAGCTGGGCAAGGAACTGGACCTGTTCCACATCGACGAAGTGGCGCCGGGCGTGGTGTTCTGGCATCCCAAGGGATGGGCGATCTGGCAGGCCGTCGAGCAGTACATGCGCAACATCTACCGCGACACGGGCTACTGGGAAGTCAAGGGCCCGCAGATCCTGGACAAGAGCCTGTGGGAGAAAACGGGCCACTGGCAGAACTACCGCGACAACATGTTCACGACGGAATCGGAAAAGCGCGAGTACGCGCTCAAGCCGATGAACTGCCCCGGCCACGTGCTCATCTTCAAGAGCGACCTGCGCAGCTACCGCGACCTGCCGCTGCGCTACGGCGAGTTCGGCCAGTGCCACCGCAACGAACCCAGCGGCGCGCTGCACGGCATCATGCGCGTGCGCGGCTTCACGCAGGACGACGGGCACGTCTTCTGCACCGAAGACCAGATCCTGGAAGAGTGCGTGGCGTACACGGCGCAGCTGCAGAAGGTGTACGCCGACTTCGGCTTCACGGACATCCTCTACAAGGTGGCCACGCGGCCCGACAACCGCGTCGGCTCCGACGAGCTGTGGGACAAGGCCGAGCATGCGGTGATGGAGGCGCTGCGCCGTTCGGGCGTCGACTTCATCATCTCGCCCGGCGACGGGGCCTTCTACGGCCCCAAGATCGAATACACGCTGAAGGATGCGCTGGGCCGCCAGTGGCAGTGCGGCACCATGCAGGTCGACTTCAACACGGCCGAGCGCCTGGGCGCCGAGTACGTCACGGAATCGAGCGGGCGTGCGCACCCTGTGATGCTGCACCGCGCCATCGTGGGCAGCCTCGAGCGCTTCATCGGCATGCTGATCGAACACCATGCCGGCGCGCTGCCCGCGTGGCTCGCTCCGGTACAGGTGGCGGTGCTCAATATCAGCGAAGGGCAGGCCGACTACGCTGCTTCAGTGGCGAAAACGCTGCAGAATCAAGGGGTTAGGGTCCAGCTGGATCTGCACAACGAGAAGATTACGTATAAAATACGCAAGCATTCGTTGCAAAAGCTTCCCTATATCCTCGTCGTAGGCGACAAAGAGAAGGAAGCTGGTGCCGTCGCAGTGCGCGCCCGGGGCAATCAAGATCTCGGTGCAATGTCCCTCGAATCGTTCGTACTACGGCTCGTCCAGGATATTGCTGACAAGCGTTGATTTGTCCCGCTAGCACCCTCATATGTGCTTTCGGGCCCACATCATGCCGCTTGTCCGCGAGGACTGCCCCGGCTTCCGCTACAGGTTTTGTAGCAACTTTTGAAGGATTCTGACCATCGCTACTGCATTTCGCGACCGCCGCCACCGCGAGGAACGCCAACACCGCCTGAACCGGGAAATCATGGCCCCGGAAGTCCGCCTTGTAGGCCCGGAAAACGAGCCCATGGGTGTCATGAGTCTCTCCGAGGCCTTGCGCCTTGCCGGTGAGGCTGACGTGGATCTGGTCGAGGTCGTTGCTGCGGCCAATCCGCCAGTGTGCCGCCTGATCGAGTACGGCAAGTTCAAGTACCACGAGCAGAAGAAGGCGGCCGAGGCGAAGTCGAAGCAGAAGGTCATCGAGGTCAAGGAAATCAAGTTCCGGCCCGGTACCGACGATGGCGACTACAACATCAAGATGCGCAATATCCGGCGCTTTCTTGAAGAGGGCGACAAATGCAAGATCACGCTGCGCTTCCGCGGCCGCGAGATCACGCACCAGGAGCTCGGTCTGGCCTTGCTGCAGCGCATTCGCGATGAGCTGGCCGACCTGATCGTCGTGGAGCAGTTTCCCAAGCTCGAAGGCCGGCAGATGATCATGATGATCGCTCCGGGCCGCAAGAAGCCGGGTGGCGGTGGTGCCGCCAAGCCCGCATCAACGGAAACGTCGGCGCCCGCGGCGGCCTGAAAAGGCCGTCCGGGCGAGTGAGATAGTTAGCAGGGTTTCAAAGAATTTCGCCGTTGCCGGCGCTTCGCAAGAAGAGCTGGCAGGGGCGAGATAAAGAAGTGTCTCGGGGCCAACAAGTCCGTGGAGTATCCGCGGCGCCTCACGAGCACAAACTAAAGGAGCATTCACATGCCCAAAATGAAGACCAAGAGCAGCGCGAAAAAACGTTTCCGCGTTCGTCCCGGTGGCACCGTCAAGCGCGGTCAAGCCTTCAAGCGTCACATCTTGACGAAGAAGACCACCAAGAACAAGCGTCACCTGCGTGGTGCAGTCGCAGTGCATGAAACCAACATGGTTTCTGTCGCCGCCATGCTGCCCGGCCGTGGCATTTAACTCAGACGAACAAGGAGTACACACATGCCTCGCGTCAAACGTGGTGTAACGGCTCGCGCCCGCCACAAGAAAGTTCTCGCCCTCGCCAAGGGTTTCCGCGGTCGCCGCGGCAATGTCTTCCGCGTCGCCAAACAGGCGGTGATGAAGGCTGGGCAATATGCCTACCGTGACCGCCGCACCAAGAAGCGCGTGTTCCGTCAACTGTGGATCGCGCGTATCAACGCCGCCTCGCGTGAACTGGGCCTGACCTACAGCCAGTTCGCAAACGGCATCCGCAAGGCCGGAATCGAGATCGACCGCAAGATGCTTGCGGACATCGCAGTGCACGACAAGGCCGCTTTTGCCGGCATCGTGGAGCAGGTCAAGGCCAAGCTGGCTGCTTGATCCTGTACAGCAAGGCGGCTGCCTTCATTGGCAGCCTCCTGCGCCCACGACACAAGGGCTGGCGCTTGAAAAGGCTCCAGCTCTTTTTTTATTCCCCTGCCTATTTTTGTTGCTATGAACGAGTTGGACTCCCTGGTCGACACCGCACGCGCCGCCTTCGCCGAAGCGAAAACGCCCGCTGAGCTCGAGAACGCCAAGGCGCAGTTCCTCGGCAAGTCGGGCCGCATCACCGAGCTGATGAAGGGCATGGCCGCACTCAGCGTCGACGAGAAAAAATCGCGCGGCGCCGCAATCAACCTGGCCAAGCAGGCCATCGAGTCCGCGCTGACCGACCGGCGCCAGCAACTGGCCGACGAAGAGCTTTCGCAACAGCTGCGCGCCGAGGCGCTCGACGTGAGCCTGCCCGGCCGTCGCCGCATCCCGGGTGGCTTGCACCCCGTGAGCCGCACGCTGGAACGCATCGAGGAGATCTTCTCGAGCATGGGCTTCGACGTGGCCGACGGCCCCGAGATCGAGAGCGACTGGCACAGCTTCACCTCGCTCAACAACCCGCCGAACCATCCGGCGCGTTCGATGCAGGACACCTTCTATGTCGACCTGAACGGTGACGACGGCATTCCGTACAACCTGCGCCCGCACACGAGCCCGATGCAGGTGCGCTATGCGCATCAGCACATCAAGAAATTCGCGGCCGAGTTCGAGGCGGCCGCAGCCGATGCCACCGGTGCAATCAAGGCGCCCGAGATCCGCGTCATTGCGCCGGGCCGCACCTACCGTGTCGACAGCGACGCCACGCACTCGCCCATGTTCCACCAGTGCGAAGGCCTGTGGCTCGGCGAAAACGTGAGCTTCAAGGACCTGAAGGTCGTCTTCACCGACTTCTGCCGCACCTTCTTCGAGAGCGACGACCTCGTGCTGCGCTTTCGCCCGAGCTTCTTTCCGTTCACCGAACCCAGCGCCGAAATCGACATCCAGTTTGCGAGCGGCCCGCTGGCCGGCCGCTGGCTCGAAGTCGCGGGCTCGGGCCAGGTGCATCCGAACGTGGTGCGCAACATGGGGCTCGACCCCGAGCGCTACATCGGCTTTGCCTTCGGCATGGGGCCCGACCGCCTCACCATGCTGCGCTACGGCGTGAACGACTTGCGGCTGTTCTTCGACGGCGACTTGCGCTTTCTCTCGCAGTTCCAGTAAGCACCCACCCATAGAAAACCGAATACGAGATCGAAGAGATGCAATTCCCGGAATCCTGGCTGCGTGAGTTCTGCAATCCGCCCCTTGGCAGCGCCGAGCTGGCCGAAACGCTCACCATGGGCGGCTTCGAAGTCGAAGAGCGTCGACCCGTGGCGCCGCCCTTCAGCCGCATCGTGGTCGGCGAGATCAAGGAAGCCGTGCAGCACCCGAACGCCGATCGCCTGCGCGTGTGCCAGGTGGATGTGGGGCAGGGTGCCTTGCTAAACATCGTGTGCGGCGCGCCCAATGCGCGCGTCGGCATCAAGGTGCCGTGCGCGCTGGTCGGCGCCGAGTTGCCGCCCGGTGAAGACGGCAAGCCCTTTCTCATCAAGCTGGGCAAGCTGCGCGGCGTAGAGAGCCAAGGCATGCTGTGCTCGGCGCGCGAGCTCCAGCTGAGCGAAGACCACGGCGGCCTGCTCGAACTCGCCGCCGACGCACCGGTGGGCGCCGACGTGCGCGACGTGCTCAAGCTCGACGACGCGCTGCTCACGCTCAAGCTCACGCCCAACCTGGCCCACGGCCTGAGCGTGTACGGCATTGCGCGCGAACTCGCGGCCCTGACCGGTGCGCCGCTCAAGACCCCGGCCATCGCACCGGTGGCCCCATCGTTTGCCGACGTGCTGCCGGTGAAGGTGGAAGCGCCCGAGCTCTGCGGCCGCTTTTCGGGACGCATCGTGCGCGGCGTGAACACCCAGGTCGCGACGCCCGCCTGGATGGTCGATCGCCTCGCGCGCTGCGGCCAGCGCAGCGTGACGCCGCTGGTCGACATCTCGAACTACGTCATGTTCGAGTACGGCCAACCCAGCCACATTTTCGACCTGGACAAGATCCACGGCGGCCTCACGGTGCGCTGGGGCAAGGCGGGCGAGCAGCTCAAGCTGCTGAACGGCAACACCATCAGCGTCGACGACAAGGTCGGCGTCATTGCCGACGGCGAGGCCGTCGAGTCGCTCGCCGGCATCATGGGCGGCGATGCCACGTCGGTGTCGGACGCCACGCGCAACATCTACGTCGAGGCTGCGTTCTGGTGGCCCGAAGCCGTGCAGGGCCGCTCGCGCCGCTTCAACTTCTCGACCGACGCCGGCCACCGCTACGAGCGTGGCGTGGACCCGAGCCGCACGGTCGAGATCATCGAGCGCATCACGCAGCTCATCATCGAGATTTGCGGCGGCCAGGCTGGCGCCATGGACGACAAGGTGTTGAACGTGCCCGAGGCCATGCCCGTCACGCTGCGCGTGGCCCGGGCCGCGCGCGTCATCGGCATGCCTTTGACGCAGGCGCAATGTGCCGACGCGCTGCGCCGGCTCGGCTTTGCGCTCGGCGAGGGCGACGGCACGCTGACCGTCACGCCGCCGCCGCACCGCTTCGACCTGCTGATCGAGGAAGACCTGATCGAAGAGGTGGCGCGCCTCATCGGCTTCAACAACCTGCCGACCACCGCGCCGCTGGCGCCCATCACCGCCCGCGTGCGGCCCGAGGCCCGGCGCAGCCGTTTCGCCGTGCGCCGCAGCCTTGCCGCGCTCGGCTACCAGGAAACCATCAACTTCAGCTTTGTCGAGGCGCACTGGGAACACGACCTGGCTGGCAATGCCAATCCGGTGAAGCTTCTCAACCCCATCGCCAGCCAGATGAGCGTGATGCGCTCGTCGCTGATCGGCTCGCTGCTGCAGGTGCTCAAGTTCAACCTCGATCGCAAGGCGCCGCGCGTGCGCGTCTTCGAGCTGGGCCGCGTGTTCATGCGCGACGACAGCGTGGCCACCACCGACAGCACCGTGCGCGGCGTTCACCAGCCCATGCGCGTGGCCGGCCTCGCCTGGGGCGACGCCGACGAGGCGCGCTGGGACGGCAAGCCGCACCGCGTCGATTTCTACGATGCCAAGGGCGACGTCGAAGCGCTGCTCGCACCGCGGGTGCCGAGCTTCGAAGCCGCCGAGCATCCGGCCATGCACCCCGGCCGCACCGCGCGCGTGCTGCTGGACGGCAAGGCGATCGGCTTCGTCGGCGAACTGCATCCACGCTGGCGCCAGAAGTGGGACTTCGCGCTGGCCCCCGTGGTGTTCGAACTCGACCTGGACGCCGTGACCGCGCGGCCCGTGCCCATGGCCAAGCCGGTGCCCAGGCACCAGGCCGTGGAGCGGGACATCGCCGTGGTCGTGGCCGAATCCGTCACGCACAATGCGCTGATGGAGGCCATCCGATCGGCGCCCGCGGCGCAAGGGCTGCTGCGCGACGCCACGCTGTTCGACATCTATCGTCCGCAAGTTGCGCGCGACGCAGCGGCGGTGGCGTCCGGCGGCCTGGCGCAAGGGGAGAAGAGCATGGCGGTTCGCCTGAGCTTCCAGGACGACACCGCCACGCTGACCGACGAGCAGGTGGAACCCGCCGTGCGCGCCATCGTCGAACAATTGAGCGCCAGACTCGGTGCACGCCTGAGGGGTTGATGAGAATGAACGCTGCGGAATTCACGCTCGAAGCCCTCGAAACGCCCGCACTCACGAAGGCGCACCTGGCGGATCTGCTGTTCGAGCAGATCGGCCTCAACAAGCGCGAATCGAAGGACATGGTCGAGGCCTTCTTCGACCTGATCGCCAACAGCCTCATCGAGGGCACCGACGTCAAGATTTCAGGCTTCGGCAACTTCCAGATCCGGGTGAAGGCGCCGCGGCCGGGCCGCAACCCGCGCACCGGCGAAGCCATTCCGATCGGCGAGCGGCGAGTGGCCACCTTCCACGCCAGTGCCAAGCTGAAGGAGCAGATCCACGGCAACATCGAGCCCGGCGGTACTTCCGAGGTCGAGTGGAGCCTGGGCGCCGAATAAGTGCTTGGCGCGGCGCGGGTGCGTAGAGTAATCTCTAAGGTTTCCCGCGCACGGTCTTGATTTCAATGGAAATAATGGAGAAAGCGCTCCCGCCGATTCCTGTCAAACGCTACTTCACCATCGGTGAGGTCGGCGAGCTTTGCGGCGTCAAGCCGCACGTGCTGCGCTATTGGGAGCAGGAGTTCACGCAACTGCGGCCCATGAAGCGGCGCGGCAACCGGCGTTACTACCAGCACCACGAAGTGCTCATGATCCGCCGCATCCGCGATCTGCTCTATGACCAGGGCTTTACCATCAGCGGCGCGCGCAACAAGCTGCAGGAACTCGTGCAGGGCGAGCGCGACCGGCGCAAGGCCGGCGTTGTGCCGCTCGAAGGCATGGAAGCGGTCGAGATCGACCAGGAAGAATTCGACGCCGCCATGCACGAGGACGACGGCCCCGGGCAGGCGAACGCCGCACCGCGCACCATCGATCCGTCCCAGCTGTTGCACCTGCGCCGCGAACTCTTTGAAATTCGTGAGCTCCTGAACGTGGGACGGTGATTCCTGCCCGCTATAATCGTGAGCTTCGGTGTGTGGCGCAGCCTGGTAGCGCACTTGCATGGGGTGCAAGGGGTCGAAGGTTCGAATCCTTTCACACCGACCAACAAAACGTCCAAGGGCGTCCGGTTTCATCCACCGGACGCCCTTTTTCATTGGGGAACTGGGCAAATCTTGTCCGGAGGCATACACTGAAATCCGGTGACTGCCAGCGCCAAGTGGGGGTACAAAAGGGGGTACAAACCGCCTGAACCCCCTGGGATGGCGGTTTTGTACCCCCACTCCCATGGATGTACCCCATGCCGTTGACCGATGCTGCATGCCGCAATGCCTCCTGTCCGCCTGACCGAAAGCAGGCACGCTACGCTGACGCAGGTGGCCTTTATCTGGAGGTCTCGGCCTCGGGATCTCGCCGATGGTTCTGGAAGTTCAGGATCGAGGGGGTCGAGAAGAAATTCGCCCTGGGCTCCTATCCCGACGTGAGCCTTGCGGCGGCGCGAAAGGCGCGTGATGTGGCCAAGGCGCAGAAGGCGGCCGGGATCAACCCCATTCAGGCCAGGCAGGTCGTCAAGCTCAAGGCGGCCGTGAACACCGGCGACACCTTCCGAGAGACGGCGCTCGAGTGGTTCGACAAGCACCATGCGCGGTGGAGCGTGCACTACGCGACGCGCGAGAAGCGGAACTTGGAAAAGGATCTGTTTCCGTACTTCGCTGCTCGTCGCATCGGCGAAATCGAGGCCATCGAGTTGTTGGCTGCCCTGCGCCGTGTCGAGGAGCGTGGCGCTCTCGACGTGGCCGGCCGCGTGCTGATGACGGCACGCGCGGTGTGGCGCTACGCGGTCGCCACCGCGCGGGCGCCGCGAGACATCACGGCGGATCTCAAAGGGGCACTCACGCCCCACAAGAAGCGGCACTTCGCGGCGATCACCGATCCGGCCCAACTGGGGACGCTGATATGCGTCATCCGGGGTTACCAAGGCGGAGCCATCGTGCGAACGGCGCTTCAATTGGCGCCCATGCTTTTTCAACGCCCGAACGAACTGCGAGCGGCGGCCTGGGCCGAGATCGATCTCGACGGGGCGCTCTGGACCGTGCCTGCTGCGCGGATGAAGCGGCGCATCGATGGCAAGCAACATGGTGATCCGCACTTGGTGCCCCTGCCCAGGCAGGCTGTGGAGTTGCTGCGCGAGCTGCATCCTATTACGGGCCACAGCACGCTGGTCTTCCCGGGCGAGCGTAGTCATGAGCGGCCGATCTCGGACAACACTCTGCGTGCAGCGCTTCTGACCCTGGGGTACGGCCCGACCGTGCAGACGGTTCATGGCTTTCGGGCGACAGCCCGGACCCTGCTGGCGGAAGTACTGGAGATCGACCCCTTGGTGATCGAGGCCCAGTTGGCGCATGCAGTCAAGGACGCCAATGGACGCGCCTACAACCGTACGCAGTACCTCAAGCAGCGCATCGTCATGCTTCAGCGGTGGGCGGACTATCTGGATGTGCTGGCTACCAGGGCGAGTTCTTCACCAGTTGAGTTGAAAGTGGCGGCATGAGAACGGCCCACTTCGGTCTTAGAGCGGCCTACCCGAGCTGCTGGTAGAGCGTCGTCGCCGACCGTACTTTGCCGGGCCGTCGCGCATCACCGCTGCGGGGAGTTGCCCGTCGTCAATCCGATCCAGGGAGCGACCATCAGCTTACCGGCGCTGTAGCGAGCGGGAAGTCCCAGCCATGAACGGTCCCTCATTTGGTGTCGGCCTGCGGCCGGTCAAGACTGACTGCTATCAGTTGACGCGGCCCGCCGAATGTCTGCTGTGCGTCGCAATCGAGCCATCCGGCAGCGCGCGATCCGCCTAGCCTCGAGAAGTCGTGCCGGTTCTTTTCGTAGCCGGCACGGCCGCGCTCGGCGGCGAATTAGCACTGGTGTCGCCACGTTACTCACTCCTGTGCTCGTGTCGCTAAAAGCAGCAGGCTAGGGTTATTGCGTAGATCGGATTCAGATGGAAATCACACCGCCGAGTGGGTCACTTCTAGATCGAAATCAACATTGAATCCTCAAGGCGCTGAACTTCAGTGCTGACCCGTCGTTCGCAGATCCGACCGTTGGTGTCGCTCAGCAAGCTCTGCCTGTCCATTCGAAAGAAAGATATATGATGTTCTTCGTTGCTCTGGCGAACCGCGAATCTCATCCATGTCGATCCTGCTACAGCTCTCCAGCGAAAACCTGTCTTCCCGTGTTTACGGGCGCATCCGTTCAGCCCTGATGGATGGCGAATTCGCGCCTGGCGAACGGTTGCGCATCAAGGACTTGTCCTCGCAGCTCGGGACTAGCATCACGCCCGTTCGCGAAGCCATCTTCAAGCTGGTGAGCGAACGCGCATTGGAAATGCGTGCCGCTACAGCCATCCACGTTCCGATACTGGGGCCCGATGACCTACGTCAGATTCAGCTCATGCGACTGGCTCTTGAGGGGGCCGCTGCGGAGAGGGCGTGCACGCTGATGACACCTGCTGATCTGGACCGGCTCGCGAAGATCCAGGAAGAGTTTGTCATCGCTGCCGCCAAAGATGCGGCGCTGGCTGCCAAGCTGAACACCGACTTCCATTTCGGGTTGCTGCGTGCAGCACAGATGCCGCTGGTCACCGCGACGGTCGAGAACTTCTGGGTCATGATGGGGCCGTTGCTTCGGACCTTCCACAACGAGATGCCGCGGCGTGAGATCAGCAGCCGCAATCACAAGCACTACCAGGTGCTGCGCGCACTTCGCAAGCGTGACCCTCAGGCGGCTCGCGTGGCGATCCAGGACGACATCCGTTGGAGCGACGTGATCATCGCCTGGCTCGAAAAACAAAACGCGGCCTAACCCCTCATCAGCGCATGCGAAGCGACCGCGCTTCGCATAGCGGCTTCTCTCTTCCTGATCAAAGATATATCATGCATCCTTGAGGCGACGCACACATGTGACGCCTTGAGCGTCGCCGCTGTGGCGAGCGTTTACGACAAGGAGATATGTCATGAATACATCATTGAAGAGTTCGGACGCCGAGCGTCGCAATGTGGCTGTGGTGACTGGCGGAGGGACGGGCATCGGCCTGGCATGTGCCCGGCATTTCGCGGCCATGGGCTGGCGCGTGATCGCGCTGGGCATGGATCGTGAAGACGCCGATGCCCCGGGCGTCGAGTTCTCGAAGCTCGACATCACCGACGAGGTCGCCGTGCAGCAAGCGGTGCAGGGCCTCGACGGCATCGACGCGCTGGTCAATGCAGCGGGCCTGATCCGGCACGAAGGGCGCGAATGGGGATCCGAAGGCTTCCGGCAGGTGCTGGAGGTGAACCTTGTGGGCACCCAACTCGTGACCATGGCCTGCAAGGATGGGTTGGCGAAGCGCCAGGGCGCGGTCGTGAACTTCGCGTCGATGTTCAGCTGGTTCGGCTCGCGCAACAACCCCTCGTACGCGGCCAGCAAGGGCGCGGTGGTGGCGCTCACGCGCTCACACGCGATGGCCTTCGCCGACCTCGGCATCCGCGTGAACGCGGTGGCGCCGGGCTGGATCGACACCCGGCTGGCCAGCGGCGCCATCCACAATCCCGACCGGGCGCCCGGCATCCTCGCGCGCATCCCGGCCAAGCGCTGGGGCACGGCGGACGAAGTCGCCGAAGTGGTGGGCTTCCTGAGCACCGCGCCTTCGCGCTACGTGACCGGCGCGCTGCTTCCGGTCGACGGCGGCTTCCACATCGGTTGAGAAAGCAAAAGACCGAGGCTGCGGCGCGCATCCGCCGTCGGCCTCGGCCTTCTTCGGGGCCTCAGACCTCCAGCAGGATCTTCCCGATGTGCTCCGAGGACTCCATCAATGCGTGGGCCTCCGCCGCCTGGGCGATCGGAAACACGCGATGCACCACCGGCGCGACCTGCTGGCTGCTCAGCAGCGGCCAGACCTGTTCCTGCAGTTCGTCGGCAATGCGCGCCTTGTCCGCCAAGCTGCGCGGGCGCAGCGTGGAGCCGGTGAAGTGCAGGCGCTTGACCATCAGCGGGGTCCAGTCGAGCTCAACCTTGGAGGCCTCGAGGAAGGAGATTTGGACCAGCCGGCCCTCGACCGCCAGGGCTTGGAGGTTGCGCGCGATGTAGCGGCCGCCGACCATGTCCAGCACCACGTTCACGCCCTGGCCGCTCGTTGCATCGAGCGCGACGGCGACGAAGTCCTGCTCGCGGTAGTTGATCGCGAAGGCCGCGCCGGCTTCGCGGCATGCCGCCGCCTTGGCCGCGCTGCCCGCGGTGCTCAGCACCGTGGCGCCGAAGGCCTTGGCCAGCTGGATGGCGGTGAGCCCAATGCCCGAGGAGCCGCCGTGGACCAGCACGCTCTCGCCGGCGCGCAGCCCCGCGCGCTGGAACACGTTGGTCCAGACGGTGAAGTAGTTCTCCGGCAGCGCGCCCGCCTGCATCAGCGACAGGCCCTGCGGCACGGGCAACACCTGCCCCTGCGGCGCGACGACGTACTGCGCATAGCCGCCGCCGTTGGTCAGCGCGCAGACCGCGTCGCCGACTTTCCAGCGTTCGACGCCTGCGCCCAGCGCGACTACTTCGCCCGACACCTCGAGGCCGAGGATCTGGGAGGCGCCGGGCGGCGGCGCATAGAGGCCGGCGCGCTGCAGCGCCTCCGGCCGGTTGACGCCTGCGTACGCGACGCGGATCAGCACCTCGCCGGGCGCAGGCGTGGGCCGCTTGCCGCTGGCCATCTTCAGCACCTCCGGACCGCCACCTGCGCCGTGGTCGACGTAGTCCATCAGGGACAGCGCGCTCATGCCGCGACTCCGGTGCGCACCGATTCGGTGGTGCCGCCGGCCAGCGCCGCGCGCGCCACGGCCTCGATGCCCGGGCCGTCGAGCCGGTAGTGCGCATAGAGGTGCGTGGGCGGCGCGATCAGGCTGTACTCGTCGTGGATGCCGTGGCGCACCAGGCGTGCGCCCGTGACCTCGTCGGCCAGCACCTCGGCGACTGCGGCTCCGAGCCCGCCGAGCACGTTGTGCTCCTCGACCGTCACCAGCAGCTTCGAGCGGGCAGCGGCCTTCCGCACGGCCTCGCGGTCCAGCGGCTTGATCGTCGCCATGTCCAGCACGCCGACCGAATGGCCCGCGGCGCGCAGCGCCTGAGCCGCGTCGAGCGCACCCTTGACGGCCATGCCGCAGGCGATCAGCGTGATGTCCGTGCCTTGGCCGTGCTCGATGGCTTTGCCGATGACGAAGGGCGTGCCCTTCTCGTAGACCTCGGGCTCGCGGCCGCGACCGATGCGGAAGTAGATCGGCTCGGGCCAGTGCACCGAGGCCTTGATCGCAGCCGCGAACTGCGGGCCGTCCGCGGGCGAGATCACCGTCAGGCCCGCGATTGCGCGCGTTGTCGAGATGTCCTCGGTCGCGTGGTGCGAGGTGCCGTAGAAGCCCAGCGAGATGCCGGTGTGGTGGCCGACCAGGCGCACCGGCAGCCTGCTGTAGGCCACGTCCATGCGGATCTGCTCGCAGCACAGCAGGCCGAGGAAGGACGCAAAGGTCGCGACGAAGGGCATGTAGCCAGTGGTCGCCAGCCCGGCGGCGGCCGTCACCATGTTCTGCTCAGAGATGCCGAACTGCGTGAAGCGTTCGGGAAAGCGGGTGGCGAACTTGTTGAGGCCGTTCGAGTACTGCAGGTCGGCCGAGCCGGCCACCACCGGGTGGCCTTCCTCCGCTAGCTCGATAAGCGCGTCGGAGAAATAGTTGAGGCCCGGGGTCATGGCGTTGAGGGCGCGGTATTGCCAGGATTCGGTGCTGAGAAGCTTGCTCATTTTCAGATGTCCTTGTTCATGATCTCGGCCACGGCGGCCTCTGCATCGATGGGGGCGAGGTAGCCCAGGTGCCAGCCCGGCTCGGTCTCCATGTAGGAGACGCCGCGGCCCTTGATGGTTTTGGCGATCACGCAGGCAGGTCGGTCGCGCTGCATGTCGGCGCGCAGGCGGCGCAGCAATGCGGTGAGCGCGCCCAGGTCATGGCCGTCGACCTCGTGCGTCTCCCAGCCGAAGGAGCGCCACTTCTCGGCCAGCGACTCGACGCCGATCACGTCGTCTACCTTGCCGTCGAGCTGGTAGCCGTTGCGGTCCACGATGCCGATCAGGCGCGACAGCTTGTGGTGCGCGGCGAAGAGGGCGGCCTCCCAGACCTGGCCCTCCTGCATCTCGCCGTCACCCACCATCGCGAACACCGCGAAGTCCTTGCCCTGCATGCGGCCGCCCAGCGCCATGCCGGCGCCGGCGGACATCGCATGGCCGATCGAGCCCGAGCTGAAGTCGATGCCCGGCACCTTGGTCATGTCGGGGTGGTCGCCCAGCGGGCTGCCCAGGCGCGTGTAGTCGTCCAGCGAGGCCTTCGGGATGAAGCCCTTCTCCGCCAGGATCGGGAACAGGCCGACGGCTGCGTGGCCCTTGCCCATGAGGAAGCGGTCGCGGTCGGCCCATTGCGGCTCGCTCTGGCGCAGCTGCATCACGTCGTAGTAGAGCGACGAGAAGATCTCGGCGCAGGAGAACACCGAGCTGTAGTGTCCGACCTTCGCGATCTCGATCAGGCGGATGGTCTCGAGGCGCACGAAGCGCGCCTTTTCCCGCAGCAGTGCGATCTGCTCGGGGGTGGGCGTGAAGTCCGCGTAGGGCGCGGCGTTCGATGAAGTTGGGGTCATGAGTCTTCCTTTTTTGGATACAAATATATGATATATCTTCTTTCGAGAGAAAGGCGGGTGCCTACTTTTCGTCCCCGCTCAAAGCCCGAGATAGCTGGCGCGCAGATGCGGGTTGTGCAGCAGTTCCGCGCCGGTGCCGGTGAGCGCGACGGCGCCGTTCTCGAGCACGTAGCCGCGGTCCGCGATCTTCAGCACCATCTGCACGTTCTGCTCGATCACCAGCACGGCCAGGCCGCGGTCGCGGATGCGCACGATGCTGTCGAACAGCCGCTGCACCATGATCGGCGCTAGGCCCAGCGAGGGCTCGTCGAGTGCCAGTACCTTGGGCAGCGCCATCAGCGCGCGGCCTACCGCCACCATCTGCTGCTGGCCCCCCGACATGGTGCCGGCCAGCTGGCTGCGCCGCTCGGCCAGGATGGGGAACAGCTCGAACACTTCCTCCAGCGTGCGCTGGCGCACCGCCTTGGCATGCGCGCTGCTGGCGCCCAGGAGCAGGTTCTCCAGCACCGACATCTCGGTGAACAGCTGCTTGCCCTCGGGCGACTGGACGAAGCCCAGGGTCACGATGTCGTGTGGCTTGCGGCCGACCAGCGATTCGCACGCGAGCTGGATCTCGCCGCGCGTGGCGCGCAGCAGCCCGGACACGGTGCGTAGGAAAGTGGTCTTGCCAGCCCCGTTGGCGCCGATCAGCGCGGTGATGCTGCCCGGTGCCAGTTCGAGGTCGACGCCGCGCAGCACCTGCTGCTCGCCGTAGCCGGACCAGACGTTCCGGGCGCTAAATATCGTTGCCGGCATAGCCTTCTCCAAAGTAAGCGGTGAGCACGCGCGGATCGTTGACCACGTCGGCAGGCTTGCCGTTCGCGATCAGCGTGCCCTGGTCCATCACGATCACGCGGTCGGACAGACCCATGATCACCTTCATCACGTGCTCGACGATGAGCACCGAAATCCCCTGTTCGCGCACCTTGTGCACCAGCCGCACCATCTCGCCGGCCTCGCTCGGCGTCGCGCCGGCCACGACCTCGTCCATCAGCAGCAGGCGCGGCCCGGTGGCCAGCGCGCGGCCCAGTTCGAGCTTGCGCTTGTCGAAGGCCGTGAGGTCGCCCGCGTCGTGGTCGGCCCGCGAGGACATGCCGAGGAAGTCGAGCATGCGCTCGGCCTCGGCCCGTGCCTTCGAGCGCGTGGGGTGGCGCGCGAAGGCGCCCACCATCACGTTCTCGAGCGCCGTCAGGCCGCCGAAGGGTCGCGAGATCTGGAAGGTGCGGGCGATGCCCGCATGGCAGATCTGGTTCGGGTTCATGCCGGCGATGTTGCGGCCCTCGAAGCGCACCTGGCCCTCGTCGAGCGGGTGGAAGCCCGCAATCAGGTTGAAGGCCGTCGTCTTGCCGGCGCCGTTGGGGCCCAGCAGGCCGAGGATCTCGCCCTGCCGCAGGCTGAACGAGACGTCGCGCACCGCGTGCACCCCACCGAAGCGCTTCTGCAGGCCCTGGACCTCGAGCATGGCGTTGCCGAGCGTGCTCATGAACGCACCTCCTGGACGTCGCCAATGGCCGGAGCCGGAGCGGCCTTGCGCAGGCCGCGCCGCGTGAGCCAGTGCTGCAGCGGCGCGATCACGCCCTTCGGGAAGTAGAGCACCGCCACCATCAGGATGGCGCCGTAGATCACCAGGTGCAGGCCGGGGAAGCGGCCACCGAACCAAGCGCGCGTGATCTCAGCGATCGGGTGTAGCAGCAGCGCGCCCAGCACGGGTCCGAGCACGGTGCCCTGTCCGCCGACGATCGCCATCAGCGCGGTGTCGATCGAGAACTCCATGCCGAGGTTGCGCTCGGGATTGATGTAGCGGAAGAACTGCGCGTAGAACGCACCGCCCAGGCCGGTCATGAAGGCGCTGATCGCAAGCGCGGTCAGCGAGCAGCGCGTGCCGTTGACTCCCAACGCGGCCGCGCCGTTGGGGTCGCCGCGCACCGCCTTGAGGTAGTAGCCCAGGCGCGAGCGCTCGAGCACGATCGTGGCCAGCAGCATGATCACAAGCATCGCCAGCGCGATGTAGTAGTAGGGCACCTTGCCGTCGAACTGGAACACCTGCCAGCCGAGGTCGCTGGGCGGCACCACCAGGCCCTGCGCGCCCTTGAGCGGGATGCCCATGAACTCGTCGGTGTTCTCGAGCCAGATGCGCACGATCTCCGCGAAGGCGATGGTCGTCAGCGTGAAGTAGGGGCCGCGCAGCTTGAAGTTCGGATAGCCGAGGATCACGGCCAGGATGGCCGCGAGAAGGCCCCCGGCCAGCATGCCGAACCAGGGCGACCAGCCGAGCTGCGTGTAGAGCAGCACGGTCGCGTAGCCGGCCAGGCCGGCGAAGACAGCGTGGCCCAGCGAGAGCTGGCCGACGTAGCCGCAGACGAAGTTCCAGGCCGACGCCATGTAGGCGAAGTACAGGATCATGGTCAGCGAGTGCAGCAGGTAGGCCTCCTGCACGAAGAAGGGCAGCACCAGCGCGATCGCCAGCAGGGGAAGGCCTAGGACCGCGGTGATGGAGCGGCGGGAAGTAGACATGGAATTCCTTCAGATCTTGCGGCCGAGCAGGCCGTTGGGCCTGAACAGCAGCACGGCGATGAACAGGCCGAACGAAAAGATGGCGGCCGAGGTCGCGGTCACGTATTGCGAGGCCACCGACTCGAACACGCCGAGCAGCAGCCCGCCGAGGATCGAGCCCGGGATGGAGCCGATGCCGCCCAGCACCACGACCAGGAAGGACTTGACGCCGAACATCTGACCGACCGTGGGCGTGATGGACAGGAAGGGCGTGAGCAGCGCGCCGAACAGCCCCAGGATCGCGGCGCCGATGCCGAACGTGTGGTTGTAGACGCGCTGGATGTCCACGCCGCTCAAGGCGGCCGCCTCCCGGTTCTGCGCGGTGGCGCGGATCGCGCGGCCGCTGTCGGTGTGGCGCAGGGCCCACCAGAGCGCCGCCGCGACCAGCACGCCCGCGGCGCAGCCGATCAGCCGCGGGATGTTGACCGGCAGGCCGGCGATCAGCAGAGAGCCGCTGGCGAACTCAACGTTGGCCGAGCGCACGTCCGGGCCGAAGCCCATCAGCACCAAGTTGTCGAGCACCAAGTAGAGGCCGGTGGTCAGCAGCAGCGCTCCGAGCGGCTCGACCACCAGCGTGGACTCGCGCCGGATCAGCGGGGCGATCACGACGGATTGCGTGAAGTAGCCCAGCAGGTAGAGAAAAGGCACGGTGACCACGACGGAGGCATAAGGGTGCCAGCCGAACGCAGCCCAAAGGCCCCAGCTTGCGTACATGGCCACCATGAGGAAGGAGCCGTGCGCGAAGTTGATGACGCGCAGCACGCCGAAGATCAGGCTGAGCCCGAGCGCGATGCCGCCGTAGATGCCGCCCAGCAGGAGGCCGTTGACGACGGCGTAGAGAAGAATTAGGGGGTCCATAGGAGCTTTCGAAGCCCGCCGGGCCGTGGCCCAGGGAGCGAGGGGGTGCGAAACGCGAAGCCGCCCGGCAGCGGGCCGAGCAGACGATCAGGTGCGTTGGTTCGCGCGGGGCTCAGCGCCTTTCGGGCAGCGGCCAGACCGGGGTGACGCCAGCCAGCCGGCTCGCAGCGGGCCAGACCGTGCGGCGCTCGCCGCCATGGTTCTGCGAGATCACGCCATGGGCGAAGGTATTCTGGCCGTTCTCGTCGAACTTGATGCGCTCGTAGCCGGTGATCAGCGCGGGGCCGCTGGTGATGTCGGTCGCGGCCAGCGCAGCGCGCAGCTTCTCGCGGTCCGCAGTGCCGGCACGCTCGAGCGCGTCCTTGACGATGTAGACGTTCGACACGCCCTGCCCCCCGTAGGCGTTGATGCTGTAGCCGATCGCGGCCGTGAAGCGCTTGTCGGCGTCGATCGACGCGGCGTCTTTGGTGGCACGCATGATGTCGATCTGGAAGTCCTCCTGCACGAACATGTTCTCCACGGTCTTGGGCGACACTGCCTTGTAGAAGTTCGGGTCCTCCGAACCGCCCCCGACCGAATGCACACCGTAGGGCACGTAGACACCGCCTTCGTTGAACTGGCGCGTGAAAAGGATGTGGTCGGGCGTGTAGGCCACCACGATCAGCGCCTCTGGCTTGGTGGCGCGGATTTTCAGCAACTGGGCCGAGAAGTCCGACTGGTTCGGCGGGTAGGACTCGTCGAGCGAGATCTGGTAGCCGCGTTCCTTGGCCAGCTTCTTGACGTTGGCCGAATGCGAGCGGCCCCAGTCGGTGCCCTCGTAGAACAGGCCGATGGTCTTCGGCCCCTTGCCGGTCTCCTTCTTGAGCATGTCGATGGCGTCGAGCTGCTCGCGGGCGTCGTAGGTGGCCTTGTTGTTCGGGCGAAACACGTACTTGAAGTTGCGCTCGGTGATCTCGTCCTTGACCGCGCCCGTCACCAGCCAGGGCGTCTTGTAGCGCTCGGCGAGTTCGGTCGCGGGAAAGGTCACGCCACTGTTGTAGGCGCCGACCACCATCGCGACGTTCTCGCGCGTGATGAGGCGCTCGGTCTCGGCCACGCCGACGTCGGGCTTCGACTGGCTGTCGGCGAAGACGGGCACCAGCTTCGCGCCGCCCATCGACTTGACACCGCCGGCCGCGTTGATCTGCGCGACCGCGACCTCCGCGCCGACTTTGGTCTGGTTGCCGATGGTGGCCGCGCCGCCGGACAGCGGCAGCACGAAGCCGATCTTCACGTCCTTGGCCTGGGCCGAAGCGAGGGTGCACAGGCCGCCCAGGGTCATGGCGGTCGCCGCCATGACCAATGCGCGGAACGCGCCCGGTTTCGAGGTTTGCATGGAATGTCTCCTGTTGGATGGGGGATGGGATGAAATCGAAGCGGACTCAGCCGCGCGGCGCGAGGACGAACTCGGCCAGCAGTTGGACCTGTGTCTGAACCATGTGGATGCCGCGGTGCACGCGCAGCCCCAGGTCCGAAGCACGCTGGAGCAGCGCGGTGGTGTCGGGCTGCATCACGACCTCTGCAACCACGGTCGTCGCGCCGAGCGTGGCCGGGTCGAAGGGCAAGGCGTCGCCCGCATGCAGGCCCAGCGCGGTGCCGTTGATCGCGAGGTCGAGCGCCGAGGGGTCGGCGAGCGTGGAGTGCACCGCGACGTTCGGATAGAGCGCTGCCAGCTCGCGTGCGAGCGCCTCGGCCTTCGCGGGGGTCCGGTTGACCAAATGCAGATGGGCCAGGCCCTGGCTGCACAGCTCGTGCGCGATCGCGGTGCCCGCGCCGCCGGCGCCGAACAGGGCCGCACGCCGCCCGCGCACGTCGATGCCCTGCGAGACGAGACCCGCGACGAAACCGACGCCGTCGTACATGCGACCGACGAAGCGGCCGTCGGCGCCGCGGCGTGCGACGTTGCACACGCCCATGTGGCGCGCCGCGCCCTCGAGCGAATCGACCACCGAGGCGACCGGCGCCTTGTGCGGAATGGTGACCACCACGCCCGCGAGGTTCTCGATGTTACGCAGGCTCCGCCAGGTCGACTGCAGGTGCGCGGGCGGCACCTTGAGCGCGAACATCACCGCGTTCAGCCCATGGGCCACGCAGTAGCTGTTGAAAAGCGCCGGCGTGCGCACATGCTCCGAGGGATAAGCCAGCAGCGGCACCAGCCGCGTGTGGCCGTCGATGGACGGATGGGCGGCGGAGGGAGGGAGGTCTGGGGCGTGCATGGCGTGCCTTTCTAATGTTGAGATGTATGATATATCCTGCGTCATGTGTCATATCTGGGGTTTACCCAGGCCATCATTAATTAAGGAGACAACTCGATGACCACATCCCCCGCCACCGCATCCGTCGGTGCTCCGCGTCTGCGCGTTTTCGGTGCGCCGCTGCGCTACATCCAGGGGCCGGGTGCGCTCGATTCGGTGGGTGCCCAAGCCGCGCTGACGGGCCGGGTCGCCCTGCTGGTGGCGGACCGCGTGGTGCTGCAACTGGTGGAGGACAAGGTGCGCGCCTCCTGCGAGGCTGCCGGCGTGCGGCTGGAGGTCGCGCTGTTCTCGGGCGAGGTGACGCCGCCCGAAATCGATCGCCTCTGCGCCCAGGTCCGGGCGCTCGCGCCTACCGCCGTCATCGCCGCGGGCGGCGGCAAGGGCATCGACATCGGCAAGGCCGTGGCCCATGCGCTGGGCGCCGAAGTCGTCAGCGTGCCGACGGTGGCCTCCAACGATGCGCCGACCAGCAAGATCTACGTGGTCTACGACGACTCGCACCGCCTGCTCGCGGTCGAGCACATGGACCGCAACCCCAGTGCGGTGATCGTCGACACCGAACTGATCGCGCGTGCGCCGGCGCGCCTGTTACTGGCGGGCATCGGCGACGCGATCTCGAAGACCTTCGAGGTCGAGCAATGCCAGCGCGCAGGCGGCGCCAACATCTACGGCGGCGCGGGCACATTGGCTGCGAGCGCGCTGGCGGCGCTGTGCTACGACATGTTGCGCGCGAACGCACCCGCCGCGCTGCGGGCGGTCGAGCGCCAGCAGCCGGATGCCGCACTGGAGAACTGCGTGGAGGCGGCGGTACTGCTGTCGGGCATGTGCTTCGAGAACGGTGGCCTGTCGATCGCCCATGCCATGACGCGCGGCCTGACTGCGGTGCGGGGTGCGCGAGATGCGCTGCACGGGCTGCAAGTGGCTTACGGCCTGCTGGTCCAACTGGTGCTGGAGGAGCGCGATCTGGCCTTCGTGCAGGAACTGGTCGGCTTCTACCGCAGCATCGGTCTGCCGACCGCGCTCGCGGACCTCGGCGTGACCGCGCCGACCGAGGCCGAGATCCAGCAGATCGCCGAACTCACCATGACCGCACCGCACGTGCGCAATTTCCAGCGCCCACTGGATGCGGCGCAGATCGCCGCCGCGATCCATGGCATCGAGGCAGAGCAGGCGATCGCGGCCGCGGGCTGAAGCGAACGCAGGGAGGCGGTGGCTCCTCGTCCGCAGCCCTGGTTAGTGCTTCGGCGTGACGGCCGGCGGCGAGACCGCCGCGATGCGCTGCCGCACCGCGTCGGGCCAGGGCACCGGGCGGTGCGTGTGGTCGTCGCAGATCACCGTTGTCACGCGGGCCTCGAACAGCGCCTGCGCTTGCGCCGGGTCCTCGAGCCTGCAGAGCACCTCGGCACTGGTGCGGCCCAGTCGCAGCACCCGCATGCGCATGTGCAGTTCGGCGTCGCGCGGCGCCGGGCGCAGGTAGTGCACGTCGAGGCGCAGGATGACCTGCGAGCAGGCGCCGCTGCCCGGCGCGGGCAGCCCGACGGCCACCGCATGCTCGTTGCGCGCGTCCTCGCACCAGCGCAGGTAGGCCAGGTGATGGACGTGGCCCAGCGCATCGAGGTCGCTCCAGCGCACCTGCACGCGCAGGCTCCAGTCCCAGGGGGGTGGAGCCTCCGCCGAAGCTTCTTCAGGCGACGCCAATGCAGACATACTTGAGTTCCATGTAGTCGTCGATGCCGTGGCGCGACCCTTCGCGGCCCAGGCCCGATTGCTTGATGCCGCCGAAGGGTGCCTCGGCGGTCGAGATCAGGCCGGTGTTCACGCCGACCATGCCGAACTCCAGCCGCTCGGCGATGCGCCAGCTCCGGCGCAGGCTGCGCGTGTAGATGTACGAGGCCAGCCCGAACTCGGTGTCGTTCGCAATCCGGACCGCCTCGTCCTCGTCGGCGAAGCGGATCAGCGGCGCGAGCGGGCCGAACGTCTCCTCGCGGGCCACGAGCATCGAGGACGTGACGCCAGTCATCACGGCCGGCTCGAAGAAGTTGCCCTCCAGCCGCCGCCCGCCGACCGCCAGCTTCGCGCCGCCGGCGAGCGCATCGGCGATGTGCTCCTCGACCTTCTGCACCGCCTTGGCATCGATCAGCGGCCCGATCTGCACGCCGGCCGCGACGCCGTTGCCGACCCGCAGCGCCGCGACCCGCGCCACCAGCTTGGAGGCGAAAGCGTCGTACACCGCATCGTGCACGAGGATGCGGTTCGCGCACACGCAGGTCTGGCCGTTGTTGCGGAATTTGGCGACCATCGCGCCTTCGACGGCCGCGTCCAGGTCGGCGTCGTCGAAGACGATGAAGGGCGCATTGCCGCCGAGCTCGAGCGACAGCTTCTTGATGGTGGGTGCGCTCTGCTTCATCAGCTGGCGGCCGACTTCGGTCGAGCCTGTGAAGCTGATCTTGCGGACTTGCGGATTGCCCGTGAGTTCGCCCGCGATCTCGCTGGCGCTGCCGGTCACGATGTTGATGACGCCCGGCGGAATGCCCGCCTGTTCGGCCAGCACGGCCATGGCGAGCGCGGAGAAGGGTGTCTGCGAGGCGGGCTTGACCACCATGGTGCATCCCGCGGCCAGTGCCGGGCCCAGCTTGCGTGCCAGCATGGCGTTGGGAAAGTTCCAGGGCGTGATCGCTGCGCAGACGCCAATGGGCTGGCGCAGCGCGACCAAGCGGGTGTCGGCGCTGGCCGAGGGAATCACCTCGCCGTAGGTGCGGCGCGCTTCCTCGGCGAACCACTCGATGAAGCTCGCGCCGTAGGCGACTTCGCCGCGAGCCTCGGCCAGCGGCTTGCCCTGCTCCGTGGTCAGGATCAGCGCCAAGTCGTCCTGCGCGGCCATCATGCGCTCGAACCAGTTGCGCAGCAGCTCCGAGCGCCGCTTGGCGGTCAACGCGGCCCAGGCTGGCAGCGCGGCTTCGGCGGCCTCGATGGCCTGCCGCGTGGCGGCGCCGGACATGCGCGGCACGTGGCCGATGGTCTCCCCCGTGGCGGGATTGCGGACCGTGATGGTCTCGGGGGCGTCGAGCCAGATGCCGCCGATCAGTGCTTGCTGGCGGAACAGCGTGGGGTCCTTGAGGCCTTGCATGATGGAAATTTCTCCTTGATTGAACGATGATGCATCATATATCCTTAACAGAAGAAGCCATGCAATGAAGCTGTTCTCAATCTCCCGCGCCGCACTTCGTGCGCTGCCACGTGACCGTGATCGGAGCTCGGACTGGCGTCGAGGGATCGACCCGCTGCCGGCGGCCGCGAACCCCGTCCGGCCCGACTTCGTGGTGGCTGCACAGAACCCGAGCGGCCGCGTGCCAACCTTGGCTGACCGACGACGGCATGCTCAACGACTCGTCTTCAGCGGGTCGATGCCTTGCGGGCGCCGAGCGGAAGCCGCCACAGGTCGTAGCGCTCCGCGCCGCTCTTCACGGCGCCGGCGAAATGGACGTTCAACGCGCTGGAGGTGAAGACCAGGTCGCCGCCCGGCAGGAGGGCAGGCGTGTCCGGCCAGTGCACGCCGTCGTCCGAAGCGATCAGCGACATCGTGTTCGTGCGCGGGTCGTACTTCACGATGCCGTTGCGCGTGACGTCGGTGATGTAGAGCGCCCCCTTCGCGTCGGTGACGATGCCGTCGGTGTTGCCGCCCACCGGGCCCAGGTCGCGGACGGCCGCTGTGACCTGCGCCTCGCTCGCATCGGCCTGGCGCAGGATCGCGGTCGGGATCGCATGGGCGCGGGTGCCCGTGGTCACGGTCCAGTACAGCGTGCGGCCATCGGGTGACAGCGCGATGCCGTTGATGCCTATCAGCAGCGGGTTGCTGGCCCAGACTTCGGCGCCGTGCGAGACGACCTTCGCCCCGCGCTCGATCTGCAGCGCTGGATGCCGGTCCAACACGCGCCGGGCCTGGCCCGAGACGAAGTCCAGCACGATCACGCCGACCATGTTGTTCGGCGCGCTGCGCATGCCGCTGTCGGAGATGTAGGCCACGCGGCGGCGCTCGTCAACCGCGATGTCATTGAGGAAGCTGCCCTTGCGGTCGGCCACGCCGTCGAGTGGAATGCGCTTGACCGTGCGGCCGGTCTTAAGGTCGAGCACCAGCACCTTCTGGGCGCCGACCGGGGCCTCCGATTCACCGGCGATGAAGCCCATGTCGAGCGCCCAGAGCCAGCCGTTGCGACGGTCGACGTGGAAGCCGAGCACGTTGCGCAGCGTCTGTTCCGATGCCGCGATCGTGGCGTTGCCCGCCGGCGAAGGGAAGGCGGTGAGCCGCGCCGGGCCGTTGCGCGCGCTCAGGTCCAGTCGGCTGAGGGTCGCCGGCGCGGCGGCTGAAATCAAGCGCGGCGTGCTCACATAGGCTTGGCCCTGGGCGTCGAAGTGGATGCCGGCGATCGGCGCGCCGACCGAGCCTGCGAAGGGTGCCGGATCGGCGCCGCCCTCCGAGGCGGCCCAACTGACGCCGGCATAGCTGCGCCAGCGTTCGAGCGGCAGGCCTTCGGCCGCGTGGGCGGCGTGCGTGCCGGTGACGAGGGCCGCCAGTGCGAAGGCGGCGATGCGGAAGGAGCGATTGAACATGGTGGTGCTCTGTATGGAAGGAAAAGGAAGGGAGAGGGCGGCGCCCTCATGCGACCTGCTTTAGGTGCAGCAGCTCGAAGGCGCCGATCAGCGGGCCGGCGGTGGCACGGAAGTCGTCCATGTGCGGGCCGCGCATGTGGAGTTCCCAGGACGCGCGGTCGCGCCAGCGTTCGAAGAACACGACGCGGCCGGGCTGCGCCAGCGACTCGTGCAGCTCGTAGCTGATGCAGCCCGCCTGCGCGCGTGCCAGCGGCGCGAGCGCAGCCTGCGCCCTCACGAGCGTGGCTTCATGGCCCGGCTTGGCCTGGACGAGGGCGACGATGACGAGATCGGACATGCGGTGCGCCCGGCTCAGAGGATCGAGCGGAAGGTGCCGCCCTCGACGCGCACGGCCGCGCCGTTGGAGGCCGCGCCCTTCGGGCTGGCCAGCAGCGCCACCATGGCCGCGACCTCGTCGGCTTCGATCATCCGGGCGATCAGCGAGCTGGGGCGGTAGGTCTTGAAGAAGTGGGCTTCGATCTCCGCGTCGCTCATGCCGGCACGCGGCGCGGTCTGGCGCAGGTAGTCCACGATGCCTTCGGAGCGGGTGGCGGCCGGCAGCACGCTGTTGACCGTCACGCCCGTGCCCTGGGTCAGTTCGGCCAGCCCGCGCGAGACCGCGAGCTGGGCCGACTTGCTCACGCCGTAGTGCACCATGTCCGGCGGCGTGAACGCACCGACCTCGCTCGAGATGAAGATCACCCGGCCCCAGTTCTTCCGCAGCATGCGCGGGAAGTAGTGGCGCGACAGCCGCACGCCCGACATCACGTTGACGTCGAGCATGCGCAGCCAGTCGTCGTCGCTAATCTCGGCGAAGGGCTTGGCTTCGTAGTAGCCCAGGTTGTTGACGAGGATGTCGGTGTCGGGCTGCGCCGCGATCAGTGCGGCGGCGCCGTCGGCGGTGCTCTGGTCGGACACGATGGCCGACAGCCTGGCGCCCGGTGCCGCCGCGGCGATCTCCGCCACGGCGGCCTCGAGCTTGTCGCGGCTGCGTCCGGTGATCGTGACTGCCACGCCTTCGGCGGCCAGGGTGCGGGCGATGGCCAGGCCGATGCCGGCCGTGGCGCCGGTGACGATGGCCGTCTTATCTTGGAGTTGTAAATCCATGGAGGATTTCTCGAGCGGTTTACTGAAGTCGTTTGAGCATTTCGTGGGCGACACCGATCGCCGACGCGGGGTTCTGGCCGGTGATCAGCTCGCGGTCCGTCGCCACGTTCGCGGTGAAGGGCATTTGGTTGCTGCTGTAGGCACCGCCGGCCTGTTGCAGCGCGGTCTGCGGGTAGAACTTCATCGTGCCGCCCTGCAGTGCCGTCTTGGCGAGTTCCTCTTCCTGGTTGCTGATGACGGTCATGCGGTAGCCGGCGTAGATCCAGTCCGGGCGTTGCGCGACCGTGCCGCCCGCCGCAAGCCGGTTCGTGAAGCCCTGTGCATCGGGCAGTGTCGAGAGCAGCGCGATCGGTCCGTGGCACACGAGGGCCGTGGTCTTGTTGCGCGCGTGAAAGTCCGCGAGCAACCGGCCCAGCGCGGGGCTGGTCAGCAGGTCCTGCATGGGCGCATGGCCACCCGGCACATAGACGGCGTCGAAGCGGGCGTAGCCGATCTGCGCCACGCGCGACAGGCTGATCACCGGCGAGTCCGTGCGCGAGGTGAGCTTCAGCTTCTCGAGCAGCGCCTTGTGCAGCGTGAGGGCGGCTTCGTCACCGTCGAAGTACATCTTGTCGACCGACGATGCGTCCACGGTTGGCGCGTTGCCCTGCGGTGTGGCGAAGGTCAGCTGGTGGCCGGCGTCGAGCAGCAGCTTCACTGGCTGCATCAGCTCGTTCAGATAGAAGCCGGTGGCGAAGACCTTGCCGTCCTTCAGATCGAGATGGTCGGCATCCGACAGCACGACCAGCACGTTGGCGGCCTGCGCGCCAAGCGCGGCCAGGCCGAGGGTCGCGACGGCGGCGAGTTTGTGGAGAGCGTTCATGGGTGTTCTTTCCTTTCAGTTCTGGCGCAACAGCAGCTCGCGCATCGCTGCGCCAACGCCCGCGGCCGACTGCGGGTTCTGCCCCGTGACGAGCCGCCCATCGACCACGACCTGCGCCGTCCAGTCGGGCGCCGGGTGGTGGTGCGCGCCGCGCTGCGTGAGCGTGGTGGCGAGCAGGAAGGGCACGATCTGCGCGAGCCCGACGGCGCGTTCTTCGTCGTCGGTGAAGGCGCTGAGGTTCTTGCCCGTGACCAGGTAGGCGCCGTTGCCAAGCGTCACGTTGACCAGCGCCGCGGGGCCGTGGCACACCGCGCCGACCACGCCGCCCGCTTCGTAGATCTCGCAGGTCACGCGCGGCACGTCGGGGCTCGTCGGAAAGTCCCACATTGCGCCGTGTCCGCCGGCGAAGAAGATCGCGCTGTACTTCGACGCGTCGACATCGCCCAAGTGCTGCGTGTGGCGCAAGGCCTCGCGAAAGTTGTTGTCGTTCCAGTAGTGCGCATTGACCGCATCGCCGAGGTCCAGGCCATCGACCGGCGGCTCGCCGCCCTGGATGGACGCGAGTTGGAACGGAATGCCGGCCGCTTCGAGTTCGGCCAGCGGGTGAGTCAGTTCGCCGAGGTAGAAGCCCGTCGGCTCGCCGCCGGTAGCGCCCTTGGTGCCGTGGCTGGTGAGCACCATCAGGACGGGGCGGATCGACGGCGTGGTGGCAGTGGAAGTCATCTGTAGCTCCTGGAGAGAAGGGGAAGAGGCCGGGCCGCTTGGCCCTTGGGATCGAATGTATTGATTACCTCTCCGGCGATAAACTGGCCTGCAAGGAAAACATTTGTTCTTCAGGAGACAAGATGAGCCGCCGATTCGATCACCTGGGGGATGTGGAGACCTTCGTCACCGTGGTCGAAAAGGGCTCGATGACGGCCGGCGCCGTGGCGCTGGCGACGACGCCCTCGGTGCTCAGCCGCGCGATCTCGCGGCTGGAGGCGCGGCTGGGCGTGCAGCTGCTGCGCCGCACGACGCGGCGCCTGAGCCTCACGGAGGAGGGCCGGCTTTACCTGGAGCAATCACGTGCGGCCTTCGCGCTCATCGACGATGCCGAGCGCGCGATGCAGGGGCAGGGCGACGAGCTGACAGGCAGCGTGCGCCTGAGCGTGCCCACGACCTACGCGCATCACCGCCTGCCGGCGCTGCTGCAGCCCTTTGTCCTTCGGCACCCGCAGGTGCGCGTCGAACTGAACATCACCAATCGCAACGTGGACCTCGTGGCCGAGGGCTACGACCTCGCGATCCGCATGGGCCCATTGCCCGACAGCGGCCTGGTCGGGCGCAAGCTCGAAGACGCGCCGATGTGCCTGCTAGCCGCGCCGGACTACATCGCGCGCGCAGGCATGCCGGACCGCATCGGCGACCTGACGCGGCATGCCTGTCTGCCCTTCGTGATGCCCAGCACCGGCCGCGTGGCGCCCTGGATTTTTCACGAAGACGGGCACGACGTGGACTGGACGCCGCACGGCAGCCTCCAGGTGTCAGACGACGTGCTCGGCGTGGTCTCGCTCGCCCTGAGCGGGCTGGGCATCTGCCAGACCTACGACTTCATCGCTCGGCCTCTGTTCGCGCAGGGGCGCGCGGTCGAGGTGCTGGTGCCGATGCGCGGGCGCGCGCGGCCGTTTTCCGTGATCTATGCGCCACACAGGCGACTGTCGTCCGCCTCGCGGGCGCTGATCGATTCCTTGGTTGGGGCGTGACTTGAGTTGGCGGCTGGATCGCCTGGGGCGTCTGACCGTCGGCTTGGCCTCAGTGAGTTCGTTGAAGGGACGCGATCGACAGGAACTCGATGCGCAGCACCGAAATGCAGTGCGCATGAGACGACCAATTCCTCCCTCCCCAGAAAAGTAGGGCGGGCTTCGTAGATGTCTGGTCTGGGCCGATAGTACCCATTCGCGCAAGGCCGAGGGGTGTCGGCAATCGCTGCACAGCTGCCGTTCAGCTGGGCGGTGTGAGCGGCAGCAACGGGTCGGGGACGCCAGTTCCCTCCGAGGGGGAACAACCACCGAGATGGCCCCTGCCCGCTGGCATGAAGGATGCGCTGTCCCGAAGGCTTGCCAAGTCCGACCTATCGAATCAAGGCCTGCGACCGTTCACGCGCTCCGCGATCCACGATTGCACGGCGCTCTCTGGCCATGCTGCGGTGCGCTGTCCGGCTTTCACCGACCGCGGAAAGAAGCCCCTGCGCATTTGTTCGTAGATGGCTGATCTGCGCAGGCCGGTGAGGCGCTCGACTTCAGGCAATCTCAGAAGCCTGTCGGGGGCGCACTTGATCGTCTGCGCCAGCGGCATCGTTGAATCGGAGCAAAGAAGCGTGAGTGCCTCCTGCAGCAGACGAACCGCCAGCATGGCTCGTTGAGCGGTCGACTCGGCGGCGGTGCACGCACTCAATTCATGGTTGGTTTGGCTTCGCATGGGCATTGCCTTTCGGTTCTTCCGCAGTGCGTTCAGCGCCGTTGCGGGACGTCCATAGATTGCCGGGCATGTCTGCTGAGGCCAACTCGCTGTAGCAATGCGAGGCGTACCGGAGCGGGCAAGTGGAAGTTGAGGAAGGCGTTCAGCGCATGGCAAACATTCACGGCCGCTAGCCACAGCGGACGTATTGGCTGGTGCCCTTCAACGATCTCCTTTCTTCCTTTGCAGCAGAAACGCCTTGCGCTCGGCTCGCGCTTCGGCCGCTTGCTTCAGTTCGGCATAGGACTTCGCCTCGATAAGTGCTCCGGTGGGATTCTTCACGTTCGGGTTCAAGACGAGGGCGTAGTAGGTTGGCGGGGATCTGTGCCCACTATCTCGAAAGATCTGCACCTGCATGCCGCTGTGCATGTACTCTTCGACGACCTGATCATGGTCTGAGGGTTCTGAGTGCGGAATCTGTGCCTTCACACGACGCGCTCCGTCTTCCGCGGCGATAGGATAGATGTTCAGCTCCAGAACCCGGGCATTCAACCCCACCTGATTGGCCGATCGCAGTGCGGCCTTGGTGGCCTCTGCGACTTGGTCCGCAAGCGGGTCCATCTCGATGAGAACGTGCGCAAGGATTCGGCGTTTTTCGGCCATGTCGGGTTCCGATTGTTTCTGCGAAGATTGGTGATGTGGTCTAGGGCTGCGCTCACTCCGGCCGCCAAAGCGGCCGTGCCGGCTGCTCTGCTTCTGCACGCAATGCGTCGGCCAGTTCATGCACGGGGTCCTTGAGGCTGCTTCGCACGAGTGCAATCCATGTACGCAATGCGTCATCCTCGGGCTGATTGCTGGCGAATCCCTCTAGGCGCGACAGCACATCCAGAGCACTGTGATAGGTCGCCATTGACTGGCCGACCGCGACGGCGCGAGTCAGTTGATTCGCCCGCGCTTCCCGGCGCTGCGCATGCGCCTGCTCTGCGGCCACCGCGATGTTGTGCGCTCGGGCTGCTTCCCGCTCCTGCTGTCGTCGGATGGCGGCTTCTTCGGCCCGTAGCTTGGACCTGAGTGCTTCGGCTTCCGGGAATGCGATCAGGGCGCGTGTGATCTCCGGAAGCTGTCGCTCCAACTGTTCGCGGTGCCTGTCCATTGGCGGGCGATGACGTGCCAGTCTCTCTCCAGCTTCAGTTTGAAGCCATCGACGGCCCTGTATTCATCTCGATGAAAGAGGAAATCCTGACGCTTGGGTTGGGCAATCTTCTCCACCTGTTCGGAGAAGTTCAGCCTGATGGCGCCGCCCGCGCGCCGGATTTCAACCGTATTCGATGTATCTCCCCGGCCAGCGACGACCTGGCAGCCTCCGGCGATCAGTCCCCGGATGAGCGCTTCGTGGAAACGGAGAATCCAGTCGATGTGGGTCAGGGTCGCGGTGATGCGCAGGCAGCCGCTGCCGGAGGTGTACCGGCCCGTGGTCATCCGGTGGCTCGACATGCCGCCGAAGAAGGGCTTGCGCAGTCGCCTGGCTTCTTCCGCCTCCACCGCCAACTTCGCCTCATCGCGCTCGATGGATTGGAAGAAGCGGGCGGTCTTCGCCACCAGCGGGTGACAGTGATCGAGCGAAGACGGTATATCGATGGGCTGCAGGACGACGGCGTCCCTAGCCCGTGAGAAGGCCTGCTGGACCTGCTGGGTCCTCGTGGCGTCGGAGGAGCGGGCCGCTGTGGTGTCTTTCTCCGGCAAATGGACTTCGTGATCGACATCGGAAGGTGGCAGCGGGGCCTGCACACAGGTTTTGCCGGTCGCGAGACGAGTCCAATAGCCGATGGGCGGAACAGGGATGTTGTATCGGCGGCAGAGCTTGGAGAGTCCGACATCGGACAGGCCGAGATTCGGCCCCAGATGGCGAAGCGGTGTCTGCCAGACCAACGCATACAGTTCGGATCGTCTCACGCACATCTCCATCGTCAGTCAAAAGGAAGGCCCCGGCCAGGCCGTTTAGGTAGCGCCGAATCTGAGCTTCTGCCCCTCTTTTTTATCAGCGTCCTTCGCCCCTTCCTCATGGAAAAGCCACTGCGCGCTGCGCTTGCCAATGCGGGTGAATTGTGTGGTGGGGCGGCTTGCTGGTTCCCTTCATCCTTGCACACCGTTCTCGCCGTCAAGGTCTGCGCGTGCTGCGCACGCTGGCGTCCTTCGGCCGTCTGTCGAACCCTGACGGCTGCGCTGCGGCGTGCCGGTTCCGGTCTCGGGCAATCCCGCCCGATCACTGGAGTCCGCCATGTCGCACGATCTGTTCTCTTCCCTTGATTCCTTCGTTTCGGTTTCTTCGTCTTCGCTGCTGGTTCGCGATGTCGCGGGCGCGTACCGGCCGGCCGAAGCCGATGAAGTGCTGGCTGCGGCGCAGCGGGTGCTGGCGAGCCGGGTGCGCGGCGCCAACGTGCTGACGTCGCCGGCGGTGGTCAAGGACTTCCTGCGGGCGCGGCTCGGGGCCTTGCCTCATGAGATCTTCGCTGTGGTTCACCTGGATACACAGCATGTGGTCCTGGACTACGTCGAGATGTTCCGGGGCACGGTGACGCAGACCTCGGTCTATCCGCGCGAGGTGGTCAAGGATGCGCTGGCGCTCAACAGTTCCGCGCTCCTGCT
This sequence comes from Variovorax sp. OAS795, assembly GCF_040546685.1. Classification (NCBI taxonomy): domain Bacteria; kingdom Pseudomonadati; phylum Pseudomonadota; class Betaproteobacteria; order Burkholderiales; family Comamonadaceae; genus Variovorax; species Variovorax sp. OAS795. The sequence goes on from NZ_JBEPOH010000001.1 coordinate 2,332,661, forward strand.
GGTGCATTGCCACCCGAGCGGTTGTGCCCAGGTTTCGTTGGCCGACGAGCATCTGACGCGGACGCTCAGGCAGGCGGCCGCGCTGGTGGACGTGCGGGTGCTGGATCACCTGATCGTCGCGGGCAGCATGGTCCTGTCGATGGCCGAGCGAGGGCTTCTGTGACCCAGGGCCCTCGGGCCCCTGTGCCGACGACTAGGCGCGCGGCACGTCGGCTTCTGCGATGCCCTCGGCCTTGGGCAATAGGCTCACCGACCAATGGCCGCCTTGCTCCTGCTGAGGCGCCAACAGGTCATAGGTCTTGACCATGTTCAACAGTCCCGAGTGGCCATAGGTCTGAGGCGAGAAGGCCGGGTCGGTGCGCTTGAGGTACTGGCCCAGGACGCCCAGGCCGACCTTGCGTTCGGAGGTGTCGCTGGCGAGCAGTGCCACGGCCTCGACGAGGAAGCGTGGCCGGCGCTTCGGCGCCGGCTTGGGCGGTTCCTGCTTCGGTGGCTCGGCCTTAGCCGGCTCCGCTTTCGTGGTGGGCTTCGGCGCGGCCTCGACCGCTGCTTCCGCCGGTGGGTCGGGGCGTGTCCATTCGAAGAACTGGTCGCTCGCGTTGCGCAGGGCGTCGGGCGCCTCGGGTCAGAGATCGGCGGAATTCAACAGCCGGTAGTTGCACCGTTCGGTTTTCTCTTTGGACACTGGATGCAGTGACCTAGGCGACAGGCTCGGCCGGCGGGCTTTGCCATCATCATGGATTTGTCCGGAACCCCCCACCGAATACACGGAGACTTTCATGACCTCGCCTTTCTCCTCTGCAGCCCCGCGCCTGTGCGGCCCCCTGCGCCAGCCGCGCCAGATGCTGGCTGAGCAAAAGTACGACGACCACAAGTCCATCCACGACGACGCCATGGCCGAGACTCTGGGGCTACGGGCCGGGCCGATCGAGGGGCCGACGCACTTCAGCCAGTTCGACCCGCTGCTGTTCCATCTGTTCGGTATGGCCTGGTTCGAATCCGGCTGCATCAGTGCCCATTACCAGAACATGGTGGTGGGCGGCGAATCGGTGCGCGCCTTTGTCGACCTGCCCGCACCCGGCGCCACCTTCGTGCGCCTGCATGCCGAGAAGGCCGACGGTACGCCAGTGCTGATCGGCACCGCGTCGGTGGGTGCTGCTTCGCAGCACCCGCACGAATTGCCCCAGCGCATCGCAAAACTGCGTGCGCCCACGGCCCTGGTCATCAACCGTGACCTCCGTGTGGGACAGCGTGGCGCCGCCGTGGAGAAGATCCGAATGGACTTCGAACAGCACATGGGCGACCACTATCCATTCACACTCGCTGACAAGCTCAAGGTCATTACGGAGCCCTGCGATTGGTACACGCCCGAAGGCGGCAAGCACTCGCCCTGGGGCCGGCCGATCATCCCAACCGAGATGATCAGCGTGCTGCTCGGCGCCACCCTCGGCGAGGCGCAGCTTGGTGGCCGCAAGCCGGCGGTTGGCCTGTTCGCCGGGCAAGAGATCCGCCTGATCAAGGGGCCGCTCTTTGTTGGCCAGGACTACGAGCTGGATCGCGAGATCATCGCTCTGAGCGAAAGCGCGCGCACAGAGTCCGTATGGGTGCGAACCAAGGTCTATGAGATCTCGTCGCGCACCCTGGTGGCCGAGATGATTCTGAATGGCGCGACGATGAAAGCGTCATATCCGAACTATGAAGCCGAGGCTGGCGAGCTCGGCCTGGCCTGAGAGCACTATAAAAAAGGACGGTCCCTCCCACGCGTCCTGCACCCCATCGCAAAGCCGCGCCATCTCGTATGCATACCCGCGCATCGAGGCAAAAAAGAGGACTCTTGAGGTCCCCTTCTTTAGCTATTTCTTGTTCGCGACCGGCGTGACGAAGGTAAGGGGCTCGCAGTGTCTAACGACATGTTGTTGGCACGGCTGTTCCGTAGCGCCGCGGTGCCTGTCAAGCCCGAGAGGGTTGGCGCCACGGCTGGGATTGATTGCGCACACCAACCCGATATCTGCGACGTTGATTGCGCAAACATCGCATCGCTGCCGTTGGACCTGGTGCAGCTCTTCGCGGCTTGCTTTGTTTGCGTCATCATCGCTATGCGCAACGCAAAAGTGGAGGCCGGAAAACTGCTGATCTGCGCGATTTCCAAGGTCACCGGGCTTCTTGCTGGTCCAAGCTGAGCCGATCGGACATGAAGTCCAGAAAAGCGCGGATCTTGCTGGGCATGCCCTTGCGGCCGAGCACCAATGCGGTGGCATGCATCGAAGGGCTCTCCCAATCCTTCAGTACTCGCTGCAGCCGCCCCGATCGCAGGTCGTTCGCACACATCACGTTCGGCAGCATGCTCAGCCCCACGTGGCCGATCGCCATCTCCCGCGCAATCGAGATATTGTTGACAACGACCTTGCCCTCAATATTCGCAAACCGGTGCGTGGCCTCGTTGCGCAGGGTCCAGATGCCGTCCGCGCGCTGCTGCGTCGTGATGATGCAGTCGTGCCTGTGCAGTTCGTCCACCGATAGCGGCACGCTGCGGCGTTTGAGGTACTCGGGGCTCGCGTACACCCCACGCGTGATCGTGGCTAGTCGGCGATAGGTCAGCTCGGTGTCCTTGAGTGGCCCCAGTTGGATCGTCAGGTCGTAGGGGTCTTCCCGGGGATTCACGGCCCGGCTGTTCACATCGACCTCCAGCTCAAGCTCGGGGTATGCCAGCACGAACTCGGCAATGGCCTTGCCGATCCACGACACCCCGAAGTCGATGGGGATGCTGACCCGCAGCGCGCCGCGCATGGTCGTTTGCAGCTGCAGGGTATCGACGCTCGCTTGGGCCACCTCGTCCACGACGCGTCGGCAATGCTCATAGAACCGAGCGCCGATTTCCGTCGTCGTCAGGCGGCGCTGTCCCTTCTTCAGCAGGATCGTGCCCACGTTCTGCTCGAGCTGCGTGAGCTTGCGGCTGATGGTCGACTTGGGCATTCCGAGTTCAAGCGCCGCGCGCGTGATGCTCTGCGCGTTGACCACGTCATAGAACAGTTGGAGCGAGTTCAGATCGAGTTTGTCGGTCATGGCGTGTTGTCTGTCGGCATCGAGGCAGGCGCGAGGTTAGTCGACAACGCTGCCGCTGCGCGGCTTTAGCGTTCCATGTCTGGAACGCCCGGTCCACATCCGATGCTATTCGGAACGCTGGCCGCTTCCTAACATCGCCGCAAAGAGAGATACCGAGCGCAGGCCGCAGGGCCGGTGACGCGCCATCCAACTCAAGAACGGAGACAACCAGTGAACAACTATCCAATTTCGCGACGGGCGTTGCTGAGGGCCGCATCGGCCTGGGCGCCGGCCTCGGTGCTGGGCGTCGGCCTCGCATCCGCGGGCGGCGCCAGCGCCCAGGCGGGCCTCAAATGGGCCAACCTGTCGCCCGGCTTCACCACGCTGCTGACCGACTACATCGTCGCCAAAGGTCTGGACAAGGCGAACGGCTTGCCGCTGGGAAAACCGACCGCGTACACGGCCGTCACCACCTACTACAACGACTTCGTCGCCGGCAACTACGACGTGTGCATCGGCAGTTGGGATACCTTCGCCTCGCGCTACATCGCAGGCGTGCCGATGCAGTACGTGTGCTCCGTGACTACGGGCAACATGATCAACATCGTCACGCAGGCCAAGGGTCCGGCGACGATCCAGGACATCAAAGGGAAAACCCTCGCCGCACCGCAGTCGACCGGCACCTACCGGATGATGCGCGCCGTGGTCAAGGAACTCGCGGGCATCGACCTCGAGACCTATGCGGTAGTGCAGAACGTGGACAACCCCGCCGCCTCGGTCACCTTGGTCATGGCCAACCGCGCGGACGCCGGCCTGACCTGGGAGCCCAATGTGTCGGTGGGGCTCAAGCGCGTGCCGGACATGCGCGTGCTCTTCAACGCGGGCGAGGAGTATCGCCGCCGCGTCAACCTCGACCTGCCGTACTTCGGCGTGGCCGTTCGCAAGGAGGCCGTCGCCCGTGACCCCCAACTCGTCGCTCGACTGAACAAGGCCTTTGCCGAGTGCATCGAGGGCATCAACGCCAGAACGCAGGAGGCCGTGACCATCGCCGGCGCCAACTCGGGTATTCCCGCGGACGTGCTGACAACGGCCATTGCCTCGAAACGGCTCGAGTTCAAGCACGTGTCGATGCAGAACGAGCAGGGGCGCCGCAGCATCCTCTCGGCCAACGAGTTCCTGGTGCGCAACGGCGCGCTCACGAAGCTGGTCGACAACGGCTTCTTTGCGGCATGAACGGCATGAAGCACGCAGAACTCCCCGCCGGCGCCGCGGCGCCTGAAGGCCCACCACGCGCACCGGTGACCACGGCGACGATGGCAAAGGCGCCCAAGGTGGCGAACGGGCGTGACCGCAGCGAATTCAAGGCGCTGGCCGTTGTCGTGGTGCTCATCTGCGCCGCAATGGAAGTCGCGAGCTGGTACGTGCCCGACTATGTGATGCCCTCGCCGCAGGCCATCGCCAAGGCGCTGGGCCAGCTACTCACGACCGACTTGCTCCATGTGGCCATCACGTTGGGCCGTTTGTGCGTAGCGATCTTTTTCTCTGCGATTGCAGGCGTCGCCATCGGGCTGCTGATGGGCACGTCCAAACGGGTGGGGCCGTACCTGAAGGCGCTGGTGGTGGTCGATACCGGCATCCCTGCGCTGTCATGGATGCTGCTCGCCGTGTTCTGGTTCAAGGACCCGGAGGCGCGGATCTTCTTCATCCTCACAGTGATCCTCCTGCCGTTCTATGCGCTGAACGTCTACGAGGGCGTGCGGGCGCTGTCAACCGATTGGGTCGACATGCTGGAGAGCTTCCGCCCGACGCGCTGGCAGATGCTGCGTTACCTGGTCGCGCCGCACATCGTTCCCTACATCTTCCTGACCACCAAGTCGGTGATCGGCTACGCGATCCGCATGGTGATCTTCGCGGAGCTGGTGGCTTCGGCCTTCGGCATCGGGTCTCGCATGAGCTTTGCGCAGTCGACCTTCCGCATCGATCAGGTGCTGGCCTGGACCGTCCTGCTGGTGGCGCTCAACTTAGTGATCCAGTGGCTCGCCACCATGGCAGAAACGCGCTTACTGGGCTGGCGCAAGGAAGTGAAGGTGCGCTGATGACAACGACCATGAATACACCCGTTGCCATCATCGAGCTGTGCGACGTCAGCAAGCGCTTCGGCAGCCATACCGCCATCGACCATCTCTCGATGGTGGTGCGCGAGGGCGAAACGGTGGCCTTGCTGGGGCAGACCGGAGCTGGCAAGAGCACCGTGATGTCGCTACTTATGGGTACGTCCTCGGCCGACGAGGGCTCGGTGCAAGTGGCCGGCGTCGACCCGGCAGTCGATTTCACCGCCTTGCGCGGCAAGCTCTCCGTGAGCTTCCAGACCGACCGCCTGCTGCCTTGGCGCACTGCGCGCGAGAACGTCGAGCTGGGCCTGCTGCTGCTCAAGCGCCCCAAAGCCGAAGCACGCCAGCGCGCGCAGGAATGGCTGGAGCGCGTGAAGCTGGGCGATGCGGCGCACAAATACCCATCGGAGCTGTCGGGGGGGATGCGCCAACGGGTGTCGCTCGCGCGCGCCCTGGCCGTCGATCCGGCGCTGGTGCTGCTTGACGAGTCGTTCAGCCAGCTTGACCACGTGACCTCGCAGACGCTGCGGCGCGACTTCGCGGAGATCGTGCGTGAGCAGCGCAAGACCTGTGTCTTTGTCACCCACCGCATCGAGGACGCGCTCGAGATTGCCGACCGCATCCTCGTGCTCGCAGCCCCTGCGCGCGTCTGCCTCGAACTCGCGATCAGCGCCGAACAGCGCCAGGACGCGCAATGCATGGCGCACATGCACCGCCAGGTGGAGCGCGCCATCGGCGGCGAAGCGCCGCTGGCTTCCCCTATCTCCTCAACACACCACTAGTAAGAAAGCGGATCCTCAAAATGAGCTACCAGGACATCATCGTCGAGCAGGTAGAAGGCTGGTTGGAAATCACCATCCACCGTCCCGAGAAAATGAACTCGTTGCGCGAGACCACGGCCGAGGAAATCCTCGACGCACTGGGCGAGGCGGAGTCGAACCGCGAGATCGCCGCAGTGATCCTGCGCGGCAGCGACAAGGCCTTTTGCACTGGCATCGACACCAGCGAATTCACCATCGGCGACAACGAGTACTTCGACTTTTATCGCAAGCGCCGGCGCTCGCGCAAGGTCAACGAGCTGTTCCGTTCGCTGCCCGGCTACAGCAAGCCCATCATCAGCGCCATCGAGGGCTTCGCGCTCGGCGGCGGCCTGGAGCTGGCCTTGGTCGGCGACATGATCGTCGCCGGCGCCAACGCCAAGTTCGGCCTGCCGGAGATCCGCCTGGGTCTGATGCCTGGCGGCGGCGGCACGCAAACGCTGCCGCGCCTCATCGGCCCGGCGCTCGCCAAGGAACTCATGTGGACCGGCCGGCGCATCACCGCGGCTGAGGCGCGCGAGTACCGCTTGGTCAACCACGTGACTGAGGCCGGCAAGGCGATCGACAAGGCGCGCGAGCTGGCACGCACCATCGCCGGCAACGCACCGCTGTCGGTGATGTTCACCAAGGCCGTGATCGATCGCGGGATGGACCTGCCGCTGGCCGAAGGCATGGCCGCCGAAGGCGACGTGTCCTTCATGCTGTATTTCACCCAGGACCGCCAGGAGGGCTTGAGTGCCTTCCGTGAGAAGCGGACCCCCGATTTCCGAGGAGAGTAAGAGATGAAGAAGAGAGACATCGTGATAGGCGGCTACGCCGAGACCGCCATCGATTTCAAGACCGGCCGCAGTGCCTACGACCTGGCGGGCGAAGCGCTCGACCAGCTGCTGGAGTGCACCGGCATCGACAAGAGCGAGATCGACGGACTGTCGGTGACCACCGCGCTGTCGGAGGCGCAGAACCCCTTCTTCGCGGTCTACATGACCGAGGCACTGGGCATCACGCCGACCTGGCTGAACTACGGCGGCATCGGCGGCTGCTCAGCCACCGGCGGCGTGGCGCGCGCCATGTCGGCCATACGCGACGGCATGTGCAAGCTGGCGGTCGTGATGTCGTCCGACGCGCCCAGCTCCGACTGGCGTTCCAACTACGGTGCTTACCGCAGCGAGTTCCAGGACCCGCCCGGCGTGCAGGGCCCACCCGCGACCTTCGGCCTCTTGATGAGCCGCTACATCCACCAGTACGGGCTCGACCCCGAGGCGCTGGGCAAGATCGCGATCACCCAACGCGCCCACGCTTTGCACAACCCCAACGGCTACAAGAAGTTCCAGAAGGAACTCACGATGGAGGAGTACCTGAAGTCGCGCGTCATCTCCGACCCGCTGCGTGTGCTCGACAGCGTGATGTTCTGCGACGGCGCCAACGCCTTCATCGTCACCACCGAGGAGAACGCCAAGCGCCTCGGCCTGAAGAAGATGGTCTATCCGGTGGCCTACGGCGAGGTCACCAACTTCAACGGCGCCGACCCGCTGGCCGACATCACCCTGTCCGGCTTCACCAAGATTGGCCCCGAGGTGCTGCGCAAGGCCGAACTTGCGCCCAAGGACGTGCGCATGTTCCAGCCCTACGACGACTTCACCATTGCCGTGATGATGCAGTTCGAGGCCTTCGGCTTCTGCGAGCGTGGCGAAGGATCGGCCTACACGCTGCGCACCGACCTGTCCTTCAACGGTGACCTGCCGCTCAACACCGGCGGCGGCCAGATCTCGGCCGGCCAGCCCGGCCTGGCCAGCGGCGGTCTCAACCTGGCCGAAGCCGTGCGGCAGATGTTCGGCGAAGGCGGCAGCCGCCAGGTGCCAGACCCGCGCAACGCGCTGGTCACTGGCATCGGCGTGATCCCTTACGGTCGCAACTGGGGCACCAGTTCGGCCTTGGTCCTGGAGGCATGAAAAACATGAGCGATACCACCCCCACCACCGCCCCGGCCGCGCCGGTCCGACCCGTGCCGAAGCAGGGCGTCTACGTCGACAGCAAGCCCTTCTGGGACGGCATCGCGCAAGGCAAGCTGGTGCTGCAGTACTGTACCGTCGCAAAGCGTTTCCAGCACTACCCGAAGCCGGTCAGCGGCTTCACCGGGCGCCGCACGCTCGAGTGGCGCGAAGTCGCCGGCACCGGCACCATCTACGCCTGCACCGTGGTGCGCATTCCCGGTCCGGGCGTCGAAGGCCGCATCCCGCTGTGCGTCGCAACGGTCGAGCTCGACGAGGGCGTGCGCATCATCGCCAACGTGCTGAACTGCGCGCCGGCGGATCTGGCGATCGGCAAGCGCGTGAAGCTGGCGGTGGACCATCTGACGCCCGAGCAGCCATACCCCGCCTTCGAACTCGCCTAGGAGCACCATGCGTCTCGAACACTTCATGGCGGCGCACGCCCTGCGCACGCCGGCGAAGCCGGCCGTGGTCGTGGGCGCGCAGCGCCTGAGCTACGGCGAGTTGCTGTCGAGCTCGCGCTCTCTGGCCGCTGGGCTGCGGCGCGCCGGTGTGGTCCAGGGCGACCGCATCGTCGTGTACCTGCCCAATTGCGTCGAATTCGTGCAAATCATGTACGCGGCCTTTTCGGTCGGCGCCACGGTGATCCCGGTCAACACCCGCAACACCCCGCGCGAGTTGGTTTATTTTGCACAGGACAGCCAGGCCCGCGTGCTGGTGTTTCATGCCGAGAGCGCCGAGGCGATCGAAGCGCTGTCGGCCGAGTTCATGGGCATCCGCCGCGTGGCGGTGGGCGGCGACGTGGCCGGCGCGGAGTCGTTCGAGATACTTCGAACCCACTCCGACGAGCGCCTGCCAGAGCTCGCGCTGTCGCCCGACGACGCGATGATCCTCTACACCTCGGGCACGACCGGCAAGCCCAAGGGCGCGGTCCTCACGCACGCCAACTTCGTGATTGGCAACGCCTTCGTGAACGCGGTGGAGTGGGGCGTCACGGCGCACGACGTGTTCCTAGTGACCACGCCGCTGGCGCACCGCACGGGCTTGGCCCGGCTCATGAACTCGATGTGCCTGGGCGCCAAGCTGGTGGTGATGGAGCGTTTCGACGCGCAGGCCGCGGTCGAGACCATCGAGCGCGAGCAGGTTAGCGCTGCGGGCATGGTGCCCACCGTGGCCCGCATGCTGATGCCGGTGCTCGAGAAGGAGGCCGCGCGCTGCGCCAGCCTGCGCCACATCATCGTCACTGGCGAGGCGTTTCCGGTGGAGCTCAAGCGCCGCATGATCGGCTATCTGCCGCAGGCGCGGCTGCATTCCTTCTTCGCGATGACCGAGGTCGGCTCGGTCACAGTGCTCGACCACGAGGAGCAGTTCACCCACCCCGCGTCAGTGGGGCGCGTCACGCCGGGCGTGCAGGTCAAGCTGGTGGACGACAAGGGCCAGCAGGTGTCGGTAGAAGAGGTGGGCGAGATCCTTGTTCGCTCGGGCGAGGCCGGGAGCTTTACCACCATGAAGGGCTATTTCGGGCGCCCCGACGCCACCGCTGCGACCATCATCGAAGGCTGGGTCCACACCGGCGACATGGGCCGCTTCGATGTCGATGGCTACCTCTACATCGTCGATCGCAAGAAGGACATGGTGCTCAGCGGCGGCTTCAACATATACACCAAGGAGGTCGAGCAGGTGCTGATAGAGCACGCCGAGGTGGCCGATGCCGCGGTGGTGGGCGTCCCCGATGAGATCTTCGGCGAGGCGGTGACCGCGTTCGTTGAGCGCCACCCGGGCTGCACGCTGAGCGAACAGGCGCTGCAGGAGCACACGAAATCCCGTATTGCCAGCTACAAGAAGCCCAAATACGTCTTCTTTGTCGATGCACTTCCGCGAAACGGCATGGGCAAGGTGATGAAAGCCGAATTGCGCGAGATGGCGCTGGCGCGTTTGGCGCCGCGCGTGGTATGAGCGGCACCGCGGTGCCGTGGGACACGCAGGCAGCGCACTGGATCGGCGGCCAGTGGCTGCCTTCAGGCCGCGCCTTCACGTCGATCAATCCGGCTGACGCATCCCTGCTAGGCCAGGCGCCGGATGGCGGCGTGACCGAGGCGCAGGCCGCGATTGACGCGGCGCGCCACGCCTTCGAGACCACCCCCTGGCGCCACAGCCCGAGGCTACGGGCGCAGGTGTTGCTGGACATGGCGGCGCGCCTCGCTGCCGATGCAGCATCGCTGGCGCTGCTGCTGACGCTGGAAAATGGCAAGGTCCTGCGCGAGTCGGCCGGCGAGGTCGAGGGCGCGGCTTCGGAGCTGCGCTACTACGCGGGCATGGCCCGCAGCGCGGCCGGCCGCGTGGTCGAGCCGGCACCAGGTGTGCGCTCGCTCATCACGCATGAAGCCGCGGGTGTAGTGGCGATCATCGTGCCGTGGAACGCGCCCCTGATCCTCTTCGTGCGCTCGCTCGCGCCGGCCCTGGCGGCCGGCTGCACGGTGGTTGTCAAGGCGGCGCCGCAGGCCGCGCTCTTCATGCACCGCGTGGCGCAGCGCATGGCCGAGACCGAGGGGCTGCCGCCTGGCGCGATCAATATCGTGCACGAGGCGGGCAGCGCCGTGGCGCAGGCTTTCGTCGCCTCGCCGGGCATCGACGTCCTGAGCTACACCGGCAGCACCGCCGTGGGCAAGGCCATCATGGCGGCGGCCGCGCCGCAGCTCAAGCGCCTGTCGCTGGAGCTTGGCGGCAAGGCCCCCTGCGTGGTGTGCGAGGACGCCGACCTTAGCCTCGCGGTGCGCGAGATCCTCGCCGCCGGCGTCATCCTATCGGGACAGCAGTGCACTGCCGCCAGCCGGGTGCTTGTGCACCGCCGTGTGTATGCGGTTTTCCGCGATGCCATGGCGTCGGCCATGCGCGCGCTGTGTGTGGGCCCAGGTCACCTCGCCGAGAACGCGATGGGGGCAGTGATCGATCTTGCGAATCGCGACCGCATCCTGCGCCTGGTCGACGAACTGGGTGAGCGCCACCGTCTGGTGGTACGAGGGGGGGCCGTGCGGGGTCTTCCCAGGCACGGTGCCTTCGTGTCGCCCACCCTGGTGGAAGTCGACGACCCGCAAACGCCCGCCGTCCAGGACGAACACTTCGCGCCATTGATGACCTTGGAGGTCTTCGACGACGATCGTGGCGCGGTCGCGCTGGCCAATGCCACGCGCTTCGGGCTGGGCGCGAGCGTGTGGTCGCGCGACAACGCGCGCGCGCAGCGCATCGCGCGCGAGATTCGCTGCGGCACCGTATGGATCAACGCGCACAACAAGCTCTTCGCGGAAGCGGAGGTCGGTGGCTACAAGGAAAGCGGATTCGGCCGGCTTCACGGCGCCGAAGGCATGCACGACTTTCTTGAAATCAAACACGTCTACCAGGAGATCGGCAGCCTCTGAGGCCGCCGTCATTGCCAAGATGCTCAGACCCGAATCAAACGCCGATGCGGCCTTCCGGAACGAGGTACGTGACTGGCTCGCGACCCACGCGCCCGACGCGCTGCGCCACCGGACCTTTCGGCCGCTGCCGATCGAGGGTATGCCCTGGTACCGTGCGCTGTCGCAGCGCGGCTGGATTGCGCCGCATTGGCCGCGAGCGCACGGTGGCATGGGTGCCAGCGCCGTTCAGCAGGTGATCCTCATGGAGGAAATGGCACGCGCGGGTACGCCCGACTTTCCGACGCAGGGCCTGAACCACATCGGCCCACTGCTCATCGCGCGTGGTACGCCGGCGCAGCAACAACGCCACCTGCCGGCCATTCTTTCAGGCGACGCCATCTGGTGTCAGGGCTATTCGGAGCCGGGGGCGGGCTCGGATCTGTCGAGCCTGCGCACGCGCGCCGAGGTGCGCGGCGGCCCGGACGGAGACAGGCTCGTCATCAACGGCCACAAGATATGGACCACCTGGGGCCACCATGCCGACTGGATGTTCGCGCTGGTACGCACTACCACTGCCGGCAAGCCGCAACACGGAATCACCTTCGTGCTGATCGACATGAAGACGCCGGGCATCCGGCGCCGGCCGATCCGCACCATCGCGGGCGACGACGAGTTTGCCGAGGTGTTCTTTGACGACGTGGTAGTGCCGCTCGACAATATCGTCGGAGAGATCGACAAGGGCTGGCAGGTGGCCACCGCAGTGCTGAGCGAGGAGCGACTGCGCATTGGCTCGCCGGCCCAGGCTCTGCGTGCGCTGGAGCGCTTGCGCATGATGCTGCGCGCCACGCCTGCGGACCGCGTGCCGCCCAGCGTGCATGAAGCCGCCGCACTGGTTGAGGTGGAGGTCGAGACGCTCATTGCCGCTTATCTGGAAGCGGCAGAAGCCGCCGAACAGGGCATCGCAGCTGACAGTTCGTACCTGAAATTGCTGGCCACGGATGCCGTGCACCAGTTGCTCGACCTCGTTCAGCGCGTGGCGGGACCCGCCGCCGCGTTGCGAGACCCGGTTCGCCGGGGTGAGGACCTGCTCGATGCCACCGAGATGTTCTTGCAGGCACGCCGCCTGGGCATCTATGGCGGGAGCAGCGAAGTGCAGCGCAACATCATCGCGACGCGGGTGCTCGGCCTGCCGGTTGCCGGAGCCCAATCATGAATGCCGAACACAGCGCGTCCCTGCGCATGATTGCCGAGAGCGCCGCGGACGCCGCTGCTTCGTTCGGCGGCCCGGCACGGGCACGCCGGGTGCACGAAGGCGAGCCGGTGTGGGAGCCTGCCACATGGAAAGCGATGTCTCAACTCGGTTGGCTTGCGATTGCGGTCCCCGAATCGGCGGGTGGCCTGCAGCTGGGGGCGCCAGCGCTGTGCGTGGTTGCCGAAGAAGGTGGCCGCGCGTTGCTGGCGCCGCCGCTCACGATGGGCATGGCCGCCGGTGCGGTGCTGGCCGAGGCCGGCGAGATCGCCGCACCGACGTTGCGGACGCTGATCGAGGGCTTGGCGCATGTCGTGCTGGTGGATGCCGCCGAGTCCGCCGATGCCGACCTCGCGGCGCATTTTGTACCCGACGGCGACGCGGCCGCGCACTGGCTGGTGGCTTGCGGACTGGGGCACGAGTTCAGTGCGCGGCTGCTGGAGCCCGGCGCACCTGGTGTTGCGCTTACCGTGCGCCACGCCGTGGATGGCAGCCGCTTGGCCGATCTGCACGTCGGCCGGGCCACCTGGACCGATGCGCCGCAGGTGCTGTCGGGCATTGCGGGCGAGGCCGTCTGGCGACACGGCCGGCACCTCGCGTGGCTCGGCGATGCTGCCTACCTCTGCGGCCTGATGGACGCGGCCCTTGCTCTCGCGCTCGACTACCTGCGTCTGCGCCGTCAGTTCGGCGTGCCGATCGGCAGCTTCCAGGCGCTGCAGCACCGTGCCGCAGCCTGCCATGTCGACGTGACCGCCACGCGCGCGCTGGTGCACGAGGCAGCGCGCGCGACCAGCACCCGCAAGGAAGGCTGGGCTGCCGCGGCCGCCGTGCATCGCGCCAGCGCTGCGGCGCTGCGGGTGACTAAAGAGGTGGTGCAGTTCCATGGCGCGATCGGCTTTGCCGATGAGCACGACGCAGGCCTGTACCTGCGCCGCGCCATGACCATCGGCGCGCGCCATGCGGGCGCGGCACTGGCGGCGTTGCAATGCCGCTGAGACAAACGAGAACACCGAGGAGACAACGGAAGTGAGCTACCCGACGATCGTTTTTTCAGGACGTACCTTCACCGCCGAATGGATGGAGGCCGAGGTCGAACGCCTGTGCGCCGGCCTAGAGGCGGCCGGCGTGGCGCACGGGCAGACCGTGGCCATGATGATGCGCAATTGCCCGGCCTATGCGGCGCTGATCCTGGCTTGCCGCCGCGCAGGCGTCTATTTCGTCTCGCTCAACTGGCATTGCAAGCCGCCTGAGGCGGCCTACATGCTTGAGGACAGCGGCGCCGCGATGCTTTTCGTGCATGACGAACTGCTCGCGCAGGTGGTGGCCGGGGTGCCGACCGGCGTGGCCATCGTCGCCGTGCCGGCCGACGAAGAAAGCCCGCAGGCCGACGCCAGCGGCCGCGCCGTGCGCTGGATCGAGTTCGGCATCGGCGTGCCGCCGATGGCAGCGCGCCCGCGCCTGCACTTCGGATCGGTGCAATACACATCGGGCACCACCGGCAAGCCCAAGGGTGTGCGACGGCTGGCGCTCGCGCCGCAGGAGCGCGATGCGCTGGAGCTAGAGTCGCGCCGAATTGGCCGGATCGCCTCGGGAATGGCACCGGGCGTGACCGCGATCCTGTGCGCGCCCATCTATCACAGCGCCTCCACCATGTATCTGGTACAGGCTTGCGACGCCGGGGCCACACTGATCCTGGAGCCCACCTTCGACGCGCTGCGCACACTCGAACTGATCGAGCGGCACGCCGTCACGCACGCCTACCTGGTGCCCACCATGTACCGCCGGCTGCTCGCTCTGAGCGATGCGCAACGCGCGCGTTTCAACGTGGCCACGTTGCGCCACGTCACCTCCACCGGCTCGCCCTGCGCGCCTGACGTCAAGCGCCGCATGATCGACTGGTTCGGCCCTGTCATCACCGAGGCCTACGGCGCCAGTGAAACCGGGTACGTGACCTTCATTGATTCGCCCACCTGGCTCGCCCATCCCGGCTCAGTCGGCCAGGCACTCGGCCCGGCGCGGCTGCGCATCGTCGATGACCAGGGCCGCGAGCTGCCCCCGGGGCAGATCGGCGCCATCTACGTGCGCCAGCCGGCGCTGCCCGATTTCACCTACGTGAACAACCAGGCGGCGCGCGACGCGATGGAGCGCGACGGCCTGGTCGCGCTTGGCGATGTGGGGTACCTGGATGAGGAGGGCTTTCTCTACATCTGCGACCGGGGCAACGACATGATCATCTCGGGTGGCGTGAACATCTACCCGGCCGAGGTCGAGTCCGTGCTGCAGGGCTTGGCGGGGGTGGCCGACTGCGCGGTGTTCGGCATTCCCGACGAGGAGTTCGGCGAGAGCGTGGCCGCGGCGGTGCAGCTGCGCCCCGGCGCCCAACTCGATGCGGCCAGCATCCAGCACTTCCTGCGCGCGCACATCGCCAACTTCAAGGTGCCGCGCGTGATCGAGTTCCATGCGCAGCTCCCGCGCGAGGACACCGGAAAGATCTTCAAGCGCCTGCTGCGCGAACCGTACTGGCGCGAGCAGACCCGCCGCATCTGAAACATCCTTTGGCCGATGCGCGCCCGCACGGACGCGCACCGTCGGCATGCCCGTCCAACCGATTCCAGGAGTCTTCGCATGGCGCTTCCACAGGTTCTTTCACTACGGCTTCGGCTGCCGCTGATCGCCTCGCCGCTGTTCATCATCTCGACGCCCGAACTCGTCATCGCGCAATGCAAGGCAGGCATCGTCGGCTCGTTCCCGGCGCTCAACGCGCGGCCCAAGGAAGAACTCGCGAACTGGCTGCAGCGCATCACCGATGCGCTTGCGGTGCACGACCACGCGCATCCTGAGCAGCCCAGCGCGCCCTTTGCCGTGAACCAGATCGTGCACCGCTCGAACGACCGGCTGCAGCACGACCTGGAGGTGTGCGCGCGCTTCAAGGTGCCGATCGTCATCACCTCACTGGGCGCGCGGCCGGAGGTGAACGACGCCATTCACGCCTATGGCGGCATCGTGCTGCACGATGTCATCGACAACGCGTTCGCACGCAAGGCGATCGAGAAGGGCGCCGATGGGCTGATTGCGGTGGCGGCGGGGGCGGGCGGGCATGCGGGCACGCAGTCGCCCTTTGCACTTGTGCAGGAAATACGGCAGTGGTTCGACGGCCCGCTCGTGCTGTCGGGCGCCATCGCCAGTGGCCGCTCGATCCTGGCAGCGCGCGCGATGGGCGCCGACCTGGCCTACATGGGCTCGGCGTTCATCGCTACCGAGGAGGCCAACGCTGCGGCGGCCTATAAGCAGATGATCGTCGACAGCGCGGCGCGCGACGTGGTGCACACCAACCTCTTCACCGGCGTTCACGGCAATTATCTGCGCCCTTCGATCGTCGCCGTGGGGCTCGACCCCGACAACCTGGCGGACGGAGACGTCAGCAGCATGAATGTCGGCTCAGGCCGCATGAAGCCCAAGGCCTGGAAGGACGTTTGGGGCTGCGGCCAGGGCATCGGCGCCATCGACCGTGTGGTGCCGACCGCCGTACTGGTCGAACGGCTGGCGGCCGAATACGACGCCGCGCTCGGCCAGATGCTGGGCCGTGAGGCCATCGCTGCCTGAGCCGCATCCATCGAATCAACAGCAGGAGATAAAAAATGAAGACTAATACTTCCTGGACGCGGGCCGCGTTGCGGGCTGCCCTGGGCCTCGCCGCCGCAGTGTCGCTGCAGGCAGCGGGCTGGGCGCAGCAGGGCGCCCCCGCTACCCCTGGTGCTGCCATGCTGACCAAGCCCGCGCGCATCGTCGTCACCGTGCCGCCCGGCGGGGGCATCGACACCATCGCGCGCCGGCTGGCGACCCGCATGGCGCCCGTGCTTGGCCAGCCCGTGATCGTGGAGAACCGGCCCGGTGCCTCGGGTGTACTCGGCGTGGACAACATCGTGCGCTCCGCGCCAGACGGCAGCTCGCTTATTCTGGCGGCGGGCTCCACCATCACCGTGCTCCCGCACCTGATGAAGAAGCTGCCGTACGATGCGACCAGGGACCTCACGCCGATCGCGCAAATCGGCGTGACGCCGCTCGTGATGCTGGTCAATGCCGACAACGTCGCGAAGACCATGGCCGAGTTCGTGACCGCGGCCAAGAGCAGCCCGAACACCATGAGCTACGGCTCCTACGGCAATGGATCGCTCGGTCACCTGATTGGCGAGGCCTTCAAGCATGCCGCGGGCGTGACCATGGTTCATGTGCCCTACAAAGGCTGCGCGTCGGCCATCAATGACCTGATCGGGGGACAGCTGAGTGCGGTTGTGTGCGACGTGGGGTCGGCCGCCGCCTTTCTGCAGCCCGGTAGCCGCCTGCGCGGACTGGCCATCACCGGCACACACCGCTTGGCGTCGTTCCCGACCATCCCGACCTTCCCCGAGGCCGGATATCCGACTCTCGGGCCGCTGGTTGGGTGGCTCGGCATCTTCGGGCCCGCGAACATGCCCAAGCCGCTCGTCGCGGCGCTGGTGAAGGATTTCGCTGAGGTGATGAAAACCGATGACATGCGCACCGCGCTCGCGCAGATCGGCTACGACATCGGCGACCCCTCGGCGGCCAATTTTGCAAAGACGGTGCAGCAGGACGGCGTGGTCTGGGGCCAGCTGATCCGCAGCATCGGCGGCATCACGCTCGAATAGTTAAAGAGGAGGTAACCATGCGCGAAGCAGTCATCGTTTCCACCGCCCGCACGCCGCTGGCCAAGTCCTTTCGCGGCGAATTCAACATCACACCCGGCCCCGAGCTTGCGGCGCACGCAGTCCGCGCAGCCGTGGACCGATCGAGCATCGACCCAGAGCGCATTGAAGACCTGATCCTGGGCTGCGGCTTTCCAGAAGGCACCACGGGGCGCAATGTCGCGCGGCAGACTGCCCTGCGCGCCGGCCTGCCGATCGGCGTGGGCGGCGCCACCATCAACCGGTACTGCGCCTCCGGTCTTCAGGCCATCGCGATGGCGGCGGGCAACATCGTCGTGGACGGCATGTCGGTCGTCGTGGCCGGTGGGGTCGAAAGCATCTCGCGCATTGCGCCGCGCGACCCGGGGCCCGGCGATGCCGATCCGTGGCTGCTCGCGCAACAGCCCGGACTTTTCATGTCGATGATCGAGACCGCCGACATCGTGGCCGCGCGCTACGGCATCACGCGCGAGGCGCAAGACCGCTTTGCGATGCTGAGCCAGCAAAAGACCGAGGCGGCACAGCGCGCGGGCCGCTACTCCGAGGAGATCGTCACCGTCACCGCCACCATGGCTGTGCAGGATAAGACCACCGGCGCGGTGTCGCACCGCCAGGCGACAATTGACGCCGACAACTGCAACCGGCACGGCACCACATACGAGGCGCTGGCGCGGCTACTGCCGGTTAACGGGCCCGATCGCTTCGTCACGGCCGGCAATGCCTCGCAGATGTCTGACGGGGCGGCCGCCTGCGTGCTGATGGAAGCGCGCGATGCCGAACGCGCCGGCTTCGCGCCGCTGGGGGCCTTTCGCGGACTGGCCGTGGCGGGCTGCGAACCCGACGAAATGGGCATCGGGCCGGTGTTCGCGGTGCCCAAGCTGCTGGCGCGCCACGGCCTCGCGATCGACGACATCGACCTGTGGGAGCTGAACGAGGCCTTCGCCTCGCAGTCGCTCTATTGCCAGCAGCACCTGGGCATTCCGGACGAGCGCCTGAACGTCGACGGCGGTGCCATCTCCATCGGCCATCCCTACGGCGTGACCGGTGCGCGCCTTGCTGGACACGTGCTCATTGAAGGGCGCCGCCGCGGCGCGCGCTACGCGGTGGTCACGATGTGCGTCTCCGGCGGCATGGGCGTGGCCGGCCTCTTCGAGATTTTTCGCTAGACCGACATGGACTTGAACTTCACT
Organism: Variovorax sp. OAS795; assembly: GCF_040546685.1. Classification (NCBI taxonomy): domain Bacteria; kingdom Pseudomonadati; phylum Pseudomonadota; class Betaproteobacteria; order Burkholderiales; family Comamonadaceae; genus Variovorax; species Variovorax sp. OAS795. The sequence continues at coordinate 2,351,157 of NZ_JBEPOH010000001.1, forward strand.
CCTGAAGAAGAGGCCTTCCGCGCGGAAGTCCGCGCCTTTCTGGCCGAGTACCTGCCGCCAGCGCTGCGCCGGCGGGTGGCCGAGGGTCGCACGCTTCGCAAGGACGAGATGCAACAATGGCATGCCATCCTGCAATCGCGTGGATGGCTCGCGGGGCACTGGCCGCGCGAGCACGGCGGACCGGGTTGGAACGCAGTGCAACGCTTCATCTTCGAGTATGAATGTGCGCTGGCGGACGCGCCACGCGTCGTTCCCTTCGGGCTCCTTATGCTCGGGCCCGTGCTGATCCGGTACGGCACCGAGTCGCAACAGCGCCACTGGCTGCCGCGCATCCTCGACGGCTCAGACTGGTGGTGCCAAGGCTACTCGGAGCCCGGCGCGGGCTCCGACCTGGCGGCGCTGAAGACCTCGGCGGTGCGCGGGCACGATGCAGCGGGCGCGCACTACATCGTCAACGGCCAGAAAACCTGGACCACGCTCGCGCAGTACGCCGACATGATCTTCTGCCTCGTGCGGACATCCAAGGACGCGCGCCGTCAGCAGGGCATCAGCTTCCTGCTGATCGACATGCGCTCGCCGGGCGTCGAGGTGCGGCCCATCGTCACGCTGGACGGCGAGCACGAGGTGAACGAAGTCTTCTTCACCGACGTGCGAGTGCCAGCGCACAACCTCGTCGGAGAAGAGAACGATGGTTGGACCTGCGCCAAATACCTGCTTACTCACGAACGCAACGCGGGCATCGGCTTTTCGGTGGCTGCGCTGCAGCGCCTGAAGATCGTGGCGGCAAAGGTCATGAGCGGCGGCCAGCCGCTGGACCGCGACCCGGCCTTCGCGGCGCGCATGGCGCGCGTGGAGATCGACCTGGAAAACCTCAAGACGACCAACCTGCGCGTGACGGCCGCTGTGGCCAACGGCGGCAGCCCGGGCGTGGAAAGCTCAGCGCTGAAGCTGCTCGGCAGCGAGATCCGCCAGGAACTCGCCGCGCTCGTCCGCCGCGCGGTCGGCCTGCATGCACTGCCGCACCTCGGCGATGCCGAAGCCTTGGCCGGCGCGCCCGCCGAATCGGTGAGCGCGGCCGCGCAGTACCTGAACAACCGCAAGCTCTCGATCTTCGGGGGCTCTAACGAGATCCAGCGCAACATCATCGCCAAGACGGTGCTGGGGCTATGAAGGACGCCGCATGAACTTCGAACCGACCGACGAACGGCGCATGCTGGACGATGCGCTGCGACGCCTGCTGTCGCAGCACTACGACTTCGCGCAGCGCCAGCGCATTGCGCAATCGGGCGAGGGGCACAGCATGGAAATGTGGCGGCATCTCGTCGATCTGGGGGCGCTCGGGGCGCTCTTCGCCGAGGCCGACGGTGGCCTGGGCGGCAGCGGCTTCGACATCGCACTGGTGTTCGAGGCGCTGGGCGGCGCGATGGTGCTGGAGCCCTTGCTCGCTGCGCTGATGGCCGCTGCGGTGCTGGCCGAAGCGAAAACGGATGTGCAGCGTGCGCTGCGGCGCGACATCGTGGCCGGCAGCACGCTGGCCGTTCTTGCGCACGCCGATCCCGAGGCCCGCTACGAGGCTTCGCACGTGACGACGCGTGCGCGGCCGACCGATGGTGGCTGGCAGCTCGACGGCCTGAAATGCGTGGTGCGCCATGCGGAGCAGGCCGACTTTTTCATCGTTTCGGCCCGCTCATCGGGCTGCGGCGACGACCCCACGGGCATCAGCCTGTTCGTGCTGCCCGCTGCAACTCCGGGCATCACGCTGCGCGGCTACCCCCTGGCCGATGGTGGCCGGGGCGCGGATATCGCGTTGGAAGGCGTGCATCTGCCGGCCGATGCGCTGGTCGGCACCGAAGGCCAAGCCTTTCCGACCATCGAAGGCGCCTTGGGCGCCGGCGTGCTGGCGCTGAGCGCACAAGCATTGGGCGCGATGGAGTCCGCCAAGCAACTCACGCTCGACTACCTGCGCACCCGTAAGCAGTTTGGACAGTCGATCGGCAGCAACCAGGCGCTGCAACACCGCATGGTGGATCTGTGGCTGGGTATCGAGCAGGCGCGCTCAGCCGTCATCAACGCGGCAAACGCGCTGCAATCGGCCGACCGCGTCACGCGCGAGCGAGCGTTGTCGGCCGCCAAGGTGACCACAGGCCGCGTCGGGACGCGCGTGGCCGAGGAGTGCATCCAGATGCATGGCGGCATCGGCATGACGTGGGAGCTCCCGCTGTCACACCTGGCCAAGGGCCTGGTGCTGACCAATCACATGCTCGGCGACGAGGACCATCACCTGGCGCGCTATGTGGCGCTTGGCTGCGCGTGAGGGCTGCGACCTGGCGCGTGCGCATGGCTGCGGCCATGTCCTGCGATCGACGCATTGAGCTTCGCCTTTTCATTCGCGCCAATGAGTGGCAGCTTTTCGGTCGCCACGGCAACTGGACCTAGGCGCATCGGCGGTCAAGAAGTCGATCTCGCGCCGATCCGCGCAGGCGCTGGTGGCGGCGCTGGCCAGCATGTATCCGGAAAATCGCACGGAGACAACGCGTCTGGCCCGATCCATTGTGTGGCTTATACGTGAATGACAATCCTTCACTGGGACGGGCGTGGCAAGCGTCGAGGCGTTGTCGGCGCGGCCTTGAAGCCTCCGCCTTTATGCGGGCGCGCCAAAGTGCCGCATCAGCACGGCGTCGAATGCCTCAGGCTGGTCGATGTTGGGCAGGTGTCCCGCCTGCGCGATGACCTCGAGGACGGATCCGGAGATGCGCCCATGGATCTCGGTCATCGCTTGTGGCAGAACCCCATCGTTCGCACCCACGATCAGGGTTGTGGGCAGCGCGATCTCTGACACCCGGGCCAGGTAGTCGAGTCCCTGGATGGCGCGCGCGCATCCGACAAATCCGACCACCGATGTCGACGCCGCGACCTGCAGCAAGCGCTGCGCGGTGTCAGGATGTGCATCGAGAAAGTCGCGGCCGAACCAGCGTTCGAGGGTGGGTTGCGCGAGTGCTGCGCAGCCTTCGCGCTCGGCGATGGCGATGCGCTCGTTCCAGGGTGCGGACGCCTCCGGTGGTGTGTCTGCACGCGCATCGCAGAGGCACAGGCTCGCCAGCCTGTCGGGATGCGCAAGCGCCAGGCCGAAGCCGCTCATGCCACCCAACGACAGCCCGACGTAGTGCGCCTTCGCGATGCCGAGTGCATCGAGAACCGCGACGGTGTCGGCCACCAGATGCTGCATGGAGGAGGGCGCTTCGTGGGCCACCGAGCCGCCATGGCCGCGCGTGTCTGCGCACACCACATGCCAGCCGCGCGAGGCCAGCAGCTGCGCCTGCTTGGACCACATGGCACTGCTGGAGAGGATGGAGTGCGCCATGTACACGGCGGGCGCGCGGGCGTCGCCGTGGCGATGCACCTGGATGCTGCCGGCCCCTGAGGGGAGGGCGATGTTCTGCGCGGTGATCTGCATGGGAGAAATTCTGAGCGCTTGAAGAAGATGGGATCAGTAGCCGGCGAAGAACTCGATCGCCACCTGCTCGGGCTGCACACCGCAGGCATCGAGACAGTCCTGCATGGCTGCGACCATGGCGGTCGGGCCGACGATGAAGTAGCGGCAGGCCTGCCAGTCGGGCACTTCCTGCTGGATGAGCGCGGCATCGATCATGCCGTCGCGCCAGACGAGTGCGTCCTGGCCGCCCGATGAAGGGGGCGCGCGTTTATCCTCGGCAATCACATGCACAACGCGTAGTCGCGGCAGGTCGGCGCACAGCTGCGCGAGCTCGCTGCACCAGGCGGCGAGTCCGTGCGTGCGGTTGCCGTAGAGCAGTGTGACTGGCGGCACCGCCTTGCCGCTGACAGCCTGATGTTGCAGGTGGCGCAGCATGCTGTAGAACGGTGTGATGCCGATGCCACCGGCGAGCATCACGAGCGGCTGGCGCGGGTCTTCGGGCAACACGAAATCGCCCATGGCCGGGCTCAGGCTCACGAAGGCGCCGTCGGCACCGAGGGCGCATCGCGAGAGGTGGCGCTTGAATGCCGTATCGCGCATGCGCATCGCGACCATGAGGTGCGGATCATGGGGGGCGCTGGCAATCGACAGCATGCGCTCGCCGTCGTCCGAGCCGTCTTCCGGCGCATCGAAATCCGGCAGCTGGAGGCTGACGAACTGGCCCGCCTCGAAGTCGAAGCCGGCAGGGCGTTCCAGGAAGAAAGCCATCGTGTCAGTGGCGATGGGGGTACGCGCCAGCACGCGCACAGGGAAATTGTCGGGGTCTGTCATGGATAGATGCTCGATGTTGTCGGCGCGGCGAACGTGCGCCGGTGCCTGAATGGGAATTACCACGAGACGCTGATGTCCCCGTTCACGAAGGTCTGGCACGCCATGCGAAAGCCTTGTTCGAAATCCGCTTCCGAAAGGTGCTTGCGTTCTTTCGGCTTGACAGCGTCGGTGTGCTCCAGGCCGCTCTCGATGCGACATTTGCAAGTGCCGCACACGCCGCCGCCGCACTTGAAAGGAATGCCGCCTTGCCCGCGCAGCGACACGCGCAGCAGGTTGCTGTTTTCCGGCGCAGCCAGCACCTTGTTGGCATTGGTGATGAAAGTGACGCTGATCATGGGCGGACGGGCTCCTGCGCGTCTATGCGCACGAGGCGCACGTCGAGGTGGCCGAAGTTGACCAACTGCGCGAGCTCTTCGCGCGCGGCTTTGAGCGTGTCGAACTGCGGAAGAAACTTGGAGGGGACGAGGTTGCGCGTGGGCGGGTCGCCCTCGTCCACGATCGCGACCTTCACCGGCCGTTCGAGCTCGGCAATGACGAAGCGCGCGCGCCGCTGGCCATAGAAGAAATAGTCGTGGCTCTCGACGGGGCGAAGGCCGGTCGCCCAGCTCGGTGCGGAACTGGCCGTCCTTGTTTGTGAGGATGACATACGCGTTTTGCATGGGTTTCTGGAATGGCGTCAGGCGAGCGCCGTCTCGTCCTGGCTCAGTTCGATGTCGTGATGGATCCACAGCTGGCAGGCGAGCCGGAAGCCCGCATCGAGCTGATCGCCCAGCTGCTTCTGCTCTTTCCAGTTGGGCGCGGCCAGGTGTTCGCCGCCGTGCAGCACCTTGCACATGCACTTGGAGCACTTGCCCATGCCGCAGCCGTAGGTGAGGTGCGGAAAAGGAAACTGCTTGATGCCGGCGCGCACGACGAGGTTGGTGTTCGGCCGCACCTCGCCCTCGAAGCACTGGCCGTCTTTTCTGATCACAACTTTGGGCATGAGCACCTGTTCCATGGTTGCCGGTGGAGGGGCGAATCGGCCGTGGTTCTCGCAGACCGAATGCCTGGTGACTAATGTCCAAGCGAAGCCGCCACCGCGTCAAACAACATCACGACCGCCAATGCAAGACATCAATAACATTGATATGAATTGCAAATTTGCATCGCGCATACGTAGGATCACGCCATCCCCTCCAGGGGCTTTGTGCCGCGTGCTTCGCAGTTGCCGCGGACCGTGTTCATACCAACGAAGGAACAATCCATGACGGCATTAATGAGCAAAGAAGACTTCCGCCACGCGCTGGAGGAAACGGTGCGTGGAAAGAGCGCTAACAAATCGCCCTTCAGCATGGCGTGGGCTGCAGGCCGACTCTCGCGCAAGCATCTAGCCCGCTGGGCGGAGAACCATTACCACTACGTGGGACCGTTCGCAGACTATCTGGGCTTCATCTACTCGCGCACGCCAGCGCGCCTGATCGACGTGAAGGACTTCATGCTGGCGAACATGTACGAGGAGGAGATCGGCGGTGACCGCCACACCGACCTGCTGATCCGCTTTGCCGAAGCCTGCGGTTCGTCGCGTGCTCGCGTGACCGATCCCGACAACATGCTGCCCCTCCACGCGCGGTCTGCAAAGCTGGTGCTATTCGATGTCGATGCGCGAGAACCCGATCATCGCGGTGGCCGGCATCGTCGTGGGACTCGAATCGCAGGTCCCGTCCATCTACCGCAAGCAGGCGCCCACACTGCGCGAGCAGTACAAGTTCACGGACGAAGAGGTCGAATTCTTCGATCTGCACATCGTGTCAGACGAGATCCACGGCGAGCGTGGCTACCAGATCGTGGTCGAACATGCCGACACGCCCGAACTCCAGGCAGCCTGTCTGAAGGCCTGCGAAGTGGGTGCGCAGATGCGGCTGCTGTACACCGCGGAGCTTTTCCGCGAGTACGTCGAGAAAGACTTGGCGCAGGAAGCGCTCGCATTGGCCGACTGAGCGGCCGATGCACTGCGGGCGCACCCGATGTGCCACTGCCCGATGAGAGAGGGCGTTCGACGAGCGCCTGCGCGTTGCCCGAAGAAGGAGACACACTATGCCGGTATCACGTCGCGGCGCTACTGCCGCCTTGCTCGGGAGCGCGTTCGCCCCCACGCTCTGGGCGCGGCCCGATGCGGCCGGCAGCTACCCGATCAAGCCGCTGCGCATCGTGGTGCCGTACCCCGCGGGCGGCTTCAACGATACGCTGGGACGCATTGTTGGAGTGCACCTCACCGCGGTGTGGAAGCAGCCTGCCGTGGTCGACAACAAGCCCGGTGCCGGCACGACCATCGGCACACAGGCCGTGGCGACGTCGCCGCCGGACGGCTACACGCTGCTGGTTGTGCAATTTCCGTTTGCGGCCAACCCGTGGCTCTACAAGCTCCCCTACGACACCGACAAGGCCTTCGACCCGGTGATCCTGGCGGGGCGATCGCCGATGGTGCTGGTCGCTCACGCGGGAAGTTCCTATCGCAGCGCGGCCGACGTGCTGGCGGCCGCCAAGGCGAAGCCGGGCGCCATCAACTACGGCACCTCGGGCCCGGGTTCATCGAACCACTTGGCCATGGTGCTGTTCGAGAATCTGGCTGGTATTCGCATGAACCAGATTCCCTACAAGGGCAGCACGCCGATGTTGACTGACTTAGCCGGAGGCCAAGTGGCGGTGGCGATGGACCTGCTGCCCAATGCGCTGCCGTTCATCCAGTCCGGCAAGGTGCGTCCGCTGGCCATTGCCGGCGCGCAGCGTTCGCCGCTGATGCCGGAGATACCCACTGCGGCGGAGGCCGGCGTCGCGGGCTACGAGGTGTCGTCCTGGCACGGCATCGTGGTGCCCGCAGGAACGCCGAAGCCGGTGGTCGACAAGCTCAATCGCGAAATGAACAGCATCCTCGAAATGGCCGACGTGAGGAAAATCTTCGCCCAGCAGGGTGTGGTGCCCGACGGCGGCACGCCCGCCCAATTCCACAGCTTCGTCGAAAGCCAAAAGTCGCTGTGGAAGCGCGTTATTCAACAAAACCACATCACCGCAGCATGACCATCCAACAAGACGCTCTCAACCTCATCGACGGTCACTGGCAGCCAGCGGCTTGCGGCGCATGGGGCGAGCGCAACGATCCGTCCGATGGCACACCGCTCGGGCGCCACGCCGCATCGCAGTGCAGTGACGCCGAAGCCGCCGTGGCCGCCGCGCGCCGCGCGTTCGAGCAGCCGCAGTGGGCGCACGATCCGCGGCTGCGCCAAATGGTGATGTTGCGCTGGGCCGATCGCCTGGAAGCTCAAGCTGAAGTCTTGGCCGTACTGCTCACGCGCGAGAACGGCAAAGTGTTGGCGCAGTCGCGCGGCGAGATCGCCGGTGCCGTGTCGGAGATCCGCTACTACGCAGGCTTGACGCGCTACATGCCGGGCCATGTGTTCGAGGTGGAGCCTGGCGCGTATTCCACGTTGCTGAAAGAGCCCGCCGGCGTGGCCGGCATCATCGTCCCGTGGAACGCGCCGGTGGTACTGCTGATTCGGTCGCTGACCCCCGCGCTGGCAGCGGGCTGTACGGCGGTGATCAAGCCGGCGCCGCAGACGGCGTTGATCACCGCGCGGGTGGTAGAGACACTGCATGCCTGCGAGGGTCTGCCGCCCGGCGTGGTCAATCTGGTGAGCGAAGACGGTCATGCGGTCGCGCAGTATCTGACCGAGAGCGCGCAGGTGGATGTGTTGAGCTTCACAGGCTCGAACGCCACCGGTCAGCGCATCATGGCTGCGGCGGCGCCCACCATGAAGAAGCTGTCCCTGGAGTTGGGCGGCAAGTCGGCCTGCCTTGTGTTCGAGGATGCCGACGTCGAGAAGACGGCCGGTGCGATTGCCGCGGCTGCGACCATCATCAGCGGCCAGCAGTGCACAGCGGCGCGGCGCGTGCTCGTCCATGCACACCACTACAGCGCCATGCAAAAGGCGCTGACCGAAGCACTGGCTGCGCAGCGCGTGGCACCGGGGCTGACGCCGGGCGCGCAGATCGGCCCGCTGATCGACGCGCACGCCGCCCAACAAGTCAGCCAGCGCATCGACGACGCGCTGGCGGCGGCCGATGCGGTGCTGCTGCGCGGGCGGCGCGACGTAAACTTCGTCCACCCTTCCCTCGTCGCGCATCGTGATACGCATGCATTCTTCGTGCAAGAGGAAATCTTCGGCCCGCTGCTGGTACTGGAACGCTTCGAGGACGAGCGCGAAGCCATCGCCCGCGCCAACCACTCGGAGTACGGCTTGTCGGCCAGCGTCTGGACGCGCGACGGCGCACGTGCCATGCGGGTGGCGCGTGCATTGCGCAACGGCACGGTCTGGATCAACGACCACAACAAGCTCTTCGCTGAAGCCGAGACGGGTGGCTATCGGCGCAGCGGGCTTGGCCGGCTGCATGGGTACGATGCGCTGATCGACTTCCAGGAGATCAAGCACATCTATCAGCAGGTCGGCACGGCCTGAGCCCGCATCGCGGCGTGCCACCGGCCTTCTACAATTGCCCTCCCTTGCGAGCCCGGTCAGCGGGGCAATTTCCAAGAAGGCCACCGTGGACCTGAGGCAAATCCAGTACTTCCTTGCGCTGTTCGAAGACGGCTCGATGACACAGGCCGCCAAGCGGCTGGACGTCGTCCAGCCGACGCTGAGCATGCAGATCGCGAAGCTGGAGGAAGAGCTGGGGCAGCCCTTGTTCGAGCGCAAACGTCGGGGCATGTCGCCCACCGCACACGGACGCCTGATGTACCGGCTGTTTCTGCCGATCGTGCGCAACATCGACAATGCGCGCGAGCAACTTGCGCAGCGCAGCGAGGCCGTGACCGGCCACGTCTCGCTGGGGCTCATTTCCTCAGTGGCCGAAAGCGTGCTGGCCGACGCGCTATCGCGATTCAACGCGGCCTACCCGCATGTGGAGGTCACCGTATCCGTCGGCTACAGTGCCATGCTGATCGATTGGGTAACAAGCGGACAACTCGACGTCGCGATCATCAACGAGCCGCGGGCCAAGCTGTCGCTGGCCACGGAATCGCTCGCCGAGGAAGACATGCTGCTCGTAACGAGTGTGGAGCACGGCCCGCGCCTGCCTCCCAACGTGCGCCTTGCGCGACTGGCCGAACTCGGCCTGGACCTGATCCTGCCGACGCGCCGACACGGTTTGCGCGGTGTGTTGGAAGCGGCGGCTCGCCAGGAGGGAATTGTGCTTGCACCCAAATTCGAGGTCGACGTTCTGAGCACCATCGTGCGGCTCGTCGAGGAAACGCGATTCGCGACCATTCTGCCGCGCATCGTGGTGCAGCGCGCGGTCAATGAGGGCACATTGGCCATATGCCCGATTCTGTCGCCGCGCATCGTGCGCCATGTGGTCCGCGTCAGCGACCGGCGCAAGCCTCTGAGCGCTGCAACGCATGCGCTCGTGGACCTTGTGGCGGACGAGATTCGAAGGATACTGAGCGTTGGCAAGGCGAACAAATGACGGGGACCCCGGCCGGCGTCGGGCCGGTGGCCCCCGGCGATGTGCTGAACGCCTCGGTGCAGGGGATAGGTGCGATGTCGGTCCGCGTAGCCCGGTGAGCGGCGCGGCTATTCGCCTCACGTGCGGGCGCACGCATCACAACCGCCCCTAGGCCATGCCAAACGGAGTCGCAGTTCTGCCAACTTAAGGTTCAGGCGTTCGAAAAAAGCGGCGGCAGGATGACTTCTCCACGTGCTCACGTTCTGCATTGTTTGCGTGTCCGGCTCGTACCGCTCTGATGGCGTGGACGATCACAACGTCGGGTGAAAGGTCGATGCGCCGTACTTCCATCCCGACATAGCGAGCATTCTTCGGAATCTCCATGCGGAGTCTCAGGCGTATGCCCAGCCGCGCCTCAACGTCTGTGATGGCGCCTCGCCAAATTTCCGTCGATAGGCCCCGGCAAAGTCGCCAACATGAGTGAAGCCGTACTCGAGAGCGATGTCGGCCACGCGAATTCCGCCGCGGCTCGGCTTTTGCAGCGCGCCCCGAGCCGCTTCGAACCGCCTTTCTCGTAGCCACGTCATCGGACCTACACCGTGGCAAGACTGAAAGGCGGCGAACAGCGTGCGGCGAGACACGCCGCATTCGATGCAAAGCTCGTTCACCGAAACGTGGGCTTGCAGCCGCCGCATCATCAGCTCCTCGGCCTGCCTGACAACCCGCAACGAAGCTGAAAAGGTTGCATCTGCATGAAGCGCGGATTGCTGGTTGTGGGCATGCTGGGTCAGCAGAAGCGAGGCCAAAGCGTCCGCCAGCGATGCTTGCGCGAATTGCCGCGCCTTGCCGGCAAGCGGGAGCGCCGACGCGATGCCAGCCAGGGCGACGATACCGTGCCACGCCTGGATCAGCGGCGGTCGCGCAGGCAGGGAAATGTCGAAAACCAAGGGTGCCGTCAGCGGCCGGCCGGTCAGCCCCTGCCAGGCATCTGCAATCAATGAGCTATCAACGCGGATCAGCAGCTGGTCATATCCCTCGTGCACTTCCATCGAGAAGGCGCGAACTGGACTGAACACGCCCGGACTGTGCGCAACCAGCTGGTGCAAGTCGCCGCCCTGGCGTACTTGCGCGGCTCCTCGAGTCGGCAGGCTGATCAGGTAGTAGCCCTGCAAGGCCTCTGATAGAGGCTGAAGCGAAACACGCGCTCCCCAGCGTGTGCGGTTGAATGACACCGGTCCCATTGGCACGCAGTCGAGCGTGCCATGGAACACATCGTCACGCCGCAGCCGCTGAAGCCGGATTTCGCCAAAGAAGGGCGCGGTTTGCAGGGGCGATTCGTCAACATCATGGCTGTCCGCCACACGGAAGCCCTGCAAGCTTGTGCCTCCATGATCGAACTCGATGAGAGGGAACGGTGTTATGGAGCTCACTGGTAACGACGATGGTTCAGCAGTAGTCGACTCACAAGAGCGTAATCCCAATTCGCCGATTTGCTTGCACGCAGTCCGCTGAATTGCACTGAGGCAGTAGAGCCAATGCCGCACACCACCGATGCTCCAGAACCCATTCCACGGAGACATCGCGATGCTTCATTCTCGACGCGCCATCATTTCATCTGCCCTCGCAGCCTCCGGCGCGGCCCTGGCCGGCTGCTCCGGAACGCAGGCAGAACCGGCGCGCGTGCTTGCGCCAAAAAGCCCATTCCTGCTGGTTCACGGCGCCTGGCACGGCACCTGGTGCTGGGGCAAGATCAGCCCATTGCTGGCTGCCGCCGGCCACCCGGTGCTGGCGATTGACTTGCCAGGGCATGGCCTCAATGCGGCATTTCCGGCGGCGTTCGACGTTCAACCCCGCACGGCGGCACTGGCAACTGAGCCCTCACCGGTCGCGGGCATCACGTTGGCCGACTACGCTCGGGCAGTGTCCAATGCCGTTGAATCCCTGCTGGCCGCCGGCTTCCCGGCGCCGATCGTCGTGGGTCACAGCATGGGCGGTGGTGCAATCCATGCTGCCGCCGAACTGCTGGGCCCCGGCAAGATTGCGCGCCTGGTCTACCTCGCGGCATTCATGCCCAAGGACGGCCAGCCGATGGTGGCATTCCCCCCTGATGAACAGGCGCCCCCATCGCTTTTGACGCCGCTGCTGCGCAGCGATCCTGGGGTTACTGGCGCTCTGCGACTCGACCCCGCATCCACGGACGAAAGCTATCGAGCGGGGCTCATCAACTTGTTTTACGGGAAAGTTGACGCTGCAACAGCGCGCGCCGCGCTCAATCTGCTGTCGCCCGATATTTCGATCGGTGCAATGGTCACGCCAATTGCGACGTCGGTGCAGCGCTGGGGAGCCATCCCGCGTACTTATATCCGGACCGGCGCCGACAACACCATCCCGCCGGCGATGCAGGACATGATGGTGGCGCAGGCGGACACCGCGACGCCTGCCAACAAGACGCAGGTGCTGCAACTGGACTCGGATCACAGTCCGTTTCTGTCCATGCCGCAGCAGTTGGTTCGAGGGCTGCTCTCGGTGGCTTGAAGCGGAGGCGCAAGCAATGCGCCAGGGCCGAATGCATCGCCCGATCACCGATGTCTACAATGGGATGTCGACCGTCATCCAGATGGTCGGATTGCATGGGGGCATTTGCCTTGGGACATTCGCAGGCCGAGAAAGCGCAAAGTCGAGAGCGGATCCTGAAGGAGGCCGCCGACCAGATTCGAGACGGCGGACTCGAGTCGGTGAGCGTGGGCAAGCTCATGAAGAGCGTGAACCTCACGCATGGCGGCTTCTACGGTCATTTTGCCTCTCGTGCGGACTTGCTCGCCCAGGCGCTCAGGCGCGCCCTAGTTGATGGTGTGCGTCGGTCGGCGGTGAGGCAGAAATCAGCGCGTCCGCTCGGCTTCGCGGGCTTCGTCAGCGACTATTTGAGCACCAGGCATCGGGACTCCCGCAGCACTGGGTGCGCAGTCTCGGCGTTGATCTCCGATGTCGGACGCGCCGATGACCAGTCCAAGTCGATCATGGCCGGCTCCATCGAGGACTATATTTCCGCCGCTCGGCGCCACCTTGGCGACGACGACGATTCCAGAGCGATGTTGGCCGTCAGCGCCATGGTGGGTGCTCTGGCCCTGTCGCGGGCGATGACAGACCCTGCCCGTTCGGACGACCTGCTCCGCAGCGTGCGCGAGCAGCTGGTGGCGGTTAACGAGCCCAATGTGCGGGCGCTCTCAGGCAGTCAGAACAAAGCCTGAGTCGCGCCTTGGGCGTGCAGCGTTTCCTTTGGCGCGCGCTCAGCACCAGCAACGCGACCAGCAAGGACCATGGCGTCGCATCCCTGCTGGGATGCATCCCGTCTCCGGGTAAACCAGTGCAGTTGAAACATCCTCTGGCGAACCAATGCGACAGACAGGATGATGATCGTCATGCAGAATAGGGTCTGAACAGTGGAGGGCGTCGGCAACCGCGGACCCCACAGACCTCTGGACCAACAACTGCGCCACCGGCTTGGCGGCGCCCTGGAGACAGCGCAATGGCCGACGTGCGGATCTTTTCCTACCTGCCCAATCCTCGTATGGCGCGAGTTCACAGGCGAAGCAGATGGCGGCCAAGCTCACCCCCTCGCCGACCAGCGCCTGGCGGGCAGGCTCCAGGGCCAGTCGATCCCAGTCGTGTAGGTCGTGAATGCCTCATCGGCGCGAGCGTGGACGTCCGCTGTGAGTTCAGAACCTTGCATGCTGAGTCGAAGCGAAGCGCTGCTTGCGTTCGGCAAGGCGCGGTTCCTGGACAACGCGCGCGAGCGGTTTCACGGCACCCTGACGCATTTCGACCGCCTTCGAATGATCCGGCCTTCGGGCCCGAGTTCGGCCCCTATTTCGCAAAGTTCAAAACGGAGCGCGGAGCCGCCCGCGAACGATCAACAACATTCACAACAACGGACTCTCAAAGGAACCCCCAATGAAAACGATCGACTTCTACTTCGACTATCGCAGCCCCTACAGCTTCCTGGCACTGTCTCAGGTTCGAAAGATGGATGTCGAGATCGACTTTCGTCCATTCGAAATTGGGGCGCTGATGAGAGCGGTGGGGAACGTGCCGACGAGTATCACTTGCGCACCCAAAGGGCGCTACGTAATGACCGACATGGGCCGATGGGCTGCCCACTATGGGGTTCCGCTCAACCGGCATCCCCATGGCTCGGAAATCGACGCCGGCCGCCTGTTGCGCGCCACGCTCGTGGCCGGGCAACTAGGCGCCATGCCTGCGGCGGTGGACGCGATCTTCAAAGCGTTTTGGTCGGTTCCGGCGCCGCTGGGGACGGCAGGCGAAGTCGCGACCCTCCTTGGCGCCGCGGGGCTCGACGCGGAGACCCTGGAAGCGCGGATGGACTCGCCGGCCGCGCAGGCCCTCTTGGACGAGGCAACCGCCGGGGCGGCATCGCGCGGCGTGTTTGGCGCGCCGACCCTGTTCGTCGGAGACGATATGTTCTTCGGTAACGACCGCCTGCACTTCGTGCAAGCTCGTCTGGAGCAGGCCGCATGAAGCCGCTTGTCATCATCACCGGCGTAGGACCGGGCACCGGCTCGGCAATGGTCCGGCGGTTCCACGATGGCGGCTATCAGGTCGCCATGCTCGCGCGCACGGCCGAGCGCTTGACCGATCTCGAGAGCGAACTTCCGAACGCCTTTGCGGTCCCCTGCGATGCGGCCGACCCTGCGGCGCTAGCGGCCGCCCTCGACGCCATCGAGCAACGTGCCGGCGTCCCCAAGGTGGTGATCCACAACGCCGTGGGTGGGGCCTTCGGCAACTTCCTCGACATTGATCCGCAAGTCCTCCAGCAGAATTTCCAGATCAATGTCATGGCCCTGCTGCACCTGGCCCGGTGGGCGGCGCCGCGAATGGAAGCAGCTGGGGGCGGCGCCTTGCTGGTCACAGGCAACACCTCGGCCGTCCGTGGCAAGGCCGCTTTTGCGGGCTTCGCGCCGAGCAAGGCGGCGCAGCGCATCCTGGCCGAGTCCATCGCCCGGGAGATGGGGCCCCGGGGCGTGCACGTGTCCTTCATGATGATCGACGCAGTCATCGACGTGCCTTGGGCCCGCGCGCGGATGGCGGACAAGCCGGACGAGTTTTTCATCAAGCCGTCCGACATCGCCGAAGAAGTCTGGCACGTAACCCACCAGCCGCGCTCGGCTTGGTCGTTCCTCACCGAAGTGAGGCCTTTCCGCGAGTCCTGGTGATCGGAGGCGTTCAGCTTCCATGAACCCGACTTCGTCCAACTCACAAGACACTCACATGCCGCTGCAACTCCGCTCCATCGTCCGCACCGGCGGCGAGCTTGAACTCTCGCTCGCCGAGGTGCCGATGCCCGAACCGAAAGCCGACGAGGTGCTCGTGCGCATCGACGCGGCCCCGATGAATCCGTCGGACCTGATGGTGCTATTCGGCATGGCCGATATGTCGACCGCGAGGGCCTCCGGCACGGCCGACCGGCCGGTCATCACCGCCACCGTGCCGCCGCGCATGCTGCCGGCCGTGGCGGGCCGTCTGAACGAGTCGGTGCCGGTCGGCTACGAAGGCGCCGGCGTCGTGGTCGGCGCCGGGCGTTCACCGGCCGCGCAGGCCTTGCTCGGCAAGACTGTGGGCGTGATCGGGGGCGCGATGTATTCGCAGTACTGCGCAGTCAACGTCGGGCAGTGCCTGCCACTGCCCGAGGGCACGACAGCCGCCGAGGGCGCCTCATGGTTCGTCAATCCGGTCACCTCCCTCGGCATGATCGAGACGATGAAGCGGGAAGGCCACACCGCGCTGGTCCACACCGCGGCGGCGTCGAACCTGGGGCAGATGCTTAACAAGGTCTGCCTGAAAGACGGGATCGGCCTCGTCAACATCGTGCGCAAGCCCGAGCACGAGACGCTGCTGCGCGAACTCGGCGCGAAGCATGTCTGCAACAGCACGTCGCCGACCTTCATGGACGACCTGACGAATGCGCTGGCCGAGACCGGCGCAACGCTGGCCTTCGACGCCATCGGCGGCGGCAAGCTGGCCGGCCAGATCCTCATGGCGATGGAGGCCGCCGCGAACCGCAACGCGAAGGAATACAACCGCTACGGATCGACCGTGCACAAGCAGGTCTACATCTACGGCAGCCTCGACCGGGGGGCGACGGAATTCACCCGCGGCTTCGGCATGACGTGGGGCATGGGCGGCTGGCTGCTGTTCCCGTTTCTGCAGAAGGTCGGCGCGGCCGAGGTCGAGCGGCTGAAGCAACGCGCGGCATCCGAACTCAAGACAACATTTGCAAGCCACTACACGCGGGAGGTGTCGATGGTCGAGGCGCTGCAGCTCGACGCCATCGCGGTCTACAGCAAGGCGTCGACCGGCGAGAAGTACCTCGTCAATCCGCACAAGGATTTGGGCTGACCAAGCCCGCATCATGGAACAGTGGTGTCGAAATGAACGACAGCTGTGACGTTGGCGGTGGCTATTGTCCCGATCAGCGGCGCGCTCATGCCGGATGATCGTCTCGATGCTCAATCGCTGCTCCGACCGCGCTGCGGCCCGCATGAACTTGTGGCCAAGCTAGTGGACTGGACGATTGAGGTACGCGATCCGACCGGTGACCAGGCGCATTCCACGCCCGCATGAGCGAGATGATGTCGAGGCTCAAAAAAAATTGCTGACCTCATCTGTTGCAAATCGACGGCTCCCCCGGCGGCCTCGTATCCCTGACGGAGCCCTACTGTCGACCCAAAGCCTTAGCTTGTTGATCCGCGAACGAGATCGGCTACAGACGCTAGCAGGCATCGATGCTCAAAACAGCAGACGTTATCGAGCTCTGACGGAAAAGATCACCCGCGCGGATACTGCTCTCGCGAAGTTGAACCTCGACATAGAACGCGCGATAAAAGCTGAGGACATGCTGGTGGTACTTCGTACCGCCCGCATCGCGGCCTACAAGGGTATTTTCACAGCAGTACTTGACGAAGAGACCGAACTGACGCAGCTCTATGCTCCTCTCAGCGACCGAATCGCGCAGGGGCCGAGTGCTGTAAAGAAGCTCTCGTTCTCGGTGCGCCGTCAAGTTGATCTGAAGGCGTGGGCAGAACAAGGGGAGCGACTTCTCGATCTTCGAAAAGCAAGCCTTCGAACTGGTGACCTGCTCAAGGAAGCTGCGGAGCATCTCGGTGGCGTCTGGCGTAACGGCACAGCTGAAGATGCTGCCGAAGCAATGCGCCTGTTCGTCTCGAGTTTCAGTCAGACTTTTCGACAGCAACAGCTTAGCGACGTGCCGCCTCTGCAGTGGGCCGGTGATTTCGGCCAACGGTTGTACAGCACGGACCACATCCAGGTTGGTTATGGTTTGCGATACGAAGAGGTCGACATTGAGCGACTTTCACCCGGCACCCGTGGGATCGTGCTTTTGCTTCTCTACCTTGCTTGGATGCTCACGATAAACGGCCGTTGATCATCGACCAGCCTGAGGAACACTTGGATCCGCAGTCCGTTTTTGAGGAGCTGGTTCCGGCGTTCTGCGAAGCAAAAAAGCGCCGGCAAATTATTGTTGTCACCCACAACGCAAACCTGGTCGTGAACACCGACGTGGATCAGGTGGTTGTTGCGCGCTGCGACCAACATCGGCCGGACGGTCTGCCGTCCATCACGTATCAGAGCGGCGGTCTTGAAAACCGCGAGATTCGAGAAGCTGTGTGCTCCATCCTAGAAGGGGGTGCCCGTGCATTTCAAGAACGAGCTCGAAGGCTGCGGGTAAAACTCGCTTAGACGTGGCACTGAATCGCCCCGGCTTTGGTGGAGGCCAGTTAGTGCCACCATCGTGGCGGTCTGACTGGCGAGTTGCCGGTAATAGTTTGCCTCAGCTTCTGCGGGCGGAATATAGCCGATGGGTTGGAGCAGGCGATAGTGGTTGAACCAGGACACCCGTACGAGCGTCGCGAACTCCACCGCCTCCTTGGTCTTCCAGGGTGCTCGACGATGGATCACCTCGGCCTTGTAGAGTCGGTTGATCGTCTCGGCCAGGGCGTTGGCAAGCCCTCCTCATCGAGATCACCTGGGGGCCTACTAACTTGGACCTCCTGAGTAGAGTCAGCACTCAACTTGAGTATGCCACTGTCTCTAACACTGCTTCCATCACCACCTCCGCCACACGCGGAGAATGCAAGCGCGATGCCAACAAGCATCGCGCAGTTTCCCAACCAGGGCGTCCTACTCTTCGCCATGTTGTCGCCTTCTCTGTTGTGCCGCGGTGCAACTGCATCGGCCAGCAGCAGTACGGCACTCTAAAGGCGCCCGGACCAAAGTTCATCGAACATATCTTTGTTGCACATAGATAACATCGAAGCAGGTGACTGGCATGACGGTCGCACGAAACCAGTCTTCCTCCGTCTGGTGATCCCTCCTTGGAAATCGACGCAGTCTATGCGTAACAAACAGAATGTGGATGGGGCTGCAACTTCCGTTCGGATAGTCTGGCTCGAATTCGATGGCACCTACCTTCCGCCATTGGAGGCCAAAAACTATCCGGGAGACACAATGAAAAGCTTTCAATGTCGATTGCAGTTGGAAATGAACGTTCTCCAAGATAAGCCGAGGAGGGGTGCCGTAGCCACTACTCGGCATGTCGCAGTAAAGGCATTGGGCAGCGGCGCTATTGTGCTTCTGAGCTTTGCTGCGAGTGCTGCCCCAGGGGCGGCAAGCTGCGGTTCTCTTATGCAGTTGAAGATCGACAACACCACTATCACGAGTGCGCAGTATCTATCAACCCCGGAAGGAGGCCAGTATTGCGAGGTCGCTGCGACGGTCGCCCCCCAGCATGACATCAAAATTCGGCTTCCTGAAACCTGGAAGGGGAGGTACGTTCAGTACGGTGGCGGCGGCTTCGATGGAAGTATTCCCAACCTTAGCGTCCCGAGTAGTCCGATGGTCTCGACAAGCAAGGACCCGGTGAACTTTGGATTCGCGGTGATCGCGTCAAATGGAGGTCATCGAAATACAGAGTATGCGGCCGCTAGCTTTTCGGTCGATCGCGGACTTACTTTGAGCTATGCAACGGCGAAGATGTATGACACGGATCTAGTGGGTCGTACGCTGGTAAAAGCCTACTATGGTCGCGATGCAAACTTTCACTACTTCGCAGGTTGCTCTAACGGAGGGAAAAACGCATCCGTTGTCGCATCAAACTTTGGCGACTACTATGACGGCGTCATTGGTGGGGATGGGGTGTGGGGCCACGCAGATGATGATGTGAAAGGAGCCGACATGCCAGGCCTCACAGCGAAGTGGAGTCGAACTGTTCAGTTGGGCATCGGCTTGTCACGGCCCAAGGGCGACGCCCTCTACGAAAAAACGATTGAAGCATGTGATGCTTTGGATGGTGTAAAAGACGGCTTGATCAGCAATGTTGAGGCGTGCCCCTTTAAGCAAATTGCTCGATCTATGCAATGTCAGAGCGGAAGCGGAGAAAGCTGCTTGACAGAAGGCGAGATTGCGAACATCGATGCTCATGCCAGCGAGCTTGTTCTCGATGGAAAAGTGATCGGTGCGCCTTGGTCTCGGGCGGGAAATTTTGGAAAATGGGGGAATGTGGTTGCACTTCCTTCCGGATTTCTACAAATGGCATTCCGCAGACCGACTGCTGTTGACCCTCTTTCGTTCGACATCCCAACGCAGTTCGCTCAAGTGAAGACTGTATTAGACGACGTCTACAACATGACTGGCGACCAAGCCGGTATCGTGAAATACCTGAAGAAGGGTAAGAAGCTCATGCTGTTTCATGGATGGGAAGACATGGAGGTGCCGCCTTATACGAGCCTTAATTTCTACAAGTCTCTTCGTAGGGTAGAACCAAACGCGACCCACAAGAACGCGAAGCTTTATATGGTGCCGGGCATGCCGCACTGTCGAGGTGGGCGTGGCGCCGACGCCTCGGAGTTGCTGCACGTAATGGCGAAATGGGTTGAGGAGGGCGTGGAGCCCGGGTCTTATCGAAATCCCGTGATTGCGTGGGAGCGGCCGAACAATGACAACACTGGGCCGCAAGGAGTTGAAACTGCAACTTTCTCAAGGCCTTTGTGCGCGTACCCGGAGTACCCGGCCTACTCTGGGCGTGGCGACCCCATAAGCGCCAGCAGCTACTCGTGCCGTCAGGGTCCAGGTCGAGCCCACGACAGGGATGGTCGCGACGACGACTGACCTTTGTGTCCAACCGGATGATATTTACTGTGCAGAGTAGGACGCGGGTCGCTCCGTTGACGATGATCGGGGAGGGAGTTTGCCAAGTCGTAGGCTGAAAAGGGGGAAGCGTTTTGCGGGGAGAGTGCCAGTGCAAGAGGGCTAGGTAGCGGCCTAAAGCGGTTCAATCATCGCAAGAACACGCGCTGCAAGCTGCGTTCGGTTCGCGACCCTCAACTTGCGGAACGCATTCGCCAAATGGAAGCGCACGGTCGGTAAGCCCACCGCCATATTTTTGGCTATCAGTTTGTCGGGGCAGCCGGAAAGCACCAGCGAAGCGGCCTGAGCCTCGCGCGGGCTCAGTGCTGACCGGCGCTGCAACAGTTCGCTCGCACTTTCGCGCGCTGGCGCGGACAGCACTGGATTGGTCTCCCACTGCAGGCGCGCGAGCGCCGCGGCAAATGCGGGCTCGACAAGGCGGAGGGAGTCGATCTCGTTGCCGTCGAAGTTGCCGCGCTCTCGGCGACGCCAAATCCGCATGTCGCCCGCGCATTGACCATGCGCGAAAACATAGACGTTGACACCCCAATGCATATGGTCGCGGGCTAGGAAGTCGTTGAAAAACTCTGTTCGCGCCAAATCGCTCTGGCAAAGGATTTGGGTCGCCAGAGTTGGATGACGTCGCTCCATCATCGGAATGGTGAGCGGGTCGATGAAGCGGTAGTACTCGTCCCAACTGCGCAGGTTCTCGAGTGACATGTTCAACGCGCGAACTCGGTAGAAGCGTTGCGTCGACTTGCTCCAGGTGAACGAGACGTAGGTGTCAGCTCGCAGCAGATCGAGCATCGGCAGAGCGAGGTCCTGGCGCAGCGTATCAGCGTTGTCGGCCTCGGCCAGCAGACGCATGATGTCCCCGAGAGCGCGAGCCTGTGCAGTGGCGAGAAACATGGTTCTAGTAAAGCGAGGACCGTGCGAGACCGATTGAATCATCCTACCTGCCTGGGCGCCGTGGCCCATCGGGGCGGACCCCTACGACAGGATTCTCGTGACCCTATCTATCGTGATAGGTGTGGATTTCGCTCCCTATTCCTAGCATTGGCTGATTCAACAAAGGAAAAAGCCATGGATCTCGCTCAACTTGGTGTTGCGGACCTGCGGCGTCGGCTTCAGAGCCGCGCCATCACCAGCGCGGAGCTTGCCGACATCCTCATTGCCCGTACCGAAGCGCAAGCTGATCTCAATGGATATGTGGCTTTCGACGCGGAAGCGCTGCGCGCCCAGGCATTGGCCGCCGACGCTCGCATCGCGGCCGGCGAAGAGCTTCCGCTTCTCGGCGTACCGGTGGCACTGAAGGACAACATTGATTCGATAGGGCTGCCGAGCGGTGCGGGTACCGGCGCATTGCATGGTCTGTGCCCAGCCCGCGACGCGGAAGTGGTGCGGCGGCTCCGCGCTGCAGGTGCGCTAGTAGCGGGGAAGACCAACATGCACGAACTGGCGTTCGGCGTCACTACTAACAACCGCATCACCGGCGCAGCCCGCAATCCCTGGGACCCGTCCAGGATCCCGGGGGGCAGCAGCGGCGGTTCGGGTGTGGTGGTGGCGGCGGGGCTGGTGCCCGCGGCCATCGGCACGGACACGGGCGGTTCGGTGCGCGTGCCCGCCGCGCTGTGCGGCGTGACCGGCTTGCGCCCGACGACGGGCCGCGTGCCGGGCCGGGGGATCGCGCCCATCTCGCTCACCCGCGACACGGCCGGGTCCATCGCGCGCAGCGTCGAGGACTGCGCGCTGCTCGACGGCGTGCTCGCAGGCGGCGCGCGGCCGCTCGCCCCCGTATCGCTGCAGGACGTGCGCCTGGGCATTCCGGGGCCGGGCTTCTGGGAAGGCGTCGACTCCGGCGTGCGCGCGGTGGCGCAGGGCGCGGTCGATCGGCTGTGCGCCGCGGGTGCGCAGCTGGTCGAGGTGCCGCTGCCAACGCTCGCCGGGTTCAACGAAGCGGCCGGATTTCCGATTGCGCTCTACGAGTTCGTCAGGGACATGGAAGACTACCTGCACTACGCGCAGCGCGGCGTCGATCTGCGTCAGTTGGTCGAGGCCATCGGCAGTCCCGACGTCGCAGCCATCGTGCAGCCGTTGCTGGGCGAGGGCGCGGTGCCAGAGGCGGCTTACCAGCAGGCGCTGCAGGCGCGCCGTGCGTTGCAGGCCGTCTATGCCGAAGCCTTTGCCGCGCATGGGGTGAGGGCGCTGCTGTTCCCCACCACGCCATTGACGGCCGCGCCGATCGGCCGGGACCTCACGGTGCTGCTCGACGGGCAGGAGCACCCGACCTTCGCTGCCTTCATCCGCAACACCGATCCGGGCAGCAACGCCGGCATTCCCGGCGTGACCCTGCCCGCAGGCCTGGCGGACGGATTGCCCGTGGGGTTGGCACTCGATGGTCCGGCAGGCAGCGACCGCGGTCTGCTGGCGCTGGCCGTCGCCATCGAGGCGGTGTTGCCCGCGCTGCCCTCGGCGCCCTGGCGACGCTGAGCGCGCCGGCCGGCCCCCCGTCTTTCGTTTCAAACCAGGAGTTCTCATGGACCGTCGTACCTTTCTCCACGGCCTTGCGGCCGCCGCGGCTGCCAGTTCTTCGGCCGTGCGCGCGGCATCGCCGCTCAACGTGGCCGTCATGCTGCCGATGAGCGGGCCGGCCGGACTCTTCGGCCCCTCGGCCAAGGCCTGCGCCGAGCTGGCCGTGCAGACGATCAACGCCCGCGGCGGCGTGCTCGGCCGCAACATCAACGCGCTCTTCGGCGATGCCGGGCTGCCGCCCGCCGAAGCGTCGCAGACCGCGCTCAAGCTCTGGAAAGGGCAGGGCGCACAGGCGGTGATCGGCATGCACGACAGCGCGGTGCGCGGCGCGCTGGTGGGGCTCTTCAAGGGACAGGTGCCGTATTTCTACACGCCGGTGTACGAAGGCGGCGAATGCGCGCGCGGCACCTACCTGAACGGCGAGACGCCCGCGCAGCAGCTCGCGCCGGTGATTCCATGGCTGGCCTCGGAACGCAAGCCGAAGAAGTGGTACATGATCGGCAACGACTACATCTGGGGCCGCAACACCAACGCCGCGGCCAAGGGCTACATCGCCCAGACCGGCGCCCAGGTCGTCGGCGACGAGTACCTGCCGTTCACCGCCGACAACTTCGATTCGAGCCTGGCCCGCATCCGCGAAAGCGGCGCTGACGCGGTGCTGGTGTCGCTGGTGGGCGGTGCCTCGGTCGGCTTCAACAAGGCCTTCGCGAGCTTCGGGCTGGCCGACAAGGCGATCCGCCTCGGCACGCTGATCGAGGAGAACACGCTGGCCGGCATCGGCCTGGCCAACGCGCGCAACCTGTATTCGAGCGCGGGCTATTTCGCCAACATCGAGACGCCGGCGGCCAAGGCCTTCTCGGACGCCTACTTCAAGCGGTTCGGCGCGCAGGCGCCCGCGCTGAACGGGCTGGCCGAATCGGTCTACGAAGGCTTCCTGATGCTGGAGGCGATGACTGCGCGCGCCAAGTCGCTCGACGTGGCGAAGCTGGAACCGGCCAGCGAAGGCGCGAGCTACAACGGCCCGCGCGGCGCCGTCACCATGCATGCGCGGCATGTCGACCAGGACATTTATCTCGCCGACGTGGGCGACAAGGGCTTTCGCGTCGTGAAGACCTTCGCGCGCATCGCGTCGGGCCAATCCTGCAAGGCGTGACGGCGCGATGGACACCAGCTGGCTGCTGCACGCGCTGAACCTGGCCTACGAATTGGCGACGCTGGGCCTCACCACGCTCGGCCTCGCGGTGGTGTTCGGCCTGCTCGGCGTGATGAACATGGCGCACGGCGAGTTCGTGATGCTGGGTGCCTACGCGGTGGTGACCGTGCAGGCCTGGGGCTGGCCTATCGCCACGGCCATGCCGCTGGCCATGCTCGTGTGCGGCGTGCTGGGCTATGCGGTGGAGCGCTGGCTGATCCGACCGCTGTATGCGCGGCCTTTCGACACATTGCTGGCCACCTGGGGCCTGGCGATGGTCATGCGCAAGACGGTCGAGGCGGTGTACGGGCGCGGCTACCGCAACGTCGAGAGCACGCTGGGCGCGCCGGTCGACCTGGGCGGCGTGCAGTACCCGGGTTACCGGCTCGCACTGATCGCGCTGGCGGTGGTGCTGATGATCGGCCTTGCGCTCTGGTATCGGCGCAGCACCATGGGGCTGCGCGTGCGGGCGATGACCGGCAATCCGGTGCTCGCGCAGGCACTGGGCATCGACACGCGCCGGCTGGCCTCGCAGACTTTCGTCATCGGCGTGGTGCTGGCCGGCGCCGCCGGCGTGCTGCTGGCACCGCTGGTGCGCATCGAGCCCGGCATCGGCGTCGACTACCTGCTCGATTCCTTCTTCGTGCTGGTGGTCGGTGGGCTCGGCACGCTCGGCGGCTTCGGCGGCGGCGTGGGCGTGATCGGCGGCACCCAGTCCGCCGTCAGCAGCATCGCGGGCCAGACCAGCGGCTATGCGGTGGTGCTGATTCTCTCGATCCTCTTTCTCTGGTTGAAACCGAATGGACTCTTTGGACGCCGTTGATGCTTCGCGGGCCGCCGCCGCACCGCGGGCTCCCGCGCGCAGATGGCGCGGGTGGCGCAGTCGAGCGGCCGGGCCGTGGCTGCTGGGCGCGGGGCTGGTGGCACTGCCCTTCGTGTCGAACGATTTCGTCGCCTACCAGATCGCGCTGTTTCTCATCTACGGCATCGCGACACAGGGCGTGGCGCTGTGCTGGGGGCGGCTCGGCTTCCTGCCGCTGGGACATGCGCTGTTCTTCGGCCTGGGCGCCTACCTGGCCGGCGGCATGTTGAAAGCGGCACAGCAGCAGCCGGCCTGGTTCGCTGCCTTGCCGCTGGCGCTGCTCGCACCCGCCGCACTGGCCTACGTGGCGGCGCGGCTGGTGTTCGCACGCAGCCACCGCAGCGGGCCGTTCTTCTCGCTCATCACCCTGGCGATGACGATGCTCGGCTTCCTCGCGGTGCAGCAATGGAGCGCGGTCACCGGCGGCTTCAACGGCATGGCCGATATTCCCGAGCTGCCCGGCACCGAGCGCTACAGCAGCTTCTACTGGGTGGTCGCGGCCTGCGCGCTGGGCAGCACGCTGCTGATCGCGGGCATGCTCGGGCGGCCGCTGGGCCTCTTGTGGACCGCGCTGGCGCAAAACGAGGAGCGGCTGCAGCTCTTCGGCTACGCCACCGACCGCATCAAGGCCGTCGCCTTCGCGTTCTCCGCGATGCTCGCGGCCCTGGCCGGCGCGCTGTTCGCCCTGCACCAGGGCATCGTCACACCACTGACGATGGGCTTCGTGCTGTCCACAGAGTTCGTCATCTGGGCCGCGGTGGGCGGCAAGGCCAGTCCGCTGGGCGCGCTGCTCGGCGCCGTGTTCGTCGGCTATGCGTCGTCGGAGCTGCGCGACCACTTTGCCTACTGGGAGGTGGCTGTCGGCGCGATCTTCATTCTGGTGGTGCGGTTCCTGCCCGATGGGCTGGCCGGGTTGGGGCGGCGGTTCTCGGCGCGCGCAGAAGAGATTCCGCAGGCGCACAAGACACTGGCACCGGAGGTGAGGGCGCAGGGGGCCGACGTGCGCCTCGCGTTCGAGCAGGTCGAGTCCGCCCAAGGCGGCGTGCGCATCCTCGACGGCCTCACGTTCGACCTGCAAGGCCCCGGCCTGCGCTGCGTGATCGGACCCAACGGCGCGGGCAAGACCTCGGCCTTCAACGTGATGACCGGCCGCCTGCCGCTGCGCGCCGGGCGCATCCGGCTGGACGGCGCCGACGTCTCGGGTGCCACCGCCTGGCGCGTGGCCCGGCAGGGCGTGGGGCGCAAGCTGCAGATTCCTTCGGTCTTTCCCGGCCTGAGCGTGAGCCAGAACCTCGATGTCGCGCTATGGGCAGGTCGCCTGCATCCCGCCGCGTCATTGCAGCGTGCGCCGTTGGCATGGGACAGCCCGCTGCGCGGTGAGCTGCTCGCGCTCTTTCCCGCACTCGGCAGGCAACTGCAGGCGCCGGCCGGCAGCCTCTCGCAGGGTGAGCGGCAGGCGCTGGAGTTCGTCATGACCATGCTGCCGCAGCCCCGCCTCGTGCTGCTCGACGAACCCTGTGCCGGCCTGTCGCCCGCGGAGACGCACCACATGATCGAAGCGATCAAGACTGCGACCGGACGCCTGGGCGCGGCGGCGCTGGTCATCGAGCACGACATCAGCGCAGTGGCCGCCATTGGTGGCGACGTCTACGTGCTGCACCAGGGCAAGCTGCTGGCGCGCGGCCCGCTGGCACAGATCCAGGCCGACCCCGCCGTGCGGGCGGTCTATGCGGGAGCGCGCAAATGAGCACGCCGCTGCTGGTTTTTGACGACGTGGTCTGCGGCTACGGCGACACCATGATGCTGCGCGGCCTAGCGGGTGCTGTCGGCACGGGGCGGGTGCTCGCCGTGCTGGGCCGGAACGGCGTGGGCAAGACCACGCTCATGCGTGCGCTCAGCGGCTTTCTTCCGCTGCAGCGGGGCAGGGTGATGCTCGCGGGGCGCGACCTGGCCCGCGTGCCGCCGCAGCAGCGGCTGGCCGCGGGCATGGCCTATGCACCGCAGGAGGGCGTGGTCTTCGGCGACCTCAGTGTGAGAGAAAACCTCTGGCTGCACCTGCGCAGCCGCGACGGCCAACGCTACGGCGCCTGCCTCGAGGCATTTCCGCGCCTGGCCGAGCGCATGCAGCAGAGCGCCGGTTTGCTCAGCGGCGGCGAGCGCAAGTTGCTCTCCTTCACGCGTACCCTCGGGCTGCGTGCGCCGCTCAGCATCCTCGACGAACCCACCGAGGGCGTGCAGCCCGAAAACATCGAGCGCATGGCGCGGCTGGTTCGTGCGCGCAAGGCCGAGGGTGCGTCGTTCGTCATCGTCGAGCAGAACCTGGAGTTCCTTCTGTCCGTGGCCGACGACGTCCTGGCCATCGACCATGGCGAATGCTCGCTGGCGGGGCCGGCCAGCGAGTTGACACGCGAGACGCTGGAAGCGCACCTGGTGGTCTGACCCCCCCGGTCTATGGCACATTCCAGCCTCTGGCAAGAATCATGAGTCATCTGGACCTTAACCTCGTTCGCGTGTTCGTCGCGATCTATGAAACGCGCAGCGTGACGCAAGCGGCGGAGCGGCTCGACGTTACGCAGCCGACCATAAGCTACGGCTTGGCAAAGCTGCGCAAGATGTATGCTGACCGCCTGTTCATGCGCAGCAGTGATGGCCTGATAGCCACCGGCCTGGCGGAGCAGCTGTTCGAGCGCTACCGGGACGCGCTGACCACCATCGAAAGCACCCTCGAGCAGAACACCACCTTCGATCCGCTGCGCTCGACTCGGCGCTTTCGCCTTGCGATGTCGGACATCGGCGTGCTGTATTTCGTGCCGCCGCTGTTGCGCAGGTTTCAGGAGGCTGCGCCGCACATCGAGATCGACATCGTGCAGATTCCCGATGCGCTGGGCGAAGACCTGTCGGTCGGGCGGCTCGACATGGCCATCGGCAACATCCCGGTGCTCGCATCTCCGATGCACAGCGTGCTGCTGTTTCGTGAACACTACGTGTGCTTGATGTCGGCCAACCATCCGACCATCGGCGAGCGCATGAGCCTGAAGGAATTCTCGTCGGCGCGGCACGTGATGGTGTCGTCGCCGCGCTCGGGCCACTTCTTGATCGAGGAGGTGCTGGCCGAGCGCGGCATCAACCGCAACATTGTGGCGCGCGTGCCCCAATTCACCGTGCTGCCGCAGCTGCTGTCGCAGAGCGACCTGCTGGTGCTGTTGCCTTCGCGGGTGGCAAGCCTCTATGTGTTGCAGGGCGGGCTGAAGTCGCTGCCGCTGCCCGTGCCGCTGCCGGACTTCAAGGTGCAGGCCCATTGGCATGCGCGGCAGGAGTACAGCGCGGCCCACCGCTGGTTGGTCGACGAGATCGTACAGACGCTGAGCAAGCTCTGAGCATTGGACCGCCCAGCAAGCGGCGATCGCCCACCCATCGCCTCCGCGGAACGTCCAGGCCTTCGAGAATCTTGTTGGTCGACGAGATCGTGCAAGCTTTGTGTGGGGGCGGTGGCCTACACCAGGTATTGCCGGACAGCTTCCTCGTTCCATGCGATGCCCGTGCCCGGCTCCGGCGGCGCAATGGCGGTGCCGTCCGCAAAGGCCAGGGGCCGCGCCAGCACCGGCGCTGCAAGGTCCATACGCTCCAGCAGGTGGCGTGTCGGCGTGACGGCCAGCAGCTGCACGCTGACCTCCTGGAAGATATGGCTCGACATTGGCACGCCGTGCGACTGCGCCAGCGCCGCGGCGCGCAGCCAGCCGGTCACGCCGCCGATCTTCATTGCGTCGGGCATGGCCAGGTCGCAGGCACCGGCCTGCAGCGCCTTGGCCATCTCCTCGGGGCCGCACCAGTTCTCGCCCATCTGGATCGGCAGGCGCACCTGCTCGCGAATGCGCGCGTGGCCGGCGTAGTCTTCCTGCAGCGTCGGCTCCTCGACCCAGCCGATGCCTTCGTCCTCCAGCGCGCGGATGCGGCGCACCGCCTCGATGGCCGTCAGGCCCTGGTTGTAGTCGACCAGCAGCTGCGTGTCGTCGCCGATCACGCCGCGCAGCGCGCGAACGATGGCCAGGTCCTCGGCCAGCGTGGCATAGCCGATCTTCGTCTTGATGGCCTGGAAACCTTGCGCCATCGCCCGTTCGGCGCGCGCCATGCCCAGTTCCCGGCCGTCCATGCTGTGGCTGTCATAGGCCGCGATGGCGCGGCGAGTGCCGCCGAGCAGTTCGACCAACGGCACGCCGCGCACCTTGGCCAGCGCGTCCCAGGCCGCCATGTCGAGCCCGGCGCTCGCCATCAGCGCTATGCCGGTGCGGCCGAGCAGGCGCAGCCGCTGCGAGAGCAACTGGTCGAGGTCGACGGGCGCGAGCGCCTGGCCCTTGAGCACGCCGCCCAGCGTCAGCAGCATGCGCCGCGTGGCCCGCAGGGCGAGCGGCGTGTAGGTGAAAACGTAGGCATGGCCGACGGCTCCCTGGTTGGTGTGCAGGTCGATCAACACCAGCGGGGCGGTCGCCACCACGCCGACGCTGGTGCGCACGGGGTGCTCGAGCGGCACGTTGACCGCGCGCGCCTGCACGTCGGTGATCAACAGGCCGGGATCGATGGGCATGTTCATTCGCTTCTCCTTCACAGTCCGAGGTAGGCGGCCTTCACGCGCTCGTCGCGCAGCAGCTGCGCGGCCGGGCCGCCGAGCGTGATGGTGCCGGTTTCCAGCACATAGCCGACGTCGGCCACCGACAGGGCGGCGTGCGCGTTCTGCTCCACCAGCAGGATCGGGATGCCTTGTGCCTTCAGCCGCGCGATCACGCCGAAGATCTCCTTCACCAGCAGCGGCGCCAAGCCCATCGAAGGTTCATCGAGCAGCAGCACCTTGGGCTCGCTCATCAACGCGCGGGCGATGGCCAGCATCTGCTGCTGGCCGCCCGAGAGCGTGCCGGCGGCAAGCAGGCGCTTCTCCTGCAGGACGGGAAACAGGACGTACATCTCTTCCATGCGCTGCTGGCGGCGTTCGGGTCGGGTGTAGCTGCCCAGCAGGAGGTTGTCCTGCACGGAAAGTGGTCCGAAGACCTGCCGGCCTTCCAGCACCTGCGACAGCCCGGCACGCACGCGCGAGTCGGCGCTCTCGCGGCCGATCTCTCGGCCGAACAGGCTCACGCTGCCCGCGCTGGGCTTGATAAGGCCGGAGAGCGCGCGCAGCAACGTGGTCTTGCCCGCGCCGTTGGCGCCGATCAGCGCCACCAGTTCGCCGCGGCCGAGCCGCAGGTCGATGCCATGCAGCGCCTCGATGCGGCCGTAGCCGGCGAAGAGGCCGCGCACTTCGAGCGCGGCGCTGCTGTCGGTACTTGCGCTGCTCATGCGGCCTCCGCAATGTCAACGGCTTCGCTCGCCGCCTCGGTGCCGAGATAAGCCGCGATCACCTGCGGATTCGCGCGCACTTCGGCGGCCGTGCCTTCGGCGAGCTTGCGGCCGTAGTCGAGCACCAGCAAGTGGTCTGAAATGTTCATCACCAGCTTCATGTCGTGTTCGACCAACAGCACCGTCACGCCCGAGGCCGCGATGCGGCGGATGAGTTCGGTGATCTCGTGCGTCTCGGTGTCGTTCAGGCCTGCGGCGGGTTCGTCGAGCAGCAGGAGGCGAGGCTTGCTCGCCAGCGCGCGCGCAATCTCCAGTCGCTTGAGCAGGCCGAAGGACAGCTGCGTGGCGTGGGCATGCGCGTGCCGGCCAACACCCACCTCGTCGATCAGCCGCAGTGCCTCCTCGCGCAGCGCGGCGTCCGCACGGCGCGTGGTGCCCGTCATGCCGCCCAGCAGCGAACTGCGCGTGCGCAGGTGCGCGCCGAGCATCACGTTCTCGCAAGCGGTCATGTTCATGCAGACCTGCAGGTTCTGGAAGGTGCGGCTCATGCCGCGGCGCGCCAGCTGGTCGGGTGCGAGGCCTGCCACGTTCTCGCCGTCGAGCAGGATCTCGCCGCGCGTGGGTTCGTACACGCCGCTGATCAGGTTGAACAGTGTGGTCTTGCCCGCACCGTTGGGCCCGATCACCGAGTGCACCGAGCCGGCGCGCACCGTGAAGCTCACGTCCTGCATGGCGTGCACGCCGCCGAAGGACTTGGAGAGGTTCTTCACTTCGAGCATCTCAGGCCTTCCTGCGCAGCTTGAGCGCAATGGAGGGCACGAGGCCCTTGGGCAGGAACATCATGGTCAGCATCAGCACTAGGCCGAAGAACACCATCTCGTAGCCGTGCAGCCCGCCCAGCAGTTGCGGCAGGGCGGTGAGCAGGGCCGCGCCCAGCACCGCCCCGAAGGTCGAGGCCATGCCGCCGAGCACCACCATGGTCGCCAGTTCCACCGAGTGGGCGAAGGCGGCGAGCGAGGGGCTGATGAAGCCCAGATAGTGGGCCGTGAGGCTGCCCGACACAGCCGCGAACACAGCCGAGAGCACGAAGGCACGCACCTTGAAGCGCGCCACGTCCACCCCCATCACGCGCGCCGCCACCTCCGAGCCGTTCAGGCCTCGCAACGCGCGCCCGCCCGGTGATTCGTACAGGTTGAGCGAAAGCAGCACCGACAGCCACAGCAGCACCGCCGCCAGCGTATACCAGTGCAGCACCTTCGCGAACGCGAAGCCGCCGATCACCAGCGGCGGCACCGGCATGCCGTCGGGCCCGCCGGTCCAGTCCACTTCATTGATCAACACGATGTTGACGATCACGCCCAGGCCCAGTGTGGCCATGGTGAGCGAATGTCCCTTGAGCCGCAGGATCGGCTTGGCGATCAGCCAGGCGACAACCGCCGCGCCAAGGGCCGCGCCCCCGATGGCCGCTAGCGGCGGCCAGCCGAAGCGCACGGTCACGATGCCGCTGCCGTAGGCGCCGATGGCGACGAAGGCCGCATGCCCGATACTGATCTGGCCGGCAAAGCCCATCAGCAGGTTGAGCCCGATGGCGGCGACGGCAGCGAGCGCGATGCGCACGGCCACATCGATCACGTAGTTGTTAGGCATGGCCAGCGGAAGCAGCGCGAGCACCAATGCCAGCACCAGCAGGGAGGGGCGCAAGAGTGCATGCGTGCCTGCCTTCATACGCGCTCCGAGGTTTTGGCACCGAACAGCCCGTGCGGCATGACCAGCAGAATGAAGACGATCAGCACGAAGGGCACCGCGTCCTTGTAGGCCGACGACACGTAGCCTGCCATCAGCGCCTCCAGCAGCCCGACGATGAGCCCGCCCACTACCGCGCCGCCCGCACTGCCGAGGCCGCCGAGCGTGGCCGCGACGAAGCCCTTCATGCCCAGCATGAGTCCGATGTCGTAGACGGTGGTGGTGATCGGTGCGGCCACCACGCCGGCCACGGCGCCCAGCAGCGCCGAGAGGCCGAAGGATAGCTGCAGCACGCGCGATGTGGGGATACCCACCGCGCGCGCCGCCAGCGCGTTGGCGGCCACCGCCAGCATCGCCTTGCCAATCATGGTGAAGCGGAAGAACGCAAAGCACAGGGCGACCAGCACCGCCGCCGTGCCCAGCACCCACAGGCTCTGAGGCAGCACATAGGCGCCGAGAACGGAGAGCGACGCGTCGCCGCTGAAGGGCGGAAGCGTCTGCTGGTTCTTGCCAAGCACGATCTGCACCACGCCCTGGATGAAGATCGAAGCACCGATGGTGATGATGATGAGCGACACCACGCTGGCCTCTCCGGCCGGCTTGATCGCCAGCCGGTAGAGCAGCAGGCCCGCCGCCACGGTGGCCAGCACGCCGCCCGCAATGGCCAGGCCGTACGGCAGGTTGGCACCCAGCATGGCGGCGGTGATCATCGCGCCGAGCATCAGGAAATCGCCCTGGGCGAAGTTGATGACGCCGCTGGCGTTGTAGATCAGCGAGAAGCCCAGCGCGGCCAGCGCATAGATCGCGCCGGTGGTGAGCCCCGAGAAAACGAATTGCATGAGGTCAGCCACGGCGGTCTCCGGCTTGGGGGTTGGCGAGCAGGTGCTGCGCTGAGATGTCGGCCACGCGGTCGGCTCCGATCAGGATCATGGTGCGGGCGATCTCCTCGGACAGCGCGGCCAGCACGCTGCGCGCGCCGGCCTCGCCCTCCGTGGCCATGCCCCAGGCAGCGGGGCGGCCGACGAAGGCGGCAGTAGCGCCGGCGGCCAGCGCCTTGACCACGTCGCTGCCGCGGCGGAAACCGCCATCCACGAACACGGGAATGCGCTGCGCCACCGCATCGACCATGCGCGGCAGCACAGAGATGGTGGAGGGCGCTGCATCGAGCTGACGGCCGCCATGGTTCGACACCACGATGGCGTCCGCACCGTGCGCGATGGCGCGTTCGGCATCGTGCGGATGGAGCAGTCCCTTGATGACCAGCGGCCCGTCCCACAGCCGGCGCAGCCAGGCCAGGTGCTCCCACACCAGCGTGCGGTCCATGGTGCGCGACAGCAGCGCGGCCTGCACCTTCGGCGAGGTGGCGCCATCGTCCGATTCCGTGAGGTTGACGAAGGAGGGCGAACGGCCCTGCATCGCCATGGCCAGAGACCAGGACGGATGCAGTGCGAGGTCAAGCAGCGTCGAGAGCGTGAAGCGAAAGGGCAGCTTGAAACCGTTGCGCACGTCGCGCTCGCGCAGGCCGCTGACAGTGGCGTCCACCGTCAGCACCAGCGCACCATAGCCCGCGTGGCGCGCGCGCCGCACCAGCTGTTCGGCGATCGTCCGGTCGCCCATGACGTACAGCTGCATCCACTGCACGGCATCGGGATTGCGCGCAAGCGCGGCTTCGCGCACCGCCTCGAGCCGGTCGTTGGAGGGCGTGGGCAGCACATGCGGCACGCCGACAGAAGCCGCGGCGCAGGCCAGCAGCGTGTCGCCGTGCGGCCGCACCAGCCCCGAGAAGCCGATCGGCGCCACACCCGTCGGCGCGGACCAACGCCGGCCGAACACCGTGATGTCGGTGTCGGCATGGCGCGTGTCGCGCAGGGCGGTGGGCAACAGGTGCAGGCCGGCCAGGTCCATGGTGTTGCGCCGCAGGCAGTCTTCGTTCTCGGCGCCGCCGTCGACGTAGTCGAAGACGAAGCGCGGCAGCCGCCGGCGCGCGTGGCGACGGTGGTCGTTTGCATTGAGCTTCATGCGTGTCCTTTTCTGCAGGGTCGCACGGCCTCAGCGCACTTCCTTGAACGCGCCTCCCTGCACCTCGACCATGCGGAACGCCGACACGTCGAGGCCCATGTGGTCGGCGGCCGACATGGTGTAAATGCCGCTCACGCCGACGAAGCCTTTGGTGGCCTCGATCGCGTCGCGCAGCTTCTGCTTGTCGGTGCCGCCCGCGCGCTGGATCGCGTCGACCAGCAGGAAGAGCGCGTCATGCGCGTAGCCGCCGAAGGTGGACACGTCCATCCTGGCCTGCGATTCGAATTCCTTCGCATAGGACACGCTGACCTTCTTCTGCGTGTCGCCATGGGGCAGCGCCTGCGCGATCAGCAAGGCGGGCGAGGGCATGCGGATGCCGTCGGACGACTTGCCCGCGATGCGGATGAACTCCGTCGAGGCCTGGCCATGCGTGGTGTACAGCGGCTGCTTCATGGCCAGCTGCTGGTAGTTGCGCGCGATGATGGCCGGCGCCTGGCCCGTGCCGAACACGAGGATCGCCTGCGCGGGCGAGGACTTGATGCGCGTGAGCTGCGGCGTGATGTCGGTGTCCTTCTCGCCGTAGGTCTGGTCTTCGGCCACCTTCATGCCGAGCGTGCCGGCGAGCTTGAGCGTCTCGGTGCGGCCGGACTTGCCGAAGCCGCCGGTGTCGGACAGCAGGGCGAACTGCGTGAAGCCACGGCGCTTCATTTCGCCGAGCACTTTCTCGGCCGCCATGCGGTCGGAGTGAGGCATCTTGAAGACGTAGGACTTCACCGGCTCGACGATGACCGAGGCTGCGGCGAGCGAGATCATCGGTACCTTCGCCGCTTCCGCCTGCGGCACCATCGCCATGGTGGAGCCCGTGGTCGAGGCGCCGACGATGACGTCGACCTCGTCCTGCATGATGAGCCGGCGCGTGAAGGCGTTGGCCTTGTTGGCGTCGCTGGCGTCGTCGTACAGCACCAGCTCCAGCTTGCGGCCGAGCACGCCGCCGGCAGCATTGATCTTCTGCACGTACATTGCGAGCGTCTTCTGCTGCGGGT
Source organism: Variovorax sp. OAS795 (assembly GCF_040546685.1). Lineage (NCBI taxonomy): Bacteria > Pseudomonadati > Pseudomonadota > Betaproteobacteria > Burkholderiales > Comamonadaceae > Variovorax > Variovorax sp. OAS795. Next base: position 2,385,833 of record NZ_JBEPOH010000001.1, read on the forward strand.
CGCCGAGGAACGAGGCCGGGCCGGTGGCGGAGACCACCGCGCCGATCTTGATGGGATCGGCCGCGTGCACGGCGGCAGCCAGTGGCAGCAGCGCGGCGCCGGCCAGCAGGGAAGCGGCGGCGCGGCGGCCGATGCGAAGGTGGGGGAACTTGGCGATTTTCATTTTTTGTCTCCTGATGGTTCTGCGTGAGGGAATCTTTTCAGCGCGCCGGTCTTCGCCGCACGATGTGGATGGGGTGGGCGCGCGCCTCCGGCGCCGGCAGGCCGAGTGCGCGCGCCAGCGTACGGCCCTCGGGGTCGGCCAGTGCGGCTTCGCGGGCCGAACGCACGCGGTCGGCGGCCTGTTCGAGCGAACCGGCATCGTGCGCGGCCGAGGCCATCGTGGCCTGCATGTCGTCGAGCACGGCAACAAGGTTGCGGTGGCCGCGCTCGCTGGTCTCTCCGTAGCCCTTGACGAGGTTGCCGCACAGCGCCAGCTCGAAGGCCAGCCGCGGGCTGAGCGCGAGCGCGCGCCGCACGGCCTCGAGCCAGCGTTCGATCATGGCCTGCTCGAAGGCGTAGCGCGAAGTGCGCCGGCGCAGCGGCCGCAGGGAACGCAGCGCGCACAACATGGCGAAGCCGCGCACGGTGTCGGTGCGCATGTGCAGGCCGATGCTCAGCTTGTGGGACTTGTGTGCGAGGCGTGCGCGCAGCCAGTCGGCGGCGCGTGTGGGCAGCAGCGAACAGATCTCGTCGAGCCCGGGCTTGAGGTATTCGGTCAGCCGCAGCGGCTCGCCTTCGCGCGCGCCGACTTCCTTCCGCACCCGCTGCAGCCGGTCGCCGCGGGTCTTGAGGTCGGCAACGCGGATCACGTCCTCGTAGCTCATCCACAGTGCGAGGTAGCGCGCGGTTTCGCGCGTCACGGGGAAGTCGCCGCCGTGGGCGCGCTCGGATTCACACACGGCCTGGACGCGATGCAGGTAGAGATCGGCGTAGCGTCCATCCTGGTAGTCGGTGACCTGCCGCAGGCCATGGTTCACCAACTTGCGCAACGGCTCGGGCATCGCCTGGGCGCGCGGATGGAGCGCAGAGGCTGCGACCGTGCCTTGTTCGGCAGACGCTGCACTCGCTGTGCCCGTCACATGGTCGTAGCCCGCAGCAAACCCCTTGAGGCTCGCTTCCACGGCCTTGCCCGATTCGCGGATCGCCTGCTCGCAGGCTTCGCGCGAGAAGGGCAGGGCACCGCTGCCGGCCATCGCGCCGAACATCACGGTGTTGATCACCGTTCCGTTGCGCCAGGCCAGCGCGCGCATGTCGAACAGGAAAGTGCGCTGCGCGAGGCGCTGCGCCGCCTCGGTCACGCGCTGGCCGTCGTAGCGGCCGTCGCCCATCGCCGACTTCTCCGACACCGCGTACTCGCGGTGCAGCGACGCCACCAGCGTGGTGCGCTGCGGATGCACGAAGCCTCCCTGCAGCACACGCCCGGCCTCCACGAGCTCGGAGGCCGCGACGATGTCCACGTCGCCCGGGTTCGGCGTGAGCGAGAACACCGGCCGCGCGCCGCCGAGCTGCGCGCTCGGCACGGGGTAGATCTCGATGTAGTAGTTGGTCGCGCCGGTGCGCTGCGCGACGCCAGGAACCGAGGTGCTCTGCACCAGGAAGTCGTGCGCCGTGGCGGCCGAGATCAACCAGTCGGCCAGCACGCCGCCGCCCTCGCCGCCCATGGCGGCCACCAGCACGGTCACGATGCGCGGGGTGGGTTTGCGCGCGGTGTTCATGCGGCGAGCGCCTCCGCGCGGTCGCGCGCCTTGCCGGCCATCAGGCCGATGACGCCGCCACGCAGCCGATGCAGCAGGCGCTCCCAGGTGCCGGCGTTCTGCACGATCTCCGCCTTGTAGAAAGAGGGGCACAGAATGGCGGCATGCGCGTTCTCGCCGCACAGGCCGCAGCCCACGCAGCCCTGGTTCACGGTGGCCACCGGGTCGGTGCGCAGCGCGCTCGGGTTGGGCTTGACGGTGAGCGAGGGGCAGCCCGACAGGCGGATGCAGGAGTGGTCGCCGGTGCACACGTCGTCGTCGATGCCGAAGCGCGTGCGCACCACGCGCTCGCCGCGCTTGAGCTTGGCGGCATTGACCGGCTTGATGCGGCGCTGGCGCTCGAGCTGGCATTCGCCGTCGGCAATGATCACCTTCAGGCCGCCTTGCTCGGTGGTCATGGCCTCCTGCAGCGTGTCGCGCATCTCGGCGACGTTGTAGCTCGTGACCTTGCGCACCCACGCGACGCCGACGCCCTTGAGCGCGGCTTCGATATCGAGCGTGAGCGGCCGTGCCGCCGGCTGCGTGGGAGAAGAAGGAATGGCCTGCGTGCCGGTGGCCGAGGTGTAGCCGTTCTTCAGGATCACCAGCACCGAGTCCTGCCCGTTGTAGACCGCATTCACCACGCCGCTGGTGAAGCCGTTGTGCCAGAAGCCGCCGTCGCCCATGATGCTGACGACCCGGTTGCCCATGAGCGGGCCCACGCCCGAGGAACTGGCCAGCCCCAGCCCGTAGCCGAGCACCGTGCTGCCGGTGTTGAAGGGCGGCAGCGTCCCGAAGGTGTGGCAGCCGATGTCGGCGCTCACGTGGACCGCGCCGAGCTCCTTCTGCATCAGCTTGATGGCGGCGAACACCGGACGCTCGGGGCAGCCGATGCAGAAACCCGGCGGCCGGTTCGGCACCGGCACGCCCAGCGCCTGCACCGCCTGCGGCTTGAGCGTGGCCAGCGGCGCGGCGGCGTCGCCGACCTGTGCCACGCCGTCGTCGCCCAGTGCCTGCGGCTGCGCCTGCTGAACGAACTCGGAAATGCAGCGCACCAGCACTTCGCCGGTGTATTCGCCGGCCATCGGGAAGATGTCCTTGCCGTGCAGGCGCGTGTCGCAGCCGGCCTTGCGCAGGATGGCATGCAGCGCGTCTTCCATATAGTTGGGCTGGCCTTCCTCGACCATCAGCACCGCGCGCTTGCCGGCGCAGAAGTCCACCAGCTCGTCGGGCACCATCGGGTAGACCACGTTGAGCACCTGCAGCGGAATGCGGCTGTGGCCGAAGGCGTCGGCCAGGCCGAGCTGCTGCAGCGCGCGGATGGTGCCGTTGTAGAGGCCGCCGGGCAGGATCAGGCCGATGTCGCCGCAGTCACCGTCGAAGCGCTCGTTGAGGCGCTCGCGGCGGATGAAGTCGAGCGCAGCTGGCCAGCGCGAGTCCACCTTCATGCGCTCTTGCGCATAGATCGACGGAGGCAGGTTGATGTTCGCGAAGTCGAAGTGCGGCTTCTCGATGAGGTCGCGCGTGGAGATGGCCGGTGCGCGATTGTCCTTGCACACGAAGCTTCCGTGCACGTGGCAGGCGCGGATGCGGAGCTGAAGCATTACCGGCGTCTGGCTTGCTTCGGAGAGCTCGAAGCTGCGTTCGACGGCATCGACGATGGATGTCAGGTTGGGCCGCGGGTCCATCAGCCACATCTGCGACTTCATCGCGAAGGCGTGCGTGCGCTCCTGGATGATGCTGGAGCCCTCGCCGTAGTCCTCGCCCAGGATCACGAGTGCGCCGCCCTTCACGCCGGCAGAGGCGAGGTTGGAGAGCGCGTCCGAGGCGACGTTGGTGCCCACGGTGGACTTCCACGTCACCGCGCCGCGCACCGGGTAGTTGATGGAGGCGCCGAGCATCGCGGCCGCGCCGGCCTCGGAGGCGCTGTTCTCGAAGTAGATGCCGAGCTCGTCGAGCAGCCCGCGCGCATCGCCGAGCACGTCGATCAGGTGCGACACCGGCGCGCCTTGGTATCCGCCGATGTAGCTCACGCCCGACTGCAGCAGCGCCTTGGTGACGGCGAGGATGCCCTCGCCATGAAATAACTCGTCGGCGCCCAGCGAGAGGCGTTTGATTTCTTCGGCGAAAGATCGCTCCATGGCTTTGTGTCTCCGGCCGGCAGCCTCGAGGCGTCGGCTATTTTTCGTAAGGCCCGCCGTTCGGTGGCGATGGCGGGTCGATCAAGTGGGAGGACTTTAGGAGCGGAGTGGCAGAGAGCCAATCGATGTGACTTGCGTTACACATAGATTAAATTGATGGATGGCGGGGGTCTCCCCCTGCCGACGGTATCGACTAGCTCGATCCGTAACAACAGCGGCATGGATAGGGGAAGACGCAGCGTCGCTCTTAGAGTCCCGTCCCACATTCCCTACCGAAAGATGCCGTCGATGACTTCTTCCTCGAAGACTCAGTACAAAGTGGCGGCCGTCCAGGCTGCACCCGCATTTCTAGACCTCAACAAAGGTGTCAACAAGGCCATCGACTACATCCGCCAGGCGGCGGAAGGCGGCGCTTCTCTCGTTGCCTTCCCGGAGGTCTGGCTACCTGGCTATCCGTGGTGGATCTGGCTCGACTCGCCGGCCTGGGGCATGCAGTTTGTGCAGCGCTACTATGAGAACGCGCTCGTCATTGGCAGCTCCCAGTGGGACCGGCTGCGGGCTGCGGCTGCTCAGTACAAGATTCACGTGGTGCTCGGCTTCAGCGAACGCTCGGGCGGCACGCTCTACCTGGCGCAAGCGATCATCGACGACCTTGGCGAGGTGGTCGCCACCCGACGCAAGCTCAAGCCCACGCACGCAGAGCGGACCGTTTTCGGCGAGGGTGACGGCAGCCACTTGGCAGTGCACGACACGGCGCTAGGGCGCGTCGGCGCGCTCTGCTGCGCTGAGCACATCCAGCCGTTGACCAAGTACGCCATGTACTCGCAGAACGAGCAGCTCCATGTGGCCGCCTGGCCCAGCTTCTCGGTTTACCGGGGCGCAGCGTTCCAGCTCAGCGCCGAAGCCAACAACGCGGCAAGCCAGATCTATGCGCTAGAGGGCCAATGTTACGTGCTTGCGCCTTGCGCGACCGTCTCCAAGTCGATGATTGAGATGCTTGTCGATTCGCCCCAGAAGCGCGAACTTCTGCTCGAAGGAGGCGGATTCGCGATGATTTACGGACCCGACGCAAGGCCGCTTTGCAAGCCCCTGCCGGAAACCGAGGAAGGTCTGCTGTATGCAGACATCGACTTGGGTTCCATCGGCGTCGCCAAGGCCGCTTACGACCCGACAGGTCACTACTCGCGACCAGACGTGCTGCGCCTGCTGTTCAACAAGAAGCCGAGTTCTCGTGTACAGGCGTTCGACCCCGAGTACACGGAGTTGAAATCCGCTCAGCCCGAGGCGAACGGCGAGAAATGATCGGTCCTGAATCGCCCCGGATTTCGTGGTGGCCAGTTAGTTCAAGGCATGCCGCCATCGTGGCGAGTTGGCGGTATAGTTTTCCTCAGCTTCTGCAGGCGGGATATAGCCGATCGGTTGGAGCAGGCGATGGTGGTTGAACCAGGACACCCCTACGAGCGTCGCGAACTCCACCGCCTCCTTGGTCTTCCAAGGTGCTCGACGATGCGAAGGCGGTCATCGAGGACGTGATCTGTGAAGTAGGCGCCCGCTCGTTCAAGCGCATTGCGCGAGCGCCCAACCCATCTGCGCAAGCGGCCGCGCACCGGCGCTCGCTTGCCTTGCTTGTGCGCTCGACGCGGTCCCCGTCTCCACACGTTTGGCAATTCCTTGCAGGATACCGGCGAGCCGGAACATGTTGTAGGCGAGATAGAAGTTCCAATCGGCCATCACTGCGTCGGGGTCAGCGCGGCCGGTCCGCTCGCAGTAGCGGCGCACATAGCTCTTCTCGTCGGGTATGCCGAGGGCGGCAAGGTCGAGGCCGCGAATGCCAAGGGTCGAGCCCGGTTGGATGTGCCACGACATGCAGTGGTAGCTCAAGTCGGCCAGCGGATGGCCGATGGTCGAGAGCTCCCAATCGAGCACCGCGATCGCGCGGGGCTCGGTGGCGTGGAACATCAGATTGTCGAGCCGGTAGTCGCCATGCACGATCGACACCTGACTCTCGTCGCGCGCGCTGGCCGGTATGTGCGCAGGGAGCCAGTCCATCAATTTGTCCATCTCGGGAATCGGCTGCGTGATCGAAGCCTGGTACTGCTTCGTCCAGCGGCCGATCTGGCGCTCGAAGTAGTTGCCCGGCTTGCCGTAGTTCTCGAGACCCGCCGCCTTGACGTCCACGTTGTGCAACGCGGCGACCACGCGGTTCATCTCGTCGTAGATTTGGCTGCGTCGCGTGCTGTCGGCGTCGGGGATCGATTGGTCCCACATCACGCGGCCCGACATGTACTCCATCACGTAGAAGGCGCAGCCGATCACGGATTCATCTTCGCACAGCAGGTACATGTCCGGGACCGGCACGTCGGTTGCGCGCAGCGCCCGCATCACGGTGAATTCACGATCGATCGCATGCGCCGAGGCCAGCAGCTTCGCCGCCGGGCCGGGCTTGCAGCGCATCACGAAAGAGCGCTCCGGCGTGTTGAGCTTGTAGGTTGGGTTCGATTGCCCGCCCTTGAACTGCTCGACCGTGACCGGCCCCTGAAAACCGTCGACCCGCGCCTCGAGATACGCCCGCAGGGCGGCGACGTCGAACGCATGAGACCCGGAGATGGGCCTGGTGCCGGTTTGAGCTTCTGTCATGACTATGGTTTCGTGTTGCCGTTCAATAGGGTAGGTGCCGGGCAGTGGCTTGCCGGAAAGCAGTTCAGCCTTAGGTCGTCTGAAGGTAGACGCCTGGCTCGGCCGACAAGCCCTGTTTGACCTGCCGGGTGATCTCGTCGGCGAGCACCTCTTCGGCCCCGGCTTGGAGGGCGTCGAGGCTGCGGCGCACCACCTCGTCCGGGCTGGACTTGGGCTGATCGTTGCCGCGTGCCATGTCAGTGTCGACGAACCCCATGTGCAGGCCCAGCACTTGGGTGCCCTGGGCGCGCAACTCGTGACGCAGACTGTTGGTCAGTGACCAGGCGGCCGATTTGGTGGCGGCATAGGTTGCGAGACGGGGTGCCGTTATCCAGCTCGCGAGCGACAGGACGTTCAGGATCGCACCGCCACCGTGTCCGGCGAGCACTGGCGCGAAGGCAAGAGCCATACGCAGCGGGCCAAAGAAATTGGTCTCGAACTGGGCGCGGGCGGCCTCGACGCTGCCCTCGGCGAGTAATCCCCCGAGCGTCGCGATACCGGCGTTGTTGATCAGCAGCGTGACGTCGCCGCAATCGCGTACCGCCGCGGCAATGTCTTCGGGCCGAGTGACGTCGAGTCGAATCGGTTTGACGCCGGCCAACGTGACATTGGCGGGGTCGCGCGCTCCAGCGTAGACCTTGCGCGCGCCGCGGGCCAGAGCAGCGCGGGCGAAGGCGAGACCGATGCCGCGATTGGCACCGGTGATGAGGACGGTGGCGTTGTCGAGTTTCATGGTCGGGTCCTTCGAGGAAGTGGAAGAGGCTGGGGTGCAGCGGTGAAGCGCCGCGTGAATACGACGTTCGTAAGCTTCGTCGCTAGATCTGCGCAATGCCACCGTCGACGAACAGCTCGATGCCGGTGACGAAGCTCGAGGCGTCCGAAGCCAGGAAGACTGCGGCCTTGCCGATTTCATCGGGTTCTCCAACCCGGCCCATCGGGATCTGGCCTGCAAAACCGTCGAGCAGTCCCTGCTGGTGTTCGAGCGGCACCAGGCCCACCAGTCCAGGCGTCTTCGTCGGTCCGGGACTGAGGACATTGATCCGAATGTTGCGACCTTTGAGATCCAGAATCCAACTGCGAGCGAAGTTCCGAATTGCCGCCTTGGATGCGCTGTAGACGCTGAATGCAGGTACGCCATGTATCGAACTGGTAGAACCAACCAAGATGACTGTCGCGCCATCCGCCAACAGAGGAAGTGCCTTTTGAACGGTGAAGAGCACCCCCTTCACGTTGGTGCTGAACGTCTGGTCGAACAACTCTTCCGTGATCGCGCCAAGCGGAGCCATGCTGCCGCCTCCCGCATTCGCGACCAAGACGTCGATGCGTCCATGGTGTTGCTTGACGGTCTGGAAGAGGGCGTCGAGATCCTGCAGGCTGGAGACATCCGCGCGAATGCCGGAGGCTTGATCCCCGATGTCAGCGACCGCGACGTCAAGTTCTTTCTGGCGCCGGCCGGTGATTACGACGTTCGCGCCTTCGGCTGCAAACCGTTTGGCAATGGCCAGACCGATGCCGGTGCTTGCGCCCGTCACGACGGCAATCTTGTCTTGGAGGGAGAGGGTCATCGATGGGCCTTTGAAATGGTCAGACATGGGGATGCGCGGAACGGGGGCTTTACTCAACAGCCTTACCCATGTCCTCAACGACCTTCTTCGCATCGCCAAAGACCATCATCGTCTTGTCCATGTAGAACAGTTCGTTGTCCAGGCCCGCATAGCCCGCTGCCATCGAGCGCTTGTTCACGATCACCGTCTTGGCCTTGTAGGCCTCCAGGATCGGCATGCCGTAGATCGGGCTGCCCTTGGTGAGCGCGGCCGGGTTCACCACGTCGTTGGCGCCCAGGATGATCGCCACGTCGGCCTGGCCGAACTCGCCGTTGATGTCCTCCATCTCGAACACCTGGTCGTAGGGCACCTCGGCCTCGGCCAGCAGCACGTTCATGTGGCCCGGCATGCGCCCGGCCACCGGGTGGATCGCGTACTTCACGGTGATGCCCTTCTCGGTGAGCTTCTGCGCCAGCTCCTTCACCGCATGCTGCGCGCGCGCCACCGCCAGCCCGTAGCCCGGCACGATGACCACCGTCTCGGCATTGCCCAGCACGAAGGCCGCGTCGTCGGCGCTGCCGCTCTTGACCGGGCGCTGTTCCTTGGCGCCGCCGGCGGCGGTGACCGCCTCGCCGCCGAAGCCGCCCAGGATCACGTTGAAGAACGAGCGGTTCATGGCCTTGCACATGATGTAGCTCAGGATCGCGCCCGACGAGCCCACCAGCGAACCGGCCACGATCAGCATCGCGTTGTTCAGGCTGAAGCCGATGCCCGCGGCCGCCCAGCCCGAGTAGCTGTTGAGCATCGACACCACCACCGGCATGTCGGCGCCGCCGATCGGGATGATGATGAGCACGCCCATCACGAAGGCCAGCGCCAGCATCGCGAAGAAGGCCGGCCAGCTTTCGGTGGCCATGAACACCAGCCCCAGGCCGATCATGGCCAGGCCGAGCACCAGGTTCAGCATGTGCTGGCCCTTGAACTGCACCGGCGCGCCCTGGAACAGGCGGAACTTGTAGGTGCCCGAGAGCTTGCCGAAGGCGATCACCGAGCCGCTGAAGGTGATGGCACCGATGGCCGCGCCCAGGAACAGCTCCAGCCGGTTGCCGGCGGGAATGGGTGCGCCCTTGGCGATGCCTTCGAGCATGGCCGCGGGTTCGACCACGGCCGCGACCGCGATGAACACCGCCGCCAGGCCGATCATGCTGTGGAAGAAGGCCACCAGCTCGGGCATCTTGGTCATCTCGACCGTCTTGGCGCGGTAGGCGCCGTAGCCGCCGCCGGCCACCAGCCCGAGCAGCACCCAGCCCAGGCCCATGAGGTGGCCGCCGGACAGGTTGTAGATCAGCGCGCCGGTGGTCACCACCGCGATGGCCATGCCAACCATGCCGAAGAGGTTGCCGCGGATGGAGGTGGTGGGATGGGACAGGCCCTTCAGGGCCTGGATGAAGCAGACGCTGGCAACCAGGTACAGCAGCGTGACGACGTTCATGCTCATTGGGCGGCTCCCGACTCGGCCTTGGGCGCCGCGGCCTTCTTGTCCTTCTTCTTGAACATCTCGAGCATGCGCCGCGTGACGAGGAAGCCGCCGAAGATGTTCACTGCCGCCAGCGCGACGGCCAGCACGCCCATGGTCTTGCCCAGGGTGGTTTCGGTGAGCGCGGCCGCCAGCATGGCGCCCACGACCACGATGGCCGAGATGGCGTTGGTCACGGCCATGAGCGGCGTGTGCAGCGCGGGCGTGACGGTCCACACCACGTGGTAGCCCACGTAGATGGCCAGCACGAAGATGATGAGGTTGATGACGGTGTGGGAAACGGGATCCATGATTTCTTCTCCTCGCGGGGGTGCCGGGGGCGGCTTGGCTTATTTCTTCGTGACCTGGCCGTCGTGCGCGACGCGGCAGGCGGCGACGATGTCGTCCTCGAGGTCGATCTTCAGGCCGCCCTCCTTGGTGACGATGAGCTTGAGGAAGTCGAGCACGTTGCGCGCATAGAGCGCCGACGCGTCGGCCGCCACGAGCGCCGGCAGGTTGGTCTCCCCGACGATGGTCACGCCGTGCTTGACCACCGTCTTGTCGGCTTCCGACAGGGGGCAGTTGCCGCCGACGCCATCCGCGCCCTTGCCGGCCGCGATGTCGACGATCACCGAGCCCGGCTTCATGGCCTTGACCATGTCCTCGGTGATGAGCGTGGGCGCGGCACGTCCCGGGATGAGCGCGGTGCTGATGACGATGTCGGCCAGCGCCACGCGCTTGGCCACCTCGACCTGCTGGCGCGCGAGCCAGCTGGCGGGCATGGGCTTGGCGTAGCCGCCCACGCCGACCGCGGCTTCTTTTTCTTCATCGGTGTCGTAGGACACCTCGATGAACTTGCCGCCCAAGGATTCGATCTGCTCCTTGACGCTCGGGCGCACGTCCGAAGCCTCGATCACGGCGCCCAGGCGCTTGGCGGTGGCGATGGCCTGCAGGCCCGCCACGCCGACGCCCAGGATGACCACGCGCGCGGCCTTCACGGTGCCGGCGGCGGTCATGAGCATCGGGAAGAAGCGCTGGTATTTGTCGGCCGCCATGATCACGGCCTTGTAGCCCGCGATGTTGGCCTGCGAGCTGAGCACGTCCATGCTCTGGGCGCGGGTGGTGCGTGGCGCGGCTTCGAGGGCGAAGGCGGTGAGGCCGGCCGTGGCCAGGCGCTGCAGCCCGGGCGCATCGAAGGGGTTGAGCATGCCGATGACGACGGTGCCGGACTTCATGCGCGCGGTTTCCGCATCGTCGGGCGAGCGCACCTTGAGCACCATGTCGGCCCCGAAGGCGCCGGCCACGTCGGTGATTTCAGCGCCGGCCGCCTGGTAGGCGGCGTCGGTCACGCTGGCTGCAACGCCGGCCCCGGACTGCACGCGAACCGCGTGCCCGGAGGCGACAAGTTTCTTCACCGTCTCGGGCGTAACGGCCACACGGGTTTCGCCGGCCGTCGTCTCGGCAGGCACGCCTATCGTCAATGTCACAGCGCGGCACCCAGCGAAGCGCGCAGCAGTTTCCCGACGGCCGACCGAGGAAGCTTCGTCCGAAATTCGATAATCTTCGGCCGCTTATACGCGGTGAGGTTGGCCTTCATGTGTTGCCTTATCGCCTCTTCAGTGAGGGCATCACTGCGAGGCACCACAACCAGCTTCACGGCTTCTCCCGTGAGCTCATCAGGAACGCCGACAGCCGCGCACTCGAGCACCTGGTCCATTTCAATGGCCACGGCTTCGATCTCGCTGGGATAGACGTTGAAACCGCTCACGAGCATCATTTCCTTCTCTCGACCAGAAATGCACAGATAGCCGTGTTCATCAATGCAGCCGAGATCGCCTGTCAGGAAAAAACCGTCCTTCGTCATGAACCGAGCAGTTTCTGCGTCGCGCTGCCAGTAGCCTTTGAAGAGCTGCGGGCCTCGGACTGCAATTTGTCCAATCTCTCCCAGCGGCAGGGTCTCGAATTTTTCGTCAACGATCAGTACTTCAGTTGACGGGGCCGGCGGCCCGACGGTTCCTTGGCGGATATCGCCGTGAGGCGGGTTGCAGCTCACCGTTCCGGATGTCTCGGAAAGCCCGTATCCCTCGCTGATGGAACAACCCGTTCTTTCGAGCCATCGGGCGGCGATGGGACGCTGCGTGGCCATTCCGCCAGCTGTTGTCACCTTGAGATGTCGCCAATCGACTGTGTCGAACTCAGGATCATTCATCAAGTTGCTGAACAGCGTGTTGATGCCGGGCAGCATGTGAAATGGCGCTTCACGCAATTTCGCCAGCATCTTTGCCGAATCACGAGGATCGGTAATCAGGAGCATTGTCCCCCCCAGTTTGATGCTCGCCAGAAGTGTTATGAAGGAAACGATGTGATATAGCGGCAATGCACATGCGAACACGGGGACTGGTATGTCCGCCAATGCGGGCTGGAACCAGGCGGAGTTCTGAGCTGTGTTGGCCAGTAGACCTTCATGCGAGAGCATTGCTCCCTTGGAAACCCCCGTGGTCCCGCCGGTATATTGCAGAACCACGGTGTCATTCTTGTCCAGCTTGGGTACTGAGTACGTCGCGGACATCCCCTGCGAGAGTGCTTGAGGCATATCGATGACTGATTTGACGCCGGCAAGGTCTGCGCGAAGGCTTTCTCGTGTGGGTTCCAAGGCAACGCGCAGGTTGCACAGAATCAAGTGGTCAACCTGGGTCTGGGGGAGGCCGTCCCTCACTGCATCGAACTGACTGTCGAGCAGTATGGCCGCCTCGGCTTGAGCGTCCGAGACTTGCAGCAGGAACTCCCGAGCGGTGTAGGCGGGATTGACGTTGACCAATACCATCCCCGCTCGAATCACACCGATCGCCGCTATCACGTACTGAGGTGAATTGGGAAGAGCGACGGCTACTTTTGTCCCCGATTCGAGTCCCAGCGTTTGCAGATACGCTGCAATTCCCAGGCTCAATGAATCCAGATTTGAATAGCTGAGTTCACTGCTTTCGTGACGAATGGCAATGCGGTCGCTGAATCGATAAAACAAACCACTGAAGAAGTCGCCAAGGGTCTGGTACTCCTTCAAGGGCTCGATGGCGTGAGGAACATGAGGCGGATACCACTCCAGCCACGGGCGATTGTTCATGAGTCGCCCCCGCTACTTCGCAGTTGCCGCAAGGCCAGCGGTCGCCGGGAGCTTGATGAGCATTTTTCCGGTGTTTCCACCCTCAAACATGCGCTGGAGGGCAGTGGGGAAGGTATCGATACCCTCGAGCACATCTTCGTAAGACTTGATCCAGCCGGCGGCCAGCCAACCTCGCAACGCATGCAGTGCCTCGGGATAACGCTTTTCATAATCGAAGATGACGAATCCCTCCATCGTGGCTCTGTTCATGAGCAAAGACATGTAGTTCTTTGGCCCACTGCCACGGGCTACATTGTTGTACTGCGAGACGGCGCCGCAAACCACAATACGCGCACCGCGGCGAATGCGACCGAGAGCCAGATCAAGTACTTCGCCGCCGACGTTGTCGAAGTAGACGTCGACCCCTTCCGGGCATGCTTTTGACAACTGAGTGCGTGCGTCAGGCTGTTTGTAGTCAACGGCAGCATCAAACCCCAGGTTGTTCACAAGGTGAGCGCATTTCTCTGCCCCGCCCGCAATACCGACGACGCGACATCCCTTGATCTTGGCGATCTGGCCGACCACCGAACCCACGGCGCCTGCGGCGCCAGATACCAGGACCGTGTCGCCGAATTTGAGTTTTCCTATTTCAAGAAGACCGAAGTACGCCGTAAAACCAGGCGTGCCGAGGGCGCCCATGTAAGCCGTTGCTGGCACATTTGAAATATCGATCTTCGTGAGATCGTTGGCGTCCATGGTCGCGAACTCTTGGACACCGAAAGCACCTAGCACCGCGTCACCGACAGTGAATCTCGCATCCTCGGACTGCAGGACCAGACCTGCCCCGGCGGCCCGCATGACATCACCGATAGCGATGGCCTCCATGTAGGACTTGCCTTCATTCATCCACGACCGCATGGCGGGGTCCACAGAAATAAAGGTGACCGCCACAAGCACCTTTCCTTTCTCTGGCGCCTTGATTGCCGTTTTTACCTGCTGCCAGTCGCTTTCTTTGGGCAGCCCACTGGGACGCTGCCTGAGAACGAACTGCTTGTTGGAAAGTTGCGAAAGGTCGGTCATGGGATATCTCCAGGGTTCGAATGTTTAAAGTTGCCGATGGGTCGAAAGATTCGCGAATTCAACGACTTGGCTGGCCATGAGCTGAATCTGCTGCACAACGGAAGTCGATTGACATGTGCCTGCGGAATCGAGCGGGGCTTCGGAGATGTTGATGGCGACGCCCATTGGGGTGGGCCACCCTCTCAGGGCATGCACGATCTCCCTCAAGGAAGCCATCGTTCCGACGGCTGCCTGCCATCCCCCCGCGACGGCCATGCACCCGACTGCTCGTTCGCTGAAATAGGGGCGCTTATCGCTTCTTGTTTCCTCGGCGTAATCAAGCGCGTTCTTCATGAACCCTGACACGGTGCCGTGGTAGCCAGGCGATGCGATGATGATGCCGTCTGCTCTGCGTAATTCTTCAACGAGCTGCTGTGCTGCGCCGTCGGCGGCCGCGCTAGGTTCATAAAGCGGTAGACGAAGCGAATGGGCACCGAGAAAGGTTGTGGTTGCCCCCGCCTTTTCAGCGGCGCTCAGTGCAAGCTGCAGATAGCGCTCGGCACTTGAACCAGGTCTTGTTCCACCCCCAATGCCAAGGATGCGTGGCGAGGAATTGGTCATCATGCGGCCTCGAAACACTGCAGTTGGGGTCCGCTTTTAACGGCGGACCAGTACTCGCGGATCAGCCTGTCCACCAAACCGGCGGTCGGCTCAATCGCATTGAGCGATCCCACGCCATGGCCGGCTGACCACACCTTCGTCCAACGCTCGATATCCGCGTTGTGCACCGGCTCGGCAGAGGCGAGTTCGTCTGCATTGATGCCGACCGCGGCCAGACTCTTGCGCAACCAATACGCCGGCACGCCAGAAACAGCCTTGGTCAGGATCAGATCGTCGATGTCTGAGTCCAGCAGCATCTGACGGTACGAGTCGCTGGCCATGGATTCGGGGCAAGCGATGAACGCCGTACCCATGGACGCGAGGTCCGCGCCGAGCGTTTCGGCAGCCCGAATACCTGACCCATTGATGATTCCCCCGCCCAAGACGAGCGTCCCGCTGAAAAACTCTCGAATGGCGGGAACCATTGCAAAGGCGCTCATCATCCCGGTGTGTCCCCCCGCGCCGGCAGCGACCAGGACAAGTCCGTCGACTCCCAGCGAGACGGCTTTTCGGGCATGTTGAACAGAGTTCACATCGGCAAACACCCGTCCGCCATACGAATGCACGCATTCGATGACCTCTTTCGGACTTCCGAGGGCCGTAATAATGAGGGGTGGCCGATAGCGCGCCACTACCTCAAGGTCTTGATCGAGCCGCTGATAGCTTTTATGGACCAGGAGGTTCACGCCCCACGGCGCATCGGCCGGTCCCAGCTGAGTTGAAATCCGATGAAACCACTCGTCCAAGATTTCAACGGTCCTGGCATTCGCCGCCGGAACGGTCCCAATCGCACCTTTGCGGCATGCAGCCACTACCAGTTCGACGGTCGACACCAGAAACATCGGTGCGATCAGGAGTGGCAGTTTCAACCGGCTGAGCCAGTCTTCAGGCATTGTCATTTGCGTCCTCAGAGCATTGCGGCGTTCGTCGGAAGGCCGAGATACAGCCGGCCCGTGAGTTCATACGTGGACTCGCTGACCATCATGTGCTGGGACGCGGTCAAGACATCGCGCAGGCAGCGCTGTAGTTGAGAGTCGTCAAAGATCGCGCTGCCGCCCGCACAGGAATACACCCGGGTGACGACTTGGACCGCCTCTTCGCTTGCGTGGGTCGTCGCCAGGCGAAGATCTCGGCGTAGCGCTACAGAAATCTCCCCCGAGTCGGTGGACGCCGACCATGCACGGTCAACTGCGTCAATCAAGAAAGCTCGTGCGGAGCGAAGCTGGGCTTCCGCCCTAGCGACATGCTGCTGAGTTGAGGCGCGCTCTGCCAGAAGACGGGCGCTGCCTTGGGGCGTCTTTTTTGTTGCGAGCTCAATCAGGCTGTCGATGGCCAGACGCGCAATGCCGAGCGCCACCGCCGCAATGCCGACGCCCAGAATGCAAAACACCGGAAACTTGAACAACGCACCTGGGATCGGCACGTCGGTCAGGATGGATGCCGACAGGCCGGCAGGGACGAACGCATCTTTGACGCTGTATTCATTGCTCCCTGTTCCGCGCAAACCGAGCGTGTGCCACGTGTCGGCTATCGATACTTGCTCCGCCCGAAAAACCATGGAACGATTTTCAAGTGTTCCGTCCGCCAATTTTTCTGGCTTTCCATCCTCGCCCAAAATCATGCACCCACCGGTGATGAAATCAGCGTTGTACGAGGCGGAGCCCCACATCCAACTGCCATTCACCAGGAAGCCGGGTACCCCGTCGACGACCGTGCGGACCGCAGTCCCGCGCGGCGCAAATACGCCGGCCATTTTGATGTTCGGATTCTCGAAGAGTAATTTCGCTTCGGGACTGGGGAGATAGCCCCCGATGATGGTCGACGTGTTCGAGATAAACGTGCACCATGCCGCCGCAGCATTGGCTTGCGCCAGCTTTTCTACGACGGCCACAAATGTATGCACGTCCGCCTCCAGACCGCCGAGCGCGCGTGGAACGAACATTCGATAGAGGCCGGCCTGAGCCAGTCTTTCGGCAAGTTCGTTCGGCAGATGTCGTTCTTTTTCTACGGTGTCGTTTGCCGCCTGTAGGATGGGGGTCAACTCTTGGCATGCGTAGAGCAGTTCATCACGCTGCGTCAACTGGGATGGTTCGTAATCAAACGTCATGGGTAATCTTTCGTTCGTGGGCGAATAGGGATTTCTGCATTCACGCGCCGATCACCGCACTGGTGCCGCCATCGACGACAATGGCATGGCCGGTCATGTGTTTTCCGGCTGCAGAAGCCAGCAAAAGAGCAGCGCCTTTGAGGTCGTCTGGGTCGCCCAGACGTCCAAGAGGCGTGGTGCTGATGATTCTTTCCTCACCGAACGCTGCAATCACCCCATCGGCCATCTTGCTTGGGAACAGCCCGGGAGAGATCGCATTGACGTTGATTCCATGCTTGCCCCATTCGGCAGCAAGTGCACGGGTGAACGTGATGACGGCTCCTTTGCTGGTGTTGTAGGCGACGCATTCCATCGGCGCCGGATTCCCGCCGAGCCCAGCAATTGAGGCGATGTTGATGATGCGACCGCGCTTGCGCGGGATCATGCTTCCCACGGCAGCCTGTTGGCTAAACAGAAAAAGACTTCTGATATTGAGGTTCATGACGCGGTCCCATGCCTGAAGCGTGTGGGTCTCAGCCGAGGCACCCCAGGAAGTCCCCGCGTTGTTGACCAAGATGTCCAAATGACCGAGCGTGTCGAAAGTCCTGCTGCAAACGCGCTGAACTTCGGACGGGTCGCTCGAATCAGCCGCGATCCAGGAAGCCTCGATGCCACGCTTTCGCAGATGGGCGGCTGCAGCCTCGAGTTCGGCCTCCTTTCTGGCGGTCAGCATGAGCCGCGCACCGGCACTCCCGAGCGCTTCGGCAATTTGAAGTCCGATGCCTCGTGACCCGCCCGTAATGAGAGCGGTGGAACCTTCAAGATCAAAAAGCGTGTTGGAATAGTGATTCATGGTTTCGCACTTGTGCTCCAAGTGGAGTAGTTCAGGGTAAAATTTTTTGACTTGACGATGTTGAAGGTCGCTCAGGGGCGAGCCATTCGACAGGTTGAAGGTCGTGAAACCTCGTCAGCGGTGAACTCGCGAACGGGAGCGAATGTCTTCCCGGTGCCTTCGGCGCTGTAGGGAACTTGAGCGCTGACGCTTGTCCAGACGGTTACAAACAACGGCTGCTGGAGTTGATGGTCCGACTTTCTCATTTCGACCATGCCGTTGAAGCCCTTGAATTTGGCGCCTTCCATTTGCTCTGCGACGCGAAGCACTTCCGCAGATTGCGCCTGCTGGATTGATTTGCTCAACAACTCGAAGACCAGCGCAACACCGTGCGTGTAGAAATCCTCGTTGAATCGTTTTTGGAATTCTTTCATCCAGACGTTCATTTGACCGCCCATGTTGTAGTGGCTGTAGGCGACCTGAAAAACGCGATTGTCATCAACTTGGCGCAGGGCTGTTGGGGTGCCTGCGACTACGGCGTAGTAGGTGTAGAAAGTGCCTTTCCAGCCACTTTCTTCTGCGGCCTTGATCAGCAGTGAAAGGTCTGTTCCCCAGCTTCCTGTAATGATCGTGTCCGCCCCGGAAGCGCGAACTTTTGTCATGTAGGGTGAAAAATCGCGTATCTGCGCAAGCGGATGACGGTCGTCGCCAACAATTTCGACATCGGGCCGCTTCGCTCGCAAACCCGCCTTGGCGGCCTCTGCAATCTGAATGCCAGAGGAATAATTCTGGTTGATCAGGTAGACCTTCTTGACCGATGGCCGGTCTTTGATGAAGCTCGTCAACGCCTCCATTTTCATGGCGGTGTCAGCCTCAAAGCGAAAATGCCAATAGCTGCAGTTGCTGCCGGTCAATTCGGGGTCGGTCGCGGCATGATTCAGGTAAATGACCTCTTTGCCTGGATTGCGCTGATTGTGCTTCTCGATCGCGTTGATTAACGCCAGCGCCGGCGCTGAACCGGTGCCTTGCGCAATGAATCGAATATCTTGGTCCATCGCACTCTTAAGCGCTCCGAGAGTTTCGGTTGGACTCAACTTGTTATCGAAGCCAACAATCTCGAATTTCACGCCCGCGGGATTGGAGGCGCTGAATTGTTCCGCTAGGTACTGATACGACTTCAGCAGGCTTGTGCCGACGGAGCCCATCAGCCCGGACAAGGGTTCGATCACCGCGATTTTCACCACTTGGCCTTTCAGCGCAGGCCGCTGGTTTTGCGCAAGTGCGTGTCTTGAAAGACCTAACCCAGCCACTGCCCAGGTCGCGATGCGGGCAAAGTGCCGCCGCGTGAAGCTCGTTGATGTCATCAAGAAAGTACTCCAAGTGGATAAGTTTCGGTCTGGGTAATCTAGCTGCCGCGGGATCGGACGGAACTAGTACTTACCCGAGCGCTGTCGCGATGGCGTCTATGGAGTGATCTCAAGGAGGCAATGCGAAGCGCGAGCGCGGGTATGGACAGGTACGGTGCGCACGCACCATCCTTACCGCGCAGTCAGGACCTGCGTTTTCTTCTGCTAAGCTGATTGGTCCAAACGACTTTTAAGAGCCTTCTGTGAGTGCCTTTGCTGAACCAGATTTGCCACTGAGCGCGCGTGGATCTCAGCGTCACAAAGACTTGATCGCAGCGGCGCTTCGTGTGTTGGTTCGCGACGGGCATCACGCTGTAACCTTGCGAGCGGTTTCAGTCGAAGCCAATGCAAGTCATGGCTCGGTCAACTATTACTTCGGCTCCCGAAGTGCTCTGATGTGCGCACTCGCTGAGGATGTTTGCCGTCGAATTGCAAACAACATTACTCTCGTCACACCTAAACTTGTGAAGTGCGCAGATGATGCCGATCAGTTCGCGACGGTGCTTGCGGAGCACAACATCAAATATATGGTCAATGACCATGCAATGGGCATGGCGATCACCGAACTTACGCTCGCTGGGTCACGTGACCTCGAGTTGGGTAGCGTACTAGTGAAATGGGGAAAGATCCACTCCCGCCTGATGCGGGATAGCTTTTTGAAACTTGGATCCAGCGATCCAGACTTGGATTATGCTTTCGTGTTGAACTGTGTTAGCGGACTTATCATGGCGCAACTCGCGATCCCGCGTCGCGATTTCGAGGTTCGGATTCTGCAGCCGTCTTTACTTCGGCTTGTTCACGCCATCGCCAGTGAAAAAACGAACCGCGTTGGCAAATCTTCCTAACTGACTATGGCGTGCAAAGGTTTCTGCGCGCTTGCAAATTGCGAAATGCCTTCGATTTGCACTGACTGCTCGATGTCGAGCTTGTGCGGAATTGTGGAGTCGAAGTCGCACACGGCGCTCACCGACGAACCGGCGTGGGTCCTTTGTAATTGCCGCCACCGCATAGGGTTCAACGCGCGGATCGCCACGTAGCCTGCAGCTCGTTCGATCTCTGCGGGAAGGTGCGAGCACACCTCTGTAATCCCGTCCGCTGGAGGTCGCCGAGGTCGCCAAAGTTACCGCGAGTCAGTCGAGACCTGTGCGGCTGTTATGGCGAACTTCACGAGAATCGCATGTGCATCGGGCGTAGGCGCAAGCTTGAAGAGCAACTGTTCGACGTCTGCGCCTTCTTGTTCAAAAATGGTTTTGCGCCGCTGGATGCACAACGACATGATCGCCGGCGTGAACTCCGGATGAAACTGAATTGAAAAGGCATTTGGGCCGTAGCGAAGAATCTGGTGCTCATCATGTTCCGAGGCACCCAGGACCACTGCGCCGGGTGGCTTGACCAGCACCGTCTGCGCATGCGTCAGTAGTGCCGGAAACTCGCCGGGGATGCTTGCCAAGAGAGGGTCGTTGATACCCTCCTGCAGCACTCGAATTGTCTGGAGGCCCAGTTCCCGACCTCCCGGGTGGTAGCCCACAACTCCGCCAAGGGCGTGGGACATGAGTTGGTGTCCGTAGCAGACGCCGAGCAGCGGCACATCCGCAGCAACCAGCTGGCGGATCCACTCGGCCGTGCGTTCACTCCAGTCATGGAGATCGGTCACCATGTGCCATGAGCCAGTAACGACCGCGCCAGCAAAGCTGCCCGGTTGCGGCAACGGCTCGCCCATGTGCGGGCGCACCACCAGCAGGTCGAGGTTCGCGGGAGCGAGCGCGGCGAGGAACCAGTCCGGTTGTTCGCCCAGCGCTTCACTCACGTCGTGCGGCGGGCGTCCCATCTGGACGATCAACATCGGCAACTGTGCGCTCATTGCCTCAGGCTCAGTTGAATTCGACCGGGCGCTTCTGCCTCGTGTCCACGCTCAATGTGAAAACGTCCGGTCGTGCGTAGTGCCCCACCACGTCGAAGTCGTATCGCGCGCGCACTAGTTCCTCGGTGTCGATCTCGGCTACGACCAGCCCGACCTCGTTGAAGAGGGGACCAGCCAACACATCGCCGTACGGTCCGACGATCAGGCTGCCTCCGCGGATCAGGGGGCGGGATGGCTCCCAATTCGGCACCTCGATTCCAAGTTGGGACGGCGACTGTTGCACTTGACACGCACTGATCACGAAGGAGCGTCCCTCGTGCGCGATGTGGCGCATGGAACATTGCCAGATATCGCGCTCGTCCACCGTCGGTGCACACCAGATCTGCACCCCCTTCGCATACATTGCCGTCCGCAGCAGTGGCATGTGGTTTTCCCAGCAGATGGCAGCACCCAGGCGACCTGCGGCTGAATCAACGATCGGAAGCGTTGAACCGTCGCCTTGGCCCCAGATCAGGCGTTCGGTGCCGGTCGGCATCAACTTGCGATGCTTAGCCATCAGCCCGCCATCAGGCTCGAAGAACAGGGCGGAGCAGTAGAGGGTATTGCCGCCGCGCTCGATCACGCCGACCACCAGACTAGCCTTTGCCCGGCGCGAGAGGTCCGCGAGCGCATCTGTTTCCGGCCCGGGAACGTCGATGGCATTGTTGTAGTAGCGTCCATAGGCCTCACGCCCCTCCGGAAGCCGATACCCCAGGCGCGTGCCGAAGATCTCGCCCTTCGGATAGCCCCCCAGCAGTGCTTCCGGCATCACCACCACGGACGCGCCCGATTCAATAATCCCTTCCTCGAAGCCCAGCACGAGGTCCAGAGTAGTTTTTTTTCCAGTGAGAAGAGCGCCGACTTGAAGCGCGGCTACTTTGGTTTTGGCCATGGGAGATGGAATGTGTGAAGGAATATTGCGAGTATTGAATCCACGGCAAAATCAATCAACACCGTTCTGCTTGTGATTGATATGACCATGATTGATATCAGCGCTGTTGATCTGAACATTCTGAAGGTCTTCGAAGCCCTGTACGAAGAGGGCGGCGCTACGCGAGCGGGGGTGAGATTGGGGCTGACTCAATCGGCTGTGAGCGCGGCCCTTGCAAGGCTGCGCAAGACCTATGGCGATCAACTCTTTACTCGCACCGGCCGCGGCCTGGTGCCGACGCTAAGGGCGCAAGAACTCAAACCTCTGATCAGCGAGGGGCTCAACAAGTGTCGCCAGAGCTTGTCCATGAGCCGCAGCGGTGGCAATGACTTCCACGGCCGCTCGATCGTTGTCGGCTTGTCAGACGACTTCGAGGTTGCGTTCGGACGGCTGTTCATCGATGCGGTGGCGGCCCGAGCACCCGGATTGCGGTTGGCGTTCCGCCAGACGCACAGCCTGGTGGTGGGCAACATGCTGCAAGCGCGGCTCGCCGATGTCGCTGTGGTGTCGGGCGGCCTATCCTCTCCTCTGCTTGGCCACGAGGCGATTGGCCAGGGCCGCTACGCGTGCCTTATGGATCCTGCGTATGCACCGTCCACACGAGGATTGACCTTGCCGGAGTACGTCCGCAGAGACCACTTGCTCATTTCCTCCGGCGGCTTCATCGGCGTGGTGGACGAGGTGCTTGCGGCCATCGGGCGACCGCGCCGCGTGGTCGCCTCGACGACGCACTTCGCCGCGCTTCCTCACCTTCTGTTTGGCAGCGACGCCATCGCGACGATTCCCAAACATGCCGCCTCGGCGATCGCGGCGCGAACGGGACTGCAGATGTTTGCCTGTCCGTTGACTATGCCGCGCTACGCGGTGGAAGTCGGGTGGCGAACCGATGCACTGCGCGATGCAGCCATCGCAGAAGTGCGACGCGTACTGCTCGAGGTCCTCCAGGCTGCTCATTGGTCCTAGGCGCTGTGGCGTCGACTGGCGATAGTGAGGCAACTTCTTTTTCTACTCAGAAAGGTTCGTTGCGGGCCGGTGAGCGCGCGTAAAGCGTGAACGTCATGCTCAATGTATTGGTTGCGTCCCGCTCGGCGGCCGACTCCGGAGCAGTAGGTACACATTGCGCAGGCGGTGATTGACCCCGTCAATCTCGCGGCCCTCGTCGCAGCAACACGTAGTGCCCCGTGGGGTGGCGGCGTGGCCACGCTTCGTCAAGAACCGACGCGATTCCATCGCCTAGTCGCCCACGTGGTCGCAGTGCGCCGTCCAAGACGGGAGTGCATCTCGTTGGATACGTGAAATAAGTCAATCTGTCAAGACGCTGTTTCCCCTCTATTTCAAAAAACAATAAACTTTATAGTAATGCACATGGCCAGACGGATACCTCCGTTTGCCAGCGCATTTGCACTCCGCTTCCCGAGGGCAACTACCCACTCAGCGATTCCACATGAACACCCTTGTTGCTGCGAACCGTCGCGATTTCTTCGGGGCCGCCGCCTCGTTGGCTGCGCTGTCTCTTCCCATGTCATCGGCCTTTGCTGCCGGCCCGCAAAAGCGCGGCGGCACGCTGCGCGTCAGCATCAACCAGGCTGTCAACAAGCTGAACCCCTTGGTGGCGCGCGTGACGCCGGAATACCTGGTTGCCGAACTCCTGTACTCCGGGCTCACCCGGATTGGCCCGACGATGGCCCCCGAGGCCGATCTCGCCCAGTCCTGGACCAGTTCTCCCGATCTCACTCAATGGACCTTCAAGCTGCGCTCCGGCCTCGTGTTTCATGACGGCTCGGCTTGCACGTCCGCGGACGTTGTCGCGAGCTTTCAGGCCATCCTGGATGCAAAGACGGCCTCGCCGGGTCGCCAGAACATCGGCCCGATCGCGAGCGTGAGCGCTCCTGACAAGGGCACCGTGGTGTTCGTCCTGTCGTCGCCCTACGCGGATCTGCCCGTCGCTCTGGCATTCCCGAGCGCCAAGATCGTTCCGGCGTCCGTGCTGCAGAAAGGCTTGGACAGACTCAATCGCGAAGCCATCGGCACAGGGCCCTTCAAGCTCGTGACCTTCGAGCCGGAGCGCATAGTTGTTGTCGCGCGCAACGAGGCTTACTACGACAAGGCGCGCCCCTACCTCGATCGCATTGAAGTCCGGGTATATCCAGACGCGACAGCCGAGGGTTCCGCACTGATCGCTGGCGATACCGATCTGATGGCGCTGGTGCAGCCCGCTGAGTTCGCGCGTTTAAAGGCTGCATCTGGTGTGAACGCCCTGAAGCTGCCGTCGGGCGTGTTCTGCAACATCAATCTCGGGTGCAACCAGAAACCATTCAACGACGTGCGGGTCCGCAAGGCGCTCGCATTGACCGTCGACCGCCCCGCAATGGTGGACTTCGTCGCCGAAGGCTACGGCACCGTTGCGAACGACAACCCCGTCAGTCCGTCCTACTCCTTCTACAAGGAAATGCCGCCGCGCAAGCGGGACATTGCGCAGGCGAAGAAGCTGCTGGCCGAAGCGGGCCACGACAAGGGCCTCACCGTCACACTGATCGCATCCGACAATCCGTCGATCCGCACGCAAATGGCCGTTGCCCTTCGAGAAATGGCCAAGCCTGCTGGCTTCAACATCAATGTGCAGACGATGCCGCATGCCACTTATCTGGAACAGGTCTGGAAGAAAGGCAACTTCTACGTCGGCTTCTACAACATGCAGCCGACCGTCGATTCGATCTTCTCTCTGTTGTACACGTCGAACGCTTCCTGGAACGAGACGCACTGGAACAACGCGATCTTCGACAAGCTGGTGGCCGACGCACGCGCGACGGCGGACACGAAGAAGCGCACCGAGTTGTACGCCGAAGCGCAAAGACTCATGACGGACGAAGTGCCTTCCATCATTCCGGTGTACTTCGATCTGCTTCGCGCCAAGCGCAGCTATGTCGAGGGCTACCAGGTCAACCCGCGTGGCCTGGTCTACCGTCTCGACTACGTTTCGCTGGGTGACGGCGCCCCGAAGCGCGCCTAAAGCACGCCCTCGCTTGGAGCAACCATGTCGCTAAGCTACTTCCTCAAACGGATCGGACTGAGCGTCTACACGCTCCTCGTCGTGTCGATCCTTGTCTTCGTCATTACCCAGGTATTGCCCGCCGATCCTGCGGTGATGATGCTGGGTGAAAACGCCACACCCGATGCGCTGCAGGCGTTGCGAGATCAGTTGGGTCTCGATGCCCCGCTTTGGCAGCAATACCTGCACTGGTTCACCGGAGCGATCCGCGGTGACTTCGGCGAGTCGATGCGCACCGGGCAAGCCGTCGCTCCGGTGATGATGGAGGCATTGGGTCGTTCGCTGACCCTGGCCTTCCTGTCGATCAGCTTCATGCTGATGATCGCCGTCCCGCTGGGCATCATCGCGGCCGTGCGCCGCGGCAAGATTGCCGACGTACTTGTGAGCGTCGTGTCGTACGTCGGCGTGTCGCTTCCAGAGTTCGTGACGGCGACGCTGCTGGTGCTGGTCTTTGCCGACTTCTGGCAGATCCTTCCCGCGACCGGCTACATCCCGCTTTCGGAGAGCTTTTCCGGCGGACTTCGGCATCTGGCGCTGCCTGTGATCACGGTCTCGGTCATCTTGATTGCGCACGTGTCGCGGATGGTCCGCTCCGAGCTGGTTGATGTGCTGCACATGGACTACATCCGGTCGGCCCGTCTCAAGGGCCTGTCGAAACATGCGGTCCTCTTCAAGCACGGCTTGCGCAACTCGCTTCTACCCACAATCACGATCGTTGCCCTTGACGTGGGCTACCTCCTGGGTGGGGTCATCGTCGTTGAAGAAATCTTTGCACTCCCAGGCATCGGACGCCAACTGATCGTTGCCATCCAGAACCGTGATCTGCCCGCCATCCAGGCCGGTGCCCTCATCATGGCCGCGACCTATTGCGTCGTGAACTTCGTCGCTGATATGGCCTACGCGGCGCTCGACAAGAGGATTCAGTATGAGTGATATTGCCACACCGCTCCAGAGCGAAAAGCCCAGCGTCGCGTCTTCTTCGGCGGGAAAGCTCGGATCCAACCATTTCTTCGCGCGCCTCATGCGCTCGCCGCAAGGCAAGCTTGGGATGCTGATCATCGGGCTCGTCATGGTGATGGTGCTGTTCGGCCCTTATCTGGCGCCTCACAGTCCCGACGACATGGCACCGCTGTCGCGCTACAAGGGACCCAGCGCGGCAAACTGGCTAGGCACCGACCAGTACGGACGGGATTTGCTGAGCCGAATTCTCTACGGCGCTCGCGCCACGGTCGTTCTGGCGTTCATGGCCACTGCCATCGGCAGCTTGATCGGCGCCTTCATCGGGACCTTGTGCGCCTTCCTCGGCGGTCGATTCGACGAGATCGTGATGCGTACGATCGACGCTGTCATGGCCATCCCGAGCCTGCTGTTCGCGCTGCTCATCGTCAACCTGATGGGCAAGGGCGAGATCAACGCGGTGCTGGCCATTGCCATCGCGTTCGTGCCGAGCATGACCCGCATCACCCGCTCCGTGGCGCTGGCGATCCGCAAGCAGGACTTCGTCAGTGCCGCAATCGCACGCGGCGAATCAAGTCTGTACGTCGTCCTGCGTGAGATGCTGCCGAACGTGGTGGCGCCCGTCGTTGTCGAGATGACGATCCGCGTGGCCTTCGCGGTCATGCTTTTCGCGACGCTGAGCTTCCTCGGCTTAGGCGCACAACCTCCCGCGTCCGAGTGGGGCCTGATGGCCGCCGAGGCTCGCAAGTTCATGCACTTGAGCCCTTGGATGATCCTCTGGCCGAGCGCCGCCGTGGCGATGGTCGCCATCGGCTTCAACCTTCTGGGCGACGGTCTTCGTGATGCCCTCAACCCCAAAACCTGAGGCCTATCATGGATCACGTCCTTGAAGTCAAAGACTACTCGCTCGACTATGCGACACCGAACGGTCGCTTCCATGCACTGGCCAATCTCAACCTAACGATCGATCGCGGCGAAGTGCTCGGCCTCGTTGGCGAGTCCGGCTCCGGGAAGACTTCGCTCGCCTGGTCGATCATGCGCTACCTCGCGGGTAACGCCATCGAGACAAGCGGGAGCATCAAGCTGGTCGGCGAAGACCTATTGAAGGTCACTCCGAAGCAAATCGATTCCATTCGAGGGCGCCGCATCAGCATGGTGTTCCAGGATCCGAGTACCTCTCTGAATCCAACCCTGTCGCTCGGGGAGCAGCTGACGGAAGTGTTGGTCCGGCATCGAAACCTGACCCGCAAGCAGGCAGCCGTGGAGGGCATTGCCATGCTCCACCGCGTCGGCCTCAAGGACCCGACGGGGATGATGCGCCGTTACCCACACGAAGCGTCCGGTGGAGAAAAGCAGCGCGTCGTGATCGCCACAGCCTTCGCGTGCAGGCCGGAATGCATCATCTTCGACGAGCCGACCACCGCGTTGGATGTCATCACTGGACGGCAGATCCTTGATCTTTTCGCCGAGCTCCAGGCCGAAACGCACGTTGCCTCACTGTACATCTCGCACGACCTTGCACTGGTCTCCCAGGTGGCCGACCGGGTGGCAGTGATCCACAAAGGCGTCATCGTCGAGCAAGGCGACGTGGAACAGGTGTTCACCCATCCAGCCGATCCCTATACGAAGCGGCTGATCGGCGCCGTGCCTCGGCCCGATCACCGCCTCGTTGGCGCCCCCCCCAAAGACCGGCGGCCAAGCGTTGGTCGAAGCCAAAGCGCTGAGCGTGACCTATGGCGGCGTCTCGGCATTCGCCAGGTTGCTCGGCAAGCGCAAAGCCAGCGTCGTCGGCAACCGTGCCATCAGCATTGCGGTCAAGCCCGGTGAGATTCTCGGCGTGGTGGGTGAGTCCGGTTCCGGCAAGTCGACGTTGGCCAAGGCCCTGACCGGCCTCAGTCCCTTCGAGGGCCAGCTCTTCTTCGCAGGCAAACAGATTGACGGCGCGAAGGACATGGGGAAGCTCTACCGGCGGGATGTGCAGATGATCTTCCAGCACCCCGACGCCTCGCTCAATCCGCGCCAACGCGTGCGAGACATCCTGTCGCGACCGTTGAAGCTGTACACCGACACGCCGTCAGGCCAATACACACAGATCATCGGCGACCTCCTGGAACAGGTACGCCTGCCGCGTGAGTACATGAACCGCTTCCCGCATCAGCTCTCGGGCGGTGAGAAGCAACGGGTCGCAATTGCCCGCGCATTCGCGTCACGTCCCAAACTGGTTATTTGCGACGAGATTACCTCGGCGCTCGACGTCTCCGTGCAGGCGTCGGTGGTTGAGCTTCTCATCGAGTTGCAAAAGCAGTTCGGCACCGCCTACCTGTTCATCACCCATGACCTGAACCTCGTGCGCCAGATTGCCCATCGCATCGCCGTCATGTACCGGGGCGACCTGGTCGACCTCCTCGAATCCGCCGAGGTGGATTCTCCATCGCGGCATGCCTACACGCGCTCCTTGCTCGACGCCGTACCCACTCCGGTTGGCGACTACGCCAGCCTTGCTCCTGAATTGGAAGTTGCCCCATGAACGTTGATCAGTTGCTGGACCATGTTGACGAGTCCGCTGCCCTCGAGTTTCTCGCCAGGATGGTGCAGCACAAGAGCTATCCAGAAACCGATGACGAGCGCGTGCTGGCGCAATACATGGTCGAGCAGATGCGCTCCCTCGGCCTCGAGGCAGCTCTGACCTCCGTCAACGAAACCCGCGTGAACGCAATCGGCACCTGGAAGGGCACCGGCGGCGGAAAGAGCCTGCTGTTCAACGGCCATCTCGACACGAACCCCGTCTCGGAGGGGTGGACGGTCGACCCATGGGCCGGCACGGTGGACGACAAGTTCATCTATGGCATCGGTGTGTCGAACATGAAGGCCGGTGATGCTGCGTACTTCTGCGCGGTGAAGACATTGATCGACGCCGGCGTCAGGGTCAAGGGCGACGTCGTGCTCACCTTCGTGGTCGGCGAGCTTCAGGGGGGCGTCGGGACACTGGCGGCCATTCAGCAGGGCGTACGTGCAGACTACTTCATCAACAGCGAGCCGACCGACCTGTCCGCGGTAACGATGCACGCAGCCTCGCTGTCGTACACGATCGAGTTGACAGGTGTCACTCGCCATCTGTCCAAGCGCGAAGAAGCAGTCGATGCCATTGCGGCAGCGTGCGCATTGATCCCGCGAATCAATGCCATGACCTTCAGCAACGCAAAGAGCGAGGAGCATCGATCGATCAACCGCGGCCACGTCGGCATCGTCAATGGCGCACTAGGCAGGGACCTGCACGGATGGCGTCCGCCGCAGGTGTCGGACTTTGTTCGCTTGCGTGGCGTGTGTCGCTACGCACCGGGCCAGACTGAAGCCGATGCTTTGGGCGACCTGCGGCGATTGCTGGACACGCTCGAGCAAGAGCATCATGGTCTGAAAGCCACCGTCTTCGCCGAGAAGCACACGGGGCGCCCGACCATGCCGCCCTTCGAGGTCGACAAGAACTCTCGCATCGTCAAGGTCGTCAACGCGGCATTCAGGAAAGTGCGCGGCACGGAACAACCGACTGGCGCCATCAAGCCCGCTGGGTTCTTCGGAACGGACGCGGGTCATTTGTATGCGGCAGCCGGAATGGAAGGCGTGGTTTGCGGTCCCGGCGGTCGCTACAACACGATGCCCGACGAACGTGTCGACATTGCCGACTACCTGGACATGATCCGAATCTACATGATCGCAATCCTCGAGATCTGCGGAACCGAGTAACTCACCATTTCCGATCGACCACGATGACTACACCGACAAATGATCTTCAACGCGGAGCCTCGACCAAAAAATGGCAGTTCTGGATTGACCGCGGAGGCACCTTTACAGACATTGTCGCCAAACGTCCGGACGGTTCGCTTGTCACACACAAGTTGCTGTCGGAGAACCCTGAGCAGTACCGTGATGCAGCGGTGGCTGGGATCCGGCATCTGCTGGGCCTGACAGCTGGCGTGCCAGTGACCCCCGACCAGGTCGAGTGCGTGAAGATGGGCACGACGGTGGCGACGAACGCATTGCTGGAGCGCAAGGGTGAGCCAACGCTGCTGGTAACCACCCGAGGATTCCGAGATGCGCTGCGGATTGCGTACCAGAATCGCCCCCGCCTGTTCGATCGTCACATCGTCATGCCGGAGCTGCTGTACAGCCGCGTCATCGAGGCCGACGAGCGCGTCGGCGCGCGCGGCGAGATAGTCAAAGCATTGGATGAAGCCGCCTTACGTGCCGAGCTCCTGCAAGCACATGCCGCGGGCCTGCGAAGCGTCGCAATTGTTTTCATGCATGGCTACCGTTTCACCGCACACGAGATGGCGGCCAAGCGGCTGGCCGAGGCGTCTGGCTTTACGCAGATCAGCACATCTCACGAAACCAGTCCGATGATGAAGTTCGTGAGCCGCGGTGACACCACCGTGGTGGACGCGTATCTTTCCCCGATTCTGCGGCGCTACGTCGACCAAGTGGCTAGTGAGATGCCAGGCGTCAAACTGTTCTTCATGCAGTCCTCGGGCGGCCTGACCGACGCTCGCTCATTCCAAGGTAAGGACGCCATTCTGTCTGGCCCAGCCGGCGGAATCGTTGGGATGGCGCGTACAGCCGCGCTGGCCGACCATGAGAAGGTGATTGGATTCGACATGGGCGGCACATCGACCGACGTCTCACATTACGCCGGGGAGTTCGAGCGCGAGTTCGAGACTCAGGTCGCGGGCGTCCGGATGCGAGCGCCGATGATGAGCATCCATACCGTGGCAGCCGGCGGCGGATCCATCCTCGAGTTTGACGGTTCGCGATTCCGTGTCGGCCCGGAAAGCGCCGGAGCCAATCCGGGCCCGGCAAGCTACCGCCGCGGAGGTCCGCTTGCCGTGACCGATGCCAACGTCATGCTCGGGAAGATCCAGCCGGACTACTTTCCCAAGCTCTTTGGCCCAGACGCCAACGAGCCTTTGAGCCTGGATGCAGTCAAGTCCAGGTTCGAAGCATTGGCCACCCAAACAGGCCGTACGCCTGAGTCGGTTGCCGAGGGATTCATCGAGATCGCCGTGCAGCAGATGGCAAACGCGATCAAGAAAATCTCGGTGGCGCGCGGCTACGATGTGACGCGCTATACGTTGCAGTGCTTCGGCGGTGCCGGTGGGCAGCATGCGTGTCTCGTGGCAGACGCCCTGGGCATGAGCAAAGTGTTCGTGCATCCGATGGCTGGCGTACTCTCGGCCTATGGAATGGGACTGGCCGACCAGAGTGTCATGCGCGAGCAAGCCGTGGAATTGCCTCTTGCTGAATCTTCGCTGGCGGAGATCAACGATAAATTGGATGCGCTCGCAGAGGTTGCGCGTTCGGAGCTCGTGCGCCAACAGGTGCCCGGGGGCGCCACGGTTCTTCACCCGCGCATCCACGTGCGCTACGAAGGAAGTGACTCGGCACTGGTCGTGCCGGCCGGCGGTATCGCCGCGGTCCGATCGGCTTTCGAACACGCCTATCGGCAGCGTTTCTCGTTTCTGATGGAAGGCAAGGGTCTCATCGTCGAAGCCGTGTCGGTTGAAGCCGTCGTGACAGGTGATGAAGCCCATGAGGAGGCGCGTCCGCTTAACGCCGTGAGAGATACTCCTCGCAGGAATACGATTCGTGTCTTCTCGAGCGGTGAGTGGCACCAGGCAGCATTGATCCTGCGCGAGGACATGCGGCCGGGCGATGTGATTGGCGGACCGGCCATAGTTGCGGAGAAGAACGCGACGACGGTGGTGGAGCCCGGATGGGAAGCAAGGATCACCGCGCTCGATCACATCGAGATGGAACGGCGACTACCAAGAAAGGTGACGTACGCTCTGGGCACCAGGGTGGATCCGGTCTTGCTGGAGGTCTTCAACAATCTCTTCATGAACATCGCAGAGCAGATGGGTCTCCAACTGCAAAATACAGCGTACTCCGTCAACATCAAGGAGCGACTGGACTTCTCGTGTGCGCTGTTCGACGCGCAGGGCAATCTCATCGCCAATGCGCCGCATATGCCGGTTCATCTCGGCTCGATGGGCGAGAGCATCAAGACAATCATCCGGAAGAATGGAGGGCACATGGCGCCGGGCGACGTCTATGCCCTCAACGATCCGTATCACGGCGGCACGCACCTTCCCGATGTGACGGTCATCACGCCCGTATATCTGAATGAGGATCGCTCCGCGCCTTCATTTTTCGTTGGATCCCGTGGTCACCATGCCGACATCGGCGGCACGACGCCAGGATCGATGCCCCCGTTCTCGAAATCGATTGACGAAGAAGGCGTTCGCATCGACAACTTCAAACTGGTCTCGGGCGGCGTGTTCCGTGAGGCCGAACTCATCGACTTGCTGAAGAGCGGCAAGTATCCCAGCCGAAATCCACAGCAGAATATTGCCGACATCCACGCCCAGATCGCCGCCAATCTGAAGGGTATGCGCGAACTAGAGAAGATGGTCGATCAGTTCGGGCTCAATGTCGTTGAGGCGTATATGGGTCACGTACAGGACAATGCCGAAGAAGCTGTGCGACGTGTCATCAGCAAGCTAAGGGGTGGGACGTTCACACTCCCGCTGGACAACGGCGCGCAAATCCAGGTACGAATCGACGTCGACATCGCAGCCCGAAATGCTGTCATCGATTTCACCGGCACGTCCGGTCAGCAATCGAATAACTTCAACGCGCCGCGTGCGGTGTGCATGGCAGCGGTGTTGTATGTGTTCAGATCGCTCGTCGGCGACGACATCCCTCTCAATGCCGGCTGCATGAAGCCGTTGAAGGTGATCGTGCCAGAGGGATCCATGCTCAACCCGGTGTACCCGGCGTCAGTCGTTGCTGGCAACGTCGAAACCTCTACCTGCATCACAAATGCGTTGTATGGCGCGTTGGGCACGACTGCGGGAAGCCAGTGCACGATGAACAACTTCACCTTTGGCAACAGCACCTATCAGTACTACGAGACTATTGCCGGCGGCTCGGGCGCTGGCGGCATCCTGGACAAGGATGGCGTCCTGGTGGACGGTTTCAACGGAACGAGTGTTGTTCAATCCAATATGACCAACTCGCGCCTGACCGACCCAGAGATCCTAGAGTTTCGCTTCCCCGTGCGCTTGCAAAGCTTCGAAATCCTTGCGAACTCGGGTGGAAGAGGGCGTTGGTTCGGTGGAAACGGCGGCGTGCGGCGAATCAAGTTCTTGGAGCCGATGACCGCAAGCATCTTGTCAAACGGACGCAGGCAAGGCTCCTTCGGAGCAGGCGGTGGAGAGACGGGAAGAACTGGATTAAACCGAGTGTTTCGAGGGGACGGAACAGTCGAGGTGCTGGACCACATCGGCCAGGCCGAAATGCACTCGGGCGACGTTTTCGAGATCCAGACGCCCGGCGGTGGCGGATTCGGCCCCCCGTAGGCGACTAGGTGTGAAGCGTCAAGAGGTTGTTTCTTGACGAGTTGATTCTGGAGATGGGCGCGACGCCGCCGATACCGCTGTGCGGGCGATGCCAGTTGTAGTGGTGCTGCCAGCTTGCCAGGGCATCGGTTCGATGGGCCGAGTTCTGGTAGGTCCAGCCGTAGGCCCACTCTCGCAGCGCGGACTGGATGAACCTCTCGGCCTTGCCATTGGTCTGCGGCCGGTAGGGTCGCGTGAAGCTGTGCTTGATGCCCAGTTCCGTGCAGGTTGCCCTGAACTCGCGCGAGCGAAACGCTGGGCCGTTGTCCGTGAGCAACCGCTTGACGATGATGCCCAGGCGGGCGTAATAGGCCACCGCATTGCGCAGGAACAGGACCGCCTGCGCTTGCTTTTCGTCCGGGTGCATGGCGGTGAATGCCAGCCTTGCATGGTCGTCGATGGCCACGAACAGCGTCTCCCAGCCTGCTCCATCGACCGAGTCGCGCCGGTTTCCTGTGACACGGTGGCTGGGCCGCACGATGCGCCCAAGCTTCTTGGTGTCGATGTGCAGCAGATCGCCGGGCGCCTCGTGTTCATAGCGCACGACCGCTTCGACAGGCTCCAGATCGCTCAACCTGGACATGCCCGCTCGCGCCAGGACGCGACTGACAGTGGACTCCGAGACGCCCACGCTGCGGGCGATGCGAGCCTGCAGCATTCGGCGTTTGCGCAGCTCGACGATGAGCAAGGCCTTGCCCGCATCGATGGCCCTGGGCGAGCGCGTGGGCCTGGAGGACGCATCGGCCAACGCGGCTTCGCCGCCGGCCAGATAACGACCGAGCCACTTCCTGGCCGTTGGCGCAGTGACGCCGTGTGCGGCTGCGGCTCGCACGGCATCCAGGCCTTCCAAGGTCATCTGTTTGACCATCTCGATTCGGCGGGCAAAGGTAAGTCGGGCATGCTTATGGGTGTTCATCCGGTTGGGCGTCCTGAGTGGATTGGGTGTTTGGCGACTTCCAGTCTCTCAAACCCAATCCGGATGAACACCGGATACAACCTATTGAAGCTTCACAACTAGGCCATCGACCGAGCACAAACGTGCGACCTATTACTGGCAAAATATAAACATTACAGTTGAGTCACCGGACGGGAACAGATGCTCGAAGTCGAAGAACGATCCGCGCAGGCAGCAGGCGATAACTCGCCTGTGCAGCGCATCACTGAACTGTCGAGTTCGCCGCTGCACGAAGTAGTCAAGCGCCAGATTTCCGAGGCCATCGACCTGGGGGCTTGGCCCCCAGGTCATGTGTTGCCCAGCGAGATCTCGCTGGCCAACACCATGGGTGTCGCAGTCGGAACAGTGAGGCGCGCTCTGCTTGATCTCGCAGCAGAGGGGCTGTTGAGCCGTCGACGCAAGACCGGAACTGTCGTTACCGGGCGCACTGCACACCGAGGACTGAGGTACTTCTTTAAGTACTTCCGACTGCACAGACGAGACGGCTCGCTGGTCCATTCCGAAGCTCGGGTGCTTGCTGTAGTGCGTGAAAAGGCGAACTCCGTGGTGCAGGAAAAGCTTGGACTGGACGCCGACGCGGACGTTATTCGACTCGAGCGACTTCGCTTGGTGAACGCACAGCCGGTAATGCTCGACACTTTCATTCTGGCGGCTGAACGCGTGCCGGATTTTCCCCTTAAGAACGAAGACGTTCCTCAACTCGTCTACACCTATCTTGTCGAGCGGTACGGGATTAAAATTTCGGCAGTGAGAGAAGAACTCAGCGCGGAACTCGCCTCGGCTGATGATGCTAGGCTTCTTGGTATACAGACACCTGCTGCCATCATGATGATCGAGGAAGTTGCTTTCGATCAGTCCAACGTTCCAACTATCGTGGGCGTGCGACGTGCGTTAACCAAGGACCACGTCTACATTAACGAAGTGCGTTAGGCACCAAGTGCGACTTGCCTCGCGATCTCCAGGTTGCCATCGCGCATGGGCTGAACGCCGATCTCGTGCGTAAGTGGCGCTCCGGCCACGGGCAAGGTAAGGGCACGCTGAGTGTCGCGTACCTATTGAACGAGCTTAGGTGTCGTCAAACCGGGGTTCAAGGCAAACCTGGTCGCCGCCTACTCTCGGTCCGTCGCGTCGATCGCCTCAGTGGCATTGGCCAATGGAATCAATGCGAACCTGTTGCGCCGATGGATCGAGCAAGGCGGTCAACGGTTGCCCAGCGCCGACTCTGGCGAGACGACTATGGACATGCAGCGGGATCACGCCAAGGCGGCGCTCGTGCCCGTGCATCTCGGTGCGACCCCTTCGCCGGCAGCACCTGACATCCGGATCGAACTCAAGCGCGGCGCGACCACAGTGGTCGTGAACTGGCCGTCAAGCGGCCGCAGCGGCGAGCGCCGCCTGGCTTCGCGAGATCTTGCGTTGTGATCCGCGCCGAGTCCATCTGGGATGGCGGTGCAACCGCGGGACATGCGTGCCGGCACCGAGGCTGCTCTGACCCGAGTTGTGTTGGTGTTCGGCCCTGCACGCCCGCACTATGTCTACCTCTTCGCCAACCCGCGGATGGTTGGCAAGGCTGTTGAACAGCGGCAAGTTCACTTGGCGAAAAAATATCAATGGAACGCTGACACTGAGCTGGCCGCAGTTCGATGCGCTGGTACTCGGACTGCCTTGCCAGATCGTCGGTGAGGCCGCCGTGATTTGGTCATCGGGCAGGAGATCATCGCGCCATGTCGCCGCTGAAGGCCGCGACCTTGTGAGGTACGAGCATTGAGATGCTCCGTTCCCGTTCCCAGTTTTCGCCCGACCCCGGAAACCTCATTCATGGTGATCGAGGCAACTGTGTCGAGTTTCGCTTTGTCGCGTTGTATTTGTCGTTTTGATGTTGTACTTTTTTTCCGGCGCGTCGGGAGGAGAACTCGAGAGCTTTCCCTGAGCATCTGACCCCTTCACAGGCCGTCGTCGGACTCCAATAACTCTCCGATCAAAAAGTCTCTGAAGCTTTCTGCTGCGGGTGACAGAGCTCGCGCGCGCGGACAGAAGAGCGACAGGTGCCGATCGACGGTCGGCGACAGAAGAGGCCGCGAGACAAGGCCAAAGGACTCGAGCAACGGCAAGGCTTGGCTCGGCTGGGCTGTGATACCGAAGCCGCCCCTCACCATGCCAAGCGCGGTCGTGATGAACGAGACCTCGTGCGCCGGGTGCAGCGCGAGCGAGGCCGAGTGCTTGAAGAGGTCGGCCTGCAGGCGGTTCGTGAAATCGGGCGTGAGACTCACGAAAGGATGCTGCAGTGCCTGGGCCCAACTCACGCGGCTTCGCGCGGCGAGCGGGTGGTCGGGGCGGCACACCAGGCGCATGCGGTCACGCATGAGGCTCTGCTGTGTCAGCTCGGGCGGCGTCTGGCGTTGCGGTGCGATGCCCAGGTCGGCCTCGCCGCTCACCACCCGCGCGGTGGCCTGCTGGTTGAGCGAGTCAAGCACGTAGACCGCGATGGCAGGGTACCGGCGGCGGTAGCGAAGGATCATCTCGGGCAACGTGGTCGCGGCATACAGAGGCGTGCATGCGATGCGTACCGTGCCGCGCTTCTTTTGCTCCAGGTCCTGCGTGCTCTCCAGCGCGCGCGAGAGGTCGTCGAGCACCTGCCGTGCGAGCGGATAGAACTCGCTGCCCGCCAGCGAGAGCGCCGTGGAGCGCGTGGTCCGATCGAACAGGCGCACGCCCATGTTCCGTTCGAGATCGCGGATCAGCAGGCTCAGCGCCGAAGGCGTGAGGTGCAGTCGGCCGGCCGCTGCGGCGAAGCTTCCGGCATCGGCGATGGCGACGAAGGCGCGCAGCTGGCGGAAGGTGACGTTTCCGATATTCATAAGACAAGCTCACTTCGACATTAAAAAGTCTAGCTTGTCTTAGCAATGCCGGCTACCTACGATGCCCTTCATCCCGCAAATAAACGCACATAGACACGATGCTCCGATTCGATCCGAACCTACGGTGGCTCTTCACCGAATACCCCATGCTCGAACGATACGAAGCCGCCGCCAAGGCGGGCTTCCAGGGCGTGGAGGTCGCCTTCCCCTACGAGTACCCGGCGCGCGAGATCGCGGCCCGGCTCGACGCCAACGGCCTGCAGCTGGTGCAGATCCTCTCACCTTTCGACTGGGACGCCGGCGAGCGTGGGTATGCGGCGCTGCCGGGCGCCGAGCAGAAATTCAGGCAGAGCATTCACACCGCCATCGAGTACGCCTCTCAGGTCGGTGGGCCGATGATCCACGTGATGCCCGGCAACATTGCCCCTGGCATGGACCGGGCTCGCTGCATGGACCTCTTCAAGGACAACATCGGCTGGGCTGCCGACCAGGCGCGTATGGCCGGGCTGACGCTGATCCTCGAGCCCTGCTGCCGCGCGCGCTTTCCCGACTTTCTGTACCACCGCATCGAAGAAGGCGTGGAGGTGGTCCAGGCGCTGGGCCGTGACAACGTGAAGCTGTGCTTCGACACTTTCCACATCCAGATGGAGCAGGGCGCCATCGCCGAACGGTTGAAGGCGGTGTGGCCGTACATCGGTCATATCCAGGTCGGCAGCGTGCCGGGCCGCAACGAGCCGGGCACAGGCGAGATCCGCTTTCTCTACCTGTTCGAACTCATCGAACAAATGGACTGGAAGGGCTGGATCGGCTGCGAGTACGCGCCGTCGGGCCACACGCTGGACACGTTGGCGTGGGCCGCGGGCCATGGCATCCGCGATCCGCGTGCGCGCCGTGATGCGGCCGCGGAGAACACCGATGCAACGAAAACCGCTGCAACGAAAACCGCTGCAACAACGAATTAAAGGAGACCCGAAGATGCTCAGCGCAGCCGACAACGACATGCTCACCCGCACCGGGGCCGAGACAGCTATGGGGCAGTTCTTCCGCCGCTTCTGGCAGCCGGTGGCCCTTTCGCGCGAACTGCCCGAAGCCGATGGCGCGCCGATGCGCGTGAACATCATGGGCGAACGGCTGGTCGCGTTCCGCAACAGCGATGGCGTGGTCGGCTTGGTCGACTCGCGCTGTCCGCACCGCGGCGCCGACCTGTACTTCGGCCGCAACGAGAACTGCGCGATCCGCTGCGTGTTCCATGGCTGGCAGTTCGACCTGCAGGGTCGCCCAGTGGAACTGCCGAACGTCCCGCCCGGCGCGAGCTACCACGACACGCTGCGCCTGAAGGCCTACCCGACACGCGAGCACGGCGGGATCGTCTGGGCCTACATGGGCCCCGACCCTTGGGAGCGGGAACTGCCTCAAGTGCCGCAGCTCGAGTTCGCAGATCTGCCTGAATCGCACCGGTATGTGACCAAGAAACTGCAGGAATGCAATTGGGCTCAGTCGATCGAAGGTGCGCTCGACACCTCGCACTTCTCGTTCCTGCACATGCCGGCGCCGAGCGTGCCGTCGAATGCAAACGCCGACGCACCCGCCGACGAAAAGCGGCTGCGCTGGATTCGCGAAGACCCGCTGCCGCAGTTCTCGATCCTCGAGCACGAGGTCGGATTTGTGGTGGGCGGCGCGCGGCGCGCAGAGGGCGGCGCGCGCTACTGGCGCAGCGCGCAGTTCGCGCTGCCCTCGCACAGCACCACGCCCTCGACGTTGCCCGGCGAAACCCACTTCGGCTACACCTGGGTGCCGATCGACGACGAGAACTGCTGGATTTACACCTACGCCTGGAACCCCGACCGGCCGCTGGGCGAGGAAGAGGTCGCGAAGTTCAAGGAAGGCCACGGCGTCATCGCTGAAGTCGACGCCAACTACATCCCGATCCGAAATCGCTCGAACGAGTACCTGATCGACCGCACACACCAGAAGCACATCAGCTTCACCGGCGTGCGCGGCGTTGCCGAGCAGGACGCGATGATCCAGGACAGCCAGGGGCGTATCAGCGACCGCACGCGGGAGCATCTCTCGCCCTCCGATGCCGCCGTAGTGCGTTTCCGGCGCACGGTGCTCTCGGGCGCCAAGGCGCTCGCGCGCGGCATCGAGCCCGAGGCGCCGCTGAAGCACGAAGCCTACCGGCTGCGTTCGGGTAGCTGGTTCGCCTCGGAGGGCGTGTCGTTCGAGCAGGTGATGCTCGAACGCTTCGGCGACACCGTCGGCCGCGTGCCGGCCAGGGCGCCGCATACCGTCGCCGAAGGCTCGGAGGTGGAAGCCATCGTCAAGTAGCTGCACGTTTCGCGTTTAGATACCCATCCAGGAGACAAACAATGACCCCCACGAGATTCCGATGGCCCGCAGTGCTGGCCCTAGCCGCATGCGCCTTCCTCGGCGCCGCCACCGCCCGCGCCGACACCTATCCGAGCAAGCCCATCAAGCTCATCATTCCCTATGCGGTGGGGGGCTCGACCGACCAGACGGGGCGGCTGATGGCCAAGTCGCTGTCCGAGCGGTTAGGGCAGCCGGTGGTGGTCGAGAACCGCCCCGGCGCGGGCGGCACCCTGGGGCAGGACTTCGTGGCCAAGGCGCCCGCCGATGGCTACACGCTGCTGTTCAGCGCCGCGGGCCCGCTCGCGGTAACCCCGCACGTCTATCCCAAGCTCGGCTACGACCCAATCAAGTCCTTCTATCCGATCACGCTGGTGGCGACGCAGCCGCTGCTGCTAGTAGTCAAGCCCGAGCTCAAGGTCAACAGCGTCAGCGAATTGATCGCCGAGGCCAAAGGCAAACCCGGCAAGCTCTCTTACGGCTCGTTCGGCAACGGCAGCGCCGCCCACCTCGCGGGCGAGTACTTCAAGATGCTTGCCGGCGTGGACATGGTGCACGTGCCGTACAAGGGCAGCGGACCGGCGCTGGTCGATCTCGTCGCCGGCCAGATCGACCTAATGTTCGACGTCTTCAGCACCTCGGCACCGCTGGTCAAGGGCGGCAAGCTTCGCGCCATCGCGATCACCTCGACGCAGAGGTCACCGCAGTTCCCGCAGGTGCCGACCATGCAGCAGGCTGGCGTCGCCGACTTCGAGGCCGGCACCTGGTTCGGCCTGCTTGCGCCCGCGAACACGCCGCGCCCCATCATCGACAGACTGTCGCACGAGACCAATGCCGCGCTCCAGGAGAAGGAGCTGCAGGAAATCCTGGCCTCCCAGGGCGCCAGCGTGCGCGGCGGCACGCCCGATCAGTTCAAGACCTATTTCCTCGCGGAGTTCAACAAGTGGGGAAAGATCGTCAAGTCGGCCGGCATCACCGCCGAGTAGCCGCTCCGCGCAGTTCTCTTCTTTTTCCTCCGCACGCCCCTCGAGGAGAGGGGTCTTTTCCGACCATGAAACTTCTGAGCTATTCCCATCAGGGACAGGCGCGCTGGGGCGCGCTCGTCGGCGAACGTATCGCCGATCTCCAGGCCGCTTCACAGGGGCGGTTTCCGACCCTTCCCAGCGCGCTGTCGCAACTCGGGCTGCCCGGGATCGAGGCACTGGCCGAGGGCGCCCTGCTGGATGTCGCGCTGCGCGACGTCAGCCTGCTGCCTGTCGTGCCCGATGCGCCGCGCATCTTCTGTGTGGGCCTGAACTATGAGGCGCACCGCGTCGAGGCTAAGCGCGAGAGGACCGGCCAGCCGACCATCTTCCTGCGCGTGGCGTCCTCGCAGGCCGGTCACGGCCAGCCTCTGGTGCTGCCGTCCGAGTCGGCTTGCTTTGACTACGAGGGCGAGATCGCCATCGTGATCGGCACGGGCGGCCGACGCATCCGGGAGGAAGACGCATGGACACACGTCGCGGGCTATGCCCCGTACAACGACGGATCGGTGCGCGACTGGCAGGCTCACACCACCCAATGGACGCCCGGAAAGAACTTTCCTGCGACCGGCGGTTTCGGCCCGTGGATGGTGACGCGCGGCGAGATAGCCGACGGTCAGGTGCTGGCCCTGACCACGCGGTTGAACGGCGAGACGGTGCAGCACGCGACCACCGAGCAGCTGATCTTCTCGATGCCGAGCCTCGTGGCCTACATCTCGACCTTTACCGCATTGGAGCCCGGCGACGTCATCGTCACCGGTACGCCCGGCGGCGTGGGTTTCAAGCGGCAGCCGCCGCTGTACATGCGCGTGGGCGACGTGGTGGAGGTCGAGGTGGAAGGTGTGGGCACGCTGTCTAACCGCGTGTGTGCGGAATGACGCAGGCTGCGCTGATCGAGACGCGGATTGTCGCCCGAGCGGAGGTCGCGAGGGACATCTGTGTCTTCGAGATCGGGGCGGCGGGCGCCGCACCGCTGCCGGCCGTCGAGGCCGGCGCGCATATCGACGTTCATGTGAGCGGCTTCGTGCGGCAGTACTCGTTGCTCGACGGGCCCAGCCGTGCGCCGCGGAGCTATCGCATCGCGGTGCTGCGCGCCGCCTCGTCGCGCGGCGGGTCCGAGGCGATGCATGTGCAACTGCGGGAAGGCAGCGCGTTGCGGATCTCGGCGCCGAGGAACAATTTCCCGCTACGGCCGGACAGTTCCTGCTCGGTTCTCATTGCAGGGGGAATCGGCATCACACCGCTCATGAGCATGGCCGCTGCGTTGCATGCGAGCGGCGCGCGTTTCGCGCTGCACTACTGCGCGCGATCGAGAGACCGCATGGCCTTCGCCGACGAACTGCAGCGCGCGCCGTTCGCGCACGCGGTACACCTGTATTCGGACGACGAGGCACAGAGCGCCTTCGACGGCGGAGCCGTGCTCGCCTCGCAACCGTCCGGTGCGCACCTCTATGTGTGCGGACCTCAGGGCTTTATGGATCACGTGCTGGGCATCGCGCGGGCAGCCGGCTGGGATGAAAGGAGACTGCATCACGAGTACTTCCAGGCGGCGGCGGTGGCGCCGACGTCCGGTGGCGATCGCGCGTTCGAGCTGATCGCCGTGCGAAGCGGCAAACGCATCACCGTCGCCGCCGCGGAGAGCGCGCTGCAGGCCTTGACCCGCTGCGGCATCGAGGTCGCGTTTTCGTGCCAGCAGGGAGTGTGCGGATCGTGCCTGACGCCAGTGCTCGAAGGCATTGTGGACCATCGTGACTCGTTCCTTACCTCGCAGGAAAAGGTCCGAAACGAAGCGTTCCTGCCGTGCTGTTCACGTGCGCACGGCGACGTGCTGATGGTGGACCTGTGAAGCGAATCTTTCAGAGATCCTAGGGAAACGCTGAAGAAGAACGGCTTGGTCGATGAGAACGGACGGCCGGTGGTCGATCTAGCCCGTGACCTGTAATCGGTGCCGCAAGGGCGCGGCGACCCACGTCTGGTGCGCGGTCAGTCCGCAACTCGACAGCAATGGCAGGATGTTTTGCGCCGACTCCAATTCCCTGCCACGCGGAAGATCTTGAAGATCTGGTCGGAATCATTGACGTGCTTGGTCAGGCACCGACCTCGCTGCGCTCAGCCTGATCGCGACACGGGGTCGCCACGATCAACTTGCGTTTTTCCACTAGGTTTGAGTGTTTTCTTTGTCACGTTGTTGAATTCCGCCGATCTCTGACCCAACAGGCAGAGCCGTCACCAGCCGACGAAGCGCTCACGCGGATCCTCAAGACCGCGCTCATGCTGGTGGACGTGCGGGTGCTGGATCACCTGATCGTCGGCGGCTGCGTCATCTATTCGATGGCAGAGCACGGGCTGATGTAGCAGAAGGGAGAAGGGGGCTTCGGCCCCTTTTTATTCCTACTCGCATGCGCGCTGCGCGCGTGCATCTGGCCGGCGGCCGGTGCCGGCCGATTCCCTCGATCTCATCTCTCCAGTGGCGGTACCCGCCACCTGCGCGCCGCTGCCTGCGGCTTGCCTGGCCTCTGCGGGCGCTCCTCCCGTCAAGGGCCGCTGCGGCGCCCGTGTCCTCGGCTTCGCCTGCGGGCCGCGCCAGCGCCTTCGCTGTTCTCCCTTGACGGCGCACCCGCGCCGGCCCCAGTCGGCCTGTATGGCCGCGAAAGGGCTTCGCGGCCCCTGCGGAGCCCAACACCCAAGGAGAGCGCCTTTGCACAGACCCACGCCCTGAATCCAGTTCCGGTTTTCGTTTCTTTCCAGTTTTGTTTTCCAACGTCCCGACATGGGACAGGAGTTCGATCATGAATACTGTTGATCCGCCAGAAGTTTCCACCTTTGAAGCGACCATGCCTGCGCAGAACATGGTGCTGGTGCCGTTGTCACGGCTGCGCGCGCGGCCGTCCAAGCGCAACGTGCGCCGCAAGGCGCGCACGTCGATCGCTGCGCTGGCGGCAAGCATCCGGCGTCTGGGCCTCCTGCAGAACCTCACCGTAATTCCTTTCGGCGACGATGGGGACTTCGAGGTCGTCGCCGGTGGGCGGCGCCTCGCGGCCCTGAAGCTGCTCGCGAAGAAGCGGCAACATGAGTTCCTCTGTGTCTATCATTTTCATCGTTAGTGCCATGCGGCACGGCCCCCTCTTGCCGGAGGCGTCCGCATGATGATGACCTTCATCTATGTCGTTGCCATCGTGGCTGAAGCCATGTCCGGTGCGCTGGCGGCGGGGCGCCGCAGCATGGACATCTTCGGTGTCGCGGTGATCGCCTTCGTCACCGCGCTCGGTGGTGGGACCGTGCGCGACGTGATCCTGGGCAACTTTCCTATCGGGTGGACGAAACACCCCGAATACGTCGGCTTGGTGATTGCTGCGGGGCTGTTCACAACGCTGATCGCTGCCCACATGCACAAGCTCAAACGCCTTTTCCTGGCGCTCGACGCGATGGGCTTGGTTGCGTTCTCGCTGATCGGCTGTGACATCGCGCTACGCCTGGACTATGCGCTGCCGGTGGTGGTCATGGCTGGAATGATCACGGGCATCTGCGGGGGTGTGGTGCGTGACGTGCTGTGCAACCAGATACCTGTCGTGTTCCAGCGCGAGCTTTATGCCAGTGTGTCGCTGGTGGTCTGCTGCCTTTTTCTGCTCCTGCGCTCGTTCGACCTCAATCCCGCATTGAACACCACGTTCAGCT
This sequence comes from Variovorax sp. OAS795, assembly GCF_040546685.1. Classification (NCBI taxonomy): domain Bacteria; kingdom Pseudomonadati; phylum Pseudomonadota; class Betaproteobacteria; order Burkholderiales; family Comamonadaceae; genus Variovorax; species Variovorax sp. OAS795. Next base: position 2,429,793 of record NZ_JBEPOH010000001.1, read on the forward strand.
TCGCCGTGGGCCTTGCGCTGCGCATGCAAGCCATTCGGTTCGGTTGGAAGTTGCCGACCTTCTCGTATCAAGGGCGCTGGGAATAGGTCTGCCACTGTGACTATGGATAGACTGGCGCTCTTCCTGCAGGAGACCGACACCATGACCCGCTTGCTCGTGCGCAGCTTCGGCGTTTCGCTCGATGGTTTCGCCGCCGGCCCTGACCAGAGCCTGCAACATCCGCTGGGCGTCCGGGGTCCCGAACTGATGGACTGGTTCTTTCCGACGCGCGTCTGGCAGCAGATGCAGCAAACCGGCGCGGCCAACGGCGAGACCGGCGTCGACAACGACATGGCCGAACAAGGCTTTGCGGAGATGGGTGCCTGGATCCTGGGACGCAACATGTTCGGACCGGTGCGCGGTCCCTGGCCCGACGAGAACTGGAAGGGCTGGTGGGGCGACGAGCCGCCGTACCACGTTCCGGTTTTCGTGCTGACCCACCATGCCCGTGCGCCGCTGGCGATGCGGGGCGGCACCACCTTCCATTTCGTCACTGGCGGCATCCATGAGGCCCTGGCGCTGGCAAAGGCCGCCGCGGGCGCGCGCGACGTGCGCGTGGGCGGCGGCGTCGCAACCATGCGCGAGTACCTGAAGGCCGGGCTGATCGACGAGCTGCACCTGGCCGTGCGGCCGGTGCTGCTGGGAAAGGGCGAGTCGTTGTTCGCAGGGCTGGACCTTCCGGCGCTGGGCTACCGCTGCGACCGGCAAGTAGCCGGCGAGCGGGCCACGCATATGTTCCTGCGCCGCAACGCGGCTTGACCGGATCAGAGCAGCCGCAATCCCCCGGCGAAGCGAATGAAGGCCTGTGGGGGCGCGGGGGTCTTGCCCGTGCTTGCGATCTCGGCCAGGCCATCTTCCGTGATGCGCGTGACTGTGGCTACGCGCATCACGGCGTGCCGCACCCGGGACTTGATGGTGGCGAAGTCGGCATCGACCAGGCCGGTGGCCACAAGCACCGAGACTTGCCGGACTTCGTCCGGATCGGTGACGCGAACAGGCAGCTGCACCCGTTGCAGCCTCAACAAAAGAAAGAGCGGCATTTCGATTCTCCGAGGGGCGGCGCCACACTGCCAAGGTGCCGGCCCAATGTCCTGACGGCAAAGTCTTCCCATCGCTATTGCGAATCGCGGTGGCTCCGCGGGCAAAAACAATCTGTATGTGAAAAGTTCACATTAATACCGGGGAGTCGGCCGTCTCGCGTCCAAATGGCGGGCCGCGATGTAGGCCGCCGCCTCAAAACAGGGTACCCAGGGGTGGATCGCCAAGTGGGTCAGGCGGCGCAGCCCCGCACCAGCCGCTCGAAGACGTCCTCGGAACCCATCTGGCCGCCCTTCAGCATGATCTCCACGCCATCGAGTGACGCGAGGTCGCTGTGGACGCGGCACAGCGATGCACCGGCACCCATGTCCGCCGCATAGGAGAGTCCCCATGCGTCGAGCGCCTGCACGGCGTGGCTCGAGGTGTCGCCACCGGCAATGCCGATGCGCTGCAGCGGCGCCATGGCCAGCACCCTGGCCAGCAGCTCGCCGCCGGCCAGGGAGAGCGCGCGGGCATCGACCGGGTTCAGGGCAAGCGGATGTCCGCCGGGTCGCGTGCAAGCCAGCACATGGCGGCCCTGCGCCAAGGCCTGCGCGATCTCTTGGGCGTGGCGCTCCAACGTGGCTGCATTCCGGCCTGCGAGTCCGGCGGCGTCGAGCCACACGACATCGAAGGACGCTGCCGCCGCCACCTGCCGCGCCGTGACGGGCGAGAGGCTGCCGGCCAGCACCAGCACCGCACCGCGTGCGGGCGCGACTTGCCGTGGCGCAGGCGTAGCAACGTTGCGCGTGCCCAGCGCGCCAGCCAGCGCATCGACCACGCTGCTCGGACCGACGGCAAGCAGCGTGGCACGCTGCGCCCGCGCCCACAGCACTTCGCCGATGGCGGCAAGCTGCGCGGCATCGGCCACGTCGAACAGCACGGCGCCGGGTGGGGCGCCACCGGATGCGGGTGCGCGCAACGTGCGCCGCAATGCCTCGCCGAGCGCATCCGGCCCCTGCGAGGCCACCGTGAAAGGGATGGAACGCACATCGGCCAGGCCCTGCTCGGCCAGGTGCAGCCGCAGGTCCGCCTCAGGCATCGGCGTGACGGGGTGCCGGCTCATGGTCGGATGCCGATCGATGCGGAACACTTCGCCGCCGGCACCGGCTGCGGCAAACAGGTTGCCGAAGAGGCAATGCCGCCCGAGGTTGGGCTGGCCGCCCACGATCGCGGTCGACGGCTGCTCGACCGCGCCTCGCAGCGCGCGCACCGCCGCGCCGATCGAGCCGATGTGCGGCGCGCTGTCGAAGGTCGAGCAGGTCTTGTAGTGCAGCACGCGCGCGCCCAGCGATCGGAACAGGGCGGCGACAGGTGCCAGTTCGGCCTGCATGGCTTCCGGCGACATGGCGCGCGCGGCGCCCGCGATGCCCAGCACGTCGAGCGGCCCGGCCTGTGCGAGCCGCGCGGCGCCGGGCGTCTTCAGGAACAGCAGGGTGCGCAAGCCGGCGCGTGCCGCGGTGCCGAGCGTGTCGGTAGCGCCGGTGAAATCATCGCCGTAGTAGACGATGGCCGGAGCCGTGCTCATGGCTTGCCGAAGAAGGAGAGGGCGCGTGCCAGCTCGGGCGCGCTGCGCGCCGCTTCGTCCAGCGCGGTGCCCGCGCGCGCAGCCGACCAGGCCTGGCGGATGCTGGCGACGCCGGCCGCCGCACCGTCCGGATGCGCGAGGATGCCGCCGCCGGCCATGAAGAGCAGGTCGTCGCTGCCGATGGCGGCCCAGGTTGCGGGCACGGTGCCGGCCCACTGGCCCGACGAGAACGCGGGCATCACGCGGTCGTCCGCGGCATCGGTGAGCGGCGTGAAGCAGTCGCGTGCCGATTCGATGACCTCGGCATCGGGCTGCGAGAACTTGCCCTGCAGGCCGTGCACGTGCATGTGGTCCACGCCCGCAAGCCGCCACAGCGTCTGGTAGGCCTGGAACGAAATGCCCAGCAGCGGATGCCTGGACAGCGCGCCATAGCCGTTGCGATGCCCGTGCAGTGCCAGCCCGGTGTGGCGCCGCAGGGTCTGGATGCCGGCGTGCCCGCACCAGTTGAGGCTGGCCATCACGCACGATCCGCCTTCGCGCTCGACGAGGTCGGCATGCCGCTTCATAGCATCGGTTTCGTCGGTGATGTTGAACGCCACCATCACATGCTTGCCGGTGCGCTGCTGGTGCGCGCGCACAACGTCCATCACGGCCGGCACGCGCTCGGCGAGCGGCGCATGCGCGGGGTCGGCGCAGACCTCGTCGTCCTTGATGAAGTCGACGCCCGCGGCGCAGAGCCTTGCAACCAGCCCGGCGGTCTCGGCCGCGGAGAGTCCCACGTTCGGCTTGATGATCGTGCCGACCAGCGCACCGCTTGCGACACCGGTCGTGCGCCGCGTGCCCGCGACACCGGCGCGCGGCATCTCGAAGCGTGCACGGTAGGCAGCAGGAAGGCGCAGCGATTCGAGCCGGAGGCCCGTCACCTCGCCCAGGTCGTACAGGTTGCCCGACACCGTGGCCGCGAGCGTCGGCAGGTTGGCGCCGATGTTCGCCACCGGAAACGAGATGTCGACATGCGCGCGCCGCCACGGCCCGCGCGTGCCCTTGCGTTCGAGCAGCGCGTTCGGCAGGGCGGGCGCCTCGGCAGGCGCAAGCTCGGTGATGGCCTCGACCGTGGCCCGCGCGCGTTCGCGCAGCGCATCGGTCTCGCCTTCGACACGCGTGAAGGTGCCGCACGATTGCTCGCCCGCCATCACCTCGGCCACCGCGGCCGGCTCCAGCGGGGTTTCGATCAGGTAGCGCGCATGGATGCGTTCGGCAGGCGCCATCGACGTGCTCACAGCTTGCTCAGGTCGGGGAAGGGCCGCACCGGTTCGCTGCCGTTCCAGCCTTCGGAGGCACTGCGGATCAGGTCGAACATCTTGCCTTTGGGGCCTGCGACTTCGGAGAGCTCGATCACCGTGCCGGGGTGGTATTCGGTGTCGAAGTAGATGAAGCGGCCGCGCTCACCCACCTCTCCGCTCATCACGGGCTTGAAGCCTTGGGCGGTGAGGCGCGCCAGGTCGGCGTCGTAGTCGGCCGTCCAGTAGGCCACGTGCTGCAGCCCGGTGCGCCCAGCCTGCAGGAAGTCGCGGTACATCGACGGCACGTCGTTGCGCGTCTGGATGAGCTCCACCTGCACGTAGCCCGAATTGGCGAGCGCCACCGAGTTGTGCGGCTCGTGCGCCTCGCCCTTGTAGCGGTAGTTCCTGATGGGCACCTTCGGGTTGTAGAACCACGGGCCCACGCCCAGTGTGGTGCTCCAGTAGTCCATGGCGGCCTCGATGTCGTGCACGACATAGCCCAGCTGGCGGATCTCGCCGAGGAATCGACTCATTGCGGTTGGCTCCGTTGATGTGAGTGTGTTGTTGTCAGAACTTCAGGAAGCCGGTCGAGAACCACGGGAAGGCGGCCACGATCACCAGGCCCACCAGCATCGCGGCGATGTAGCCCCAGATGTGCCGGATGCCTTCGTCGGGGTTGACCTTGCTCACGGCGCAGGCGCCGTAGTAGCCCACGCCGAAGGGTGGCGCGAAAAGGCCGATGCCCATCGCGAAGATGACGACCATCGCGTAGTGCACCTCGTGCACGCCCGCGGCCTTGGCAATGGGGAACAGCAGGGGCCCGAACAGCACGATGGCCGGAATGCCCTCGAGCACGCTGCCCAGCACGATGAAGGCGACGATCGACACCGCCAGGAAGCCGTAGGCACCGCCCGGCAGCGCGCCCATCACGCGCGCCAGGTCTTGCGAGAAGCCTGATTGCGTGAGCCCCCAGGCCATGGCCGTGGCGCAGCCGACAATGAAGATGATCGCGCCCGAGAGCGATGCCGTGTCGACCAGCATCGGCTTGAGCCGCTTCCAGTCGAACTGCCGGTAGACAAAGAGCCCGACCAGCGCCGAGTACACGATGCCGATGGTCGACACCTCGGTGGCGGTGGCCACGCCTTCGACCACGGCGGCGCGGATCACGAACGGCAGCAGCACCGCCGGGAGCGCAACCAGCAGCAGCTTGCCGATCTCGCGCTTGCTGTGGCGCTGCACACCGCTGAGGTCTTCGCGCCGGTAGCGCCACCACACCACCACGCACAGCGCGGCGCCCAGCACCACCGCCGGCAGCAGCCCGCCGGTGAACAGCGCGGCAATCGAAATGCCCGTGACCGAGCCGATGGTGATGAGCACGATCGACGGCGGAATGGTCTCGGTCTGCGCGCCCGTTGCCGAGAGCAGCGCCACCAGGTCGCCGGGCTTGGCGCCGCGCTTGACCATCTCCGGGAACAGCACGGGCGCGATGGCCGCCATGTCGGCGATCTTGGAGCCCGAGATGCCCGACACCAGGTACATTGCGCCGATCAGCACATACGAGAGGCCGCCGCGCACATGGCCCAAGAGGCTCGCAAGAAACTGGATCATGGCGCGCGCCATGCCCGTCATCTCGATCAGTGCACCCAGGAAGATGAAGAGCGGCACTGCAAGCAGGATGAGGTGCGACATGCCTTCGTCGAGCCGGCCCACCATCACCAGCAGCGGCGTTCGCGTGGTCAGCGCCAGGTAGCCGAAGGTGGCCAGCGCGAAAGAGAAAGCGATGGGCACGCCCGAGAGCACGGTGGCGGCCACCACCACCACGAAGAAGATCACCAGGTTGAACTTGCCGAGCGCGCCGAACAGCGGCGCAGCGAGCCAGAAGGCGCCGACCAACGCGGCCATGCCCAGCACCGCCACCGCGATCTGCCGCCCGGTGCACACGCGCAGCAAACGCAGCAGCGCCATCGCCACCATGATGCCGATGCCGGCCGGAATGGCCGCGGCGCGCCAGGCGTTGCTGATCTCCAATGCGGGCGTGACGATGAACGACTCTTCGTGTGCATAGTCGATCGACGGCCAGATGATCAGCACCAGGAAAGCGATCGAGGCCGCGATGGCGAAGGCATCGAGCATCGCGCGCGTCGAAGGCGCCACCTTCTGCAGCAGCGCGGTCATGCGCATGTGCTCGCCTCGCCGCAATGCCACCACGGCGCCCAGCATCGACAGCCAGAGAAAGAGAATGGACGCGAGCTCGTCCGACCACACCAGCGGCGCATGGAACACATAGCGCGACACCACGCCCGCGAACAGCACGCCGATTTCGGCCAGCACCAGCAGTGCGGCTACCGCCTCCACCACGCCGCCCAGCACGCGGTCGGCGCGGCCCGCCATGCCGCTCAGTGCGTTGGCCGACGGCCCCGCGCCCACGAACGGGGCGGCCTCGAAAGTCGATTCATGCACCATGGACGGTCAGGCCAGCTTGCCGACCGCGCCTTCGAGCAGCGCCCACGCTTCGGGGCCGAATCGGCCCTTCCACTCGCCGTAGAAACCCGATTCGCGCAGCTTGGCGCGAAAGCTCTCGGCCACCGGGCGGTTGATGGTGAGGCCCTTGGCCTGCAGGTCGCCGACGACCGACTCGTTGAGCTTCCTGATGTCGTCGCGCTGCTGCATGCCGGCGTCGTTGATGGCGCGCGCGACGATGGTCTTCAGGTCGTCGGGCAGTGCCTCCCAGGCACGTCCGTTGGCAATGAACCAGTAGCCGTCCCAGATGTGGTTGGTGAGCGAGCAGAACTTCTGCACCTCGAACAGCTTGGCGACCTGGATGATCGGCAGCGGGTTCTCCTGCGCATCGACGATCCTGGTCTGCAGGGCGGAGTAGACCTCGCTGAACTGCAGGCTCGCGGGTGCGGCGCCCAGGCCCTTGAACATCGAGATCGACAGCGGGCTCACCGGCACGCGGATCTTCAGGCCGTCCATGTCCTTCGCGTTCGTGACCGGCGCCTTGCTGCTGGTGGTCTGGCGAAAGCCGTTGTCCCACATCTTCTCGAAGGCGTAGAGCCGCGACTTGGCAATGGCACCGCGCACATGCGCGCCGAGCTTGCCGTCCATGGCCGACCAGACCTGGGCGTAGTCGTTGAAGGCAAAGCCCACCGCATTGATGGCTGCCACCGGCACCAGCGTGGCAATGACCAGCGCCGAGGGCGTGAAGAACTCGATGCCGCCCGAGCGCACCTGGGCCAGCATGTCGGTGTCGCCGCCCAGCTGGTTGTTGGGAAAGATCTTGATCTCGACGCGGCCCTTGGTTTCCTTGGCGATGCGGTCGGCCGCCTCCTGCGCGCGGATGTTCAGCGGATGCGTCAGCGGCAGGTTGTTGCCGTACTTGTAGGAGAACTCGGCCGCGCGCGCGATGCGCGGCAAGGCCGCCGCGATGCCGGCTGCGGGGAGGGCGGAAAGCGTGCGCAATGCACTGCGGCGGGTCAGCGATGTCATGTCTTGTCTCCGTGATGCGGTTGATGCAATCTGATGCATCCTTGTAATCGGGGCCCAGTGAAGATAAAAGCCTGCATGATCCAGGTCAAACTCTGGCTTGATGGTTTTTGATGTATGCGGGAGAACCCTCCAACCGATGCGCGCCGCGCCCGCGTGGTCGACATCGCGCGTGCCGCCCAGGTGTCGACCGCCACCGTCGATCGCGTGCTCAACCGGCGCCCCGGCGTGCGCGACGCCACCGTGCAGCGCGTGCTCAAGGCCGCGGGCGACCTCGACTACCTGCCCGGGCCCGAGCTCTACGCCGCGCTCACGCCGCCGCCCCTCAGGCTGGTGTTCCTGCTGCCCGCGGGCACCAACCGGTTCCTGCGCATGCTGGGCGACATGGTGGGCTATTCGCAGGAGCACTGGGCGCCGTTCAACGTGCAGTGCCGCACCGTCTTCATCGAGAGCTTCAACCCGCACGAGCTGGCCGATGCGCTGCGTCGCCATGGCCAGCGCTGCGACGGCATCGCGATGATGGCACTGGAGCACCCCGCGGTGCGCGAGGCGGTGGCGGCGCTCGCTGCGCGCGGGGTGCCGGTGGTCACGCTGATTTCAGACCTGTCGAATTCGGAGCGCGCCGCCTTCGTGGGGCTCGACAACCGCGCGGCCGGGCGCACCGCGGGCTATCTCATCGGCCGCTTCATCGGCGCGCGCGCCGCCAAGGTCGCGCTCATCGCGGGCAGCCTGAGCTACAAGGCGCACGAGGAGCGCGAGGCCGGTTTCCTCCACGTCATCGACGAGATGTTTCCAAAACTCCAAGTGGTGGGCCTGCGCGAAGGGCAGGACGATGCCGGCAAGAACTACCGCCAGACCCGCGCGCTGCTGGAGCAGTACCCCGACATGGGCGGCATCTACAACATCGGCGGTGCGTCAGACGGCGTTGCGCGCGCACTGAAGGAGGCCGGGCGCGAGCAGAAGGTGGTCTTCATCGGACACGGCCTCACCCCCGACACGCGCACGCTCCTGATCGACGGCAGTATGGACGCGGTGATCACGCAGAGCCCGCACACCACGCTCGTGAACTGCGTGCGCATCTTCGCCAACCTGCGCGACAAGCGCGAGGCGCTCGGCGGCGTAGAGACCACGCGCAGCCAGGTGATCTTCCGCGAGAACCTGCCCTAGCGGTCCGTGCCGCCCGGCACGGTTTACCGATGGACACCTCCAGGGCGTGTGAGCGTCAATAATGGGCTGGATTCCGTGTCCCCGGACGCAATATGGACACCTCATGTACCTGCATCCGCTGATGGCCAATGTGCCCCCGACCGAACGCGCGGCATTGATCGAATGCAGCGAGCTGCGTTCCTACCGCCGCAGCGACAACGTGCTGGCGGCGCAGGAGTGGACCGGAAGCATCTACTTCGTGACGAACGGGCTCCTGCGCGTGGTGGAGCATGGCAGCGGCCCGGATGGCGACGCGACGACCGACTTCATCCATCGGAACGATTTCTTCCTCGGCGCCACCCTGCAGGAGGACCGCCACAGGGCCACGCAGACGCTGGTCGCCGCGCTGCCGTCCTCGGTGTACCTGATCCCCATCCCCGCGATGCGCAGGCTCTGCGAAGCCCATCCCGACGTGGCCATGGCCTTGTTCGAGATGGCGGCGAGGCGGATCAGGATGCTGCGCGGCCAGTTGCAGAAGGTCTCTTCGCTCTCGTCCGAAGACCTTGTGGCGCGGGTGCTTCACCAACTGACCCAGCTCGCACCCGCAAGCACCGGCGGGTTCGACAAGCGCATCACCCAGGCCGTGATCGCCTCCTATTCGGGGCTCTCGCGCGAACTGGTCAACAAGATCATGCGCGACCTCGAAAGCCGAGGCCTGGTCTGGCGCGACGGGCAGGGCATCCATGTGGGGGCGGAATTCGCATCGACGCACATCGGCGGCTTGCAGGAGAGCGTTCCCGATGCCGGGGAGCGCCAGCGTGCGTTGAAGAAAGAAGGCTGATTTGTAACAAGGTCAGGCGTGTTCCCGGGTTGTCCCAGGGGTCATCCCTAATTCATGGGTAGGCGCCCATGGGGCTTTCCCGCATCATCGGGACATGTATCTGAATACTTTGGTTTCGGGCCTGCCGCCTGCAGAACGCGCGGCGCTGGTCCAGGCCAGCGAGCTTCGTTCCTACCGGCGCAATGAAACCGTTCTTGCCGTGGACGAATGGACCGACCGCTTCTACTGCGTCGCCAGCGGCCTCTTGCGCGTGGTGGCGCATGGCCGCGCCGGCAGCGGCGACGTGACCACCGAGTTCATCCGCCGGGACGATTTCTTTCTCGGCTCCTCCCTTTCCGAAGACCGCCACCAGTCCACCCAGACGCTGATCGCGGCGCTGCCTTCGTCGGTGTACCTCATTCCAATTTCCGCCATGCGAAAACTTTGCGAGCGGCACCCGCACGTGGCCATGGCGCTGCTCGATATCGCGATGAAGCGAATGAACCTGATGCGCGGCCAGCTCCGGAGGATTTCCGCCCTGTCCTCCGAAGACCTCGTGGGCCGCGTGCTCCATCAGCTGACGCAGCTGGCACCCGCCACGACCGGCGCGTATGACAAGCGCATCACCCAGTCGGTGATCGCGTCCTATTCGGGCCTCTCGCGCGAGGTGGTCAACAAGACCATGCGCGACATGGAGAACCGCGGCCTTGTGCGCCGCGACGACGACGGCGTGCACGTGCCCGCGGACTTCGCGGCGACCGACTTCGACCTGCCGCCCGACGACCTGGAGCCGCGCGAACCCCGGGGCTGCGCGCCGCGGCCGTGTTCCTGAAGTTGTATCAACTTTGTCCAATTTGTGACGCGCGCCACATCTGCGGCCCGAAAGCGGATGCCAGGAGCCGGCGTTCTCCGTAGCATCGATTCAGTCTCATCCATGTTCCAGGAACTTGCAGGTTGACGGCCTCCAGGTTCCAGTCTTGCGGATCGCCAACGCTGGCGAGCAATTGAAAATGTCCATCACGCACACCGAATCGACGATCAAGCGGCATCCCTCCTGGCAGCAGGCGGGGGGGCCGGCGATCGGCAGGCTCCCGCGTGCCGCGGCCAACGACGATTGGCGCGTGAACTCCGCAGCCGCCGCGGGCGCCGTGCGCGACATGTTCGCAAAGGCCAACGCCATGGACCTCGCCTCGCTGATGCGATCGATCGAGCTCGGCAACTCCCCGGCGGCATCGGCAATTGCGCGGCGCATCCTCGACGCCTTGCCTGCGACGGCCGAACCCAGGCCCGCCGCGGCCTCGAAGGGCCTCTTGTCGCCGCGCGAACTGAAGGTGCTGCGGCTCATTTCCGAGGGGCAAAGCAACCGGCAGATCGCCGAGGACACGCACCGTTCCATCAACACGATCGAGGCCCAGCTCAAGAGCATCTACCGCAAGCTGGACGTCAAGTCGCGCACGCAAGCGGTCCGCGAGGCCACGCAAATGGGCCTCCTGAGCTGGGAAGAGGCTTCCTGAGGCGCGGCGCCTTGCGCCGCACCGCTACTTGGCCGGGGTACTTGCTGGTGCGGTATTTTCCGGCGATGCCTGCGGCGCTGTGCCCGCAGGCGCACTCTGTGTCGGCGTCTCGGGCTTGACCGGGCCTTCCTCCCTCGTCTGCGTCAGGAAGTTGTAGGCCAGCGCCAGCAAGAAGACGAAGATCGCCGCGCCAATGCCCCACCGGAAGACGCGCCGGTTGTCGCGCTCGTCGTTCCTCGCTTGTTGAGCCTTCATTCTCTCGATCATCTCGGTCTTCCTTCCGTGCGGTTTTTTCCGAACGCTGCGCCGGGGCGATAGCACAGGGTGTCGGACGGCGGCTTGGAAGCCTGTCGCGAAAACACAGAACAGCGAGGCGCCAGATCGCCGGCCACGGCGGCCCCGTGCGTCAGCCATTGGAGACGGCCGCGCGGCGATGCAGGCCTACGTTGCCGTGCTCCGCGTCGCACTCGCCGGGCAGCCCCGAGCGTCCAAGCTCCGCGCATGAAGCAAGGAGATCGCCCGATGAACACGTCCGTCCGGAGCCCGGCGAGTTCGGTCCTCAGAACCGGCCTCATCGCCGGCGCCTTCGCCAGCGTGGCATCGAGCATGGCGCTGGCGGTGTGCGGCCGCCGCGAGGCGGGAAGCTCCTCGGCGCCCCACAACGCCATCAGCCACTGGATATGGGACCGCGAGGCGTTGTTCAGGAAGTCGCCGACGCTGCGCCACACGGTGCTCGGCTACGCCATCCACCACGGCTCCGCAACTTTCTGGGCGGTGCTCTATGCCTGGCTGCATGCCAACCGGCGGCCCGCGCAATCGCTGCCCGCGGCGTTGTCGGGCGCGGGTATGGCGGCAGGTGTCGCATGTGCCGTCGACTTCCTGGCCACGCCCAGGCGCCTGACGCCGGGCTTCGAGCACCACCTGTCCAAAGCCTCGCTGGCCGCGGTGTACGCGAGTTTCGCGGTCGGTCTTGCGCTGGGCTGTGCGGTGGCGAACCGTCCGGCCGGCCGTTGAAGCCCGGGGCTGGCGCGGCACCGCGAAAGACGAGCGATGAGAGTGGTGATCGTCGGCGCATCCGGCTTCCTCGGACGCGCATTCGCCGAAGCCCTGGCCCACCGCGGCGCCGACCTGCTGTGCACCGCACGCGACCCCGGGAGCGCACGCGCGCAGGCCACCTGGCCGCAGGCGCACACGCAATGGATCTGCGCCGACCTGGCCCAGGCTCCGCCGGCTTCGTTCTGGGCCGGGCACTTGCGCCGCGGCGATATCGTCATCAATGCGGCCGGGGTGCTGCGCGAGCGGCATGCGGGCGAGTTCGATGCCGTGCATCACCGCGGCCCGGTGCAACTCTTCGAGGCCTGCGCTGCGGCCGGCGTGGCGCTGGTCATCCAGGTCTCCGCGCTGGGCGCCGCAACCGACGCCGCCAGCGGCTATCACCGCAGCAAGGGCCAGGCCGACCACCATCTGCGGCAATGCCGGGTCGCATCGGCCATCGTGCAGCCTTCGCTCGTGTGGGGCGACGACGGTGCGAGCGCCGGGCTCTTTGCCGCGCTGGCCGTGATGCCGCTGCTGGTCCTTCCGGGCGGTGGCCGGCAGCAAGTGCAGCCGGTTCACCTGGACGACGTGGTGGCCGGCGTGCTGGCCTTGGCCGAAGCGCAGCCCGTGGGCAGCCGCACCATCGCGTTCGTGGGCCCAGAGCCGGTGAGCTTTCGCGGCTACCTGGCCGACCTGCGGGTGCAGCTCGGCCATGCCCGCGCCGCATGGGTGCTGCCGGTCCCGGAAGGGCTGTTCCGCTTCGGCGCGCGGCTGGCCGGACAGTTCGAGGCGAGCTTTCTCGATGCCGACACGGCGGGCATGCTGCTGCGTGGCAACACCGCGCCCGCAGACGACTTCGCGCACTGGCTGCGCCGCGCGCCGCGCTCGCATCGCGCCTTCGTTCCCGCCCACCGTGCCGAGGCGCTGCGCCGCGCGTCCTGGCTGGCATGGATGCTGCCGTTGCTGCGCGCATCGGTGGCGCTGGTATGGATCTGGACCTTCGTGGTGTCCATCGGGCTCTATCCGCGTGACCAGAGCCTCGCATTGCTGGCCCGCGTGGGGGCCAGCGGCGCGTGGGCCGAACTGCTGCTCGACGGCGCGGCGGTGTTCGACCTGGCGCTGGGCATCGGCACGCTGGCCCTGCCGGCGGCCTGGCGCGCCCGCGTGCTGTGGCCGCTGCAGCTGGCGTTGATCGGTTTCTACACGGCGGCCATCAGCTGGGCGATGCCGGAATTCTGGCTGCACCCGTTCGGGCCGCTCTCCAAGAACCTGCCGATGTGCGCGGCCATCGCGCTGCTCTGGGCGATGGAGCCGCCCCCGCGCTCCAAGGGTCGCGCAATGCCCACACCGGATTGAACCCGCCATGGAATACCTCGTCCTGAAATACGTGCACGTGATCTCGTCGACCCTGCTGTTCGGCACCGGCATCGGATCGGCGTTCTACCTGCTGGCCACCACGCTCTCGCGCGACGTGCGGGCGGTGGCGGTGGTGTCGCGCATGGTGGTGCGCGCCGACTGGCTTTTCACCGCCACCACGGCCGTGCTGCAGCCGGCCACGGGGCTCTGGCTCGTGCACCGCATGGGCATGCCGCTGTCCACGCCGTGGCTCATGGCCTCGCTGGCCTGCTATGCGCTGGCCATCGCGTGCTGGCTGCCGGTGGTGTGGCTGCAGATGCGGCTGCGCGACCTGGCGGCCCAAGCGGCGCGCGAGGGCGTGCCACTGGGCCCGCGCTACTGGTTCTTCTTCAAGTGCTGGGTGGCACTGGGCGTGCCGGCCTTCTTTCTTTTCCTCGCGCTGTTCTGGCTGATGATCGCCAAGCCCGCGCTCGGCGCCTGATCAGGCGGCTGCTTTCGCGCGCTCGATGATCCCCTGCACCGCGCAGGAAAGGCTCGAGAGATAGCGCGCATCGGCCGAGAACGACCGGCTCATGGCCCTGACGAGCTGGTCGAAGTCCTCGTCGCCGGGGACATTCGCGGCATCGCTCTTCCTGCGCGAGAGCGCTTCATTGATGCGCTTCTGCACCCGCATGTAGTCTGCGCGCAGCAGCACGCTGCGCGCCAGCAGGACGTCCAGGTTCAAATGGTCCAGTGCGGTCATGGATGTTCCTTTCGTGTTCTTCTGGAACGACCGGCATCCTCGGTCTCAGCCCAGCGCCGTATCCAGCACCATCATCAGCACGAAGCCGAGCATCAATCCGCCGGTCGCGAACGCCTCGTGTCCTTGCCTGTGGGATTCGGGAATGATCTCGTGGCTGATGACGAACAGCATGGCCCCGGCTGCGAGCGCCAGCCCCCACGGCAGCAGGCTGGCCATCAGCGTGACCACGGTCGCGCCCAGCACGGCCATGGCGGGTTCCACCAGGCCCGATGCAACGCCCAGGCCCACGGACAGGAGACGCCCATAGCCCACGCCGCGCAGCGCGAGCGCCACCACCATGCCTTCGGGAACGTCCTGGATCGAGATGCCGGTCGCCAGCGCGCCGGCCGCCACCGGATCGGAGCCCGCGAAGGCGACGCCGATGGCCAGGCCTTCGGGCAGGTTGTGCAGCGCGATCGCCAGCACGAAGAGCCAGACCCGCTTCAATTTCATGGCCTTGGGACCTTCCAGTCCTTTCACGAAGTGCTCGTGCGGCACCAGCCGGTCGATGGCCAGCAGCAGTGCGGCACCCAGCAGCACGCCCGCACCCACGATGCCGCCCGCACCCCAGGACCCTGCACCTTGCAAGCGCGCTGCCTGCAGGGCCGGAATCACCAGCGAGAACGAGGTGGCCGCCAGCATCACGCCCGCGCCGAAGCCCAGCATGCTGTCGTAGATGCGCTGGGAGAATTGCTGCGACAGCAGCACCGGGATCGTGCCCAGCGCCGTGGCCAGTGCCGCAAGGCTGCCGCCCACCAGGGCGCCGCGCACGCGCGCATCGCCGCTCGCAATCGCTTCCACCGCTTCGAACGCGAGGAGGCCCAGGCCGACCGCCACAATGGCAAAACCCACGCCGCGCCGCAACGGACGCATCCGGGGACCGCGCGCAAACAGCAGATCAAGCGTCGTCATCTTCGACCAAGAGGAAAATGCCCGCAAAAAAGGCGGCGGCCACCACGGCCGCCGCCAAACTCGCACCCACGTGAACCAGGTCGTCGAGCTGGTGTTGTCCACCTGGCTCGAAGATTCCGGTTGGCCTCGCTGGCGCTGCGTAGGAACCTTTCTCATGTGGGCAGGTTGCGCAGACTACAAGCGGCCCGGGGCCTGGCGCGCCGGCAATCGCTCGAGCAGGTCGGCGAGGAACTCCTGCTGCCGGACCGGCGACACCCACAAGTCGCCATGGGCGCAGCGAAGAAGAATGCGGTCGGACGACAGCGCCGGCGCCCACGCCCAGCCTTGCGCCGGCGTCGCTTCCAGGATCTCTGCGTACGGGATGTGGCGAATGAAGAAGCCAGCCTGCACGCTGAGCGCCTCGGTCCGCAGCGTATAGCGGCACGGAACCGCCATGCAGACGAAGGCCAGGGCCACGGCCGTGGCAAGGCTGCGCATCAGATGCGACAGGGCGGGGTCTTGCCCGCGCAATGCCAGGGCCGCGATGTAGGCCAGCAGGCAGGAAAGCGCCAGCACGATCCAGACCCCCGCCACCTTGGAGCGATAGCTTTGCATGGGGACCACGGCAGCACCTCCTGGGGTTTTCGCGCGCGGCTTCAGCGCAGTGCCAGATGACGGCGCAACGCGCACGCATAGCGCTCGCGCTGGGCCGCGAGGCGTGACCGCTCGACGGCAACGCGGGCGTCCTGCGCGGCCATTTCGTAGTGGCCGAGCTGGAACGCGAGGTAGGCGGGCATGTAGAAGGCCAGCAGTTCCGCGTCGATCGCGCAGCCCTCTTGCAAGAGGCCGTCGCGCAGCCGCGCCACCTCGGAGTCGGCAAGCCCGAACTCGGCCGCGGCGCCTGCCACGTCCCAGGCCGGATCCTGGCAGCCGACGAGGTCGTGGCCCGCGTGATGGTCCACCGCATCGGTCTTCAGGATGGCCGCGCTGCTCGCCAGCCACTCCCATGCGTGCATGCGGTTGTCGGTGCGCACGCGCTGCACGCGATGCCCCAGCCGCGTGGCGTCGCGCGCGAAGCCGTCCCAAGCATGCGCACTGTGGGTGCCCAGGGCTTCGCTGCAGTTCTGCCGGCCCATGTCGCACAAGGCCTGCAAGGAGGCGCCGCTTTCATCCGGCGCCGGAAACGTGCGGGCCCGGAAAGCGATGTAGCGCGCCAGGTGCGCGACCAACCGGGCACGCAGGGCGGCGTCACCCAGGCGGCCCGCCGAGAGCGGTGCCATGCCGCCGTGCCAGCGCTCCACCATGAACCCGTGGCAGAGCCCCGCCACCGCGGGAGAGAAGCCCGCCTCCGCAAGTGCCCTGGCGCAACCGAAGCGCTCGCGTGCGCCGTGTCCGAGCCCGATGAACTTCACGAGCCAGCTGCCGTCGCGCGCGGGGGCCAGGAACTTGCGGCGCTCCTGCCACGGGTGAGCCGGCGCAAGCTCGCCGCCTGCATGCGCACCGCGCCATCCGCCGCCGGTCACTTCCAAGAGCGGCGTGTGCAGCGGGCCCACGATGGCTTCGACCCAGCTTTGCAGCCGATGGGCCGGATCGGCCGCCTGCAGGATCAGTTCGTCCGTGCTCACCCCATGCATCGGAGCCTGCGCCCACAACGCGCGCGTGCCGGGGCTCGCCTGCGCGCCGGGCCCGTTGCCGTGGCCGGGAAAGAGATGGATGCGCTCCGGCGGCACGCCTTCGCCCTGCAGCTGCCGCACCACGCCCGCCATCGACGATCCCGAGAGACCGGGCCCCTCGTCGACGATGGCGTGATGCGCATCCCGCGTCGAAAGCGGTGCACCGCGCCAGGCGACACGGCGATCGAAGGGGTGGCCGGTCGGCCGCACGGTGATGGGCGAGCGGTCCCCCAGTGCAACCGCCACCATGGCCGCCAGGCTGGTGCCGATGCTTCGGAGCCCGATGACGCGCCAGGGCCGGCGCTGCATCCGCTGCGCCGCGACGAAGTAGCTTTCGGGATACAGCGCGTAGAACGCATAGCCTTCCGGCTGCTTCACGTCGATGTCGATGGAAGGCAGCACGGCCGCGCACGGCGTGACCGGGTCATCGAGCATTTGCAGGGGCCCTGAGAAAGCGGAGGTCCAGGACTTCGCGCACAGCGCGGCCATGGCCATCGCCAATGCCATGGCGCCATCCGTTTCGGGCGAACGCGCATCCTGCTTTCCTTCGGCCTCGAAGCGCGCATCCGCGAGGCCTTGTGCCAGTTCGCCGGCCTCGATCAAGGCATCCACGAGCACGCCATGGCGCCCGATGCCGGGGGGCATGGCGCGCGCCGCCGCGAGCTGCGTGCGCAGCCGCGCCAGCTTGCGCGCGACCGGCTCCCGCCGCGTGGCGTCTCCATAGACGAGCATCAGCGGCCCCGCAGGTCGCGGTATGCAATGGCCTGGAACGCGTCGAAATCGGGGATGTCCCAGGCCTTGCGCTGAAGTTCGCGATGGCGGCGCAGCCATTCGCTCCAGCAGGCGAACTGCGCGGGCGAGGGCGAGACCAGGGCCCTGCGGCTCTTCATGCGTTCGAGTGCATCCAGCGGCGCCTCGCCGCGCCACACCATCACGCAGAGCGCGAGCGTGGCCGAGCGGCCGATGCCGTGCTCGCAATGGATCAGCACGCGTTCGCCGCGGTCGAGCGCGGCATCGGCAAAGGCCACGCCATGGTCGAGCTGCGCAGCATCGACGCCGCACATGTCCTCGGTCGGCAGGTGCAGCAGCGTGATCCCGTGCCGCTGGAGCAGGGCCTCGTCGTCCCTGGCCTCTTCGCGCAGGTCGACCACCGCACGGATGCCGTACGAACTCGCAAGCTCTTGCGCGCGCTCGGACGGAAAGCTGCCGCCCACCGCGAGCTGCTGCGTGATCCAGCTGAAATTGGGTTTCCACGTCTTCATCGCCATCATCGGATGAGTGTCTCGGCAATCGGCGTGCCCGGTGCAGTCGGCGTTCGCTTCTGCGTGTGCGGCAAGGCCCTGCTCATCAATGGGATCAACCTCGGTCCACGGTGGTGTCCTGTTCCTTCTCCGAAAAAAATCTGCTAGGTTTTTTCAACACGCTTACACCACACGCAACTGCGAACTTCACCGCCCCCTTTCATGAAAATCTCAGTCCTCGGTACCGGCTATGTGGGTCTCGTCACGGGCAGCTGCCTGGCGGAGCTCGGCAATGAAGTTTTCTGCTTCGACGTCGACCAGCGCAAGGTGGAGATCCTCCAGTCGGGTGGCGTGCCGATCCACGAAGAGGGACTGCCGCAGCTCATCGAACGCAACGTGCGCACGGGGCGCCTGCACTTCACCACCGACGTTGCGCGCGCCGTGCACCATGGCGACCTGATCTTCATCGCGGCCGGCACGCCGCCCGGCCAGGATGGCAGCGCCGATCTGCAGTACGTGATCGCGGCGGGCCGCAGCATCGGGCGCCACATGCAAGGCTTCAAGGTGGTGGTGGAGAAGTCGACCGTGCCGGTGGGCACTGCCGGCAAGCTGCGCGCCGCCATCGAGGAAGAGTTGTCGCAGCGGCGCAGCAATGGCGACCACGCGGCCGGCAGCGGCCTGCACGGCGTTCCCGTGGCGATCGTGTCGAACCCGGAGTTCCTGAAGGAAGGCGCCGCGGTCGACGACTTCATGCGGCCCGACCGCATCGTGGTCGGAACCGAACCCGGCGAGGAGGGACGCCAGGCGCGCGAGGTGATGACGCGCCTGTATGCGCCGTTCAACCGCCAGCGCGACCGCATGATCCACATGGACGTGAAGGCGGCCGAATTCACCAAGTACGCCGCCAACGCGATGCTCGCCACACGCATCAGCTTCATGAACGAACTCGCCAACCTCGCCGAGAAGGTGGGCGTCGACATCGAGCAGGTGCGCCGCGGCGTCGGCTCCGATCCCCGCATCGGCTACAGCTTTCTCTATGCGGGCCTGGGCTACGGCGGCAGCTGTTTTCCCAAGGACGTGCAGGCGCTGGTGCACACCGCCGCCACGCATGGCCAGCGGCTGCACGTGCTGGAGGCCGTGCGCGCGGTGAACGACGCCCAGAAGCTGGTGCTGATCGAGAAGATCGTGCGCCGCTTCGGCGAAGACCTGCGCGGACGGCGCTTCGGCATCTGGGGCCTGGCCTTCAAGCCCGACACCGACGACATGCGCGAAGCGCCGAGCCGCATCGTGATCAAGGCCCTGCTGGTGCGCGGGGCGGAGGTGGTCGCCCACGATCCGGTGGCCATCCCCGAGGCGCGCCGCGTGCTTGCCAGCGACCTCGACGGCATGCCCGAGCTGCTGGCGCGCCTCAGCTATGTCGACAACCCGATGCAGGCGGCCGAGGACGCCGATGCGCTCGTGGTCCTCACGGACTGGAAGGCGTTCAAGAGCCCGAGCTTCAGCGCGCTGAAGACGGCGCTGCGCCAGCCGCTGATCTTCGATGGCCGCAACCTCTACGACCCGGAGATCCGCTCGCAGGGTTTCGACTACCTGGCCATCGGGCGCTGAAATGATCCCGCCGTGCGGCGCGTAAATGAACAAAAGGAACAAGGAGAACGATATGCGCATCTACAACACCCAACGCCGCATCCTCGTGACCGGAGGCGCAGGCTTCCTGGGCAGCCACCTGTGCGAGCGCCTGCTGGCGCAGGGCCACGACGTTCTGTGCGTGGACAACTTCTTCACCGGCACGCGGCGCAACGTGGAGCACCTGCTCGGCAATCCGCACTTCGAGCTCATGCGCCATGACGTGACCCTGCCGCTGTACGTGGAAGTGGACCAGGTCTACAACCTCGCGTGCCCCGCGTCGCCGGTGCACTACCAGCATGATCCGGTGCAGACCACCAAGACCAGCGTGCACGGCGCCATCAACATGCTGGGCCTCGCCAAGCGCGTGCATGCGCGCATCCTGCAGGCCTCGACCAGCGAGGTGTATGGCGACCCGGACGTGCACCCGCAGCCCGAGAGCTACTGGGGCAAGGTCAACCCCATCGGCGTGCGCAGCTGCTACGACGAGGGCAAGCGCTGCGCCGAGACGCTGTTCTTCGACTACCACCGCCAGCACGGCGTGGACATCCGCGTGGCGCGCATCTTCAACACCTATGGTCCGCGCATGCATCCGCGGGACGGCCGCGTGGTGTCGAACTTCATCGTGCAGGCGCTTTGCGGCAATCCGATCACCATCTACGGCGAGGGCCTGCAGACACGCAGCTTCTGCTTCGTCGACGACCTGGTGGAGGGGCTCGAGCGCTTCATGGAGTCCAGCACAGGCGCGGGCCCGGTGAACATCGGCAACCCGGTGGAGTTCACCGTGCGCGAGCTCGCGATGCTGGTGATCCGTCTCACGGGCTCGTCGTCGAAGCTCGCGTTCGCGCCGCTGCCGTCGGACGATCCCTTGCAGCGCCGGCCCGACATCCGGCTCGCCAAGGAGATGTTCGGCTGGCAGCCCAGCGTGCAGCTGGAGGAGGGCCTGCGCAAGACCATCGAGTACTTCGACGGCCTGCTCTCGGCCGGCGAACTTCCCGTGGTTCAGCGTGCCGGCGCGCGCGGCGGTGCCGTGGTGCCGGCATCGGCGAACGGCATCACCGTGCACGCCCGGCTGGACGCGTAGCGCCGGACCATCGCCGCGCAGAACTCGGCAAACTCCTCCGGCTGCTGCGGCGGGCTCGTGTGGTGCGGCGCGATGCCGCGGTGCTCGGGCGTGAAGCAGAAGGTGAGCGTGACGTCGAAATCTTCGATCGCGCGCATCTGGCGGTCGAACCACTGCTCGGCGTTCGGGCGAAAGCTGTCGGCCCAGCTCAGGCCCGTGCGCAGGTGGCGCACGCCCAGGCGCTCGAGCCATCGCACCGCATCGTCCAGGCGGTGGTCCTCGAAGTGGAACCACTGGCAGATGCCCATGGCCGGTGTGCAGGCCGCGAACTGCTCGCACGCGCGCTTGGGCGTGCCGTCTTCGCGCAGCAGCCCCATGTGGAAGTGCCGGTAGTAGCTGGAGCCCTCGGCCTCGCGATGCCGCGTGGTGGCGGGCCAGGCCTGCGGCAGGTCGTACAGCGAATACCAGTAGATGCGCGGCACGCGGCCGATCAGCAGTTCGGCCGTTCGCCTGAGGCCGAACTCCTGTACCTCCTCGGCGCCGAAGGTCGAGACGCCGACCTCGGTCACCCACACCGGCAGGTGCGTGACGGCTTCGATCTCCGCGATGCGCGTGGGCCACTCGTGGATCTGCCAGTTGTTCCAGTCGAGCGGAAAGCCGTGCACCGCGACCGCATCGAGACCGTCGAGCACGCCGCGGTCGCGCAGCCCCGCCATGAAGTGCGCATCGATCGGCGAGATCCCGCCCAGCACCTGCGTGAGCGTGGCGTTCTCGGCGCGCACCGCCTGCGAGGCCAACTTGACCATCTGCGAGTAGGCCGACCAGCCGGGGTCGAGTTCGAGGTCCCAGTGCGACTTGTTGTTGGGTTCGTTCCAGAACTTGACCGCCT
The DNA here is from genome assembly GCF_040546685.1 of Variovorax sp. OAS795. Lineage (NCBI taxonomy): Bacteria > Pseudomonadati > Pseudomonadota > Betaproteobacteria > Burkholderiales > Comamonadaceae > Variovorax > Variovorax sp. OAS795. Next base: position 2,451,241 of record NZ_JBEPOH010000001.1, read on the forward strand.
CGATCATGCGAGCTTGCTCCCCTTGGCGTGACGTGCGGCGGGCTGGTGCATGCGCGGCCGCGGCACGGGCGGCGCGGCGGCTTCGGCGTCGCCGCGGATGAAAGCCTCGACCAGTTCGCGGGCCTCGTCGTCGGTGAACTGCTGCGGCGGCGACTTCATGAAGTAGCTCGAAGGCGCGAGCACCGCGCCGCCCACGCCCCGGTCCATCGCGAGCTTCGCGCAGCGCACTGCGTCGATCACCACGCCGGCCGAGTTCGGCGAATCCCACACCTCGAGCTTGACCTCGCACTGCAGCGGCACGTTGCCGAAGGTCGTGCCCTCCATGCGGATGTAGCACCACTTGCGGTCGGCCAGCCACGGCACGTGGTCGCTCGGCCCCACGTGCACGTCGGAGCCCTTCATGGGGTGCCCCAGCTGACTGGTCACGGCCTGCGTCTTCGAGATCTTCTTGGACAGCAGCCGCTCGCGCTCCAGCATGTTGAGGAAGTCGGTGTTGCCGCCGAAGTTCAGCTGGTAGGTGCGGTCGAGCCGCACGCCGCGCTTCCTGAACAGGTCGGTGAGGATGCGGTGCACGATGGTGGCGCCCACCTGCGACTTGATGTCGTCGCCGATGATGGGCAGGCCGCGCTCGGCAAAGCGCCGCTCCCATTCGGGCCGCGAGGCGATGAACACCGGCACGCAATTGACGAAGGCGCAGCCCGCTTCCAGCACCTGCTCCGCATACCACTGCGTGGCCTTCTCGGAGCCCACCGGCAGGTAGGACACCACCACGTCGGTGCGCGTCTCCTTCAGGATCTTTGCGACGTTCCGGGCCTTGCCCGGTGCGAGCGGCACCACGTCCTTCAGGTAGGTGCCGATGCCGTCGTGCACAGGGCCGCGCTGCACCGTGACGCCGAGCCTGGGCACATCGGCAAAGCGGATGGTGTTGTTGGGCTCCGCATAGATGGCTTCGCCGAGGTCGCGGCCGACCTTGTGCGCATGCACGTCGAAGGCCGCGCTGAACTCGATGTCCGACGGGCGATAGCCCGCGAGGTCCAGGTGCATCAGCCCGGGAATGAAGTCGCTGCCCTCGGCGTTGCCATAGAACTGGACGCCCTGAACGAGCGAGGAGGCGCAGTTGCCCACACCGACGATTGCGACACGTATCTTGTTCATGCTGGAACCCTTTTTCTTGAATGCCGCTGCGAGCGCGCGAAGCAGCATGGACGCTTTGTTGCTCGCCAATCTACGCCGGTTTTGCGCGCGGCGCGCACGCGAAATCGCTTCAATGCACAGAGCCAACTCTGCAGTGGAGTAACAGGGCATCGCGCCTACACACAGGTAAGTACCTTCGCACATGGACGCGGCATCCTTTCGACGAATTTCAAGGCTCGCCAAGGCGTTGGAAAAGCATGTGGAGCTCACTCCCGGCGCCCCGACGGCGGATCTGAACTCGAAGAAAAAGGGTCTTCATGTCGCAGCACATCCTCATCACCGGCGGCGCCGGCTTCATCGGCTCGCATCTTGCGGACGAACTCCTCTCCCACGGCTACCGGGTCCGCGTCCTCGACAACCTTGCGCCGCAGGTGCACGGCGACAGCGGACGAAGGCCCGACTATCTCGAAGCGGATGTGGAACTCGCCGTCGGCGATGTGTGCGATGCCGCGGCGGTGCGCAAGGCGCTCGAGGGCATCGATGCGGTCTACCACTTCGCATCGGCCGTGGGCGTGGGGCAGAGCATGTACGAGGTGGCGCACTACACGCGCATCAACAACCTCGGTACCGCCGTGCTGCTCGAGGCGCTCATCGAGCGGCCGGTGAAGAAATTGATCGTGGCCTCGAGCATGAGCCTCTATGGCGAAGGGCTCTACCGCACCGCGGCCGGCGAGCTTCGCACCGTGCAGGAGCGCACGCTGGAGCAGCTGCGGCGTGGCGACTGGGAGTGGCGCGACGAGGACGGCGTGGCCCTGGTGCCCGCGCCCACGCCGGAAGACAAGGCGCCGGCGCTGGCGTCGGTGTATGCGCTGTCCAAGTTCGACCAGGAGCGCATGTGCCTGATGATCGGCCGCGCCTACAACATTCCCACCGCGGCGCTGCGCTTCTTCAACGCCTACGGGCCGCGCCAGGCGCTGTCCAATCCCTACACCGGCGTGCTCGCGATCTTCGCCTCGCGGCTGCTGAACGGCAGCCCGCCGAAGATCTTCGAGGACGGCTGGCAGCAGCGCGACTTCGTGAGCGTCTACGACATCGCGCGTGCTTCGCGGCTCGCGCTCGAGATGCCCGCGGCCGCCGGCGAGGTGTTCAACATCGGAAGCGGCGAGGCCTACAGCGTGCGCGACATCGCGCAGCGCGTGGCCGAGGCCGTCGGCAAGGAAAACCTCATGCCGGAGATCACCGGCAAGTACCGCGTCGGCGACATACGGCATTGCTATGCCGACATCTCCAAGGCGCGGCGCGTGCTCGGCTACTCGCCCCGCGTGAGCCTGGAAGACGGCCTGGCCGAGCTCGCGGCCTGGCTCGAAGGGCAGGCCGCGGTGGACCGTGTGGCGCAAGCGAGCGCAGAGCTTTCCGCGCGCGGGTTGGCCATATGAACAGCCGGGACGCAGTGCTCCCTTCCCGGCGCGCCCTCGACGGCAAGGACCGTGTCACGCTCATCACCGGTGGCGCAGGCTTCGTCGGCGCCAACCTGGCGCACCGGCTGCTGTCGGAAGGCCGCCGTGTGCTGGTGCTCGACAACCTCTCGCGTCCGGGCGTGGAGCGCAATCTCGCGTGGCTCGAAGAGAACCATGCGGCCGGGCTCGACGTGATGGTGGCGGACATCCGCGATGCCGCGGCCGTGGAACGCGCCGTGGCGCGGGCCGACCATGTCTTTCATTTCGCCGCGCAGGTGGCGGTCACGACCAGCCTGGCCGATCCGCGCGAGGACTTCGCGGTCAATGCGCTGGGCACGCTCAACGTGCTCGAGGCGGCGCGCGCGCAGCGGGTGCCGCCCTCGGTGCTCATGACCTCGACGAACAAGGTCTACGGCGGCCTGGAAGACGTCGTGCTGGAACTTGAGGGCCAGCGCTACCAGCCGGTGGCGGAGGACATCGCGAGCCACGGCATTTCCGAGGCGCGGCCGCTCGACTTCCACAGCCCCTACGGCTGCTCCAAGGGCACGGCCGACCAGTACGTGCACGACTACGCGCGCAGCTACGGCATGAAGACCGTGGTGTTCCGCATGAGCTGCATCTACGGGCAGCGCCAGTTCGGCACCGAGGACCAGGGCTGGGTGGCGCACTTCCTGCTGCGCGCACTCGACGGCGAGCCCATCACGCTGTTCGGCGACGGCAGGCAGGTGCGCGACATCCTGTTCGTCGACGACCTCGTCGATGCCTTCGTGCTCGCGCAGCACCACATCGGCAAGCTGGCGGGCGGCGCCTTCAACATCGGCGGCGGCCCGCGCAACGTGATCAGCCTGCTGGACCTGCTCGACCAGATCGAGCGGCTCGAGGGCCGGCGCCCCACGACGGCGCACGAGGACTGGCGCACCGGCGACCAGCGCTACTACGTGTCCGACACGCGCAGCTTCGAGGCCGCCACGGGCTGGCGGCCCGCGGTCGGCGCGAAGGAGGGCATCGAGCGGCTGCACCGCTGGCTGCAGCAGATGCGGGCCCAGCCGGCGCCGGCGCGCAAGGCCGGCCAGCGGCGCCCGCTGTTCGCGTTGACCGGGAGGTGAGCATGTTCGCGAGTGTCATCGCCTCGCCAGGACAAGCCATCCTGCAGCGTGTGGAAAGACCCGAGCCGGGCGCCGGGCAGGTGCTTCTGCAGCTCGAAGGCTCGGGGGTCTGCGCTTCCAGCCTGCCGCTGTGGGAGGGCCGCGAATGGTTCGACTACCCGCAGCCCGCGGGTGCGCCGGGACACGAGGGCTGGGGCCGCGTGGCGGCAGTGGGGGAGGGCGTCGAAGGCCTTGCCATCGGCGACCGCGTGGCCGCGCTCACCTACCGTGCGCATGCCGAGTACGACGTGGCCGATGCCGGCGCGGTGGTGCCGCTGCCTGCATCGCTGGCCGGCGTGGCCATGCCCGGCGAGCCGCTGGGCTGCGCGGTCAACATCTTCCGCCGCAGCGGCATCCAGGCCGGACAGACGGTGGCGATCGTCGGCATCGGCTTTCTCGGCGCGATCCTCACACGGCTTGCCGCGCAGGCGGGGGCGCGGGTCATCGCCATCTCGCGCCGGCCCTTTGCGCTGGACGTGGCGCGCCAGGCCGGCGCCGCGCACACCATCGCGATGGACGACCACTGGCGCATCCTCGATGAAGTGAAGCGCCTCACGGGCGGGTCGATGTGCGAGCGCACCATCGAGGCGGTCGGGCTGCAGTGGCCGCTGGACCTGGCCGGCGAGCTCACCGGCGAGCGCGGGCGGCTCGTGGTCGCCGGCTATCACCAGGACGGCACGCGCCAGGTGAACATGCAGATGTGGAACTGGCGCGGCATCGACGTGGTCAATGCCCACGAACGCGACCCGCGCATGTACGTGCAGGGCATCCGCGAAGCCGTCGACATGATGGCGGCGGGCGTGCTGGACCCCGCGCCGCTCTTCACGCACCGCCTGCCGCTCGACCGGCTCGGCGAGGCACTCGAACTCACGCGCACCCGGCCCGACGGTTTCCTCAAAGCGGTGGTGACGACATGAGGGCGCCGAACGCCATGGACGCGCTGGGCATGGTGCCGGCTCGCGGCGCCGAAGGCGAATCGGCTGGGCGGCTGCGCAAGCCGAGACTGGGTTTTCTTGGCGTGGGATGGATCGGCCGCAACCGCATGGAAGCCATTGCACGCGACGGTTGCGCCGAGATCGCGGCCGTGGCGGACGCCGATGCCCGGACCTCCGAAGCCGCGTCTGCGCTCGCGCCCGGCGCGTTGCGCCTGGATTCGCTCGATGCGCTGCTGGACCATGCGCTCGACGGCATCGTGATCGCCACGCCCAGCGCCCTGCATGCGCAGCAGGCCGAGGCGGCGCTCGCACGCGGCCTGGCGGTGTTCTGCCAGAAGCCGCTCGCGCGCACCGCCGCCGAGACCCGCGGCGTGATCGAGGCGGCCCGGCGCGCGAACCGGCTGCTGGACGTGGACCTGTCGTACCGCCGCACTGCCGGCATGCAGCGCATCCGCGACCTCGTGTCGGCCGGGGAGATCGGCGAGGTCTACGCCGTCGACCTTGTATTCCACAACGCCTACGGGCCCGACAAGCCCTGGTTTCGCGACCCCGTGCTTTCGGGCGGCGGCTGCGTGATCGACCTGGGCATCCACATGATCGACCTCGCACTCTGGACCCTGGGCTTTCCGCGCGTGGCGGCGGTGTCGAGCCGCCTGCATGCGGCAGGCCGGCGCCTCGTGCTGCCTTCGTCCTCGGTGGTCGAAGACCATGCCGTGGCGCAGATCGATCTCGCGGGCGGCGCCGTGGTGCGGCTCGCGTGCTCCTGGAACCTGCCGGCCGGGCGCGACGCCGTGATTGAGGCGAGCTTCCATGGCACGCGCGGCGGCGCGGCATTCCGCAACGTCGGCGGTTCCTTCTACGACTTCGTCGCCGAGCGCTTCGAGGGCACGCGCACCACGCCGCTCGCGTCGCCGCCCGACGACTGGGGCGGACGCGCGGCCGTGCACTGGGCGCGCGCGCTTGCGAACGGCGGCGCATTCGATCCCCGGATCGAACGCCTCGAAGAAGTCGCGGCGGTGCTGGATGCCATCTATGAACGCTGAACGCCCGCGCCATGTGCTGATGACCGCCGACACGGTGGGCGGCGTCTGGAGCCATGCGCTGGAGCTCGCCGCTGCGCTCGGCGAGCGCGGCGTGCGCGTGTCGCTGGCCACCATGGGCGCGCCGCTCACGCCGGTGCAGCGCCGGCAGGCGGCGGCGCTTTCCACTGTGGAAATGCACGAGGGCCATTGGCGGCTCGAATGGATGGACGCGCCGTGGGAAGACGTGCGGCGTGCCGGCGATTGGCTGCTCGGGCTCGAAGCGGCCGTGCGCCCGGACATCGTGCACCTGAACCAGTTCGCCTTCGGCGCGTTGCCGTTCGCCGCGCCGAGGCTCGTGGTCGCGCATTCCTGCGTGGCCTCGTGGTGGCGTGCGGTGCACGGCCAGCCCGCGCCCGCCGAATGGAACACCTACCGCCATGCGGTGCGGCAGGGACTCGACGGCGCCGGCCTGGTCGGCGCACCGACCGCGGCGATGCTCTCCTCGCTGGCGCTGGACTACGGCTATGCGGCGGGAGGCTGCGTCCTGCCGAACGGCCGCAGTGGCACGATGTTCGCACCCGGCGCGAAGGAGCCCCTGGTGCTCTCGGCCGGCCGGCTGTGGGACGCGGCCAAGAACATCGCCGCGCTGCAGGCGGTCGGCGCGCGCTTGCCATGGCCTGTGTGCGTGGCCGGGCCCGCATCGCCGCCGGGCGCCGCCGCACGCGAGACCGCCATGCCGCCGGGCGTGCAGTGGCTCGGCGAGCTGGCGCCCGATGCGCTCGCCGCGCGGTTCGCGCGCGCCTCGATCTATGCCTTGCCCGCGCGCTACGAACCCTTCGGGCTGTCGGCGCTCGAGGCCGGCCTGTCCCGCTGTGCGCTCGTGCTGGGCGACATTCCGAGCCTGCGCGAAGTCTGGGACGACGCCGCGCTGTATGTGCCGCCCGACGACCACGATGCGCTGCATGCGGCGCTGATGCGATTGATCGGCGAGCCGGCGCTGCTGCAGGAGATGGGCTGCAAGGCCCTGGACCGTGCGCGCCGCTTCACGCCCGGGCGCATGGTCGATGCCTATCTGTCGGCCTACGCGCGGCTGCTCGCGCCGGGTGCGGCAACCGCTGCGCGCCCGCGCCGCAAACCCGAGGAGTCCGCATGCGCTTCGTGATGTTCTGCCATTCGCTCGTGTCCGACTGGAACCACGGCAACGCACATTTCCTGCGCGGCATCTGCAGCGAACTGCTGGCGCGCGGCCATGAGCTCGCGGTGTACGAGCCGCGTGATGCATGGAGTCGCGTCAACCTCGAAGCCGAGCACGGCCATGCGCCGATCGAGGCGTTCGCGCGCGTGTATCCGGAACTGCACAGCACCGCCTGCGACCCCGCAACGCTCGATCTCGACGTGGCGCTGGAGGGCGCCGACGTGGTGCTGGTGCACGAATGGAACGACCACGCGCTGGTGCGCCGCATCGGCCTGCATCGCCATGGCGGCGGGCGCTACCGGCTGTTCTTCCACGACACGCACCACCGCAGCGTGACCGACGAGAAGAGCATGGCGGCCTACGACCTCTCGCACTACGACGGCGTGCTGGCCTTCGGCAACGTGATCCGCGACCTGTACCGCCGCAAGGGCTGGGCGCGCCGCGCCTGGACGTGGCACGAGGCGGCCGATACGCGGCACTTCCATCCGCTCACGAACGAGGCGGAGGAGGGCGACCTCGTGTGGATCGGCAACTGGGGCGACGGCGAGCGCGAAGCGGAGCTCGACGAGTTCCTGCTGGGCCCCGTGCGCGACCTCGGCCTGAAGGCGCGCGTGCATGGCGTGCGCTATCCGGACCGCGCGCTGGAGCGGCTTCGCGCGGCCGGTATCCGCTATGCTGGCTGGCTGCCGAATTATCGGGCGCCGACAGTCTTTTCGTGTCATCGCGTCACGGTCCATGTGCCGCGCAGGCCGTACGTCGAGGCGCTGCCGGGTATCCCGACCATCCGCGTGTTCGAAGCGCTGGCCTGTGGCATTCCGCTGGTCTGCGCACCCTGGCACGACGCCGAGGATTTGTTCACGCCGGGCCGCGATTTTTTGGTGGCGAACGACGGTGCGGCGATGCGGCAGAGGCTGCGCGACGTGCTGCACGACAGGGACCTGGCGCGCGCACTGCGCGAGCAGGGCCTGGACACGGTGCTCGCGCGCCACACCTGCGCGCATCGCGTCGACGAACTGCTGGCCATCCATGCCGAACTCGAAGCCCAACCCATCCACCTCCGGAGCATTGCCGCATGAAGAAAAAACTGGACATCGCCATCTTCGGCTCGAGCCTCGTCTCGGCCTACTGGAACGGCGCCGCCACCTACTACCGCGGCATCGTGCGCTCGATGCACGAGCGGGGCCACCGGGTGCGCTTCTTCGAGCCCGACGCCTTCGGCCGCCAGCAGCATCGCGACATCGAGACGCCCGATTGGGCCGAGGTGATCGTCTACTACGGCAGGAACGATTGCGACGCGCTGCAAACGCTCAAGGAGGCTCGCGGCGCCGACCTGGTGATCAAGGCCAGCGGCGTGGGCGTGTTCGACGCGGCGCTCGAGAAAGGCGTGCTCGACCTGCAAGGCCCGTCCACGCGCGTCATCTTCTGGGACGTCGATGCGCCCGCCACGCTCGACCGCCTGCAGGCCAACCCCAGCGACCCCTTCCATGCGCTGATCCCGCGCTACGACATGGTGCTGACCTATGGCGGCGGCGATCGCGTGGTGCAGGCCTACCGGCGCCTGGGCGCGCGCGAGTGCACGCCGATCTACAACGCGCTCGATCCCACCACCCACTACAAGGTGGGCGCGGACCTTCGCTACGTGGCCGACCTCGGCTTCCTCGGCAACCGCCTGCCCGATCGCGAAGCGCGCGTGGACGAGTTCCTCCTGCGTGCGGCCACCCTGTCGCCCGGGCGCTATTTCCTGCTGGGCGGCAGCGGCTGGGGCGACAAGGCGCTGCCGGCCAACGTGCGCCACCTCGGCCACGTCTACACGGCCGACCACAACGCGTTCAACCGTTCGCCCAAGGCCGTGCTGAACATCAGCCGCGAGAGCATGGCGCGCTACGGCTTCTCGCCGGCCACGCGGGTGTTCGAAGCAGCCGGCGCCGGCGCCTGCGTGATCACCGACGCGTGGGAAGGCATCGATTACTTCCTCGAACCCGGAAAGGAAGTGCTGGTGGCCGCCAACGCCGAGGAAGTGGCGGCCCATGTGTGCGCGCTCGACATGGAAAAGGCCCGCCGCATCGGCGATGCCGCGTTGCGGCGCGTGCTGGCCGAGCACACCTATGCGCACCGCGCCGCGCAACTGGAGGCGCTGCTCGAAGGCCGCGATGCCGTGCGCCCGCTGGGGGTGACCGCATGAGCACCACGGCCCTTCGCATCGTCATCCTCGGTCTCTCCATCACCTCATCGTGGGGCAATGGCCACGCCACCACCTACCGCGGCCTGGTGCGCGAGCTGGCGCGGCGCGGGCACGACGTGCTGTTTCTCGAACGCGACGTGCCCTGGTACGCCGGGCACCGCGACCTGCCCGAGCCGCCGTTCGGGCGCACCGCGCTGTACACCGACCTGGCCGGATTACAGCGCGACCATGCAGCGGACATCGCGGCGGCGGACCTGGTGATCGTCGGCTCCTTCGTGCCGGACGGCGTGGCCGTGGGCGACTGGGTGCAATCCCAGGCGCCGGGCCGCAGCGCCTTCTACGACATCGACACGCCCGTCACGCTGGCGGCGCTCGCGCGCAGCGGCGGTACGCCGTACCTGGCGGCGCGCCAGGTCGCGGGCTACGACCTGTACCTGTCGTTCACCGGCGGACCGACGCTCGAACGGCTGGAGCGCGAGTTCGGCTCGCCCGCCGCGCGCGTGCTCTATTGCTCCGTCGATCCCGAGGTCTACCATCCCGAAGCCGTGGCGCAGGATTGCGACCTCGGCTACATGGGCACCTACAGCGACGACCGCCAGCCGACGCTTGAAGCCCTGCTGCTGGAGCCGGCGCGGCGCTGGTCCGCGGGGCGCTTCGAGGTCGCGGGGGCGCAGTACTCCGAAGGCATCGCGTGGCCGCCCAACGTGCGCTACACGGCGCACCTGCCGCCGGCGCAGCACCGCGCCTTCTACAACCGGCAGCGCTTCACGCTCAACGTCACGCGGGCCGACATGATCCGCGCCGGCTGGTCGCCCAGCGTGCGCATCTTCGAGGCCGCGGCCTGCGGCACGCCCATCGTGAGCGACCGCTGGGACGGCATCGAGTCGCTGCTGGTCCCGGGCGAGGAAATTTTCCTGGCCGACACGCCCGAAGAGGTGCTGGCGCTGCTGCGCGACCTGCCGGACGCGGAGCGCCGCGCCGTGGGCGAGCGCGCCCGCCGGCGCATCCTGTCGGAACACACGGCCGCGCATCGCGCCGCGGAACTCGAAGGCCATGCGCGCGCGCTGCTGCGGGTGCGCGAGCCGGCCTGAACGCAAAGGAGGCCCACGCATGCACGATCGCCGACCTGCAGCCCCAACCACTGCCGGTGGTGCCGATGCCATCCGCCGGGAGATCGACGCGCTCGGCCCCTGGTTCCACAACCTGCACCTGCCGGGCGGCGTGCAGACGCTGCCCAGGCATTTTCTCGGCGGCGACTTTCCCAACTTCAAGTGGCAGGAGATCAAGCCCTTCGTTCCCGATGACCTGCGCGGATGGCGCGTGCTCGACGTCGGCTGCAACGCCGGCTTCTACAGCTTCGAGCTGGCGCGGCGCGGTGCCTCGGTCGTGGGCATCGACGTCGATGCGCATTACCTCGCGCAGGCGCGGTGGGCCGCGGGCCAGCTCGGCATGGCGTCGCAGGTCGAGTTTCGCGAAATGCAGGTGTACGACCTCGCGCACTCCGACGAAAGCTTCGACCTGGTCTGGTTCATGGGCGTCTTCTATCACCTGCGCTATCCGCTGCTGGCGCTCGACCTGCTGGCCGCGCGCACGCGCCGCATGATGATGTTCCAGACGCTCACCATGCCCGGCGATTCGGTCTATACCGAGACCGCGGACTGCAGCATCGAAGACCGCACGCCGCTGCTGGAGAGCGGCTGGCCGCGCATGGCCTTCATCGAGCACCGGCTGGCCAACGACCCGACCAACTGGTGGGCGCCCAACCATGCCGGTGTGGAAGCCATGCTGCGCTCCAGCGGCCTGCGCATCGAGGCGCGTCCGGGCCATGAAATCTACCTGTGCGTGCCCGATGCCAAGGCACAGGATGCCCGCCGCATCTACGCCTCGCAGTTCGAGTCCGCCACCGGAGCGATCCGTGGCAGCGGCTGACCCCGCGCGGCCCGGCCACGGCGAGGAGCAGCCCGTCGCGGGCGTGATCGACCGCAACATCGCCGCGCTGGTGCGCCGGCGCGAGCAGCAGCGCATATCGACCGGGCTGCAGGACAGGATCGCCGATGCCATTACCCACTTTGCGGGCAGCATGAAGTTCGTCTACCTGCACCTCTTGATCTACGGCGGATGGATCGTGATCAACCTGGGGTGGGTGCCCATGGTGCGCGCCTTCGACCCGACCTTCGTGGTGCTCGCCATGGTCGCCTCGGTCGAGGCCATCTTCATCTCGACCTTCGTGATGATCAGCCAGAACCGCATGGCCGCGCTGGCGGACCAGCGCGCCGACCTGGATCTGCAGATCAGCCTCCTGGGCGAGCACGAGATCACGAAGATCGTCACGCTGGTGGCCGAGATCGCCAAGCGCATGGACATTCCCGCCGCACACGATCCCGAGCTCGACGAGCTCAGCAAGAACGTCTCGCCGGAGCGCGTGCTCGACCGCATCGAGCGCCCGCCCGGCGAAACCCGCTAGGCACCCGTCATTTCGCCTTGGCGCCGGCAATCTGCTGTGCGGTGGTCAGGTGCCCGTGCACCACTGGCAGCGTCTTCGCGGCGTAGGCCTTGAGGTCCGGGTCGTTCGCACTGCGCTCCACCTTCTGCAGCATCTCGTGCGTCTTCTTGTGGTCGGAAACACCCACGGTCGACATGTAGCGCTTGTCGAAGCTGTCGCCGTTCAGGGCCTTCAGTGCGGTGGCCGACGCCTTGTGCTTCGTGTCGGTCTCGGTCGGGAGCTGCACGCCTTTCTTCGACGCGATGTCCTGCAGTTCGGTCAGCGCCTTGGTGTGGTCGTCCACCATGGTCTGGGCGAACTTCTTCACCTCGCCGTTCGAGGCCTTTTCCTGCGCCAGCTTTCCGGTCTCGATCTCCGCGATGTTGGCTTGCGCAATGTCTTTCATCATGCGCTCGTCGGCTTTCGAGGACTTGCCCGCCTGGTCGGCCTTCGCGTTCGCCGAGCTGCGCGTGCCGGCGCTCTGCGCCGCGGCGGGAAGGGTGGTGGCCGTGAAGGCGCAGGCGGCGATCGCGGCAACGCCGAGCCGCACGGCCGTGCTTTGAATGGTCATGTCGATGTGCTCCTTGAGGGATGGTGTTTTCGGGCCCGCCCAAAAGGGCGGGGTGTCCGCCCCTCGTGTGGCAACGCGCGTGCCCGCGGCCGCGCAGGCATGCCGCTTGCCGCTTCCGCGGCGTCCTCCTTTCTCTTCACAACGCCTTGGGTGTCCTCTCATGAAAAGATCGCCATCGCGCATGAGCCATGCCAGCGAGTGCTATGAACTGCTCGAATTCCTGTCCCGCCGGCAGATGCCCGTCGTGTGCTCCGAACCCGACGACATTCACAAGATCCTCGCGCTGCGCAGCGCTTCGCTGCTCCAGGCCATGACGGAGCCCACGGTCATCCTGCGCACGGGCGAGCGGCGTATCGCACGCGCCATCGTCACCGCCATCACCGCGGAAGGCCGCGCTGCCTGCATGACGCGCAGCGCCACGGCGCTGACAGGCGCGCGCCGTTGAGTGCGGCATTCACCGCGCGCGTTCAGAACTGCCCCTGGCCGTCTCCCGTGCGGTCGTGCACCCAGCGCATCGCCTGCTGCTGCGCATGGCGCAGCGCCTCGGCTTCGGTGGCGTAGCCGATCTCGTCGGTGTCGTCGGGCAGCATGGTTTCCTGTTCGTCCGCTCCCTGGCCGAGGCAGACGACCACGGGGCGGTACACGCCCGTGCCCATGGGGGTGGCGCTGTAGGCGAAGCGCCAGCCCCGGTACACGAAGATGCGGCGCTGCGCATTCATCGGGCGTGCTCCTGCGGTGCGGAGGCTTCGTTGCGGAACAGCTTTCCCGGCGCGCCGGCTTCGCCGAACTGGCGGGGCGGGTTCTCGCGCGACAGGTCGAGCAGGCTGTGGCCGTCGGGCGTGAGCGTGAGAAACCGGGCCACCTCGCGCCCGCCGGCTTCGGGCCGGAGCGTCAGGGCCACCACGAGGCCGGCCGCGCGCAGCACCAGCAGGTTGTTGATCTCCTGCGGATCGGTCAAGGTGAGGGGCGCGCGGCACTTGGCGAGCGCGCGCAGGAATTCGATGGACATGGGGATTCCTTGTTGTTCGTTCGGCGCAGAGATGCGCGGCGTCATGCGGGCCATGCCGGCGTTCCCGCGTCCGTGCCTTGGGCACGGCGGCGTTCGAAGGGGTCGATGTTCATGCTCTGGCGGTACTTGGTGACCGTGCGGCGCGCAATGCGGAAGCCCTGTTGCGCCAGCTGGCGCGCCAGCGCCGCATCGCTCAGCGGGGCCACGGGTTTTTCCACCGCGATGAGTTCGCGGATGAGGCCTTGCAGCGCCACCGGCGCGCTGGCACCGCCCGCCGCATGGTTCAGCCCGCGCGAGAAGAAGTGCTGAAGTTCGAACACGCCGGCCGGCGTCGCCATGTACTTGTTGTGCACGGTGCGCGACACCGTCGACGGATGCACGCCCACTTCCTCCGCGATCTCGCGCAGGCCGAGCGGCTTCATGGCGAGCGGGCCGTGCTCCAGGAACATCTTCTGCCGCGCGACGATGGCGCGCGCCACGTCCAGGATGGTGGAGGCGCGCTGCGACACGCCGCCGACCATCCAGCGCGCCTGCTCCAGGCATTCCTTCATGGCGGGGCATTGGCTCGTGCCGTGCTTCTCGAACATTTGCGCATAGGCCGTGTTCAGCTTCACGCGCGGCAGGGCACTGGTGTTGAGCGAGGTCTTCCAGGTGCCGCGCACTTTCTTCACGGTCACGTCGGGTATCACGATGCGCGCGGCGGTCTCGCCGAACTGCCAGCCCGGATGCGGGTCCAGGCGGCGGATGCAGTCGATGGCGGATTGGACATCCCGCGCGGTCGCTGCCAGCGCCTTCGCGAGCTTGCCGGTCTCGCGCGCCGCGAGCCAGCCGATGTGTTCCTCGAGGATCCGGCGCGCGAGCTGGCGGATCCTGCCGTCCGCGCGGTCGGCGTGGGCATCGAGCTGCAGGCAGAGGCACTCGGCCACGTCGCGCGCCGCGACGCCCGCGGGCTCGAGCGCCTGCACGCGCCGCAGCGCCGTGCGAAGTTCGCGTTCGGCCTCCCCGCCGGTTTCGCCCAGCGCCGCGCCGATGTCCGCAAGCGAGATGCGCAGGTAGCCGTCGTCATCGAGCGCCTCGACCACGGCCCGCGCAAAGGCCAGCTCGCGCGCCGAAAGTCGCAGCACGCCGAGCTGTCCGTGCAGATGGGCACGCAGCGAATCGGGCAAGGGCACGCGCTGCATCAGGTCGACGCTTTCGTCGTGCGACAGGTGCCGCTCGCCCGAGGCGGGCGCCGCGGTGATGCGGTCGAAGGCGGCGGCGGCCTCGAAATGTTCAGCGGCGGCTTCGTTCTCGGAGGGCGCGGCTTCCGTGGCGCCTTCCTGCGGCGGCGCATCGATCTCGAGGAAGGGGTTCAGTTCGGCCGCATCGCGCAGCGCCTGGGCGTACTCCTGCGAGGACATCTGGAGCAGCCGCACGGCCTGCTGCAGCCGGGGCGAAAAGACGGGAGCCTGCACCTGGCGGGCTTGCAAGACGATCGACGTGTTCATGGTTCTCCGTAGCGCCTCCGATCCCCGGTGGCCGGAATGCTGCGCAACGGTCGTGCCAAGCCACATCCTCCGGCGAAAAGCCAATAAAGAGTACCAAAGTTCTAACTTAATTCGCGGCCGCCTCGCCGGTCGTGGAAGCCTTGCGGTAAATCTTGCGGTTATCCCCGGGCAGACAACGAAGGCATATTTGTCACAAACTTCGCACATGAAAAAAACGTCGGGAGATGCCAGGGAGGGTGCGGCGGGCACGGCCGCGCTGGTCGGGCTGTGCACTGCCACACTCGTGGGGTTCGGCCTCGCGTGGCGGCAAAAAGCGCGTGCCGCCGAATCGGCCCGGATGCTCGCGCTTCACCAGGAGCGGCAGGCGCGGCATGCGCTTCGCGCGAAACGCCTCGAGCACGACCTGCGCAGCCCCATCGGCGCCATGGCCGTGGCGCTGGAGCTGTTGCGCACCGCGGAGGACAGCGCCACGCGATGCGAAGCCATGCAGGTGCTCGAAAGGCAGGTCGCGCGTATGACCTCGCTGACAGAGCAAGTGCACGATTTCGCACAGGACTTGAACGATTGAGCCGTCCGCTGAGCGCGCGTTCCAGGCGCAGCATCCCGACTGGAGCGAGACGGGTCGGAGCACCGGTCCGGCGCAGGTTTTGACAGGGTCGCAGCGAAGCAGCTGGCTGCGCAACACAGGCATCACGCCAGGAACGAAGGTGGGTCACGCACTCATAGTTGAAGACGACGAAGACTCGGCGAAGATGATCGCCGCGCTGGTCGCGCGCGAAGGGCACACGGTCATGTGTGCGCACAGCATTGGCGCCGCGCGAAAGCTCATCGCCATGCAGCGGCCCGACTTGTTGCTGCTCGACCTGCACCTGCCCGACGGGAACGGTTTCGACCTGCTGCACGACCCGGACATCGCCAACGACACCATGCTGGTGCTGATGACGGGCCAGGCGAGCCTGGAGACCTCGATCAAGGCCTTGCGCCTGGGCGCCGCCGACTATCTGGTGAAGCCGATCAATCCGCAGCACCTCAAGGGGCTGCTCAAGCGCCTGATCGCGCCCTCGCAATTGCGTGCCGAGCTCGACGAGGTGCAGGAGCTCTGGCGCGAGACCGGGCGCTTCGGCCATCTCATCGGCCGCTCGCAGCCCATGCAGCGCGTCTACCGGCAGATTTCCCGGGTGGCCGGCACGGCCGTGACCGTGTTCATCCATGGCGAGAGCGGCACCGGCAAGGAACTGGTGGCCCGCGCCGTGCACGACCTGAGCCGGCGGCGCGAGCAGCCCTTTCTTGCCGTCAACTGCGGCGCGCTGTCGCCGCACCTGGTCGAAAGCGAGATCTTCGGCCACGAGCGCGGCAGCTTCACGGGCGCCGAGCGCCAGCACCAGGGCTTCTTCGAGCGCGCGCACGGCGGCACGCTGTTCCTGGACGAGGTGACCGAAATGCCGCTCGAGCTGCAGGTCAAGCTGCTGCGCGTGCTGGAGAGCGGCACCTTCATGCGGGTCGGTTCCACCCAGGTGCAGCAGACCGACGTGCGCATCATCGCCGCCACCAACCGCGACGCCGCCGAGGCGGTGGCGCGCGGCAAGATGCGGGAAGACCTGCTGTACCGCCTCAACGTCTTTCCCATTGCGCTGCCGCCCCTGCGCGAGCGCGGCGACGACATCGCGCTCATCGCCGCGAGCTTCCTGCAGGACCTCGGGCGCCAGGAAGGCGGCAGCAAGCGCTTCACGCCCGGTGCGCTGGCGCGGCTCGCGTCGCACCGCTGGCCGGGCAACGTGCGTGAATTGCGCAACGTGGTGCAGCGCGCCTGGGTCATGGCGTCCGGCGACCAGATCGACGAGGAATGGCTTCCGCCGGTCGAAGACCCGGGGCCCGGCGCCGGCCTCCGGCCCGAACCCGAGGCGGCGCAAGGCCCGGCGCTGGCGCCGATGCCGCCCGATGGGCATCGCAATGGCGCTGCCGCGGCCGCGCTGTCGGGCGCGGGGGAGAACCAGATCGTGGTCGAGGTCGGCACCCAGCTCGCGGAAGTGGAACGCCGTGTCATCCTGGCCACCTACGAGCGCTGCGGGCGGCACAAGGAGCGCACGGCGGCGCTGCTGGGCATCAGCATGAAGACGCTCTACAACCGGCTGAAGGAGTACCAGCAATGAGAGGAAGGCGACTGTGGGCGGGCCGGCGCAAGCCGGCGGCCGCGTGAAGAAGGACCGGCCGCCGGTATTCCGGCCCGGCGGCGCTCCTTCCAGACGCGAAGGCGCAGCCGATAGGCGGCGGCGCCGGCGGGATCGAAATCCGTGCCCAGATAGTTCGCCGGGTTTTCCTGGGGATGGCGGACGAAATAGCTGCTGAGTTCGTTCATTTGCGTGTCTCCGGTGCGTGAGGGTTTCCGCTCGGCGAAGGTCTCGCGCAAGGCACTGGCGGTCCGGCAAACTGCGTGCCGACCGGCGGCGGCGCCGAAGGCCGGTACGCCGTTTGCCACTGCAACAAGGAGAGCGCATTGAATGACATGAATCCCGACCGCGCCGAGGAAGAACTCGCCGACCAGCTCGACGATGCCGTGCCGTCGCGCGGCTACCGCATGCTGCCGGTCGTGGGCCTGGGCGGCTCCGCGGGCGGCATCGATGCCGTGGGCGCCTTCTTCGAGGCCACGCCTGCCGACACCGGCATGGCGTTCGTGGTCGTGCTCTCCGCGCCGGCCGCGAACGAGAACGCGCTGGCCGAGGTGCTGCGGCGGTCCACGCCCATGCGGGTGGTGCAGGTGGCCGGCAGGGAGCGCATCCAGCCGAACACCGTGTATGCCATTGCGCCCGGCAAGTCGCTGCGCACGCGCGGGGAGCACATCGAGCTGGCGGCGCTGCCGCCGGGACCGGGCCGGCACGTGGCGGTCGACTACTTCTTTCGCACGCTGGCCGATACGCACGGGCCCCACGCCATCGCGGTGGTGCTTTCCGGCCCCGACGGCGACGGCACCATCGGCGTCAAGCGCATCAAGGAGCGCGGCGGCCTGACGATCGCGCAGGAACCGCAGGAGGCCCAGCACGGTGCCATGGCGCAGTCGGCCATCGCCACGGGGATGATCGACTGGGTCCTGCCCGCGCGTGAAATCGGCGCGCGCATCCATGCCTACTACCGCATCGAGCGGCAGCTCAGGCTGCCCCCCGAGCAGGTGCCGGGCGACGGCAAGGACGACGCGCCGCCCGCCGCCGACCTCGACGAAGCGGCGTTCCGCGAAGTGCTGGCCTTCGTGCAAAGCCGCAGCGGACGCGATTTCGCCAACTACAAGCGCGCCACCGTGCTGCGCCGCATCGGCCGCCGCATGCAGGTGAACGGCGTGAGCAACCTCACGGCCTATCTCGACTGCCTGCGCACGCGGCCCGGCGAGGCCGGCGCGCTGCTGCAGGACATGCTGATCAGCGTGACCAACTTCTTCCGGGACAACGAATGCTTTGCCGCCCTCGAAGGCATGGTGCACGAGCTGTTCCGCAACAAGACGGCGGCCGACACCGTGCGCGTCTGGGTGGTGGCCTGCGCCACCGGCGAAGAGGCCTATTCGATTGCGATGCTGCTCGCCGAGCATGCCCGCACGCTCGAAAGCCCGCCGTCGATCCAGATCTTTGCCACCGACCTGGACGAAGACGCGGTGCAGGCCGCGCGCGAAGGCGTCTACCCCACGGTGGCCGAGGCGGACGTTTCCGAGGAACGCCTGCGGCGCTTCTTCGTGCGCGAGCAGCGCGGCTACCGCGTGCGCCGCGAACTGCGCGAGATGGTGCTCTTTGCCGTGCACGACGTGCTGAAGGACTCGCCGTTCTCGCGCATCGACCTGGCCACCTGCCGCAACCTGCTCATCTACCTCAACCGGGACGCGCAGGCCCGCGTCTTCGACACGCTGCATTTCTCGCTGCTGCCCGGCGGGCGGCTTTTCCTCGGCGCCTCCGAAGCGGTGGACGAGGAAAGCCCGCTGTTCTCGGTGATCGACAAGAAGCACCGCATCTACGCCCAGCGCCATGCGCCCAAGGCCGCGTTGCCGATCCCCGAGGGCCGCAGCAGCACCGCGCTGGCGCTGGAACTCAAGCGCCCGCCGCCGGTGATTCCCGGCGCGGCCTTCGCGCAGTTGCAGCGCCGCACGGCACCGCCGATGGCCGACGGCCGCGCCATGAGCTGGGCCGAGCTGCACCTGCGGCTGCTCGACCGCCTGGCGCCGCCGTCCATCCTGCTGGACGCGGACCACGAGATGCTGCACATCTCCCCCGCGGCAACGCCGTTCCTGCACTTCAGCGGCGGCGAGCCGTCGCGCAACGTGTTGCGCGCCATCGTGCCCGACCTGAAGGCCGAGCTGCAGACCGCGCTCTATCACGTGAACGAAAGGCGCGAGCCCGTGGACGTGGCGCCCGTCTGGGTGCGGCTGGGCCCGACCGCCGAGGTGGAGGTGTCGCTGCACGTCATGCCGGTGGAAGAGTTCGGCGGCTTCATGGTGCTGCTGCGCAAGGGCGAAACGGCCAGCGGCCGCAGCAGCATCGTGGTGCCGCGCGTGGACGCGGAGCCGATCGCCGAGCACCTGGAGCGCGAGGTGCGGCGCCTCAAGTCGCAGCTGCGCGAGACCGTGGAGCAGTACGAGACCTCGACCGAGGAGCTCAAGGCGAGCAACGAAGAGCTGCACGCCATGAACGAAGAGCTCCATTCGGCAACCGAAGAGCTCGAGACCAGCCGCGAGGAGCTGCAGTCCATCAACGAGGAGCTCACCACCGTCAACCACGAGCTCAAGAGCAAGGTGGACGATCTCGGCCAGGCCAACAGCGACATGCTGAACCTGATGGACGCGACGGCCATCGCCACCGTGTTCCTGGACCGCGATTTCCACGTGACCCGCTTCACGCCGAGCGCGGTCGCCATCTTCAAGCTGATCGCCACCGACGTCGGCCGCCCGCTCTCGGACCTGACCACGCCGCTGGACTATCCGCAGCTGGCAGACGACGCGCGCCGCGTGCTGGAGACGCTGCAGCCCACCGAGCGCGAGGTGGGCGACAGCGCGGGCAACTGGTACCTTGCGCGCGTGCGGCCCTACCGCACCATCGAGGACCGCATCGCCGGCGTGGTGCTCACCTTCGTGGACATCACCGAGCGCAAGGACGCGCAGGAGTCGCTGCGGCAGTCGCAGGAGCGCTTCAGCGCCATCGTCAACCAGGCGTCCGTGGGCGTGGCCCAGACGCGGCTCGACGGCGAGATCACCTTTGCCAACACCTGCTACCACGATCTCATGGGCTATGGCGAGCACGAGCTCGTCGGCCTGCGCGCCATCGAACTGGTGCATGCGGCGGACCACGCGGCGATCTCGGCATTGTTCGGGCGGCTCGAGCGGCATGGCGAACCCTTCGAGAGCGAAAGCCGCAACGTGCGCAAGGACGGCTCCTTCATCTGGCTGCACTACAGCGTGACGGTGCTCACCGACGCGAGCGGCAAGCCCGACTCGGCGCTGATCGTGTGCAGCGACATCAGTGAACGCAAGGGGGCCGAGGAAGCGCTGCGCGCGAGCGAAGAGCGGTTCCGGCTGATGCTGGAGAACGCGGTCGACTATGCGATCTTCTCGGTCGACATGGAGCGCTGCGTGAAGAGCTGGAACACCGGCGCCGAGCGGCTCCTGGGCTACACCGAATCGGAGATCCTCGGCCGCTCGGCCGACATCATCTTCACCGAGGAAGACCGCGCGGCGGGCGCGCCGGCCGAGGAGGCGCGCAACGCGCTCAGCGCCGGCAGGGCCGCCGACGACCGGCTGCACCAGCGCAAGGACGGCTCGCGCTTCTGGGCCAGCGGCGCCCTCATGCCCATGCACAACGGCGAAGGCGCGGTGATCGGCATGGTCAAGGTGCTGCGCGACCAGAGCGAGCAGCGCGCGGCGCAGCAGGAAGTGGAGCAAAGCCGCAGCGAACTGCTCGATGCGCTGCGCGCCAACGAGGCCGCGCGCCAGGCGCTCGAAGCCGCGGATGCGGCCAAGGACCGCTTCCTGGCCGTGCTGTCGCACGAGCTGCGCAATCCGCTCGCCTCGATCAGCGGCGCCGCGGAACTGCTGGCGCCCGAGCAGCTGCCCACGCCGGAGCAGGGGCGTGCGGCGCGCGTGGTCCGGCGCCAGGCGGCGGCCATGAAGGTGCTGCTGGGCGACCTGCTCGACGTGTCCAGCCTGCGCCGGGGCCGGCTGGTGCTGCGGCGCGAGCGCGTCACGGCCCAGGCCATCGTCGATGCGGCGCTGGAGGCGACCGGACCGCTGATGGAACTGGGCCGCCACAGGCTCGAAGCGGAGATCGCCGACGCCGAGATCGTGCTCGATGCCGATCCCATGCGCCTCACGCAGGTGATCTCCAACCTGCTCTCCAATGCGGCCAAGTACACGCCCGACAAGGGCGAGATCCGGCTCGCGCTGCACACCGAGGGCGACGACGCCGTGTTCTCCGTGACCGACAACGGCATCGGCATGGACCCCGACACGGTCGACACCATGTTCGAGATGTTCACCCAGAGCGTGCATGGGCACGAGCGCTCCGCCGGTGGGCTCGGCATCGGGCTGGCGCTGGTGCGCAACATCGTCGAGATGCACGGCGGCACCGTCTCGGGCGAGAGCAGGGGGCTGGGGCTCGGGAGCCGGTTCACGGTGCGCATCCCGCAAGCCGAAACGCGACTGGCCGAAGCCGGGGCCGCGCAGGGTCCGGACAGGGACCTGCCCGCTTCCGCCCCCGGCGAGGAAAGTCCGCAGCGCGTGCTGCTGGCGGACGACAACACGGACGCCCTCTGGGGCATGGCCCGCATGCTGTCGATCTCGGGCTTCAGCGTGAAGACGGCCGACAACGGCGTCGATGCGCTTCGCGTGGCCGAGCACTTCAGGCCCGATGCGGCGGTGCTGGACATCGGCATGCCGGGGCTCGATGGCCACGAGGTGGCACGCCGCATCCGCGCGCAGCCCTGGGGACGCGGCATGCTCCTTGTCGCCGCCACCGGGTGGGGCCAGCCCGAAGACCGGCTTGCTGCGCTGGAGGCGGGCTTCGACGAGCACCTGGTCAAGCCCGTGGCGGCAGCCGACGTGCAGCGCCTGCTGCGGGCGCGCGACGGATTGTCCGGGCCGGGGAGCTGATGGCCCCGCCCGGCGCGCCGGGCACGCCGATTGCCCTGCAAGGAGGAGACCCCTATTCGCCGTACTTCTTCTTGTCAGGAATGCCCAACTCCGATCCCCATCAACAAGCCATCTTCATCGGCGCTTCCTCCGGAGGCGTCTATGCCATGCTCGATCTCGTCGCGGCCTTGCCGGCCGGCTTTCCCGCGCCGATCTTCTTCGTGCAGCACATCGGTGCCCACCGCAGCCAGCTGGCTTCGCTGCTGAGCAGCCGAGGACCCAACCGCGCCGTCGAGGCGAAGGAGGGCGACGAGCCCGCGCCGGGGACGATCTGCGTCGCGCCCTCGGACCATCACATGCTGCTGGAAGGCGGCGTGGTCCGCCTGACCCGCGGACCCAAGGAACACCATGCCCGCCCCGCCATCGATCCGCTGTTTCGCTCCGCTGCGCTGGCCTACGGCCCGCGTGCCGTCGGCGTGGTTCTCACGGGCATGCTCGACGACGGCAGCGCCGGACTGCGCGCCATCAAGGACTGCGGCGGCATTGCCGTGGTGCAGGACCCGGCCGAAGCGCATGAGCCCAGCATGCCGCAGAGCGCGATGGCCGCAGTGCAGGTGGACCACGTGGTTCCGCTGCGCGGCATGGGCCGGCTCCTGTTCGACCTGGCGCAGCCGCGCACCGGCGACCTGCCGGCCACCGAGGCACCGGCCACCCTGCGCCGCGAAAACGCCGTGGCGTTGGGGGAGCGCGCCGTGGAAAACCTGAAGGCGATCGGCAAGCCGTCGATGTTCAGCTGCCCGGACTGCGGGGGCGTGCTGTTCGAGCTGGACGACAAGCGCCCGGTACGCTACCGCTGCCACACCGGCCATGCCTTCAGCGTGCGCAGCCTGGCCGCCACGCAGGAGCAGGTGACCGACGTTGCGCTGTGGACCGGCCTGCGGGCGCTGCAGGAGAAGGAGTCGATCCTGCGGCGGCTGGCCCAGGTCCAGAAGGCGGAAGGTGTCGGCGACGCCGAGAGCTCGCTGCGCGAGGCCGACGAACTCGCCGTTGCGAGCGCCGCATTGCGCAAGCTCACGTTGAAGGCCCCCAGTCCGGGAAGCTTCGACGCGAGCTGAGGCGGCGCATCACTTTCTTGGCGGCATGGTGCTATCGCCGTCCCCGGACAGGGCCGGTCCTTCGCCCATGCCGAGTTCCGCACCCGTGAGCGGATCGCCATCGGGGCGCGACTGGGTCCGCATGGCCATCTGCTCGAGCACCGGCGCATCGGCGGCGTCGAGCTCGACCGTGGCCAGGCCGTCGCCGCCGTCCACCGGCCCCGAATCCTGCGTGACGGGCACGAAGTCCCAGCGCTCGCCCTGGTTCCAGGGGCCGCGCAGGTCGGCCTCGCCCTGGGACATGCGGAAGTACACGTTGGTGAAGCGCGGGTCGCCGGGCAGCTTGCCCGGTGGGAAGTTGGGCTCGATGGCATAGAGTGCCTTCTCGAACGATTTCTGGTGCGCGATCTCGCGCGTCATCAGGAAGCCGAGTGCTTCTTTCACGCCCGGATCGTCCGTGAGGTTGATCAGCCGCTCGTAGACGATCTTGGCGCGCGCCTCGGCCGCGATGTTGGAGCGCAGGTCGGCCGTGGGTTCGCCGATGGTGTCGATGTAGGCGGCCGTCCAGGGCACGCCGGCCGAGTTGACCAGCGCGGGGCCGCCGCCATAGAGCACCTGCGTGACATGGCTGTCGTTGCCTGCGCCGGTGATGGTGCGGTACATCTCGCCTTGCTCTTCCACGCCTTCGGCGAGGCGTCCCTTGGCGCCCTTGTTGAGCATGCCGACGATGGTGCCGATGATCTCGAGGTGGCTCAGCTCCTCGGTCGAGATGTCGAACAGCATGTCCTTGCGGCCCGGGTCGTCGTCGCCGAGCGCCTGGGTGAAATAGCGGCAGGCCGCGGCCAGCTCGCCCTGCGGGCCGCCGAACTGTTCGAGCATGAGGTTGGCAAGGCCGGGATTGGTCTCGCTGACGCGCACCGTGTACTGCAATCGCTTGTTGTGGGAGAACATGGGGACTCCTTGCGTTGGAACATGAGGGTTGGGGGAACGGCCGCGCCCTGTGCACCGCCGCGCTTCTTTCGCGGCAAGCGGCGTGCCGGGAATCGAGGGCCGCCCCGTGGCGCAGGCAGGCACGCCGCTTGCCGAAGAAAGGGTCTGCGCGCAATGGTTGCGCGCACAGGCCCGCACTGTTTCGCGGATCGAAGGAAGACATCTCAATGGAAAACCAAGAAGGGCGCGCCCGTTCCAGGCGCGGATTTGCCGGAATGAGTCCTGAACGGCAAAGGGAGATCGCAAGGCAGGGCGGGCGGGCGGCCCATGAGTTGGGACGCGCGCATGAATTCACTCCCGAGGAAGCTCGCCAGGCCCGGGCCAAGAGCCTCAGCGCTCGTGCGCAGGCCGCTCCGCTGCAGCAGCAGGAGTAGGCAGAAGGCCGCCGTGCCGCCGCGCCGCCGCGTTCAGGTGATCGCGGCGTGCAGCGCGGCCGGCTCGAAGGAACGCGCCAGCACGGCATCGAATCCCGCGATGCCGCCCTTGTCCTGCTGGTCCTGCGCCAGCGGCGATCCCCAGACGGCCACCATGCGGCCCTCGAATCCGGCGCCCCGTGCGCGCTGCGCCAGCGAGAGGGCCGTGCCGGTCGACGTGCGCACGTCGACCACGGCGAGCTCGGGCGCGCGCTTCATGAGGGCGTTGTAGCCGCCGTCGCTGCTCGCGGCGAGGTCGACCTTGTAGCCCGCATCCGACAGCAGCACCCCCAGCACCGCCAGCAGTCCGGCATCGTCGGACACGGCCAGCGCACGGCCGCTGGCGTGGGTGCCGCGCTGCGCATGGGCGACGAGTTCGCTCATCCGCGCCGAGAGCTGGCGGGATTGGCGCGCCACCACCACGCCCGCCTCGCGAAGCACCGCCTGCGGCAGCTCCACGCGCGCGAGTATTTCGCTGGCCGACGAGATCGCAGCCAGCGCGTTGCGTGCATCGTGCACGCAGCGCTTCAGGTCCCGGGTGTCTTCGAGGAGAGTTCGAGTCATGTGAATTCAGTGCATGGATGCGCGAACTCCATGGCACGCGGCGTGCCTGCGGCATGGCATGGCATGGCCGCTGCTGCCGAGCCCGCCCCGCGCCGCCATTTGCTGCAAGTTTTGCAAGGCCCGGGTTCATGCGCGCGCGGCTGACACGAACGGCCGCGCGGGGACGACAGGGCATGCCAGGGGCCGGGACACCATGGCCTGGCCAGCCGCAGAAAAGCCCGCATCAATGAGCCAAGGAGCAGCCATGACCCGCACCCCCGAACAGTCGCCCGTGAACATCGACCAGAACCGCGCCGTCGGTCAGGACAGCCCGGCCGAGGGCAGCGAAATCGGCCGCGAGGCGAACAAGCGCCGCGGCTATCCCGGCTCGCGCGACATCGGCACCAATGCCGCCCAGAGCATGGAAGCGGGCGAGCAGCCGCCGCCGACCGACGCGCCCAGGCCCGACGACGACGAAAGCCAGGCCGATCCCGGGCCGGGCCGCTAGGTGCCGCGGCCCTCAGCGCGGCCCGACCACGGCCTCGAGGAATTCGATCAGCGCCTTCGACGGATCGTCCCGCGCCAGGGGAATCATCTCGATGCCCCACTGCGCGAGCACCGCCTGCTGCACCTCGTTGGCCGAGGGCGAGAAGAGGTAGGAAACCGGCTGCGCCACGTCGGGCACCGACTGCTTCCACAGCCGAGAGAGCTTGTAGAAGAGATAGCGGATGTTCACGTCCGCGAGGCTGTAGCCGATGAAGACCACCGAGCGTCCGAGCACGTCGGCGCGCAGCTTGATGTCCAGCGGCGACTCGAAGTCCAGCCGCGCGAAGTAGCTGCTCTCGTCGAGCACGATGGACGCGTCGTCTTCCAGGTCGCCATGGAACTTGATGATCTGCGTGGCGCCGGGGTGCAGCTTGGCAAGGTCGGCAACACTCACGATCTTGGTGTACTTCACCTTGTGGTGGTCGAACGCGGCTTCCAGCCAGCGGTCGTAGTTGGTGGTGTAGATGATCGGGAAGCGCCCCTTGGCCAGCAGCTCGTGGATGCGCGAGCTCTCCACGCGCACGTCGTTGCGGTGCCATTCGCGGTCCATCCAGCTGCGCAGCGGGCCGATGCTGCCGTGCCGGAGGCGAAAGTATTCGGCCAGGGTCAGGTAGCCGCCCTTGTCGCCGAACGACCGAGCATCGATGCCGAGCTCGCGCGCCATGTGCTCGATGAGCGCCGACCATGGTGGCAGCCCCAGGCCCATCGAGATGCCCGCCCCCACGAACAGCACCACCTTGCCGCGCCGGTGCGCTTCGCGCAGCTGCGCGAGCTTTTCGCCATCGGCCTTTTGCACCGGAAGGCGCGGCGTTGCCGGTGCTGCGCTGCGTCTTGCAACGCGCCGGCCGGTACGCTGCGTCGTGGACACGGATCAGCCGACCACCCGGGTCGCCGTGGCGTCGAGCCGGGGCGGGGTCTCGAAGGTGTGGAAAGGCGCGGGCGAAGGCACCTCCCACTCGAGTCCCTCGGCGCCGTCCCACGGCCTGGCGGGTGCCGGCTTGCCGCGCTTGCGCAGCGCGGGCAGCACGACGAACAGCACGAAGTAGGCCTGGCCGAGCCCGAACACGAAGGCGCCGATGCTGGCGACGAGGTTGAAGTCGGCAAACTGCATCGGATAGTCGGCATAGCGGCGCGGCATGCCCGCCAGGCCCAGGAAGTGCAGCGGGAAGAAGCCGACGTTGAAGCTCGTGATCGACACCCAGAAGTGGATCTGGCCGCGAAGCTCGTCGTACATGACGCCCGTCCACTTGGGCGACCAGTAGTAGTAGCCGGCGAACATCGCGAAGAGCGAGCCCGCCACCAGCACGTAGTGGAAGTGCGCCACCACGTAGTGGGTGTCGTGCACCTGGATGTCGATCGGCGAGATGGAAAGAATCACCCCGCTGAGTCCGCCGATCGAGAACACGAAGATGAATCCCATCGCGAACAGCATCGGCGTCTCGAGCGAAAGCGAGGACTGCCACATGGTGGCGATCCAGTTGAACACCTTCACCGCCGTGGGCACGGCGACGAGCATGGTCGCGTACATGAAGAACAGCTGGCCCGTGACGGGCATGCCGGTGGTGAACATGTGGTGCGCCCACACGATGAACGAAAGAATCGCGATCGACGCGGTGGCGTAGACCATCGACGAGTAGCCGAACAGCCGCTTGCGTGAAAAAGCCGGCACCACCTGGCTGACGATCCCGAAGGCCGGCAGGATCATGATGTAGACCTCCGGGTGGCCGAAGAACCAGAAGATGTGCTGGAACAGCACCGGGTCGCCGCCGCCCGCGGGGTTGAAGAAGGTGGTGCCGAAGTGGCGGTCGGTCAGCAGCATGGTCACCGCGCCGGCCAGCACGGGCATCACGGCCAGCAGCAGGTAGGCAGTGATGAGCCAGGTCCAGCAGAACAGCGGCATCTTCATGAGCGTCATGCCGGGCGCGCGCATGTTCAGGATGGTGACGATGATGTTGATGGCGCCCATGATCGAACTCGCGCCCATGATGTGCACGGCAAAGATGCCCAGATCCATGGCCGGCCCCATCTGCAGGCTCAGCGGCGGGTAGAGCGTCCAGCCCGAGGCGGCGGCGCCGTCGGCGCTGAAGAAGGGCGCGATCAGCATCAGCGCCGCCGGCGGCAGCAGCCAGAAGCTGAAGTTGTTCATGCGCGCAAAGGCCATGTCGGAGGCGCCGACCTGCAGCGGCACCATCCAGTTCGCAAACCCCACGAAGGCCGGCATGATCGCGCCGAACACCATCACGAGCCCGTGGATGGTGACGAACTGGTTGTAGAGCTCGGGGTTGAGCAGCTGCAGCCCCGGCTGGAACAGCTCGGCGCGGATGCCCAGCGCGAGCACGCCGCCCACCATCAGCATCGAGAGGCTGAACAGCAGGTACAGCGTGCCGATGTCCTTATGGTTGGTGGCCAGGAGCCAGCGCCGCCAGCCGTGGGGCAGGGCATGGTGCTCGTCGTGCGCGCCCGCGGCGGGCGCGGGGTCGTTGGCAGCAAGGGCGTCGAGGGGATGGTGGGTGAAGCTCATGGCGGGCGGCCGGTGATGGATGGCAACGGCATTCGGCAAGCCGGGTGCCCGGCAGTCAGCCCGGGCTTCCGGCCGTTCGCACGGCCGCCAGCGTGCGGCTGAAATCCGCAGCGAACCGGCGCCGCTGCGCGTCGGCCAGGTACACCGCCACGGGCACCCGGATGCGGCCGCTGCACAGCGCCGGCGGTGCCGCGCCTTGCGGGCATTCGAGCCGGGTCCAGCAGGGGTCCAGCCGCACGGTGGTCGAACGGAAGCCGCGCCGGCACTGCACCTCGAGCGTCCGGCCGGTGAGCACCAGCTGCTCGCCGTCGAGCGCGTGCGCCGCATGGCAGGCCACGGCAGCCGCAAGTGCGAGGGCCTGGCAGGCGCAGAAGCCGAACACCACCGGGTAGCCCGCGACCCAGAACCCGACGCCGATGGCGCAGCTGGCACCGGCCGCCGCGCCGACATGCAGCATGAAGGCGCGCGGCGTCATCGCGATGTTGCGCGTGAGGTTCCAGCGCACGGCGGCGGGTGCCGCGGCATGCGTGGGTGTCTCTGCGCAGGGGTCGACAAGGGCTGGCATTCTTGCTCCGGCAGGTCCCGCCACAGGCACTTTCCTCGGCAACCGGCATGCCCGCGCGGCGTGTGGGCAGCGTCCGACGGTAGCTCTGGACGCGTGCTGTCGCATGGCCTTCGCGCGCGTCCGATGCTGGTTGCCGTTTCAACTCTTGCAAGGGGCACAGGCATGAACAAGGACTCGGTCAAGCAGATCCGGCCCGGCGCGTTCTCGGAGTCTGTGGCGGGCGAGGAAGACCCCGGCGCATCGGTCGATCTCGTCCAGCCACCGCCGATGGAGCCCGGCGACGAGGCGCCGCGCGGCGCACCCGGCACCGGTGAAACCGTGTGCCGACTGTGCGGCGGCAGCGGGCGCGGCAAGGGCGGCGAAACCTGCCCCGAATGCGGCGGCAGCGGCAAGGTGAACGTCGGCGTCGGCGGCGGTTGAGCGCGGCGGACGAGCGCGCGGTTCAGGCGCCTCGGTCGTCAGGCGCGAGCCGCGCCACCCAGCTGCCGATGCGGCCCCGCGAATACGCCAATGCGTGATAGAGCGCGAGCGCACCGCGGGCCCAGTGCACGTACAGCGCGCGGCCGCCGGTCGCGCGTGCCATCGCGAACAGGCGCCGGCTCCAGCGCGTGATGGCCGCGCGCATGCGGTAGATGAGCTTGCGGCGCCAGGGCAGCGCGTGGCCGGGGCGCACCCGCTTGACCGGCTGGACGCCACGCCGCCGCCAAGCCAGCCGGTAGGCCAGGCCTTCGCGCCGCTGGCGGAAGCCGGCCGCCTGGGTCTGCACGAGAAACGCCGCATCGACCGGTGCGAGCGTGAGGCGCCGCGACGCGATGGCGCCTGCCACGAGCGCATGCAGCACCGGCGAACGGACGATCACCACGTTGGTCCCGCGGCCGTCGGACGCATACGGTTCGACCCAGGCATCGCCAAAGGAGATGTCGGCGTCTCGGCCACCACGTCGTCGCAGAAATTGCAGGCCTCATGCTGGAAGAAGCCGGAACCCCAGTCGCCCTCCGCCAGGTGGAACCAGTCGCGCTGCACGCTGCGGCCGTCGTGCAGCACGAACCGCGCGGTGTACCAGTTGGCCGGCCGCCGGGCGTCCTTGAGCCGGTACTCCACGCTGCGAATGTCTTCGAGCCCCACGCCCATCTGGTAGGCAAAACTCTCGACCAGCCGCGCGCTTTTCATGTGGCCGCAGAACAGGCCGAGCGTGAAGGCGATGCGCTCGCGCAGCAACGGGTCTTCGCGCCGCAGCAGCTGCAAGGCCTTGATGAAGCAGGGCACGCCGACGACCGCATAGCGGCCCGGCGTGGCGCGCATCGCCTCGATCACGCCGGACATCTCCACCGGGTAGTAGCGCGACTTCGCGCCGGCACCGATCTCCTCGGGCGTGCGAGAGAGGCGGTAGCGAAAGAAGCGCTCGCCTTCCGACGGCACCACATGCGCCACCGCGTCGACCAGTCCCGCGCGCAGCAACTCGCAGGCGGTCCAGCTGACCATGCCACCGGAGCTGCCGTTCGCACGAAATTCGCCCTCGCCGGCATGCCCCACATACGCACCCTGGAACCGGCCCACCTGCGGGTCGTCGTGAGCGGCGAGGGGAAAGAGCTCGGCGGCCAATTCGGTTTCGTTGCGCGACGTGGGAGAGAACGGGCAGGTGCGCGCGAAGGCCTCGGGGCCGGCCTGCAACCATGCCGTTGCGCCCGCGGGCTTGAGTTCGCCGTGGCGGTCGAGCCGCATGTGCGGCGCTTCGGCATCGCCGGTGGATGGCAGCGCCTGCCCCATGCGCGCCTGCGCCACGCAGCTGCCGCAGCCGATGCAAAGGCCCGAGCGCACGATCTCGGCTGGGGCGATGCCGGGCCTCCGGTGGAGCCGCCTCTCATGCATGGGCGTACTCCGATTCGACGGCGTCCGGGTCTTGCTGCAGCGCTTGCCGCAGGTATTGCGCCGAGGACGCCCGCAGCGCCGCGATGCGCGCCTCGATCGAATGAGCCGGCGGGTCCGACAGGGCGGCATCGCAAGACGCGGCCGGCGTGCCGGCATCCGCCAGGTGGCCTTCAGCCCCCAGCGCAAACAGCAGGTCCCGGATCTTGATGGCACGGTAGGGCGAGTCTTCGCAGAGAAACGGCTTGCGGTTGCGCAGCGCGAAGACGCAGCCGTGGAAGAAGTTGGTGGCCACCGCGCCCGCATCGGCCATGAAGCGTGCGAAGTCTTCGGGGCCGGCGGCCAGCCATTGGGCGTCGGCCCAGTCGTTGCGATAGCCGATGCTCACCAGGCGCATATTCCGCCTGCGGGCCCACGCGCGCATGCGGGACGCAAACCAGGGGCTGAAGTTGTGGCCGTAGACGGCCAGGCAGCGTTCTTCCTGGCCTTTGCGGTCCAGCTCGCCCGGCTGGGCTGGATCCGCAAACTGCAGGCAGGGGTCGAGCACCAGCGCCGGGGCATGTCCCAAGGCCCGGTGCAGCAGTGCGCGGGAATTGCCGTCGCGCACCGACACGCCATCGAAGCGGTGCAGCAATCTTGCCCAGTGCGGCGGCAAGCCATGCGCGGCCGGGTAGTTGCCGAAGCTGGCCGCGTAGGCCACGAGCCGCCTCGCGCGCACCCGCTCGCCGAAGAACGGCCCGCAGCGGGCATACCAGGGATGCGACAGGTTCCACACCTCGTCGCTGCCGACCACCACGGTGTCGAAGTCTTCCATCTCTTCCGGGTGCTCCAGCGCAAAGCGCCGCGACAAGGGCAGCGCGTGGATGGCTTCCATGAACCGGCGCGTCTTCTGCGCATAGAGCGTGCGGTCCGCCGGCGGCACCGGCGTGGGCAGCACGGGACGCAGCGCGCAGCGCCACTCGGCCCTGTCGACGCGGTGCGAGCGATGGTCGAGCAGCAGCGCGCGATGGCCCATGCGCTGCAGTCCCTCGACCAGGCAGCGCGCCTGCCAGTAGGAGCCGTAGTTGATGCAGCGGTGAAAGGTCAGCACGCCGATCTTCATCGGGTGCGCGGCGGGCGGTGCGGTGCGGGCGGAGGGTGGCATGGCTTCGACGCTAGGCAGAGCAGTGGCGGCGATGCGTCGGACGACGTGCCGTCGGCCGGTCCGCGCGGCATGTTGCAGTGGCGCTCGTCCTACTTGCCCGCGGGCGCACCGGCCTGCGCTGGCGGAGGGTGGCCGTGCGCGGCAGCGGTGGGGTCGGCAAGCTGTACCGCACGGCCTTGCTCCCAGCTGTTCGCGCCTTCGGCAATGGCAGGCGGCGCGATGTCAGCGCGGCTCTTTCTCTTGGCGGACGAATCGACACCGAACCGCTTGTCGCGCGCCGCCACCATGGCGGCGTCGGCCTGGCCGTCGGCGGTGAATCCCATCATCAGCTGGGGAACGCCGAGGGGGAGTTCCTTTTGCAGGTCGGTGTGCCAGGTGTGGAAGGTCTTGCCGTAGGTGCCGACGAGCTTCTTCATGAGCGCGTGCTCGGCGGCCTGCGGTATGCCCGGCGCGATGAGCTGTCCCGACCGGACCTCGTGCACGTGGCTGTGCCACAGCGATTTTTCCGCCGCGGGGAGCGACCTGAAGAGCCGCTCGCTGACGATGTATTCGACACCCATGAGCCTTGCGTCCTTCTCGTTGCCGTCGTAGATCACGCACTGGATCAGCTCTTCGTTCAGCACCGCGCAGTAATGGTGCGCCTCCATCTGGGCCCGCATGTTGCCGCTGTAGAAATGGAAGCCGTCGAGGTACGCGTTGAGCGCCTCGATGGGCGGCTTGTCCTGCAGGGCCGCGGCCCCGGCCTCCAGCGTTGCGGTCTTCGCGCTCTTGGCGGCGCCCGGCGATTCGACGTTGGACGCGGTGTTGCTCCCGCCGCAGGCGCCGAGCAGCGCGCCAAGTGCAAGGGCTACAAGCGCAGGAATGGATTGCAGTCGCATGGTGGTTCCTCGTGAGAGCGGATGCAGGGAGTGCGACCATGCGCCGCGAGTGCAGGGCGGCGGCAAGATGTCTTTGATGCGGCGTGTAGGAACACCGCGAAAACCCTGATGGCGGCGGGATCGGGCCGGCCCGCAAGCGCCCAGGGGACAAAAATGCAGGAAAACCGACCCTCGGGCCGTATTCCAGCGCCCACAAGGGGCAAAATTTCGCGACTGAAACGAGCGTACGGCAAGCCCGGGGCTCCGGCCCTGCCACCGACATTCAATGCCCACACCGAAACCGCCTCCGCCATCTCCCGCTGCCGACGAACGCAAGCTCACGCCCAGTTCGCTGAGCTTTCCGGTCATCGGCATCGGTGCCTCCGCGGGCGGGCTGGAGGCATTGATCCGCTTCTTCGAGCAGATGCCGGCCGACGCGGGCATGGCTTTCGTCGTCATCCTGCACCTGTCGCCCAGGCATGAAAGCAATGCGCCGGAGATCCTGCAGCGCGCCACGCCGATGCCCGTGACCCAGGTCACGCACCCGGTGCCCGTGGAAGCGAACCATGTCTACGTCATTCCGCCGGGCGTCGAACTGACCATGAACGACGGCTACGTGCGCGTCACGCCCAGCGAACGCGTCAAGGGCCGCCACGTGGCGGTGGACGTTTTCTTCCGCACCATGGCCGAGGTGCACAAGGAGCGCGCGGTCTGCATCGTGATGTCGGGCACCGGCAGCGACGGCGCGGTCGGGCTCACGCGCGTGAAGGAGAACGGCGGTGTGGCGATGGCGCAGCTGCCCAACGATGCGGTGCACGACGGCATGCCGCGCGCGGCCATTGCCACCGGCATGGTCGACATCGTGCTGCCCGCGGCCGAGATGGGGCCGCGCCTGGTCGAGCATTGGCGCAATGCCCAGCGCATCCGCATGCCCGGCGACGAGCAGGTGGCGTTCGTCCAGGAACCCGATGACGGCGATGCAGCCCGGCAGGCCGAGAAGGCGCTGCAGGAGATCATGGCGCTCTTGCGCACGTACACGCGGCACGACTTCGTCCACTACAAGCGCGCCACGGTGCTGCGCCGCATCGAGCGCCGGCTGCAGGTGAACCGCCTGGCCGACCTGCCGGCCTACCGCGACTTCCTGCACGACCATCCCGAAGAGGCCGCGCCGCTGCTGCAGGACATGCTCATCAGCGTGACCAACTTCTTCCGCGACCCCGATGCCTTCGAGGCGCTGGAGCGCGATGCGCTCCCCAAGCTGATTGCCGGCAAGCAGCCCGGCGAGCAGGTGCGTGCCTGGGTGGCGGGCTGCGCCACCGGCGAGGAGGCCTATTCGCTCAGCATGCTGCTGCGGGAGCAACTCGATGCGCAGTCCAAGCCGCTCGACCTGCAGATCTTTGCGACCGACATCGACGAGCGCGCGATTGCCACGGCCCGCCGGGGCCTGTACGCGCAGGGCATCGCCGAGGACGTCCCGGCCTCGCGGCTGCAGCAGTTCTTCATTGCCGATCAGGACCAGTACCGCATCGCCACCTCGGTGCGCGAGCCGGTGCTCTTTGCGCTGCACAACCTGCTGCGCGATCCGCCGTTCTCGCGGCTGGACATCATCTGCTGCCGCAACCTGCTGATCTATCTCGACCGCGCGGCGCAGGCCCATGTGCTGGAGATGTTCCGCATTGCGCTGCGGCCCGGCGGCTACCTGTTCCTGGGCACCTCCGAATCGATCGATGCGGTGGGCAGCCTCTTCACCTCGATCGACAAGAAGAACCGCATCTACCGCGTGAACCCGGAGTTGCCGGCGGGGCGCCACATGCCGCTGATCAGCGATGCGCCGTTCAAGCAGGGCGCTGCCGGCCCCCTGGAGGCGCTGCGCGCGCCCAAGCGCGCCGAACGGCTGAGCTACGCCGAACTGCACCAGCGCGCGCTCGAACAGTTCTCTCCGCCGAGCGTGCTGATCAACAGCGAGCACGACGTGCTGCACCTGTCCAACGGCGTGGGCCGCTTCATGGAGCGCGCCAGCGGTGAGCCGTCGAACAACCTGCTGAACAACGTGCGGCCCGACCTGCGCCTGGAACTGCGCACCGCGCTCTTCAAGGCGGCGCAAACGGGCCGCAGCGTGGAGACCCGGCTGGTGCAGAACCGCGACGACGGACGGCAGGTGTTCCTCAACATCACGGTACGCCCGCTGCTGCAGGCGGAGGAAGACAGCAACGCCGCGCCCCAACTCACGCTCGTGGTGTTCGACGAGGTGGAAAACAGCATGCATCCGCAAGGCGGCGAGCCGGCCGACACGGCGCGCGAGCTGCTCATCGGCCAGATGGAAGGTGAGATCCGCCAGCTCAAGCTGCATCTGCAGGACACCATCGAAGGCGCCGAGACATCGACCGAGGAACTGAAGGCCTCCAACGAGGAACTGCAGGCCATCAACGAAGAGCTGCGCTCCGCCACCGAGGAACTGGAAACCAGCAAGGAAGAGCTCCAGTCGATGAACGAGGAGCTGGTGACGGTGAACTTCGAGCTCAAGATGAAGGTCGAGGAGCGCGGCCGCATCAACGACGACCTGCAGAACCTGATCGCGTCTTCCGAGATTGCCACCGTGTTCGTGGACCGCGGCATGCACGTGAAGCGCTACACGCCGCACGCGAGCAACCTGTTCAACCTGATTGCGTCGGACCTCGGGCGTTCGCTGTTCGACATCACGAGCCGGCTCCAGTACCCGCAGCTCGCGGACGACACGGCCGCGGCCTTCAAGGAGCTGCGCACCAGCGAACGCCATGTGACCAGCGTGGACAAGCGGCACTACCTGGCGCGGATCCTTCCCTACCGCACGGCGGAAGACAAGATCGAAGGCGCGATCCTCAACTTCTTCGACATCACCGACCTGGCCGCCGCCGAGGAGCGGGTGCGTTCGGGCGAGGAAAGGCTGCGGCTGGTGGCGGCCACCACGCGCGACTTCGCCATCATCACGACCGACCTCCAGGGCCTGATCACCACCTGGAACGAGGGTGCGCGGCGCATCTTCGGCTACGCCGAGGAAGAGATGCTGCGCAGGCCGCTGGCAACCATCTTCACCGCCGAGGACCAGGCCAACGGCGTGCCCGAAAAGGAAATGCAGCGCGCGCTCGAAACCGGCCGCTCCGAGGACGAGCGCTGGCACCAGCGCAAGGACGGCAGCCGCTTTTTCTGCAGCGGCGTCACCACCTCGCTGGAAGCTGCAATGGGCGGAGGCTTTGCCAAGATCGCGCGCGACATGACGGGCACCAAGCAGCACGAGCTTGCGCAGGAGCATCGGCTGTTCAAGGAAAAGAAGGCCAGCCTCAGCGCCCAGATGGCCAACGAGCTCAAGGACAAGTTCCTTGCCGTGATGTCGCACGAACTGAAGCAGCCGCTCAACCTGATCCAGATGAACGCCGAGCTGCTGATGCACACGCCCGCCACCGCCGACAACCCGGTCGTGCGGCGCGTCGGCGAGACCATCAAGCGGGCCGTGGCCAGCCAGACGCGCATCATCAACGACCTGCTCGATCTCTCGCGCATCCGCACCGGCAAGCTCCGCCTCAACCGCGTGGCGGTCGACCTGGGCGAGCTGGTGCAGGCCACCGCGCAGGCCGCGGTGGGCGGTGCCACGGGCAAGAAGCTCGCGCTGGAGGCCGACTGCGAAGCCGGCGTGGTCTGCGACGGCGACCGCGTGCGCCTGGAGCAGATCGCGTGGAACCTGCTCAGCAACGCGGTCAAGTTCACGCCCGACGGCGGGCGCATTTCAGTGCGCGTGGCGGGCGACGAAAACTTCGGCCGGCTCACGGTCCGCGACACGGGCTGCGGCATTGCGGCGGAGTTTCTTCCGCATGTGTTCGGCATGTTCAACCAGGCCAGCAGCGACGCCACGCCGCCCAACGGCGGGCTGGGCATCGGCCTGGCGCTGGTGCAGGAACTCACGCGCGCGCACGGCGGGCGGGTGGAGGTGCATTCGGCGGGACTCGGGCAGGGCGCGGAGTTCGACGTCTGGCTGCCGCGCGTGGGCGCCCATGTGGAGGTGGACGTCAAAGAGGTCCCGGCCCGGGTCGACCTGCGCGGCTGGCGCGTGCTCGCGGTGGACGACTATGCCGACGCGCTGGTTCCGTTCGCCGAGGTGCTGCGGCTCGAAGGCGCGATCGTCGACGTGGCGCAAAGCGCGAAAAAGGGGCTGGAGCTGCTCGAGGCGAACGGCTACGACCTGCTGGTGTCCGACCTGGGCATGCCCGAGATGGACGGCTACCAGTTCATTGCCGAGGTGCGCCGGCGCCCGGCCACGCGCGAGCTGCGCGCGATCGCCATGTCGGGCTTCGGCCGCCGGGCCGATGCACGCCGCGCGCTCGAGGCCGGCTTCAATGCGCATCTGCCGAAACCGGCCTCGCTCGAGGAGCTCAAGGCGGCCATCGGCCGGTTGTGAGCCGGCCCGGTCAGGAGCTGCGGACGATGAAGCCGCTGGCCGGCGCAATCCACTCGACCTCGTCGCCCGCGGGCACGGCCGGCGACTGGGCTGTTCCCGTGAAGAGAAAACGTTCCTCGGCCAGCAGGAACTGGCGCGCGGCGGCGCCGTCTTCCGGGGGCCCGGCTTGCAGCGTGCGCAGCGTGGCGCC
Source organism: Variovorax sp. OAS795 (assembly GCF_040546685.1). Taxonomy (NCBI): domain Bacteria; kingdom Pseudomonadati; phylum Pseudomonadota; class Betaproteobacteria; order Burkholderiales; family Comamonadaceae; genus Variovorax; species Variovorax sp. OAS795. The sequence continues at coordinate 2,488,111 of NZ_JBEPOH010000001.1, forward strand.
GCCAAGGTCGAGCATTTCGCCGGCGCCGGGCCACAGCACCGTGGCGTCCGGCCATGCCGATGACCGGAGCTGCTCGAGTGCCGCGGCCGCTTGTTCAGTGCGCGCCGCGGTCGAGAGCAGCCAGCGCACGGGCCCTGGTGCGGCGCCGGCCTGTGCCTCGCCGGAAGGTGCGGGGTCGATCAGCGCCCACTGGCCCGCATCGCCGCCGACGAAATAGCTGTGTGGCGATTCTTCGTCTCCGGCCATCCGACGGATGCGGGGCGAGAGCTGTGTGGCAAGGCCCGCTTCGAGCGCATAGCGCGCATCGCCGCGGCCCTCGGGGTCGAGGCGGCCGATCTCGGCGTAGGCGGCTTCCTCGATGTTCACCGGCCGGCGCCCCTCCGGCCCGTCGGCCAGGCGCGGCATGTTCAGCGGAATGCCGGTGAGGGCGCGCGCATGGGCCAGGCAGTGCGCGGCGCTGTCCCAGCCCGCAAGCTGCTCGAGCGTGCGCCGCGTCACGTTCATCAGCTTGAGGCCGCGCGCGGGATCCACCGCTTCGGCCGGCTTCAGCCACATGTGCGCCACGATTTCGCGGCCGTCGGGCTTCACGTCCTGCGCTGCCGGCATCTCCGAGATGAAGAAACGCGTGTCGAAACGGCGCAGCATGCCCGGCGGCGTGAGCCAATGGCTGAAATAGGCCAGCCGGTCCACCGCGAGAAGCCAGCCTTGCGGCTCGCACATGGCAAGCAGTGCATCGGTGCCTTGCTCGGCGGCATGCCGCATGGCCTCGAGCCGGCCCGCAGGCAGCCGGTCGAGTTCGACCAGGGCGCCATCGATGCCGCTTGCGAACAGGACGCCCGCCTCCTCGAAGCATTCGCGCACCGCGGCGGCGTAGTAGTCGAGCCCGCCGTCGGGGATGCCCAGGCGCGCGCTGGCGGCCACGTCGTCCAGGCCCTTGCACATCGTATGCAGGCTGCGGTCGTGCGTGTCGACCACGCCGCCCGGGAACACGCTGGCACCGCTGTTCTGGTCGTCGGCTTTCTCGGCCCGGCGCAGCAGCAGCACTTCCATGCCGCGGGCGCTGTCGCGCACGAGGATCAGGCTGGCTGCGGTGCGGATGGGACGCGCCACCGCTTGGGGCGCACCCGGCGGCGTCGTCGATGGCTTGGCATTCATGGGCGCCGATTGTCGGGCAACGGCGGCCCTGGCGCCTTGGCCGTTCAGTCCTTGGGCGTCAGTTGCCCGGCCGCTCCGCCCGCGCTGGAGTTGGCGGATTTGCCGAGCGACGCGCCTTCTTTCACCTTGGGCGTGGCGACCGGGCCCTCCGATTTTTTGGTGGCCGCAGCGCGCTGGCCTGCGGGCGCCTTCTTTGCGCGTGGCGCTTGCTCCTGCTTCGGCTTCGATGGATTCATGCATGCCTCCTAGCGTGGCACCCCACGCTACCGAAGCCGCGGCGCACCGGTGTCGGACAGCCTGCATGCCGGCGTAGGACGCTGCTGCGCGCCAAAATCGCAGGCGCTAGATCGCGCGCTGGTTCACCCGCTTCGAAAGCTGCTCGGCGCTTTCCCTGCGCTCGCTGTAGCGGTCGACCAGGTAGTCCGCCGCATCGCGTGTGAGCAGCGTGAACTTCACGAGTTCTTCCATCACGTCGACCACGCGCTCGTAGTAGGAGGACGGCTTCATGCGGCCCGCACCATCGAATTCGAGGAACGCCTTCGCGACCGACGACTGGTTGGGAATGGTCAGCATGCGCATCCAGCGTCCGAGCACGCGCAACTGGTTCACCGCATTGAACGACTGCGATCCGCCCGACACCTGCATGACGGCCAGCGTCTTGCCCTGCGTGGGCCGCACGGCCCCCATGCTGAGCGGAATCCAGTCGATCTGCGCCTTCATGATGCCGGTCATCGAACCGTGCCGCTCGGGCGAGCACCACACCATGCCCTCGGCCCATTGCGCGAGCGTGCGCAGCTCCTGCACCTTGGGGTGATCGTCGGGTGCGCTGTCGGGCAAGGGCAGGCCGGCGGGATCGAAGATGCGCGTTTCGCCGCCCATCGCCTCGAGCAGGCGCGCCGCCTCTTCGGTCAGCAGGCGGCTGTAGGAGCGCTCGCGCAGCGAGCCGTACAGCAGCAGGAAGCGCGGTGCATGGCGCGACGGCGCTGCGCTGGCCAGGCGCTCGGCCGAGGGCCGGTCGAACAGCGCGGTGTCGATGTTGGGGAGCTCACCCAGCGCGATGGACACGGCGGCCCTCCGCGTCGATGACCGCTTCGCCGTCTTCCTTGGTGAACGCGCCCTGTTGCGGCGAGGGCAGGATGTCGAGCACCTCTTCGGAGGGGCGGCACAGCCGGGTGCCGAGGGGCGTGACAACGATAGGGCGGTTGATGAGGATGGGATGCGCGTGCATGAAGTCGATCAGCTGCTCGTCCGTCCACTTCGGATCGTCGAGCCCGAGCGCTTCGTAGGGCGTGCCTTTCTTTCGCAGCAGCGCGCGCGGCGCCATCTTCATGGCCGCGAGCAGCGTGCGCAGTGTGTCCTTGCCGGGCGGCGCCTTCAGGTACTCGATGACCTGCGGCTCTTCGCCGCTGTTGCGGATCAAGGCCAGCGTGTTGCGCGACGTGCCGCAGGCCGGGTTGTGGAAGATCGTGATGGAGGAGGGTGGCGATTGCATTGCTGCAATTATGCAACTACTATTGAATTATGGAAGAACAAGAGATCGTCAAGTCCCTGGCCGCGCTGGCGCAGCCGCTGCGCCTGCAGGTCTTTCGCGCGCTGGTGGTGGCCGGGCCCGCGGGGCTCACGCCCGGCGCGCTCGTCGATGCGCTCGGCGTGCAGGCCACCAGCCTCTCATTCCACCTGAAGGAGCTGACCCATTCGGGGCTGGTGACGCAAGAGCGCAGCGGCCGCAACCTGATCTACCGCGCGGCGTTCGAACGCATGAACGCGCTGATCGGGTACCTCACCGAGAACTGCTGCGGGGGCGAGGCGTGCCTGCCGGCTGCGGCCCAAGCTTGTGCCTGCTGAAAGAATGAACGCCTCTCCCACCGCAGCCGCCCCCTCCGCACCCCCACCCGCCATCGCCTTCTTCGAGCGCTACCTCACCCTCTGGGTCGCGCTGTGCATCGTGGCCGGCGTTGCGCTAGGGCAGTGGCTGCCGGGCCTGTTCCACGGCATCGCATCGCTGGAGGTGGCCAAGGTCAACGTGCCGGTGGGCGTGCTGATCTGGGTCATGATCATCCCGATGCTGCTGAAGATCGACTTCGCCGCGCTCGGGCAGGTGAAGGCGCACTGGCGCGGCATCGGCGTCACGCTCTTCATCAACTGGGCAGTCAAGCCGTTCTCGATGGCGCTGCTGGGCTGGATCTTCATCCGCCACGTGTTCGCGCCGCTGTTGCCGCCCACGCAGATCGACAGCTACATCGCCGGCCTCATCCTCCTGGCCGCGGCGCCTTGCACGGCCATGGTGTTCGTGTGGAGCCAGCTGTGCCGGGGCGACCCTTACTTCACGCTGTCGCAGGTGGCGCTCAACGACGCGATCATGGTGGTGGCCTTTGCGCCGGTGGTCGCGCTCCTGCTCGGCTTGTCTTCGATCGCGGTGCCGTGGGACACGCTGCTGGCGTCGGTGGGCCTGTACATCGTGGTGCCGGTGATCATTGCGCAGCTGCTGAGACGGCAGCTGCTCAAGAAGGGCGCGGCGCACTTCCAGGCGGTGGCGGCGCGCCTCGGGCCATGGTCGATCTCGGCGCTTCTGCTCACGCTGGTGCTGCTGTTCGCTTTCCAGGGCGAGGCCATCCTGCGGCAGCCGCTGGTGATCGCGCTGCTCGCGGTGCCGATCCTGATCCAGGTGCTGCTGAACTCGGGGCTGGCCTATGTGCTCAACCGCAAGCTCGGCGTGGCGCATTGCGTGGCGGGCCCGTCGGCGCTGATCGGGGCCAGCAACTTCTTCGAGCTGGCGGTGGCCACGGCCATCAGCCTCTTCGGCTTCCAGTCGGGCGCGGCGCTCGCCACGGTGGTGGGGGTGCTGATCGAGGTGCCGGTGATGCTGCTGGTGGTCGCGGTGGTCAACCGGACGCAGGGCTGGTACGACAAAGGTGCCAGGGCCGCCTGACCGGCGCAGCCTGCCTCAGGGCATGTTCTCCGACAAGCCGGGCACCGCGCCGGGCCCATGATCGAAGCCTGTTCTTCTTGATGCGGAGTCCATGAAGATCGCGACCTTCAACGTCAACGGCGTGAACAGCCGGCTGCCGCGCCTCCTGGAGTGGCTGGCCGAGTCCCGTCCCGACGTCGCCTGCCTGCAGGAGCTCAAGTCGCCCGACGCCAACTTTCCGGCGGCCGCGATCCGCGAGGCCGGCTACGGCGTGGTGTTCCACGGCCAGCGCTCGTGGAACGGCGTGGCGATCCTGGCGCGCGGCAAGGAACCGATCGAGACGGGCCGCGGCCTCGATGGCGATCCGGAAGACAGCCAGAGCCGCTACATCGAAGCCGTGGTGAACGGCGTGGTCGTGGGCTGCCTGTATTTGCCCAACGGCAACCCGCAGCCCGGCCCCAAGTTCGACTACAAGCTCGCGTGGTTCGAGCGCTTCAACGCACATGCGGCCCGCCTTTTCGGCTGCGGCATGCCGGTGGTACTGGCCGGCGACTTCAACGTGGTGCCCACGGATGCGGACATCTACAACCCGGCCTCGTGGCGCGACGACGCGCTGCTGCAGCCCGAGAGCCGCGCCGCCTTTGCGCGCCTGCTCGCGCAGGGGTGGACCGATGCGCTGCGTGCCCGCCACCCCGGCGAGCCCATCTACACCTATTGGGACTACTGGCGAAACCGCTGGCCGCGCAATGCCGGCCTGCGCATCGACCATCTGCTGCTGAACGACGAACTCGCGCCCTTGCTGGCCGATGCGAATGTGGACCGCGAGGTGCGCGGTCGCCCCGGTGCCAGCGACCATGCGCCGGCCTGGGTCGAACTGGCGCTGCCTGCATAGGGGTAGGCGCCGTGCCTGGCGAGTGGTGCCTAAACCACGGCATCACCGGAATCCGTGACAGAGGAGTTACATTTGGAGACTGTGCACTTTTCAATTACCTTGGCCCATTCCTGAGGATCCATTCCCGTGATTACCGGAGCAACGGCCAACGCCAGCTTTCCCTGGGGCCCAGACGCAGGATTCGTCATGGCCTTCCAGCCCATCGTGGATTTCGAGCGGCGGGAAGTCTTTGCCTATGAAGCGCTGGTGCGCGGTGCGCTGGGCGAGGGCGCGCTGGAGGTGTTCTCGCGCGTGAACCCGGTGCACCGGTTCGCGTTCCACGAGGCTTGCCGCGTGAAGGCGATCGAGACCGCCTCCGCGCTGGGCATGGAATCGAAGCTCAGCCTCAACATCCTGCCCAACGACGTGGCCGGGCCGTGCGAGTGTTTCCATACCGCCATGGCGGCTGCGCAGCGCTGCAACTTTCCGGTCCATCGCCTGATGTTCGAGATCACCGAAGGCGAACGCGTGGCAGACCTTCCGGGGTTGGCTGCCGCCTTTCGCACCTACAAGGACTTCGGCTTCACCTCGGCCATCGACGACTTCGGTGCCGCCTATGCGGGCTTCGAGCTGCTTGCCGGCTTCCAGCCCGACGTCGTGAAGATCGACATGGGCCTGGTGCGCAACATCCACAACGATCCGGTGCGCCTGAGCATCGTGAAGGGCTTTGTCGGTACCTGCCGGGAACTGGGCATCCGCACGGTGGCCGAGGGCGTGGAATCGTCCGACGAGGTCCACGCGCTTCAGGCGCTGGGCGTCGACCTGTTCCAGGGCTACCTGTTCGCGCGCCCCGCCATTGCAACGCTGCCGCCAGTGGCGTGGGACGCCGCCTGATCGGCTGAGCGCCCTGCGGCCACCGCGTGCCGCCTCACATGTTGCTGGTGGCGCGGACCTCTTCGATGCTGGTCTTGCCGGCCAGCACCTTGTCGATACCGTCCTGGCGCAGGGTGCGCATGCCTTCCTGCATGGCGGCGTCCTGCAGTTCCTCGGCGCGCGCGCCGTTCTGCACGAGGCGGCGCACCGTCCTGGAGATCACCATCAGTTCGTGGATGCCGACGCGGCCGTTGAAGCCGGTGTTGTCGCAGTGCGGGCATCCGGTGCTGGTGAAGGCCTGCAGCTGGCCATTGCGGCCGTACTGGCCGAGCCAGTGCTTGCGCACCGACTCGCCCTCGGCCTTCATGGCTTCGTGCGCGGCGAACGAATGCATGTAGTCGGCCAGCAGTTCGTCGACTTCCTCGGGGCGCATCGGGCGGCTCTGGATGCAGTGGGTGCAGAGGCGGCGCACCAGCCGCTGCGCCAGCACCGCAAGCAGCGAGTCGGCAAAGTTGAACGGGTCCATGCCCATGTCCAGCAGCCGCGTCACGGTTTCCGGTGCACTGTTGGTGTGGAGCGTGGACAGCACGAGGTGGCCGGTGAGCGAGGCCTCGATGGCCGTCCTGGCGGTTTCCTCGTCGCGGATCTCGCCGACCATGATCACGTCGGGATCGGCGCGCACGAAGGCCCGGAGCGCCTTGGCAAAAGTCCAGTCGATGCGGGGATTGACCTGGACCTGGCGCAGGCCCGGCTGGGTGATCTCGATCGGGTCTTCGGCGGTCCAGATCTTTCGCTCGGGCGTGTTGATGTGCATGAGCGCCGAGTGCAGGGTGGTGGTCTTGCCCGAACCCGTGGGCCCCACGCAGAGCACCATGCCGTAGGGGCGTTCGACGGCGCTGGTCAGCTGCGCCAGGTTGCGCTGAGAAAGCCCGAGCTGGTGCAGCGCAATGGGCTGCGCCGAGGCCAGGATCCGCATCACCACGTCTTCGAGCCCGTTGGCGGTGGGGATGGTGGCCACGCGCAGTTCGATGCGGTGCTGCGGCGAGTACTTGGCGAAATTGATCTTCCCGTCCTGGGGCTTGCGCCTTTCGCTGATGTCCAGGTCGCACATGATCTTGATGCGCGCCACCACCACGTTGCGGTAGGCGGCGGGCAGCTCCAGGTGGGTGCGCAGCCGCCCGTCCTTGCGGAACCGGATGCGGGTCTTCTCCTGGCCCGGGTAGCTTTCGATGTGGATGTCCGATGCGCCTTCACGGTGCGCGTCGATGATCATGCTGTTGATCATGCGTACCAGCGAGTTGTCCGACTGCTCGATGGGGGCCTCTTCGACGGCGGGCGCGCGCTCCTCCTTCTCGAGGGTGACGAGCAGTTCGCTCGTGCCCGCCGCGTCGAACTCCAGCGGGCGCGACGGATCGTGGACGATGGTGGGGTCCGCGGCCTCGCCGCCGATCTTCCCGTAGGCCTTGTAGAGCACCGTGTCCAGCACCAGACATTCGCCGATCACCGGCACCACCTTCATCTGGGTGATGAACTCCACCTCGTCGACCGCGGCGTGCCGGCTGGCCGGGTCGTCCAGGGCCAAAACCAGGCGCCCTTCGTGCAGCATGAGCGGCATGACCTGAAGTCGCCGCGCCGCGCCATGGCTGAGGGTGCGCAAGGCGTCCACCGCCACCGGGAACACATGCAGGTTCACGAGCGGATAGCCCATCTTGCGCACCAGCGCCGTCTGCAGCTGGGCCCGCGTGACCACGCCCATGCGCACCAGCGTTTCGCCCAGCGGCACGTTGCGGTCGAGCTTCTGCTGCTCCAGGCCGGCTTGCAGCTGCTCTTCGGTGAGCACGCCGAGCGCCATCAGCGCCTGGCCGATGCGCAGGATCGGCATGCGGCTTTGAACTTCCAGCGCATGCAGCAATTGCTCGGGCGTGGCGACTTCGGTGGGGGACATGAATGGATCTCCAGTGGGGTGATTCTGAGGGGGCCGACGAGGCTTGTCAGCAAGGAAGCGCCGCGGGCGCCGCATGGGCGCAACGCAGCACCACGAAAGTTCTCAAAATGAGACAGCCCCGCGCGAAGCGCATCAGTCGGAGAACCCGAAGGTGTTGCGGCCTGCCGACTTGGCGCGGTACAGCGCGGCGTCGGCGCGCGCCAGCAGGTCGGCGTCCGAGACGGGGGCCGTCGAGGGCTGGTGGAAGGCGATGCCGATGCTGGTGGTGACCTGGAAAGTCCGGCCGCCGATCGCGAAGGCGCCGGTGTTGATCTCGCCGACGATCTTTCGGGCCACGCCCGCGGCGGCCTCGCGCGTCTGCACGTCTTCCAGGACCACCACGAATTCGTCGCCGGCCAGGCGGGCCACCGTGTCGGTGCTCCGCACGCTGGCCAGCAGGCGCCTGGCGTATTCGACCAGCACGCCGTCGCCGGTCGCGTGGCCGAAGGTGTCGTTGATGGTCTTGAAATAGTCGATGTCCAGGAACAGCACCGCCAGTGCATGGCCCGAGCGCTGCGCGCGCGCCAAGGCGACGGGCAGGTATTCGTTGAAGGCGAGCCGGTTGGCAAGGCCGGTGAGCGTGTCCAGCCGCGCCAGCTCCATCAGCTGGCGCTCCACGGTCTTGAGGGCCGTGATGTCCAGGCTCAGGGAGAAGATGCCGCGCGTGGTGCCGTCGGGACCGATGTCGGGCACATAGCTGACGCGGGTCGTGCGGTCGATGTCCCGGGTGCGGGTCTTGGCCTCGAACTCGACACGCTCGCCGGCCAGCGCGCGCGCGATCATGGGCTTGCGCGAAAGGTACAGCTCTTCGCCCGCCACCTCGCCCACATGGCGCCCGAGCAGCCGCGCAGGGTCCACCCCCATCCATTCGCGGTAGGTGGCATTGGCGAAGGTGATCTTCTCGTCGCGATCGATGTAGGTGATGAGCGCCGGCAGGTTGTCGGTGATGGTGCGCAGCCGCATCTCGCTTTCGGCCTGGCGCAGTTCCGCGGTCTTCAGGGCCGTGACGTTGAAGGTCATCATGTAGAACCCGATGACCTTGCCCTCGGCGTCCTTGTCGGGAATCAGGTTGACCTGGAAGTAGCCCGGCTTGCCATAGAGCGGTGCCTGGACCTGGAAGCGCACCGACTTGCCCTCGCGCACCAGCGGAAGGTAGGGCCGCTGCTGCCTGTACACCTCCCTGCCGACGGCCGTGCGCAGGGTCACGCCATCGAGAGGCCCGTCGCCCAGGCCCGCCATCCGGCGCGCGCGGCTGTTGGCGAAATGGCAGTTCTCCTCGCTGTCGAAATGGCCCACCAGCGCCGGAATGGCGTCGGTCAGGTCGCGCAGGCGCTTTTCCTGTGCCGTCAGCGCCTTGCGGATGTTCACCTCGTCGGTGATGTCGAAGGTCATGGCGAACACCCCCTGCACGGCGCCGTTCGCGTCCTGGTCGGGAATGTAGTGGGCCTTGAAGGTCCGGGCGCCGATGCCCAGCGCCGGGTCGCCGGCTTTCTCGATGACCACCGTCTCGCCCGCGAGCGCGCGCTCGTAGGCCGGCGCCACGATCGAATAATCGGCCGCGCCGCGAACCTCGGGCATCCGCCGCCCGACCATCGCGCGCTCCTTGTGCAGCGCCCGCACCTGGGCATTGACGAAGGTGTACCTGAGCGAGGCATCGACGTGCGACACCAGCGCAGGGATGTTGTCCGCGATGATGCGCACCTGCGCTTCGCTGTGCGCCAGGCTGAACTCGATGCGCTTTCGCTCCGTCACGTCGGACGTCATGGCGTAGTAGCCGCGGACATTCCCGGCCTTGTCGCGGTCGGGAATGAGCTCGGTCTGGAAGTAGCGCTCCTGCTCGCCGCGGCTCGCCTCGCCGCGCCGCTCGAAGCTCACGGCCTCGCCGGCCTGCACGCGCTCGATGGCGGCTGTCATGGCCTCGTCGTCCTCGCCGAAGCTGCGCGCCTCGCGCCCGATCAGCTGGGCCGCGCCGCGGTCGAGCTTCTTGCACAGCGGCGCGTTCACGAAGGTGAAGCGGCCCTGCGCATCGACGTGCGACACCATCGCGGGCAGGTTGTCGGTGATGTCGCGCAGGAACTTCTCGCTCGACTTGCGCTGCGACATCAGCGTGTCGAAGGTGCGCGCGATGTCGCCGATCTCGTCCCTCGCATAGGTGCGCGGCATGGCGCGTTCGAGCGCCGGGTTGTCCGCGTCGAGCATGTGCCGGTGCAGGTGCGTGAGCGGCATGAGCTGGCGCCGCACGAGGCCCAGGGCCAGCGCGCCGGCCAGCATGGCGAGCACCAGCGCCCCGAGCCATGCCGAGCGCTCGATGGCATTGAGCCGGCCGAATGCTTCCGCGCTCGGGTACATCGACCCCATGACCCAGTTCGTCTCGCGCAGCCGCTTGAAGGCATACAGGCCGTGCACGCCCGCAGGGTTCACGCCCTCCGTCGCCCCCTCGTAGCCTTCGATGGGGCGCTCGATCTCGGGGTTGCCGGCCGCCTTGGCGCCCGCCTGGCCCAGGACGCGCTCCATGCGCGGATGGTCGATCAGGACGCCGTCCGCGGTGGTGATGAACAGGTAGCCGCTCTGGCCGAACTTCACGTCGGCGAGCTCGCCCAGGATGCTGCGGTCCTGCAGGTCGATGGCGCCCGAGATCACGTACTTGACGTTGCCCGTGGCATCGGGCACCGCCGCGGTCATGGCGATCTGCGCGAGGCCGGTGAGCCGGTTGACGTACGGTTCCGAGATGACGCTGGCCCCGGACCCGACCGTTTCCTGGAAGTAGCGCCGGTCCTTGATGTTCACCCTGCCGGGCTGCTGCGCACCGCTCAGGCTCGCGAGCAGGTCGCCGTCCGCCGCAAAGAACGCGACGTTGCTGAAGGCCTTGCGCAGCGCGGCGTGCCTTTCGAGGAAAGCCTGCAGCGCGGCCGGGTCGGGGAAATCGTTGGAGGCCGCGCTGGCCGCAAAGGTCTCGAGCAGGGTGCGGCGGCTGACGAACTTTTGGTCTACCGTGTTCGCAATCGCCGACAGGCGCGCGAACGCTTCACTTTCGATCGAAGCCTTCATGCTGGTCTTGACCAGCTGCAACGCAATGGTCGCGATGGCCAGCGTGGCCGCCAGGACCACCGCGGCCACGCCGAGGCCGAGGCGCGTGTTCAAGCTGAAGTGGATGTTCCTGAGACCTGGTGAGTTCATTGGCGTGAAGAAAGCATCGCGGTGCGGCCCGCTTTGCGGGGGCTAGTGTGTCAGAAGCGCGGGGGTGGGTGCCTCGCGCATTCCCCCATGGCCCGTGTGCCGGCAAGCGGGCGTCACATCTCTTCGCGCTTGAGCAGGTAGTCGAGCGGGCCGACGCGGAACCAGCGGTAGCCATAGGGTTCGAGCAACATGCAGTGCATGCCCTTGGCATTGGCGTGGCTGTGCGCATTCGAGAGCAGGTTGACCAGCTGTTCGCCGTTCGCGCCCAATGCCCTGGCCTCGAGCTTGATCTCGAGCGGGTTCGCATCGAAGTTGTGGACGAAGGCCACGGCATTGCCGCGCCATTCGTAGCGGATCACCAGCACTGCTTTTTCCGAATGCGGAATCACCGAGAAGTCGCCCCAGCCGATCTCGGGCACCTCCTTGCGCATGCGGAACGCGCGCTCCATCCAGTTGAGCAGCGAATCGGGATCGCGCCGCTGCGCCGCCACGTTCACGTGCTCGAATCCGTAGGCGCCGCCGGTGATCACCGGAACCACCGGCTTGTCCGAGGTGGTGAAACCGCCCTGGCGTTCGGTGGACCACTGCATCGGCGTTCGCGCGCAGTTGCGCTCCGGCAGGCGAAGGTCGTCTCCCATGCCGATCTCGTCGCCGTAGCGCATGACCGGTGTGCCGGGCAGGGTGAGCATCAGGCTGTAGGCAAGCTCCAGCCGCCGCCGGTTGCCGCCCAGCATGGGTGCGAGGCGCCGGCGGATGCCGCGGTCGTACAGCTGCATGTCCTTCTCGGGCCCGAAGGCATCGAACACGCGCTGGCGGTGCGAGGGCCGCAGCCGCCCGAGGTCGAGCTCGTCGTGGTTGCGCAGGAAGATGCCCCATTGCGAGGTGGCCGGCCGTTCCCGCGTGGCCTCCAGCGCCTTGACCAGCGGCCGCGTATCGCCTGCGGCCATGGCGTAGAACAGGTTCTGGTTGACCTGGAAGTTGAACATCATGTGCAGCCGCTCGCCCTCGTCGCCGAAGTAGGCCATGTTGGTCTTGGGCAGCACGTTGGCCTCGGCCAGGATGATGGCGTCGCCGCGTCGCCACTGCAGCAGCTCTCGGAACTGCCGCAGCATGTCGAACTTCTCGGTCGGGTGCACGACCTTCGGCCCCTTCGCGCCGATCACGAAAGGCACTGCGTCCATGCGGAAGCCCGAGACCCCCAGCTGCGTCCAGAAGCCCATGATCTTGAGGATCTCGGCCTGCACGGCGGGGTTGGCCGTATTCAGGTCGGGCTGGAATTCATAGAAGCGGTGAAAGAACCAGCGCCTGGCGAGCTTGTCGAAATTCCAGGTCGATTTCTGCACGCCCGGAAAGACCACACCGTCGGTGAAGCGGCGCGGCTTCTTGTCGGACCATACATACCAGTCATGGTATTTTGACGTCGGGCCCTTGCGCGCATCCTGGAACCAGGGGTGCTGGTCCGAGGTGTGGTTGACGACCAGGTCCATCAGCACGCGCATGCCGAGCTGCTCGGCCGAATGCGTGAACTCGACAAAATCGCCGAGCGTGCCGAATCGCGGGTCGACGTTGTAATAGTCCGAAACATCGTAGCCGTCGTCGCGGCCCGGCGAGGGGTGGAACGGCATCAGCCACAGCGTCGTGACGCCCAGGCCGTGGAGGTATTCGAGGCGCCGCGTCAGGCCTTCGAAGTCGCCGCAGCCGTCGCCGTTGGAATCCATGAAGGTCCCCACCGACAGGCAATACACCACGGCGTTCTTGTACCAGAGGTCGTTGATCATGCGGGGAACCTTCCATGAATAGGTACCTCGCAATGCAGAACATGAAAGGAACAGTCGATGTCGGCCGATGCTTGGTGGAAGAACGGAATCGTTTATCAGATCTATCCGCGTTCGTTCCAGGACAGCGACGGAGACGGCATCGGCGACTTGCGCGGCATCCAGAGGCGGCTCGATTATCTGGTCGAGCTCGGCGTGGATGCCGTCTGGATTTCGCCGATCTACCCCTCACCGATGGCCGACTTCGGGTACGACATTTCCGACTACTGCAACATCGACCCGCGTTTCGGCACGCTCGATGACTTCGATGCACTGGCCGCCGAGTGCAAGGCGCGGGGGCTGAAGCTGGTGCTGGATTTCGTGCCCAACCACACCTCGGACCGGCACCCGTGGTTCGCCCAGAGCCGGGCTTCCCGCGGCAGCCCGAAGCGCGACTGGTACCTGTGGCGCGACCCCGCACAAGGTGGCGGGCCGCCCAACAACTGGCTCAGCAATTTCGGCGGGCCCGCTTGGACGCTGGACGAGGCGAGCGGCCAGTACTACTGCCATTCCTTTCTCAGGGAGCAGCCCGATCTCAACTGGCGCAACCCCGAGGTGCGCCGCGCCATGTACGAGGCACTGCGCTTCTGGCTGCGCCGCGGCGTGGACGGTTTCCGCGTCGACGTGCTCTACCACCTCGTCAAGGACGAAGATTTTCGCGACAACCCCGACAACCCGTCCTGGCAGCCGGGCCAGGACCCTTCGCACCGGCTGCTGCCGCTCTACACCACCGACCGTCCCGAGATGCAGGACATCGTCGCCGAGATGCGCCGCGTGGTCGACGAGTTCAGCGACGAGGCGTCGTCGCGCGTGCTGATCGGCGAGCTCTATCTTCCGCTCGAACGGCTCATGGCCTACTACGGCCGCACGGCCGACGGACTGCTGCAAGGCGTGCAGCTGCCGTTCAACTTCCAGCTCATCGCGGCGCCCTGGCATGCGGTGGAGATCGACCGCATCGTGCGCAACTACGAAGCCGCATTGCCGCACGGCGCGGCGCCCAACTGGGTACTCGGCAACCATGACAAGCCGCGCATCGCGAGCCGTGTCGGGCAGGAGAGGGCGCGGCTCGCGGCAATGTTGCTGCTGACGCTGCGCGGCACGCCAACGCTTTACTACGGCGACGAGATCGGTCTCACCGACGTTCCCATTCCGCCCGCCGAAGTGCAGGACCCGTTCGAGAAGAACGAGCCCGGCAAGGGCCTCGGGCGCGACCCGCAGCGCACGCCCATGCAGTGGAGCCGCGCGCACGCCGCGGGCTTCACCGACGGCACGCCGTGGTTGCGGCTGGGCGGTGACTGGGGCATGCGCAACGTCGAGGCGCAGCAGGGCGATCCGGACTCGATGCTCGCGCTCTACAAGAAACTCATCGCGCTCAGGCGCCGCGAGCCCGCGCTGCACGAAGGAAGCCACGAGCAGCTCGACGCGGGTGCCGATGTGCTGGCCTATGCACGATGCGCGGGCACGCGCCGGCTGGTGGTGCTGCTGAACTTCGCGAGCGCGGAGACGGCCGTGGCCGCGCATCTTCTACCGCCCGACGCCGTGGTGCTGGCCTCGACCCACGCCGGCCGCACCGGCACGGCCAAGGGCGAATTGCTGCTGGAGCCGCTCGAGGGCGTGATCGTCGCGCAGTAGCGGCTCGCGCGGTGGTGGCGTGGTGAAGCGCCAGCGATAAATCGGCCGCAGATCACTCGATAAGTGCGCCTACCGGATGTTCGGTAGGGCAACGATCGGTTGCCCCATAAATGCAGCAGCATCCAGCGCGCAGTCCAAGCGCTCGCCTCATCGTTGCGGCGCCTTATAAAGAGGGTCGCCCACTTGGCACGGGCATTCATGTGGGCAGGCCGGCAGGAAGTCGATATCGACACGTTTCACCAAGTTGCTTCCCTCGGATGCCGGCACGGCGGCGACAATCCCTTTGTTAGGGAGATCAACTTCCTTCACATCGAACTGCAAGTCCTTCGTGAGGACTTTCGCAACATTCCTGGCGCGCCTCGCACCCAAATTGATTGCGTCGCGTTCGCCAAATGCCGACTGAGTGGATAGGAAAAGCGATTCACGATTTGGATATGCCGAACGGAGTGCGGCTGTCCAATTGGCAAGCTTGAGAACCTCCTTGGCGGGAACCAACGCGGAGTTCCGCTCGAATACAACGCCAATGCTCTTGATCGGGCTGCAGGCCAGCGCAGCTGGCGCGAGCATCACGGCGAGAGATGCCAAGAAATATCTCAGAATGGTTTCCCGTCGCTTGTTCATATTGAAGCCTTTGGATCCACTCCAAGAATGTAGCCGGCAATGCTGTCCGCATTGACCCGAAGCGCCTCCAGGTTCTGGCTGTTGACTTGGCGCCTTGATTTTACCGTTCCATACCATGTATCGTTCGACCTGAATGTGTCATAGAAGTGCGTGACTTCGTGGATCAAGGTCAAAAGTCTGGAATCGCCGTCGCGGACTTTGTCTGTTCCGAAGACAAGCCGGTTGTCGTGCTCAAGTTCGCAAAAAGGCAACGCAATTGCAATGGTATGAGTCGCGACATCGGGCTTGCATACCGCCGCAACAGTACCGACTCCATTGTCCAAGACGCAACTCACCAATTTTCCGCCTGCCGTGAAACGCACAAAATTCTTCGCCTCCAGTCCTTCAAGCACGCGAACGCATGCAGCCAACCCCCTTTGGAGGTGTTCCCGCAGCGAAGCGTCGGCGACACCAAACCAAGTAGTCGCAAGGGCCTGCGCCTCTTTGTCCCAGCGTTCTAGTTCCGGCAGCCGCTTCTTCGTGATGTAGTCAATCGCCAAGTCGCGCAGCTTCATCGCCAACGCGGCGAACTCTTTGTTCGTCATATTGGGGCAGATGTTTTCGGTCTGCTCGGCCCCCGGTGAGTGTTCCACCAGCTCATCGACCAGCTTCTTGCTTGCGGCAATGCTGGGTGAGTCTCCGGCGAACCAACCCGGCAGAGCGGCATAGCTGGCATTGAAATCGCGAGCGCCTGCCAGCATGTCATCAAAGTTCGTGTTGTGAACCAGCGTCGCAACGAGCGGGGGCGGAACGGGGCATTGACAGATCACCACGTCGCCTTCCAGTGCCATTTCGGCCCCGTAGAACAAGCCTCTGCGGGGGCCACCTGCCTTGGCAATGATGCCGACGCTGTTGCAGCCTTCACAGTAAGCACGTCCGCCGATCAATGCGATACGGTGCCCGAATACATCCATCATGGGGCCGCTGTAGGTCAGCACCGCTCCGCCCGAGGCCGGTGGATCGCCGACGACGATCTGTTTTCGCATCATTTTGAGAGTCCCCAAAGTTGAGATTGGAGATTTGTATGCGGGGGCCGGGCTTTCTCCGGGCAGCGGCAGCCAGCCGCGGGTGTCGGAGCGGCAATTTGTCACGTCACTTGTCGGTTTCGGGTGCAGGGCCGGCCTAAGTACAGCTCGGCTGACCTCGCTCCCGCTTTCGCCCGTAAGTGATCAGATCCTTGGTTGCCGCAGCATCTGCGGACTCCTTGCCACGGCGGATGGCTATTTTCCCGACGGATAGGTTTCCGGAACCTCTTCATCCGGCGCGGGCGCATCGCGGTCCAGCGGCTCGACGGCGCGGGTCTGGTCGAAGTGCAGCAGCGCATCGAACTGCACCGGCAGGCGCGCGAAGAAATAGTGGCTCTGGCGCTCGGTCTCGGGGCGGTAGATGACGCCGATGGCGCGCTCCAGCCGGCGCTCCCGCAGCGCGAAGAAATGGCCGGCTTCGCCGCGCAGCGGCAGCATGAAGCGCGCGATGCCGGTCTCGTGCATGAGGCCTTCGTAGCTGTCCGGCCGCGACGCGAGAACCCGCTTGCGTTCCGCGGCCGCACCCCAGTCGGACGCCGCCATCACGGTGCCCGCATGGGTGGTGAAGCCCACCAGCACCGCGTCGCGGCCCTGGCGCTCGCGCACCAGCTGGCCCAGGTTGAGTTCGCCGCGCTGCTCGCCCATCTCGGTGGCGCGCGCATCGCCCAGGTGCGAGTTGTGGGCCCACACCACGATCTTCGGGCGCTCGCTGCCGCGCCACAGGTGGCGCTCCAGTTCGCCCAGGGTCTCGGCCATGTGGCGGTCGCGCAGGTTCCACGACGACACGTCGCTCTGGTACATCGAGCGGTAGTAGCCCTCGGCGTTCTTCACCAGGCGTGCGTTCTGCTCGGCGTTGAAGGCCTCTTCCTCGCTGGCCGCATCGCCGCGGCGCCACGCATCGCCCGAAGCGCGGCGCATCTCGACGAGCATGTCGATCACCTCGCGGCGGCAGGAGTCGGACTCTCCGAGGCCCGCCATCAGGCCGTAGACCTGCCCGCCATCGCCGAAGCGGTCGAAGCAGCCGTAGCGCTCGCGCGCGGCGCGCGCCGCGCCGGGGTCGCTGCGGTCGAAGTAGGCCAGCACGGCTTCGATCGACGCGTGCAGGCTGTACAGGTCGAGCCCGTAGAAGCCGGTCTTGCCCTGCGCGGGCCCCGCCTCGTTGAAGGCGCGCTGCCACTCGACGAAATCGGCCACGTCCCGGTTGCGCCACATCCAGGTGGGGAAGCGCCGGAAGCCGGCCAGCGCATCGCGCGCGCTGGCATCGTCGCCCTCGCCGCGCACGTAGCGGTTCACGCGGTAGGCATCGGGCCAATCGCCCTCGATGGCCACGGCGTTGAAGCCCTTCTCTGCGAGCAGGCGGCGCGTGATGTCCGCGCGCGCCGCATAGAACTCGTGCGTGCCGTGCGACGCTTCGCCGAGCAGCACGTAGTGCGCATCGCCGATCAGCGCGAGCAGCGCATCGTGGTCGTCCGCGGAGCCGTCCATCGCGCGGGCCGCGAGGCGCAAGGCCTCGGTTTCTTTCGACAGGGGTGAAGGCTGCATCGTTCGTTTCCTCAGGCTGCAACGGGACGGAGGCGGCTCGCGTCTGCGAGCAGGCGGCACACTTCCTGGTCGCTGGTCTGCGAGAAATCCAGGTACCAGCGGCCCACGCCCAGGAAAGGGTCGGGCGCTTCGGCGCATGCGACTTCGTCCGCTTCGGCGCGCAGCAGCTCGCAGGCTTCGGGCGCCGCCACGGGCGCGGCGGCGATCACGCGGGCGGGCGCCTGCCGGCGTACCGCGCGCACGGCAACGCGCATGGTCGCGCCGGTGGCCAGGCCGTCGTCCACGAGGATCACGGTACGCCCGCGCAGCTCCGGCGCGGGGCGCCCGCCGCGGTAGACGCGTTCGCGGCGCTCGAGTTCGCGCTGCTCGTCGCGCGCCACTTCGTCGACCGCCTCGGCCGGTATGCCGAGTTCGCGCAGCAGCATGTCGTCGAGCAGCCGCTCGCCGCCGCTGGCGATGGCGCCCATGGCGAATTCGGGGTTCCACGGCAGGCCGAGCTTGCGCACCACCAGCACGTCGAGCGGCGCGCGCAGCGCCTTGGCCACCTCGTACGCCACCGGCGTGCCGCCGCGCGGCAGGGCAAGCACCGTCACGTCGGAGCGGCCGGCAAGATGAACCAGCCGCAGGGCCAGCGCGCGGCCCGCCTGCGCGCGATCGCTGAAAGATTCGAAAGCCATGCCGGTGTCCTTGCGGCCACCATATTTTTGCCAAGCCACCGACGCTGTAGGGCGAAGCTCACATCGGCGTAGGCGCAGCGCGGCCGATCGTCAGGCGCGCGGCGCCGCGGCGCTGGCGCGGTGCGCCAGCGTCTTGCACAGTCCTCAGGCCGCCTGGACCTCGATGCGGCGCGGCTGCGCGTGCTCGGCCTTCGGAATGCGCAGCTTCAGCACGCCCTGCTTGAGCTCCGCCGAGATGGCCCCGGTGTCCAGCTCCTTGCTCAGCGTGAACACGCGGCGGAAGCGCGCCAGGCCCACCTCGGTATGGCTCGACTCCAGGCCTTCGGGCACCGCGAGATCGGACTCGGCCTCGATGGTCAGCGTGTCGGAAGCCACGTGCAGGCCGAGCTTGTCGCGCGAGACGCCGGGCAGGTCGGCATAGAGCGTGATGCCGCCGCTGTCCTCGATCACGTCCACTGGCGGCGTCAGCGCGGCATCGCTGTAGCGTG
Organism: Variovorax sp. OAS795; assembly: GCF_040546685.1. Lineage (NCBI taxonomy): Bacteria > Pseudomonadati > Pseudomonadota > Betaproteobacteria > Burkholderiales > Comamonadaceae > Variovorax > Variovorax sp. OAS795. The sequence continues at coordinate 2,506,917 of NZ_JBEPOH010000001.1, forward strand.
CGCTGTCGTCCTTGCGGGAAAGCTGCGCCCGTTGGGCAACACTGGGCGATGTGTGGGTCGTCATGGTCGTCTCTCCTTTCGTCTCTCTTTCTCAGTTGTCCTGTCTCTTACTGGACCGTGATGCGGCGCGGCTGCGACGAGGCGCGGCGCTGCACCGAGATCTGCAGCACGCCGTCGCGGTACCTGGCCGTCACGGCATCGGGGTCGGCATCGTCGGGCAGGGTGAGTACCCTGCGGAACGATCCCTGGAAGCGCTCGTTGATGTGGATGGCGGCCTTCTCGTCGTCCTGCGGCAGCGCGTTCTCGCGCTTTCCGGCGATGGTGAGAAGGCCGCGTTCCAGGTTGAGCTCGAGGCTCGACGGGTCGATGCCGGGCGCGAAGGCATAGATCTCCACCGTCTGCGGCGTGCCGCCGATGTTCAGGGCGGGGAAGCCGTTGCGGCCGAAGCCGCGGATGGTCGGAGACAGATCGAAGGCCTGCTGCATCTCGCGCTGCAGGCGATCCATTTCGGCGAACATGTCGCGCGGGAACAGGGATCGGTACATGGCGAAAACCTCCTTTCAAAACAAGGTTGAGCGGAGCGCCGGAGGCGTCTCCAGCGCTTCCGATGTGCGAAATAGGCGCGGGCTCGGGATTTTTCAAGAGGATTTTTTTCGCGGCCAATGCAGTGGGCATGCCGATTGCCCGCGTGCTATGGACTCCACTTTCCGCAGCAAAAAAACCAATGCTCCGATCTCTTGAAAGGCACAGGCAAAGAACCTATTTCGAACGGCGTCTGAATCGTCAATCGAACCCAGAGGAGATTTGCCATGTCGATGGACCTGCTCAAGCAGATTGCCGCATCCCGCCTGCCCGTGTCGTTCCGCACGCCCAAGGAGATCGACGGGGTCAGGATTCTTCGCCAGGCCGGACTCGTGATCGCGTTCGTGCCGGCACCCGCCGACCCGCTCAAGCTGTCGGGCGCCGAGCCCGCGGCACAGGTATTGGCCATCACCGAAAAAGGCCGCGAGGAGCTGGCGCGCATCCGGTACCCGGGCGAGGTGGCGCAGGCCCGGCCGCGCCACATGGGCCTGAAGAACTGGTTCGCGGGCGGCCGCGGCGGACATGGATTGCAGCAAGTCTTACGCACCCGCTCCCACGATTCCCACCCCTCCGGCGGCATGTAGCCGCATCCTTCCCCTTCCAGGAGACGACCCATGGACTTCGAAGGCATCTACTGCTTTGACACCGCGAGCGTGCGCTTCGCGGTCTACCCCGACGGTCCCGACGGCGCGCGCATCATCGCGCAGATTTCGGAGGAAACCCTGCACGACGTGTTCGGCACCAGGAACCTCGGCGACCGCCTGCTGGAGACCTGCAAGGCGCACTTCGATGCGATCGGCGCCGCCGCACTGCGCCGATACCGGTCCAACCCGAATCGCGCCATCGACCTGGGTGTTGAAGACTTTCTGCCTCGTCCCGCGCCAAGGTCCGCAAGCGGGAGGGACGCCTCGTCGGCATCGTCGGTCGCCGCCTGAACAAAACCGCGCACAGGCGCGGTTTTTTGTATGCGCCCAAGGCCCGTATGGGCAACTCTCCGACACGGCAAGGCGGTGTGCGCCGTAACCACCGGGGCCGGATTCTTTGCAAATTGGAGGGTCGGGTCGCGTCGAAGCCGAGAAAGTGTGTTCCCTCGAACACCCCGGATCGCTGGCCTCCAACCAGAACAAGGAACAACGGTGCCAGCGAACCAGCCGCCAAGAACACCCGAAGCACAAGACGCCTACCTGTTCCAGGAAGGAACCCATTCCCGCTTGTACGACCTGTTGGGTTGCCATCCGGCAACCGAAGGCGGTGCGCATTTCGCCGTCTGGGCGCCCAATGCCGAATCCGTCTCGGTGGTCGGCGACTGGAACCACTGGTCGGGCGAGGCCGACCCGCTCTCTCCGGCGCCCGACGGCACCGGGATCTGGCGGGGCCACGTTCCCCACGCGACCCTGGGCCAAGCCTACAAGTACCGCATCCGCTCGCGCCACGCCGGCTACGTGGTCGACAAGGCCGATCCGTTCGCCTTCTGCAGCGAACCGCCGCCCGCCACGGCGTCGCGCATCTGCGAACTTTCCTATGAATGGCAGGACCGCGAATGGATGGCCACGCGCGGCGCGCGCAATGCGCTCGATGCGCCGATGTCCGTCTACGAGGTGCACCTGGGTTCATGGCGCCGCAAGGACGGCCAGTTCATGGGCTACCGCGAGATCGCTCACGAACTGGCGGCCTACATGAAGCAGATGGGCTTCACGCACGTGGAGCTCATGCCCGTGACCGAGCACCCGTTCTATGGCTCCTGGGGCTACCAGACCACGGGCTACTTCGCGCCCACCGCACGCTTCGGGTCGCCGCAGGACTTCATGTACCTGGTCGACCACCTGCACCAGAACGGCATCGGCGTGCTGCTCGACTGGGTGCCTTCGCACTTTCCGACCGACGAGCATGGGCTCGGGTATTTCGACGGCACGCACCTCTACGAGCACGCCGATCCGCGCCAGGGCTTTCATCCGGAGTGGAACTCGAGCATCTTCAACTACGGACGCCCCGAGGTTCGCAGCTTCCTGGTCTCGTCGGGGCTCTTCTGGCTCGACCGCTACCACCTGGACGGGCTGCGCGTGGATGCGGTCGCGTCGATGCTGTACCTGGACTATGCGCGCCAGCACGGCGAGTGGATTCCCAACCGCCATGGCGGCCGCGAGAACCTCGAGGCCATCGAGTTCCTGCGCACGCTGAACCGCGCCGTGTACCGCGAGCATCCCGACACGATCACCGTGGCCGAGGAGTCGACCGCATGGCCGCGCGTGTCGCGGCCCACCGACATGGACGGCCTGGGCTTCGGCGAGAAATGGAACATGGGCTGGATGCACGACGTGCTCGCCTACATGAAGGAAGAGCCGGTCCACCGCAAGTACCACCACCACAAGATGACCTTCTCGCTGGTCTACGCGTTCCACGAGAACTTCGTGCTTCCGCTCTCGCATGACGAGGTGGTGCACGGCAAGGGGTCGCTCCTGGGCAAGATGCCGGGCGACCCATGGCAGCAGTTCGCCAACCTGCGCGCGCTGTTCGGCTTCATGTGGGCGCACCCGGGCAAGAAGCTGCTCTTCATGGGCGGCGAGTTCGGCCAGCGGCGCGAGTGGACGCACGACGGCGAGCTCGAGTGGTGGGTCTGCGACCTGGAAGGGCATTCGGGCCTGCAGCGGCTGGTGGCGCAGCTCAACCGCGTGTACCGCGCCGCGCCCGCACTCCACCAGCAGGACTTCACCGCCTCGGGTTTCGAGTGGGTCGAGGCCGACGATGCCGAGCGCAGCGTATTCGCGTTCGTGCGCAAGGCACGCGACGGCCATCCGCCGCTGCTGGTGGTCAGCAACATGACGCCGGTGCCGCGCACCAACTACCTTCTGGGCGTGCCGCAGGGCGGCTACTGGCATGAACTCATCAACACCGACGCAGTGGAATTCGGCGGCTCGGGCTGGGGCAACCTGGGCGGCGTCGAATCCGCGCCCGTGCGCTCGCACGGCCGCATGCAGTCGGTGTCCATGACCCTGCCGCCGCTTTCCACGCTGATCCTCGAGCACCGGCCCCTATGAAAAAACTCTTCGCAACCCAGCAGACGCCCGCCGCTTCGAGGATGCCCGATGTGCGCGACGGCAACCGGCGCGCCGTCATCGACGCCGTGCTTCCTTCGGTGGACAACGGCCGCTTCCCGGTGAAGTGCATCGCGGGAGAAATGGTGCGCGTGAAGGCGCACTGCTTCACCGACGGGCACGACGTGCTGCGCGCGGTGCTCTGCTGGCGGCCGCAGGACAAGACCGAGTTCCGCGAGGTGCCGATGAAGCCGCTCGTCAACGACGTGTGGGAGGCTGCTTTCTCGCCCCCTGCGCTCGGGCGCTACTTCTACACGGTGGTCGCGTGGGTGGATCCCTTCGAGTCCTGGCGCAGCGAGATGGCGCGCCGCGTCGAGGCCGACGACGTGCGCATCGCGTCGCAGGTGGGCGCACTCGAAGTGGCCGCCGCGGCCGAGCGGGCCGAGGGCGCCGACCGGCAGGCGCTCTCGCGGTGGGCCACCGAGCTGGACGCCGTGGCGGCGCATCCCGCATCGGAGGTGTCGACCCTCAAGGCGCTGGCGCTCGACGAAGAGCTCGCGATGCTCGCGCGCCGCCACCCGGACCGGCGGCACGAGGTGCGCTTTGCCGTCGAGCTGCCGCTGGAGGCCGAGCGCGAGCGCGCGCGCTTCAGCACCTGGTACGAACTGTTCCCGCGCTCAGCCGGCCCGACCCCGGGCGTGCACGGCACCTTCAAGGACGTGGAAGCGCGCCTGCCGGCCATCGCGGCCATGGGTTTCGACGTGCTCTACTTTCCGCCGATCCACCCGATCGGCCGCGTCCAGCGCAAGGGGCCGAACAACGCGCTCGCAAGCGGACCCGACGACGTGGGGAGCCCGTGGGCCATTGGCGCGGCCGAGGGCGGGCACAAGTCGATCCTTCCGGCCCTCGGCACGGCGGAGGATTTTCGGCACCTGTACGCGCAGGCCGCGGCGCACGGGCTGGAGATTGCGCTGGACATCGCGTTCCAGTGCGCGCCCGACCACCCCTACGTGAAGGCGCACCCCGACTGGTTCCGCTGGCGGCCCGACGGCAGCGTGCAGTACGCCGAGAACCCGCCCAAGAAGTACCAGGACATCTATCCGTTCAACTTCGAGAGCGAGGACTGGCGCGGCCTGTGGACGGAGCTGCGCAGCGTCATCGAGCACTGGATCGGCGAGGGCGTGCGCATCTTCCGCGTCGACAACCCGCACACCAAGGCGTTTCCGTTCTGGGAGTGGGCCATCGGCGAGATCCGGCGCGAGCACCCGGAGGCGATCTTCCTGGCCGAGGCCTTCACGCGGCCCAAGGTGATGCACCGCCTGGCCAAGCTGGGTTTCTCGCAGTCCTACACCTACTTCACCTGGCGCAACACCAAGCAGGAGCTCGTCGAGTATTTCACCGAGCTCTCGACGCCGCCGGGCGTCGACTACTTCAGGCCCAACGTGTGGCCGAACACGCCCGACATCCTGCACGAGCAGCTGCAGGGCGGCGAGGCCTCGGTGTTCATGTCGCGGCTGGTGCTTGCCGCCACGCTGTCGGCCAACTACGGCATCTACGGGCCGGCCTACGAACTGCGCGAGCACCTGCCGCGTTCGCCCGGCAGCGAGGAATACCTCGACTCCGAGAAGTACCAGCTGCGCCACTGGAACCACGACGACCCCGCGAGCCTCGCGCCGTTCATCGCCCGCGTGAACCGCATCCGCCGCGAGAACCCGGCGCTGCAATGGGACCGCAGCCTGCGCTTCCTGCCGATCGACAACGACCAGCTGCTGGCCTACGCCAAGACCTCGGAGGGCGGCGACAACGTGATCGTGACCGTGGTCAACATCGATCCGTACAACGTGCAGTCGGGCTGGCTCGAGCTCGAGCCGGCCAGCGTGGGCGTGGACCGCGCGCGTGCGTTCCAGATGCACGACCTGCTGAGCGGCCAGAGGTTCACCTGGCAGGGCGGGCGGCACTACATCCGGCTCGATCCGCACAGCGTTCCCGCGCACATCTTCGTCGTCAGGCGACGCCATGGCGACGAGCGCGACTTCGACTATTTCCTGTAAGGCCGCGCCCATGAATGCCCCTGTCTCCCACATCGCACTCGAAACGGTCGAAATCGACATCAGCGACGATCCGCTGTGGTACCGCGACGCGGTGATCTACCAGCTCAACGTCAAGGCCTTCTTCGACTCGAACAACGACGGCGTGGGCGACTTCAAGGGCGTGACCGCCAAGCTCGACTACGTGAAGGAGCTGGGCGTCAACACCATCTGGCTGATGCCGTTCTACCCCTCGCCGCTGCGCGACGACGGCTACGACATTTCCGAGTACGAGGACGTGAATCCGCAGTACGGCACGCTCGACGACTTCCGCGAGATGCTGGACGCCGCGCACGCGCGCGGGCTGCGCGTGATCACCGAGCTGGTCATCAACCACACCTCGAGCGACCACCCGTGGTTCCAGGCCGCGCGCCGCGCACCCGCGGGCTCGCCCGAGCGCGACTTCTACGTCTGGAGCGACACCGACCAGATCTACCAGGGCACGCGAATCATCTTCACCGACACGGAGACCTCGAACTGGGCCTGGGACCCGATCGCCAAGGCCTACTACTGGCACCGCTTCTTCAGCCACCAGCCGGACCTGAACTTCGACAACCCGGCGGTGCTGGAGGCCATCTTCAAGGTGATGCGCTTCTGGCTCGACATGGGGGTGGACGGCTTCCGGCTCGATGCGATTCCCTACCTGGTGGAGCGCGACGGCACCAGCAACGAGAACCTGCCCGAGACGCATGCGGTGATCAAGAAGGTGCGCGCCGCCATCGACGCGCAGTACAAGAACCGCTTCCTGCTGGCCGAGGCCAACATGTGGCCGGAGGACGTGCGCGAGTATTTCGGCGACGGCGACGAGTGCCACATGGCGTACCACTTTCCGCTGATGCCGCGCATGTACATGGCCATTGCGCAGGAAGACCGGCACCCGATCGTCGAGATCATGCAGCAGACGCCGGACATTCCCGACGGCTGCCAGTGGGCCATTTTCCTGCGCAACCACGACGAGCTCACGCTCGAGATGGTGACCAGCAAGGAGCGCGACTACATGTACACCATGTATGCCGCCGACATGCGCGCGCGCATCAACCTGGGCATCCGCCGGCGGCTGGCGCCGCTGATGGAGAACGACCTGGACCGCGTGAAGCTCATGAACGGCATGCTTCTGTCGATGCCGGGCTCGCCCATCATCTACTACGGCGACGAGATCGGCATGGGCGACAACGTGTTCGTGGGCGACCGCAATGGCGTGCGCACGCCGATGCAGTGGAGCCCCGACCGCAACGCCGGCTTCTCGCGCGCCGATCCGCAGCGCCTGTACCTGCAGCCCATCATGGACCCGATGTTCGGCTACGAGGCGCTCAACGTGGAGGCGCAGGCGCGCGACAGCAGCTCGCTGCTCAACTGGACCAAGCGCATGCTGGCCGTGCGCAAGACCAGCCATGCGTTCGGGCGCGGCAAGCGGCGCTTCCTGAAGCCGGGCAACCGCAAGATCCTGGCCTACCTGAGCGAATACGGCGACGACATCATCCTCACGGTGTTCAACCTCTCGCGCGCCGCGCAGCCGGTGGAGCTCGACCTCTCGGCATTCAAGGGCCGCGTGCCGATCGAGATGCTGGGCCGCGCGCCGTTCCCGCCCATCGGCGAGCTGCCGTACCTGCTCACGCTGGCCTCGTACGGTTTCTACTGGTTCCGGCTCACGTCGGACGCCGAGATGCCGAGCTGGCACCAGGAGGGCGTGGCGCTGCAGGAGTGGCCCACGCTGGTGCTTTTCGACGGCTGGACCAGCTTCTTCCGCGACCGCGTGATGCCGTGGCGCATCGGCATGTCGGAACGGATGCGCAACCAGTTCGAGCTGGAGGTGCTGCCGCGCCACATCGAGATCCAGCGCTGGTATGCCTCGAAGGGAACGACGATCGAACGCGCGCGCCTGGCCGATCACGCCGTGTGGGAGGCCGGCGCGCAGAGCTGGATGCTGCCGCTGCTCGAACTCGACGGCCCGCCCGGCGGCGCTACTTATTTCATGCCGCTGGCGCTGGCCTGGGAAGAGCGCGACGAAGAACGCATGGCCGGTGTCGCGCAGGCCGCGCTCGCGAAGGTGAGGCAGCAGGCGCAGGTGGGCCTGATGGGCGATGCGTTCTACGACGAGGCCTTCTGCCGCGCGCTGCTCCAGGCGATCCGCGGCGGCATGGAACTGGAAACTGCCAACGGGCGGCTCCGGTTCCGCGCCACGGCCGCCTTTGCGGCAATCGACCGCGACATCGCGAGCCTGCCGGTCGGCCGGCCGAGCGGCGTGAGCAGCAACACCGTGGTCACGGTCGACGAGACGCTGTTCCTCAAGGGTTACCGGCACGTGCGCGAGGGCCTGAACCCCGAGCTGGAGATGGGCCGCTTCCTGACCGAGGTGGCACGCTATCCGCACTGCGTTCCGGTGCTCGGCGCGCTCGAATACACCGGCAACGACGGCCGCGTCATGACGCTGGCCATGGTGCAGTCGTATGTGTCGAACCAGGGCGACGGCTGGGACCACACGCTGGGCTACCTGGAGCGGTTCCTCCGCGACTTCGCGACCACCAACGGCGCGCTGCCCGACGCGTCGGCGGTGCATGGGGGCTTCCTCGCGCTCATGGCGACGCTGGGCCGGCGCACCGCCGAGCTGCACCAGGCGCTGGCGATGCGCACCGGCGCCGCGGCCTTCGACCCCGAGCCGCTGCTGGCCGAGGACATCGCGCGCTACGTGGCGCAGGCCCGCTCCGATGCCACCGCCACGCTGTCGCTGCTGCGGGAGCGGGTGGGCCAGCTGCCCGCCGCGGCGCAGCCCGATGCCCAGGCGCTGATCGACATGGAAGGCGCGCTGCTGGCCTCGGTCGATGCGCGCAGGCCCGAGGCGCAGGGCAGCATCAAGACCCGCTACCACGGGGACTGCCACCTCGGACAGGTGCTGCTGCGCGACAACGATTTCGTCATCATCGACTTCGAGGGCGAGCCCGCCCGCAGCTTCGACGAGCGGCGCGCCAAGGGCTCGCCGCTGCGTGACGTGGCCGGCATGCTGCGCTCTTTCAACTACGCGCGCTGGTCGGCACTGCGGCGCGTGGCCCAGAGCGCGGAAGAGGCCGCCTACCTCGCACTGCCCGCCGCTGCATGGGAGCGGGCCGCCAGGCAGGCGTTCATGGACGGCTACACCGAGGCGCCCGCCGCGGAGGGCGGCGCGGTGCGCATCGATGCCGAACTGCTCTCGCTGTTCGAGCTGGAGAAGGCGCTCTACGAACTGCGCTACGAGCTCAACAACCGCACCGACTGGGCGCAGGTGCCGCTGAACGGCGTGCTCGCGATCCTGGATGCGGAGCGGCCCGGTTGATGCTTGCACTGCCTTCCGCCCGCCTTGACGTCACCGCTACCGCAACCGCAACCGCCATCACGCACCGGAGAGAAACATGGACAGATTCGGCATTCACCTGGAGCCGCTGAACGCGATGCTCTACCAGGTCGGGGCCTTTGTGCCCCGGCTGGCCATTGCGCTCGTCGTGGTGCTTGCGGGCTGGCTCATTGCCAAGACGGTGCGCTTTGCGGTGACCAAGGCATTGCGCGCGATCAATTTCAATGTGCTGACCGAGCGCGCAGGGCTGGACAACTTCCTGCGCCAGGGCGGTTGGCCCGGCGACACCAGCAGCCTGTTCGGCGTCATCGCCTACTGGCTGGTGATCCTGGCGGCGCTGCTCGTGGCGTTCAACGGCCTGGGCCTGAGCTACATCGCCGACCTGCTCGGGCGCGTGGTGTGGTTCGTGCCGAATCTCTTCGTCGCGCTGCTGGTGATTGCCTTCGGCTCGTACTTCGCGCGCTTCGTGGGAGAGGCGGTGTCCAGCTACTTTCGCGGCGCGCAGCTGCGCGATGCCGTGCTGCTGGGGCAGGTGGCGCGCTATGCGGTCATGGCCTTCGTGATCCTGATCGCGCTCGACCAGGTCAAGATCGGCGGCGACATCGTGCGCGAGAGCTTCCTGGTGGTGCTGGCCGGCGTGGTGTTCGCGCTGGCGCTGGCCTTCGGCCTGGCGGGCAAGGACTGGGCCGCGGCGCAGATCGAGCGCTGGTGGCCGCGCCTGCCCAAGGACAACATTCCGCCGAGGGACGCCATCCCGCCCAGGGACAGCCTCCCGCCCAGGCCCAGCCCGCATGACCAGCGCCCGCCGCGCTGAGATCCCTTTCTTTCTGCAACCGACTCGATGACACGCAGCCAACGCAATTCGATCACGGCCGTCTGGCCGGGGCGCCCGTATCCGCGCGGTGCCAACTGGGACGGGGAGGGCGTGAACTTCGCGCTTTTTTCCCAGCATGCGCAGGCCGTGGACCTGTGCCTCTTCGACGACAAGGGCCGCCATGAGGTGCAGCGCATCCCGATCCGGGAGCGCACCGACGGCGTCTGGCACTGCTACCTGCCCGAGGCACGCCCCGGCCAGGCCTACGGCTACCGCGTGCACGGCCCCTACAAGCCGGAGGAGGGGCATCGCTTCAATGCGCACAAGCTGCTGGTCGATCCCTATGCCAAGGACCTGGTGGGCGATCTGCGCTGGGGCGACGCGCTCTATGGCTACACCGTCGGCAGCAAGCGCGAGGACCTGTCCTTTGACCGCCGAGACAGCGCGCCGCTGGTGCCCAAGGGCCGCGTGCTGGAGACCGCCTTCACCTGGGGCGACGACCACCGGCCGTCGGTGCCCTGGCAGGACATGGTGATCTACGAGCTGCATGTGCGCGGCTTCACCATGCGCCACCCCGAGGTGCCGCCCGAGCTGCGCGGCACCTACGGCGGCCTGTGCTGCGCACCCGTGGTCGACTACCTCAAGCGCCTGGGCGTGACCACCATCGAGCTGCTGCCGGTGCACAGCTTTTTGAACGACCGGCACCTGGCCGAGAAGGGCCTGCAGAACTACTGGGGCTACAACTCTCTCGCCTACTTCGCCCCCGAGATGCGCTACAGCGCCTCGGGCAAGGTGAAGGAGTTCAAGACCATGGTCAAGACGCTGCATTCGGCCGGCATCGAGGTGATTCTGGACGTGGTCTACAACCACACCTGCGAAGGCAACCAGCTCGGCCCCACGCTCTCGATGCGCGGCGTGGACAACGCCTCGTACTACATCGTCAACAACGAGAACCGCCGCTACTACGACGACTTCACCGGCTGCGGCAACACCGTGAACCTGGAGCATCCGCACGCGCTGCAGCTGGTGATGGACTCGCTGCGCTACTGGGCCGAGGAGATGCACGTGGACGGCTTCCGCTTCGACCTGGCCTCGGCACTGGCGCGCGAGGCCGGCAAGGTCGAGAACCTCGGCGGCTTCTTCGACGCGATCCGCCAGGACCCGACGCTCAACCGGGTCAAGCTGATCGCCGAGCCCTGGGACCTGGGCCATGGCGGCTACCAGGTGGGCAACTTTCCGCTCGGGTGGGCCGAGTGGAACGACCGCTACCGCGACGGCATGCGCGGCTTCTGGAAGGGCGATGCGGGCGTGATCGGCGAAGTCGGCAAGCGGCTCACCGGCTCGGAGGATCTCTACGGCTGGTCGGGCAAGCGGCCCAACGCCAGCATCAACTTCATCACCGCGCACGACGGCTTCACGCTCGACGACCTGGTCTCCTACAACGACAAGCACAACGAGGCCAACGGCGAAGACAACCGCGACGGCAACAGCCACAACATCTCGTGGAACTGCGGCGCCGAAGGGCCGAGCGACGACCCCGAGATCGCGGGGCTGCGCGAGCGCCAGAAGCGCAACCTGCTGGCCACGCTGCTGCTGTCGCAGGGCGTGCCCATGCTGCTGGCCGGCGACGAGCGCGGCCACACGCAGAACGGCAACAACAACGCCTACTGCCAGGACAACGACATCAGCTGGATCGACTGGACGCCCACGCCGGAGCGGCAGGCGCTGGTCACCTTCGTGGAGCGCACGATCGCGCTGCGGCGTGCCCATCCCTCGTTCCGCCGGCGCAGCTTCTTTGCCGGCAAGCCGACCGAAGCGGACAGCGTGACCGACGTGGTCTGGCTCAGGCCCGACGGCGCCGAGATGCGCCCCGAGGACTGGAGCGACGGCAATGCGCGCTGCCTGGCGATGTACATGTCGGGCGGCGGCATCGTCGACCGCGGACCGCGCGGCGAGGCGCAGCACGACGACGACTTCCTGGTGCTGTTCAACGCGCACCACGACGAGATCCGGTTCACGCTGCCGCCCGCGCGCTACGGTACCTGGCGCCTGCTGCTCGACACCGCCAGCGGCACGCCGCCCCCCGCCACCGAGGACGTGGCCGCGCTCGCGCCCGCGTGGTCGGAGCCCGCCTATCCGTTGCAATGCCGCTCGCTGGTGGTGCTGAGCCGGCCGGACGTGCGGCCATGAAACGCGTCCACGCCATGCCCTTCGGCGCCAGCGTGCATGGCGGCGGCGTCGACTTCGCACTCTGGGCGCCCTCGGCGGCCAGCGTCGTGCTGCTGCACACGCCAGCCGGGGGAGAGCCCGCGCCGCACGCCATGCAGCGCGGCGCCGACGGCTGGCACCGCCTCACGCTGGCCGATGCGCGCGATGGCGACAGCTATGCCTACCGCCTGCCGGACGGCACCACCATGCCGGACCCGGCCTCGCGCTTCAATCCGCAGGACGTCCACAAGCCGAGCCAGGTCGTCGACCCGGGCCGCTTCGAGTGGACCGACGACGCGTGGCGCGGCCGTCCCTGGCACGAGGCCGTGGTGTACGAGCTGCATGTCGGCACCTTCACCGAGGAGGGCACCTTCCGGGCCGCACGCGAGCGGCTCGGCGAACTCGCGGAGCTCGGCATCACCGCCGTCGAGCTCATGCCGCTCGCGGATTTTCCCGGTGCGCGCAACTGGGGCTACGACGGCGTGCTGCAGTTCGCGCCCGACGCGAGCTACGGCACGCCCGACGACCTCAAGGTGCTGGTCGCCGCCGCGCATGCGCTGGGGCTCATGGTGCTGGTCGACGTGGTCTACAACCACTTCGGCCCGGAGGGCAACTACCTGCATGCGTGCTGCCCCGAGTTCTTCAACGCGGCGGAGCGCACGCCCTGGGGCGCGGCCATCAACTTCGACGGGCCGGGCTCGCGCACGGTGCGCGACTTCTTCATCCACAACGCGCTCTATTGGATCGAAGAGTTCCACCTCGACGGCCTGCGCATGGATGCGATCCACGCCATCCGCGATGCGTCGCCCACGCACATCGTGCAGGAAATCCGCGCGGCGCTGGACGCCGGCCCGGCGCGCGAACGGCATGTGCACCTGGTGCTGGAGAACGATGCCAACCAGGCCTCGATGCTTTCGCGCGACGCCGGCGGCCGGCCCATTGCGGGCACCGCGCAGTGGAACGACGACCTTCACCATGCGGTGCACACGCTGGCCACCGGCGAGCGCGACGGCTACTACGCCGACTATGCCGACGACCCGCCGGCCGGCTTTGCGCGCGCCCTGGCCGAGGGCTTCATCTACCAGGGGCAGGCCTCGGCCTTTCGCGGCGGAGAGCCGCGCGGCGAACCCAGCACGGCGTTGCCGTCCGCGGCCTTCGTGTCCTACCTGCAGACGCACGACCAGGTCGGCAACCGCGCCTTCGGCGAGCGCATCCACGCGCTGGGCGATCCGGTGCTGGTGCGCGCCGCGTTCGCCTGCCTGCTGTTGTCGCCGCATGTGCCGATGTTCTTCATGGGCGACGAGTTCGCGGCGTCCTCGCCGTTTCTCTACTTCTGCGACTTCGGCCCCGAGCTGGCCTCCGCCGTGGCCGAAGGGCGGCGCGCGGAGTTCGGCGGCTTTGCGGCCTTTGCCGACGAAGCGGCGCGCGCGCGCATTCCCGACCCCAACGCGCGCGAGACTTTTCTTGCCTCGAAGCTGCGCTGGCGTGAGCGCGGCAGGCAGCCGCACTTCGCGCGCCTGTGCGAGGTGAAGCAATTGCTGGATGTGCGCCATCGCGTCCTGGTGCCGCTCATGGCGGGCGCGCGCCATGGCGGAAGCCATGAGTCCGGGAACGGTGTCGTCCGTGTCCGATGGGACCTGGGCGGCAAGCGCCTTCATCTGCTGGCGCACCTGGGCACCGCGCCCTCCGCGCAAGCCACGGCGTCACCCGGGACCACGATCTACAGTGTCGATGCCGTGGCGGATGCGTCCGACCCCTCGGCCCTGCGCCTCGCGCGCGGCGCCGTGCTCGCAACACTGGAGGACATTGCCGGTGGATGATTCGGGTGATCGCGCCAACGAGGCGCTGGAACGCCTCTGCCTGCACCACGGCATCTCGCCTGCCTATGTGGATGCGTTCGGAACGCAGCGCCATGCAACGCCCGAGAGCCTGGCCGCGCTGCTGGCCGAATTCGGCGTGCAGGCGGGCGCCATGCACGACGAGGCGGCCGGCTCGTCGCCCGTGCCCGCCATGCCGCCGGTGTTGGTGGTCCAGGCGAACACACCGCAGTGGGCGTTGCAGCTGCCGCATCTCTCCGGCCGGCTCCACTGGCGCCTGACCGACGAGGAAGGGCGATCGCGGCAAGGCGAAGCCGACGCACAGCCGTGGCCGCATGGCAGCTGCACGCTGCATCTGTCGGAAGCGCTTGCGCCGGGCTACCACTGGCTGCACATCGACGGCCTGGTGGGCCAGACCATGGTGATCGCGTCGCCGGGCCGCTGCTACCGGCCGCCTGCGGTGCAGGGCGGCGGCCGCGTCTGGGGACCGGCGGTGCAGCTCTACGGCCTGCGATCGCAGCGCAACTGGGGCATCGGCGATTTCAGCGACCTGGAGACGTTGATCGACGGCATGGCCGCCGAGGGCGCCGACATGGTCGGGCTCAATCCGCTGCATGCGATGTTCCCGACCGACCCGCTGCGCGCCAGCCCCTACAGCCCGTCGTCCCGGCAATGGCTCAACCTGCTGTACATCGACGTGGAAGCGATCGAGGATTTCGCGGACTGCGATGCCGCGCGCCGCCGCGTCGAATCGCCCGAGTTCCAGGGCCGGCTCGCGGCATTGCGTGCCGCGCCGCTGGTCGACCATGCCGGCGTCTGGGCCGCAAAGTCCGAGGTGCTGGCCTTGCTGTTCGAGCACTTCCGCACGCACCACCTGGCGCCGGCCGGTGTGCCGGACGAACGGGGCACGGCGTTCCTGCAGTTCGTTGCGGACCATGGAGAGCCCCTCCGGCGGCACGCGCTTTTCGAGGCGCTGCAGGCCCACTTTGCCGCGGCCGACCCGCACTGCTGGGGCTGGCTCGCATGGCCCGAAGCGTACCGCGACGCGGAGGCTCCCGAGGTGCGTGCCTTCGAGGCGCGGCACGCCGACCGACTGCACTACCACCAGTACCTGCAATGGGTGGCCGATGCCCAGCTTGCGCGCGCCGGCGCGCGCTGCGAAGCGCTCGGCATGGGCATCGGGCTCTACCTGGACCTGGCCGTCTCGGCGGACCGCGGCGGCTCCGACGCATGGACCGCGCAGCACTGCTTCGCGGTCGGCGCGAGCATCGGCGCGCCGCCGGACGAGTTCAACCCCGCGGGGCAGAACTGGGGCCTGCCGCCGCTGCGGCCGGACCGCCTGCGCACCCATCACTACGATCCCTTCGTGCAGATGCTGCGCGCCAACATGCGGCATGCGGGCGCGCTGCGCATCGACCATGTCATGGGTCTGATGCGCCTGTTCTGGATTCCGCCCGGCCGCACGGCGCACGACGGTGCCTATGTGCGCTACCCGGTGGAAGAGATGCTCGCCATCGTGGCGGTCGAAAGCCATCGCCACCGCTGCATGGTGGTGGGCGAAGATTTGGGCACGGTGGAAGACGCGATGCGCGAAGCGCTCGCGCGCGCCGATGTGCTCTCTTACCGGCTGCTGTACTTCGAGAAGCAGCAGGGCGGCGGCTTCACGCCGCCGGAGAACTATCCCGCGGCCGCGCTGGTGGCCATCAGCACGCACGACCTCGCCACGCTGGCCGGCTGGTGGTCGGGCCACGACCTTCGCCTGCGCCTGGCGCTCGGGCTGTTTCCCGACCCGCGGCTGTTCGATGCCCAACTGCTGGCCCGCGCGCAGGAGCGCATCCGCCTGCTGCTGGCCGTGCGCGAGGCGGGCCTGCTGTCGCAGGACGAGGCGGCGCAGGCGCTGGCGCATGCCACGCCGTCGCCGCGCACCATGCAGGCCGTGCATGCCTACCTGGCCGCGGCGCCATCGGCACTCATGGTGTTCCAGCTCGAAGACGTGGCCGGCGACGTGGAGCAGGCCAACATGCCCGGCACCACCGACACGCACCCCAACTGGCGGCGCAAGCTCGCATCGAGCGTGCAGGAGCTCGTGGCGGGCGACGCCATGCAGGGCCTGGCCGAACGCCTGCGCACCGCACGGCCGCGCCGCAGTGCCGGTGCGGAACCGGCGCCGCAGCACCGGCTGCTGGCGCAGGTGCCGCGGGCCACCTACCGGTTGCAGTTTCACAAGGGCTTCGGTTTCGACGATGCGATCCGCGTGCTGCCTTACCTCGCGCAGCTGGGCGTGAGCCATGTGTATTGCTCGCCGATCCAGCGCGCCCGAGCGGGCAGCACGCACGGCTACGACGTGGTGGCCCATGCCGAGATCAACCCGGAGCTCGGCGGCGCCGAAGGATTCGCGCGCTTCGTCGAGGCGCTGCGGGCGCACGGCCTCGGGCAGCTGCTGGACATGGTGCCCAACCACATGGGCGTGCTCGGCGCCGACAACGCGTGGTGGATGGACGTGCTGGAGAACGGCCCGGCCTCGCTGTTCGCGCATCACTTCGACATCGACTGGAAGCCGCTCAACCCGGAGCTGGCCGGCAAGGTGCTGCTGCCGGTGCTCGGCGGCCACTACGGCGAAGTGCTGGCCAACGCGGAGCTGGTGCTGCACTTCGAGGCGCAGGAGGGCAGCTTTGCGCTGCGCTACTTCGACCACCGGTTTCCGCTGGCGCCCGAGACCTATCCCGTGGTGCTGGCGCGCGCGTTGCCGCACCTGAAGGACCCGGCGCTGTCGGCCCAGCTTGCGAGCCTGTCGACCGCCTTCGGTCACCTGCCTGGCCAGCACGCGCAAACGCCCGCCGAATGCACGGAGCGCGTGCGCGACAAGGCGCTGTTCAAGGCCCGCCTCGCGCAGCTGGCGCAACAGCATCCGTCGCTGGCGCGCGCGGTGCTCGCGGCAGTGGCCGAGCTCAACCTGCCGCTTCCGCAGGCGCGCGACGCGCTGCACCAGCTCATCGAGGAGCAGGCCTATCGGCTCGCCTATTGGCGCGTGGCGGCCGACGAGATCAACTACCGCCGCTTCTTCGACATCAACGACCTGGCGGCGGTGCGCATGGAGCGCGACGAGGTCTTCGAGGCCACGCAGGCCTTCGCGCTCGACCTGGCGGCCGAGGGCGTGGTGGACGGCCTGCGCATCGACCATCCCGACGGCCTCTACGATCCCGCCCGCTACTTTCGCCAGTTGCAGGAAGGCTATGCGCGCCGCGCCGGCATCGTGCTGCCCGTGACCATGGACGCCGACGGCCGGCCGCCGCGCCCGCTCTACGTGGTGGCCGAGAAGATCGCCGCCTCTGAAGAAGAAGTGCCGGCCGCGTGGCATGTGCACGGCACCACCGGCTACCGCTTTGCCAACGTGGCCAACGGCGTGCTGGTCGATACGCGCGCCGCCGCAGCCCTGCGCAAGACCTGGCATGAGTTCACCGGCGAGACGCAGCCGTTCGACGCCGTGGCCGCGTCGAGCAAGCGCGAGGTCATGCGCAGTGCGCTGTCGTCGGAGCTGAACGTGCTCTCCACCGAACTGCTCCGCATTGCGCGGGCCGACCGCAGCACGCGCGACTACACCCTCAACGCCTTGCGCCGCGCGCTCACCGGGGTCGCGGCCTGCATGCCGGTGTACCGGACGTACATCGTCGATGCGCCGTCCACGCAGGACGCGCACTTCATCGATGCTGCCACCCAATCGGCCGAACGCCAGAGCCGCGATGCCGACCGTTCGGTCTTCGCCTTCGTGCGCCGCTCGTTGCGGGGCGAGGCCGCCGAGGATGCATCGCCCCAGTGGGCCGAGCGCGTGCGCCGCTTCGCGATGCGCTTCCAGCAGTTCAGCGCGCCGGTCGCGGCCAAGGGCGTGGAAGACACCTCGTTCTACCGCTACTTTCCACTCAGCTCGCTCAACGAGGTGGGCGGCGAGCCCGACCATTTCGGCTTCGACGTGCCCGAGTTCCACCTGCTCAGCGCCGACCGCGCACGGCACTGGCCGCACACCATGCTCGCGACCTCGACGCACGACAACAAGCGCTCCGAAGACGTGCGCAACCGCATCGACGTGCTCTCCGAAATACCCGGCGAATGGCGCGATGCGCTTGCGCGCTGGCACGCGCTGTGCCGCGGCAAGGAGGAAACCGCCGCACCATCGCGCGCCGACGAATACCTGCTCTATCAAACCTTGCTCGGCACCTTGCCCCATGGCGGTCTCGATAGCGCTGCCGTTCCGGCCTACGAACAGCGCGTGTGGCAATACATGCAGAAAGCCGCGCGCGAAGCCAAGCTCCACACGCGCTGGACCCAGCCCGAGCCGCACTACGAAGAGGCGCTTCAAGGCCTGGTGAAGCGCATCCTGGCGCGGCGCGAAGAGGGCGGATGCCTCGCGGACATCCAGCGCATGGCCGACCGCCTGTCGTGGTTCGGCGCATGGAATGGCCTCACGCTCACGCTGCTGAAGTACGCCTCCCCCGGCGTGCCCGATCTCTACCAGGGCAGCGAACTCATCGACCTGAGCCTGGTCGATCCCGACAACCGGCGCCCCGTGGACTACGAACTGCGCACGAGCCGGCTCGGTCAACTCCAGGCGATGGCCGCCGAACCCGACCTCCCCGCCCGCGTGCAGGCGCTGGCCGAGGCGCCGCACGACGGCGGCGCCAAGCTGTGGTTCATCTGGCGCATGCTGTCCATGCGGCGCGAGCACCCGGAGCTCTTCCGCGAAGGCGGTTACGAAGGGCTCGAAGTCGAAGGGCCGTTGGCGCGGCACGTGGTGGCCTTTGCGCGAAGGCACGAAGGGCGCACGCTGGTGGTGATGGCAGGGCGCTTGTTTGCCGGCGTTGCACGTGGTGATGGCAGTGCGCCGGTGCTGCCGGATGCGGCGGCTTGGCGTGACACCAAGGTTGTGCTGCCGGGGGACTTGGGAGGCGCGGAGCTGGAGAACGTGCTGACCGGGGAACCCGTCTCGCTCAAGGGAAATGCTGTTCCGCTGGACGAGGCGTTCTGTCGCATGCCTTGGGCTGCCTTCAAGGTCTGACCAGCCGATTCATTCGATCAGCGAGGTGTGGGCGAACATGCGCGACTGACAGTCGTACCGCCACAACAGCAATTCGCGAACTTTGATATTCATTTCTGGCTAGGTGAGTGCCGGGCAGTGTGAACTATGGTGAATCGTGTTGTCCTGCAAATCCCGTTCGGCTATCTTGAAACAACTTGTACGTAGTGCCCTAGATGGCAGTGCGCGTCACCTGAGGGGGTGATCGACCATTCAAAAGGTACTCATCGTTGTGACCAACTAAGCGTTGGACGTCGATTGGCAGCCTCGAAAAAAAGAACGCATGAGGGATGGAGATGAACATTCGAAGAACGCCGAGGCACCTTGAACTCGGGAAGAAACTGATGGTGCGCGTCTTGATAGTGATGTTCGCCTTTATGGCTCACACATTCGCGCAAGCTGAGCCGAGGTATTTCATCTTGACCAACTGGGGATCCGCTCCCCCCAGGTTTCCTACGGCGCAGGCAGTGTGCGAGTTCTATCGTGATTTCCGAAACAGCGGTGGGCCCCCGGTCAAGACTCTTACCTACGTGTCGCCTGAAGGATCAGATCAATCTCTGAGGCAATACGGTCAGTGCGTGTTGACGTATACGTCCGACTTCGGCAATGGTCAGACGCGCACGGATACTGACGTCTGGAACTACCTCAGCGGTGGTTGTTATCCAGGACGAGGACCAAAGCCGGCTGCTCCATATCTCTTCTCCGAGCCGGATAACTGTACTTCCAGTTCAGTTGCGGTTCCCGAACCTGCGAACAACATGTGCTTGCGAACAGACGGCGTTGTCAAGGGAGCGCCTATTTTTCTCCCTACTGCGGAGAAATATCGATCCGAGACTGACTGGTCTGACTTTGGCGCTGGTGCCTTGTCTTTCACGCGCACGTACCGCAGTAGCTGGGCGGGTGATTCAAACCGGATTGGCAATCCGCTTGGCAGAGTGTGGTCGCACAACTTCAGCACTAAGTTGGTTGCCACACCCAGCACGGCTCCCCTAGTCGTCGCCATCACGACGGGTGAAGGCTATGTGCGCACCTTCGGGAAGGCGTTGGGCTCCACCACCTGGACCGCCAGCAACAGCGCCGACACCCTTACGCAACTCTCCTCGGGCACCTGGAGCTACCACCGTGCCGATGGTGACGCCACGCTCAGCTTCGACGGCTCCGGCAAGTTGCAGACCGAAGCGGATCGGCATGGCTGGGCCAGAGCCTACATGTACAACGGCAGTGGGCAACTGGCCTCCATCACGAATGGCTTCGGCCGCACCCTCGCGCTCGCGTACAACGGCGCGGGCCAGTTGACCACCGTCACGACCCCGGATGCCCGCGTCATCGCCTACGCCTACGACAGCTCGGGCCGCTTGGCCTCGGTCCTGTACCCCGACGGCAAGGGCCGCAATTTCGTCTACGAGAACGCCTCGTTTCCTCAGGCGCTGACCGGCATCCTCGATGAAGCCGGTGTCCGCTGGGGCACGTTCGCATACGACAGTACGGGCCGAGCGATCAGCACCCAACTCGCAGGCGCTGTGAGCAGCTATCAGGTGAGCTATCCGTCGACAGGGGCCGCCACCGTGGTCGACCCCCTGGGCACCAGCCGCAGCTACAACTACAGCACCACCAAGGGCAAGCTCGCAGTCACAGGCGGCTCATTGCCCTCCGGCACAGGAGAGTCGGACGCGTCATCACGCACCCAAGACCCCAACGGCCTGATCACCTCCGAGACCGACTTCAAGGGCGTGGTCACCACCACCACCTGGGACGTCGCCCGGCGCCTGCCCACCACCGTCGTCAGCGCCGCCGGCACCCCCGAAGCCCAGACCGTCACCACCCGGTGGCACCCCACCTTCTCGCTGCCCGCGCTGGTGACAGAGGCAGGCCGCACCACCGCCTACACCTACGACGCCCTGGGCAACACGCTGTCCAAGACCGTCACCGACACCGCCACCAGCCAGGCCCGCCTCTGGCAGTGGACCTACAACGCCCAGCAGCTGGTGGCGAGTGCGACTGAACCCAACGGCGCGGCCACCAGCTACACCTACGACCCCCGCGGCAACGTCCTCACCGCGACCAACGCCCTGGGCCACGCCACCACCTACACCTACGACAACGCCAACCGCGTGGCCAGCACAACCGCCCCCAACGGCCTCGTCACCACCTACACCTACGACCTGCGCGATCGCCTCTTGACCCAGAGCGTCGGCGGCCAGACCACCACGCTCACCTACAAGCCCTACGGCAGCGTCCAGACCCTCACGCTGCCCACCGGCCTCGTGCTCACCTACAGCCACGACGCCGCCCACCGCCTCACCGGCTGGAGCAACAACCGCGGCGAGAGCGGCACCTACACCCTGGACGGCATGGGCAACCGCACCGCCGAGCAGATCAAGGACAGCGCCGCCAGCGTGGCCTGGAACGCCGCGCGCACCATCAACGCCATCAACCGCCTGAGCGCCCAGACCGAAGGCCCCAACCAGGCCAGCGCCTTCGGCTACGACGCCAACGGCGAGCTCACCCGCACCACCAACGGCCTGAACCAGAGCACCCAGTACGGCCTGGACGGCCTGCGCCGCGTCAAGGCCGTCACCGATGCGGCCAACGCCACCGCCACCCTCCAGTACAACGCCCTGGACGCCGTCACCGAGGCCAAGGACTTCAAGGGCGTGGCCACCACCTACGCGCGCGACGCCCTGGGCAACGCCACCGCCGAGGCCAGCGCCGACACCGGCGGCGCCAGCACCCAGTACGACACCCTGGGCCTGCCCAGCCGGCTCACCGACGCCCTGGGCCAGGCCACCACCATCACCCGCGATGCCCTGGGCCGCCCCACCGGCCTCGTCTTCGCCGACGGCAAGACCACCACCCTGCGCTACGACCTCTCTGCCAACAGCAAGGGCTACCTCTCGGAGATCGTCGACCGCAGCGGCACCACCGAGTACACCCGCGACGGCTTCGGGCGCGTCACGCTGAAGAAGCAGACACTCGCGAATGGCAGCGTGCAGCAGGTCAGCTACAGCTACAACCCGAACGGCACATTGGCCAGCATCGGCTACCCCAACGGCGGCGGGCTGCTCACCCACAGCTACGACGCCACCGGCCGCCTCACCGGCCTGAGCCTGAACGGCAATCCTCTGGTCACCGGCATCGCCTGGAACCCGCTGGGCCAGCCCACCGCATGGACCTGGGCCTTCGCCAGCCCGAGCCTGGCCGCCAGCCGCAGCTACGACACCGCGGGTCGCATGACCGCCACCGAGTTCAGCAGCTACGTCTACGACGCCGCCGGGCGCATCACCAGCCTGACCCAGCAGCTCTATGCACCAGGCGACACCGACCCCACCCACAGCAGCGTTGCCGCGAGCAATATCACCTGGACCGTGGGCTACAACGCCGTGGGCCGCATCACCGGCTTCAACGCCACCGGCAGCACCGCCGGCTTCGGCTACGACGCCAACGGCAACCGAAGCACCAGCACGAGAGTGCTCGGCACCCAGAGCACCAGCCGCAGCTACACCGTGGGCGCCACCAGCAACCGCCTGGCCGGCTTCACCCAGAGCATCAACGGCGCCAGCAGCACCAGCGTGGCCTACGGCTACAACGCCAACGGCGACCTCGTGAGCGACGGGCTTCGCAGCTACACCTACGACGCCGAAGGCCGCCTGGCCGCGGCCACCACCGGCGCCACCGACGTGAGCCCGACCACGCGCTACGCGCACAACGCGCTGGGCCAGCGCGTGTTCAAGACCGAGCCGCTGTACCCGCCGGGCCAGGGCGACGAAGCCGACCCCGGCTTCATGCAGAGCCTGATCGCGTTCTTCACGAAGCTGTGGAGCCCCGCCACGAACCAGGCCGAGCAGCTGGGCTATGCCTATGTCTACGACGAGCAGGGCACCTTGATCGCGGAGGCGGGCAGCGGCGGGGCGAACAGCGGGGGGCAGGCCAGCTACTTCTACCTGCCGACGGCCAATGGGCCGGTGCCGATCGCGGCGGTGATCAACGGGGCCACGTATGCGGTGCACAGCGATCACCTGAACACGCCGAGACGCCTGAGCAATGCCAGCGGGCAAGCCGTCTGGCAGTGGAGCTACAGCGCGTTCGGGGAGGAGAAGCCGACGATTGCGAAGAACAGGTTCGCGAACCTGGACACGACACCCAACCCGGGGACCACGAACCTCTCGGCGGTGAAGTTCAACCTGCGGTATCCGGGGCAGTATGCGGATGAGGAGTCGGGGCTGTTCTACAACGGGTTCAGAACCTACAGTCCGACCATCGGACGGTATACGCAAGGGGATCCCATCGGCCTCGGTGGAGGGTGGAATCGCTTCGGCTATGTCGGCGGAAATCCGCTCGGCGCAACGGACCGCGCTGGCCTCGACTGGGACTGCTACATCCCAGGAGGATGTGTGTATCGCCCGCAGCTTTTCAGTCCAGAGGGTGTTCCCATTGCTCCACCAGCAGCCTCTTGGCCGAAACCGCGACAGGTTTCACCGCTGGATTTCACGATACCGGGAATGATTCAGGACCTGTGCAAGGGAATCAGTGATCGGATGTTCTCGGACGGAGGTAGAAAGAAGGATGTACCCAATCGGGCTGATCCTGGCTCAGTCATCGAAGGCAATCACCGCACGCGAGAATATGGATCGGATGGAAAGCCAGTCAGGGATTTCGACAAACCGCATCAAGGCTATGAACGCCCGCATGTTCACGAATGGGAAGGCGGCGCCAGAGAGCATCCTGGACGTGATTATTCCCCGTGGCCACAAGGAGGAAATTGATATGAATGGGTTGGAAACGCTGGTCGAATCTACTATTGATTCAGTACATGTTTCAGCGGCAGACAAAAAGGTCTCGATAGAGCTAACTTGCGCTTGGGAAGGCAAACAGCGAAAGAAAATCGTTGCGACCGGTGTGGAAGACTTCATCGCGGATGAGTTAAGACTCTCGAACATTGTTGACAGGGTTCATTTTTTTGCCGCAGCAGATTTTCAAGAGAACATATCCACAATCACCGATAACCTGTTCTTCTTGATGCGAGGAAAAAGCCCAAGCTCCTCCGATCGTGAGTGGGAGCCGTTGAAAGAGAAGCTCAGGTCGATCAGTTCCGGCGTGTTGAAGTTACTTGTTGTCGAGCCCGTCTATGGCGCTACGATAATCTTGCTGGCGAGTGAAATGCAACTGATGGAAGCCATTGGATAGCGAGGCTTGATGAGCTGGCCGGCTTAGGGGAGGTCGAGACTAATCTGCGCAGTTTCTTTGAGAGAATCTTCAACACAAGAGCGTTCGGTTATCACGCCGGGAATCGATCTCGGTTTGGAACCCGGCCAACAACCCTTGCCGCGAAAGCGCAACCCATGAAGCCCGATCTGTCGACGACTTTCGAGTGGAGCAAGTACTTCACCAATGCGGGGTCGCTTGATCCTGATGCCCGCTCTATAGAGAAATTTCATACGGAAGCTCGAGCCTTCCTTGAATACTATGAATGGTGCGAGAAGATCACCGAAGAGTACGTTGGGCTGGTCTACCCGGGAATTGTTGGCGTCTTCCTTTTCAGGTTTGTGCCGACTCGGAAGGGTGTTGATGAGTGGGTCTGGGTTATCACTGGGGACCTTCCGCCTGCATACATCACCTGTGAAGACAGTCCGAACCCCGCAACAGCGTTGGATGCTTATATTGGGGCGATGCTGGAGTGGGTCCAGGCAGCGGAGAAAGGAGCTTCGACAGATCAACTCATCCCGGTCAATGTGGAGCCATCAAAAGAGAACGCTGTTCGCTTGAGGACGCGGCTGGACTTTCTAGACGAGAAAATTCTTTCGGGATACGCAGAGGATTTGAAGGCGTCCTAGAACAGAAATGAAGATTGAGATTCAGCGCCTGCTGCTCCTTCTCGGCTGCACTGCAGGCTTAGCCTCTACTGCTCATTCGAAGGAAAGCTGCGCACTGGCCGCACCGCCGCGCGCTGCTGCGGTGAACGTGGCTCACGGCGAATTTCTCTTCATCTATCCAAGAGAAATCGCCCAAAACTACAGTGGCTGTCAGACCATGTGGAATCAGCGCGGGGCTGCTGTTTTCGTTTTGACGTTCGAGAATGGGATGCTTGCGTCATATCAGGAGGTCGCGAAGTCTCCGCGCAAGGCGACTCTTTCATGTAAGTATATTGGGGCAGCGCTTAAGACACGCTCCAGTAAGTGTCCGGCGTATGAAGACGTACAGGCAGGCTTCAGGACAATGCCGGGAGCCGCCGAGCCGCGTGTACCACCAGAGGCGGACCCTCGACGAGATTGATTAGGAATTTGGTCTGCCGTTTCGCGAACCTTGAGATCACGCCAAACCCGGGGATCACGAACATCGCGGCGGTGAAGCCAACCTATACGCCGAACGTGGGACGTTACCCGAAGCTATCCCGTTGGGCTCGAAGGAAGATGGAACGGTTGGGCTACGTCTCCGCTTGTGCACCCACACAGGACTCTAGCGAGTCTGTTCGGTTGTGAGGCAAGTCTGCTGCGGGTCCTCGCCAATCATTCAATGAAGGGGAAGAGATGAATAGGTACACCTTCGCGGTGGAGTTTGACGGTGGAACGTACTTGTCCCAAGTAGATGCAGGCAGCGAGGGGGATGCTGTCATCGCTTGGTGCGAAAAGTTCCAGGAAGACGCACCTCTCGCGGCCCGATCAAAACTGTTGGCGCGAGCAGTTAGGCGAGGTCTCCTAGAAGAAAATCCAACTAGAGTTGTTGGACTTACTGGTACCTGGTGCTTTTCTACACACTTCGCCAAAAAACTCGTTCTAGGGCACTTAATTCTTACGGCTCCCGAGTAAACCCCCGAGTCCTTGTGGGGATAGACCAAGCGAATGGGTCGCAGCGCTTTCGCCTTTGTGCAGGTCCGGGGTTTGCTAATGGGACGAAATAGTACGGCAGGCTAGCTACAAGAAAACAATGGACCGCGTCGTGCGCTCGAGTTTAGTTGAAGCTGTCCCGTCCTAACCGCTCGGCTATCTTTAAAACAAATTGCAATGGCGGCCTCCTGACACCACTCACGTACGGCCGCAACGCAAGCGCAGCGATCTCACGCTGCGCCATGAGTCTAGATTTGGGAGGAGGGTTCTATGTCACATGACAACAATGTCGTCGGGCTTGGCTGGCTTGGCGCGATTTCCCGGAAAGTGCTGTGCGCAGTAGTGATGTTCTGCTCGCCGCTGTGTGCATTGGCTCTGGTACCGCAAGTTTCAGGCTACCAGATCTATGGCGTAGTTGGACCCAGTTCGATTACGGTGACCGGCACCAACTACGACGCTCTCTGCCACGAGTACATATCTGCTCAGGATGCAGCATTGCCGACCGTTTTTTTGCAGTACCTCTCGGCAGTGCAAACGGGTTGCTTTTTCGCAATCTATAGAGCATCGGACGGCGGCTATTCAAGCCAGATGGGCGTTCCGATCACGCCGGTGCTTGTGTGCCCGACGAACAGCGTGCTCGCCGGCAGCAGTTGTCAATGCGACAGGCGCTTTCAAGAGAATGCGACGCAGACTGCCTGTATTGCCGCGACTCCCGAACCTGCATTCGGCGGCGCCGCCGGCATGTGCACCCCCAACCCCATCCTGCCTGCCACAGCCGAGAAATTCCGCTCCGAACCCGACTTCACGGATAGCGGCCCGGCGCCGCTGTCCTTCGTTCGCACCTACCGCAGCACCTGGGGCACCGACGCAGCGCGCCCGGTTGGCCCCCTTGGTAAGGCCTGGTCGCACAACCACGCAATGGCCCTTACCGTCACCCCTGCCGTCAGTCCGACCGCGGTCTCCATCACCACCGGCGAAGGTTTCCTTCGCACCTTCTTCAAGGCCACTGGCGCCGCGACCTGGAGCGCCACCAACAGCGCCGACACGCTCAACCAGAACGGCGATGGCTCCTGGTCATACCGCCGCGCCGACGACGACACCACCTTGAGCTTCACGGCCAACGGCAAGCTGCAGACCCTCGCACCACGCAACGGCTGGGCCACCGTCTTCACCTACAACGGGGCCGGCCAGCTCACTACCATCGGCAATGGCTTCGGCCGCACCCTGGCGCTGGCCTACAACGCCGCAGGCCAATTGGCGAGCGTCACCACCCCCGACCTGCGCGTCATTGGCTACGCCTACGACAGCGTAGGGCGCCTCTCGGTCGTCACGTACCCCGACGCGAAGACCCGCACCTTCCTCTACGAGAACATCGCCTTCCCGCAGGCCCTGACCGGCATCCTCGACGAGACCGGCGCGCGCTTCGCCACCTTCGCCTACGACAGCCAGGGTCGCGCCATCGACTCGGCACTGGCCGGCACGGTCGACCGCTACCAGGTCAGCTACCCAACCGCGAGCAGCGCCTCGATCCTTGACCCCCTCGGCACCAGCCGCAGCTACAACTACAGCACCACCAAGGGCAAGCTCGCAGTCACAGGCGGCTCATTGCCCTCCGGCACAGGAGAGTCGGATGCATCGGCGCGCACCCAAGACGCCAACGGCCTGATCACCTCCGAGACCGACTTCAAAGGCATGGTCACCACCACCACCTGGGACGTCGCCCGGCGCCTGCCCACCACGGTGGTCCATGCCGCCGGCACCCCCGAAGCCCAGACCGTCACCACCCAGTGGCACCCCACCTTCTCGCTGCCCGCGCTGGTGACAGAGGCAGGCCGCACCACCGCCTACACCTACGACGCCCTGGGCAACACCCTGTCCAAGACCGTCACCGACACCGCCACCCACCAGGCCCGCCTCTGGCAGTGGACCTACAACGCCCAGCAACTGGTGGCGAGTGCGACTGAACCCAACGGCGCGGCCACCAGCTACACCTACGACCCCCGCGGCAACGTCCTCACCGCGACCAACGCCCTGGGCCACGCCACCACCTACACCTACGACAACGCCAACCGCGTGGCCAGCACAACCGCCCCCAACGGCCTCGTCACCACCTACACCTACGACCTGCGCGATCGCCTCTTGACCCAGAGCGTCGGCGGCCAGACCACCACGCTCACCTACAAGCCCTACGGCAGCGTCCAGACCCTCACGCTGCCCACCGGCCTCGTGCTCACCTACAGCCACGACGCCGCCCACCGCCTCACCGGCTGGAGCAACAACCGCGGCGAGAGCGGCACCTACACCCTGGACGGCATGGGCAACCGCACCGCCGAGCAGATCAAGGACAGCGCCGCCAGCGTGGCCTGGAACGCCGCGCGCACCATCAACGCCATCAACCGCCTGAGCGCCCAGACCGAAGGCCCCAACCAGGCCAACTCCTTCGGCTACGACGCCAACGGCGAACTCACCCGCACCACCAACGGCCTGAACCAGAGCACCCAGTACGGCCTGGACGGCCTGCGCCGCGTCAAGGCCGTCACCGATGCGGCCAACGCCACCGCCACCCTCCAGTACAACGCCCTGGACGCCGTCACCGAGGCCAAGGACTTCAAGGGCGTGGCCACCACCTACGCGCGCGACGCCCTGGGCAACGCCACCGCCGAGGCCAGCGCCGACACCGGCGGCGCCAGCACCCAGTACGACACCCTGGGCCTGCCCAGCCGGCTCACCGACGCCCTGGGCCAGGCCACCACCATCACCCGCGATGCCCTGGGCCGCCCCACCGGCCTCGTCTTCGCCGACGGCAAGACCACCACCCTGCGCTACGACCTCTCTGCCAACAGCAAGGGCTACCTCTCGGAGATCGTCGACCGCAGCGGCACCACCGAGTACACCCGCGACGGCTTCGGGCGCGTCACGCTGAAGAAGCAGACACTCGCGAATGGCAGCGTGCAGCAGGTCAGCTACAGCTACAACCCGAACGGCACATTGGCCAGCATCGGCTACCCCAACGGCGGCGGGCTGCTCACCCACAGCTACGACGCCACCGGCCGCCTCACCGGCCTGAGCCTGAACGGCAATCCTCTGGTCACCGGCATCGCCTGGAACCCGCTGGGCCAGCCCACCGCATGGACCTGGGCCTTCGCCAGCCCGAGCCTGGCCGCCAGCCGCAGCTACGACACCGCGGGTCGCATGACCGCCACCGAGTTCAGCAGCTACGTCTACGACGCCGCCGGGCGCATCACCAGCCTGACCCAGCAGCTCTATGCACCAGGCGACACCGACCCCACCCACAGCAGCGTTGCCGCGAGCAATATCACCTGGACCGTGGGCTACAACGCCGTGGGCCGCATCACCGGCTTCAACGCCACCGGCAGCACCGCCGGCTTCGGCTACGACGCCAACGGCAACCGAAGCACCAGCACGAGAGTGCTCGGCACCCAGAGCACCAGCCGCAGCTACACCGTGGGCGCCACCAGCAACCGCCTGGCCGGCTTCACCCAGAGCATCAACGGCGCCAGCAGCACCAGCGTGGCCTACGGCTACAACGCCAACGGCGACCTCGTGAGCGACGGGCTTCGCAGCTACACCTACGACGCCGAAGGCCGCCTGGCCGCGGCCACCACCGGCGCCACCGACGTGAGCCCGACCACGCGCTACGCGCACAACGCGCTGGGCCAGCGCGTGTTCAAGACCGAGCCGCTGTACCCGCCGGGCCAGGGCGACGAAGCCGACCCCGGCTTCATGCAGAGCCTGATCGCGTTCTTCACGAAGCTGTGGAGCCCCGCCACGAACCAGGCCGAGCAGCTGGGCTATGCCTATGTCTACGACGAGCAGGGCACCTTGATCGCGGAGGCGGGCAGCGGCGGGGCGAACAGCGGGGGGCAGGCCAGCTACTTCTACCTGCCGACGGCCAATGGGCCGGTGCCGATCGCGGCGGTGATCAACGGGGCCACGTATGCGGTGCACAGCGATCACCTGAACACGCCGAGACGCCTGAGCAATGCCAGCGGGCAAGCCGTCTGGCAGTGGAGCTACAGCGCGTTCGGGGAGGAGAAGCCGACGATTGCGAAGAACAGGTTCGCGAACCTGGACACGACACCCAACCCGGGGACCACCAGCGTCTCGGCGGTGAAGTTCAACCTGCGCTATCCGGGGCAGTATGCGGATGAGGAGAGCGGGCTGTTCTACAACTACTTCAGGAGCTATGACGCGAGGACGGGGCGGTACAGCCAGCCGGATCCCATGGGGCTGAAAGGCGGGTGGAACCAGTTTGGGTATGTTGGGGCGAATCCCTTAATCTATCTCGATCCAACGGGTTTAGAGAAGCTTGTGCTCGCTGGCCCACGCGACTTTGCATTGCAAGGTTCGGCCGCATCTGATCCTGACATTCCTGGAACCCTCACCTTGTACGGTCATGGGAACGACTCCGCAATTGCCGATCAGAGAAACGGATTGACTAAGGCTTTGGGTCCAAAGGAGGCAGCCGACCTCATTAGAACTTCTGGGCTGTGGCAGCCAAGTATGCCGATAACCGTCAAAGCCTGTTACGTCGGCGCTGACAACGGATTCAATCAGAAACTAGCTGATCAACTTGGAGTACCTGTCACTGGGCCAGATGGCTATCTAGAAATGCTACCTCGCATGAGCGGGGGGTATGGATTCGGTGGCATCTGGGGCTGGTATTGGGGAGGCTTTAAGGGATCTCCAGGGCGTTGGGTAACACGTAGTCCAAGGAAGTGAAATGTGGTGGAAAAAATCTCTCCTGATCTCGAGCGTATTGGTGGCCGCATGTGCTGCGATCTTTATCTACAGCGACATAGTCAATCCAGACGACTTAACACAGCCTCTAGCCATCACGAGCACGCGAGCCGGCGCGGATGGAGGCTCAATGACAGTACAGGTGGTCGACGCGAACGGTAAAAAACTAACTGTTGAACGTGTCGGAACATTAGAGGCCGAGCGATCTCGGCAGAAAATGTACGTTGTCAATGACGTTTTCGGAGTAATACCTCTGCGACGAGTCGCAAACAAAAACTCTCAGCTCGAGAAAGAGACGCTGGAGATGCTTGAGTCTTTATTGAGTGATTCTCTACCTCTAGCCCAGCGAGAGCTTTTGAATCAAAACAATCAGGATGCACTGCGCACCGTTCCTGGCAATTTGCTTGCCGTGTATGACTTGGCCATCTGGATAAGAGAGCGGCGCTAGAGTGCATTGGTTCTTCACTCAGTCTGTGCACAGCCACCGCCTCCACAATTCTAGGCGCATGGGCTTCTACTTTGAGGCATCTTCAGCGCTGACGGACGAACAAGTCGAACTGCTCCGCCTCCTATGGCAACATCTGCTTCCAACCGAGACCTTTTCAAAGAAACGCCTCGGGGACCTCGTGGTGCAAGCCGCTCATGCAGATACTTTATGGAACCGTCAAACTCAACACATAGTTAGCTAAATCTATTCCTTGAAGGATGGGAATTAAGAGAATGTGGCGAAAGAACGTCGTCAAGCATTCTTGGCGCATTGCCCCTCTGTGTGGTATCGCGTCTCACTGAACTCGAAGACCAATACCGCAGAGAATGCCCGTGCTAGAAGCTCCTATGAATGAAAATTCCAAGCTCGTTGAATACGCGGCGAAAATTTTGCTGGCAAAGCCAGAAAGATGCGAGAGTGCATTCAGTCGAGCTGCGGATAGTTTCGAAGATGATCTTCTAGAGTTTTCCCATTTTCCCGCGGACTACTTTGCATTCGTCTTGGAGCTTCTGTCAGAGGAGAAATTTTTCTCAAAGCCGGGAGTCTGGAATTTTTTGCTAGTCCTCGGTACTGAAAAGGAGAAACTGCAGTCATCGCACTATGAGCAGCTGGCGGAGACCATACTCGCTAACTATCAGTCTTATCTAAACGAAGACCTGTGCCTTGGCGTCTGCGACTTCATCGCTAGAAATTATCCAGAAGGGTATGCAAAGGGTGTGCTGCATGGCCTAAGGGAAATCGAAAAGAAAAAGGATCCTACTCTCTTCGGATTTGCGGATGACGGATTGCGGATTCTCGAACGGGAAGTTGATCGGGTGTCGCGCGCTGATGGTCGAAAGTGATCTCTTGGAGGGTTGATTGGCACCGAAAATTGACCGACTAAACGCAGTAATTTCCGTCTAAGACTGACCCACGCAAACTCTATCCTGCTCATTTCTAAAGCAGGGGATTCTAGGAGTGTCGCGACATTGAGTGTCATCAGACGCTGAGCCCTGCGAACTCGTGACGAAGAGTCGTGCTACGCCAAGCGGACGAACCCTAGGCTTGTATGTGCTCCTGGAGTGATGGCGCGCCCATCGGGGGATGTTCTAAAACTACTTCCAGAGCTACGACAGCGGACCGGGCGGTACAGCCAAGAAGAGCTGAAGGCATGATCGGGCCTGAGCAGACGCGGTTGTTGCGCGACCTTTTTGGCTCCGGCATGAAAGGGGCCGAAGAGGCGGCGGAAAATCCCTCGCGCCCTGCTGGACTGACGGATGAGGCAATAGGCGCGTATAGGGAATTGGCCAATCGCGCCGTCAGCAACTATGAGCAGACTGGGAGCGCCGCTGCAGCTGCGCTCCAAAAAGCAAGACTTGAACTACTGAAACGGATTGATCAATGATGTATCGCTTGATACCCGTAGCCGCTGAACAAGCCGAGGCTGAAGCTTGGACTGAAACTGATGACGTCACACTTGGCGGATATTTCTACGATCACCTTTGTGCGCTCGATGGACGAGTGGTTGGTGTACGGTACTACTGGCTCGACTCAGAGATTGACACAAACACTCATCCTGTCTACAGAGAGTTCGTGAGCGATAAGCGACTCAAGTTCAATAGAGATGGCGGCTACGTCGACATCCTTTTAGATGAGAAGGAGTCAGCGACTTTCAAAGCGGGCGAACTGACGGTGGAGACGGTTCAGGATTTTGGCGGCTATTCCGTTATCCGAGCTGGAGAACGTTTCGGAATGGCCTTCTCCTTGTAAACGACCTCGTCTCAGCTGGCCAAATCGAACAGTTGCTATTGTCGCGATTCAGCCGATGACGCGTTCGCGCAGGATATCTAAGGGGCCGATGCCGCTGTAGATCGTCCCGTTGGTCTTCAGACAGGTGACGGACCACCGGTCGCCGCGGGTCTGCGAAGCTACACCTATGACGCCGAAGGCCGCCTGGCCGCGGCCACCACCGGCGCCACCGACGTGAGCCCGACCACGCGCTACGCGCACAACGCGCTGGGCCAGCGCGTGTTCAAGACCGAGCCGCTGTACCCGCCGGGCCAGGGCGACGAAGCCGACCCGGGCTTCATGCAGAGCCTGATCGCGTTCTTCACCAAGCTGTGGAGCCCAGCCACGAACCAAGCCGAGCAGTTGGGCTATGCGTATGTCTACGACGAGCAGGGCACGCTGACTGCCGAAGCGGGCAGCGGCGGAGCGAACCGTGCGGGGCAGGCCAGCTACTTCTACCTGCCGACGGCGAACGGGCCGGTGCCGATCGCGGCGGTGATCGATGGGGCCACCTATGCGGTGCACAGCGACCACCTGAACACGCCGCGCAAACTCAGCAATGCCAGCGGGCAAGCCGTCTGGCAGTGGAGCTACAGCGCGTTCGGGGAGGACAAGCCGACGGGGGCGAAGAACAGGTTTGCGAACCTCGAAACGGCAACACCAATCCGGGCAGAGGAAGTAAGCCTATTGGGGATGGATTGTCGGAAGCTCGTGGCGATGACGGGAGCCGCGTTTATTTTCGCGAGACACCGAATGGCACTGAGATTCTTGGAAAGTCGAACAAAGATAATCAGCAATCCGTTATCAACGAAGTGCTGAAAACCTTCGGACGAAAGAAATGATGGATTTTTCTCTTCACTACCCCACCGGTTTTCCTGAGCCGACGGAGGATGACAATGTCGATGTTCGGGTCGAGCTGGCTGATGGCCGCGCGTACAGCCTAGCCTTTTTCACCGTCGCTAACTTGGTGACGCTGATGGCTCGCTGGGGGAAGACTGGAGAATGCGCCCATGGGCTGTACGTCTGGGAGAGGAACATGGTCGTCGTGCAGTCAATCTCGGAGGCAGTGATCAGGAAGGTCGCTCAGGACCTTGTTGAAACTGGCAATATTGAAAAGATCGGGTGGCTCATTCATTCTTCCGACTAGGCGACCCTACGGCAACAAAAATGGTTGCGCCTCATCGCTGTCGCCAAGTTCGCGGAAGCCCGCGTCGTTACAGCTTCGGAGCCCTTGATTCATCGCTTGGACAGCGCCACCTCGTGTGTCGCTAGATCGCATTCCGCACCTTCTGAAAGGGGCCTGATCCGAAGGGAGGAAGGGGCGCGTATGTAGACCCGGTCACTGGAGAGCAACGCATACTGGTGTACGGAGACCATGCACATGTAAATGATCCCGCCGGCAATCGATTGGATATAAATGGAAATGGTGTTCAGCCAAACTCACCCGCCGCACATCTACCTATCACCCCAAGAACCCCATGAATAAAAATCTACTGCATGACTGGACCCTAGTGAGAGTGGATTTCGAATGGAAGTCAGGTCAAGTCACGATCGAATTGGAAGACTCGACGCTCACACGGAGAGTGCTGGTAGCTGAAGCAGTCCAGGAGTTGCGAGTCCCGAAAATGAACGAATGGGGTCCGAGCGTGAGCGTCAACGAGGTGACGGAGGGCGAGGCCTCATCTGGTCACGGGAAAATTCTGAACATTGAGATGCAGTCAGGCGATGTGATTCGCATCGTGGCCGAGAAGATTTTTCTCTTGCCTGCTTAGGAGCGCCGCTCGTTTGCACAACGCGTACCAAGCTCGCTACCGGAGGGGCCTAGAAGTATTGGCGAACGACGCAACCAAGACATCTTGGTCGACACAGTAGATTCGGATAGGCCGTTCATTTCTTCTCCCCCTGGAAAAAGATAGCCATGACCAAAACACTTGAGCTGCTGAGCGACCCGATTAATTTTGCAGTTGTACAACTACCGGAGCGCAACTATCCGGGGGTGGTCATCCAAGGCGATACGCTGAATGGTTTGGTGCGCCGTCTGGACGAAATGCGCAGTCTCGCGAAGTCCAATCAACCAGAAGACGTAGAAGACATGGCGGCGGAGATTCAGATGTTGTGGGAGCAGCTCTCTGCTGCGCGGGACCACTACGAAGCCACCTGTAGTGAGCGCGGCATCGAATTGCCATACCCTAGGGTCCCGCGATAGCGCCACGCGACTTTTCCGTCCATGCCCCATCGGTCTCACTGAGCCTACGAAAGACGACAACGTCGATGTTCGGATTGAACTGTCCGACGGCCGCGCGTATAGCCTGACCTTTTTCACCCTCACAACCTAGAGACGCTCATGGCGCGTTGGGGAAGCACTGGCGAAACTGCGAATGGGCTGTACGTTTGGGCGACGAACATGATCGTCGTGCAGGAAATCACACAGGCAGTAATAAGAAGGGTCGCACAGGACCTCGTTGAAACTGGCGATCTTGAAAAGATCGGGCAGCTCATTCATTCTTCCGATTGGACGATGGTGGCGATGGTCGGGAGACCATACGGAGATCAAAGGTCAGAGCGGAGCTGGTGCAGCAGACAACGTGCGCGTAGGGCCGAACGGTGACGTCTGGGTTCAACAGCCAACCGGTTCTTGGGTCCACACCGGCAACGCAAACGACATGATCGGTGGCAATGAAGCATCTGGTCGACGAGGTAAGGACCGAGAGCCTCCATGGAAGCAGGATCGCGGTCGTAAACAACGGGGAGATTGGTGATGAGTGAGCGAGAACTGAGCGACGTCGCTATGAAGGCTGCGTACTACTACAGCATTCGATTGTTGATAAAAAACACGACCATGCCGGTGAGCGAGATCACGGCATCACTGGGCATGGAGCCAGATTACTCCTGGAGCGTGGGCGAGGATGGAATCGCTTCAGTTATTCGTCCGTGCCCGTCACGCCTGCTCCTGGGGGTCGTCTCTCCTCCATCAAAGGCGGCGTGAGGCTATTTGATATTCCGATGGGGGCGGCAGAAGCGGCATTGGTGGTGCAAGAGGAGGAATTGCGAGTGCGCTACGGACGTGGCCTCTGGGAGATGGTCGATGACCATCTAGCAGGTGCACCACCGGCCATGAGCAAAGAAATTCTTGCCCCCGGTGCTTGCGGGAACCTCAAGGTCGGTGTGGTAAGTATTTTTCCAGAGTCATTGACATGCGCTGTGCGACCCCTATTGCAACGGAAGTGATATGAAAATCCTGAAGTTAATCGCTGTTTTGCTGTTCGTGATCTACCCGCTCGCTTCGGCTTCTGGCTACTTGATCGTTTTGCGAACAGACGCATATCAAGCGCTAGTCGCTTTTGTTGGGACATCCAACGAAATTAGAAAACAAGTCGGGGATCATCCCAGCATGCGGCTTCATTTCATCGGGTACTCGATACGTGTATCCGGGCCAAGCGGAAGTGCCGAGTTTTCCGCCGATGTGGAGGGGGCCGAGGGGTCGGGCAAGTTGGCTGCAAGGCTGGTCAAAGCTGGGGATTGGAAGATCACGTCCGTAAGCCTCGATGGCCAGGAGGTTCATGCAGCTTCCCACGGTTCCAGTGGCACTAGGTAGGATGACTTGTAGATCAAAATTCCTTACCGGGCCACTGAAACGGATGAGCAATGATGTACCGCTTGATACCCGTGGTGAGCCGTTGCCATGACTGTCTGGATTTTTATCCTGCTGATCGCCTCTGTAGCGGTCGGAGCAACCTACACCGTCCTTGGCCTGAAAGCCAATGATTACCTCAACGAAAAAGCCTCCAGCTTAGACCGTTCGATCGGGTGGATCTTCTGGTGGTCTTTCAGCAAGGACAAGTACAACGAGGAAGGCAAAAGGTTGTGCGCCCACGGGCAGGTGCTCGCACTGGCGATATTTGCTCTCTACGCCGGCTGGTACTTCGTTCTGTTGAGGAAGTAGTTCCCATGAAGCATTTCATTGCTATCTTGCTGGTCGGCCTGCCTGCACTCCACGGGTTCCATGTGTTCATGCCTGAAGTTGGAGCATTCCCACCGAACAACAGCGGGCGGCCGCTCAGTTGGAGTTCCATGGATCGGATCGCTGCTTCAGGGTTGCTGGGAAAGAGCGCGATCCTTGCAATCGACTGCCTCTTGATCGGCGCCGGGATCAAGTTGCTCTTAGGCGCCCGTGGCCGCCGTGCAGGAAAGCAAGAAAACAAGCGCTTCGACTGACGGCCCCCAACCGATGCGTGTTCGGCTATCGGCCATCGTCGGCCGGCCATCAAGACTGCACGTTGCTCAGACCAGGCGCCGCCGCTTCTTCCAAAGCCCGCGGCGCCGCTTTCCTAAAGCCCGTAGTACTTGTCCACCGTCCCGCTGTACGTATCGTCGTAGTCGGGCACCCTGTCGCTCGCGTAGCGGGGCGCGCCTTCGATCTGTGCCTTGTCCAGCGGCACGACGTAGCCATCCTGCGAGGTGTCGTACTTCAGCATGGACCACGGGATCGGGTAGCGGTCGGTGCCCATGCCGAGGAAGCCGCCGAACTCCATCACGGCGTACCGGACCTGGCCCGAGATCTTGTCGATCATGAGATCGTCGATGCTGCCGAGCTTGTCGCCCGCGTTGTTGTAGACGGCTGTTCCCTCGACGCGTTCAGAAGAAATAATGGGATTGGCGCTCGCCATGGAGAGTCTCCGGCCGGCACTTCTGGGGAATGTCGGCGTTGGTTGCAATGCCCAGAGCGCAACTGTCGATCCTCAAAATCTGCGGCGCATCGGCCATGGCACCGTCGTGCTGTAGGAGCCGGTCGGGCGTGGGCAGCTTCTCAGCTCAGGCCAGGATCAGCAGCACGACGCAGGCTGCAGTCACGGCCACCGCGGTCATCTCGGCACGCGACATGCTGCGCACGCGGCGCACGGTCAGTGTCGCGAGTGGCAGCAGCAGTGCGAGGCCGATCCAGCGGTCCAGCGGCATGAGGCAGATGCGCGCAAGCGCCCACAGCCAGGCGCAGTGGCCGACAAAGCCCCAGAACTCGGCGCGGCTGGTGGGGGACGCAAGATCGAGTGCGCTGCGCCAGCCGCTGGCCACGGTGTCCCACCAGCTGATCTGTTCGTTGTCCAGCAGCTTGTAGAGGCCGTGCAGGGCCAGCACGCACAGGAGAACAGGGCCGAAGTAGAGGCTCCACAAGGCGATGCCGGTGTACAGCGGATGGTCGTAGCCTGTGCCGCCGCTGTTCACCCTCGCGGTGGCCAGCACGGTCATGCCGGCGCCGGCCAGCAGCGTGCCCGCCGATATGACGAGCTTCGGCATGCCGAGGCGAAGCAGGCCGCGCCCGGCGGCGAACAAGCCCAGGGCGAGGACGGTGGCGCCAAGGAAGTATTTCAGCGCTTCGACCGAACCCTTCCAGCCCTGGTGGGGCTGCGCGGCCCAGCGGCTCGAGACGGGCGGCTCCAGCGCGCTCGCGCCCGGGGCCCACTGCCGCGCGGGCTCCTGGCGGGCCGTCGTGAGCTGCCGGCTCCACTCTTCGCCCTCGGGCGCGAGTGCCGCGAGCGCCGCCTCCAGGTGATACAGGCGCCGCTTGTCGTCCAGGTCGTGCGGCACCAGGAGCGGCTTGGCGGAGGCGCCAGCGGCCATGAGCGCCGGCAACTGGTCGCGCCAGTACATGGGAGCGGGCTGCGCATCGCAAGCCAGGGGCGCGGATGTTTCGCCCGGCTGCACCAGCGTCACGGCATTGGCCTCCATCTCGCTCTGGCGGCGCTCCGGGCGATCCCAGGTGCAGGCAAAGGCCAGGCCATCGAGGCCGCTGCCGGGCGCACCGCCCAGGACGATGCCGGGCCGGAACACGGGCAGCGGCTGCGTCGAGGTGTTGACGAGGCGCAGCGCCAGCATGAGGTGCACTTTGCCGCCGGCGGTCGGCGCAGCCCAGAGGCCGGGTGCGACGGGCTGCATGTCGCGCATCTCGAAGGTGAAGAAGGGAGCGCGCGCGGCGCCGGTCTCCCATTGCGGGGACAGGCCCTGGTTGATCGCGCCTTGCCAGGCCGCGCGAAACGGTGCCTCGAGCACGGGGCTTCGCGCCTGGCCGCGCGTGATCGCGGCGGCGATGGTGTCTGCAGGGGCAGGGGCCATGCCGGGCAGCCGGCGCTTCAGGGACTCCCAGGGCCCGGGCCGGGGCGCGGGTGCCGGCGCCGGGCCGGTGATCTGCCCCACGTACGCATGCAGCAGCTCCTGGCGCAAGGCCTCCACCTCGGCAGCCGGCGCGCCGGCGCTGCGCATCAGGCCGACAAGGAAGAAAGCCTCGGCCGCATTGCCGCCGAGGGTTGTCTCTCGCAAGGCGGTGGTGAACCGGGAGGGCTCCGATGCCAGCACCCAGGCCGGCAGGCAAAGCACGACAACACAGAGAACGCGGCGCAGGGAGTGCGTCATGGGCGATGCCGGCCGGCGGCGGAGTCAGGGGCGGGCGAATCTTAGTGGAGTCGCCGGGCCTGCCTTGGACTTGGGCGATCGCTTGATGGCGCCGGATGCCGCAGCCCGCACGATGCGCTGGAAGGTCGGGCACTCCATGTGGCTGGGGGCCGGGCAGGCCGCGGCATGCCGCAGGCCGTCGCGCATGGCGCTGAGCTTGCGGATGGTGCGGTCGAGTTCGTCGGCCTTGGCAGCGAGCATCCGGCGGTCGATGCGCGGCGTTCCACTGGGGGCGAACATCTGCGCAATCTCGTCGAGCGAAAAGCCCGCGGAGCGTCCCACCGCGATCAGCGCCAGCCGCTCCAGCACGCCCCCGTCGAACAGGCGGCGCAGGCCGCGCCGGCCGGTCGAGGCGATCAGCCCCTTTTCTTCATAAAAGCGCAGCGTCGATGCGGGAACGCCGGATTGCTGCGCCACTTCGGCGATGTCCAGGTGTGTCGTCACCTCTTGACCTCAAGTCGACTTGAAGTTGCACAGTCTAGCTTCCGCCGCTTCAGGCATGCAAGGAAAACGATCATGAGCGTCAATCGACACACAGGCAGCGAACAGGCAGCACTCTGGAACGGCCCCGCGGGGCGCGCATGGGTCGATGCGCAGCCCTCGCTCGACCGCTTGTTCGCACCGTTCGAAGACA
The DNA here is from genome assembly GCF_040546685.1 of Variovorax sp. OAS795. NCBI lineage: Bacteria > Pseudomonadati > Pseudomonadota > Betaproteobacteria > Burkholderiales > Comamonadaceae > Variovorax > Variovorax sp. OAS795. Next base: position 2,546,764 of record NZ_JBEPOH010000001.1, read on the forward strand.
TGCTGGTGCACGAGGCACGCGCCACGGCCGCACACCGGGTGCTCGACGTGGGCTGCGGCACGGGCGCCACCACGCTCGCCATGGCGCGGGCGCTCGGCGCCGGCGGGCGATGCGTCGGCGCCGACATCTCGGCGCCGATGATCGCCACGGCCCGGTCGCGCGCTGAGCGCGAAGGTGCGGCGGCAAGCTTCATCTGCGCCGACGTGCAGCGGCATGCCTTCGAGCCCGTGAGTTTCGATCTGATCGTTTCGCGCTTCGGCGTGATGTTTTTCGACAGCCCCGTGCAGGCCTTCGGGAACCTGCGCCATGCCGCGAGCAAAGGTGCGGCCCTGCGGGCCATCGCGTGGCGAAGCGCCGCGGAAAACCCGTTCATGACGACGGGCGAACGCGCTGCGGCACCGCTGCTGCCGAGCCTGCCGCCGCGCAAGCCCGGTGCGCCGGGGCAGTTCGCTTTCGCAGACCGGCAGCGGGTGGCTTCCATCCTCGAAGAGAGCGGCTGGGGCGGCATCGACGTCCGGCCGGTCGATGTCGAGTGCGCCATGCCCGGGAGCGATCTGATCGGCTACATCACGCGTCTCGGCCCGGTCGGGCTGGTTCTCCAGGATGCCGGGGAGCCCGTGCGCACCCAGGTGATCGACGCGATGCGCGCTGCCTTCGCGCCCTATGTGCACGGCGCCGACGTCCGCTTCACCGCGGCCTGCTGGATGATCGGCGCGCAGGCCTCCTGAGAACGGCTGTTCAACCCAGCAGCCGCGGCACCAGTTGCACCATGAGCGCGCCGATGATTCCCTGTGCCGTCACGCAATGCCACATCAGCCCGGTGTTGTCGATCGTCGCGCGGGCCTGGGGCTGCAGCCGCCCGGTCCACGAGCGCGCCAGCACGTAGCTTCCCATCAGCAGCAGCACGGCGACGTGGAAGGCCTGGTAGCCCAGCAGCATGCCGACCGATGCACTCCAGCCTTGTGCGCGCGGGTCGAGGCCGGCCAGCAGGTGGCCGCCGACGTCGAGCGCGGCCGAGGCGGCTGCACAGAGCATGGCCATCGAAATGAGGAGGCGCAGCAGGCGCTGGGTGCGCGAAGCCGCCGTGCGCAACGCACGCGTCGCCAGTGCCATGGCGCCAGAGCCGGCCGCGAGCAGCAGCGCCGCGCCCAGGGGCCAGCGCGCCGCCGGCAACGCGGCGCCGGGCGGCGGGCAAACGTCGCTTGCCATGGCAAGGTGCACGTGGGTGTACAGCAGCGAGACGAAGATCGTCATGTCCACCGCAATCAGCACCACCATCGCCCACCACGAATGAGAGGCCTGGCCCTGTGCGCCGACCGGCAGGCGCACGCCGTGGCCCACGTCGGCCGTGGCGGCCGGGGGCACGCGGTCGGAATCCCAGAGCCAGCGCAGGATGCACGCCACGGCGAACACGCCGCATGCAGAGGCCAGCAGGGTCTGCGCCACCGTGAGAAGAAGAAAGAAACCCGCGGTGCCCGCTGCCGCCGCCAGCGGCCACCAGCTGTCGGAGGGCAGGCGCAGCAGGTGCATGGGGCGGGCGTCGCGCAGGCTTGTGATGAGCGTTTCGCGGCCGCCGAACGCCGTGCCCGGCAACCAGTGCGCCCCGGCCTCGACCTCTCGGGGCAGCGCCGGCTGCTTCCACAGCGGATAGGGCGAATCCACCTGCGGGATGCTGCGTGCGCCGTATTCGCGCGGCGGCAGCCATTCGAGCGTGCCCGCGCGCCACGGATCGCCGTGGTCGCGCGACGGGCGGCGCAGCGTGCGGAACGCATCGATGAAGAAGAGCAGCACGCCGGCCGCCAGGATGTAGGCGCCGACGGTCGACAGCATGTTGAGCGTGTTCCAGCCCAGGTCGGCGCCATAGGTGTAAACGCGCCGTGGCATGCCGAGCATGCCCGCGATGTGCATCGGAAAGAACGCGAGGTTGAAGCCGCCGAACATGAGCCCGAACACCCAGCGGCCCCAGCGTTCCGAAAGGCAATGGCCGTTGAACAGCGGCGCCCAGTAGTAGAACCCCGCGAACACCGGAAACACCATGCCGCCGATCAGCACGTAGTGCAGGTGCGCCACGATGAAGTAGCTGTCGTGCGCCTGCCAGTCGAAGGGCAGCACCGCCACCATCACGCCGGTGAGGCCGCCCAGCACGAAGATGAAATGAAAGCCGAGCAGGAACAGCGTGGGCGCATTGAGCGCGACGCGGCCGCGCCAGAAAGTGGCGATCCATGCGAACACCTGCACGCCGCTCGGGATCGCGACGATGAAGCTGGCGGCCGACACCACCAGCAGCGACAGGTTGCCGAGGCCGGCGGTGAACATGTGGTGCGCCCACAGCGCAAAGCTCACGGCGCCCACGCCGATGAGCGCCAGCACCACGGCGCGGTGCCCCACCAGCGGCGTGCCCGCCAGGGTGGCCACCATCATCGAGACCATGCCCGCCGCGGGCAGGAAGATGATGTACACCTCGGGATGGCCGAAGAACCAGAACAGGTGCTGCCACAGCAGCGGATCGCCACCGCGCGCGGGAATGAAAAACGGCCAGTCGAATGCGCGCTCCAGTTCGAGCAGCAGCGTCGCGGCAATCACGGCCGGAAACGCGATGGCGATCATCAACGCGCTCACCAGCATGGCCCAGGCGAAGATCGGCATGCGCGCGAGCGTCATGCCCGGCGCGCGCGTGAAGAGGATGCCGACGATCAGCTCGATGGCGCCCGCAATGGCCGAGATCTCGATGAACCCGATGCCCAGCAGCCACCAGTCGGCACCGCGCCCGGGCGAAAATTCCTTGCTGGTGAGCGGCGGGTACATGAACCAGCCGCCGTCCGGCGATTGGCCGAAGAACAGGGTGCAGAAGAACGCGAGGCCACCGATCGCGTAGGCCCAGAACGCATAGGCCGACAGCAGCGGGAAGGGCAGGTCGCGCGCGCCGAGCATGCCCGGCAGCAGGTAGATGGCCACCGCCTCGACGATGGGCACCGCGAACAGGAACATCATCACGGTGCCGTGCATCGTGAAGAGCTGGTTGTAGGTCCGCGCGTCGATCAGCCCGTTGTCGGGCACCGCGAGCTGCGTGCGCATCATGAGCGCCAGCACGCCGGCCAGCACGAAGAAGAGCATCGCCGTCGCGATGTAGAACACGCCGATGCGCGTGTTGTTCACCGCCGAAAGCTGCCGCCATCCGGTGGGCGGGCGCCATGCACGCTCGAGCGCCTCGCGCTCTCCGGCGGGGCGCGGCGGCAGGTCGGCAAGGGCGTCGAGAGTCTGCTTCATCTACTTCAGCTGCGTGAGCCAGGCGGCGATCGATTGAAGGTCTGCCTCGGCGATGCGCGCGCCCGACGAGGGCATGCGCGCGCCGGGTTTGAGCTGCTGCGTATGGGCCACCCACGCCGCGAGCTGCCCGGGATCGTTGGGCACTGTGCCGGCGCCCAGGTGCAGCCGGCTCCCGACATGGGTGAGGTCGGGCCCGAGGCGGCTTTCCTCGCTCACGCCGCGCACCGTGTGGCAGGCGTTGCAGCGGTGCGCGAGGAAAGCCTCCCGGCCGCGCGCCACCTCGCTCGATGCCGACGATGTTGCGGATGCATTCGCGGGCCTGGCCTGCGCCGCCAACCATGCATCGAAGGCCGCGGGCTCTTCCGCGACCACGTGCAGCGCCATGCGCGCATGCTGTTCGCCGCAGTATTCGGCGCACTGGCCGCGCCAGGTGCCGGGCCGGCCGGCCTGCAGCAGCAGGTGCTGCACGCGGCCGGGCAGCATGTCCATCTTGCCGCCGAGCGATGGCACCCAGAAGCTGTGGATCACGTCCGCGCTGCCGAGGCCGAAGTACACCGGCCGGCCGACCGGGATGCGGATCTCGTTGGCCGTGACCACCTCGGCCCCGGTGGCGGGGTCGCGATAGCGCACCTCCCACCACCACATGTGGCCGGTGACGCCGACGATCAGCGCGTCCGCCGGCGGAATGGGGCGCCATGGCGGCCGGTGCCATTCGCTGTAGACGAAGAGCGCCAACAGCACCACGGCCGGAAACACCAGGCCGCCGCCGACGATCCACCAGCGCGTGCCGATGGCGCCGCGCTTGCGGCGCCCCACGGCAAGGGCGAGCAGCAGCATCACGCCGGCGAAGATCAGCGTGGCGCCCACCGTCAACACCACGCTCACGTCGAGCAGCGTGTCCGCCACGGGCCCCGCGGCGCGCAGGGCGGATTGGGGCTGCGCCTGGCTCGTTGCGGTCATTCGAGCGCAAGCAGGTAGGCCGCCATGTCGCGCGCATCGTCGGGCGAGACTCCCATTGCAGGCATCGTGGTGCCGGGCACGAGTGCGGCGGGCGCCACGATCCAGCGCACCAAATGCTCGGCGCCGTTGGGCACCTCTCCGGCGATGTAGCTGCGGCGGCCGAAAGCCATGAGCGTGGGCCCCGTGCGTCCGCGCGCGGCCTGCACGTCGGGAATGGCGTGGCAGCTTCCGCACTGGTACTGGGCCAGCAGCAGGCGTCCGCGCTCGCGCTGCGCGGCGGGCGCGCGATCGGGTCGTTCTTCTGCCGTGCACCCGCCCGCGAGCGCCGCCAGCGCCAGCAGGGCGAGCGGGAGCGCGCGGTACGGAGCGCGGTACGACGGTGCGGCCACCATGCCACCATTCTGCGGATTCGAACGCGGCCTGCGCCGACACGGCGGCGCTGGTGCGCGTCGGACAATGCCGCCAATCGAATGCTGCCGATGGGTGCGCCGAAGACCATTCTTCTCACTGTTGCCGCGCTGGGCCTTGCAGGCGCGGCGGTGGGCGCGCTGGTGGTGTACGGCGGGCTCTACAACGTTGCGGCCACGGTGCAGCACACACAGCCGGTCCATTCGCTGCTCGAAACCGCCATGCACCGGTCGGTGAAACTCCGGGCCCGCAGCATCGAGACTCCGCGGCTCGACGACGAGGCGATGGTGCTGCGCGGCGCCGCGTGCTTTCGGGACAAGTGCGTGCAGTGCCACGGCGCGCCGGGCGTCGCGCAGGGCGACATCGGCAAGAGCATGCAGCCGCTGCCCGGCCCCTTGGTCGACGCGCGCCACCACTGGGCGCCGCGGGAGCTCTACTGGATCACCCGGCACGGCATCAAGATGAGCGGCATGCCGGCGTGGGAGTACAGGCTGTCCGACGACGAGCTGTGGGCGGTGGTGGCCTTCCTCGCGCGCCTGCCCGATCTCAGCCCCAGGCAGTACGAGGAGGCGACGCGTGTCGGGCCGGCAGCCGTGCAGGGCGCCCCAGGCACGGCGGCCTGCGGCGCGGTGGCCAATGCATCGGCAGCCGTTGCGGGCGACGTCGCACGAGGCGCGCGCGCGCTCCACCAGTACGCCTGCAATGCCTGCCACACCATTCCGGGTGTCACGAGTTCGTTCCCGAACGTGGGGCCGCCGCTCGTCGGCATCGGCGCCCGTACGCTGATTGCAGGCAAGCTGGCCAACACGCCGGACAACATGGTGCGCTGGTTGCGCCACACGCACGAGGTCGATCGCCGCACGGCCATGCCGGAGATGGGGGTGGCGGAGCAGGACGCACGCGACATCGCCGCGTACCTTGCGACACTGCGCTGAGGCGCATCCGCGTCAGTATTTGCCCGCTGTGCGCTCGTCGTCGACGGTTGCGATCCGCAGGCGCGCCCGCTCGTGCTTGATGACGAGTTCGGCGCATCGCTGCTGCGTGGAGGGGTCTGCGGGGCGTTCGCCGCAGTCGACGAAAAGCTGCGATTCGTCGAAGTCCAGGCCGTGGAGAATCTCCTGGCCGTGCGAATTGATGGCCAGCAGATTCTCGGCAGACAACTGGGCGCGCAGCGCGTCCGACATGGCGAGCGTCTGCAACGGCTTCACCCGTTCGTCTTTGCCATGCCGGGGTCGCGCGCCATTCGTCACTTCTTCATTGCCTTGATGTCGGCCTTGCCCTTGGCTTCCTCGGCCTTGGCCTGCTTCACGCACGCATCCTTGGCGTCGCCCTTCTGGTCGTCGCACTTTTCCTTGGCGACCTCGTAGCGTGCTTCCACCTTGGCTTCGGCGACCTTGCGGGCGTTGCTGTCGCTGGGCTTCTGCTTCTGGTCGAGTTCGGCCTTGGCAATCTTTTCCTTGCCCTTGGCTTCTTCCATGCAGACGTCCTTGGCGTTGTCCTTCATGGCGTCGCAGGCCGCCTTGGCCGACTTGTAGTCGGCCGCGATCTTGTCGCGCGCAGCCTTGAATTCGGCCATGGCCGGATCCGTCGCGGCGGAGGGTGTGGTGGTCACTTGCGCATGCACCTGGAAGGCGGTCAGGCAGGATGCTGCGGCACACATCAATAGCAGTTTCTTCATGGTGTGATCTCCTGGACGCACGGTGGTTTTTCTTGCAACGGAAATGCCGGCGTCGAAATCAATATAGGAGCCGGCGGCGAACGACTGGTAGGACGCCTTGCGAAGCGTCCGTAAGCACGCGCCGACGCTTGGGCCGCTGGATGCTTCCCGCATTCAGCGCCACCGCCGCCCGAAGTGCTCGGCCACGTCCTACCGGGCGAGCCCGCGCGGCGCGCACACTGCCCGGACGCGGATCCAGACAAAGGAGATCGCCATGCAAAGACTTCACGCGTTGTTCGCCGCCGCCTGGATACTGGGCGCGGCAGTGCTGCCGGCGGGGGCGCAGGTCCAGCCGCCGCACCCGGCCGAGATCGATCCCAGTACCGTCGAATACGGCGCTGCCCGCAACCGGATCGGCGCCACGTCCAAGGCGGCCCTGGGGCAGTGCGAATTCCTGGCTGCGCCCGCAAAGACCGTCTGCGTCAAGGAGGCCCAGGGTCGCGAGAGGATCGCGCTGGCTGAACTCGACCAGCAGCGCAACCCCAGCGACGCCAACGCCCGCCGGCTCGCGGAAACGCGGGTCGCGGTGCACTACGAGATTGCTGTCGAAAAATGCAGGGACCTGCAGGAGGTCGACAGGGCTGCATGCCTTTCGCGCGCCAGCGCCGAGGAAGCGAAGGCGCGCGCCGGCGTCAAGACCGGCCAGTGAATGGGTACCCGAACCGCGCGGCCGTTCACGCGGTGGCGCTGGCCCAGTACTCGCGCGCAACGGCCTTGATGGTGCGCATCGCCTCCGGGTCGCCGTGCCACAGGGCCGAGAGATAGGCCTTGGCCTGTGCCATCGAGACATCGGGCGGGAGCGGCGGCACGGCGGCGTCGGTCACCATCTCGAGCAGCATCGGCCGGTCGGACGCAAAGGCGGCGTCCCAGGCCGGCCCGATGGCCTCGGGCGTGTCCACGCGCAGCGCCGCAAGGCCCAGCATCTCCGCGAAACGCGCATAGGGAAAGTCGGGCAGGTCCTGCGAGGCGTCGAATTTCGGATCGCCGCCGAGCACGCGCTGCTCCCAGCTCACGAGGTTGAGATCGCGGTTGTTGAGCACCAGCACCACCAGCCGCGGATCGGCCCAGTCGCGCCACATGCGGGCAAGGGTGATGAGTGCGTTCAGCCCGTTCATCTGCATGGCGCCGTCGCCGAGCATCGCGACAACGGGCCGGTCGGGGTGGACCAGCTTGGCGGCAATCGCATAGGGAAGCGCGGGCCCCATGGTCGCGAGGCCGCCCGAAAGGCTGGCCTTCATGCCGCGGCGCAGCTTGACGTCGCGTGCGAACCAGTTGGCGGCCGTGCCGCTGTCGCAGGTCAGCACACTCTTATCGGGCAGGCGCGAGGACAGTTCCCAGAAGACGCGCTGCGGGTTCAGCGGCGAGGCCTCGACATGGGCGCGCGCCTCGAGCACGCGCCACCATTGCGCCACATCGGCCTCGATGCCCTGGCGCCACTCGCCATGCGCCTTGGGCTCCAGCAGCGGCAGCAGCGCGGCAAGCGTGGCGCGGCTGTCGCCGACCAGGCCCAGTTCGGCCGGGTAGCGCAGGCCCAGCGCGCGAGGGTCGGTGTCGATCTGCACGCAGCGCGCCTGTCCTTCGGGCGGCAGGAACTCGGCATAGGGGAACGAGGAGCCCACCATCAGCAGGGTGTCGCACTCTTCCATCATGCGCGAGCTGGGCCGGGTGCCGAGCACGCCGATGGCGCCGGTCACGAAGGGCAGGTCGTCGGGCACCGCGGCCTTCCCCAGCAAGGCCTTGGCGACGCCGGCACCGAGCCGATCGGCCCCCTCGATCAACGCGTCTGTCGCATGCAGGGCGCCCGCGCCCGCGAGGATGGCGACCTTGCGGCCTGCGTTGACGATGTCCGCCGCACGCTGCAGCGCCACCCCGTCCGGTACCGTCGCGCGGGCCGTGGCGCCGATGCCGCTGTGCACCGTGCCGTGTTCGCGCGGCGGCACGGGGACGGCGGGCAGCTCCTGCACGTCGTTGGGAAAGATCACGCAGGTCACGGCCTTGCGGTCGCGCGCGATGCGCATCGCGCGGTCGACCAGGTGGCGCACCTGTTCCGCGCTGGTGGCCATCTGCACGAACTCGTGCGCCACGTCCTTGAACAGGGAGACGAGGTCCACCTCCTGCTGGTAGTCGCCGCCGAGTGCGCTGCGCTTCTGCTGGCCCACGATGGCGACCACCGGCTGGTGGTCGAGCTTCGCGTCGTACAGGCCGTTCAGCAGGTGGATGGCGCCCGGACCCGAGGTGGCCAGGCACACGCCCACCTCGCCGGAAAACTTGGCATGCGCGCAGGCCATGAAGGCGGCGAGCTCCTCGTGCCGGCTCTGCACGAACTGGATCGCGCCGCCGGCCCTGTCGAGCGCGCCCATGAGGCCGTTGATGCCGTCGCCGGGGTAGCCGTAGACGCGACGCACGCCCCAGTCCTGCAGGCGCTGCACCACGAAGTCACTGACCGTTTGCTTCATCGGGACTCCATTTCGTTTCGTTCGCAGCGATGTTCCGTGCGGGCCGGGAGCCGCAATGTCGTGCAATGCGCGTCACGGCCCGTCGGCGCAATCCCACAGCGGGCCCCCGCCAGACTGCTCCGACGCGCAAGCCCTGTGTCTTCCGACCCCAGCGGCGGATGAGCGGCGCACGATTCGTTTTCCTTCACCCACCAGGAGAGCAACATGCCAAGAGGTGACAAGTCGTCCTATACGGACAAGCAGAAACGCCAGGCCGAGCACATCGAGAAGGGCTACGAGCATCGCGGCGTGGCCAAGCAGGAAGCCGAGAAGCGCGCGTGGGCCACCGTCAATGCCGAGACCGGCGGCGGCAAGAAGAGCGGCAGCGGGCGCGGCAAGGCCGAGGACCATGCACCTTCGCGCAAGGGCGGCCACAAGGGTGGTGCGGCTGCGGCCTCGCGCACGGCGGCCGAACGTTCCGCCTCCGCCAAGAAGGCGGCCGCCACCCGCAAGCGCAACGCCGAGAACCGCAGCCGCTGAACCAACGCGAAGGAAACCCGATGACCCGTGTATCCGAATTGATGACCCGCGGCGTGCGGACGCTCGCGCCCTCCGACTCCGTGGCCCTGGCCGCGCAGGCCATGGACGAGCTGGACATCGGCGCCGTTCCCGTCTGTGACGGCCAGCGCCTGATGGGCATGGTGACCGACCGCGACATCGTGCTTCGCGTGGTGGCGCAGAAAAGATCGCCGGACACCGCGCTGTCCGAGGTGATGTCCAAGGATGTCCAGTGGTGCACCGACACGGACGACGTCCAGGCGGTGATGGACCAGATGGCGAGCCGACAGGTTCGCCGCATGCCTGTCGTGGACCGCGACAAGCGGCTGGTGGGCATCCTCTCGCTCGGCGACGCCGCCGTGAAGGGCGACGCCCGCAAGGCCGGCCAGACGCTGGACACCATCTCGCAGCCGGCCGTGCCGGACCGCTCGAACCAGTCGGCGGCCAGCGGCCCCGCGGGCGGCGGCGCGTCCTGAACCGGGCCTGGGTGCGCGGCGCGCGCCTCAGGAACCCGGGGTGTGCACGAAGCACAGCTTGTGGTTCTCGGGGTCCAGGCAGTAGGCCGCGTAGAAGTCCGGGGCATACCGGGGCCTGAGGCCCGGCGCGCCCGCGTCGACGGCCCCATGTGCCAGGGCGCTCTTCCACGCGGCATCGACGGCCTCGCGCGATGCGGCCAGGAAGCTCACCTGGGATCCGTTGGCCGCGCCGGACGGTTCGCCATTGAACGGTCGGTCGATCACGAACTGCGGCCAGCGCGTGCCCGGATGGCGCCACAGCACACCGGCCGGTCCCACGCGCGCAAGGTCGGTGAAGCGCACCATGCCGAAGTGGCGCAGCACCTCGTCGTAGAAGGCGGTCATTCGCCGCAGGTCCTGCACGCCGAGCTGGATGTGCGCATACATGGCCTTGCTCCTTTCTTCAGCGCCGCGCCGGCAGGCGGATGCGCGGTCCGGGCGTGGTGGAGACGCGCAGCGCCTCCTCCGCCTGGCGCAGGAAGCGCTCGTTGCGGGCCCGGCTCTGCGAGGCGACGCAGTCGCGCGGGACCACGGCTTCCAGGTCGCGCATGCCCGCATCGGCCACGGTGGCGACGATGCACTGGTCGCTCGCCACGCCGGTCACGATGAGCCGGCTGGCTTTCAGGTAGGCGAGCAGCAGTTCGAGCGGCGTGGCGAAGAAGGCCGATTGCTTGGGCTTGAGAACGAAATAATCGTCTTCCTCGGGCAGCAGCGCCGAAGTGATCTCCGCGCCCGCGCCTCCCGCGGCGAGCGACATTTCCACCAGCTTCGGAAAGTCCGAGCGCCAGCGCCCCCGGTTGTCGTTGACATAGATGGTGGGCACGCCGGCGCGCGTGCAGCGCGCCTTCAGCGCCTTGATCCGGCCGGCAATGGCGTGCGCACCCGGCAGCAGCTTTTCGGCATCCGGAAAATCCCAGCAGCTGATCATGTCGATGATCAGCAGGGCCGTGCGGCCCGCGGCGGGCACGGGTGCAAGAACGGGAGGCTGGGAGGGCGCCATGGGCCGAGGGTGAGGTGGGCGAAGCCCCCACGATTGCCAAAGCCGGCTGCGTGCGCCGTAGGAAAGCCGCGCGATGCGGCGAAAGTGGCCGCCAATGCCGGGGGTCGGGGCGAGACGTAGGAGGCCGCTTTCACCACGACGCGCGTTATCCCGCGCCGCCGAAGCCCAAGCTGTTCGACCATGCGCGGTCACAAGGAGCTGTCCCGATGAACACCACCGCTTCCAACCGGCCCTTTGCCATCGTCACCGGCGCGTCCTCCGGCATCGGCCTGGAACTGGCGCGTTGCTGCGCCACCGAGGGCTTCGACCTGCTGATCGCCGCCGATGAACCCGAGATCGAAGGCGCTGCCGTCCAGTTGCGCGCGCTCGGCGCCGAGGTCTTGCCGGTGCAGGCCGATCTTTCCACCACCGAGGGCGTCGACCGGCTGCTGGCCGCGGCGGGCCAGCGCCCGGTCTACGCGCTGCTGGCCAATGCGGGCCGCGGCCTCGGCCATGCGTTTCTCGACCAGAACTTTGCCGACGCGCGGCATGTGATCGACACCAACATCACGGGCACGGTGTACCTGATCCATGCGGTGGGCGGCGGCATGCGCGCGCGCGGCCTGGGACGCATCCTCATCACCGGCTCCATTGCGGGCTTCATGCCGGGCAGCTTCCAGGCGGTCTACAACGGCACCAAGGCCTTTCTCGATTCGTTCTCGTTCGCGCTGCGCGAAGAGCTGAAGGGCAGCGGCGTGACGGTGAGCTGCCTGATGCCCGGGCCGACCGACACGGAGTTTTTCGATCGCGCCGACATGCTCGACACCAAGGTCGGCCAGGACGACAAGAAGGCCGACCCGGCACAGGTGGCCCGGATCGGCTTCCAGGCGATGATGAAAGGCGAGGGCGACGTGGTCGCGGGCTGGAAGAACAAGCTCCAGGCCGCGATGGCCAACGTCACCCCGTCGGCGCTGCTCGCCAAACAGCACCGCAGGATGGCAGAGCCCGGAACGGCGGAACAGCGCTGACGCCGGGGCCATCGCCATGGACACTTTCTTCGGTCCGGGAGTCGCCGTCGTGGACACGGTCCTCAACACCACCGGCGGCAGCGTCGTCGTCTGGAGCGCCGATCCACAGGCCTACAGCAGCGACCACGAGCGCGCCACGCGCAAGAATTTTGCAGAGCGGCTCGCGGCGCTGAAGCAGTTCCGCTTCGCGGGCGAGTACGACGCCTCGCGCGCGCACGAGAACACGCCGCTGTACTTCGTGCCGAGCGATACCGTCTCCAGCACGCAGCTGGCGCGCTCGCTCGGCATCTCGACGCTGCACGACCTGTTCGGCGGGGTGGTTCCCTATCCCTTCGTCGCCACCAAGGCCATCACGCATCCGCTCGCCGGACGGGCGGCCGCCTGTCCCGAAGGCTGGGCGCCGGCGTTCGCAGCAGCCGTGTCGGACGCGGTGCTCGAAGGCTACTCGGCGTTCTCGCTGGAGGACGCGCGATGGGCGGGGCGCCAGCTGCTGGAGAACGGCCCGGTGCGCGTCAAGCCCGTGTGCGCCACCGGGGGCCGCGGCCAGACGATGGTCGCCGGCGCCGAGGCGCTGGACGCCTGCCTGGCGGCCATGGACGAGCGCGAGATCGCGGCCAACGGCGTGGTCATCGAGGAGAACCTCGAGAACCCCGACACCTTCAGCGTGGGGCAGGTGATCGTCGACGAGCTGGTCGTGAGCTACTACGGGCGCCAGCGCATGACTCGGGACAACGCGGGGCAGAGCGTCTATGGCGGCTCCGACCTCACGCTCGCGCGCGGCAATTTCGATGCGTTGCTCGCCCGCACCGCGCCGCCTCCGGCGCTGGGCCTGGCCATCGAGCAGGCGCGGCGCTATCACCAGGCGGTGATCGATTGCTTCCCGGGCTTCTTTGCCTCGCGCGTGAACTACGACGTGGCGCAGGGCGCGGGTGCCGGCGGCCAGCGGCGCTCGGGCGTGCTGGAGCAGTCGTGGCGCGTCGGCGGCGCAACCGGCGCCGAGATGGTGGCCATCGAATCCTTCTGGCGCGATCCGGCGCTCGACCGGATGCGCGTTTCATGCTTCGAGGCGTATGGTGAGGCCGCGCCGATCCCGGCCGATGCCCAGGTGCACTACCGCGGCATCGACAGCCAGACGGGGCACCTCACCAAATACGCATTGCACAAGCCGTATGACAGCGACACGACATAACTTCATCGACATATCGGTAGACGGACAGCACATTGCCGGAACGCTGGTTGCCGCTTCCACCATGGTGCCCGGCGTTCTGCTGGTCCACGGCTGGGATGGCAGCCAGGAGCAGTACATCGCGCGCGCACACGAGATCGCCGCGCTCGGCTGCGTCTGCCTCACCTTCGACCTGCGCGGCCACGCGCGCCATGCCTCGCTGCGCCAGGAGGTCACCCGCGAGGACAACCTGCGCGACGTGCTCGCCGCCTACGACACGCTCATCAGCCACCCGACCGTGGACCCCAACGCCATCGCCATCGTGGGCAGCAGCTACGGGGGCTACCTGGCGGCGCTGGTGAGCGCCATGCGGCCGGTGCGCTGGCTCGCGCTGCGGGCACCGGCGCTCTACCGCGACCGCGAGTGGCTGGCGCCCAAGGGGCAGCTGAGCCGGCCCGACCTCGTGGCCTACCGGCGCACGCTGGTCGGTCCGCGCGACAACCGTGCGCTGGCCGCTTGCGAAGCGTTCACGGGTGACGTGCTGATCGTCGAGTCGGAGCACGACCAGATCGTGCCGCACCCCGTGATCGAGAACTACCTGGGCGCGTTCAAGCGCGTCCGGTCCGCCACCTACCGCGTGCTTTCGGACGCCGACCATGCGCTCTCGAAACAGGCGCACCGCCAAGCCTATGGGCAGCTGCTCGTGTCCTGGATGACCGAGATGACCATCGGCGCCCGGGCGACCGGCGCCATGACGCGGCCCGTGGCCGCGAGTCCTGCATAGGAGATTCCCATGAAGACAGCAAACCCGCGGCCGCTGCCGGTGCTGCGAACCGGGCTCGCGGCCGGTACCCTGGCAAGCCTTGCCTCCACCGGGGCGCTGATGCTGTGCGGCCGCCGCGAGGCCGGCAGCATGGTGGCGCCGACCAATGCCACCAGCCACTGGCTCTGGGGCGACCAGGCCTTCGAGGTGCGCGAGCCCACCCTCAAGCACACCGGGATCGGCTACGCCACGCACCATGCGAGCGCCATCTTCTGGGCGCTGCTCTACGCCTGGCTGCATGCCAGCCGCCACCCGGCCCAGTCGGTGCCCGCGGCGCTTGCGAGCGCTGGTGCCGCCACGGCGGTGGCCTGCGCGGTCGACTACACGATCACCCCCAAGCGGCTCACGCCGGGTTTCGAGCACCATCTTTCCAGGCGCTCGATGGGCATCGTCTACGGGCTCTTCGCGGTGGGATTGGCCGCGGGCTGCCTGTTGGCGCAGCGCGGGCGCGGGTAGTGCGCCGTGCTACGTGCACACAAGGAGCTTTCCTACGCCGTGCCGCTTTCAGTCCTTCCATCGTTCAGCTTCCATCAACCCAACCGGAGCCCCACGATGCCCACCTCCACAAAGCGTGCAGCAGCCGATGCCTGCAGCCTCCTCGACACCGACCACCGCAACGTCAAGAAGTTGTTCAAGGAGTACGAGGAGCTGACCCAGTCGAAAGCTGCCAGTGCGCAGCAGAAAAAGCGTGAACTCGCAACCCAGATCTGCAACGAGCTGACCGTCCATGCGCAGATCGAGGAAGAAATCTTCTACCCCGCCTTGCGCGAGGCGATCAAGGAAACCGATCTGCTGGACGAGGCCGAGGTCGAGCATGGCAGTGCCAAGGAACTGATCGCGCAGATCGAATCGGCCACCGACGTGGACGAGAAGTTCGACGCCAAGGTCATCGTGCTGGGCGAGTACATCGACCACCACGTCAAGGAAGAGCGCAACGAGATCTTCGTCAAGGCACGCGCCGCCAAGGGGCTCGACCTGGTCGCCATGCGCGATCAGCTTGCCACGCGCAAGGAAGAGCTGATGGAAGAACTCACCGGCATGACCGCCTGAGCGGCCGTCCTGCAGCAGCCACCGACACCTCCCGGCCGGTCGCCGGCCGGGGTGTCTTCTTTTTTATCCCGCCCCGGAGCTCACCATGACAAGCATCGTCTCCCGGCTGTTTCCCACGGCGACCAACATGATTCGCCTGGATCACACGCATGTGCTCTCCACTTTCCACCAGTACAAGGCCAGCGCGCCGTCGCGCGTGAAGAAGGGCCTGGTCAACACCATCTGCACCGCGCTCGAAATCCATGCCCAGCTCGAGGAAGAAATCTTCTATCCCGAGATGCGCAAGGTCTGCGACGACGAGCGCATCACGAAGTCGCTCGACGAGCACTCCGAGATGCGCCGCCTCATCGGCCTCTTGCGCACCATGGAGCCCGAAGCGCGCGACTATGACGAGACGCTGACGTCGCTGATGCGCGACGTGATGCACCACGTGGCCGACGAGGAAACCATCTTGCTGCCCGCGGCCGAGAAGCTGCTCGAGGACAGGCTCGGCGAGCTGGGCGCGCAGATGACCAAGCGCCGGCTGCAGCTCGCGGGGCCGCGCACCGGCGAGATCGCGCTCGACATGGGCCGCGCGGCATCGGGCAATACCGCGGCGATTGCAATGGTCGGGTTGGCCGCCGCCGGCCTGCTGCTGGCGCGGCGTTCGGGCCCTTTGCGGCGGCGCTGGCACGCGCGCGCCTGACCGGGGCGCCCTACAGCATGTCCCGCAGGCGGTAGTACAGCATTCCCAGCACCAGCGCCGGCGTGCGCAGCATGGTGCCGCCAGGGAAGGCGTGGTGCCCGATGCGGGCGAAGAGATCGAAGCGTTCGGCCTGCCCCGCGATCGCCTCGGCCGCCAGCTTGCCCGCCATGCCGGTGAGCGCGAGGCCGTGGCCGGAGAAGCCTTGCAGGTAGTAGATGTTGGTGCCCAGGCGCCCGAAGTCCGGCGCCTGGTTCATCGTGATGTCGACGAAGCCGCCCCATGCGTGGTCGATGCCCAGGTCCGAAAGCTGCGGAAACACCGCGAGCATGCTCTTGCGGATCTTCTCGATGAGGTTGCGCGGCGTCCTGGCGCTGTAGCTGTCGCCCGAGCCGAACAGCAGGCGATGGTCCGCGCTGAGGCGGAAGTAGTCGAGGACGAAGTTGGTGTCCGACGCCGCTGGCCGGCCGCGCATGAGCGCATCGGCGCGGTCCTTGCCCATGGGCTCGGTGGCGATCATGTAGGTGCCCACGGGCATGATGCGCGACGACACCTCGGGCGCCACGTCGTCGCCGTATTCGGCCAGGTACACGTTGCCCGCCAGCACCACGAAGCTGCACCGCACCTCGCCCTGCGCGGTCTTGACCACGGGGCGAGGCCCGCGCTCGATCACCTGGGCCGCCGAGTTCTCGTGCAGCTGTGCGCCCGCGGCGCGCGCCGCACCCGCCAGGCCGAGCGAATATTTCAGCGGATGCAGGTGGCCCGAGCGCGCATCGAAGGTGCCGGCGTGGAAACGTTCACTGGCCACGCGCTCTGCGACTTCCCTCGGGCCCAGCCATTGGAGTGGGTAGCCGTGCACACGCTGCACATGGTCCATCCATGCGCGGAGCGCGCGCGACTTCGACGGCTTGACCGACAGATTGAGATAGCCGGGCTGCCAGTCGCAGTCGATCGCGTAGCTCGCGATCCGCTCCTGCATCAGGTCCAGTCCTTCGACCGAGATGTTCCAGGCCCGGCGCACGTCCTCGGGCGAGAACTGGTCTTCGATGGCTTCTTCGCCATCCGAGCCGAAGCCCACGATCACCTGGCCGCCGTTGCGCCCCGATGCGCCCCAGCCGACGCGCTGCGCCTCCAGCAGCACCACGGCAAAGCCGCGCAGCGCAAGCTCGAGCGCCGCCGACAAGCCCGCAAGTCCGCCGCCCACCACGCAGACATCGGCCGTGGCAATGCCTTCGAGCGGACGCGCGGCCTCGAACCGCACGGCCCGCTCGACGCTGGCTTCGTAGTATGAATTCTCGACGACGCCGAGTTCCTTGCGCAGCAGCAATCACGTCACCCGGAAGTTGAGAAACTGCCAAGGGTCGTCCTTGTCGGTCTCTTCCTTGAACAGCGGGCTGCGGTCCTTGAGCGGCGTCCAGTCGCCATACACGCCCACCACTTCGCCGAGGTAGGGCAGGGCCGCCTCCAGCACCACGCGGTGGTCCAGGTCGTCGGGTTCCACCAGGCCCGCATCCGGGTTGCGCAGGGCCCACAGCATCCCGCCCAGGATGCCGGCCACCACCTGCAGGCTGGTGGCGCTGTTGGCGGGCGCGAGTTCGCGTGCCTGTTCGATGGTGAGCCGCGAGCCATACCAGTAGACGCCCTTGGGATTGCCCATCAGCAGCACGCCCAGTTCGTCCATGCCGTGGACGATCTCGTCGCGCACGATGCGCTGGCGGTGCTGCAGCTGCCAGTTCTTGCCCGCCACTTCATGCAGCGAGAGCACGGCGTCGTCGCAGGGGTGGTAGGCGTAGTGAACGGTGGGACGGTACACCACCTCGCCGTCCTTGCGCAGCGTGAGGTGGTCGGCAATGGAGATCGATTCGGCATGCGTGACCAGGAAGCCGTGGTACGGGCCCTCGATCGGCGTCCAGCTGCGCACCCGCGTGCCGATGCCGGGACGTGCAAGGTAGATGGCGGCATCGCTGCCGAAGCCATGGCGCGCCGCATCGGCCGGCCAGTGCCGCTCGTGCGTGCCCCATCCGAGTTCGGCCGGCTGCAGCCCTTCGTCGACGAAGCCATCGACCGACCAGGTGTTGACGAACTCGTTGCGCTCCTTGCGCTGGCGCGCGACCTGGGTGTCGCGCTCGGCGATGTGGATCACCTTGATTTCGAGCTTCTGCGCCAGCGCGGCCCATTCCTCGTAGCCCACCGGCATCGATTCGAGTTCGGCGTGGGTGTCTTCCGCGATGTTCAGCAGCGCCTGCTTGAGAAGCGCCGAAACCACGCCAGGGTTGGCGCCCTGCGTGATCACGGCCGTGGGCCCGCCACGCTTGTCGAGCCGCCAGGCCAGCACTTCCTCGCGCAGGCTGTAGTTCGAACGGCGCGAAGGCGGGAGTCCGGGGTCGTCGTAGCGGCCGCGCCAGGGCTCGTTGCAGGTGTCGAGGTAGAACGCCCCGCGTTCGCGGCACAGCTTGATGAGCGCGAGGCTGGAAACATCGACCGAGAGGTTGACCAGGAAATCGCCCTTGCGGACCAGCGGCTCCAGCACGGCGGCAAAATTGCCTTCTTCCAGCCGCGCGGGAATGACTTCGACGCCCATTTTCTTCGCGAGGCCGGTGCGGTCCTCGCCGGGTTTCACGATCTTGATGTCCGAGGCCTCGAGGCCGAAATGGCGCAACAGCAGGGGCAGCAGCGCCTGCCCGATGGACCCGAAGCCGATCATCGTCAGCTTGCCCCCGAAGCGCGCGAGCAGTTCGTTCTTCTTGGTCATTGCATACCCCCTGGATGCCGCTTTCGTTGGCCCCAATCTGTCCCCGGCGCAAGGGCGGATGCGTCAGCTTGCCTTTGCCGATGGTGTAGGAGGACTCCATCGTCGGATTTCGCCGGGCTCATGGTAGAAACCGGCCACCTTGCGCACGTTGCGCATCGCGTCGAACCGATGTCAGAAAACCTCACCCTCCGAATTTCCACTGCCGCAACCGGCTTGCGCCGTGCCGTGGCGCTGTGGCTGCTGTTTGCGCTGGGCATGCTGTTGCTCGGCGGCTGCGCCGGCCTGCCGGCGGGCGTGGAGCGCAAGCCATCGATGGCTATCACGGACAGCGCCGACACGCTGCTGGGGCGGATGGTCGCAGCGGCATCGCCGCCGGGGCAGGACTTGAGCGGCTTCCGCCTGCTGCCGATGCCGCAGTATTCGCTGCATGCGCGCGTGGAGCTTGCGCGCCGTGCCCAGCGTTCCATCGACCTGCAGTACTACCTGGTGCAGAACGACGAGACCGGGCGCTACCTGCTGCGCGAACTGCGCAATGCGGCAGAGCGCGGGGTGCGCGTGCGCTTGCTGGTGGACGATCTCTACACCGCGGGCGCCGACACGCTGTTCGCGGGCCTGGCGGCGCATCCGAACGTCGAGGTGCGGATGTTCAATCCGTTTCCGGCGGGGCGGGACCGGCTGGGCACGCGCTGGACCGCCTCGCTGTTCGACTTCGACCGCGTGCACCGCCGCATGCACAACAAGCTGTTCGTGGTGGACAACACGATGGCCGTGATGGGCGGGCGCAACATCGCCAACGAATACTTCCTGCGCGACGGCGGCTCCAACTTCATCGACATCGACACGCTGGTGGCCGGCACCGTGGTGCCGAGGCTCTCTTCGCTGTTCGACATGTACTGGAACAGCCCTTACGTGTATCCGGTCGAATCACTGGTGTCGATGCGCGGCGCCACGCCCGAGCAGCTGCGCGCGCGCTTCGAGCAGCTGACCGGCGGGCCGGACACGCTGCATCCCGAGCCCATCGTGTCCACCGACCTGCTGGGCAACAACGCGCTGGCCAAGGACCTGGACGAAGGCGTGCTGTCGCTGGCCTGGGCACGCGCCGAGGCATACGCCGACGCGCCCGCCAAGGCGCTGGGCCCCACGGACGAAGCCCGCGGCCTGCCGGCCGACGAGTCGACCGACAGCGTGCTCTACAACGTGCGGCGCTACATACGCGGCGCGCAGCACGAGGTCCTGCAGACCACGCCCTACCTGATCCCGGGACGCGGCGGCATGGAATCGATCCGCACCGTGCGGCAGAAGGGCGTGGGCTACACCATCGTCACCAACTCGCTCGCGGCCACGGACGAATCGCTGGTGCACATCGGCTATCGCCGCTACCGGCCCGAGATGCTGCGCCTGGGTGTCGAACTCTACGAGCTCAGCCCCAAGCGCGTGGAGGAAACCCGGCGCTTCGGCATGTACGGCTCGGCCAGCGGCCGGCTGCACGGCAAGTCGGCGGTGGTCGACCGCAACATCGTCTTCATCGGGTCGATGAATTTCGATCCGCGCTCGATGCTGCACAACACCGAGATCGGCATCTTCATCTTCAGCCCGCAGATCGCGCAGCAGCTCACCAGCCTGATCGGGTTCATCCGCCTGGACGGCGCCTACCAGCTGCAGCTGGGGCCGCGCGGCGGCATCGAGTGGGTGAGTCCGGCGTCGGGGGACGGCGCCGACACCATCCTGCACGTGGAACCGGAAACCGATTTCTGGGCGCGCTGGAAGCTGGAGCTGTTCGCCCCGCTGGTGCCGGAGAGCCTGCTCTGAGGCGCGCTGCGCGCTAGTGCTGCAGGCGCCCGCTGAGGTAGGGCTCGGGATCGACGGCGGTGCCGTTCTTGCGGATCTCGAAGTGCACCTTCACGCGGTCGGTGTCGCTCTTGCCCATCTCGGCGATCTTCTGGCCCTGCCGCACGACCGCGTTCTCCTTCACGAGGATGGTCTGCGCATGCGCGTAGGCGGTCAGGAAGGTCTCGTTGTGCTTGATGATGACCATGTTGCCGTAGCTGCGCAGCTCGCCGCCCACGTACACCACGCGGCCGTCGGCCGAGGCGACGATCGGGTCGCCGGCATTGCCCGCGATGTCGAGGCCCTTGTTGCGCACGCCGTCGAACCGGGCAATGGTGGTGCCGGCCGCGGGGCGGATGAACATGGCCTGCGGCTGCTGGACCGGCGGCGGTATGTTCACGCCGGGCCGCGGGGGCGGCAGCGGGGTGGTGCAGGCGGCCAGGCCGGCCGCCAGGAGAACGGCGGCGCCGGTACGGAAAGCGAATTGTTGAAGGTGCATGGCTCTGTTGGAACGATTTCGTTGCGGAGGGTTCCTTGGGGTCGGCGCGCCTTGCGAGCCACCGCGGCGCATGCTAGCAAACTCGCGAAAGCTGCCCGCCGGGGGCAGCTACTTGAGCGGAATAGGGGTACCCCGGTCGATGGGCACCGCCGTGACGCTGTTCTTGGGCGAACCGTCGATCAGCAGGTCGGAATAGGTGAGGTAGACCAGCGTGTTGCGCTTGGCATCGACCATGCGCACCACGCGCAGGCGCTTGAAGAGGATCGACAGCCGTTCGGTGTAGACCTCCTCGCGCCTGGGCAGCGGCTGCGTGACGCTCACCGGGCCGACCTGGCGGCAGGCGATGGAGGCCTCCGACTTGTCCTCGGCCACGCCGAAAGCGCCGGCCAGCCCGCCGGTCTTGGCGCGCGAGACATAGCAGGTCACGCCATTGACCTTGGGATCGTCGTAGGCCTCGACCACGATCTTGTGGTCGGGGCCGATGAGCTTGAACGCGGTGTCCACGTCGCCCACCACTTCGGCATGCGCCGCCGCGGCCAGGGCAAGGCCGCAGCCGAGGGCGCCAAGGCGCAGCAGGGCGGTGGTGCGGAAAGGGGTGCGCAGTGCCTGGTCCATGGGTTTCAAACAATGCTGAGTTCGTGCACCCGGTCGAAGCTGCCGCGCCGCCGGTCTTCGAAGAAGTGCTCCAGCGCCTCGCGCACGGTGCGAAAGGCGATCTCTTCCCACGGAATTTCTTCCTCGGTGAAAAGCCGGGCCTCGATGGTCTCGTGGCCGGGATCGAAACGGTCGTCGAGCAGGCGCGCGCGGTAGAACAGGTGCACCTGGCCCACGCGCACCACGCTGATCACCGCGAACAGTCCCTGCATCTCGTAGTGGGCGCCGGCCTCCTCGTCGGTTTCGCGGGCCGCGCCCTGGGCCGCGGTCTCGCCCAGCTCCATGAATCCCGCGGGCAGCGTCCACTTGCCCCAGCGCGGCTCGATGTTGCGCTTGCACAGCAGCACCTTGTCGCCCAGGACGGGAATGGTGCCCACCACGTTCAGCGGATTCTCGTAGTGGATGGTGCTGCAGGCCGGACAGACCGCGCGCTCCTTGGTGTCGCCGTCGTCAGGGACGCGATAGACCACGGCGGTGCCGCAGTTCTTGCAGTGCTTGAGGGGGACGCGCAGGATCATGAGGGTGGAGGCTCAAACGACCTTGACGGTCAGCTTGGGCAGGCCGGCCACTTCGCCGACCAGCGTGTCGCCCGCCACCACCGCGGCCACGCCCTCGGGCGTTCCGCTGTAGATCAGGTCGCCGGGCTGCAGGTCCCAGGCGGCCGACAGGTGCTCGATGGTTTCCGCCACGTTCCAGATCAGCTTGCTCACGGTGCTGCGCTGGCGGTCGACCCCATTCACCTGCAGCGAGATCTCGGCGCTCTCGGCGTCGCCGGCCTCTGCCACGGGCACGATCGGGCCGATGGGGGCGCTCTGCTCGAAGCCCTTGCCGATGTCCCACGGGCGGCCCTGCTTCTTCATCTCGCCCTGCAGGTCGCGGCGCGTCATGTCCAGCCCGACGGCGTAGCCGTAGATGTGCTTGTGCGCATCGGCCGCCTTGATGTTCTTGCCGCCGGTGCCGATGGCGACCACGAGCTCGATCTCGTGGTGCAGGTTCTTGGTGAGCGAGGGGTAGGCCATGGTGCCGGTCTGGCCTTCGTCGACCACCAGCAGCGCGTCGGTCGGCTTCATGAAGAAGAAGGGCGGTTCGCGGCCGGTGAAGCCCATTTCCTTGGCGTGATCCTCGTAGTTGCGGCCCACGCAATAGATGCGGTGCACCGGAAAGCGGGCGGCCTGGCCGGCCACGGGAACGGAAACGGCGGCGGGCGGGGCGAAAACAAACTCGGAAGCCATTGCGTCTGTCCTTTTCAGCGAAACGGGGGAAAAACGGCAGTGTGCCAGAGGCAGGCCGGGGCTGCCGGTGAGCGCTATGCTCCGGGAATGATGAAGCTGCACAACTACTTCCGCTCCTCGGCGTCGTTCCGGGTGCGCATCGCACTGAACCTCAAGGGCCTGGCGTTCGACTACGTGCCGGTGCACATCGCCCGCGGCGACCACCGCACGGGCCCGTACTCGGCCATTTCGCCCGACATGCTGGTGCCGCTGCTCGAAGACGAGGGCGAGCGCTTTTCGCAGTCGATGGCCATCATCGAATACCTCGACGAGACCAACCCCGAGCCGCCGCTGCTGCCGAGCGATCCGGTGGGCCGCGCGCACGTGCGCGCGCTGTCGCAATCGATCGCCTGCGAGATCCATCCGCTGAACAACCTGCGGGTGCTCAAGTACCTGGTGAAGGAGCTCAAGCTCGACGACGTGGCCAAGAATGCCTGGTACCGCCACTGGGTGCGCGAAGGCATGCTGGCCTTCGAGCGCCAGCTGGCGCAGGGCCCGGGCGGCATCTTCTGCCATGGCGACACGCCCACCATGGCCGACTGCTGCCTGGTGCCGCAGATCTTCAACGGCAAGCGCTTCGACTGCGACTTCAGCGGCTTGCCGCGCACCATGGCGGCCTACGAGGCCTGCATGCAACTCGACGCCTTCCAGCGCGCGCAGCCCTCGCAGGCGCCCGACGCGGAAGCCTGAGCGCATGACCGGGCCGGCCACGATGGACGCGCACTGGCTCGTGCCCGACTGGCCCGCGCCGCCCCATGTGCGGGCGGTGTGCACCACCCGGCACGGCGGTGTCTCGGCCGGCCGCTACGAAAGCCTCAACCTCGGCGACCACGTGGGCGACCTGGCCGCGGACGTCGCCGCGAACCGCCGCGTGCTGGAGCAAGCCATCGGCGCGCGTCCGGTCTTCCTGCAGCAGGTGCACGGCACCGGCGTCGTGGCGCTGGAGGCCGGCGACACGCACGACGGCACGGCGGCCGATGCCTGCACCGCCACGGCCGTGGGGCTCGCCTGCACGGTCATGGTCGCCGATTGCCTGCCGGTGCTTTTCACCGACGGGTCGGGCCGGCGCGTGGCCGCCGCGCATGCCGGCTGGCGCGGCCTTGCCGGCGGGGTGCTCGAAGCCGCCGCGGCGTGCTTCACGCCCGGGCCGGGTGCCGGAACCCCGCAGGGCGCCCACACCGTCATGGCGTGGCTGGGCCCCTGCATCGGACCGAAGGCGTTCGAGGTCGGGCCCGAGGTCAAGGCGGCGTTCGAGGCGCATGCGCCCGAGGCCGCAAGCTGCTTCCGCCCCGGCCCCGCAGCCGGCAAATGGCTCGCCGACCTGCCCGCGCTCGCGCGCCAGCGCCTGCGAACGGCCGGCGTGGACGCGGTGTATGGCAACGACGGCAGCGACGGCTGGTGCACCGTCGCGAACCCTTCACGGTTCTTTTCGCACCGGCGGGACGGGGTCAGCGGACGCTTCGCCGCTTTGGTCTGGAAGGCCTGAGTCCTTGTTGGCTGCGGCCTCGGCGGCCGCCGCGGCGGCCGCCAGGCGCGCCGCCTCCTGCGCCTCGGCTTCGCGCTGCCTCATCGCGCGGCGCCGGCCCGGGGTGGCCATCAGGTAAACCACCAAGGCCACTGGGGCCAAACCGTAGAGAAGAAATGTGAAGATGGCACCCAGCACGCTGCCCGTGGTGCTGGTGGCCTCTGCCACGGCCATCATCACGGCAACATAGAGCCAGCCGATCACGATCAGGTGGATGAACACAACAAGTTTCAGTCGTAAGTGGGTGGGCGGCGTTGTGGACGCCTTGTGAAATGCAGCATACTCAAAACACGAGAAGCCATCCGTACCGACCCAGGCGAGCACCAGGAGACATGATGAAGCAACAAGCGACGGGGGCTGCCGACGCGTTCGCGCCCTTCCAGAAGGCACTTTCAGAGGGATGGAACAAGGCGCTGGAATCTTTCCAGCAATCCGCCGGGCAGGGGGCTTCGGCCTTCAACTTCACGGGCGGCACGCCCCTGTGGCAAATCCCGCAGATGCCGCAGATGCCGCAGGGGGCCAAGATGGCCGAGCTGCCCAAGGTCTCCATCGACCCCGAAAAGCTCCAGTCCATCCAGCAGCAGTACATGGCCGACGCCACCGACCTCTGGCGCCAGGGTTTCGCTGCCAGGCCCGAGGGCGACAAGCGCTTTGCCTCCGATGCCTGGGGCAGCAACCCGCTCGCGGCATTCTCGGCCGCGGTGTACCTGCTCAACGGCCGCACGCTGCTGAACATGGCCGAGGCCATCGACGCCGACGAAAAGACCAAGGCGCGCCTGCGCTTCGCCATCGAGCAATGGATGGCGGCCTCGTCGCCGAGCAACTCGCTCGCCTTCAATGCGGAGGCGCAGAAAAAAGCCATCGAGACGAAGGGCGAGAGCATTGCCAGGGGCATCCAGAACCTGCTGCACGACGTCAAGCAGGGCCACCTGAGCATGACCGACGAGAGCGCCTTCGAAGTGGGGCGCAACGTGGCGACCACCGAGGGCGCGGTGGTGTTCGAGAACGAGCTGTTCCAGCTGCTCGAATACAAGCCGCTCACGGCCAAGGTGTACGAGCGGCCATTCCTGCTGGTGCCGCCGTGCATCAACAAGTTCTACATCCTCGACCTGCAGCCCGAGAATTCGCTGATCCGCCTATGCCAACGAGCAGGGCCACCGCGTCTTCGTGGTGAGCTGGCGCAACCCCGACGAGTCGCTGGCCAATGCCACCTGGGACGACTACATCGAGAACGCCGCCATCAAGGCGATCCACACGGTGCAGGAGATCAGCGGCAGCAAGCAGATCAACACGCTCGGCTTCTGCGTGGGCGGCACCATTCTCTCCACCGCGCTGGCCGTGCTCGCGGCGCGCGGCGAGAAGCCGGCGGCGTCGGTCACGCTGCTCACCACTTTCCTGGACTTCAGCGACACCGGCATTCTCGACATCTTCGTCGACGAGCCGATGGTGGCCTACCGCGAGATGCAGCTGGGCAAGGGCGGGCTGCTGCCGGGCATGGACCTGGCCTCGACCTTCAGCTTCCTGCGCCCGAACGACCTGGTGTGGAACTACGTGGTGGGCAACTACCTGAAGGGCGAAACACCGCCTCCGTTCGACCTGCTCTACTGGAACAGCGACGCCACCAACCTGCCGGGCCCGTTCTACACCTGGTACCTGCGCAACACCTACCACGAGAACAAGCTCGCCAAGCCCAACGCGCTCACCGTCTGCGGCGAGAAGATCGACCTCGGCAACATCGACATCCCGGCCTACATCTACGGCTCGCGCGAAGACCACATCGTGCCCATCGGCGGCGCCTACGCATCCACGCAGCTTCTGCCCGGCAAGAAGCGCTTCGTCATGGGCGCCTCGGGCCACATCGCGGGCGTGATCAATCCGCCGGCCAAGAAAAAGCGCAGCCACTGGATCCGCGACGACGGCAAGTTTCCGAAAACGCAGGCCGAATGGCTGGCCGGTGCGGCCGAGCACCCCGGCAGCTGGTGGACCGACTGGGCACAATGGCTCAAGGGCCACGCGGGCAAGCAGGTCGCGGCGCCCAGGGCCTACGGCGACGGCAAGAAGTTCAAGGCCATCGAGCCGGCCCCGGGGCGCTACGTCAAGGCCAGGGCCTGAGCCGCGTCTTCCGACAACAACCCACGCACCCACTTCAAATCACTTCAACGGAGAACCTCATGGAAGACATCGTCATCGTTTCGGCTGCACGCACGGCGGTCGGCAAGTTCGGCGGCTCGCTCGCCGGCATTGCAGCCACCGAGCTGGGCGCCCTCGTGATCAAGGAAGTGATTGCGCGCGCCAACCTTACGGCCGACCAGGTCGGCGAGGCGATCATGGGGCAGGTGCTGGCCGCGGGCGCGGGCCAGAACCCCGCACGCCAGGCATGGCTCAAGAGCGGCGGCGCCAAGGAAACCCCGGCGCTCACCATCAACGCGGTGTGCGGCTCCGGCCTCAAGGCCGTGATGCTCGCGGCGCAGGCCGTGGCCACCGGCGACAGCGAGATCGTGATTGCCGGCGGACAGGAGAACATGAGCGCCGCGCCGCACGTGCTGCCCAACTCGCGCAACGGCCAGCGCATGGGCGACTGGAAGCTGGTCGACACCATGATCGTGGACGGCCTGTGGGACGTCTACAACCAGTACCACATGGGCATCACGGCCGAGAACGTGGCCAAGAAGTTCGGCATCGACCGCGCCGCGCAGGACGAGCTCGCGCTCGGCAGCCAGACCAAGGCCGCGGCCGCGCAGGACGCGGGCAAGTTCAAGGACGAGATCGTCGGCGTGAGCATTCCGCAGAAGAAGGGCGAGGCAATCGTCTTCGACAAGGACGAGTTCATCAACCGCAAGACCAGCGCCGACGGCCTCGCAGGCCTGCGCCCCGCGTTCGACAAGGCCGGCGGCGTGACCGCGGGCAATGCCTCCGGGCTGAACGACGGCGCGGCTGCCGTGATGGTGATGACCGCCAAGAAGGCTGCATCGCTCGGCCTCAAGCCGCTGGGCCGCATCGCGAGCTTTGCCACCGCGGGTCTCGACCCGGCCATCATGGGCATGGGCCCCGTGCCCGCGTCCACCAAGGCGCTGCAGCGCGCTGGCTGGAAGGCCGCCGACCTCGACCTGCTCGAGATCAACGAAGCCTTTGCCGCGCAGGCCTGCGCGGTGAACCGGGAGATGGGCTGGGACGTGAACAAGGTGAACGTGAACGGCGGCGCCATTGCCATCGGCCACCCCATCGGCGCGTCGGGCTGCCGCATCCTGGTGACGCTGCTGCATGAGATGCAGCGCCAGAACGCCAAGAAGGGCATTGCCTCGCTGTGCATCGGCGGCGGCATGGGCGTGGCGCTGACGATCGAGCGATAGGGCTTCCTCGGGCGGCGCACGTTGTGCACCGCCTAAATTTTGGGCAAATTGATTATTTACTTTGTAAAACAACGACTTGCGTCGCCTTTACAAGGAAGAACATCAGTTATCCCCAAAGTTGTCCACGGAAATTGGGGACGGCGCGCGCTTCTTCACGATCCGCCTGCAAGTCCTTGTTTCCAGTAGAGCGGCGCGCCCTCACGCAATGGCAGCCTGCTCGCCGGCATAGTGCCGGCACAGCGTCTCGACCAGCGCCTGCGCATAGATAGGCAGGGCCGCCCGGTCGCGCACCAGCAGGTAGCGCTCCCGCACGCACCAGGCATCGCTGAGGTCGATCAACGCGAGCTGCATGCTCTCCTGGTTGCGCCGCGCCGCCGACTCCGGCACCACCCCGATGCCCACGCCGCTGCCGATCATCCGGCACATGGCGTCGAAGCTTCCCAGCTGGATGCGCAGCTTCTGCCGCTTGCCGAGGTTGTCGGTGATCTGCGCCAGGAAGGCCTGCAAGGTGCTGCCTTGCTGCATGCCGATCGCGTCCTCGTCCAGGGTCTCGGCGAATGAAATCCTGCGGCGCTTCGCGAAGCGGTGCCTGCGCGAGGTGACGAGCACCAGCCGGTCGGTGCTGAAGTGGATGGCTTCCAGCCCCAGCGTGTCGACCCGGCCCGCGACGATGCCGATGTCGGCACGGCCGTCGAGCACGCCGCGCGGGATCTGAGCATTCGGTTTTTCCTGAAGGTCGACGTTGATGCGCGGGTTGTGCGCCAGGAAACCGGGCAGGATTTCCGGCAGGAAATCGGTCACCGCCGTGGTGTTGGCGAACACGCGCAGGTGGCCGCGCAGGCCGCCGCCATATTCGAGCAGGTCGGCACGCAGCTGCTCGGTCTGGTGCAGCACCAGCCGCGCATGGTGCAGAAACGCTTCTCCGGGTGGCAGCAGGCGCACGCCGCGGGCCTCGCGCTGCAGCAGCTGCAGGCCGGCCTGGTTTTCGAGCGCCTTGATGCGCGCGCTGGCCGCCGCGAGCGACAGGTGCTGCCGCTCGGCGGCGCGGGTGAGGTTGCCGAGCTCGGCCGTGGCAACGAAAAGGCGCAGGTCGGTCAGGTCGAAAAGCATGCGCCATCGTACCCAAGCCTTCGGAAATACAGAAGGCTGGGTTCCGAAATCGCAGATTGCGGAGGGCTGCATGGCGCAGCACCATGCAGCCATGGAGACACACACAATGAAATTCCGCGCATCCCGTGCATTCGCGCTACCGCTTCTTTCGCTGGCCGCTTCGGCGCTGATGGCCGCCGGCCCGGCCCATGCGCAGCCTTACCCTTCGCGGCCCGTCACGCTGGTCGTGCCGCAGGCCGCGGGCGGCACCAACGACATCGTCGGCCGGCTCGTGGGCCAGAAGCTCGGCGAGGTGTTGAACAACGCCAGCGTGGTGGTCGACAACCGCCCGGGCGCGGGCGGCAACATCGGCACGCAGCTGGTCGCCAGGGGGCCGAAGGACGGCTACACGCTACTCATGACCATCAGCAGCAGCCAGGCGATCAATCCGGCGCTCTACAAGAACCCGGGCTTCGACCCGGTGAAGGACTTCAGGCCCGTGGGCCTCGTGGGCGCGGTGCCCAACGTGCTTCTGGTCAACCCCTCGTTTCCGGCCAGGGATTTCAACGAGTTCCTGAAGCTCGCGCGGCAGAAGGGCGCCAACTACCAGTACGCCTCCGCGGGCAACGGCACGCTCAACCACCTGCTCGGCGAAATGCTCAACAGCATGGCCGGCATCTCGCTGCAGCACGTGCCGTACAAAGGCGTGGCGCCCGCGCTCAACGACGTGCTCGGCGGGCAGTTGCCGATCGTCTTCGCGAGCCTGCCTTCGGCGCTTGCGCACATCAAGGCGGGCAAGCTCCGCGCGCTGGCCGTGAGCGGCGACAAGCGCTCGCCGGTGCTGCCCGACGTACCCGCCATCGGCGAGGCGGTGCCGGGCTACAACGGCACGCTCTGGATCGGCCTGTTCGCGCCTGCCGGGGTGCCGGCCGACGTGCTGGCCGCCCTGCAGGACGCCACGCGCAAGGCGCTGGCCGCCAAAGACCTGCGCGACAAGCTCGACCAACAGGGCGTGGAGATCGCGGCGCCCACCACCCCCGAGCAATTCTCGAAGCTGCTGCAGGACGACCTCGCCAAATGGGCGCGCATCGTCAAGGCCTCCGGCGCGATGGTGGACTGAATGAACCCTTCGAACCCCGACACATCCCGCCCCGCGATCGACGCCGAGGCGCTCGCGAAGCTCCAGGCCTGGCAAGGCCGCAGCGAAACGCTGGCCGACGACCTCACAGCGGCCCCGGTGCGGGCACTCTCCGCCACGCTCGACCGCGACGATCCGCTGCCCGTGCCCGGCACGCGGCTGCCCGAACTCTGGCACTGGCTCTACTTTCTCCCGCACCATCGCGAGTCCGAGATCGGCGAGGACGGGCATGCCAGGCGCGGCGGCTTCCTGCCGCCCGTGCCGCTGCCGCGCCGCATGTGGGCCGGCGGCCGGCTGGCATGGGAGGCGGGCAATCCGCTGCAGGTGGGCGACAAGGTGGAGCGCACCTCGACCATCGCGTCCGTCACCCACAAGGCGGGGCGCAGCGGCGAGCTGGTGTTCGTGCTGGTGCGCCATGAAGTGCGCAATGAGCGCGGCCTGGCGCTGACCGAGGAGCACGACATCGTCTACCGCGCCGCCGCGGCGCCCGGCGAAAAGGCCCCGCCGCCCACGCCGGCACCCAAGGACGCGGCCTTCAGCCGCGAGATCGTGCCGGACGACGTGCTGCTGTTCCGCTATTCGGCGCTCACCTTCAATGGCCACCGCATCCACTACGACCGCCGCTACGTGACCGAGGTCGAGGGCTATCCGGGCCTCATCGTGCACGGGCCGCTGATCGCCACGCTGCTGGTCGACCTGCTGCGCCGCAATGCGCCCGGCGCACGGCTCGCGCGCTTCGAATTCCGCGCCGTTCGGCCGACCTTCGACACCGCGCCGTTCCGGCTGCACGGCAAGCCGGCCGATGGCAGCGACGGCAAGACCTTCAGCCTGTGGGGCGAAGACGCCGACGGCTGGCTCACGATGCAGGCGACGGCCGTGCTCGCATGACAAGCAAGGAGAACAAGCCCATGACAAGGCCCCTGGACGGGATCACCGTCGTCTCGCTCGAACACGCCATCGCGGCGCCGTTCTGCACCCGGCAGCTCGCCGACCTCGGCGCGCGCGTCATCAAGGTGGAACGCCCCGGCGCCGGCGACTTCGCACGCGCCTACGACGAACGCGTGGGCGGCGAGGCCTCGCACTTCGTCTGGGTGAACCGCTCCAAGGAAAGCCTCACGCTCGATCTCAAGCAGCCCGAAGCGCTCGCGGTGCTGCAGGAGCTGGTGGCCGAGGCCGACGTGCTGGTGCAGAACCTCGCGCCCGGCGCGGCCGCGCGCATGGGCCTGGGCGCCGAGGCGCTGCAGGCGAAGCATCCGCGGCTCATCGTCTGCGACATCTCGGGCTACGGCGAAGACGGGCCGTACCGCGACAAGAAGGCCTACGACCTGCTGATCCAGAGCGAGGCGGGTTTTCTCTCGGTCACTGGGACGCCGGAGGATCCGTGCAAGTCGGGCAATTCCATCGCCGACATCGCGGCGGGCATGTACGCGTACACCGGCATCCTGGCCGCGCTGCTGCAGCGCGGCAAGACGGGCAAGGGCTCGCACATCGACGTGTCGATGCTCGAGTCGCTGGCCGAGTGGATGGGCTACCCGATGTACTACGCCTACGACGGCGCACCGCCGCCGCCGCGCAGCGCCGCCTCGCACGCCACCATCTATCCCTACGGGCCGTTTCCCGCCGGAGACGGCGGCACGGTGATGCTGGGGCTGCAGAACGAGCGCGAGTGGCGCCTGTTCTGCGAGAAGGTGCTGCTGCAGCCGGCGCTTGCGTCGGACACGCGCTTCGACAGCAACGCACGGCGCAATGCGCACCGCGACGCATTGCGCGCCATCATCGTGGAGACCTTCGCCGCGCTCGGCGCCGTGCAGGTGCTCGAGCGGCTCGACGCCGCGCAGATTGCCAATGCGCGCATGAACGACATGGCGGGGCTCTGGGCGCATCCGCAATTGCAGGCGCGCGAGCGCTGGCGGCAGGTGGGCTCGCCGGCGGGCAATATTCCGGCCTTGCTGCCGCCGGGGCGCCAGAGCGCCTTCGACTACCGCATGGACGCCGTGCCGGCCGTGGGCGAGCACAGCGACGCGATCCTGCGCGGCCTGGGGCGCAGCGACGCCGAGATTGCCGCGCTGCGCAAGGCGGGCGCGGTGTGAGCGCGGCCACGCACGCCGCGCTCGCATTGGCGCGCACCTTTCTCTTCGTGCCCGCCGACCGCCCCGAGCGCCACGCGCGCGCACTGGCCAGTGGCGCGGGCGCCGTGATCGTCGACCTGGAAGATGCCGTGGCGCCCGATCGCAAGGCGGCGGCGCGCGCACAGCTGCGCGCGTCTTTCTCCGCATTGCCGGCCGGACAAAGGGAGCGGCTCCTGGTGCGCATCAATGCGACCGGCACCGCATGGCACGAGGGCGACTGCGCGCTGGCAGGCGAGCTCGTGGCCGAGGGACTCGCCGCCGGCGTGATGCTGCCCAAGGCCGAGCAGGCCGACGACCTGCATCGGCTCGCGGTGGCCCTCGGGCCCGCGGGCGCGCTCGTGCCGCTGGTCGAATCGGGCGCGGGCCTGGAGGCCGTGGCCCAACTCGCCGCAGCCCCCCGGGTGCTGCGGCTCGCGTTCGGCAACCTCGACTTCCAGGCCGACCTGGGGTTGGCCTGCGATGCCGGCGAGGCCGAGCTGGTGCCGGTGCGGCTGGCGCTGGTGCTGGCCTCGCGCCGCGCGGGGCTTGCGGCTCCCATCGACGGCGTCACGCCCGACTGGCGTGATGCCGGGCGGCTTGCGGCCGATGCCGCGCGCGCACGCCGTGGCGGCTTCGGCGCCAAGCTCTGCATCCACCCCGACCAGGTGGCGCCGGTGCACGCGGCACTGGGCCCGGGCAGCGACGAACTGGCCTGGGCGCGCCGCGTGCTCGATGCGACCCGCGCCGCCGGCGGCGGCGTGGCGAGCCTCGACGGACGCATGGTCGACGCACCCGTCGTGCGGCTGGCCGAGCGCCTGCTCGCACTCGCTGCACAAACGGCGCCCTGACGGGTGCCGCGGATTTCCACACGAAGACGACACACGAGACAAACGAGATGACATCGACAAGGAACCGGACCTCGCGCGCCATGCTCGCGGCCACCCTGGGCGCCTGCCTGCTCGGCGGGCAGGCGCCTGCGGCGGCACAGGCCCCCTGGCCCGAAAAGCCCATCACCATGGTCGTGCCGTATTCGGCCGGCGGACCCACGGACGTGGTCGCGCGCATGCTCGCGATTCCCATGGGCAAGTCGCTCGGGCAGACCGTGATCGTCGAGAACACCGTGGGCGCGGGCGGCACCATTGCACCCGGACGCGTGGCCAAGGCGGCGCCCAACGGCTACACCATCCTCATCCACCACATGGGCATGGCCACCGCGCCCGCGCTCTACAAGAAGCTCGGCTACGACCCGCTGAAAGACTTCGAATACGTCGGGCAGGTGATGGATGTGCCCATGACACTGCTCTCGCGCAAGGACTTTCCGGCCAACAACTTCCAGGAGCTGCTGGCCTACGTCAAGATCCACAAGGACAAGGTCACGCTCGCGAACGCCGGCGTCGGCGCCGTGTCGCAGCTCTGCGGCATGCTCTTTGCGCACCAGATCGGTGTGCAGCTCACCACCGTGCCCTACAAGGGCGCCGGTCCCGCGCTCAACGACCTCATGGGCGGGCAGGTCGACCTGCTGTGCGACCAGACCACCCAGACCGCGCCGGTCATCAAGGACGGCAATCGGGTCAAGGTGTTCGGCGTGACCACGCCCCGCCGGCTGTCCAGCATGCCCAACATCCCCACGCTCGACGAGCAGGGGCTGAAGGGCTTCGACGTGAAGGTGTGGCACGGCATCTATGCGCCCAAGGGCACCCCGCCCGCGGTGATGGATAAGCTCAACGCCGCCTTGCGCGCCGCGCTGCAGGACGACATGGTGAAGCAGCGCTTCGCCGAACTCAGCACCGAGGCCGTGCCGATGGACAAGGTGACGCCCGAGGCGCTGCGCAGGCACCTGGTGGCGGAGACCGAGAAGTGGGGGAAGGTGATCCGCGCGGCCGGGGTGCAGGCCGACTAGGCCGCGGGGGATTGCGCCTGCAGCGTCTCTTCGAAGAGCCGCAGCAACTGCCGGGCGAACACATCCATGTTCGACACGCGGTCCGGATCGCCGGTCTCGAAGGTCCGGCTTGCCACGACCGCACCGTGGATGGCCACGCACACATGGCCCGGCGCATCGCCGTACGGACTGCCCGAGGGCCCGGCCGCGCCGCTCTCGGCAATGCCCCATGTCGCGCGGTGGCTCTCGCGGATCTTGCCTGCAATGAACCTCGCATAGGGCTCGGTCTCCGAGCGCATGCCGTCGGCCATGTCCTCCGGCACCAGCCCCAGCAGCGCCTTGGCGGCGCGGCGCGAGTAGACCACCGCGCCACCGAGGAAGAACGCCGAGGCGCCCGGTATCGCGAGCAGCGCGGCCGACACCAGGCCGCCGGCCGACGATTCGGCCACGGCCACGGTCTGGTGCCGCTCGCGCAGCGTGGCGCCGATGCGGGCGGCGAGAACCGGAAGCGGCTCGAGGCCGGTAGCGGCGGCAGGCCCCGAAAGGCCGGACATCTCCAGAGTCATACTTTCGAACTCCTCGAAGGCGCAGGAATGCGCAAGTAGGTACAGAGTCGCGCATATGGTTGCACATCTGCGCCGAATGACAGCTGCTTGCAAGCTTGGCTCAGTGTTTTCCTCAGAGTTGGGTGGCTTGAAACTCGCTAGAGTGAAGGCGGCCGTTCAGGCTTTTGCGTCGCACACATCAAGGAATATTTATGAGCAAGAAAGTTGCATATGTCACCGGAGGCATGGGTGGCATCGGAACTGCCATCTGCCAACGCCTGCACAGGGACGGCTTTACCGTCATCGCGGGCTGCGGTCCGACGCGCGACCATGCCAAATGGCTGGCCGAGCAGAAGGCCGAGGGCTTCGAGTTCCACGCGTCGGTCGGCAATGTCGGCGACTGGCAATCCACCGTCGAGGCGTTCTCTGCCGCCAAGGCAGCGCACGGCCCCATCGACGTGCTGGTCAACAACGCCGGCATCACGCGGGACCGCATGTTCCTCAAGATGACCCCCGAGGACTGGAGCGCGGTGATCGAGACCAACCTCAACAGCATGTTCAACGTCACCAAGCAGGTGGTGGGCGACATGGTCGAGAAGGGCTGGGGCCGCATCATCAACATCAGCTCGGTCAACGGCGCCAAGGGCCAGGCGGGCCAGACCAACTACTCGGCCGCCAAGGCCGGCATGCACGGCTTCACGATGGCGTTGGCGCAAGAACTGGCGAACAAGGGCGTCACGGTCAACACGGTGAGCCCGGGCTATATCGGCACCGACATGGTGAAAGCCATCCGCCAGGAAGTGCTCGACAAGATCATCGCCACCATCCCGGTCAAGCGCCTGGGCGAGCCGAGCGAAATCGCCTCCATCATCTCGTGGCTCGCCACGGACGAGGGCGGCTACAGCACGGGGGCCGATTTCTCGGTCAACGGCGGCCTCCACATGCACTGACCGCGCTGACTGGAACCTGATCGAAAGACCCGCTCCGGCGGGTTTTTTCATTGGAGGAATGTGGCTTCCACGATTGGAAAACGGCTGAAACGGGCCTACAGTTTCCAACTCTTCCGGAGGCAAGCAAATGGCAGACACAACAACCACACCGCCCAGAAAACTCCCCCTCTACCGTTCGCTCTACGTGCAGGTGATCACCGCGGTGGTCATCGGCGTGCTGCTCGGCCACTTCTACCCCGACATCGGCGCCGCGATGAAACCGCTGGGCGACGGCTTCATCAAGCTGATCAAGATGATCATCGCGCCGATCATCTTCTGCACGGTGGTGGTGGGCATCGCGGGCATGGAGGACATGAAGAAGGTCGGCAAGACCGGCGGGCTCGCGCTCCTGTACTTCGAGATCGTGAGCAGTGTCGCGCTCGTGGTGGGGCTGTTGCTGGTCAACCTCCTGCAGCCCGGCGCGGGCATGAACATCGACCCCGCGACGCTCGACACCAAGGCCATCGCCTCGTACACCGGCCCCGGCAAGATGACCGGCACGGTGGACTTCCTGCTCAACGTCATCCCCAACACCGTGGTCGATGCCTTCGCCAAGGGCGAGATCCTGCAGGTGCTGCTGATCGCGGTGCTGTTCGGCTTTGCGCTGCACCGCTTCGGCGGGCGCGGCACCTTGGTGTTCGACGTGATCGAGAAGGGCTCGCACGTGCTCTTCGTGATCGTCGGCTACATCATGAAGCTCGCGCCCATCGGCGCCTTCGGCGCCATGGCGTTCACCATCGGCAAGTACGGCCTGGGCAGCCTGTTCTCGCTCGGCAAGCTGATGGGCACGTTCTATCTCACCTGCCTGCTGTTCATCTTCGTGGTGCTGGGGGGCATCGCGCGCTTCCACGGCTTCAGCATCTGGAAGTTCATCAAGTACATCAAGGAAGAGCTGCTGATCGTGCTGGGCACCTCGTCGAGCGAATCGGTGCTGCCGCGCATGATGGAGAAGATGGAGAACCTGGGCGCGAACAAGGCCTGCGTGGGGCTCGTCATTCCCACCGGCTACTCGTTCAACCTGGACGGCACCTCCATCTACCTGACGATGGCGGCGGTGTTCATCGCGCAGGCCACCAACACGCCGATGACGCTGATGCAGGAGATCACGCTCCTGGCCGTGCTGCTGCTCACCTCGAAGGGCGCGGCCGGCGTCACGGGCAGCGGCTTCATCGTGCTGGCGGCCACGCTGTCGGCGGTGGGGCACGTGCCGGTGGCCGGCCTCGCGCTCATCCTGGGCATCGACCGCTTCATGTCCGAGGCCCGTGCGCTGACCAATCTGATCGGCAACGGCGTGGCGACCATCGTGGTGGCCAAGTGGACCAACGAACTCGACACCGCAAGGCTGCAGGCCGGGCTCAACAACGAGAACTGGGTCGAGTCCCAGGAGCCCGAGGTGCTCGAGGGCGCACGCGTCAGCAAGATGGCCGATTGACGAGGCTCCCGACGGCCTGATGATGACCCGCTGATGGCCGTGTGAAGTCGAGGGAAAGGCATCGTTCCTGCAAAATGGGACGATGCCCCACAGCGTTTCCCTGATCAACACCATCGCCGCCGGCTTGGGGCTGGCGCTTGTCTTCGGCTTCCTGGCGGTGCGGCTGCGCTTGCCGGCCCTGGTGGGCTACCTGCTCGCGGGCGTGATCATCGGCCCGTTCACGCCGGGCTTCGTGGCCGATGCGGGCATTGCCTCGCAGCTGGCCGAGATCGGCGTGATGCTGCTGATGTTCGGCGTGGGCCTGCACTTTTCGCTCGACGACCTGCTCGCGGTGCGAAAGATCGCCTTGCCCGGCGCGCTGGCGCAGATTGCCGTGGCCACGCTGCTGGGCGGCGCGCTGGCGCTCTGGTGGGACTGGCAGTGGGGCGAGGCGCTGGTCTTCGGCCTCGCGCTGTCGGTGGCGAGCACGGTGGTGCTGCTGCGGGCGCTCGAGCACCTCGGCATTCTCGATTCGTTCACCGGCCGCATCGCCGTGGGCTGGCTGGTGGTGGAGGACCTGGCCATGGTGCTGGTGCTGGTGCTGCTGCCGCCGCTCGCGGGCGCCATGGGTGGCCATGCAGGCAATCCGGCGGGCGGCCCGCCCGATCCACTCTGGCAGACGCTCGGGCTCACGCTCCTGCAGGTGGGCGGCTTCGTGGCGCTCATGCTGGTGGTCGGAAGGCGCGCCTTTCCGTGGATCCTCTGGCAGGTCACGCGCACCGGCTCGCGCGAACTGTTCACGCTGTGCGTGATCGCGGCCGCCGTGAGCATCGCCTTCGCATCGGCGGCGCTGTTCGGCGTGTCGTTTGCGCTTGGCGCCTTCTTTGCGGGCATGGTGATGCGCGAGTCGGAGTTCAGCCACCGTGCGGCGGAAGAGTCGCTGCCGCTGCGCGATGCCTTCGCGGTGCTGTTCTTCGTCTCTGTGGGCATGCTCTTCGATCCCTCGGTGCTCGTCGACCGGCCGCTGCAGGTGCTGGCCGTGGTGGGCGTGATCGTGCTGGGCAAGTCGCTGGCCGCCTGCGCGCTGGTGCTCGCGTTCCGCTATCCGCTGCGCACCGCGCTCACCGTGAGCGCGAGCCTCGCGCAGATCGGGGAGTTCTCGTTCATCCTGGCGGGGCTGGGCGTGTCGCTCGGCGTGCTGCCGGTCGAAGGGCAGAGCCTCATTTTGGCCGGCGCGCTGATCTCCATCGCCACCAATCCCTTGTGGTTCAGCCTGATCGCGCCGCTGCAGAAATGGCTGCATGCGCGTTTTCCCATCGCGCGGGGGCTCGAGTCGCGCGACCATCCGCTGGCCGAATTGCCGATCACCACCGAAGCCCGCTTTCTCTCCCGGCAGGTCGTGCTGGTGGGCTACGGCCGCGTCGGGCGGCGCATTGCGGCCGAGCTCGAGGCCAATGACGTTCCCTATGTGGTGGCCGAGCAGAACCGCGAACTGGTCGAGAAGCTGCGCGAGGCCGGCGTTGCGGCCGTGTGGGGCGATGCGGCCGACGCGGAGGTGCTGATCCAGGCGCACATCGCGCGGGCACGCGTGCTGGTGGTCGCGACGCCGGATGCCATCCACGTGCGCCAGATGATGGAGATTGCGCGCACGCTCAATCCAGCCATCGAAACCGTGATCCGCAGCCACAACGAGGACGAGGCGCGGCTGTTGACCCAGGAGACCACTGCCACGGTCTTCCTCGGGGAACAGGAGCTGGCGCAGGCCATGGCCCGCGACGTGGTGCGCCGGGCGGCCGCGGTGGCGTGATGCGCGGGAGCGAGCGGTTCAGAGGTCTTCGATGACGAGCGTGCGGTAGCGCTGCGCGATGGAATACGGGACGGTGCGCACCAGTTCCATCACGCGGTTCGCCTCGTCCTCGTTTTTGGTCTTGACCAGCAGGGCAGTGTGCCCTTCGCGCGCGAGCTTGGTGTAGGCGCGCACCGTGGCGGCATCGGTGCCGGCGGAGGGCAGGGGATCGTCCGATTCGGTCACGGTGGGCGTGATCTCGGCCAGCAAGGTGGCCGGCGGGATCAGGTAGATCTCGTCGCCGCTCACGCCTTTTTCGATCAGTTTGTGGCCGATGCGGTTGGCATCCTCCGCGCTCGGAAACATCACGATCGAGTAGCCC
Organism: Variovorax sp. OAS795; assembly: GCF_040546685.1. Taxonomy (NCBI): domain Bacteria; kingdom Pseudomonadati; phylum Pseudomonadota; class Betaproteobacteria; order Burkholderiales; family Comamonadaceae; genus Variovorax; species Variovorax sp. OAS795. Next base: position 2,585,556 of record NZ_JBEPOH010000001.1, read on the forward strand.
GACGGATAGAAGGCGCCGCCGATCGTGGCCCGCATCCGGGGCTCCAGGTAGAAGTTCTTCATGTGCTGCCTCCTGCGTGATGCCGGTTGATTCAGTTCTTCGTTACGCGCCACACGCTAGGCCTGGCGCTGAGGCGCGGCTGTAGGCCCGCTCCCCGAATTTCCGCAGGCTGGGCGCGAAAATCTTCGGCGCCGGCGCGGCGGGCTCTTGTACACTCCCACCTTCATGCCGAGCCATCACTTCGTCCCCACCGCCGTCTGCGCAGCCTCCGTGGCGCGCATCGGGTCGCCTGCCTTTGCGCTGGCGAACGGGTCGCGGGTTGCTGCTCGAATGATTACCACCATTACCACCGCGGCCCCCTGAGCACGCGCAGGTGGCCGTTTCGGCAGCCACCTGGTGTATCGCTCTTCTCCGAATGAATGAACCCAGCCCTGGCAGCTGGGTTTCTTGTTTTTTCATCCGGAGATTTCCATGTACCGCGATCCAGTCCAGTCACTCGAATCCCTTCCCGTGCTTCCTGCGGCGCTGCGCCCGCTGCGCGTGGGCATGATCGGCATCGGCACCGTGGGCGCGGGCACCTTCCGCGTGCTGGCGCGCAACCAGGCCCAGATCGCGGGCCGCGCGGGCCGGCCGATCGAACTGGTGATGGTGGCGGCGCGCAACCTGGCGCGCGCGGCGGGCATCGTGGGCGGTGCGGTCGAACTGACCGACGACCCGTTGCGCGTGGCCACGCACCCCGGTGTCGACGTGGTGGTGGAAGTGGCCGGCGGCACCGGACCCGCGCGCGACTGGGTGCTGGCCGCCATCGCGCACGGCAAGCACGTGGTCACGGCCAACAAGGCGCTGCTGGCGGTGCATGGGGCCGAGATCTTCGCCGCCGCCCGGCAGCATGGCGTGGCGGTGGCCTACGAGGGGGCGGTGGCGGTGAGCATCCCCATCGTCAAGGCGCTGCGCGAAGGCCTCACGGCCAACCGCATCGAGTGGGTGGCGGGCATCATCAACGGCACCACCAATTTCATCCTGAGCAGGATGGAGGGCGAGGGCCTGGACTTTGCCGCCGCGCTCGCCGAGGCCCAGGCCCTGGGCTATGCCGAGGCCGATCCCGCCTTCGACATCGAGGGCATCGACGCCGCCCACAAGCTCACGCTGCTGGCCGCCAATGCGTTCGGCACCGCCGTGCGGCTGGACGACGTGCAGGTGGAAGGCATCACGGCCCTGCAACGCATGGACGTGGCCTGCGCCCGACAGCTCGGCCACCGCATCAAGCTCCTGGGCGTGGCCCGCCGCACGGACGCGGGCATCGAGCTGCGCGTGCAGCCCGCGCTCGTGCCCGCGTCGCACCTCATGGCGCATGTGAACGGGTCGATGAACGGCATCATGGTCAAGGGCGATGCGGCCGGCGTCACGATGTACTACGGCGCGGGTGCCGGATCGGAGCAGACCGCCTCGGCGGTGATCGCCGACCTGGTGGACGTGGCACGGCTGGAGGGCACGCATGCGGCGCAGCGCGTGCCGCACCTGGGCTTTCACCACCACGCCATGAGCACCTTGCCGGTGGTGCCCTGCGGCGCGGCATGCTCGTCGCACTACCTGCGCGTGCCCGTGCATGCGGCCGGTGACTCCGAGGCGATGTCGGACGCGCTGGCGGCGCAGCAGGTGCCGGTGCGCCATATGGCTCTGGCGGACATGGAAGACCCGGGCACCGGGCCGCAGGTGCTCGTGCTGACGCAGCCGGTACGGCAGGACTCGCTGGAGCTTGCGCTGCATGCGCTGGAGGCACATCCCCGGGTCGCAGGAAAAATCACGGCGCTGAGAGTGGAAGAACTGGTCTGAGACAGAATCAGGCACGGCGGGCCTGGCTGCCGCTGGAACGGGAGCGGCAATGGGTTTCGATGGGCACTGTGTACTTCAATGGGAACGGCAGGCGCCGCGCATGAAGCGCGGACTCCTCGCTGCTGCGCTGCTGGCGGTGGCCGCATCCGCCTTCGCGCAAGCCCCCTCGGCGGAGCCGCCGGGCGCCGCATCGTGCCAGGCGGAAGAAGCCGCGCTGGAGCGGGACATCGACCTTGCGCGCTCCCGGGGCCAGATGCTGCGCCGGCGGCAACTGGCCGAAAACCTCGCCGCGCTGCGCACGCGCTGCGAGGCATCCGAGCCTTCCATGAACCGTGCCGCGCGCATCGGCAAGCTGGAGCACGACATCCAGCTGCTCAGGGCAGAACTCGAACACGCCGAGGAGCAATTGCGCGAGTTGAAGAACGAGCGGCCCTGAGGCCCGGCGCTACAGCCTGGGCAGCTGCATGCGCAGGCGGCGCGCCGCTTCTTCCTCGCGCGCGTCGTCCACTTCGCGCAGCACATTGCCGAGGTCGACCGGCCCGGTGTCGCGCACGTGCGTGCCGGTCAGCACCGACTCGACGCGCAGCAGGCCGCGCTCGTACAGGTGCCAGATCTCGTCGCCGTAGTGCGTGCGCAAGAGCGCCGGCGCAAACTGGCCGAAGAAGTTGCGCAGGTTCTCCACGTCGCGCAGCAGCATGCGCCGCGCGTGGTTGTTGCCCGCCGCATCCACGGCCTGCGGCAGGTCGATCACCACCGGGCCGTCGGCCGCGAGCAGCACGTTGAACTCGGAGAGGTCGCCGTGCACGACGCCCGCGCACAGCATGCGCACCACCTCCTTCAACAGGCTGGCGTGGTGCTGAACGGCCTCTTCGGCGGTGAAGGCCACGTCGTTCAGTCGCGGGGCCGCATCGCCGTTGGCGTCGGTCACCAGCTCCATCAGCAGCACGCCTTCCAGGAAGTTGTAGGGCACCGGCACGCGCACGCCCGCGGCCGCGAGACGGTAGAGCGCATCGACCTCGGCGCTCTGCCAGATGGCCTCGGTCACCTGGCGGCCGAAGCGCGTGCCCTTGGCCATGGCGCGCGTCTCGCGCGAGTTGCGCACGCGGCGGTTCTCGGTGTAGTCGACCGCCTGGCGGAAGCTGCGCTTGTCGGCTTCCTTGTAGACCTTGGCGCAGCGCGTCTCGTCGCCGCAGCGCACCACGTAGACCATGGCTTCCTTGCCGCTCATGAGCTGGCGGACCACGGTGTCGATCAGGCCTTCGTCGACCAGCGCCTGCAGGCGTGGCGGTGCTTTCATTGATGTTGCTCCCTCGGGGTCGGCGGACGGATTGTGAGGAAGGCCCTCGGGCTTTCCGGCCGGACTGTCAGGCCGCATCATGCCTGTGCGTGGAGCGGCATTGGCGCGCCCGGCGTGATCTGATCCGCAATTTGGATCAATCGATCTGAATTTTCTATTTCACGGATGATGGAAGGCTCCCTAAAGTCGGCTCCGATGAATGCCATTGCACCGCCTCCACTGCTGATCGGCTGCGCCGCGGGTTTTTCCGGCGACCGCACCGATGCCGCCGGCCCGGTGGTCGATACGCTGGTCGCGCGGCTCGCGCGCGGGCCCGAGGGACAGCGCGCCTTCCTGATCTTCGAGACGCTGGCCGAGCGCACGCTCGCGCTGGCCCAGCTGCGCCGCCGCGACAATCCGGAGGCGGGCTATGAGCCCCTGCTCGACGCCATGCTCCGGCCCGTGCTGGCGCGCTGCCTGGCGCACGGCATCCGCATCGTGAGCAATTTCGGCGCGGCCAACCCGCGCGCCGCGGCACGCCACATCGCCCGCATGGCGCGCGCGCTCGGCGCCGGCGCGCCGCGCATCGCGGTGGTGGAGGGCGACGATCTTTCGGGCCCCGAACACCTGGCGCTGCTGCACGAAACGCTGGGCGCGCAGTTGGAGGGGCTGCGCATCGTCAGCGCCAATGCCTACATCGGCGCCGAGCCGATCGCCGCCGCGCTCGACGCGGGCGCGCAGATCGTCGTGTGCGGCCGCGTGGCCGACCCGTCGCTCACGGTCGGTCCCGCCATGTCGCACTTCGGCTGGCGCGCCGACGACTGGCTGCGCCTCGGACGCGCCACCATGGCGGGCCACCTGCTCGAATGCGGCGCGCAGGTCTGCGGCGGCTACTTCGCCGATCCCGGCTACAAGGACGTGCCGGGGCTCGAAGCCGTGGGCTTCCCCATCGCCGAGATCGATGCCGACGGAAACTGCACGATCGGCAAGGCCGAGGGCACCGGCGGCCTCGTGAGCGAAGCCACCGTGAAGGAGCAACTGCTGTACGAAGTGCACGACCCGGGCGCCTACCTGACGCCCGACGTCGTGGCCGACATCGGCGAGGCCGAGGTGAAGCAGCAGGCGGGTGCGGCGGATCGCGTGGCGCTGTCCGGCGTGCGCGGGCATGCGCGGCCGAGCCACTACAAGGTGAACGTCTGCCATGAGGGCGGCTGGCTTGCGGAGGGCGAGATTTCGTACGCCGGCCCGCGTGCCGAGGCCCGTGCGCGGCTCGCGGCGGAGGTGCTGCGCAAGCGGCTCGATGGCCTGGCGCTGCGCGTGGACCTGATCGGCGCGCTGAGCATCCTGGGCGACGATGCCGGCCGCACGCTCGCGGACACGCCCGACACGGGCCTTCGCGACGTCCGCCTGCGCGTCGCGGCCACGCATGCCGACCGGGCCGCGGCCGAGCGCCTCGGGCGCGAAGTGATGGCGCTCTACACCTGCGGGCCCGCGGGCGGCGGCGGGGTGCGCACCGCGCTCACGCCGCGGCTCAACACGCTGTCGTGCCTGCTGCCGCGCGAGGCGGTGCCGGTGCGCTTCGAACTGCTCGGCGCAAAGGCCCTGGCATGAACATGAACCTGAATTCCGCATCGGACTCCATCGAAGTGCCCCTGTACCGCGCCGCCCATGGCCGCACGGGCGACAAGGGCGACCGCTCCAACATCAGCGTGATCGCCTGGCACCCGGAGCTCTACGCGTTGCTGGCCGAACAGCTCACGCCCGAAAGCGTTTCGGCCCGGTTTCGGCACCGTGTGCCCGCGCGGGTGCAGCGCTTCCTGCTGCCCCGGCTGCATGCGATGAACTTCGTGCTCGACGCGGTGCTCGACGGCGGTGTCAACGATGCGCTGAACCTCGATGCGCATGGCAAGGCGCTGTCGTTCCTGCTGCTCGACATGCCGGTGCGCGTGCCGCGATCGCTGGCGCATCTTCTGGCGGGGCCGTAGCCGTCGCCTCTCCATTTTCCCTATCCATCCATCCGGAGACAAAACAATGAAACGACGTACCCTGACCCTTTCGGCCGCCGCGCTGGCCCTGGCGCCGCTGCTCGGACATGCCCAGCAAGGCTTTCCGGAAAAGCCCATCACCTTCATCGTGCCCTTTGCGGCCGGCACCGCCACCGACCAGATCGCACGCGCGCTGGGCAACAGCATCACGGCAGAAACGAAGCAGCCGGTCGTGATCGACAACAAGGCCGGCGCGAGCGGCTTCATCGCCTCGCAGCAGGCCGCCAAGGCCGCACCGGACGGCTACACGGTGCTCATCACCACCAACACCACGCACGCCGCCAACGAGCACCTGTTCAAGAAGCTGCCCTATGACCCGGTGAAGGATTTCGCGCCCATCGCGGCGCTCGGCAAGGGCGGGCAGATCATGGTGGTGAACCCCTCGTTCCCCGCAAAGAGCGTGGCCGAGTTCGTCGCGCTCGCGAAGAAGGAGCCGGGCAAGTACAGCTTCGGCAGCGGCAGTTCGTCCAGCCGCATGGCGGGCGAGCTGCTGCAGCAGATGGCCGACATCAAGCTGCTGCACGTGCCCTACAAGAGCAACACGCTGGCCGTGACCGACCTCTTGGGCGGGCAGATCCACATGATGATCACCGACGCGGCCACGGGCCTGCCGCAAATCAAGGGCGGCAAGCTGCGCGCGCTGGGCGTGTCGAGCGCGGCGCGTTCGCCGCTCGCGCCGGACGTGCCCACCATCTCGGAAGCCGGCGTGAAGGGATATGAAATGGGCTACTGGTTTGCGGCCTATGCGCCCGCCAAGACGCCCCCGGCCGTGGTCAAGCGCCTCAACGAGCTGCTGGTGAAGGCCGCCAAGAGCGAATCCGCGAAGGCGGCCTTCTATGAACCCACCGGCACCGAAGTGTTCACCACCTCGCCCGAAGAGCTTGCCAGGTTCCAGACAGCCGAATCGCAGAAGTGGGGCCGGATCGTGAAGGCAGCGGGCATCGAGGCCGAGTAGGCGGGCAGGGCGACCAGCCCGAATTTATCGATGGCGCTGGGCGCGGACGCCGGCGCCAGAAGCGGCATCGGCCTTTGCGCGCCGGGCCCTGCAACCCCGGGCCGCGCGAGGTGCCAGCGCCGGCTGTGCTGCCCCTGCTTCGCGAACACATGGGCCAGGTGCTTCTTGACCGTGTTGACGCTGATGCCGAGCCGCTCGGCGATCTGCTTGTTGGACATGTCGCGTTGCATCAGCGAAAGCACTTCGTCCTCCCGTTCGGTGAGCCGCACGGCAGTCAATGCGGCACCCGATGCCGCGTGCCCTCCGATGGCCGCCCATCGCAGCACGGACAGGTAGAGCGCCTGCAGCACCGGACCCGGAAAGCCCAGCGTGCCCGCAAAGACGGCATCCAGTGATTGTGCGAACTGTGCTGCGCTTGCCCGCCACTCGACGCAGCCGCGCGCCTGGATCCGGATCGCCGCATCCAGCCCTTGCGCCGAGGGCTGCTCCCAGCCAAGGAGCCAGTCGGTGGGGTGGTTGCTGCGGTGCAGTTCGTCCACTTGGTCCATGCCTTCCTGCGAGAGCAGGGCGATGTCGACCAGCAGGAGGCGAGGGGTGCGCTTTCGGCAGCAGGCCGCCAGGTCGGCGATGCCGCTCAGCTCCGCGCGCTCGACCCGGTACATGCGGCCGCTCGCTTGCGCCGAGGCCAGCAGGCCCGAATGCAAGAGCGTCGATGTGCGGCCCCGGCACGTGGCGATCAGCACTGGAACACAGCTTTCGAAGGTGCAAGGCGCCAATGGCGGCGCGGCGCGAAAGTCTGGCGGCATCGGCTGCGAATCTGCGCTGCGCAGGGTTTCGAGCCCCGCCAAAGAGCGTGGGACTTGTTGCATTTATTTCCCCCGGGGTGCTTGTCGGGTGCGCCCTCGAATTAATGATAAAGGGTTACATAGTTGCGCGGACCGTTTCCCGGCCCCTGCAAGGTATCGAGATGTGTGCCGGCTTGGCGGCCCCACCGCTGCCCGGCGCGTCATCCTTTGGGTGACAACTTTCGACCTATGGACAGTGCGCGGGCTCGAAGTTCAGCATCTTCTCCCCTTTGCTGATTCGTGAACCTGGTCCCATCGCCAGCCCACGCACCTCGTTCGGAGTTGCGCCGTTCTCCATCGGCCGTGTCTTCAACCAACAAGGAGCGTCTATGCCCGCGACTTTCACACCCGGCTCGACAGTGACCCTGGACGAAACCGCCGGTTTGCAGAACCCTGTCGCCACGCCGGTACCCGCGGGTGACGCCAACGACAACGACATCGCCACGAGTTCGTTGCCCGCCGCGTTCACCACCCGGCTGACTGCGCTGGGGGCGGGAGCCCCGACCAAGGCCGCCGTGAGCGGCTACAACGGGAGCAACACGGGCACCAACGCGTTCACGTTCAGCGCCACCGGCACCGTGACCGACCTCTCTTTCGTGGGCTTGTCCGGCGCTCCGCTCGATAACTTCGACAGCGGCCTCGATACCGCCGATGGCGAAAGCATTTTCCTGTTCACCGATGCGACCAACAACAACGTCGTCTACGGCAAGACCGCCGGCAACGTGATCGTGTTCGCGGCCTACCTGGAAGAAACGGGCACGCCCGTGACGGGCGCCAAGATCTGGATGGTTCAGTACGAGGCGATCGCACACGGCGACACGGCCAACGCCGACGATGCGGTCACCCTGCTCGACAAGGTGTTCGTCGGCGTCAGCCAGGACGCGGAGTTCAACCTCGCGGACGCACCCTCGGGCCAGAACCTGTTCCTGATGTTCACCAAGGCCAACCCGACCATCGTCAACGGCCGCATCTCGGACGTGACGATCATCGCGACCGGCAAGGACCCGGCCAACCAGTCGGGCGCCAATTCGGCCAGCACCGCCGACGACATCAACATCTCGACCGGCGACACGATCAACTCCAGCAAGGCGGGCGGCCCGACCACGTTCGGCACCAACAGCCAGATGATCACGGAGCAGGAGGGCATCCGCTTCACCTTCGTGACTGGCGCCAGGGCCGACGTCACCATTCCGAACTTGGACCAGAACGAGGCCGACCTGGAGTCGAACATCGACTTCACCGGCATGTTCGGATCGCGGACGGCCGACTTCGACGTGGTGCAGCTGCAAAGCGGCAAGAGCGCGCAGGTCAAGGTCACGGCGTACAGCACGGCGGTCGAGTCGGGCAACAGCTTCATCGACGGCTATGCGAACGACCAGATGATCTCGATCACCAGCGTGCGCGTGCTCGACTCCGTCACGGGCGCAGTCTATGAAACCTACTCCAACGGCACCGAGGCCGCGCTGAGTTCGGCCATCGCCATCAGCATCAGTGGCGGCGTCGCGACGATCACCGGCGTGAAGGCCGGCTACTCGATCGAATACACCACGTCGGCGGACCACAACCGCGTGCTGGTCGAGAACGGCGCGGCCCTCAATGCCTCGGGCAACACGCATGCCGACTTCGACATCGGCGGTTTCCGGCTGCTGCAGGTGTCGGCCGCGACGGCGGAAGTCGGCTCGATGATGAGGTTCGAGGACGACGGGCCCTCCATCGTGCTGGCCACACCCACCGACACCGCGGTGGTCAACACGCAGGACGCCGACACCATCGGCGTGCTGACCGATACCGCCACCACCAGCTTCGCGGGCGCCTTCGGCACGACCTCGAGCAGCTACGGCGCCGACGGGGCAGGCTCGATTGGCACCGCGTTTGCGCTCGGCGTGAAGTCGCAAGGCGGCGACTCGGGGCTCAAGAGCGATGGCGCGACCATCTACCTGTACCAGGTGGGCGGCAAGGTCATCGGTTCGACGTCCGCCACGGAAGGCGGCATTCTTGCGGGCAACACCATCTTCGACCTGGCCGTGAGCACGGGCGGTTCCGTGACGCTGCAGCAGTTTGCCGAGATCGACCATGCGCTTCCGGGGTCTTCCTCGAACTACGCGGCCCAGCAGGCCACGATGGCCGACGACCTCGTCACGCTCAGCGGTTCGGTGACGCTCACCGATGCGGACGGCGACACCGCGAACGATTCGAAGGTGCTGAACATCGGCGCCAACATCAAGTTCGACGACCACGGACCGTCGGTCACGCTCGCTGCGCCCACCGACACGGCCGTGCTCAACGTCCAGGACGCACAGACCATCGGCGCCAACACCGACTCCGCCGTGCAGGATTTCTCGACCGCTTTCGGCGTGACCGCCAGCAGCTATGGCGCCGACGGCGCAGGCTCCACCGCCTCGGTCTTCGCGCTGGGCGTGGCCACGGCGGGCGGCGCATCCGGGCTCACGAGCGATGGCGCCGCGATCAAGCTGTATCTGGTGGCCGGAAGCGTCATCGGCTCGACGGCAGCAGCCGTCGGCGACATCAACGCGGGCAACACCATCTTCGACGTGGCGGTGAGCGCGGGCGGTTCGGTGACCTTGCGGCAGTTCGCGGAAATCGATCACGCGCTGCCGGGGGTCGGGTCCAACTACGCGGCGCAGCAGGCCACGCTGGCCGATACCTTGATCACCCTCACCAACACCGTGACGCTGACCGACGGCGACGGCGACACGGCAAGCGATTCGAAGGTGCTCAACATCGGCGCCAACATCAAGTTCGACGACAACGGCCCGACAGTGACCGCCATCTCCGACCTCAACGGAGCGAACGACGCCCAGCCCATTGCCGGCACCTACAACTTCGCCGTGGGCGCCGACGACGTGGACAACGCCTCGACCGACGGCATCGTGCTGACCGGCCTCACCGGAACGACCGCCGGCGGCCGGCCCATTACCGGTGCAGCCGTTTCGCACTTTGCCGAAACCGACACCACGGTCACCTACCACTTCAGCTTCAACTACTACGCCGGGCCCACGTCGACGACCACGCAGGCGGCGACCGGCACGGTCATCTTCAACAAGGCCGACGGTACCTACAGCTTCGACCTGGACCAGGTCTTCGGCGGACAGACGACCTTCTCCACGGGTGCACCGCAGGCCTCCTTCAACTACGACACCGAAGGCAACAACTCGCCCGAGATCGTGGTGCAGCAGTACAGCAGCGATTTCTTCGGCGTGCTGTCCGCCAGGGCGGCGACGCCGCCGAGCGACACCAGCGACCTGGTCTCGGGCGGCGATCATGTGTTCACGGCGGGCGAGACCTTCAACAGCATCAGCGCTGGTTTCGTCAATGTCGCGACCAACACCCTGGGCGTGAACTCCGACACCGTGCAGGCCGGCGAGCTGCTGAACTTCGACTACTACCGGTCGAATCCGGTGAGCAACCCCACGGTGGTGAGCCCGCCGCCGCGGCCCGACGCCACCATCGTCGGCACGGACCGGGCCTACGCCGACGCGATCAACATCACCATCGACCAGATCACCGACGGAGAAGACGTGGCGGTCCTGCTGAAGCTGGTCAACAAGACCGACAGCAGCATCACGACCACCCGGCTCCTGGTGGCCAACGCGGCGACGGACTACCAGGCGGGCACCGGGGGCCAGAAGATCGTGAGCATCGGCCTGGACGACTACGACAGCGCCAACTTCAAGATCTCGGGCGTGCAGGTCATGAGCAGCACCGAGGACGTCACCGGCACGGGCGTGAGCCTGAGCACCCATGGCGCGGTGAACCTGACGGCGGCCGGCATGAACTACGCCGATACGGCGGACAACGACGTGTTCAAGATCATCAAGATCGAGGTGATCACGTCGTCCACCATCAACTCGGACGTGGACCTGAACTTCACAGGCCAGCTGGTCGACGGCGATGCGGACTTCGCGGGCTTCGATTTCGACGTGCACCTGGAGATCGACGGCGTGGCGAACCTGATCGGCACCACCCAGCAAACGGAGGCGATCGCGTAGCGAGCCCTCGGGCAAGGGGCCGCGGCAGTGCGGCGCCTTGCGACCCGGCCTGCGCCCAGGCGTAACGATTGTCCAATCCGAGAGGTGGCATGAAACCGCAGGAAAAGCCCGGCGAATTGCGGCAGGCGGTGACGGCGCTCAGGGGCTACTTCGTGCGCGCGGCGTGGTTCAGCGCGTGCTCCGCGCTGCTGCTGCTGGCGCCGAGCGGCTACATGCTCGAGGTGTATGGGCGCGTGGTGAACAGCCGCAGCGCGCTCACGCTGGCCATGCTGACCTTGCTGGTGCTGGCCGCCTTCTGCCTCATGGAAGTGCTCGAGTGGGCGCGCACCGAGGTGATGTACCGCGCCGGGCGGAAGCTGGACCAGAAGCTGCGCAACCGCGTGTTCGCAGCCATTTTCGAAGCGGGCCTGAAGCGCCTGCCGGGCGGAACCGCGCAGCCGCTCAACGACCTTCGCACCCTGCGCGAGTTCCTGTATTCGCCGCCGCTGCTGGCGCTGATGGAGGCGCCGGTGGCGCTGGTCTGCATGGGGCTCATGTTCGCCATCAGCCCGGTGCTGGGGTGGTCGGCCGTGGTGGGCTCGCTGCTGCAGGTGTTCGTCGGCTGGCTCAACGACCGGAACACGCGGCCGCCGCTGGTGTCGGCCAACCGGTGCGCGATCGAAGCGCAGCAATATGCCGACGCCGCACTGCGCAACTCGCAGGTCATCGAGTCGATGGGCATGCTGCGCGACGTGCATCGCCGCTGGATGGCGAGGCGGCGCGAATTCCTGCAGCGCGAGGCCGTGGCCTCGGACAGCGCCGGAAGCTACCAGGCGCTGAGCAAGTTCCTGCAGGTCACCACCGGCTCCCTGCTGCTCGGCCTGGGGGCCTGGCTGCTGCTGAGGAACCAGCTGAACGGCGATGCGGGAATGATGGTGGTCGGCTCGATCCTGGGCGGGCGTGCGTTGGCGCCACTGGTGCTGCTGGTGGCGCAGTGGCGCATGGTGGTCAATGCCTCCGATGCATGGCAGCGCCTGGACAGCCTGCTGGCTGCCATCGCGCCGCGGCCGGACACGATGCCCTTGCCGCCGCCCAAGGGCGCGCTGCAGGTCGAGAGCGTGGTGGCCGGGGCCCCGGGCGGCGGCTCGGCCATCCTGCGGAACGTGGGCTTCGCCCTGGCGCCGGGCGAGGTGCTTGCCGTGGTGGGTCCTTCGGCCGCGGGGAAGACGACCCTGGCACGCCTCTTGGTGGGCCTGTGGCCGGCGGCCAGCGGCAAGGTGCGGCTGGACGGCGCGGACGTGTTCGCATGGGACAAGACGGAGCTCGGCCCGCACATCGGCTATCTGCCGCAGGAGGTCGAATTGCTGGAGGGCACGCTGGCCGAGAACATCGCGCGCTTTGCCGAGGTGCGGCCCGGGAAGGTCAGGGCGGCCGCCATGGCCGTGGACCTGCATGGCTGGATCATGAGCCTTCCGCTGGGCTACGACACGCCCATCGGCCCTGAAGGCGCGGTGCTGTCGGGCGGGCAGCGGCAACGGGTGGCACTGGCGCGCGCGCTCTACGGCCAGCCTGCGCTGGTGGTGCTCGACGAGCCGAACTCGAGCCTCGACGACGCTGGCGACGCGGCGCTGGCAGCTGCCATCCTGGCGCTGAAGGCGCGCGGCACCACCTTCGTCGTGATGACGCACCGCACCAGCGTGCTGGCGGTGGCCGACAAGATGCTGGTGCTGTGCGATGGCGCGATGCAGGGCTTCGGCGCGCGCGACGAGGTGCTGGCCGCGCTGCGGCAGGCCGGCCAGCAGGCGGTGGACCGGATGCGCAAGGCCGCCAACCAGTCCGTCTCGCGCCAGGGCGAGGCCGGCAATGCGGTGGGCGTTGCGCCAGCGGCGAGTTGACGGCCATGAAGCAAGCCTCGTTCTTCAACCGCAGCGAACTGACGCGTGCCCTCTGGGGTTTCCGCAGGGAGTTCCTGTTGGTCGGCGCGCTGAGCTGCCTGGCCAACCTGCTGATGCTCGTGCCGACGGTCTACATGCTGCAGATCTTCGACCGCGTGCTGTCCAGCCAGAGCGAGATGACCCTGCTCGCGGTCTCGGCGATCACGCTGCTGCTGTTCGTGGCGCTGGCCTTGTCGGAATGGCTGCGTTCGCGCCTCCTGGTGCGGGCCAGCCTGCGCTTCGACCGGCAGCTGAGCACCCGGGTGTTCAACGGGAGCTTCCAGGCCTATCTCGGCCAGCCGGCGAGCGCGAAGTCCAGGCCTTTTTCAGACCTCAACCACATCCGCCAGTTCTTCACCGGCCCCGGTGTCTTCGCGCTCTTCGATGCGCCCTGGGCGCCGATCTACATCGCGGTGATCTTCTTTCTCCATCCCTGGCTCGGCGTCGTGTCGCTGGCGTTTGCGCTGGTCCAGGGTGCGCTGGCGTGGTTCGGCCAGCGGCGGACTGTCGCACCGGCACAAGAGGTCCAGAAGGCCGCGGGCGACGCGATGAGCGACCTGCAGGGCAAGTTGCGCAACATCGAGGTGCTCGAATCGATGGGCATGATCGCCAACCTGCAGCGGCGCTGGAACCGCCAGCATGCGGCTTGCATGGCCGAGGGCTCTCGCGCGCAGGACGTCATCGGCCGCGTGGCGGCGTGGAGCAAGTTCATCCGCTACAGCCAGCAGTCGCTGGCCCTGGCCGCGGGCGCGCTGCTGGTGATCGATGGCCAGCTGTCGCCGGGCGCGATGATTGCCGCCAACGTGCTGATGGGCCGCGCGCTGGCGCCCATCGACCAGCTGGTCGGCACCTGGCGCAGCTTCGTCTCGTGCCGCAGTGCCTTCCATCGGCTGGAGAAACTGCTGGCCGAATTTCCCGCGCCGGGGCATGTTCCTTCGCGGGCCGCGCCCACGGGCGCCATCGGCTTGCATGGCGTCTGTGTCGGTGTCCCCGGGCGCGCAACGCCGATCCTGAAGAATATTTCGTTCTCGGTGCCGGCGGGAACCGTGGTTGCCGTGCTCGGGCCATCGGGGTCGGGCAAGTCGACGCTGGCGAAGGTCATGGTCGGCATCTGGAGCGCATCGGCGGGCGCGGTGCAGCTCGACGGCGCACCGATCGGTGCCTGGGACCGGCAGGCGCTGGGGCCGCACCTGGGCTACCTGCCGCAGGACGTGGAGTTGTTCGGCGGCACCATCGCCGAGAACATCGCGCGGCTCGGCGAGGTCGATTCGCGCAAGGTCATCGAGGCTGCACGCAGTGCCGGCATGCACGACGCGATCCTGCGCTTTCCGAAGGGCTATGACACGCCCATCGGCGATGCGGGCGGCCTGCTTTCCGGCGGCCAGCGGCAGCGCATCGGGCTGGCGCGCGCGATCTATGGCGATCCTTCGCTCATCGTGCTGGACGAGCCGAACGCCAACCTGGACGACGCCGGGGAGGCCGCGCTCGTGCGGGCCCTGCGCGAACTCAAGGCCAAGGGAAAAACGGTGTTCCTGGTGACGCATCGCCAGGCTGCGGTGGCCGTGGCCGACCGCCTCATGGTCCTGAACGATGGCGCCCTGGCGGCGGACGGGCCGCGCGACGTCACGCTCGCGTTTCTTCGCCGCGCGCAGCCCGCCGTGCGAACGGCGGCGCTGGCGCAGTCCGCATGACCCCGACGCCGCCTTGTGACCCATCCAAGGCCCGGAGCTTCAAATGGCCAAACCGAATCTACTCAGGGATGTCACTGCCACCCCCTTGCCGATCGATGACGTCGAGCCATTGCGGGACGATGCGGATGGTTCGGGGGGCGACTTCGGGCGCGCCGGGCGCATCGGCGCATGGGCCCTGGCGATCGGCTTCGGCGGGTTCCTCGTGTGGGCTGCATTCGCCCCGCTGGACGAGGGCGTGCCGAGCCAGGGGCAGGTGGCCATCGACACCAAGCGCAAGGCGGTGCAGCACCAGATCGGCGGCATCCTCAAGGAGGTGCGGGTGGGCGAGGGCGACCAGGTGCAGGAAGGCCAATTGCTGTTCAAGCTGGACGACGCCGCATCCAGGGCGAGCTTCGAGACCGTGCGGCAGCGCTACCTGGGATTTCGCGCCATACAGGGCCGCCTGCTGGCCGAACAGGGGGGCCAGAACAGCATCGACTTTCATCCGGACTTGCAGGCGGCGGCCTCGGACCCGCTGATCCGCCAGCACATGTTCAACCAGGAGCAACTGCTCAGGTCGCGCCGCGCGGCCTTGCGCGCCGACCTGCAATCGATCGAGGAGAACATCCAGGGCCAGCAGGAGTTGTCCCAGGCGTATTCGAGCATGCTGGTCAGCCGGCGACAGCAGCTTTCGCTTCTGCACGAAGAACTGGGCCAGACGCGCAAGATGGTCGGCGAGGGCTTTGCGCCGCGCAACCGCCAGCTGGAAATGGAGCGCCAGGTCGCCGAATCGAACACCTCCATTGCCGAACTCATCGGCAACATGGGCCGTGCGCGGCGTTCCATCGCGGAGCTTCGCCAGCGTGCCATTGCCAGGCAGCAGGAATACCACAAGGAAGTGGAAACGCAGCAGGCCGAAGTCAGCCGCGAAGTGCTCGGCGACTACGAGAAGTTCGTCGCCCTGCGCGACGAACTGGGCCGCACCGAGATCCGCTCGCCCGCTTCGGGCCAGGTGGTGGGGCTGGTGGCGCAAACCGTGGGCGGCGTGGTTGCGCCGGGGCAGAAACTGATGGACGTGGTGCCCGCCAACGAGCCCTTGCTGCTCGAGACCCGGGTGCCCCCGCACCTGATCGACCGCGTGCGTGCCGGCATTCCGGTGGATGTGCGCTTCTCGACCTTCGCCCATTCTCCGCAGCTGGTGGTGCAGGGCAAGCTGGCTTCGGTCTCCGGCGACCTGCTGGTCGACCCGCAGACCAACGCGAGCTACTACCTGGCGCGCGTGGCCGTGACGCCGGAGGGCCTGCAGAAGCTCGGCAAGCGTTCGCTGCAGCCGGGCATGCCGGTGGAGGTGGTCTTCAAGACCGGAGAGCGCTCGCTGCTCGTCTACCTTTTGCATCCGCTCACCAAGCGCATCGCAGCCTCGATGACGGAAGAATGAAGGTGAAGCAAAAAAAGCTGCTTGTCTTCGCTGCTGCCGGCCTGCTCTGCGGGCAGGCCTGGTCGCTCGATCTGTCCGAAGCCTATGGGGAAGCGCTGGTGCAGGACTCCACCATCCGCGCCGTGCGGGCGGCCACCGATGCGCGGCGCGAGCGCTTGCCGCAGGCCAGGGCGCAGCTGCTTCCCAGCGTGTCGGCGAGCGTCTCGCGCTTTCGAAACTCCCTGGAGCGAACATCGCCGGATGGCGCGGGGCAACTCCTCACCGCCAACCTGCGCTACACCAGCAGCAGCGAGGTGCTCACTTTGCGCCAACCCCTCTTTCGCATGCAACTGATGGCCGACTACCGCCAGGCGCGGGCGCAGGTCGACGATGCCGAGGCCACGCTGGAACGCGAGACCCAGAACGTCGGCGTCCGCGTGAGCGGCGCCTATTTCGAGGCGCTCCTGGCCGAGGAACATCTTGCGCTGGTGCTGGCGCAGAAGACCGCCTACACGACCCAGTTCGATGCCGCCGAGAAGCGCTTCGGCGCAGGCCTGGGCACGCGCACCGACATCGACGAAGCGCGTGCGGCGCTGGACCTCAACGTGGCGCAGGAACTCGAGGCGCGCCAGAACCTGGACTTCACGCGCCGGCAGATCCAGAGCCTGGTCAATCGCCCGATCGACCGGCTGGCGCCGCTCGATTCGTCGAGGATGCGGCTGATCCCGCCGGTGCCCGCCCAGCTCGAAGCCTGGGTCGCGCAGGCTGAAACCGGCAGCCCCGAACTCCAGTCGCTCGTCGCGCAAGTGGAAGCCGCCAGGAACGAGGTGGAGAAGGCCCAGGCCGGCCACTATCCGACCCTCGACGCCGTCGCCCAGTGGTCGCGCAGCGACAGCGACACCATCACCAGCATCAAGACCCGCTACACCAACCGCTCCATCGGCGTGCAGCTCAGCATTCCCCTCTATTCGGGCGGCCATGTGAGTTCGACGGTGCGGCAGGCGCTCGCGAACCAGCTGCGTGCGGAGGAAGCCCTCGAGGCCATGCGCCGCGACCTGAGCGTGCGGCTGCACCGCGAGTTCCGCGGCGTGACGGAGGGCGTGCTGAAGGTCAGGGCGCTCGAACAGGCGGTGCGTTCCGCCGAGCAGGTCGTCATCTCGAACAGCCGGTCGTTCGAGGCCGGCAGCCGCACCTTGCCCGACGTGCTGAACGCGGAGCAGCAGAAAGTCTCGGCGCAGCGCGACCTGGCGCAGGCGCGCTTCATCTACCTGATGTCGCGCGTGCGCCTGCAGGCGCTGGCGGGTGGCGCCAAGACCGAGGTCATCGAGGAGATCAACGGCTGGCTCGTGCGCTGACCCGGCCGCTCAGATGACGGGCACGCTGGTTTCCTTCAGCACCCGCAGCACGAAGTGCGACTTGCTGTGGCGGATGCCCGGAATCTTGTAGAGCTTCTCGCGCAGCAGCCGCTCGTAGTCGCGCGTGTCGCGCACCGCAATGCGGATGTAGTAGTCGTAGTCGCCCGACACGAGATACGCCTCCTGGATCTCCGGAATGGTCGCCAGCACGCGTCCGAAGTCGTAGAGCGTTTCATCGGTGTGGCTTTCTAGCGTGACCTGGACGATCACCGAGTCGTGATAGCCGAGCTTGGCCGGATCGACGTCGATGGTGTAGCGCTTGATCACGCCCTGGGCTTCGAGCTTCTTGATGCGCGTCCAGCAACTGGTGGGTGACAGGCCGACCTCGTGGCCGATCTCCTGCAGGGTCTTGCGCGAGTCGAGCAGCAGCACCCGAAGGATCGCCATGTCGATCTTGTCGAAAGATCCTTCTCCGTTGGAGGGTGTTTTCCGAAGATTTTTCATTGATCGGCCGAAAGAGGACAAAAAAAGGAAGCAAATTCTGCATCAGAACCGGAAGAATCGACGGCATGCGACTGCTCGACCTTCCCCCGGTTTCCACTTCCTTCCCCGCCCACCCCGCGGCCCGCGTGCGCAACGGGGCCGAGGCCCTGCTCGACACGCTGGTCGAATGCGGGGTCGACACGCTTTTCGGCTATCCGGGCGGCGCCGCGCTGCCGCTATATGACGCGCTGCATGGCGAGCCGCGGCTGCGCCACGTGCTGGTGCGGCACGAGCAGGCCGCCGTGCATGCGGCCGAAGGCTATGCGCGCACCACGGGGCGCGTGGGCGTGGTGCTGGTCACCTCGGGGCCCGGCGTGGCCAACACGATCAGCGGCCTGCTCGATGCGATCAGCGACTCGGTGCCGCTCCTGTGCATCAGCGGACAGGTGGCGACGGGCGTGATCGGCACCCAGGCCTTTCAGGAAAGCGATGCGCTCGGCATGTCGCGCCCGGTGACCAAGTGGAACCAGCAGGTGCGCGCGGCCGGCGACGTGCCGCAGCTGGTGCGGCATGCGCTGCAGATTGCCGCCTCGGGCCGGCCCGGGCCGGTGTTGCTCGACGTGCCCAAGGACGTGCAGCTCATGCAGCTGGACCACGGTGCCGAACCTCGCCCGCTGCGTGCGCTGCGCGCGGGCAGGGTGGCGCTGCCGCCCAAGGCCATGCTGCAGCGGGCGGCCGACCTGATCGGCGCGGCGCGCAGGCCGGTACTCTATGGCGGCGGCGGGCTGGTCAACTCGGGCCCCGCCGCATGCGAGGCCTTCGCGCAGCTGGTGCACCGTCTGCACGCGCCGTGCACGCTCACGCTCATGGGGCTTGGCGCCTTTCCCGCGTCGGACCCGAAGTTCATCGGCATGCTGGGCATGCACGGCATGCTCGAAGCCAACCTGGCCATGCACGAGGCCGACCTCGTGGTGTGCGTCGGCGCACGCTTCGACGATCGCGTGACCGGCAAGCTCGACGAGTTCTGCCCACACGCGCGCAAGATCCACATAGACATCGATCCGGGCAGCATCAACAAGGTGGTGAAGGTCGACGTGCCGATGGTGGGCGATTGCGGCGCCGTGGTCGAGGCCCTTCTTGCAATGCTGCCCGCGGACGGCTTTGCGCCCGAGCGCCTGGCGCCCTGGTGGCAGCGCATCGAACGCTGGCGCGCGGAAGATTGCCTCGGCTTCACGCCGCGCGCCGATGCCATCCTGCCGCAGCAGCTGATGGCGTCGCTGCAGCGCGCCATCGCCGGGCGCGACGCCATCGTGTCGACCGACGTGGGCCAGCACCAGATGTGGGCCGCGCAATACCTGCGCTTCGAGCGTCCGAGGCGCTGGCTCACGTCGGGCGGCGCCGGCACCATGGGCTACGGCTTGCCGGCCGCCATCGGCGCGCAGGTCGCGCACCCCGGCGCGCTCACGGTGTGCGTGAGCGGCGACGCCTCGGTGCTCATGAACATCCAGGAGCTTTCAACCGCCGTGCAGCACCGCGCGCCGGTGAAGCTGGTGCTGTGCAACAACGGCTACATGGGCATGGTGCGGCAGTGGCAGGAGCTCAACCACGGCAACCGCCTGAGCCACAGCTGGAACGAGGCGCTGCCCGATTTCGTCGCGCTCGCCAAGGCTTTCGGCTGGGGCGCGCGGCGCGTGTCGGATCCGGCGGAACTCGAGGCGGCGCTTGCCGAATGCGTAGGCAGCGAAGGGCCGTTCTTCCTCGACGTGCAGGTTGCTGCGCAAGAGAACTGCTTTCCGATGATGCCGGCAGGGTGCGGGCACCACCGGGTGATGCTTTCGAAGGACCGGTGGTACGAAGAAGAATCTTGAGGGTTTGACTTCCTCTCCCTCTGGGAGAGGGCGGGGGTGAGGGCATGTGCCTCTGAAGAGGCGCGGCCGTTTCGTGGAAGCCGATGCCCTCACCCCAACCCTCTCCCAGGGGGAGAGGGGGCAAGAAGCCCCCTAGAGGGAGAGGGAGAAACAAGGGGAGGGCTCGGCCGACTCAGGACTTGATGAACGCCAGCAAATCCGCGTTGAACTTGTCCTTGTGCGTGTCCGTCAGGCCGTGCGGCGCGCCCGGGTAGACGATGAGCTTGTTGTTCTTCACCAGCTTGGCCGATGCCAGGCCCGCGGCGGCGATCGGCACGATCTGGTCGTCGTCGCCGTGGACGATCAGCGTCGGCACGTCGAACTTCTTCAGGTCTTCGGTGAAGTCGGTCTCCGAGAACGCCTTGATCGAGTCGTAGGTGTTCTTGTGGCCGGCCATCATGCCCTGCGCCCACCACGCGTCGATGAGGCCCTGCGAGACCTTCGCGCCCGGCCGGTTGAAGCCGAAGAACGGACCCGTGGGCACGTCCTTGTAGAACTGCGAGCGGTTGGCGAGCTGCGCCGCGCGCAGGCCGTCGAACACCTCCATCGGCAGGCCGCCCGGGTTGGCCACGGTCTTCAGCATCTGCGGCGGCACGGCCGAGATCAGCGCGGCCTTGGCCACGCGCTTGGTGCCGTGGCGGCCGATATAGCGCGCCACCTCGCCGCCGCCGGTCGAGAAGCCGACCAGGATGGCGTTCTTCAGGTCCAGCGTCTCGATGACCGTGGCGAGGTCGTCGGCGTAGGTGTCCATGTCGTTGCCGTTCCAGGGCTGGCTCGAGCGGCCATGGCCGCGGCGGTCGTGCGCCACGGCGCGATAGCCCTGCGAGGCGAGGAACAGCATCTGCGATTCCCAGCTGTCGGAATTGAGCGGCCAGCCGTGGCTGAACACGACGGGCTGGCCCGAACCCCAGTCCTTGTAGTAGAGCTGCGTGCCGTCCTTGGTGACGATGGTGTTGCTCATGAGCTGCTTTCCTTTTGAAGATGCATGAAGTGCGCCGGCTTTCGGCGCAGTGGTGGAAGCGGCGGATGCCGCTTGGGAGAAGCCGGTGCCCACGAGGGCCCCGGCGGCAACGGAAGCGCCGCCGACCAGCAGGCTGCGGCGGGTCGGGGCGGTAGAGAGATTCTTGCTGTTGGCGGACATGGTGCGTTCCTTTTTTTACGTGGTGGTGAATGCTGGATTAAAACTATCGTTCGTATGAATATCGCGTGCGATATAAAAGACGTTCGAAATGAGGAGGGCGGACGGCGTGGTCCATCAGGCGTTTCGGTCGAGGTTGGCGCGCAGCGTGCGCAACTGCGTGCGCAGCCTGGCGATGTCCTTGGGCGGCAGCGCCATGGCCGCACCGAGGCAGGACGGCAGCGCCTTGGCCTTGCCGCGGAGCGCGCGGCCTTCGGCGGTGAGCGACACGATCACCTGGCGTTCGTCCGTTGAAGAGCGCACGCGCTGGATCAGGCCGCGCGCTTCGAGCCGCTTGAGCAGCGGCGTGAGCGTGGTGGTTTCAAGGGACAGCCGCGCGCAGATCTCGGACACGTTGACGCCGTCCTGTTCCCACAGCACCAGCATGACGAGGTATTGCAGGTAGGTGAGGTCCAGGTCGCGCAGCAGGCCGCGGTACACCTTGTTGAGGCTCAGCATGGTCGAATAGAGCGCGAAGCAGAGCTGCTCGTCCAGCGCCAGCGCATCGCCGTGGGGGGCGGCGGCGCGTTGGGCGGGAAGGTGCTTGGCTGGCATGGGCCGAATGTTATATCGTGCGCGATCTAATTGCAAGCGATATTTATGCTGGCCGGGACGGTCGATGATCAGGAGTGCCCGTCCACCCGCATCTGGAAGAGAAAGTAGGGCGGGATGCACGCGCCGCGTCCTTCGGGTTGCCCTTCGGCCTGCGCGCAGATGAAGTCGTCGCGGCAGGGCTGCTGCGCCGAGCAGCTGCGCAGGTTGCCGGGCCGCGTGTGCTTGCCCAGGCACTCGCCGAAGGGCCTGTTCGCCGCCAGGCACTGGTTGAAGTCGCCAAGGATCGCGATGGCGCCGCAGGTGCCGTTGCCATCGAGCGGATCGCAGGGGCCCGAGCACATGCCGCCGGGAAAGCCGACCGAGGTCTTCTCGCAGACGGAGCGCGCGCCTTCGCACGCGATGCGCGGCAGTTTCTCGGCCCGGTCCAGCCACGGGTTGGCCGAAGGCGTGATGCGCGTGGGCTCGCAGCTTGCGCCGACCGTGGCCTTGTCGGTGGCAGCCGCCGCATCGCCCGGTTCGGCCAGCGGACGGAACGGATCGGGCTGCGGCACCGAGAGCGCGGCCTGCACATAGCGGCCGCGCCGCGCGAGTTCGTCCTGCAGGTGCGGCGAGTGCGGCAGCGCGAGCGCGTTGCCGGCGGTGAAGGTGCGCGAAGTGCCGCGCCGGTCGACACCCAGCAGATGAAAGCCCGCGACCGCACGGCTCTGGTGGCAGCCTGCGCAGCTCAGGTCGTCGAGCCTGCGCAGCACCGCTTGCGGCGATTGCAGCGTGCGGCTGCCGGGCACGGCCTGCCATTCGCCGGCCGCAAAGACCTGGGCGAACGGGCGGTTGGCCAGCCGCTCGAGGCCGCGCGGCGCCACCGAGACGGATTCTGTCGCGAGGAATTTTTCAGGCAGCTGCAGCGTGGCCTCGTCGAGTGCGCGCAGGTTGGCGGGCTGCCGCAGCCATTGCCGCAGTTCCTTGCGCAGCGGCGCGTCGGCCTTGAGCCGTGCGACGTCGGGCGTGTTTTCGAGCGGTGCCGCCTCGAAGCGCCGCGCATCAGCCGCCCAGCGGAAGGCGCGCAGCATGTATTCCGCATGACCGCCGAGGTCGGGCCGCACCGCGGAGGGCCAGCGCACGCTCTGCAGGTTGGTCGTGATACGGGAGATGCGTGCGGCCGACATGCGAGAGGGCGCCAGCGGACCTTCGGGCGACACCAGCCAGCGGCCGAGCGCCTCGTTCGCCATCGACGAGGGCGGCGGCTGCCAGCGGCGCGCGCTGCCGGCGCAGCTGCCATCGGCACCGGGCGCATCGCCTCGCAGCTCGACCGCCACGGTCATCGGCAGGCGCGACTGCATCGCGGGCGTGCGGTAGGCGAGCCGGTACACCAGCCTCGTTTCTCCGCAGGCGCCTGGCTGGAAGGGACGTCGGTCCATGCGGTTGGCCACGCCCACCAGTTCGAAGAAGGCATCGGGGCTCGCGAGCCAGCGCGCGTCGAACAGCCGGTGCGGATAGCGCGAGATGCCGACGCCGGCCTGCCCTGTCGCTGCGCTGGATGCGCGCAAGGCTGTCGGCGAGCGGCCCGGCGACGGACTGCCACGCCGCCGAGCGCATCAGCGCCTGGTTGGACGCGATGCCATCGCGCGAAGCGGGCGGGTCGCCAAACCAGCGGGCAAAGCCGGCGCCCGCCTTCTCGGCGGCCTGCAGCGCGGCCGGCGAGGTGACCAGGAGCAGCGGCTCGGCGGCCTGCGCCACGGGCGCCGCGAACCCCAGCGCCAGCGCGAGGCATGCAGGCAGGCGGTGCTTCAGGAATGGCATGCGCGCGATTGTGCCCGCGGGGCCGGGGAGGGCCGCGGGCGCCGGACGGCGCGTGACAGATTGTCCCGCTCCTGGAACATCGACCGTCCTTCGCGGACGCGAAGCGGCGACGCGCCCCAGTGAAAGGGCCGACGGAACGGCCCTTGCTATGACAAGCGGGTCCATGACTTCGCCCCGCCGTCCATCCCCGCCCATGAACACCGCCGATCTCGCTTTCGCCCCCCGGCACGACCTGGGCATCCGCACGGTGAGCGTGAGCGCTCCAGGGCGCCTGCATCTGGGTTTTCTCGATCCTTCCGGTTCCCTGGGGCGCGCCTTCGGCAGCCTGGGCGTGGTGATCGACGGTTTCACGACCGAACTCGAACTGTCGGCGTCCCCGTCGGAGGCGGACCAGCTGGCCGCCGACACGCCGGCCGCCGAGGCCGAACTGCCGCGTGCCGCGGCCCACGTTGCGGCGCTGCGCCAGCGCAGCGGGTGCCATGCGCCGCTCTCGCTGCGCCTTGGCCAGGTGCTGCCGCCGCATGCGGGCTTCGGTTCCGGCACGCAACTCGCATCGGCCATCGGCCGTGCGTATGCCGAATGGCATGGCCTGGACGTGGGCACCGCGACGCTGGCGCATTGGCTCGGTCGCGGCCTGCGTTCGGGCATCGGCATCGCGGGCTTCGACACCGGCGGCCTGCTGCTCGACGGCGGCCCCGCGGCCGACGGCCTGCCGGCGCCGCTGCTCTCGCGCATCGCGTTTCCGGAGGACTGGCGCATCATCGTGGTCCAGGACCCCGGGCACCGCGGCCTCTCGGGCGGCGCCGAAAAACAAGCCATCGCGGCATTGCCGCCATTGCCCCAGTCGGTGGCCGCCGATATCTGCCACCAGGTGCTGATGCGCGTGCTGCCCGGTGCGGCAAGCGAAGAATTCGCGCCCTTCGCCGCCGGCATCAACCGCATGCAGCAGTTGCTCGGCGAGCACTTCGCGCCGGCACAGGGCGGTGTGTTCACCAGCCTGGCGGTCGCGCGGCTGATGCGATGGTTCGCCGATGCGAGCCGTGCCAACGGTGCCGCCATCGGGCAGAGCTCCTGGGGTCCGACGGGATTTGCGATCGTGCCCTCGGAGACCCGTGCCCAGCTGCTCGTCGATGCCGCGCGGGCCGGCGGCCATGTCGACCCGGCGCTCGAGATCCGCATCGTGACCGGCCGCAACCGCGGCGCCGTGGTGCGCGACCGCAGCGTGCCGCCACGCGCGCGCTGAAGCGCCGCCCATTTTTTTATCCAACCACTCCAACGCAGGCTCTCCCCCATGGAACGTCCCCGCATCCTCCACATGTTCACTCCCGGCCCGCAGATGAGCCCGTTCGACATCAACATGGCGGCGGACGCGGGCTACCAGATCATCGTGCCGTACTGCGGCGTCGCGATCGACCGCATCACGGGCCTGACGCAGGACACCATCTTCTCGCGCGGCCCCAAGGGCGTGGCGCGCACCGGCATCTTCATCGGCGGGCGCGACGCGCAGCTGGCGGCCGACATGCTCGAGCGCGCACGCACCTCGATGGTCAAGCCCTTCGTCGTCTCGCTGATGGCCGACCCGAGCGGTGCCTACACCACCGCCGCGGCCATGGTGGCGTGCGTGGAGGCCGCGCTCCAGCGCAACCACGGCCACGGGCTCGAAGGCCAGCGCGTGGTGATCCTCGGCGGCACCGGCCCGGTGGGCCGCGTGGCCGGCGTGATCGCTGCAGGGGCCGGGGCCGATGTCTACCTGTCGAGCCGCAACGGCATCGACGCGGCGCAGGAGGCCGCCGACGAAGCCGGCCAGCGCTTCGGCGTGAAGCTGCACGGTCTCTCGGGCGGCGACCCCGATGCCGTTCGCCGCTCCATCGCCGATGCCGACGTGCTGCTGGCCTGCGCGGCCGCGGGCGTGCAGGTGGTGTCGGCCGAAGCGCTGGGCGCCGCGACGCGGCTCAAGGTGGCGGCCGACGTGAACGCCGTGCCGCCCGAAGGCATCGCCGGCGTGGGCGTGATGGACGACGCCAAGCCGCTGGCCGGCACGCAGGCCGTGGGCATTGGGGCGCTGGCCGTGGGCAACGTCAAGTACCAGACGCAGCACCGCCTGCTGGTGCAGATGTGCGAGGCCGAAAAGGCCCAGGTGCTGAGCTTTGCCGAGGCCTTTGCCGTGGCACGCGCGTTCCTGGTCGAGCAGGCCGCCAAGGCGGCCTGAAGCGCACCGCCAGACATGCCCACGATCGCCGTTGCCGCCATCTCCGCGCGCGCCATGGCCCAGGCGGCGGCCAGCGACGGCTTCGGGGTCGTTGCGCTCGATCTCTTCGGCGATGCCGACACGCGACGCGCCGCCTCGCGCTGGTTGCCGATCGGCGCACCCGGCAGCTTGCAGATCGATGGCGCGAGCGTCATGGCCGCATTGCGCAGCCTCGCGCAAGAAGGCGCCAACGGCGAACCCGTGCTTGGCTGGATTGCGGGCAGCGGCTTCGAAGGCGAGCCGGACCTGCTCGAAGAGGGCGCTGCCGCGCTACCGCTGATCGGCACCGCGCCCGCCGGCGTGCGCCGCCTGCGCGACCCCGCGGCGTTCTTCGGCTTTCTTGCGGCGCACGTCATTCCGTGCCCGCAGGTGTTGCTGCATGCGCCGGAGGATCCCGCGGGATGGCTCATGAAGGACGCGCACGGTTGCGGCGGCTGGCATGTGCGCCAGGCACCCTGGGAGATGGACGAGCCGCCTTCGCCGCACCACTACTTCCAGCGTGAGATGCCGGGGCTGCCGATGTCGGCCACCTTCATCGCCAATGGCCGCGACGTTCATGTGCTCGGTTTCAACCTGCAGAGCGTGCGGCGTTTCGGCGCGCGGCCCTATGTGTTCTGCGGTGCCGTGGGGCCGGTGCCGCTGGCGGACGAGTTCGCGAGCCGGTTGACGGACATCGCGCGCGCGTTGACTGTCGAGTTCGGATTGCGCGGGCTCTGCAGCCTCGACTTCATGCGCGACGGCGACACGCTCGGCGTGCTCGAAGTCAACCCCCGGCCGCCCGCCAGCATGAGCCTCTACCGCCGGCCCAGAGGCACGCCAGGCGTGATGCAGGCGCACCTGCGTGCCTGCCTGCATGGCGAGCTGCCATCGACCCCCTTGCCCGCGCAGGACCCCGAAGGCATCGAGATCGTGTTCGCGCGCCAGCCCATCGAGCTCGATGCGGCCGCGGCGGATCGGCTTGCCGCATGGCCGGGCCTGCGGGACCTGCCCACCGCGGGCCAGCGTTTCGACACCGGCGATCCCGTGTGCACCCTGACCGCGAGCGGCGCCAGCGCGCAGCAGGTGCGCGCCCGCCTGGACGATGGCCGCGAACGGCTGCTGCAATCACTGGAGACCCACGCATGAGCAACACAACCCTGCCCGCGGCCTTGAGCGTCAACCTGATGGCCCGCCCGCTGGTCGAGCGCCTGCTGGCCGACGCCGATGCGCTCGGCCTCCAGGTGCGGCGCGACGACACCGGCGTGCACATCGTCGATGCCGGCATCGAGGCGCCCGGCAGCGTGGCGGCAGGCCTTCGCGTGGGTGAGATCTGCATGGGCGGGCTCGGGCATGTGAACCTGCGCAGCGGCGCCGGCACCGAAGGCTGGCCGACGTGGCTCGACGTGCGCAGCTCGCAGCCGGTGCTGGCCTGCCTGGGCAGCCAGTACGCGGGCTGGAGCCTTGCGGCGACCAAGGAAGAGACCGGCGGCAAGAAATTCTTTTCGCTCGGCTCCGGACCGGCACGCGCGCTGGCGGTGAAGGAAAAGCTTTTTGCCGAACTGGGCTACCGCGACCATGCCCCCTGCGGCGTGCTGGTGCTCGAGGTCGACCGCGCACCGCCGAAGATCGTCATCGACAAGCTCCTGCGCGATTGCGGCCTGGCCCCTGAGGCGCTCACGCTGATCCTCACGCCCACCACCAGCCTCGCGGGCACCACGCAGGTGGTGGCACGCGTGCTCGAGGTGGCGCTGCACAAGGCGCACGAGCTGGGCTTTGCGCTGGCCGACATCGTCGAGGGCGCCGGCACCGCGCCGCTGCCATCGCCGAGTGCCGATGGTGTCGAGGCCATGGGCCGCACCAACGATGCCATCCTGTACGGCGGCCGCGTGCACCTCGCGGTGCGTGGCGACGACGCCGCGGCGCGCGAACTGGCCCGCGCATTGCCGTCGCGCAATTCACGCGACCACGGCCGCTCCTTCGCGCTCATCTTCAAGGAGGTCGACTACGACTTCTACAAGATCGACGGTGCGCTGTTCGCACCGGCCGAAGTGTGGGTCAGCAACATCGACAGCGGCAACACCTGGCACGGCGGCGCCACCGAGATGGGGCTGCTGCAGCGGCTCTGGCTGCAGGAGAGCTGAGATGAGAGTGGCCATCATGACGGACGAGATCGGCTGGCACACGCGCCAGCTGCAAGCGGCCCTGCGCGCACGCGGCGCCGTGGGGCGCTGCGTGGACCTGGCCGACTGCAACATCGACACCACCGCGGCCTGGCACGGCCTGGTCATTCCCGGCCATGGCCGCGAGCTGCCCGATGCGGTGCTGGTGCGCGGCATTGCGGGCGGGAGCTTCGAGCAGGTCACCAAGCGCCTCGGCGTGCTGCACGCATTGCGCGAACTCGGCGTGCCGGTCTACAACGACGCGCGCGCCATCGAGCGCACTGTCGACAAGTCGATGACCAGCCTGCTGCTGCATGCCGCGCGCATTCCGGCACCGGCCACCTGGGCCACCGAATCGGCCGCGCAGGCGCGGCGCATCGCCATGCGCGAAGTGGCCGCGGGGCATGCACTGGTGCTCAAGCCGCTGTTCGGCTCGCAGGGCAATGGCCTCAGGCTGGTGGGCGAGGTCGGTGGCGTGCACCATCCCATGCCCGACATCGCCGCCTATGCGGGCCTGGCCTATCTGCAGCGCTTCGTCCCGCCGATGGCCTCGCCCGGCTTCGACTGGCGGGTGATGGTGGTGGGCGGCCGCGCCATCACCGCGATGCGGCGCGTCAGCACGCACTGGATCCACAACGTGGCGCAAGGCGCGCGCTGCGAGCCGGCGGACCTTTCGCCCGCACTCGCGCAGATGGCCGAAGGCGCGGCCCGCGCGCTCGACATGGACTACGCGGGCGTGGACCTCATTGCGGCCGCCAGCGGGCCGAGGATCCAGGTGCTGGAGGTCAACGGCGTGGCCGCCTGGCAGGGGCTGCAGCGCGTCACGGGCTTCAACATCGCGCGCGCCATCGTCGACGACCTGATCGACCGCAAGCTGGCAGAGGCCGATCGCGCCGTGCAGGCGCGCGTGGCGACGGAGCGCCGCGCCTGATGCCGATGCGCCAGGCCGCCATCGCGCGCGCGCAGGCCTGCTTCCTTCGGGCCTGCTGGCTCGACGTGGCCGTGCGCAAGCCGGGCAACGTGAGCCAGGCCTCGCCGGGCCATGGCATGCAGGCGTCGATGTTCATCGCCAGCGCGCGCGCCGCGGCCGGCCCCCTGTTCGAGCGCGGCCTCTGCGTCGGCGATCGCATCGAGGCCGCGGTGGAAGCCACCTGGGGCGTGGCCGGCTGCAACACCAACCTCGGCATCCTGCTGCTGTGTGCGCCCATTGCACTGGCCATCGAGCAGCACCCTGGCGCCGCGACGCCCGCGGCCCTGCGCGGCGCCATCGAGGGCGTGCTGGCCACGCTGGACATCCATGACGCCAGCGCGGCCTATCGCGCCATTGCACGCGCGCGCCCGGGCGGCTTGGGGAGCGCGGCAGAGCAGGACGTGCACGATGCCCCCACCATCGACCTGCGCGCCGCCATGGCGTTGGCCGCTGACCGCGACCTCATCGCGCGCCAGTACAGCGACGGCTTCGCGGATCTCTTCGCGCTGGCGTTCCAGGCACCGGTCTTTCCGGCGGGTTGCGGGGCGGCGCCGGCCGATGCCGACGGGCCGCCGGACGCGGCCACCGTGGCGTCGGTCCAACGGCTCTACCTGGCCTGCCTGGGCGCCTTTCCCGATTCACACATTGTGCGAAAACACGGCGAGCGCGTGGCACAGACTGTCATGGCGGCGGCGCAGGGCTGGCGGGCCCGCGCGGACGCGGGCTGCGTGCTCGAAGCCGACCCCGGCTTTGCCGCCTGGGACCTTTCCCTCAAGGCCGCAGGCGTCAACCCCGGCACCAGCGCCGATTTCACCGTGGCGGCGCTGCTGCTGTCGGGCTGGATCCAGTCCTGCGCGGCACCCGCGCACGATGCGGCGGGCGCATGGCACGGATCGTGATACCCATGGCAATGCGCTGGTCTTCCTGGCCGGTGTCGTATTGACCCTAATCACCTTGGACCTCTGAGAGGAGACTCGAAACCATGGCAAAAATCGATCGACTGATGGTGGGCGAATCGCTCGTTGGCGACGGCAATGAAGTCGCGCATATCGACCTGATCATCGGACCGCGCGGCAGCGCTGCCGAGACGGCCTTCGCCAACGCGTTGACGAACAACAAGGACGGCTTCACGTCGCTGCTCGCAGTGGTGGCGCCCAACCTGCTGACCAAGCCGGCCACCGTGATGTTCAACAAAGTGACCATCAAGGGCGCCAAGCAGGCGGTGCAGATGTTCGGGCCCGCGCAGCGCGCGGTGGCGCTGGCGGTGGCCGACAGCGTGGAAGACGGCACCATTCCGATGGCCGAGGCGGACAACCTCTTCATCTGCGTCGGCGTGTTCATCCACTGGCTTGCCGACGACGACAAGAAGATCCAGGACTACAACTACCAGGCCACCCGCGAGTCGATCCAGCGCGCAGTGGCCGGCCTGCCGACGGCCGCCGAGGTGGTGGACAAGAAGGGCACGACGGCACACCCGTTCGCAGCCCACCTTTGAGCCTTCGGGCTTCACCAGCGAGAACCGACGCGTGAGGCGCGTCGGTTTTTTTGCGTGCGCCGCCGCCGCGCGATGCGGCGGGGCCTTGCAACCTTCAGCGCCTGGCAGGCACCATGCCGCTGGCCAGGAAGTTCAGCACGGTGGCACCGGGTGCGGCCTTGGAGGCGCGATGCGTGGGCGCATGGCGTTCGATCTGCACGCCCACGGCCTGCACGTCGTCGAACTTGCGCGGCTTCACCACCTTCACGCGGACCCAGCCGGCGCCGAACTCGTCGATGAGGATGTCGGCAATGGCTTCGGCCAGCGCCTCGAGCAGCTGCAGCCGGTGCTCGGCCATGAGCCGCACCAGGCGTTCGCGCACCACGCCGTAGTCGATCGTGTCGCCGATGCGGTCGGTGTCGCAGGCACGCGCGCGCGGCACGCCGGCATGCACGTCGATCACCAGCGGCTGCGGACGATGCAGCTCCGAGTCGTGGATGCCGATCACCGTCTGGCCGCTGAAGCCCTCGATGAAGATCAGGTCCATGGGCGCGGGTGCGTCGGCCGCGCCGGAGGCATGCGGCACGTGCGAGGCGAGGGGGCCGGTGGAAGGACGCGGGCTGGTGTTCAAGTGGGTCTCCTGGTGCTTCGAATGTGTTTGAAAGTGTGTCTGGTGGCAGTCGGGCCTGTCCCCTGCGGCATCGATCAACGCAAAATGCAGGCCAGAGAGCGGACCCGCTCCGGCATTGCCTCGGCTTGGTGTTTCACCCGGTGCGCGGCAAGCCGGCAGGCACAACAATGCAACGGGCCGAGAACGAGACATATGGAACGCGCCGGAGAACTCCAATGACATTGACGCTGCGACAAGGCGATCGACATGCTGACCGTGTGCTCGACGTGGTGAGGCGAGGTTTCCACGAGGAGGGCAACGACCTGGTCACGCGCTCCTGGAGCCGTTGCCTGAACCAGTACCAGCTCGACCCGGGCCGGCCGCGCGAACCAGTGATCATCGCGGCCTCTGCGCTGCAGAGCCGCCGCAACCAGCATGCCGACGTGATCGAGTGCGCGCGCTACGAGATGACCACGCTCTACCAGCAGCTCGCGGATGCGGAGTCCGCGGTGGTGCTGACCGATACCGATGGCGTCATCGTGCACATGGTGTCCTCGCCCGAGTTCGCTGCCGAAGCGGAGCCCATGGGCCTGCGCGCAGGCGGCATGTGGGGCGAGGCCGAAGCCGGCACCAACGGCATGGGCACCTGCCTTGCGGCCGCGCACCCGATCTCCGTGCGGCGCGAGGAACACTTCTTCAGCCAGTTCACGCAGCTCACCTGTTCGGCCGTCCCGGTGTTCGATCCGTCGGGCGAGATCATCGCCGTGCTCGACGTGACCAGCCGCTCCAGCCTGATGCAGCAGCACGTGCTGGTGCTGCTCGGCATGACGGCGCGCATGATCGAGAACCGGCTCATCGACAAGCGTTTTTCGAATGCGCATCCGCTGCACTTTCACAGCCGGCCGGAGTTCGTCTACACGCTGCACGAAGGCAAGCTCGCGGTGGGCGACGACGGGCGGATTCTCGCGGCCAACCGCAGTGCGCTGTTCCAGCTCGGCCTGCAGTCGATGGACGAGATCCGCACGCAGCGCATCGACGACCTGTTCCAGACCTCGCTCGAAGACATCGTGCAACGCAGTCTTTCTTCTTCATTCCATCCGGTGGTGGCATACCGCGCCAATGCGGCGCTGCGCTTCTTCGCGGTGGCGCGGCGGCCGGCGTCCGATGCCGCAACACCGTCGCGCGCCACGCGTGCCATCGGCGCCGGGGCGGCTCCCATCGTGGCCGAGGCAGGCGCCGATGCGTTCCGAGCGCCGCTGCGGCCGATGCCCATGCGCGCACCCGGTGTTCGCACCTTCAAGGACGCGCGGCTCGTTGCGCACCTGGACACTGCGCGCCGCGTGGTCGCGCGCCGCACGCCGGTCCTGCTGTGCGGCGAAACGGGTTCGGGCAAGGAGGTGTTCGCACGCGCCATCCACGAAAGCAGCCCGCATGCCGAAGGCGCCTTCGTGGCCGTCAATTGCGCGAGCCTGCCCGAGACGCTGATCGAATCCGAGCTCTTCGGCTACAAGGCCGGCGCCTTCACGGGCGCACAGCGCAGCGGCCGGCGCGGCAAGATCCTGCAGGCCGATGGCGGCACGCTGTTCCTCGACGAGATCGCCGACATGCCGCTGGAGCTGCAGGCGCGCCTTCTGCGCGTGCTCGACGAGCGCCAGGTCACGCCGCTCGGCACCGAGGAAACGCACCCGGTCGATTTTCAGCTCGTGAGCGCCAGCCACCAGCACCTGCCGAGCCTCGTGCGCGACGGCCGGTTCCGCGAAGACCTCTACTACCGGCTCGCGGGCATCGAGCTCGACCTGCCGCCGCTGCGCGACCGCAGCGACAAGCGCGAGCTGATCCATGACGTGCTCAAGGACGAGGGCGGCAGCGACAGCCGGCTCGGCGACGATGCCGAGCGCGTGCTCATGGCCTATGCCTGGCCCGGCAACCTGCGCCAGTTGCGCCACGTGCTGCGCAGTGCCGCCGCGCTGGCCGACGGCAAGACCATCACGCGCGAACACCTGCCCTCGCTGGCCGCAAGGACTGCGCCTTCGCCCGTCTCGGCCCATGCTGCGCTGGCGGCTGCATCCGAAGCCGCGGAAGCATCCGACGCTGTGCCCGCCGACGCGGCACCTGCGGTCAAACTCAACCCGATCCAGGCCAACGAGCGGCAAGTGCTGTTGCAGATGCTCGAGCAGCATCGTTGGAACGTGAGCAACGTCGCCAAGGCGCTCGATGTCAGCCGCAACACCTTGTACCGAAAACTCCACAAGCTCCACATCGAGATCTCTCCACCCGATTGAGCCGGCGGGCTCGCGGGCGATGACGACGAACGGGGAGCCGCCGCGGGATACGGGCAAGTTCGACCCGCGCGGCGCTGCCCTCGTGGCGGAAGAAGATGAAGCACCGCTGCCCGCATCGCCGCCGCGCTCGCGCATGGCCTGGTGCATCACGGGCTCGGGCCATTTCCTCGAAGAGTCGCTGGCGCTCGCGGCGCGGCTGCCCTCGGTGGACCTGTTCCTCTCGGCCGCCGCTGAAGAGGTGCTGCCCATCTACAAGCTGCACATCGAAGCGCTGAAGAAGCGCTTTCGCGTGTTCCGCGACAAGACCGCGAGCGGCGTGCCGGTGGGCATGCTCTACGACGACGTCTATCACACGGTGGTGGTGGCGCCGGCCACCAGCAACACGGTGGCCAAGTGCGCATTCGGCATCAGCGACACCCTGCCGACCAACATGTTCGCGCAGGCCGGCAAGCTCGGCATTCCTGGCATCGTGTTTGCATGCGATACCGAACCGGTGGTGGTCACGAAGTCGCCGCACGACTGGGTCACGCTGCGGCCGCGCCGCATCGAGCTGGACAACGTGGAGCGGCTGCGCGGCATCGACTTCTGCCAGGTGGTCTCGTCGCCGGCCGAACTCGAAGCCGTGCTCGATGCACGCATGAAGGAACTCTCTCTCGCATGGAACACATCGTCTTCCTGACCGGGCGCCTCGCCCAAGCCAGCCTCGCGCGGGTGCTGGCGGGCATCGAGGCGGCACCGTTCACATGGGAGGTGAGGGAGATCGGATTGCAGGTGGCCGCACTGATGACGGCCGACATGATCCGCCGCCGCGTTGCGGCACCCGTGGTGACCGAAGCGCAAGGCGAGGGCGCCGCGCCGCGCCGGGCCGACCGCATCATGGTGCCGGGCCGCTGCCGCGGCGATGTGGAGGCCCTGAGCCTGCACTTCGGCGTTCCGGTGGAGCGCGGCCCGCAAGAACTGAAAGACCTGCCGCGGCACTTCAACCGCAGCGCGCGTGCCGTGGATCTCAGCGAGTACGAGGTCGCGATCTTCGCCGAGATCGTCGATGCGCCGCGGCGCACGGTGCCCGAGATCATCGAGCGCGCGCGGCAGCTGGCAGCCGACGGCGCCAACGTGATCGACCTGGGCTGCCTGCCTGAGACGCGCTTCGACCACCTGGCCGACAGCGTGCGGGCACTGAAGGCCGAAGGCTTCCAGGTGAGCGTCGATTCGAGCGACGCACAGGAGCTGCTGGCCGGCGGCAAGGCCGGTGCCGACTACCTGCTGAGCCTCACGCTCGACACGCTGTGGATCGCCGACGAAGTCGACGCCACGCCGGTGCTGATCCCGCGCGTGCCGGCCGATGAAGACTCGCTGTACGAAGCGGTGGCGCAGATGCAGCGCCGCGGCCGCGCCTTCCTGGCCGATTCGATCCTCGATCCGATCCCCTTCGGACTCACGGCATCGATCGTGCGCTACCACCGGCTGCGCGAACGCTTCCCCGATGCGCCGATCATGCTCGGCGTGGGCAACCTCACCGAGCTGACCGAGGCCGACACCAGCGGCATCAACGCGGTGCTGTTCGGCATTGCGGCTGAGCTGAACGTGGCGGCGGTGCTGACCACGCAGGTGAGCCAGCATGCGCGCCGCGCCGTGAGCGAGGCCGACTGGGCGCGCCGCATCATGCATGCGGCGGCACGCAACGCCACCTTGCCCAAGGGCATGAGCGATGCGCTGATGACGGTGCATGCGAAGCACCCGTTTCCCGACACGCCCGAAGAGATCGGCGAGATCGCCGCGCAGGTGCGCGACCCGAACTTCCGCGTGCAGATTTCGCCGCTGGGCCTGCACGTGTACAACCGCGACGGCCTGCGGCTGGGGCAGGGTGCCTTCGAGCTCTGGCCGCAACTCAAGCTGCAGGACGATGCCGACCATGCGTTCTACATGGGCGTGGAGCTTGCGCGCGCCGAGATCGCGTGGCAGCTGGGCAAGCGCTATGTGCAGGACCAGCCGCTCGACTGGGGCTGCGCCGCACCGCGGCCGGCCGAAGACCTTGCGCGCTGGTGCGCGCCCGGAACCACCATGAAGACACCGAAGAACAACGCCACCCATGCGGCCGAGCCCGGCGCCGTGGGCGCCCCCACCGCGCCATCCCCCTCATGAACGACCAGATCTTCGAAGCCGTGGTGACCACCGTGGCGCCCGGCGGCCAACCGCACGTGGCGCCGATGGGCATCCGCTACCGGGAGGACGGCATCCTGCTGATGCCGTTCAAGCCCTCGACCACGCACGACAACATCGTGGCCACCGGCCATGCGGTGCTCAACATCGTCTGCGACACGCGCGTGTTCGCGGGCTGCGTCACGGGCCGCAGGTCGTGGCCCACGCTGCCGGCCGAACGCATCGCGGGCGTGCGCCTGGCCGCCGCGTTGCGCCATGTCGAACTCGCGCTGGCCGAGCAGCGCGACGACGCGCAGCGCCCCGTGCTGCGCATGTCGGCGGTGCACGAGGCCACGCATGCGCCCTTCGTCGGCTTCAACCGCGCGCAGGCCGCGGTGATCGAAGGGGCCGTGCTGGTCAGCCGGCTTCACATGCTGCCTTTCGAGAAAGTGGAAACCGAGATGAATTACCTGCAGATCGCGATCGACAAGACCGCCGGCGCCGAAGAGCATGAAGCCTGGGCGTGGCTGCGCGCCGCGGTGGCACGGCATCGTGCCGGCACGCCGGAGCGCGCATCATGACGCGCATGCTGGTGAGCGTGCGCAGTGTGGATGAAGCGCTGGCCGCGGCGCGCGGCGGGGCCGACTTCATCGACCTCAAGGAGCCCGGCGAAGGCGCATTGGGCGGCCTGCCCGTGGCCACCATCGATGCCATCGTGGGCGCACTGCGCGCGCACGGCATCGCCTTGCCGGTGAGCGCAACCATCGGCGACCTGCCGATGCATGCGCTGGACCGCATCCGCGCGCAGGTCGATGCCGTCGGTGCCTGCGGTGTCGACTATGTGAAGGTCGGCATCGAGCGCGATCCCGAGGCCTTCGCGGTGCTCGATGCGCTCGCGGCCTGCGGATGGCCGGTGGTGCCGGTCTTCATTGCCGACCGCGGGCTCGACGCCGCGCTCACCGCGCACGCCTGTGCACTGGATTTTCCGGGAATCATGGTCGACACCGCCGACAAGCTCGCGGGCAGCCTGTTCGATGCGGTGCCGATGGCCGAGCTGCATGCCTTCGTGGCGCAGGTGCGCGCGTCGGGCCGCATGGCCGGCGCCGCGGGCGCGCTGCGCGTGGCGCACATGCCCTTGCTGCGCGCGCTGGCACCCGACTTTGCAGGGTTCCGCAGCGCGGTGTGCGTGGCCGACCGCAAGACTGCGCTCTGCCCCGAGCGGCTCGCGGCACTGGCCGCGCTGCTGCATGGCGAGCCCGTGGTGGAGGCGGCCCCGGCCTGAACCTCAAGTTCAACCTTTGCCGATCCGTCGGCCGGTCAGCGGGGCGTGAAGGTGGCCTCGCCCAGCAGCAGCGAGCGCATGGTCGACAGCTGGTTCTTGTGCAGCAGCGTGATCGGAAACGCCGCGTCGTCGGACCGATCGGCGAACTGCCGGTCCAGCACGCCCGCATCGCCGAGCTCCGCCAGCGTCATCTTCGGGTCGATGGCACAGGACTTGACCAGCACCAGCTGCTCGGCATTGAGATGCTTCGCAAGATCGAGCGCGATGGTGTCCGATGTGGCATCCCATCCGGTGCGCGTGTCGGCCTTGTCGCGGCGCAGTTCGAGCGGCAGCCAGAGGGCCGTCTTTCCCCGGCGCAGCAGCTCGGGAATGTCGGTCTTGCGCGTGGCCAGCTGGAGCGCCGGGTTCATCGCGTGCAGCTGGTAGGCCGTCTGCGCCATCGCGAGCACCGCCATGTTGTGCGCGGCCAGGTCGTTGAACTGCCAATGCGACTGCACGCGCCGCACTTCATCGGCAAAGGTGCCGCCGCCGCAGACCACGGTGACGCGGCCGCCGCCGATCTGCGTCAGCAGGTCGAGCCATTGCGGCAGCACCGGGTCCGAACAGAGGCTGCCGCCGATCTTGACGACCCACATCAGTCGTGCTCCCTTTCGAACAGCGCGGCCACCGCCACGCTGGGGGCGCACACCTGCGCCCAGGCGGTGGTGCCCGCGGCCGCATCGGGCGAGACCTTCGCCACGTCGCCGCCATAGGCGGCAAAGCGGCGCGGCACGAAGCCCGGGCTTTCCGAAGCCGCCGCGGCCGCGAGATCAGGCACCAGGAACGCACCGCAGCCCGCGCTCACAATCACGGCCTCGCGCGTCAGTGCATGCGCGGCCAGCACGCGGCGCAATTGCCCGGCAATGGCTTCGACCTGCGCCGCGCGCCAGGTCTGCGCGAGCTGCAACCATTCGCCCGCGGAGGCATCTCGCTCGTCCAGCCCCACCATGCGCGCGAGGCGCTGGCACGTGGCGGCCGGGCTCTTGTCGGCGTTGTCGGCGCTCGGGTACAGGTCGTGCGCGGGATCGAGCTCGCCGCACAAGCGGTAGACGTCGGCCGTGGTGGCGAAGAACTCGTTCATCACGTGGCTGGCCTGGCCGCGCCATGCGATGCGCTGCGTCAATGCGCAGACCGGCGTGCGCACCACGCCGTGGTAGGCGAGCTCGCCGCTCACCAGGCGTTCGGCGTCGGTGCGGCTGGTGGTCAGCACGCCCCGGTTGCCGAAGGCGATCAGGTCGGTGGTGGTGCTGCCGATATCGACCAGCACGCCTTCGGGAAACACCAGCGCCGCATGCCGCGCGGTGGCGAGCCAGTTGGCCGAGGCGATGTGCTCCCAATGCCGCGCCACGTCGGCCGCGGTGGCGCACCAGCCCGCATCGCCCGCGAAGAAGTGCAGGGCGTCGGACGGCACGGGCAGCGACGACGCCAGCGCCGCGGCAATGCCGCGCACACCGGCTTCGCGGTCGGAAAAGAGATCGACCATCTCGCCGGTCATGGTCACCGCATGCCGCGCGGCGCCGAGGCCGGGCCAGCGCGCCCGTGCGGCTTGCAGCGCGCGCGTCAGATGGTCGAGGCCCTGCCACAGCGGACAGCCCCATTGCGCCACGTCGGCCACCTTGCCGCCTTGCAGCAGGCAGGCCTTGACGTGCGCGCCGCCGATGTCCCACCCGATGGTGGCGCGTTCAGGCGACTGCACGCGCGAGTTCCCGATCCGGCACAACGCGGCCGTGCAGCCTGTCTGCCAGCAGTTCCGCGGCCAGGTTGCGGCCCAGCGCGGCCGAGAGCCCGACGTAGGCGCAGGTGACGCGCGGATTGACTTCGATCACCACCGGACCGCGCCGCGCATGCCACACCAGGTCGATGCCCGCGAAGCCGCGCAAGCCGGGGATGGCGCGTGCCACCTGCCGGGCCAGCGACGCCAGCGGAGCGCGGCGCGGATCGTCCGGGCCCACCGCATCGACGCTGACGCCATCGAAGGACAGCCGTCCGTGCGGGTCGATGGAGATGCGTTGCCGGTTGATGCTGAGCATTTCGGCATTCTGCGCCGTGCAGAGCAGCGAGAGGCTCAGGGCCTCGCCTTCGATCCACGGCTCGAGCGCCAGGCTGGCGCCGGCCTCGGTGCGCCGGGCCGCGTCGTCGAGCGCATCCGCATGGCGGCCGTGCACATGGGTGGCCACGCCGCCGGCGCCATCGTCGGGCTTGACCACCCAGCGCGCGATCGAGGCATCGCCTGCAAAGGCCAGTGGCGTCTGCACGCCATGGGCGGCCAGGTGCGCGAGCGTGGCTTTCTTGCCTGCCGTCAGTTCGATGGCTTCGGCGCTGCAGCCCATCCAGCGCGCGTTGCCCACGGTGCGCTGGAAGCGCGCCAGCAGGCCGTCCGTCTCGGGGGCGACGAGCCACACCAGGTCATGCAGCGCGCTTTGCCGCGCCACGAAGTCGAAGGCCGATTCATTGGCGAGCGGCCTCACCGCCGCTGCGCCGCGGGGCAGGGTGTTCCCGGTTTCGCAGGACGCCGCAGAGACCGAACAATCGGCCGCGCGCACGAGGTCCGCCACCATGGCATCGCGCATCGACAGGCCGAGCGGCAGCAGTTCGTCCGCCGCCGCGTCGTCGCCGTAGTCGCTCCAGCCGCCGCCGCTGAGATACTCATAGACAAACACGCGTTTCGTCATTTCATCATCCACTTTCCGGGCTCTTCCCCATGACTTCCGAACTGAACCTGATCCCCGTCGTCGACCTGCTGAACGGCCAGGTGGTGCGGGCGGTGCGCGGCGACCGCAAGGCCTACCGGCCGATCGTGTCGGCGCTGTGCGCGAGCAGCGATCCGGTGACCGTGGCGCGCATCCTGTGCGACCACTGTGCGGCGCGGCAGCTGTACGTGGCCGACCTCGATGCCCTGCAAGGCGGCGCGGTGCAGGTCGCGGTGCTGGTCGATTTGTTGCAGGCACTGCCCGGGGTCGAACTGTGGCTCGACGCGGGCCTGGCCGATGCCGGCGCCGGCGAGGCGCTGCGGGCCCAACTGGCGCCCCATGCCCCCCGCATCGTGCTGGTGTACGGCAGCGAATCGCTGCGCTCGCGCGAGGCGCTGGAACGCTGTTTTGCGGGGAACGATGCCGGGGCCGCACTGTCGCTGGACCGGCGCGACGGCCAGCGCCTCGACCCCGCCGGCTGCTGGGAGGCGGTCGACCTGTGGCCCGGACGCCTGATCGTGATGACGCTGGAGCGCGTCGGCTCGGGCGCCGGCCCCGACCTGGAAACCCTGCGGGACGTGAGGCGCCTGGCACCGGCCGCCATGGTCATCGGTGCCGGCGGCATCCGCAGCGAGGACGACCTGGCGCAGGCCCGCGCGGCCGGCGCCGATGCCTGGCTCGTGGCCAGCGCGCTGCACGACCTGCAACTGCCGCGCGTGCGCCGCTGATCTGCCGGAGGCGGCGCAACGGGGGTGGGGGAGGCATGCCATCAACCGGCTGCACACACGAACCGTGCCATCCCCGATGGCGCTTGCAGCCTCCGCCGGAGGCCCCGGCCGGCACGCATTGACCGCCAAAAGCGCAACACTATGTCTCACAAACCGTGTGTCAGCGGGCCGCCATCCCACGGGCGCGGGCCTTGGGGGTGAATGGCACATGGCTTGCGTGGCTGCCTGCCCATGAATGAACCCGACACTGCCGCGCAGACCGGCAATGCCCCCTGGACCTGTCCGTTCTGCCCCCTGTTGTGCGACAGCTTCGGGATCGAGGCCGGGCCCGCCGGCACGCCGCTGAAGCTCGTGGGCAGCGATTGCCCGCGGGCGCGCCAAGGCCTGTCCTGGTTCGATGCGGCCGGCCGCACGGCGCAGCCGCAGGTCGGGGGCCGCGATGGCGACCTGGACACCGCCATTGCCGCCGCGGCCTCGCTGCTGGCCGCCAGCCGGCAGCCGCTGTTCGGCGGCCTCGGCACCGACGTCGCCGGTGCGCGGGCGCTCTTTGCGCTGGCCTGGGAGACCGGCGCCATCTGCGACCCGGCCCAGGGAACGGCGCTGATGCAGGGCCTGCGCGCGCTGCAGGACCGCGGCGGCTTCAGCACCACGCTGGCGGAGGTGCGCACGCGCGCCGACCTGATCGTCTGCGTGACCGAGGAGCCCGCGGCGCACTACCCCGAGTTCTTCCGCCGCTGCGGCGCCGGGGAACGCGAAGACCTGGCCATCGAGACGCTGCCCCTGCATGGCGACCTGTTCGACACCGTGTCGCTGCTTGCGGCGCTCGTGGCGGGGCGCGTGCAGGCCGGCGCAGCGCGCGTACCCGCCGGCCTGTCGGCGCTGGCGGCGCGCCTGAAGGCGGCTCGCTATGCGGTGCTGGTGTACGAATCGGCGCGCCTGCCGGCGCAAGGTGCGCTCATCATCGAAGCGATCCAGCGCATCGTCGGCACCCTCAACCGCAGCACGCGTGCGGCCTCGCTGGCGCTGGGCGGAGGCGACGGCGCCTCCACCGTGAACCAGGTGTTCGCGTGGCTCTCGGGCCTGCCGCTGCGTTCGCGTGCCGGGCCGCTCGGGCTGGAGCACGAGCCGCTGTGCTTCGACGCCGGGCGGCTGCTGGCCGACGGCGCGGTCGACGCGCTGCTGTGGGTGTCGAGCTACGGCCCCGAACCCGCACCGCCTTCGACGAAAGCACCTTGCATCGTGCTCGGCCATCCGGCCATGCGCCTGCCGGCAGGGTCGGCAGACAGCGTGTTCATTCCCGTCTCGACGCCGGGCATCGGCTCCGCCGGCCATCTGTTCCGCACCGACGGCTCGGTGATGCTGCCGCTGCGGCCGGTGTACGAAGACAACTTGCCCAGCGTGGCCGGCGTGGTCCGGCGCCTCGCGGATGCGGTCAAGGCGCAGAAGAAGGAGCGCGTGCAATGACCGCCACGCTGGGCCTGCGCGGCGGCCGCGTCATCGATCCCGCCAACGGTTGCGACGAGGTGCGCGACCTCTACCTGCGCGACGGCCGCATGGTCGCGCTGGCGCCGCACGAAAGGGCCACCGAAGAGATCGACATGAGCGGCTGCATCGTGATGGCCGGCGGCATCGACATGCACACCCACATCGGCGGCGGCAAGGTCAACCTCGCGCGCATGCTGATGCCCGAGGACCACCGCGCCAACGGCAACCCGCTGGCCTTGCCCGACAACCTGCTGGAGCTGGCCTCCTGCGGCACCTGCACGCCCGGCACGCTGGCCACCGGCTACCGCTACGTCGAGATGGGCTACACCGCGGCCTTCGAGCCGGCCATGATGGCCTGCAACGCGCGCCACACGCACATGGAGATGGGCGACACGCCGATCCTCGACCACGGCGCGTACGTGATGCTCGGCAACGACGAGCTGTTCCTGCGCATGCTGGCCGAGCGCTGG
Organism: Variovorax sp. OAS795; assembly: GCF_040546685.1. NCBI lineage: Bacteria > Pseudomonadati > Pseudomonadota > Betaproteobacteria > Burkholderiales > Comamonadaceae > Variovorax > Variovorax sp. OAS795. The sequence continues at coordinate 2,627,349 of NZ_JBEPOH010000001.1, forward strand.
GACTTCGAGCGCATCCGCGACTACGCGGGCTGGACCCTCAACGCCAGCAAGGCGATGGGCGTGAAGGTGGTGAACCCCGGCGGCATTTCGGCCTTCAAGTTCAACCAGCGCAAGCTCGACGTGGACGAGAACCATGTGCACTGGCAGGTCACGCCGCGGCAGGTGGTGCACACGCTCGCGCGTGCGCTGCGCGAACTGGGCGTGCCGCATCCGCTGCACATCCACGGCAGCAACCTGGGCGTGGCCGGCAACATCCAGTCCACGCTCGACACCATCGCCGCACTCGACGGCCTGCCCGGCCACCTCACGCACATCCAGTTCCACGCCTACGGCACCGAGGGGCCGAAGAAGTTCTCGTCGGCCGCACTGCAGCTGGCCGAAGTGGTGAACGCGAACAAGAATGTCAGCATCGACGTGGGACAGATCATGTTCGGCCAGACCGTCACGGCCTCGGGCGACACGATGCGCCAGCATGCGCAGTCGGGCCTGGCCGATCCTCGCAAGTGGATCGGTGCCGACATCGAATGCGAAGCGGGCTGCGGCGTGGTGCCGTTCCGCTACCGCGAGCAGAGCTACGTGAATGCGCTGCAGTGGGTCATAGGCCTGGAGATCTTCCTGCTGGTCGACGACCCGTGGCGCGTGGTGCTGACCACCGACCATCCCAACGGCGGTCCGTTCACGAGCTACCCGCACCTGATCCGCCTGTTGATGGACCGCAGCTTTCGCGAAGAGCAGCTCGCAAAACTGCACCCCGAGGTGGCGGCGCAGGCCGCGCTGCGCTCGATCACGCGGGAGCTCTCGCTGTACGAGATCGCGATCATGACGCGTGCCGGCCCCGCGCGCCTCCTGGGCTTGCGCGACCGGGGCCACCTGGGCGAGGGCGCGGCGGCCGACATCGCGGTGTACCGCGAGAACCCCGACCGCGAGGCGATGTTCGCCACGCCCGAGTACGTGTTCAAGGACGGCGTGCTGGTGTCCCGCGCGGGACGCATCACCGCGGTGCCGGTGGGCGGCACGCACTTCGTGGCGCCGGACTACGACCGCGGCATCGAGAAGCGACTGCGCCGGCATCTCGCGGCCGAAGGCTCGGTCAACTTCGACCACATCGCCATCGGCCATGACGAGCTGTGCCAGTGCTGCAACGGCGGGCGCCTGCTGCCGGCTGCCTGCTTCCAGGACGCGTCGCCATGATGGCGGCGGCGGCAGGCTCCGTGCAGCGCAACGGCGTCGTCATCGACGACACCTTCGCCGAGGCCTTTCCGATGAAGGCCACCCGCATCCTCGTCACGGCGCACACCATGGAATGGGCGCGCCACGCCGGCGTCTCGGCCACGGGCTTCGCCACCTCGGTGATCGCCTGCGGCTGCGAGGCCGGCATCGAGCGCGAACTCGGCCTGCATGAAACACCCGATGGGCGGCCGGGCGTCAGCGTGCTGATCTTTTCCATGTCGGGCAAGGAACTCGGCAAGCAGCTCGAAAGGCGCGTCGGCCAGTGCGTGCTGACCTGCCCGACCACCGCCGTGTTCGCGGGGCTGCCCAAGGGCATGGGCAGCGACGTGGCCGCGCTCGGCAAGAACCTGCGCTTCTTCGGCGACGGCTGGCAGATCTCCAAGGTGATCGACGGCGTGCGCTACTGGCGCGTGCCGGTGATGGACGGCGAGTTCGTCGCCGAGGAAGACACGCCCGTGGTCAAGGCTGTCGGCGGCGGCAACCTGCTGCTGCTGGCACGCGACACCGACGGCGCACTGGCCGCCGCCGAAGCCGCGGTCGCGGCGATGAAGCGGCTGCGCAACGTGGTCATGCCCTTTCCGGGTGGCGTGGTGCGCTCGGGCTCCAAGGTCGGCAGCCGCTATGCGAACCTCAGCGCCTCGACCAACGATGCGTTCTGCCCCAGCCTCGTCGGCCTGGTGCCCCGCAGCGAATTGGCGAGCGGCGGCGAATCCGCACAGGACATCGGCTGCGTGATGGAGATCGTGATCGACGGATTGACCGAGGGCGACGTGGCGGCGGCCATGCGCGTGGGGATGGAAGCGGCGATCGGCATCGGCCCGGCCGGGGGGCTGTTGCGCATCTCGGCCGGCAACTATGGCGGCAAGCTGGGCCCGTTCCACTTTCACCTGCACAAGCTGCTCGGCAACGCGGGAGAGGCCCCATGAGCGGATGGCATTTCAGGCTGCGCCAGCCGCCCCCGTTGCGCGTCGACCTGCGCGGCATCACGCCGGCGTCGCTTTCGGCACTCCCGGCCGCGCAGGTGCAGCAGCTGCCCGTGGCCCACGGCAACGAGACACTGGCGCTGGCCGAGCTGTTCGACATGGCACCGGGCGAGGAGGGCGTGCTTCGCTTTGAGGGCAGCCTGGAGCGCTTCGACCGCATCGGCTGGCAGATGGACGGCGGCAGCATCCACGTCGAAGGCCATGCGGGCCATTACGCGGGCGGCTGCATGCGCGGCGGTGAACTGCGCATCGAAGGCCATGCGGGCCTCCTGGCGGCCTGCGAGATGGCCGGCGGCCGCATCGACGTCAAGGGCGACGTCGGCGACTTTGCCGCCAGCACCTTGCCCGGCAGCATGGACGGCATGCGCGGCGGCACGCTGGTGGTCCACGGCAATGCGGGCGAGCGCTTCGGCGACCGCATGCGCCGCGGCACCGCGCTGGTCCATGGCGGCGCGGGGGCCTTCCTGGGTTCGCGCATGGTGGCGGGTACGATCGGCGTGGGCGGCCGCGTGGGCGCGCATGCGGGCTTCGGCATGCGGCGCGGCAGCATCGTGCTGGCGGAGGCTGGTGCGGCCTTGCCGGAAGGCATCGGAACCTCGCTGACCTTCGTTGCCAACCGGGCCGCGACGCCGGTGTTCTGGGCGCTGCTGGCGCGAGACCTCGCGCGCCACGGCGGCCTGTTCAGCGACCTGCCGGCACGCCGCATCGAGCGGCGGCTGGGCGATCTGTCGGCCGACGGCAAGGGCGAGCTGATCCTGTGCCTGTGACTCCCTTCCCAACTTTCAACCGCGAGTGCCCATGACACATCCCTATCTTTTCCATGCCGGCGAAGCCACCGTGCTCGCGAGGGAAGGCCAGTTCACCGACGCCATGCCCGAGATCCTCATCGGCGCGACCGATGGCCCGGTGGGCCAGGCCTTTGCCAACATGATGGCCCAGAGCAAGGGCCACACCGCGATGTTCGCGATCCGCGCCTGCAACCAGCTCGTGCGGCCCGCGACCATCATGGTGCCCAAGGTCACGCTCAAGGACGTGGCCAATATCGACCTGTTCGGCGGCGTGGTGCAGAGCGCCACGGCCGATGCGGTGGTCGACTGCCTGATCGAGGGCATCATTCCGAGGGAGCATGCCAATACGCTGTGCATCATCAGCCTGGTGTGGATCGATCCGCGCTGCGCGAAACACGAGGACCTGGACAAGAAAGACATGTACCGCACCAACTACGAAGCCACCAAGCTCGCGATCCGGCGCGCGCTGCGCAATGAGCCGACGGTCGACGAGCTGATCGCCAACCGCCACCGCATCAAGCACGACATGGACGACTGGAGCTGACCGTGCCTTGCTTCGCGCTCCTCGACGACTGCGGCTCGACGCCCGGGCAGCCCACCAGCCGCCTGCACACCGGCTTCGTGCGCGAGCACCGGTGCACCGACGCGGCCGGGCTCGACGGCATGTGGGCGCGCGTCGATGCCGACCTGCGGCAAGGCCTGCACGCGGTGCTGCTGGCCGACTACGAATGGGGCGCCAAGCTGCTGCATGCCGGGCAGGCGCGGCTCGCGGCCGACGACGCCTCGGCCCTGCGCGTGCTGATGTACCGCGATTGCGAAAAACTCTCGGCCGCAGAAGTCGCGTGCTGGCTCGCGAGCCAGGAGGGTGCGCCCGACGCCGGCCAGCCGCAGCCCGCCGGCGTGATGGACCTGCAGCCCAGCATCGACGAGGCCGAATTCACTGAAGCCATCGCACGCATCCACGCGGCCATTGCCGCGGGCGAGACCTACCAGGTCAACTTCACCTACCGGCTGCATGGCCGCAGCCTCGGCTCGCCCGTGGCGCTGTACCGGCGCCTGCGCGAGCGGCAGCCCGTGGCCTATGGCGCGCTCATCGCGTTGCCCGAAAGCGGCGAAGACGCCGTCACGCACGTGCTCTCGTGCTCGCCCGAGCTCTTCCTGCGCCAACGACGCCGGCGTGCTCACTGCGCGGCCCATGAAGGGCACCGCGGCGCGCGCCGGCGCGCCCGAAGGCGACAGCGAGATGGCCCGGCTGCTGTCGGTGGACACCAAGAACCGCGCCGAGAACGTGATGATCGTCGACCTGCTGCGCAACGACATCGGCCGCGTGGCCTGCACCGGGTCGGTCAAGGTGCCCACGCTCTTTGCCATCGAGCCCTATGCCACGGTGTTCCAGATGACATCGACCGTGCAGGCGGCGCTGCGCCCCGGCGTGGGCATGCCCGAGCTGCTGCGCGCGGTGTTCCCGTGCGGCTCGATCACGGGGGCGCCCAAGCACCGCACCATGGAATGGATCGCCCGGCTGGAGAGCACGCCACGCGGTCTTTACTGCGGCGCCATCGGCTGGATCGGTGCGCCGGCAGAGGGCGCATCGATCGGCGATTTCTGCCTCTCGGTCGCCATTCGCACGCTCACGCTGGGTGCGGAAACCGGGGGCGCGCGGCCGCTGCGCCTGGGCATCGGTGCCGGCATCGTGCAGGACAGCAACGCGGCCGACGAGTTCGAGGAATGCCTGCTCAAGGCCCGTTTTCTCACGGCCCTGGACCCGGGCTTCGAGCTCTTCGAAACCATGCTGGCCACGCCGGGCGAAGGCCTGCGCCACCTGGAGCGGCACCTGGCACGGCTGGCGCGCAGCGCGCGCGTGCTGGGCTTCGAATTCGACCGCGAGGCCGCGATGGAGGCGCTCGGCCATGCGTTGCCCACGCTGGCACCCGACCAGCCCTCGCGGCTGCGCCTGGCGCTTGCGCACGATGGGCGCATCGGCATCACGCACTCGGCGCTGCCGCCGCTGCCTCCCGGTGCGGTGAAGCTGCTCATTGCAAGCCAGCGCCTTCCCAATGCCAACCCGCTGGCCGCGCACAAGACCACTGTGCGCCAGCACTACGATGCCGGCGTGCGCACGGCAGAGCGCGTCGGCGCCTTCGACAGCCTGTTCTTCACCGAGGACGGGCGGCTGGTCGAAGGCGGGCGCAGCACCGTGTTCGCGCGCATCGGCGGGCGCTGGTGGACGCCGCCGGTGGCCGACGGCGCGCTGCCCGGCGTGATGCGCGGCGTGCTGATCGAGGACTCGATCTGGGAGGCCACGGAACGCAGTCTCTCGCTGGACGACCTGAAGGCGGCACAGAAGCTGGTGGTGTGCAATGCGCTGCGCGGCGTGCTGCCCGCGCAGCTGCAGCTGCCGCAGGTGCCGCCCCGGCTGCGGCCGCCGGCGCAGCCGAAGGCACCGGCGGCTTCGGCCGCCTAGCCGGACGCGATCTCCGGTTCCGTTTGCTGCGATGAAGCTCGCGCTGTTCGACCTGGACCACACGCTGATTCCGTTCGACAGCGGCATGGCCTGGACCCGCTTCCTGGTGGCGCGCAGTGTGCTGCCGGCGGATGCCGAAACCGTCTACCTGGGCTACTGCCAGCAGTAC